>DASQJY010000019.1:0-64159 GCA_035630815.1 Thermoanaerobaculia bacterium
AGTCTTCCAACGATCGCGGAAACAGAAACTGTGTCGTGTAATCCGCTCGAAGCTGTCGACTCATCCGCTCGCCCTCTCCTCATCTAAGGAGTGACGCAAATCGGACTTTTGAGACACCCTCCTGCGGTCACCGCACTCCAAATTTGTTCGCGGAGCTCGTTAATCTCTCCGCAGATTTGCGCATCAAGGTTTACGCCCTCCAGTAACCGGGCTTTCGCCGGTCATGCGCGATTGCGAGAACCGAGATGTGCGTGTCCAAACGAATGAACACGATGTGATACGGGAAGTTGTGGATTGGCAGGCGCCGCACCTCGGGATCATTCGCTCCGGGAACGAACGCACCGCTTCGGGGAAATCGCTCGAGGTGTTGGAGCGCTTCTCGAACCTCGGCTGCGAAGCGTTCAGCTACATCGGGGCTCCGGTCGCGATACCAATCCGCAGCCTCACGGAGCTCGCGCTGCGCACGCGCGCGAAGGCGCACCGGTTTCAACGCGTCAGTACTTCCCGCTGGATCTGGTCGAGAACCGCACGCCAGTCTTCATCATCATGCGGATTCGCACGAGCGTCCGCCGCGCGCCGATCAATCTCGGCTGCCCACGCCGCTTCTACGTCCGGCTCGCGATCGTCGAGCGTTGCCAGCAACTGAGCGGCGAGCTCGGCGCGATCCGGTACAGTCAGTGTGGACAACGCCTGTTCGAGAAGTTTTTGAGCGTCGGTCGTCACGGAATGATCGTAGGCGCGCCGGTCACAATTTTCAAGCGGAGTTCAGGGTGAATCGGGGCTCACAGCTTCTATCTTGGCTTCCCCACGCTGCGAGCGGCGGCTACCTTCGGTGGGAAGCCGTCACCGCTCGATGCTGTGCCGCAGAGTGGCGGCCGCGTCGTGGCGCTGGTGCGGGAGAGTCGTGACGTGGCGGGATGGTGCAACATAACCCTGCGGCTATTCGCGCCCCCGTAGGGAAACACGCGTCAGGATCACTCCTAAAGCGGCGAGGAGCGCTCCTCCAGAACTTGAGATGTCCCACTCGGGACCTGGAGGAGTCATGTTTACAAAGTCGTCCGTCCGTGTTCTCGCCCTGCTGTTTGTGCTTTCCGCCACCTCGCTCAGCGCCGCCGAGCAGTCGACCACCGGGCCCGCAACCATCCGCGCTCGCGATCGCGGTGATTGGTCTTCGATCGTCCGCATCATTAAGAAGGCGGTGCGAGGTGTCGTGAAGGGGAATAGTGACCTGCTCGGAGGTACGAAGCCGTAAAACTTTGACGTCACGAGAGCGCACCGCCGGTTGCGGGGTGGGGGCGGATTTTCTGCCTCACCCCGCTTCCTCGAAGAGTTCTCCGGAGGGCGCAAGGTGCGCGAGCATCTCCTCTGCGTCGTCGACGTCAGCAGGGTTCAGAGTACGACGCGCCGCAATATCTTCGAGGTAGCGCAGAGCACCGAGAGCTGCTCGTCCCAAGCGTGCATCGTTGAACGTCCGGTTCATCTCTGCCCAATTGATGCTCTGCTGCCGGCCGGCCATGATGAACGCGCGAATGATCCTCACCATCACTCGTGCGGCTTCGTTCTTCATGCCTGCAGCGAGCCAAGCCGCACGACTCTTGAAGAGTTCTGCCGCCGCCCTGAGGTACTTCGTATTGTTCCGTTCACCTTCTTCCATGAGGAGAAGCACCAATAGTGTACGCGGGCGAATCGCGTCGATGTGTCGTTCCAAATCCTCCAACATCTGGACAGCGACTTCGGCGCATTCCTTGGCCTTTGTGCGATTGCCAAGATAGTAGTAGCAGGCCCCGATGTTGCCAAGCAAGATCGCCTGAACTTCAAGGTCGTCTGATTCTGCGGCCAGCGCCGCCGTGGACTCGAACACCTCTAATGCCTCGGGCCACCGCAATGCTTCTCCGAGTACCAGCGCATAGATATTACGCGCGGCCACGTATCGGTCTTTACTCTCCAGAAAAAGGAGCACTTCGCATGACCTTTCGATCATCGCGAGACCATCCTCCGTCTTTCCAAGACTGTGAAGGATCTGGCCGATGAGCACGCCGAGTCGGGTCGCGTTCTCCATCGCTACGCGCTTATACCCGTTGAGCGGTTCGGCGCTAATCGCCCCGTTGCGATAATAATCGCCAATGACCCCTATATAGTGCGCAAGGACATCGCCATGTAGGGAAAGCTCTCCGGGTTCGCCGTCGTTCAGCAGCACGCTATAGTTGAAGGCCGCTTCGTTGGCTGCTTGCTGAGCATCTACGAAATCGCCAAGCCGAAACTGTGAGTACGCGCACTCGCGCCATGAGTCGCCTTCGAGCAGTATGGCTCTACTCTGCTCATCGGCCGTCCGACCGACGTAGGATTTCGCGAAGTTGATCGCCAAACGACAGATCGGCACCGCCTCTTTCGGTGCTTGGACCTGAGTGACGGATCCGCGGACGAGCAGGGCTTCAGTAAGCATCGCTCGTTCTGCTGTGGCGTACGATTCGTAGAATGCGCGCCAGTCGGACAGCGGCAGCGCCAGCACTTCACGGACGACCGCAGAATCCAACGCGGACGTATCGCTCAACCACGACTTGAAGCGCGCCGCCAGTTCTCTCAATTCCTTGTTCAGACCCACGCGTTAACCTCTAGGCACTCGTTTTCCGTTTCTTGGACTTCGCTTCTGTTCTTGCCGGATCGTCGGGCGGTGCGAGGGACGCCTGTACCAGTATGGTGAGTGCGTCCACCTGTTTCTCGGAATCGAGGCTTTCTACGTGCGCTTCGAAGTCCCGGATCAGCGTTGCCGCTTTCGCGGCGAGCTCCCCGCAGGACCAGTAGCAGGGCGTGACATCTGGAACCTCCAGACACTTTTAAGGTTCTGCGAGTGTAGCAGAGTTGACACCCATAGACACATGAGCCTATGTTCCATAGGCGCAGTAACAACTGATGCGCGCAGGAAGCGACGATGACGACGAAGCTGGAGACGTTCATCAGGAGCAGGGGCATCAAACCCACTCAGCTCGCGCGGGAGACCGGGTACTCCCGTCAGCATCTGCTGCGCATTCGTCAGGGACGGATGGAGCCTGGCCGCCGTTGCATGGTGGCCATAGTCGCAGCTTGCCGGCTCCTGTCGGGCGAGACCGTCCGTGCAGCGGATCTCTTCAACGTGGATAGCGACGGTCCCTGACATCACCGACATCACCGTAAGGAGTGACCTCAAGCGGAGGTTCCCTACCCGAAGGATGGAAGAAAGTTCAGAGGGAGGAAAAGGGGGAGGGGGCCGATTCCTACTAGGCGCTCGCCTTTCGGTTCCCGGGTGTCGCCTGTTTCACGGGATGGTCGGCGGGTGCGAGCTCGGCATCCTGAACGACCTGTTTGACCGCCTCGAGCTTTTCCGGGGTATCGAGCGACCCGAAGTGCTGGATCAGCGCGGTGGCTTTCTCGACCAGTTCGTTCCGCACCAGGTCTTTCTGCTGAATCCCCGCTGACGCGCCCGCGGCCGTCCGGATCGTTGCCGACGCACGCAGCACGAGTGCGGCTCCAAGCTCGAGCTGTTGCGCCGCGTTCAGGAGGTCCGTCCCGCCGCCGGCCGCGCCGGGCACGGTGATGAGCTCGCCGTCGCCGAGATCCAGCGTACGGATCCCGAGGGCGAGCATCGCGCTGCGCGCAACGCCGAGCGTGACGTTCGAGCCCTTCTCCAACTCGGTCAGGTGACGGCGGCTGACCTTCGAGCTCCTCGACAACTTCTGGATCGAGAGCCCTTGCGCGACGCGCGCTTCTCGGATCTGCCTGCCGACCGAAGCGGCGAATGGATACGGAGGACGTTTGACAGGAAGAGACATAGCCCAGACTCCGACGTCGGATGACCGGGTCAGTGTATCAGGATGGCACCCATAGCGCACAGTTCCGCGTCTCCCTCGGATGCTGAACGGCGGGGATGCTTAACGGCCTCGGGAGATGCTTAACGACCTCGGGGAGATGCTTAACGATCTCGCGGAGATGCTTAACGACCTCGGGGAGATGCTTAACGACCTCTTGGAGATGCTTAACGACCTCGCAAGATGCTTGACCATCTCGGGAGATGCTTAACTCACCACCACGTCGCGCAGTTTAGGCGCACCCGCGACGCTTGCACGTCAGTAACCCCTTTGCAATCAGCGCGGGGGAACGTATCCGTGTCTACGTAACAGTTCGGTAACCGAATTACTGGAACCTATAGGCCCACCAGCTGCGTCTAAGCTTTCGAGGATCGGTCCTCGAAACCCGGCACGTGCACGTGCCCATCGCCTGTCTCGCTTCGGCCGAAGCGGCGCAGGTAACCAACTCGCTTGCCGCGCGGTGCCACCGGTGTGTCACGGCGCGGCGGAAAGGAATCTACTGTTTTGTCTTCCCGAATCGTCTCTACCCCCCTCAATCGCCTGACCCAGGCCGACGGCGCGGTCTCCGCGCCGGCTACGCCGACGGTCACGCACTATCAACAGCTCGCGGATGCGCTGATGAAAGACCTCGATGCTCTCGGCACCGTCGTGCCGGATCTCGAAGTCAGCCACATCGCAACCGCACCGTTCGTGCGGTCACACCTGAACGTGCCCCTCGTCTTTCTCGCCACGGCGATCCACACCGTCGAGCAGACGCCCGAGCTCCAGCTGCTGAACAAACTGGATCCTGTCGCCGCCAGGGACGCACTGCAGTTCATCGAAGCGTTCCGTCCGGTGCTCGACAAGGTCACGGCCTTTCAGCAAAGCCTGGAGTTCACGGTGAACTCCAAGCGCTCGCTGCTGACGGCGGACGCACTGCAGATCTACGCGATCGCGAAGGGGCTTGCACGCGACCCGTCGGGAGCCGTGGTCGGCATGCACGTCCTCAATCTCAAGCGGGACCTGAACCGCAAGGGTCCGAGAAAGGAGGTGAAAGCGGCGGGCAGCACCGCGCCGCAGCCACAGGCCACCTAACCGTCTCGACCAAAGTCGGAGGGCCGCGCGTGAACGCGGTCCTCCTGACCCGGAACCCACACCCGTCGTTCAAAACAAGGAGAGAACCAGGTCAATGCGAAACATACATCCTTACGTGTGCGGCGTCATCCCCCGGCACATGCTGCAACGGCTGGCCGAGCAGACGTTCGACGCCGAGGCGCAGAGGCGCGCGCGGCTCACCCTCGACCAGATGCACCGACTCGAGGCGGTGCCGGACCGCGCTCTGTTGCCAGCCACACCGGAAACGCCGTCGCGTCGAAAGCGGCGGAACGTCTACGACGCCCGTCAGCAGTGGCAACTTCCCGGCAAGCTCGTCATGAGCGACCACAAACGCAGCACGGACGTGCATGCCGTCGAAGCATGGCAGGGAACCGGTACCACCCTCGACTTCTTTGCCACCAACTTCAAGCGTCACTCCATCGACAACCGCGGCCTTCGTCTCGACTCTACCGTCCACTACGGAACCGGGTTCCAGAACGCGGTCTGGAATGGACGGCAGATCGTCTACGGCGATGGCGACGGTCACCTCTTCAACCGCTTCACCTCGTCGATCGACATCACCGCGCACGAGTTGATGCACGGCATTACCGACGCCACGGCATCACTCGGCTACAGCGGTGAATCCGGCGCGCTCAACGAGCACATCTCCGACGCCTTCGGCATCATGGTCAGGCAGTACAAACTCAACCAGACCGCGAACGAGTCCGACTGGCTGATCGGCGCCGACCTCCTGGCACCCGGGATTCTCGGCCAGGGGATTCGCTCGATGGCCGCGCCCGGAACCGCCTACGACGACCCCTTCCTCGGGCGCGACCCGCAGCCCTGGCACATCCGCGCGTATCTGCACACCACGGACGATCACGGCGGCGTGCACATCAACTCGGGGATCCCGAACCACGCCTTCTATCTCGCCGCGACCACCATCGGCGGCGTGACCTGGGATGTGGTCGGGCGCGTCTGGTACATGGCCGTGACGCAACGCCTGCGGAGCGACGACGGTTTCAGCGACTTCGCCCGCGCAACGGTCGACCTGGCCGGCGAGCTATATGGAAACGGCGGCTATATCCAACGCGTCATCGCAGGCGCGTGGGCCGCGGTCGGCCTCGAGCAGCCTCTGTTCGGCGTCGAGCGGCTGCGCATCAAAAGCCAGCCATCCCCGCTCCCGTCCGGCCGTCGGCCGAAGTGGCGCAACCGTCCCGTCTCTTCCACCACCCGCCGGAACTCGCAGCACTAACCGAAAGAAAGGACAAACTATGAGTACCACCACCCAGCTCTTCACCACGCCCACCTACAACGAGATCGACCGCAGCGTGCGGGCGCTCGACATCAAGGCCATTTCGTACGAGAACACGTTGCTCCCGATCGCCCAAAGCGACCAGGTGAAGCGTGTGTTGCGCGTCTACCGCGCGGTGCGGCCGCTGCTGGCGGCGATCGCGTCGCTGCCGCTGCTCCCGTGGGCGTGGCGTTCCGCGATCACGCTCCTCGTCGAGACGCTCGAAACTCTCGCCGGCGGTGACCCCGACAGCCAGCACGACTTCAAGGCCGGCAAGGACCTCTGATGAAGAGCCGATACGGCCGGAAGCCACACCGCGGCACATTCCATCCGATACGCCCGATCGACGATTACGGCAGTCGCAAGATGACGCGTCATCGTCGCCGGTAATGCAGTGAGACGCCGTGGGGTTCGCGACGCGAGCCCCACGGTTCTTTTTGGTGCGTCATGGTGGGCGGTTGACGTACGTTCGGAACGTCTACGGACTACCGCTCGTGCTGCGTATCCCCGCCCGCCCAGGTTCCTCGCTCGACGCTCGGGATGACCGTGGGGCAGGTGGCGCCAGTGGGATTGCGAAACGTCGCCGTGGAGCCGGTCGACGAGCTTTGTCGCGGTGCGTACGAGGGGATGGCGGCCCGCTTCGTGCCGGCGGTCGAGCCGTCGTTGGGTTATTGCGTCTCCCGGATGACGAAGTCTCCGCCCGGCGACGTCGCCTTGAGCAAGGCGTCGAGCTTTTCCAGAGTCGGCGCAGCTTCGCCCCGCTCATATCGCGCGTAGGCATTTCGCGATGTCGCGCCGAGTCGCGAGGCCATCTCTCTCAGAGACGCGCCGCTTGCCGCGCGCCGGCGACGCAGTAGAAGCGCCACCATAGACGTCGCGTCAGACCCGGAGACCTCGAATTCAGCGCGGCCCTTGTCATGTACGGTGGCGTGGAAGTCGCCGCGGTTCACGGCGGTTTCGAGCCAGTCCTTCACCATCTCGAGCGCCTCGCGTCGCGTGCGGCCTTGCGTCAAAGCGTCGAGCATCGGAATTTCAGCCAACCACCAACGGCCATCTCGAACGAGTTTTCCCGCGAATCTCATGTCCGTTCCTTGCACGCCTTGCGCAAAATAGCTCGTGCGAGCTGTTCGTTCACCTCGGCATGGCGCGGCACGTACTCCTCGCCTTCGCCATCGGTCCAGACGTCATGTCGGCCGCCGTGGCGTAAGAAACGCCATCCGCATGCCAGAAGACGCCTCTCGAGCTCGCGCTTCTTCACCGTCTCGTGTGAGTGTACACGAAGACGTGTCGGGGTATTCCTAGGTGTCAGCAGCGACTGCGGTGCGCGCGCGTTGTGGGAAGGGGGGTCCTTCGCTCCCCCCTTCCGCCGCCCTCGCTCAGGAGGACAGGAGGGTGGGGACCGCTATGGAGCGCGGTGACGAAGTCACCGCACTCCAAACTACCGCGTCAGGATCGCTTCGATCAGGTCCAGCGCCCTCGGGTCATCCGTCTGCGCGAGCCAGAACATGGCGCGTTTGCGTACCTCGCGGCTCTTGTGGGTTTTTACCAGCTCCATGAGCATGGGGACGCTGCGGTCGTGGGGGAGTTGGGAGATGGCGAAGACGGCGTGTTGGCGGACTTCGTCGTCGGGGTCTTCGTCGACGGAGCGGCGCAGTTCGGCGGCGGCTTTAGCGCCGGCTTTCTGGCCGAGCCAGAAGATGGCCTGGCGGCGGACGTCGCGGTCGGGATTGGTGCGCGCAAGGGGGATCAGGGTCGGGACGACTTTGTCGTGCTCGTGGAGGGCGATGGCGGTGACGAGCTCGTTTTCGTCGTCCGCGGTGGCGAGATGCGCGACCAGCCAGTCGATGCTGGCTTCCGGGGTCATGGTGCGCATCTCGATGGCGAGCCCGTCGAAGTCGGGCTCGCACACGGGGTCGAAGAAGCGGAGGTCTTCCACCAGGTCGCCGTCCATGCGCACGGCCAGGACGAGGCGTCCGGAGCCGGTGCAGTAGTTCTCGCCGCGGTAGTTGACGCGGGTCGAGCTGCGAGTGGGGACGTTCCAGCCGATCCAGTTCGCCGCGAGCATCGGTGTTGCGACGAACAGTGCAACGAGGAGTCGTGTCGTCGTCTTCATGGCGCTGGCGTCCTTTTAATTGTTGAGGATCTGGAGCATGTACTCGAGCGCTTCGTCGTTCTGCATCAGCGAGAGCTTCTTCATCGCCTCGCGCTTCAGCTCCGGGTTCGTCTCTTTCTTGGAGAGGTCGATGAGCGCACGTGCATTGCCCTGAAGGAAGAGGGCGTCGATCACGGCGTCCTTCACTTCCACATTGGTCTCGCTCGCGTAGAGCGAGAGCAGGAGCGGGGCGGTCTTGCTGCCCATCAGGCCGAGCTTCTTGATCGCGTCCTCGCGCAGGTCCGGGTCTTTCTCGGTGCGCGCGAGCTCGGCCATCTTGTCGGTGTCGCCGCTGATGAAGAGCGCCTGGATGATCGCTTCCTTGACCTCCGTGTTGGTCTCGCCGGCGTACATCTGCGCCAGCTCGGCGCGGCCGCCCATGATGCCGAGGTTGCGGATCGCTTCCTCGCGCAGCTCGGGATCCTTCTCGGTGCGTGCGGCGGCCAGGACGCGGGTCTTGTCGCCGGAGAGCATGAAGGCGCGGATGATCTCCTTCTTCACGCTCTCCGAGTTGACGGAGGCGTACATGTCGGCGAGGAGCTGGCGGCTCTGCGCACTGCCGGAGATGCCGAGGTAGCGGACGGCGTCCTTCTGGAGATCGGGGTTCGCGTTGCCGCGGGCGATGTCGGCGAGGAGGGCCTGCGCCTTCGCGGAGCTGGACTGGCTGAGGACGAAGAGGGCGCGCTCGCGTACCTTCTTCGAGTTCTTGCCGTTCCTGATGACCTTTTCGACCAGCGGGAACGCTTTCTCGGGATCGGTGTGCATCAGCGAGTTGATGGCGATCATCTTCAGGTCGTCGTCTTCGACGCTGGCGGGGGAGACGCGCTCGCCGCTCGACTGGCGCAGCTCGAGCGCGAGGGCCTGCGCATCGTCGAGCCAGCGGCTCTTCGGATACGCTTTCTTCAGCCCGTCGATCGTCTTCAGCGCCTCGGCTTTGCGGCCGAGCTTCTCCAGCGCGTACGCGCTCCAGTAGACCGCGCCGTCGGCGCGAGAGCCTTTCATTTCCGCCACGCGGGCGAAGGTGCGCACCGCCTCGTCCCAGTTCTCGTCGTCGATGGCGTCGGTGCCTTCTTCGTAGAGGTCGGCTTCACGCTCGGAGCGTTCGTCCGCCGGCTCCGGATAAGGCGCCGGTGCGGCGTGGAGGATCGGGTTGATGAGGGTCGCAGCGAATGCGAATGCGGCCAGGAGTTTCTTTACGTTCATGTCGGTCCCCGTCAAATCGTCGGTGTTTGTGGAAGGTTGGCTTCGCTGCGGACGCCTGCGCGTACGACGCGGAGCTTGAAGACGAGCCCTTTCGCTTCGACGCGTTTCTGCATCCTGCGAAGCTCGTTTGCACTCACCTGCGACGGTGCGTGCGCGATCTGCATCAGGACCGGTTCGAGCTCGTCGAGGAGCGTGGCCACGTTCTCCTCGCCGCGATCGACGGCGGTCCTGCGGTAAAGGCGGTTGCTTGCAAGCAGTTCTTCCGCGCGTTTCTGTTCGGGAGCAATGTCGGTTTCACCCGCGGGGGTGAGGTTGGTCAGCTCGACCAGCATCCGCTCCGATTGGTCGAAGTGGTCGCCGACCACGACCAGCAGGATCCGGTCGCGCTGTTGCTGTGTACCGGCGCCGGGGTTCCGGTTCGACGCGGTCGTCTCGGTGCTCGCGACAGCGGTGGCGTTCACCGGAGTCGCGGCGGGGCGAGGCGCGGTGGTGGTCTCCGCGACCTGCGGCCGCACGTCCTGTTTGCGGTTGACGAGCAGGCCGGTGAGGAAGGCGATGGCGATCATGGCCGCGGCGGCGAGCCACCTGGTCACGTTGCGCGATTTGCGTTTCTCGCCGCGCAGGCGCCAGGAGAGGCGGTTCCAGACCTGCGCTTCGTACTCTGCTTCGGGCTCGGGGACTTCGATGGCGTTGACCTGTTCGAGGACACGGCCGAGGCGCGCGAGCTCGTCGCGGCATTCGGCGCACTCGCCGAGATGGGTGTCGGCGTCCAGCTCGCCGTAGTAGCGGAGAATGAGGTCTTCCTGAGAGAGGTGGTTCATACGAGGGATCCCGTGAAAGGCTGCAGTTGCTGCCTCAGTTTCTTGACCGCGCGGAAGACGGTGTTCTTCGTCGCGTTCAGCTTCGTGCCGAGGATCTGGCCGATTTCTTCGAGCGGCATTCCCTCGAAGTGTCGGAGCACGAACGCGGTGCGCTCGTTGCCGGTGAGCTCGGCCATCGCCGCGGCGATGGCGCGTTGCATTTCAGAGCCGAGGACCACCCGGTCGGGGGTGGCGGCCCGGGAGGGGAGGAGGGAGAGGTCTTCGCCGTCGCTGATGCGTCCGTCGCGCCGTTTGCGCGAGTCGAGCAGGTCGAGCGCGCAGTTGATGGCGATGCGGTGCAGCCAGGTGGTGAAGGTGGCGCGCGAATCGAAGCTGGCCAGGGCGCGGTAGGAGCGGAGAAACGCCTCCTGCACCACGTCGTCGGCGTCGGCAGCGTTGCCGGTGACCCGGTACGCGGAGCGGTAAAGGGCGCGCGAGTGGCGCTCGACGAGGAGCCGGAACGAGTCGTCGTCCCCTCCCCGTACCCGCTCCACCAGCTCGATGTCCGTCGGTTCCATTCGATCTCGTTAGACAGGAAGTAGGGGAAGAGGTTAGCTCGGGTTGCCGGTTGGGGGTGGGTGTCAGGTGTCATCCGACACCAATCACCATGCTCGACAAACTCCACGCCGAAGTCGATGCCCGTGCCTCGGCACTGGCTAAACATCACGAAGGCAAGCTCGAATGCCGCCGCGGCTGCTTCGGCTGCTGCGTGGACGGCATCACGGTGTTCGAGGTGGAGGCGGAGCGGATCCGCTCTGGTGCTGCCGCGCTTCTGGCCACCGCCTCACCACACCCTCCCGGCCGCTGCGCCTTCCTCGGCGCCGAGGGCGAATGCCGCATCTACGAGGTTCGCCCGTATGTCTGCCGGACGCAGGGTTTGCCTTTGCGCTGGCTCGATCACGAGGCGGAAATCGAGTATCGCGACGTTTGCGAGCTCAACGAGGCGGTTGGCGTCACCGAGATCCCCGCGGAGGAGTGCTGGACTCTCGGCGAGGTGGAGGAACGGCTGGCGAGGCTGAACGGGGATGGGGGGCGGGTGGGGCTGCGGGAGCTGTTCGCGACGAAGTCGTGAGATAGCCGGTCATCTGAGCTTGCGAAGGACGACCGGCCTCTTATGGAGTGCGGTAACGCGCGTTACCGCACTCCATAAGACCGCTCCTCTTACTTCACGCTCGCGTTGTACTTGGCCAGCGTCTCGTCGCTTTCGAAGTAGAAGACGCGGCCGTCTGCCTGGGCGGCGATGACGGCGGTGGCTTTGTCGACCTGCTTGCCGGTGACCGGGTCGGTGGAGACGCGCTTGTCGGGGTTCTCGGCGAGGGCTTTTTTGCACATGTCGCAGCAGCCGTAGTAGGTCTTGCCGTCGATCTCGACAGGGATTTGGTCCTTGTCCATGTTGTGCTCGTTGATCATGCAGACCTTTTTGGTCTCCACTTTCGTGAGCTTGCCGGCGGGCTTGACGTCCT
Organism: Thermoanaerobaculia bacterium; assembly: GCA_035630815.1. GTDB lineage: Bacteria > Acidobacteriota > Thermoanaerobaculia > Gp7-AA8 > Gp7-AA8 > QHVT01. Next base: position 11,889 of record DASQJY010000019.1, read on the forward strand.
GCGCGAAGGCAGTGATGGCGAGGAGCAGCGAGAGGGCGAGGGAGAACGCGATTTTCTGACGCATGGCGGTCATTCTAACAAGGCTGCGGCGATCTTCTTCCTCGTCGGAGCATCCGGGAGGGGGGTACGGCCCGCATTCATGTTCTGGCGGAGGTGTTCGGTCTTCGAAGTTGCCGGAATGGCACAGGTCACGGCGGGGTGGGAGATCACGAACTTGAGGAAGAGCTCGGCCCAGCTCGTGGCGCCGAGCTCCTTCGCGAAGCCGGGTACCGGCCTGTTGCGCGAGTCGCGGAAGAGCGAGCCGGCGCCGAAGGGGCGGTTCACGAGCACGGCGATTCCCCGCTCCTGCGCCAGCGGGAGGAGGCGCTGCTCGGCCTGGCGCTCCGCGAGCGAATAGTTGAGCTGCACGAAGTCGATGCCCGGGCGCCGCATGTACGTCTCGAGCTGGGCGTAGGCGCCGGAGGTGTAGTGGGTGATGCCGATGTAGCGGATGCGCTTCTCGGCCTTCCAGCGGCGGAGGGTGTCGAGGTGCGTGTCGGCGTCGAGGAGGTTGTGGATCTGCATCAGGTCGACCTTCCCGCGCAGCTTCTGCTCGGAGTCCTGCATCTGCTCGCTGCCGGCGTTGCGGCCGGAGGTCCAGACCTTCGTGGCCATGAAGAGCTGGTCGCGCAGGCCGAGCTTCACCGCCAGGTCGCCGAGGGTCGTCTCGGAGCGGCCGTACATCGGGGAGGAATCGACCGCGCGGCCGCCGAGCTGGACGAAGAGCGACAGCACGTCGGCGAGCGGCTTGCGCGCTGACTCGGCGGCGCCGACGTCGAACGTCTGCCACGTGCCGAGGCCGATCACCGGCAGGCGTTCTTTCGAGGAAGGGATGGGGCGGGTGAGCATGGATTGCGTCTTTCCGAAAGCCTGCGAGGCGAGGGCGCCGTATCCGAGGAGCGCGATGGCTTCACGGCGTGACATTTTCGCGATCATGTTTCCTCCCCAGCGAATAGCCGTTGGCGACCCAGCCGGCCGCTACGCCGACGCCGAGCATCGAGATCCCAACGATGCCCGCACCGGCGGCATGCAGGGCGCCGATCAGCCAGGCGACGAGCGCGTCGTTTCCGCGGTAAACAAACGTGTCGATGAAGTTCTTCGCCTTGTACCGCGCCTCCGGATCGGCGACCGTGAAGAGGACCTCGCGGCCGGGACGGGTGAAGCCGTGCTCTCCGACGCGATGGATGACCTGCAGCACGGCGATCAGGCCGAGCACCGGGAACACGGCCAGAACCGCCAGACCCGTGCCGATCAGCAGCGGAGCGGCGGTGAGCGCGGTGCGCAGTCCGAACCGGGTCAGGATGCCGCGCGTGATCAGTGCCTGGGTGATCACGGTGATGATGTTGTTGGTCAGGTCGAGCAGGGCGAAAAAGCGTGTCCGTTCGCCGGAGTCGGTGATGGTCTTCTTCACGATGTCGGCCTGCTCGAAGTAGATGATGGTCGAGATCGTGGTGTAGCAGACGATGATCAGCGCGACCTGCAGCAGCATTTTCGAGGAGAACGTGAGCTTGATGCCGGCCAGGATGCTGCCGCCGATGCGCTGCTGGGGAGGGGCGTCCGCCCTCCGCGGCACGAGCGTCGAGAGCACGGCCGCCAGCCCGAGAAACGCTGCCGAGATCGGGAGGAGATTCATCGGCCCGATGAGTGGAGCGAGGATGGCGGTAAGGGCCGGCCCGGTGACTGCCCCGGCCGTCCCGCCGACGGCGATGATGCCGTACATCTTCCGCGCCTCGGCTTCGGTGTACGCGTCCGACATCAGGCTCCAGAAGATGGAGATGATGAAGAGGTTCAGCACCGAAATGCCGACGAAGAGCGCCGTCCCCCACGCCACGATGTCACCGCCGCTCTGCAGCCCCGCATAGGTGGCGAGGAGCGCGACCGCGCAGAGCGCGTAGGTGGCCGTGGCGATGGCGCGCCGCGGCACGCGCGCCACGATCCAGCCGAAGAAGGGGACCAGGAGCAGCGTGGCCACGAACGTGGCGGTGAAGAGCCACGGCAAATTCTCGATGCCGGCGCGCGCGCCGATCTCGTCGCGCACCGGCCGCAGCACGAAGTAGCCGCAGAGCACGGAGAAGAAGGTGAGGAAGGGGAGCACGACACGCATGTGTCGCGGACGCTAACGCGGGTTCGCGGTCACGAGGCGTTAATTTGTGGGAACGGGAGGGTTACGGGGAACGCTTACTCGGATTTCAGCGCCCCGCACATGGCCATCGCCGTGTCGTACGGGTTGCCAACTTCTCCCTTCGGCTGGAGCCATTCCTTGCGGATCATCGGGCAGTAGTAGACCGCTGGGCGGGCGCCTTTGGTCGTCGCCTGCAGCTTGATCATCGAGGTCGAGAGGGCGGCGAAGGCGACGCGGGCTTTGTCGAGGTCGGCGCTCTTCGCGACGGCGTCGGCCTCTTTCGCGAGGTCGGGCTGCTTCGCCTTCCGCGCTGCGGCGGCGAACGCGGTTGCGCCCGCCTTGACGTCTTTCAGCGAGGTCTTCAGGAAGCCCTGGCGGATTCCTTCGTACCGGGTGAAGAGGGTCGGATTCGCGAACAGCGGGAGAGTCACGAGCAAAGCGAGCAGGGTGCGTTTCATGGGAGTCCTTTTTTCAGGCGACCGAGCCTCAGGTCGCGTTTTTTCATCATCAGGAAAATGACCGGCGTCACGAGCAGAACATGGATCGTCGACGTAACCATCCCGCCGATGAGCGGAACCGCGATCGGCTTCATGACGTCCGACCCCGCGCCGGTGGCCCACAGCAGAGGCAGCAAGCCAATCACGGTCGTGGCCACGGTCATGATCTTCGGGCGGACGCGCAGCAGCGACCCTTCGACCGTCGCTTCGAGCACCGCTTCCTCGGTCACCTCTCCGCGCTCGAGCCTGCGGTCGAGCGCCTCGTGGAGATAGACCACCATCACCACGCCGGTCTGCACCGCGACGCCGTAGAGCGCGATGAAGCCGACCCACACCGCGACCGACCAGTTGAAGCCGTACAACGCCATCAGGTAAACGCCGCCGATGAGCGCGAACGGCACCGAGAGCATGACCAGCGACGCCTCGACCGCTGAATGAAAGGTGAAGTAGAGGATGACGAAGATGATCACCAGTACCAGTGGCACGACCAGTTGCAGGCGCTTGCGGGCGTGGATCTGGTCTTCGTACTGGCCGGAGAACTGGATCGAGTAGCCGGCCGGGATCTTCAGGTCGCGGTCGAGCGCGGCCTTCGCTTCGTCGACGAACGACCCCATGTCCCTGCCGCGCACGTTGAGCTGCACGAGCGCGCGCAACTGGCCGTTCTCGGAGTTGATCATGGCCGGTCCCGGCGTCGCCGAGATCTTCGCGAGCTGCCCGAGCGGCAACTGCAACGCCGGCGGGACGGTGATGAGCATGTTCTGGAGGGAGTTGACGTTGTCGCGGTAGTCGGGGAGGTAACGCACCTGCACCGGATAGCGCGCCCGCCCTTCGACGGTGGTGGTGACGTTCATGCCGCCGATCGCCGTCTCGATCGCGTCGAGCACGACGCCCACCGGGATGCCGTAGCGCGCGATCGCCTCGCGGTCGACGTCGATGTCGATGTACTGGCCGCCGGAGATGCGCTCCGTATAGAGATCCGCCGCGCCCGGGATCCTGCGCAGCACCGCTTCGGTCTGCAGCCCGAGGGACTCGAGGGTGGCGAGCTCGGGCCCGAAGATCTTGATGCCGAGCTGCGTGCGCACGCCGGTGTTGAGCATGTCGATGCGGTTGATGATCGGTTGCGTCCAGCCGTTCGTGACGCCGGCAATCTTCAGCTTCGCGTCGAGCTCCTGGATGATGCTGTCCTTGGTCATCCCCGCCGGCCATTCGCTCTTCGGCTTGAGCTCGACGATGGTCTCGAACATCGAGACCGGCGCGGGATCGGTGGCCGTCTCGGCGCGGCCGACCTTGCCGAGGACGTACTTCACGGCGGGATGCCCGGCGATGATCTTGTCCTGCACCTGGATGATCCGCCGCGCCTCGGTGATGTTGATGGCCGGCATGGTCACCGGCATGTACAGCAGCGAGCCTTCGTCGAGCGGAGGCATGAACTCGCGGCCGAGACTGAAGATGAGCGGGATCGCGATGGCCAGCGCCACCAGGTTGAGCGCCAGCATGGTCTTGCCGTAGCGCAGCGACCAGCGCAGGAACGGTTCGTAGACGCGCGTAAAGAAGCGGCTGACCGGGTTCTCCTCCTCCGCGCGCATCCGTCCGCGCATGAAGAACGTCATCAGCACCGGCACGAGCGTGATGGCCAGCACGCACGCGCCGACCATGGCGAACGTCTTCGTGTACGCGAGCGGCGTGAAGAGTTTTCCCTCCCGTCCGGTGAGCAGGAACACCGGCATGAAGGAGGCGATCATCACGAGGAGGGAGCCGAAGATGGCGGGGCCGACCTGCTGCGCGGATTCGATGATGATCGCGGTGCGCTCTGTTGTTGTCAGTTGTCGGTTGTCGGTTGTCTGTGGGGTCTCGCCCGAGCGATGCTGCTCAGACAACTGACCGACAACCGACAACACCGGCGCTTCCGAGAGCCTCCGATACGCGTTCTCCACCATCACTATGGACGCATCGACGATCTCGCCGATGGCCAGGGCGACGCCGCCGAGGGACATGATGTTGGAGGTGATGCCGAAGTACTTCATCAGGATGAAGCTGATGAGGGCGGAGAGCGGCAGCGCCACCAGCACCGTGACCACCGAGCCGGCGTGCAGCAGGAAGACGATCACGACGAGCGAGACGATGATCGCCTCCTCGGTCAGCGCTTCCTGCAGCGTATCGACGGCGCGCTCGATGAGGTCGGAGCGGTCGTACGCGACGTGGATCGTGACGCCCGGCGGGAGCCCTTTCTTCAGCTCCTCCATGCGCGCCTTCACGCGATCGATGACCGCCTTGGCGTTCTCGCCGTAGCGGGCCACGACGATGCCGCCGACCACTTCGCCGTTGCCGTTCTCGTCGAGCAGGCCGCGGCGCAGCTCCGTGCCGAGTTGCACGGTGCCGAGGGTGGAGAGGTAGATCGGCGTCCCGTTGGGGGCGTCGACCACGATGTTCTCGAGGTCGGAGACGCGGCGGATGTAGCCGATGCCGCGCACGATGTACTCGCTCTCGCCGACCTGGATCAGGCGTCCGCCGACGTCATTGTTCGAGCGGCGCACCGCTTCCACGACGGTGTCCAGCGACACGCGGCGCGCGGCCATCTTCAGCGGATCGAGATTGACCTGGTACTGCTTCACGAAGCCGCCGACGCTCGCCACCTCGGCCACGCCGTCCACCGATTGCAGGCCGAGCTTCAGGTACCAGTCCTGGATGGAACGGAGCTGTCCCAGGTCGTGCGACTTCGACTGCAGGGTGTACCAGAAGACGTGGCCGACGCCCGTCCCTTCAGGCCCGAGACGGGGCGTCACGCCGGCGGGGAGCAGGCCGGAGATGTAGTTGAGCCGCTCCAGCACGCGCGTGCGCGCCCAGTAGATGTCGACGTCGTCGTCGAAGATGACGTAGACCAGCGAGAAGCCGAACATCGACGTCGCACGCACGGCCTTCAGGTTCGGCAGCCCCTGCAGGTTCGTCGCGAGCGGATACGTGACCTGGTCCTCGACGAGCTGCGGCGCCCGCCCAGGCCAGTCGACATAGACGATGACCTGGTTGTCCGAGATGTCCGGAATCGCATCCAGCGGCGTGTTCCGCGTGGCCCACACCCCGGCCGCGATGACGATCGCGTAGGAGAGGAGGACGAGGAAGCGGTGGGTGGCGGAGAGGGCGATGATTCGTTTGATCATGAACGTGCGTCGCACTGATGGTGTCGGGTGTCAGGTATCTGGGGTGTTTCGCCCGGGCGACAAGCCCCGGACACCTGACACCCGACACCATTCGCTCAGTGCTGATGCCCTCCCTGCGAGCTCGCCGTCGCCCCCCGCAACCTCGCTTCCGAATCCAGCAAAAATGCCCCTTCCACCACCACGTTGTCTCCCGCGGAGAGGCCGGAGGCGATCACGATGGCTTCGCCGTGGCGGCCGCCGGTGGTGACCTGGCGGGGCTCGTAGGCGCCAGGCTGGGTCTCGACCCAGACGAATTGCGACTGGCCGCGGTCGATGACCGCGCTGGCCGGGACCATGATGTGCGCGGGGGCGGGGGCGCCGATCATGCGCACGTTCACGTACATGTCGGGCTTGAGTACGAGGCCGGGGTTCGCGAGCTCGATGCGCACGCGCGCGGTGCGCGTCGCTCCTTCGAGCACCGGGACGATGAACGAGGCCGTGCCGGTGAACGTGCGGTTCGGGAGCGCGGCGGCGGTGATCTCGACGCGGTCGCCGAGCTTCACGCTCGGCAGTTGCTGCTCGTACACGTCCGCTTCCACCCACACCTTCGACAGGTCGGCCACTTCCAGCAGCGCCTGTCCCTGCTGCACGTACTGCTGCTCGAGCGCGAGCTTCTGCGTGACGATGCCGGAGACGGGGGAGATGATGGTCGTCGCGTAGATCGGCTTACGCGTCCGCTCCAGCGTCGCGACCTGCCCCGCGGTCATGCCGGAGAGCAGCAGGCGCTGGCGCGACGACTCGACCAGGTCGCTGGAGGCGTTGCGCGCCGATTCGAAGCCGGCGCGGCGCATGCGCTCCCGGTTGTTGAGCGCGAGCAGGTACTCCTGCTGCGTGGCGAAGAGGTCGGGCGAATAGATCGTGGCCACCGCTTCGCCGCGGCGCACGGTGTCGCCGGTGAAGTTGGCGAAGAGCTTTTCGATGCGGCCGCCGGTGTAGGCCGTCACCTGCGCCACGCGGCGTTCATCGACGGTGACGCGGCCCGTGGTCACGAGCTCGCCCGTGTGCGTGTCGAGCGTGACGCGCACCGTTTTCACGTTCCCGGTGACGCGCTGCTCGGGGGAGAGCGAGATCGCCGAGACGCCTCCCTCGGCGTGGGCGCTGTGGTCGGCGGCGGTGCGCTTCACGAGCGCCATGCCACAGATCGGACAGCTTCCGGGCGTGCTCTGTTGCACGGTCGGGTGCATCGGGCAGGTGTAGACGTCCGGTGCTTTCTCGACTTTCGTCGTTGCCGTAGCGACCGGAGCTTCGTTCTTCCTGCACGCGGCCGGCACGAGTGCGGCCGCGACGATCATGGCCAGTGCGAGTTTCTGCCTGTTCATTCGGTGGCTCCTTTCCGCAGGGCTTCGTACGTGACGATGGCCTGTGCGTGCCGCGCGACGAACTCGTAGTACTGCAGCCGCAGCCGCAGGTAGTCGGCCTCGGTGGCGAGCAGCGCGTCGAACGAGGTCTTGCCGGTCTCGTAGGCGGCCAGCGTCGATTCGAACGCGAGCTGCGCCTGCGGTACCAGCACCTCGTGGTGGAACTTCATCTGGTTGTTTGCTTCTTCATGCGCGACGTACGCCTCGGCCAGAGCCTGCGTGAGCGTGCGGCGCAATTCGCCGATGCGCGCCTTCGCGGCATCGCGGCGGAGGATCGCTTCCCGCACGCGTGGCTCGATCGTGACGTCGCGGCGCAGCGGGAGCTCGACCCGTGCCACGACGCTGAACATGTCGCGCTGCTGCGGGCGCAGTCCGTACTGCGCTTCCAGGTCGAAATCGGGCTTGCGGTCGAGCTCCACCAGCCGGATCTCCGCCTCGGCGCGCGCGACTTCGGCTTCCAGCGCCACGAGCGCGGGATGGTCGTCGGGCGGAACGGGCAGCACGTGGATCGTTGCGCCGGCCGCACTGTCCGGCAGCGTGAGCGCCGGGACGTCGGTGTCGATTGGCAGCTCGAGCGCCGTGAGCAGCCGTGCGAGCGCCGTCCTGCGCGCACCGCGCAACGTCAGGACTTCGTGCTCGAGATCGCTCGACTCCAGCTGCGCACGAATGATGTCGCTCTGCAGCGAAGTGCCGACCTCGTAGCGCACCCGCGCCGCCTCGACGAGCGCGTCGACCAGCTCGCGCACCTGCGCGGCGCTCGCGAGCTGCGCGTCGGTCGCGGCGACGTCGTACCACGCCAGGAGCACGTCCCGCTCGATCGCGGCGCGTGCGGAGTCGAGTTGCAACTCGGCCGCGCGCGCTTCGAGTTGCGCGGCCTCGCGGCGCGCTTCGCGCTTATCGGAACGGACGAAGCGCTGCGACGCGCCGACCATGTACATGGTCATCATCTCGTCGTTGCGCAGGTCGATCTGCTTGTTCTGGACACCCGACATGACCATCGGGTTCGGCAGCGCATCAGCGCCGGTGATGCGCTCCCGCGCCGCAGCGGCCTCGGCGCGCAGGCGCACGAGCGACGGATGTTTCCCGATGGCTTCGGCGACCAGCGCACGCGGATCGTGGAAGTCGATTGCGAACACCGGCCGGCTCGCGAATAAAGGCTGCGCTAGCAGCAGCAAACAAAAAAGGCGTTTCATCTGAAATCCCTCAACGGCTCAACAGCTCAAATGGCCGAAGCGTCGAGAGAGGATCAGATCAGGAACTGTGCGTTCAGCAGGAAGAGGGGAGGTGATGGGTCGTGTCGCGTCAGGACGCGCGTCGCTTCAGGGCGCAACGCGGGCGCAGCCGGCTGCTTCACGAGCGTCGCGACGGCCAGCACCGGAGGCGGAACGTGGACCCGTGCGGCCGCGGAGGTCGAGTGCTCGACGCGCATCGCATCGGAACGCGACATGCTCGCCTCGCCGGCGCAGCAGGGCATCGAGGCATGGATCGACAGCTCGGCAGGAGCGGAAGGGCAGCAGAGCGCGGTGCAGAGCGGCGCTAGGCCCATCGCGATGACAGCGAAGGCCGCGAGCATCAGGATGCCCGCTTTCGTCCGGCGCAAAAAACCAGCACTCACCATCAGCGCGAACGCGGGAAGCGGGGCCGGCATTTCCATGGGGCTCCTGTCATCCTATCGTACGATCCCCCCAACCATGCACGTCATCGTCTGGCGATTCCTCACCACGGACCCTGCCGAGTTCGAGCGCCATTACTGTCCGGACGGGTCGTGGGCGCAACTGTTCCGGCGCGATCCTGAATTCGTGAAGACGGATCTCCTGCTGGAGGGGGACACCTATCTCACGCTCGACTGGTGGACGTCGGCCGCCGCGTACGATGCGTTCCGCAAGCGGCACGCGGACGATTACGCGAAGCTGGATGCGATCTGCGAGGCGCTGACGTCGTTCGAGGAGAAGGTGGGCGAGTTCACTTGTCGATGATGCCGTGCCGCAGCGCGTAGCCGACCACCTCGGCCCGGTTGTGCAGGCGCAGCTTGTCGAGGATGTTCCGCACGTGGAACTTCACCGTGTTCTCGCTCAGGCCGAGGCGTTTCGCAAGCTTCCGGTTCGAGGTCACCCCTTCCACCATCAGCTCGAGCACTTCGCGCTCGCGCGCGGTCAGGTCGTCCGGTGAGGTGCTCGCCGGTGCGGCCGCTTCGGCCGGCTTCGCGAACTCCTGCAGGAGCTTGCGAGCGAGCGCCGGCGTCAGCGCCGGCTCGCCCCGATGCGCCCCGTCGAGCAGCTCGAAGAACTCCTCCGCCTCGAGGTTCTTGAGAAGGTAGCCCTGCGCGCCCGCTTTGATGGCGTCGAAGAGCTTCGCTTCCTCTTCGGACGCGGTCAGGATGACCACCTTCATCTCCGGCATCGCACCGACGATCAGCTTCGTCGCGCCGATCCCGTCGAGCTCCGGCATCTGCAGATCCATGAGCACGACGTCCGGCGTCAGCTCGCGCGCGAGCGCAACGGCTTCGTTCCCGTTCTTCGCTTCCCCGACGACTTCGTGCCCCTCGGCCTGCAGCAGGCTGCGAAGGCCGTCACGGAACAGGGGGTGGTCGTCGGCGATGAGGATCCGCACCGGCGAAGTATATGAGGCGCTACGCTTCCGCGTCCGGCAGCGGCAGCGTGAAGCGCACCTTCGTTCCTTCGCCCGGCGTGCTGTCGACCACGAGCGTGCCGCCGATGCTCTCCGCGCGCTCGCGCATGGTCGAGAGGCCGAACTGCGGGAACTGCGACCGCGAGCGGGCCGCCACGCTGAAGCCGAGGCCGTCGTCGCCGATCGTGGTGACGAGGTCGTAACCGTTGCGGCGGAGCTCGACGTGTGCGTGCGACGCCTTGGCGTGCTTGCGTACGTTGGTGAGCGCCTCCTGCACGATGCGCACGAGCTGCAGCTCCTGCGACTCGCGCAGCTTGACGCCCGTGTCGATGACCAGGGAGGTCGAGACGCCGCTCATCTCCTGCCAGCGGTCGAGGTATTCGCGCAGCACCTCGTCCATCGAGCGCTGTCCCGGGAGCGTGCGCAGTCCTACGATCGATTCGCGGACGTCCGCGTAGGCCTGGCGCGCGGCTACCGCCAGCTCGCGCAACTGCGCGCTCGCCTCCTCGGTCTTGTCGCGCTTCATGTACATCTCGGCGGCCTGCACCTTGGTGTTCACGTAGCCGAGGACCTGCGCGAGGCCGTCGTGCATCTCGTGCGCGATACGGACGCGCTCTTGCGCGATCGCGAGATCGCCCACCTGCTCGTGCAGGTGGGCGTTGTCGATCGCGAGAGCGGCCTGCAACGCGAAGCGCACCAGCGTCTCTTCGTCGTCGCTCGAGAACTGCTGCCCGCCGCTCTTCTCGGTCAGATAGAGGTTGCCGAGGAATGGACCCTTGCAGGGGATCGGCACCGCGAGCAGCGATTTCATCGGCGGATGATGCGGGGGGAAACCGTGCGACTGCGGATGGTGGGTGATGTCCCTGAGACGGAGATGCTGCCCATGCCGCAGCACCACGCCGAGAAGGCCGTGACCGACAGGAGGAGGGCCGATCGCCGCGCGCTCCTCGGGCGTGATGCCGGCGGTGATGAACGAGAGGATGCGATTCTCATGGTCGATGACCGAGAGCGCGCCGTAGTGCGCGCCGACCAGGTTGCGCGCCTGTTCGACGACCTTCTTCAGCACGACATCGAGCGAGAGCTCGCCGCTGACGTCCAGTCCTGCGCTGTGCAGCGCGAGCAGCTCCTGGTTCTGCCGTTTCAGTTGCTCCTGCATCCGCTCGACGGTCCGGAAGATGACCGCGGCGAAGATGAAGATCCCGGCGACGTAAAGGAGGTCGAGTGCGAGGCGCTTCTCCCAGGAGACGAAGCCGACCATCGCGTAGCGTGCGAGCTCGAGAGCCACGACTCCGATGATCGGCAGGGCGACGGCAACAATTTTCAATCTGCGCAGCGTCATCGAGAAATCCGGCAGGACGTATTCTGCACGAGCGGGGATCGCGGTCATGGACGTTTCTCCTGCAGGTACAGGTCGAACTGCACGTTCAGCTCGTCCTTCGCCTTGACCATCCCGAACAATGCCGTCGGAGGCGTGATGCGGAAGTCGGTCATGCGCAGCGGCAGGCGGGCGCGGAGGCGGAAGCGGTCCGGCGCGATGCGCTCCGCTTCGACGTCGATCGTGACGTTCCGCTTCGCCCCCGCGAGGGAGAGCACGCCGGCGATCTTCGCGTGATACGAGCCGCCGTCGATGTCATGGTTCACGCCGCCGATGAGCTCCGAGAACCGGAACTCGATGGTGGGATGCAGCCCGGAGCGGAGCGCCTGGTACATGTCGCGCTCCATCTGCCGGTTGCCGCAGCGGAGGGTGTGAACCGGGACCGTGAGCTGGAAGGTGGGCTGCGGGAACTTCGCTGTTGCCGAGGTGAGGAGTTCGACTTTCCCGTCCTCGATGCGGTCGATGATGTTGTTGATGTGCTGCAGCGTCGCCGCCACCTCCATCGCCCCTTCGAGCGTCGTCCCGCTGCAGCGCCATGGCGCGACGTTGGACGATCCCTGCAGCACCAGCTTGCTCGGTGCACCGGAGGTGAGCGTTGCACCGAGCATGAGCACGAGGAGGAACATTCGCCTGTCCTTACTGGCGCTCGACCACCCAGCGGAACGTGACCTTCACGTCGTCGCCGGTCTTGATCGTGTTCATCATTGCGGTGGGAGGTTTGATGCCGAACGAGGTCATCCTGATGGGCGCCTGTCCGACCAGCGTGTAGCGGCCGTCGGCGTTGCGCGAGCCCTGTACGTCGAAGGCGATGTCCCTGGTCGTGCCGGCGATGGTGAGCTTGCCCCGGGTCTCGAGGACGAAGGCCGTCGCGGTGACGTTCCTCGGCGTGGCCTGCGTCATCTCGTAGCGGATCTCGGGGTTCGTCTTCGCCTTCAACGCTTCCGCCATCAGCTTGTCCATCTTCGTGTGCTCGCTTTTGATCGAGGTGACGGGGATGGTGATCACTGCTTTCGCGGGAGCGTTCCAGTTGTCGGGAGTCGGTGCGTTGATCTCCCCTTTGATGGTGGTCGAGGTCATGCTCCAGTCGTGCAGCGTGGAGGTGCCTTCGACTTTGACGACGCTGCCGGTGGTGCCTGCGAAGCGCTCGGCGCTGGCCGCGAAGGCGGCCAGCGCGATTGCCAGGGAGACGATGAGGAGGGTTGCGTTTGTCTTTCTCATGGTCCTTGCCTCTTAGAAGCTGAAGGAGACTTCCGAGATCACGCCGCTGAAGGAGGGGTCGCGCCACGCGGCGACGTTGTTGTTGACGACCTGCCCTTCGCGGAAGCCGCTGTAGCTCTGGGTGACGTACTCGACCTTCATCAGGAGGTTCTTGGTGAGCCAGAAGCCGCCGCCGACCTGGATGCGCGCCACCTTGCCGTCGGAGTCGTTGCCGGCGAGCTTGCTGACGTTCGCGCCGCTGTAGCGGGCCGCGGCATAGAGGGTCGGGGTGATGTGGTACTTGGCGTCCGCGGCGTAGTAGCTCCACTTCTCTTCCGGGGTGCCCGCGAGCGTGCCGTTGATGTCGAGGTCCTGGGTGCGCCCGTAGTGGCCGTAGAGGGTGATGGGGCTGCCGTTGTCGTAGGTGACGTCGAACTGCGCGGCGCTGAACTTCTCACCAGCCTGCGGGAAGACGTTGCCGGGCGCCTGGCCGCCGCCGAGGATGCCGGCATAGCGCTCGCCGCTGCGGTTGCCGGTGAACATCTGCATCGAGCTGCCGCCGCTGGCCTTGGTCGCGTTGTCGCTCTGGTCGGTGCCGATGTAGGAGACCGAGGTGCGGAGCCCTTCGATGGGATACGCGTAGAGCTTGGCGTTGTAGGCGAAGCCGCGGCCGACGTTCCAGTCTTCCGTGGTGGTGCCGTTGGAGCCGCCGACCAGCCAGCCGAAGCGGCCCGGCTTGCTCGCGACCTGCATGCCGATCGAGACGATGTTCGGGTCGACCACGAAGTTCCCGATGAGGGGGTTCTTCTGCACGATGGCGTTGTTGGAGCGGTGGAGCGCCGCGTCGCCGAAGTCGACGAGCATGTGGCCCGCCTTGATGTCGACCTTCTCGAGCACCGGCTTCAGGAAGCGCAGGCTCTGCAGGTTCTCAGGAACGCCGCGGAGCAGGATGTAGCCTTCGTTGCCGTAGGTCTGCGAGGGGTGGTTGCGGCTGGAGAGATAGAGGTCCATGACCACCGTGATCTCTTCGTTCTTGCCGAACTTGCCGATGAACCCGAGGTCGCCGAACGCGTTCTGGAATCCCGGCGAGACCTTGGCCAGCGGCGCGCCCTGCGGCGTGAAGGCGTTCTTGTGGTTCAGGGCCTGCGCGGTGCCGACCGTATTGACGGTGATGTAGAGCTTCTGCGTCTCGTTCTCGGTGAGCTTGATCTGGGCCTGGGTGGAGGCCGTGGTCAGGCCGACGACCAGGAGCGCTGCTGCGAGGTACTTGCTGATGGATTTCATTGCTTCCTCCGTTTGACAGTTCGCATTCTGGAGACCGAAGCTCTTTGCCACGACAGGCTTACGGGTAGTCCGGCGAACGCGGAGGGATGGGCGGGAGACCACCCGAAAGGGTGGGAGGGGGTGGGGGCGCTACAATCTCAGGCGAGGATTGTTATGGGTAGACCAGTTCCCAAAGAGGAAGTGCGCCCCCTCCTTGAAACCCTGCCCGACGAGGCGTCGTACGAGGACATTCAGTACCACATCTACATTCAGCAGAAGGGATTGGCGTCACCTCACTTCAGATCACTCCTACTTCGCCGACTCGAGCTCCGCGACCGCGTCCTTGAACGCCGGTGACGCCCAGCAGTACGGGCCGACGAAGGTCATCCCCGCGCCGGTGAAGAGCTTGCGGTACCAGGCGGCGGGGCGGCGGATGAAGGCGTCGAGGTCGCCTACGACGTCGTCTTCCTTCGTCAGCACTTCGATGAAGGCCAGGCCGTCGACCGCGTCGGCGAGCGGCTTGATGCCGGCGCGGAGCTCAGCGTCGGGGACGTAGTGCAGCACGTCGGAGCAGATCACGAGGTCGTAGACGCCGAGGTCGAGGTTCGGCAGGTCGCCGAACGAGGCTTTGGAGATGTTGCGTTCCCTGCCGAAGCGCTTCACCGCGTAATCGGAGGAGTCGAGTCCCGTGTACTGCACGCGCGGCCGGAAGGCCTGCAGGTGCGGCAGCCAGGCGCCTTCGCCGCAGCCGACGTCGAGCACCGTGCGCAGCTGGCGCCTGAGGAAGTATTCGGTCGTGGCGATGGCCAGCGCGACTTTCCGCCGCACCTCGGCGTGGGTGCTCACGCGCGTGCGTCCCCGATACCAGCGATCGAAGTACGCCTTGTCGTAGTGTTTCGTCATGGTTCCGTTTCCCGATGAGTTCCGATGCCGCGGCGCCGCAGCCAGCCGATCATCCGGGGCATCCTCGGCTCGATCTTGTCACAGGCCTTGATCGCGAAGCGGCTCTGCGGAAAGAGCACGAGCGCCGCGAGCAGAAAGAAGATCCACCCCTGCAAGACGGGCAGGAGAGACCCGATCACGCCCAGGATGATGAATGTGATCCCGAGAAAAATACGGATGAACAGCAGCACTGGCGCGGGGAGTTTACCGCCGTCGCGCAGGTGGCCGCGCAACCACTCGGCAACGAAAATGATCACGATCGCTACAACCGACGCGACCAGGAACCCGATCTCGTACGGGGTCCACTCGTGAGCCGCCTCTGTCATCCCTCTTTGGGCCGGAACTCACCGGCCTCGAGATACTCACCCGGTATCTTCTGAAACTCCGTCACGCCGTACTTCGAGAGCAACTCTTCCGCCGACATGCCATCGGCGAGAATGAGCCCGCTCAGCTCGCCCGTGCGGTTCTCCAGCTCCCAGCCGGTCCAGATTTCCGCGTCGCTGTACGGTTTGAGGGAGATTTTCTGCAGGTAACGGGACATGGCCGTCCTCAAAGCGCGCGCCCCTTGCGGCGCTGTTCGGGATACAGCACGAGGAAGTCGCGTAATGCCTCCATGACCTCTCGGACTCCCTCGGGGATCTTCGCGCGCAGCCAGTAACAGCCGGGATCGAGGAGACTGCGCAGCACTTCGATGAACTGGTTCAGCGAGATGTACGTGGCCTGGTAGACCTTTCCCTTCGTCGATTCCTTCCGCGCGCGCTGGATCTTCGTGATCACGCGCGCCGCCAGGTAGTACGGCGTCTGGATGACGTCGAACTCGTCCTGCGACATGCGCGGGCCCTTCGTGATGTGCTGGCGGTTGATCGTGGCCTGCAGGAAATCGAGCAGCATCACCACGGCCGTCTTCGGGAGCGGACCGCACTTCCCCTGCTCGATCGCGTCGGTGAGGAACGCGGAGAGGCCCTTCATCTGCTCCGAATCGGGGTAGACCAGCTCGCGCAGGCCGTACTTCTTTCCGATGGCGCGCTCGTCGAGCTCGGGCAGCGGGGCTTCGAGCGTTTTGTTGTCGTCAGCCATGGTTCCGAGGTGAGCGAGAATAGCACGCGATGCAGACCGCTGAGCTTCTCGCGACGGTGCCGCTGTTCAAGCTGCTGGACGCGGCGGAGATCGCCGATCTCGAACGCGTTTTCGAGCGGCGGGACTGGGCTGCCGGCGAGCGGATCTTTTCCCTCGGCGAGCCGGGCGACTCGCTCTACATCGTCGGCACCGGCAACGTCGAGCTGTTCGTGAAGGACAACGCCGGCGCGCGGATCGTGCTCACCCTCTGCGGTCCCGGGGAGGTATTCGGCGAGCTGTCGCTGTTCGACGGCGGCGCGCGCACCGCGAGCGCGCTCGCTCTCGAAGAGACGACGCTGCTCGTGCTCCACCGCGACGACCTTCTCGGCTTCCTTCGCGCGCATCCCGACGCCGCACTCGACCTGCTGACCACGATGGGTCAGCGCATCCGCGCGACGGACGAGCTGCTGCGGCGCCGTGTGTCGCGCAACATCAACGAAGAGATGTCGATCCGTTCGACGACCATCGAGCGTATCGCGGACGTGATCGCGGAGTTCAGCGGCAGCATCCTCTTCCTCTTCCTGAACGCGGCCTGGTTCGCGATCTGGATCGTCTGGAACACGCTCCCGTTCACCTACCAGTTCGATCCTTACCCGTTCGGCTTCCTGACGATGGTGGTGTCGCTCGAGGCGATCTTCCTCTCGATCTTCGTCCTCGTCAGCCAGAACCGGCAGGCCGCAAAGGATCGCTTGAGGGCGGATGCGGAGTACGAGGTGAACCTGAAGGCGGAGCTGGAGATCATGCACCTGCACGAAAAGGTCGACTTCCTGACCGAGGAGCTGCTCGCGCGGCTGCCGCGCCAGGCGCGCTAGCGCCAGGTCATCTCGTACGTGCAGGTCTTGTCGCCGTGGCATTGGCACTTCGTCTCCGTCACGGACGGGTTCGTGCCGCCGTGGCGGAGGATCGATTCCATGAAGAAGCCGACCGCGCTGGCGCAGTAGATGGGGCTGTGTACCGGGTAGTTCGAGTAGACCATGCGCCCGCCGCTCGGAGTCTTCTCGAAGCGCACGTTGCCGAACTTCTGATACTGGTCGTGGAAGAGCGCGTTGCTTTCGAGGAACTGCACGAGGCTCTCGGAATCGAGGGAACGGTAGATGCGGCCGATGCCCAGCTCCGCCGAGGCGGCACCGATGAGCGCGAGCACGTTCGGATGAGTCGACTTCAGCTCGTTGTAGATCGCGCGGTCGAGCTCCACGATCGATTCGAACTCGCACCAGGTCGAGGCGAGCGGCGTGCGCAGGTAACCGCGCGTGCGCGGCGTGAGCTTTTCGATGAAGGCCGCGAAGCCGGCTTCGCCGAGGGCCTCGATGAGGAACTGCTTGCGCGCGCCGAACATCACCCCCTTCACCTTCGCGATCGACGGATCGGGGCCGTGGAGCACTTCCTTGCCGTCGAGCTTCGGAGCGGTTGCGGACGCCTTCCCTTGCATCAGCAGTGACATGGTGACGATTGTAGTGCTGCTTCACCGCAGATGGCGGAATGCTTCGGGCACGAAATCGCCGTCGCTGGCCTCGCGCGCCGCGAGCGCGATCTGGAACTCCATCACGTCCGGCGGCACCGGGGTCTGGTAGGTCTCGAGCGTGTCGCGCAGTGCATCGACCGGCGTCAGGCCCTCCGTACGCACGGCGCGATAGAGCTTCACCGCGATCGCTTCGGCGGCGCCGGGGGTGAGCAGCTTCGGGATCAGCGGTTCGAGCGCGGCGAAGTCGCTCTCCTGCAATTCGACGCCGCGCCGCTTCGCCAGCGTGCGGATGAGCGAGAAGCCCTCCGCGGCAGTGGTGGTCGGGAAGATCGGGATCTTTACGTCCACGCGGCCGGGGCGCTTGAGATCCACCTCGATCAGGTCGGGACGGCTGGAGGCGAGGATCCAGACGATGCGGCCGCGGTTCGCGGGATTGCTCATCTGTTCGGCGAACATCCCGTAGAGACGTCCCGACAGGCCGGAGTCGCCGCTGCCGGAGTCGCGCTTGCCGAGGGCCTGGTCGGCCTCGTCGATGAAGACGAAACAGCGTCCCAGCCCCTTGAGCAGCCGGAAGATCTTCTCCAGGTTGCCTTCGGTGCTGCCGACCCACTTGTCGCGGAAGTTCTTCAGCTTCACGACCGGCACGCCTGCTTCGCCGGCCAGGCATTCGACGAGATAGGTCTTGCCGGTGCCGACCGGTCCGCAGAGCAGGTAGCCCATCGGCAGCGCCTGCACGTCGTTCATCTGCCAAAGCTTGATGTCCTGCCGCAACCACGTCTTCAGCCGCTCCTGCGCGTTGTAATCGTCGAGCGTCCGCTTCGATTCGATGAACTCGATGAGGCCCGCCGCGTCTTTCTCGACCAGCTCCTTGCGCATGGTGACGAGATCGGCGGCATGCAGCACCTCACGCCGGTGCGACTTCATGCGCAGCAGGTTGTCGACCGAGGTGAGCGTCGTGCCGGTGAGCTGATGCGCGATCGTGTCGTACGTCGGCGCGAACTCGGCCAGCACCGCCGCGTGGTCTGTGGCGAAGAGCGTCAGCGCGTCGCGCAGCTCGGTGGTCGACGGCAGCGGCACTTCGATCGGCGCGGCGCGCGGATGGTTGACGAGCAGCGGGTGAAGGTCGTTCAGGTTCTCGGCGATGAGGAACGTCGCCAGCGAGTGGCGCGTGAGGAGGTCGTCCGCCGCCCAGTCCCGCATCAGCATCGCCAGCGCGCTGAGGTCGTAGTTGAGCGCACCCGGGAGCGCGGGTGCGACCAGATGCGCGGACTTCATGTAGAAGCCGACCTGGAACGACTCCTGCCCGAGGCGGGCCAGGTTGGCGGCGTAGCGGAAGAAGCGCGTCAGCCATTCCGTCGCAGGGCGCGGCGCGCGCGGGAGCTCGGGATGCTCCTTGTAGGCCGGCCACTTCGTGACGATGTCGCCCCCTTTTTCGATGCGCACGCCGTTGCCGAGGTCGTAGCTGAGGACCACGTCGAAGCGGGGGAGGATCACCCGGTTGAGGAACTCCGGGAGGCTGCCGAGCGTGCGGCTGTCGATGAGGAAGCGGTCGTTGACGTTGCCGTAGAGGAGGAACTGGTTGGCGGCGTGCGACTGATAGAGCGCGATGACGCGCTCGGCCCACGCCGGCATCATTCGTACTGCCTCATTCGTATTGCCTTGGGGCGGCCGTCGTGCCGCTGTCGTCGATGTTCGAGAGGAGGTGCGACGTCAGCTCGATGTTGGAGGAGATCGCGGTCGGGCGTCCGCGCAGCGTCGCTTCTTCGAGCGCGTAGTCGAACTGCATCTCGATACGCGCCAGGTCGGCGGTGATCTCGGCCTCCGATGTGTCCTTGTGCTGCACGTTGTCGAGCCGCTCGTGGAGGATCTTGAGCATGGCCTGGATCGACGCGCGCAGCGGTTCGGTCTGCGCGGCGGCGAGCTCGCGCTCGACCGCGGCGATCTGCGTGCGCAGCTCGCGCTCGTCGCTCTTCGGCGCGACGATGAGGCTGCGCTGCGCGACGAGCAGGTTGAGGAACAGCCAGGAGAGGCGCCGCAGCGCGTCGCGGTTGCTGTCGAGGAACAGGTCGTCGCCCTGATGCTCGCGGTAGAGCGCCTCGAGCCGCTCCCGCTTCGTTTCGAGCTTCCGGTAGCGCTGCCGCGCCGCGCCGCCGACCTTCGACAGCAATTCACGGCGGGCGCGTTCGGTGTCGCCGCGCAGCTCGATCGTGCGCTGTGCGTCGATCCACTGCTGGAACCCGGGATTCGAGGCCATGGTGAAGAGGTACATCAGCTCACCCGCACTCGCGACACCCCAGATTGCCGGATCCCACCAGCCCGCCACCGCCGCCGCCACGACCGCGAACGCGTTCCACGGCAACCGCAGCAGCGGGATGTCGGGACGGGCGAAGAAGGCGTGGTAGAGGTAGCGCATCGGTTGTTTGAAGGTATCGGGTGTCAGGTGTCTGGGGTGTTTCGCCCGGGCGACAATCCCCAGATACCTGACACCCGATACCCGACACCAGTTACTCGGTGGTGGCCGGCCCCATCGACTTCACCGTCT
Organism: Thermoanaerobaculia bacterium; assembly: GCA_035630815.1. Taxonomy (GTDB): domain Bacteria; phylum Acidobacteriota; class Thermoanaerobaculia; order Gp7-AA8; family Gp7-AA8; genus QHVT01. The sequence goes on from DASQJY010000019.1 coordinate 31,624, forward strand.
CCGTGGCCGGCGCGCTTTCCTGGCCGGTGTCGAGCGACAGCCCTTCCTTGGCGGCAAAGTCGGCGAGGGCCATGTCGGTGAGAGCCTTCTGCTCCTCTTCCTTGATGGAGATGTCGGCGGTGCTCAGCGAGTCGCGGGCGATGCGCGCGCGGCCGGCGGCCTGTTCGCGCTCTTCCTCGACCATCTTGTGCAGCCGGTCGAGCGTGTCGCCGGAGCCGCCGATGGAGGAGATCATCCCGGAAGCCATTTCGGTGAGCTCGGCGGTCGCCTTCTTGATCTTGAGGTCGTTGAGCGAGCTCTTGAGCGCTTCGATCTTCGCCTGCGCGGCCTTGATCGAGACGTCGCGGGCCTTGATCAGCTCCTTGTACGTCGTCTCGGCCTGTTCGAGCTGCGACCGGTTCTCGGTGAGCTCACGCTGCACCGTCTGCAGCCGCAGCGCGTAGTTGCCTGCCGCGTCGCGGTTGCCGGCGCGCAGGTTGGCGGTGGCCTTGGCGCGGAGGTCGCGCTCTTCGGTTTCGAGCTTGCGCACCTGCGTCATCAGCCGCTCGGAGAGGCCGGCGTGGGCCGCCAGTCCCTGGTTGTAGTTGGCGATCTGCTTGCGCAGGTTCTCTTTCTCCACCTCGAGCAGGGCCTCGGGGTTCCGGCGTTCGACGCCGGAGATGAAGAGTCCGAAGAAACCACGGATGACGTTCGCGAGTCTTGTGAACATGCGCGCTCCTTTTGCGAGGCGAAGTGTATCGCCTTCGGTGCCGTGATTCGGCGCGGGCACTCTTCATGCGTCGCCGCTGCCCCATGGTATTAGTCGTAGATGATGACGTGACCGTCGCTGGCGACCTGCGAACCGAGCTTTCGTCGCATCAGGTGCAGGTCGAGTCCGTAACTGACGCGACCGCCGCGATCGCAGCTCTGAATGCACAACCGTACTGCGGCCTCATCCTCGACCTGGTGCTCGAGAAGGGCAGCGGCTTCGACGTCCTCGATCACATCGTGAAGAACAGGATCTCGATCCCGATCGTGGTGCTGACCGGAAAGCTCCCGTCGTACGTGCGGGAGATGCTCGACGCCGAGCGCGTGAAGCTCGTCATCCCGAAACCGGTCGAGCCCCGTCTCCTGGCCGCCATTGTGCTGGGGCTGTGCGGGATCCCGGCGTAGGCGACGCGTTACGCCCGGTCGCGGGCCATCAACGTCTCCAGTTCCCGCTGTGCGATCGCATGCAGCTCGGGGAGGAGGGTCGGGTCGGAGTCGCCTAGGAAGACGTTTACTTCCGTGCGGGTGATGAGGCGGAGGAGGGCCTGGGGGTTGTAGGGGATGGGGACGGTCAGGATGGCGCTGCGGTCGCCGAAGGCGCAGATGAACCGGCCGTACTCGGGGCGGTTCCAGGAGCGGAGCGAGCCCAGCGCATCGAGCAGCGCCTGCTCGCCCGCCCTGACGAAGGGGCTCAGCGTTTCGTAGGTCTCTTCCGTGGTGCGGCGCGCGCTGAACGTGCGGAGTGAGCGGTCGGCGCGTTCAGCGAGCGAGCTGAGGATCATAAGGCGCGAGCCAGGGCTGCGAGGGCCGGGAAGATGACGTCGGCGTTGGTGATCGCGAATCCTTTCCGCAGGATCGCGTTGACGGCGCGATTGTTGGCGACGGTCCGGACGTCACCCGAGTCGGCGCCGGAGATCACGATTACGTTCGCCGGCTGCGTCGGCTTCTTTGCTACCCGCGCCAGCACTTCTGCTCCGCTGAGCTTCGGCAACTTCAGGTCGAGCAGCATCATGCGGTAGTCGCGGCGCGTGGTCGCGTCGACGGCCGCCAGACCATCCTCCGCTTCATCCACCGTCAGCCCTTCCGCGCGCAGGCGAGCCGCGAACAACTGCCGTACGGCCTCGTCATCTTCGACGATCAGGCAATCGCGCCAGCGTTCCGTCTTCACGCGCAGCGTGGTGCTCTCGAGCAACGGCGAGAACAGCTCGTGCGGCGGCATCGGACGGACGCCGTCCTCCATCTGCTGCAGCTCCCGCGTGGTGAGATCGAGCTCGCGCGCGAGCTCGGGTACGGTCAGGCCGAGGGCGATGCGGCGGGAACGTAGCTCTTTGGGGGTCACGCTGTGCATTATCGCGCAACAGGCGCCTTGACAGGTACTGGCGACACTCCTACACTCCGCGCCATCGTCACAAACCGACCGGTCGGCCGGTAATCCGGAGGAAACGCATGACCCGACGTTGGCTCGCAGTGCTGTGCCTGTTTGCGCTGTCGATGACCGTACCCGCTTTTGCCCAGATCGACAAAGGGGCGATTGAAGCGGTTGCCATCGACCAGTCCCAAGCCCCTCTCCCCGGGGTGACCGTCACGGTCAGCCGCCCGGAGACGGGGTTCCAGACCGTAGCCGTCACCGACACCTCCGGTACGGCCCGCTTCCCGGCACTGACGCCTGGAAATTACGAGGTGGCGTTCTCCCTGGAGGGCTTCGCGCCGATCGCCGCACAGAGAGTCGTGCTGCGCGTCGGGCAGGAGGCGAAGCTGAGCGCCGTGATGCAGGCCTCGTCGAGCGAAACCATCACGGTCACGGCCGACGCGCCGATCGTCGACGTGCACAAGACCGATTCCTCCACGAACATCGTGCCAGAGCAGATCACCGCCCTCCCGGTCGCCAACCGCAACTTCGAGAACCTCGCCTTCATCGCGCCGGGCGTGCAGCGCGAGCGCGGCAGCTTCCGCTTCATCACCGGCGGTCCGGTGGTCGGCGCGGGCGGCAACGCCTCGGGCACGACGATCTTCGTGAACGGCGTCGATCTCACCGACCAGGTCAACGGCCTGGCGCGTGCGCGCTTCAGCCAGGACGCGGTGCGCGAGTTCCGTGTGATCACGAACCGCTTCGACGCGGAGATCGGCGGCTCGTCCGGCGGTGCGCTGTCGATCATCACCAAGACCGGCACGAACCAGATGACCGGCAGCGTGTTCGGCTTCTTCCGCGACGCGTCGCTGCAGTCGCAGGGTGCGCTCGACCTGCAGAAGAACGACGACTACTCGCGTCGCCAGCTAGGCTTCACCATCGGCGGTCCGATCATGCAGGACCGGACGTTCTACTTCGCCTCGGCGGAGCTGGTGAACGAGGACAATATCACCCTCTTCCGTCCGGTCGGCACGACGTTCGGCGGCCGGGCGGCCGACATCCCGCGGCCGTTCGACCAGACCCTCCTCTTCGGCAGCATCGATACGAACTTCAATTCGCAGATGACCGGCGGCATCAAGGCGGTCTACGAGGACTTCGAGCAGGAGAACTTCCGCGTCGGCGGCGTCGCCGACGAGTCGTACGGTCAGCTGCTCGAGCGGAAGAACTGGAACGCGACCGGTGAGCACAACTGGTCGATCGGCGCGAATACGGCCAACGAGGTGCGCGTCCAGTACGGCACCCGCCGCTTCTTCGAGCCGACCAATTCCGATGCGGTCGCGGAGTGGTTCTCGAACGGCAACACCCTGCAGACCGGCGGCAACATCCTCGGCGACCTCCTCGGCGACGGTTCGACCTGGGAGATCCGCGACACCTTCCACCATCACCTTGCCGGCGGCCGCGGCTCGCACGACCTCAAGGGCGGTTTCTCGTATCAGAACGTCGAAGAGCGGTTCGTCCTCGACACCTACGCCACGGGCCTCTTCCTCTGGGCGGGCGACAACCGCGCGTTCCCGATCGCTTACGCATATGGCGAAGGGTCGTCCGACGTCACCACCGATACGAACATCTTCGGCCTCTTCGTCGAGGACTCCTGGCGCCCCACCACGAAGCTGAGGGTCGACGCCGGCATCCGCTACGACGTCGACACGAACGGCAACAACGAAGGCTTCACGCATCCGCTCATCCCGGAGCCGCGCGAGACCGACACGAACAACATCCAGCCGCGCGTCTCGTTCAGCTACGACATCCGCGGCGACGGCACGAACGTCGTGCGCGGCGGCGCGGGCCGCTTCACCGGACGCATGCTGCTGGTGCCGGCGCTGACGGAGCTGCAGGCGAACGGCGTGACCGGCCGCAAGCTCTTCACGCGCCTGAACGGCCTGCTCTTCAACCTGCCGCAGTTCGCGCTCGATCCGGCCAACCCGACCACCACCGGCATCCCGTCGAAGCTGCAGATCAACCTGCTCGCTCCCGACTATCACAACCCGGAGTCGACGCAGGCGTCGGTCGGCTACACGATGAAGCTCGGCGGCTCGCGCCTCTTCCTCGACACCGAGGCGGTGTACGTCAAGGGTGAGGAAGAGATCGTGATCCGCGACGTGAACTGGAGCGGCAACGCGACCCGCACCCGCCCGTTCACGGCGTACGACCAGGTCAACATGTACACGAACGACGGGCATTCGGAGTACAAGGCGCTCGTCCTCTCGCTCAACGGCAGCATCCGTCAGCGCGACCTCATCACTGCCTCGATCACCGTCGCCGACAAGCAGAACATCAGCGACGACTTCAGCCCCGACTTCCCGACCGGCTACCCGAACGATCCGGCGAACATCGAGTCGGAGTACGGCTACGCGCGCGGCCACGAACGCTACCGCATCGTCCTCAGCGGCGTGTTCCATGCGCCGTGGGGCTTCCAGGTCGCGCCGATCTACGAGTACGGCTCCGGCCAGCCGTGGACGCGCCGTCTCGGATACGACTTCAACGGCGACGGCAAGAACTCGGATCGTCCGAGCGGCGTGGGACGCAACGAAGAGAGCGGCCCGCCGTTCCGCCAGCTCTCGCTGCGCGTCACGAAGGCGTTCAACGCGGGCGGCTTCGGCCGGTTCGAAGCGATCGCCGAGGCGTTCAACATCACGAACGTGACGAACTACGACGTGCAGTCGATCACCGGCGGAGAGTTCCTCAGCGGCCCGACCGCGGCGAATCCGGCGGCACCGGCGGTCGCGAACCCGCGCTTCGGCCTGTTCGGCGCCACGCTGCCGGGACGCGAGTTCCAGCTCGGAGTGCGCTGGCTCTTCTGACGAAGTCACGTCATGAACCTCAACCTCAAAGACAGGATCGTCATCGTGACGGGTGGCGCGGCCGGGATCGGTCGCGCCACCGTCGAAGCGTTCGAGCGTGAAGGGGCCACGGTCGTGGTGTGGGACCTTCCGGAGGTCAACGTCACGCAGGCGGACGCGGTGGAGAAAGCGACGGCCGACGTCGTCGCGAAGCACGGCCGGATCGACGTGCTGGTGAACAACGCCGGCATCGTCCGCGACGCGCAGCTCGTGAAGTGGAAGGACGGCCAGGTCGTCTCGACCATGGACGACGCCACCTTCGACGCGGTCGTCAACGTCAACCTCAAAGGTGTGTTTCTCTGCACGCGCGCGGTCACGCCGCACATGATCGAGGGCGGCAGCGGCGTGGTGCTGAACGCCTCGTCGATCGTCGGCCTGTACGGAAACTTCGGGCAGACGAATTACGCCGCGACGAAGGCGGGCGTGATCAGCTTCACGAAGACCTGGGCGCGCGAGCTCGGCAAATTCAACATCCGCGTGAACTGCGTGGCGCCCGGGTTCATCTCCACGGAGATGGTCAAGGCGATGCCGCAGAAAGTGCTCGACGTGATGGCCGCGAAGGCGCCGCTCGGCACGCTCGGGGAGCCGGCAGACATCGCGAACGCGTACGTCTGGCTCGCCAGCGACGCCGCAAAGTTCGTACACGGTGCCGTGCTGTCGGTCGACGGCGGTCTCGTCATGGGAACCTGATGGCCTACGCAAACATCGTTGCAACCGGCAGCTACCTGCCGGAGATCGAGATCACCAACGACGCCCTGCGCGCCCGGTTCAACGGCAACTCGCCGGAGTTCGTCGACAAGATGGAAGCGTCGACCGGAATCCGCAGCCGCTGGTATGCGCCCGAGGATTGGGCGGCGTCGGACCTGGCCCTGCGGGCGTCGCAGCAGGCGCTCGCGAATGCAGGGAAGACTGCCGAGGAGGTCGACCTGATCATCCTTGGCACCGACTCGCCCGACTACATCACCCCCGCGACCTCGGTCGTGCTGCAGGCGAAGCTCGGCGCGAAGAACGCCGGCACGTTCGACGTCGGCTGCGCGTGTGCGTCGTTCCCGACCGCGATCTCCAACGCCGCGGGACTGATGGCCACGAACCCCGGCCTGAAGACCGTGCTGGTCACCTCCGTCTACCAGATGCACAAGCTGGCTTCTGAGAACGACCCGATGGTCTTCTTCTACGGTGACGGCGCCGGCGCCGCGGTGCTGGAGCGCAGCGAAGAGCCGGGGTTCGTCGCGGCCGCGTTTCACGCCGACGGGACGTACGCGCACAAGTGGCTCATCCAGGCCGGCGGCACCGTCGAGCCGGCGACGGAGCTCGCCGCGCGCGAAGGACGCACGCTCGTGAAGATGCTCGAGCGCTATCCCCCCGAGATCAACAACGACGGCTGGCCGCGCATCGTGCGCAAGGTCGCGGAGAACGGCGGTTTCGCCGTGCAGGACATCGACTTCGTGATCTTCACCCAGGTCCGCAAGCCGACCATCGAGCTGGTGATGCAGAACCTCGAGCTGCCGATGTCGAAGACGCACACGGTGATGGAGCAGTGGGGCTACACCGGCTCCGCCTGCATTCCCATGGCCTTCCACGACGCGCTCGCGCAGAAGAAGATCAAGCCGGGCGACCTGGTGGTGCTGGTGGGTTCCGGCGTCGGCTACAACCAGGCCGCGGCGGCCTTCCGCATGCCGCAATCGGAGATCCGCCTGTTTGGAAATTAACTCGGCCGCCGATTTCGCCCGCATGACCCGCGCCGTACTGGCTGGAGCGGGATTCGTGCGGCACGAGCACGGCGGGAGCGTCTGGTTCGAGTATCCGAACGAAGGCGCACCGACGCTGGTCCTCGTGCACGGCGCGAACGATCACGCCGGAACGTGGTTCACCGTCGCGCCGGCCCTGGCGCGCTCGTACCGCATCATCATTCCGGATCTCCCCGGCCACGGCGAGAGCGAGCCGCGCTCCGGCCCGATCCCGATCTCGATCATGGTCTCGCAGCTCGAAACGATCCTCGCCAGCGAGCGCGACCTGACTCTCCTCGGCAACTCCCTCGGCGGCTGGTTGGTGCTGCTGTACGCGCTGCGCAATCCGGAGCGCGTGTCGCGCCTTTTCCTCGAAGCCTCGGGCGGACTGAATCGGCCGCTCTCCTCGCCGCTCACCGCGCGCGATCGCGAGGAAGCGATGGTGGTGCTGCGCGCCGTACACGGTCCTGACGTCCAGCCGAAGGAGTGGGTGATCGACGCGCTCCTGCAGCGCGCCACCGATTCGCCGATGCTGCGCTTCACGGAAGTGCAGGAGCACCTCATCGAGCACCGCCTCGGCGAGCTCGACGTCCCGGCCACGCTGATCTGGGGCGCGAACGACGGCGTGCTGCCGCTGTCCTATGCCGAAGCGTTGCACCAGGCCATTCGAGGTTCGTCGCTGCATGTGCTCGAAGGCGCTGCCCACATCCCGCACATGCAGCAGCCGGAGCGATTCCTCGCATGTTTGACGGCGACCTCCTAGCCGAACGCGCCCGCGTCACCCCCGACAAGCTCGCCCTGGTGGTCGTCGAGACCGGCGAGCGCCTGACGTACGCGGAGCTCAACGCCCGCGCCGACCGCGCCGCCGACACCCTGCGCAGCCTCCTCGCCCCGGGCGACCGCTTCGGCATCCTCGCCTATAACTCGGTCGAGTTCCTCGAGCTCTTCTTCGCCGCCGGCAAAGCGAACGTCATCGCGGTGCCGCTGTCGACCCGCGCCACCGAGCACGAGCTGAAGCACATCGCCAGCGACTGCGACATGCGCGTGCTGTTCTACGGAGACGAGTTCGAAGGGTTGTCAGTTGTCGGTTCTCAGTTGTCCGTGCGGCATCGCGAAAACCCCCAGACACCTGACACCCGACACCCGACACCCGCCGAAGGCGTCTACTGCCTCCTCTACACGAGCGGCACCACCGGCAAACCCAAAGGCGTGATGATCCCGAAGCGCCAGCTCTACTGGAACGGGTACAACACGGCCATCAACTGGGGTCTGCGCGAGGACGACGTCTCGCCGATCTTCACGCCGCTGTACCACGCCGGCGGTATCGCGGCGTTTCTCATCCCGATCTTCTGCGCCGGCGGCACGATGGTGCTGCACAAGTCGTTCGAGCCCGCGCAGGTGTGGCGTACGATCGAACAGGAGCGCTGCACGGTGGTCCTCGGCGTCCCGACCATCTGGAAGATGCTGATGGAGGCTCCCGAGTTCTCGACCGTCGACCTGTCGCACGCGCGCTGGTTCATCTCCGGAGGCGCGCCGCTGCCGCAGTTCATCATCGACGCGTATCAGCAGCGCGGCGTGGTGTTCAAACAGGGCTACGGGATGACCGAGGTGGGGGTGAACTGCTTCACGATGACGGTGGACGAGTCGTTCCGGAAGCCGGGCTCCATCGGCAAGCCGATGCTCTTCACGGAAGTGAAGCTGGAGAACATGGACGGCGAAGTGGGCGAAATGTCGATCCGCGGACCGCACGTCTCGAAGGGTTACTGGAACAACGACGTCGCTACCTCGGAGGCATACGGCAAGGACGGCTGGTTTCACACCGGCGACCTGGCCCGCCGCGACGAGGAAGGCTTCTTCTACATCGCCGGGCGGCGCAAGGAGATGTTCATCAGCGGCGGCGTGAACGTCTATCCCGCCGAGATCGAAGCGGAGCTGGTGTCGCACCCGGCGGTCTCCGATGCGGCCGTGGTTGCGATTGCCGACGACACGTGGGGCGAGGTCGGCATCGCGTTCGTGGTTTCGTCCGCGACCGAGGACGAGCTCGCGCAATACCTCGCGCAGCGCATCGCGAAATACAAGCTGCCGAAGCGTTTCGTTTTCCTCGACGCCTTGCCGCGGACTCCGTACGGGAAAGTGGTGAAGGAGGAGTTACGGAAGCGGCTCAGCTAAACTGCGGGCGGATGACGCAGGAAGAACGGTCCGAAAAATCACGGCAGCAGATCCTCGACTCCGCACTCAAGCTCTTCTCCCACAGAGGCTACGGCGCCACGAGCGTGCGCGACGTGGCCGAGGAGGCCGGACTGTCGAAAGGGAACGTGTACCACCACTTTCCCGACAAGGAGTCGATCTTCCGCGCGCTGCTGGACCGCTACTTCCAGGTCATGTCCGCGCCGGAGTTCCCGTTCAACCGAGCCCTCGCCAGCGGCTCGTTCCCGGAAAACCTCGAGGATATCGGCCAGGCCGTGCGCCAGGTCGTGCGCGACTACCGCGAGTACGCGCTGCTGATCTACGTCGACGTCGTGGAGTTCGACGGCTCCCACATCCGCCGCTTCTACGAAAACATGGCCGAGCGCTTCCAGTCCTTCATCAAGTCGACCGGCATGGAAGGGGAGCTCGAGGAAAAGCTCGCCGACGGCCTGTCGCCCGTCTCCGCGGTCATGCTCGCCACGCGCATCTTCTACAACTACTTCACCGTCGAGATCCTGTTCGGCGTCAAGGACCACTTCGGCAAGGACACGAATGCCGCGGTGAAAGAGATCTCGCGCATCCTCCGCCACGGCATGCTGAAGGGGTAAAGAATCCTGCGCGCACGCGCTGAAAACGTGACCGCGTGCACCGAAAAGATCAGCGCGTGCACTGAGAACATGGGCCGGTGCAGCGGCATCGTGAATCCGTGCCTTGAGCGGATGAACCGGCGCGCGCGAAGCATCAGCCGCGGCGACGAGAGGATGACGTCGTCCGGTACGGAGATGACTTCGTGCAGCGGTGGGATCAGGCGGTGCACCAGCCGGGTCACCCCGTGCACGGACGTCATCAGCGCGTGCAACGACAGGATCACTCGCTGCAACCGATCGCATCACACGTGTCGGCGAAAAGATGAACCGCGCTGATGCGCGCGTCAACGCGGCTGTTGACGGTGATGACTCGTTCATACACCCGCGACAGCACGGCTAACGCGCGCATCAGCGCGCGCGATCAAATCGATGGTCGCGTCTGATGCGATCGTGACTCGCTTCTATCGCGGCAACTGCAGCAAGTGATGACGCCAACGCAGCGAGTTACGCGCGCATCGCGGCGTTTGACGACGCCGATAGCAGCGAGTTATGAAAAGACTGCAGCGTTTGATGCGATCGATGGTCGCGCCTGATCCTTTCGATGACGCTGTCCTTTCCAGCGGACGCGCTGGCGTCGCAGGGCACGGAGTGAAAGCGGATGTTCGCGCGCGGCCTTACTTCGCCCTCATCGCCACCAGCCCCCTCCAGCGCGGGTCGTCATGCAGCGAGTCCAGGTCCTCGTCGTGCTTTGCCTGTTCGCGGATGTCGAAGCCGGTGGCCTGGGCGCGCTCGAGCCACTGGAAGGCGGCGTCGACGTTGTCCTGCAGGGCGTAGGCGCAGGCGATGTTGTAGGCGGAGGTCGCGGGGCGGTATTTCATGGCCAGCGTGCGCTGGAAGGCGGCGATGCCGTTCTCGTAATCGCGTGCCTGCAGCGACGTGTAGCCGTAGTTGAACCACGCGCGGCCCGAGTCGGGATATTTGTCGAGCATCCGCTTGTGCCACGCCGCGGCTTCGCGCCAGGTGCGGTCGAAGCTGCGGCTGCGCAGCTCGAGATCGTCCGCCTTGCGCAGCAGCTCCGGGAAGCGCGCGTGGCCGCGAACCTTGGCGAGGTCGCGGTCCTGCTGCATGTGTTCTTCGTCGCCGTAGCCGTCTTCGATGGCCTTGTCGAGGTACGTCACCGCGGCGTCGAGGTCGCCGCGGAGCGAGTGGGCGCAGGCGATGTTGTAGAGCGTCGCGCTGTGCTTCTCGCCGCTCTGGAGTGAGCGCTGCAGCGCGTCGAGCGATTCGTCGAGACGGCGGAGGCTGAGGAGGTTCGTGCCGACTTCGTACCAGTCGTCGCTCGAAGCGGTGCGCGACGAGCGCATCTCGTTGTAGCGCTCGACCGTGTAGTTCAGGCGTCGCGTGGCGATGTCGCTGCCGTAGCGCCCGAGGAGGTTCGCGAAGCGCGCGTCGTCGCGGATCGCATCGAAGTCGGAGTCTTCGGCGATCTTCTCGAAATCGTCCCAGCCTGCCGCGAGCGCCTCCTTCAGCGAGTCCGTCGCGCGTCCGGCGTCGTTTGCCAGCGCATACGAGCAGGCCGCGTTGTACAGCGCGGTCGCATCCCGTCCGTCCTTCGCCACGGCAGCGCGCCGGAAGGCTTCGCCTGCCTCGGCGTAGCGCTCCGATTTATAGAGGTCAAAGGCCTGCTCGTTCAGCTTCTCCTCATGGCTCTTCTTCCATTCGAAATGGGAGAAGGTCTCGCTGAGGTAGTCGCCGAGCGTGTCCACTTCCGGCCGCACGTCGACCGTCGAGCCGCTCGCTTGGGCCAGCTTCACCTGCTCCTTCTGCTCTTGCTTCGCCTGCTGCTTCTCCGGCAGCTGTGCGATGAGGCGCAGCGCGGAGACCGGGACCACGATGGCAACCGCCACCGCACACGCGATCGCCACGCCGCGTCCGCTGAAGACGCGGCGCGCGACGCCCGGCTGCAGGATCGACAGCAGGCGTCCTTCGAGCTGCGATTTGCGCGACATGGCCAGCGTGACGGCGCGGAACGGATCGAAGGCCGGCATGGTGCGGGCGATGCCGAGGAGGTGATCGGCGTAATCGGAAGGGCGGGTGCCGCTGGCGAGGACGAGATCGTCGCAGGCGCGCTCGCACTCGTTGCGGCCGGCGCGCTCGAGCGACCACGCGAGCGGGTGGAACCAGAACAGCGAGATCGCGATGCGGGTGAGGATCAGCGAGATGCCGTCGACGCGCTTGAGGTGCGCGAGCTCGTGCAGCAGCACGACGCGCATCCGCTCCTCGGACCAGCTCGTGGCGTCCTCGGGGAGCAGCAGCACGGGACGGAACAGGCCCCAGATCACCGGCACGCTGACGCGCGACGACTGCAGCAGCCGGACGTCGGCCTTCAACCCGAGCTGCCCGCGTACGTCGTCGAGCGCGAGGAGTGCGACGTCGCTTTCGAGGTCGCGGGCCTTCCGGGCGACGAACGCGACGCCGATCATGCCGGTCAGCATGTGGCCGAGGAAGGCGAGCGCGACCAGGGCGATGGCGAGGACGACGAACCCTTTCCAGGTCGAGCGGACGACGGACGCGGCGCGCGTCACGGCGCTCACCGGTGCCGGTGCGATGGCCTCGACGAGCGACCTGGCGATGCCGACGCTCTCGTCGTCGCGCAGGCCGATGGTGTCTTTCTCAGGGGCCGTGCTCTGCACGACGGCCGGCACCACTCGCCGCGTCACCGCGACCTGCCAGGCCGGTACGACCACGCTCAGCAGCGGCATGCAGGCGACCGCGACCAGGGTGGCGGTGGCGATGAGGTGCTTCGTGGCCGCCGACGCCCGTGGGATGGCCGCGAGCAGCAGCCGCGCGATGAGCAGGATCACCGTCGCCTTGACGAGGATCAGCATCAGGTCCCCGGCGACGTTCATCGACTGCAGGCGTTCGGCGACAGCGAATATGGTGTCCATCTAGCGTCCTTCCTTGCGGGCCTCGTCGATCAGCTCCGACAGGCGGTCCAGCTCTTCGTCCGACAGCTTCCCTTTTTCACGCTCGATCAGCGTGGCCACGACGTTCGCGGCCGAACCGTCGAAAAACGTCGTCAGGAGCTGGTCGAGGGCCGAGTTGCGTACGCGTTCACGGTTCACTGTAGGTAGATATACGTAGCGAGTGCCGTCAAGTTGGTGTTTGAGGTGACCTTTTTGTTCGAGGACCCTCAACGTGGCCCGGACCGCGGAGTAACTCGGAGCCTCCGCCATCCCTTCCATCACGTCCGCGGCGGTGGCCCGCCCCTTCGTGAAGATGATGTCCATGATCTCCCGCTCGCGCCGGCTCAGATGTTGGATTTTCAGCATGTGCTGGAAATCTAGCATCATCGTTGCCTTTCGGCAAGGGCGTTGGGCTTTTGGCGTTGGGCGTTTGGGGTTGTATGGCTGACCGCTCAGTCGACCTCTGCGGTGCGCGCGACACCCCAACCGCCTGACGCCCAGCGCCCAAAGCCTGTTATACGATCCCCTCCTATGCCGGGCCCAATCACGAACTTCATCGACCACCACTACCGTCACTTCAACGCGGCCGCGCTGAAGGCGGCGGCACAGGATTACAACAGGCACCTCGAGAAGGGCGGGCAGATGCTCGTCACGCTGGCGGGGGCGATGTCCACGGCCGAACTCGGGTTGTCGCTCGCGGAGATGATCCGCCAGGGGAAGGTGCAGGCGATCTCGTGCACGGGGGCGAACCTCGAGGAAGACATCTTCAACCTCGTCGCGCACGATGCATACGAGCGCGTGCCGCACTACCGCTATCTCTCCGCGCTCGACGAGCAGATGCTGCTCGAGCGGCACATGAACCGGGTCACCGACACCTGCATCCCCGAGGGGGAGGCGATGCGCCGCATCGAATCGGCGGTGCTCAAGCACTGGATGGAGAAGGATCAGCAGGGGAAGCGGCTGTTCCCGCACGAGTTCATGTACGAGATCATCCGAGACGGCTCGATCGCCGAGTACTACCAGATCGACCCGAAGAACTCCTGGATGGTCGCCGCGGCCGAGAAGAACCTCCCGATGTTCGTCCCCGGCTGGGAGGACTCGACCCTCGGCAACATGTACGCCGGCCACTGCATCTCCGGCGACGTAAAGAACGTCCACACCGTCCGCACCGGCATCGAGTACATGATCGAGCTGGCCGACTACTACACCCGCGTCTCCGAGAAGTCGTCGATCGGCTTCTTCCAGATCGGCGGCGGCATCGCCGGCGACTTCCCGATCTGCGTCGTCCCGATGCTGCACCAGGACCTGCAGCGCACCACCGTGCCGCTGTGGGGCTACTTCTGCCAGATCAGCGACTCGACCACCAGTTACGGCTCCTACTCCGGTGCCGTCCCGAACGAGAAGATCACCTGGGGCAAGCTGGGCGTCGACACCCCGAGCCACGTGATCGAATCCGACGCGTCGATCGTCGCGCCTTTGGTGTTTGCTTATATTCTTGGTTGGTGAAGACAAAAACCTCGTTGCTGGTTGCTTGTTGCTGGTTCCTTGTAGTTTCGCCGTCCGCCGTAAACGCACAAGCAACAAGCAACCAGCAACCAGCAACACCCATCGAGACCCACATCCGCACCCTCTCCGCGGACGCCATGGAAGGGCGCGGCCTCAACACCAAGGGTCTGGATAAGGCCGCCGATTACATCGAGAAGGAGCTTCGCGCCGCCGGCGTTCGGCCGGCGTTCGGCGATTCCTACCGCCAGCCGTTTCCGGTGAAGACCGGTGTCACGCTCGGGGCGAAGAACACGCTCAGCGGCGTGGCGAACGACGACTGGACGCCGCTCGGCTTCTCCAGTCCCGGCTCGTTCTCCGGCAGGCTGGCGTTCGTCGGCTACGGCATCGACGCGCCGCCGCTGAATTACCGGGAGCTCGAAGGGGTCGACCTCAAAGGCAAGGTCGCGGTGATGCTGCGCTACGAGCCGCAGGAGCGCGACGACAAGTCGCCGTTCGACGGCAAGCGCCCCAGCCGCTGGTCGGCCATGCGCTACAAGGCGATGAAGGCGCGCGACCTCGGCGCGGTGGCGGTGGTCTTCATCACCGGGCCGCTGCAGGATGAAGGGAAGGACAAGCTCCCGGCGCTCGCGAACGACGGGCCGGAGAGCCAGGCCGGCATTCCGGTGCTGCAGGTGAAGACCTCTGTCGCCCAGAAATGGCTGGATGTGGCGCAGTTCCAGAAGGACGTAGACGCCGACCTCCGTCCGCGCTCGCGCGTCCTCGATGCGACGCTCTCCGGGACGGTGGACGTGCAGGCGTCGTTCGCGAAGGCGCAGAACGTCGGCGGCGTGATCCGCGGCCGCGGCAAGCTGGCGGACGAAGTGGTGGTGGTCGGCGCGCACTACGACCACCTCGGATACGGCGGCAAGGGCTCCGTCCGGCCGAACGACACCGGGATTCACAACGGCGCCGACGACAACGCCTCCGGCACCGCGGCGGTGCTCGTGGCCGCACGGCGGCTGCATTCGCTGCTGAACGACGTCCCCGATCGCCGCACCATCGTGCTCGCGCTCTTCTCGGCAGAGGAGATGGGCCTCGGCGGCTCGTCGTACTTTGTGGCCAACCCGCCTGTGCCTCTTTCGAACATCGTGTCCATGATCAACCTCGACATGGTCGGCGCGCTGCGCGACGAGAAGGTGATGGCGTTCGGCACCGAGTCGGCCGCGGAGTGGAAGCCGCTAGTCGACCGCCACGCCGCCGACCTGAAGCTGGCCGTGACCTCCAGCGGCGACGGCTACGGCCCCTCGGACCAGACGAGCTTCTACGCCAAACAGATCCCTGTCGTGCACTTCTTCACCGGCTCGCACGAGCGCTATCACACGCCCGACGACGATGCGGACGCGGTCAATTTCGAGGGTGCAGCGCGCGTGGCGGAGCTCACCGCGCGCGTGGCCGCCTCGCTCGCCCGCGCCGAGGTCACACCGCATTACGCGCGCGCCTCGGCGGCGCCGGCGATGCAGGGCGACAGCCGCGGCTACGGCGCCTATCTCGGCACGATCCCCGACTACAGCGCCATGGAAGCGACCAGCGGCGGCGTGAAGCTGGCCGACGTACGCGCCGGCGGGCCCGCCGACAAGGCGGGAATCAAGGGGGGAGACACGCTCGTCGAGATGGCCGGGACGCGCATCGAGAACCTGTACGACATGACCTTCGCGCTGCAGGACCACAAGCCGGGTGAAACGGTGGACGTGGTGGTGCTGCGCAACGGCGCACGCGTCCCGCTGCGGGCCACGCTCGGCTCGCGCAGCGCGCAGGCGGCGCCGGGGAGCGGCAGCCACGGCGCGACGTCGCCGTTCGAGATCAAGGCCGGCAAGCCGTTCGAAAAGACGTTCGACGGCGAGAAACACCTGCAGGACGTCCGGCAGTTGACGTTCGGCGGGGAGAACGCCGAGGCGTACTTCAGCCCGGACGGGAAGAAGCTGATCTACCAGTCGACGCCGGAGCGCGGCGGCTGCGACCAGCAGTTCGTCATGGACCTGGGCACCGGCGAGACGAAGCTGGTCTCGAGCGGCAAAGGGCGGACGACGTGCGGCTACTTCGCCTTCCCGGCCGGGGACCGGATCATCTATGCCTCCACCGAGGCCGCCTCGCCCGGCTGCCCGCCGCCGCCCGACCGGAGCCGCGGCTACATCTGGGGCGTCTACCCGTCGTTCGAGCTCTACACCGCGAAGGCGGACGGCACGGACGTCAAGCGTCTCACCAGCAGCGAGGGTTACGACGCCGAGGCCACGTGGTGCCACAAAGGGGGGAAGATCATCTTCACCTCCGTGCGCGACGGCGATCTCGATCTTTATGAGATGAATGAGAACGGCGGCGACGTGAAGCGCCTCACCTCGACCCCCGGCTATGACGGCGGCGCGTTCTACAACGCCGACTGCACGCAGATCGTCTGGCGCGCCTCGCGGTTCGAAGGTGCGGCGCTCGACGAATACCGCACCCTGCTGAAGGAAGGCTTCGTGCGGCCGTCGAAGATGGAGCTCTACGTCGCGAACGCCGACGGCTCGGGCGCGAAGCAGATCACGTCCAACGGCGCCGCGAACTTCGCACCGTTCTTCACGCCGGACGGAAAACGCATCATCTACTCGTCGAACGTGCTCGATCCGCGCGGGCGCGAGTTCGACCTGTTCCTCGTGAACAGGGAAGGCGGCGAAGCGGAACGCATCACCACGGCGCCGGCGTTCGACGGCTTCCCGATGTTCAGCCCGGACGGAAAGTGGCTGGTGTGGGGCTCGAATCGCGCGAATCCCGAGGGACGCGACACGAACCTCTTCATTGCGAGATGGGTGGATTGAAGACGTCGTCCGCGACGGCCAGCCGCTCCACGCGCGTCACGATCGTCGACGTCCGCTCGCTTTGCGGCGAGCCGCCGTCGAGCGTGCGCGTGACCTCGAGATCGTGGCGCAGCACCATGCCGCGGACGTTCTTCGCCGCTTCGTCGAGTTGCTCGTCGACGCGTGCGTAACCGCTGCGGAGCGGACGTTTGATCGGGAGCGGCGGGAGCTCTTCGTTTGTCCAGATGTGCGCGACGACGTTGAACGTACCGCCGACGAGGCCGTCCTTCGTCTTCGCGCGGAACGTCGCTTCGATGACGTGCTCGATGGCCGGCTCGCCGGCGATGGTCGAGGCCGCGCCGCGGCGATAGCGCACGTCCGGCTTGCCGTGCAGCAGCGGGCGATCGCCGGGGAAGAGAAAGAGCGCGGAGGAACGAACGCCGCCGGTGACGCGGACGCGATCGGTGATCTGCGCCTTCTTGAAATCGATCACCACCGCCGACTCGTCCCCGTCGCGCGAGATGATCGCGCGGTGCGTTCCGTCGGGACCGGTCACGTCGGCGCGGTAGCTTTCCCCTTCCACCCACACGCGGCCGCTGGACTTTTCGGAGAAGCGCGACGCCTGGATGCTCGTCACGTAGTCGTACGCGACGCCGGCCGCCGCGTTTACCGCAAAGGTGAATGCCGCGAAGCCGAGGAGAAGGGGGCGCATGGCGATCAGGATAACCCTGATAAATACGCTACCGCGAACGCAATGGCGATCAGCAGCAGCACGACGCCCTCGGCGACCACGCACCCGGGGCCGATCGAGCCGCCGAGAGTCATGGCCTGCATCTGCGCGAGCCGCCGCCGCTGGATGAAGACCAGCACAGCGACGACGGCGATGAAGATGGCGATGAGGAGAGAAGACATTTGGAGTGCGGTGACCGCAGTCACCGCTTTTCCTTCGGCAGCCGCAGCTGTCGCCTCGTGCATTCGCCGGCGTAGGCGCGGAGTGAAAGCGGTGACTGCGGTCACCGCACTCCAAACTACTTCAAATGCGTATTGAGGAAGTTCAAAATCGCCCCGTACGCGGCGATCTGGTTCTTCTTCTTGGTGAACCCATGCCCCTCGTCGTCGAAGATGACGTACTCCACCGGGACGCCGTTCTTCTTGACCGCCGCCACGAGGTCATCCGACTCCTGCTGCAGCACGCGCGGGTCGTTCTTCCCCTGGATGACGATCAGCGGCTTGCGGATCTTCTCCGCGTGAAACACCGGTGAGACCTCGCGCAGCATGTCCAGCTGCGTCTCCGGGTTGCCGATCTCGTCGTACAGCGACTGGCGCGCCGCTTCCCACCAGGCCGGGATGCTCTGGAGCGTGCGCACCCAGTTCGTCACGCCGAAGATGTCGACACCGGCGTCGAACACGTCCGGCTGGTAGGCGAGTGCTGCCGCGACCATGTAGCCGCCGTAGCTGCCGCCCATGATGGCTACCCGCTCGCCGTCGACGTACGGCAGGGACGAGAGGTACTTCTTCGCTTCGACGCAATCCCAGAGCGGCTCTTTCCCGTGCTTCTGGTCGTCCGCGGTGAAGAATGTCTTGCCGTAGCCCGATGAGCCGCGGTTGTTGATGTCGAGCACGACGTAGCCGTGGTTGGCGAGGAACTGCGCGGAGTACTTGTAGCCGCGCCGCGCCTGCCCGCCCGGGCCGCCGTGCACCATCACGATGGCCGGTTTCTTCGCGCTCGCGGTGGCCTGATGCGGCTTGTAGAGGATGCCCGGGATCACCATCCCGTCGAACGACTTGAACCGCACCACTTCCGTGTCGACCAGATCCTCGGGGTCGATCTCCTTGCTGAGCGTGTCGGTGAGGCGCGTGGTCTTGCCGCTGCGGAGATCGTGCACGTAGAGGTTCGACGGCGCCCGGTCCGCGTCGACGTACATCGCCATCAGCTTCTCGCTCGGGGAGAAGCGGACGGTGTTGATGTTGCCGCTCGGCAGCTTCGGCAGCGGGATGCTCTTGCCGGTCTGCGCGTCGTACAGCTTCACGACCGTGCGCGCGTCGGCGTTGATCCAGGTGACGCGGTAACGCCCGCTCTCGGAGTACGCGGCGCCGGAGATGTCCCAGTCGGTCTTCTCGACGTCCGTCACCTTCCCGGTGGCGAGATCGTAACGGCGGAGGCGGGTGAACTCGGTGCCGTCGTTGGTGGTGAAGAGGAGCGACTTCGACTGCGGATCGAAGTCCTGCGCGGTGTACTCGGCCCGACCCTTGTGCTCGGAGATCTTCTTCGTCTCGTTCTTCCCGACGGAGTGGATGAAGAGGTCGGAGTCGGCGGTGCTGAGCGGCTTGGTCAGCGCGACCCACTTGCCGTTCGGCGAGATCCCGGCAGTTTCGTACCCGCCCGGGTTGCGGAAGACCATGCGCCGGTCGTACGTGGCGGCGTCGTATTCGTAGATGTCGAAGAACTTCGGGTCGCGCTCGTTCGTCTCGACGAAGAACGTCTTCTTGTTGCCGCTCCAGCCGCCGAAGCCGGCCTTCAGCTTGTCGCCGGGAGTGAGGTCGCGCTCCGAGCCGTCCTCGCCGCGGACGTAGAGGTGATGGAGCTCGTTCCCGCCGTTGTCGCGGGTATAGAGGAACCGTCCGTCGCGCGGAAAGTACGACACGGCGCTGGTCGTGTCGGTCGTCGACTGCGTCAGCGCGCGCGCTTTGCCGCCGCGCACGGGGATGGAGTAGACGTTGCGGATCCCGCTCTCGTCCGACGAGAAGAGGATCTCGCTCTCATCCGGCGAGAACGACGCACCCCCCACCGCGACGGTGGTCATGAACTGCTCGATCGTGTACTGCTTCGACGGACGCGTCTCCGCAAACGCGGAGCCGGCAATCAGGGCTGCGACAAGAAACGCGCGTAATGCTGTTTGCATACGCGAAGTGTATGAGGAAGTGGTGTCGGGTGTCAGGTGTCTGGGGCTTAGCGGCTGACGGGACAGGTGCCGCGAGCCGCTAAGCCGCAGACACCTGACACCCGACACCTGCTAACCGGTGGCTACCGCCGCACTGTTACCGAAGTCGACGCACTCGTGGCCGCGCCGGTGTCGTCCACCGCATCCACGCGCAGCTCGGCCGAGACGCCGCCGAACAGCCGGTCGTCCGGAACCTCCTTGCGCGGGTTGAACCGGTAGCGCACCTCGGTGCGTCCCTGGATCGTGGTGTTGTAGCCGAGGCCGCGGATGCGGTCGGCGTCCCACGACTCCTCGTGCAGGGTGAGACCGCCGCCGAGGAGGACGCGGATTCCGATGCGCGTCACGGTCACGGGACGGCCGGCAGTCTCGCGCACGACCACTTCGAAGGGAAAGTCGTACGTATCGCCCGACACTTTGGTCGCGACGATCGGATTCGGCATGACCTGGACGGCGATGGCGCCATGCCCGGGAGCGGACGTGACGCTGTCCTGCGGGCCGCTCTGGCAGGCCACGAGGGCGAGCAGCGTCAGGAAGAGGGCGAGGTTTCTCATGGGCAGCGTTGAGTGCAAGGGTGACGCCGCGCGGAGAATGGCGTCAGGCATCAGGCGTCTGGGATTTGTCGCGAAGAGTCCCGGAAGCCTGAAGCCCGACGCCCACCTACCTCAGCTGTACGACGCCGCACGCGATGCGCGCGCCGGCGTTGCCGGTCGGCTGCGTGGTCAGGTCGTCCGGATTCGCGTGCAGGATGATCGCGTGGCCGACCGCGGTCATCGGTCCCTCGGACACCGTGATCGAGCGGGTCACGAAGCGGGTGTTCACGTTCCCGTCCGCGTCGGCGGTCACGTTGCCGAAGTCTCCGGCGTGATGCGGATCGGTGTTCGGGGCGCCGTGCGGTGTGCCGGAGGGGTTGTAGTGGCCGCCCGCGGCATTGCCGTTGTCGCCGCAGTCGCCCTTCTCGTGGATGTGAAAGCCGTGGACGCCGGGAGGCACGCCGCGGAGGTTCGCGCTCACTTCGACGCTGCCGTTGCCGAGCTGCGCGAGGTTGACGGTGCCCGTGGCGGTCGAGCCGGACGTCGAGATCAGGGTGGCGGTCGCCGAAGGCCCGGTGGCCATCGAGGCGCAGGAGGCGAGGAGGAGCAGGGAAATCGAGAACAGCACCAGCTTCTTCATGAAGTACTCACTTTCAAAATGATCGTTACCTTCGTCCCGGACGGCGGTAACCGTTCCGGACGAGATGCATAGACGACGCCGTCACGGACGTAATCGCGGATCGGATGCGCCCGGTTGCCGATCGCGCCGCCGGGACAGGAGTAAAGGCAGACGATGCAGCCCGACTGGAACTCCTGCTGCCAGCGCTCGTTTCCGCCAAAACGGAAGTCGAGCAGCGGCGGCTCGTGCCCCTCCTCCGCGATGAGGTGCGCGAGCGGCACCCGCTTCGAGCCTTTCCATTCGACGAAGACGTCGATGTGCGAGCCCTCGACCCGCTTGTCCGGCTCGCGGTTCTTCGCGTCCTCGCGCGCGTTCCAGGAATCGGGCGTCAGGTTCTCGCCGCGCTTCGCGCCGAGGGAGTCGAGGGCCAGGCGGACGTCGCGGTCGCTCACGTCGGCAGCGAAGAGCGCCCAGTGCTTTGAGCGTCCCTCTTTCCAGACGATGGCGTGATGCCCCTGCACTCCGAACGGGCGCGACATCGCGTTCGGTTGCACGGTGGCGGAGATGCGGACTTCGCGGGCTTTGCGGTCGACGACCGGTTGCTGGTTCCTGGTTGCTGGTTGCTTGTGACGAATCGCCTGGGCCGAAGCCGTCGAGTCACAAGCAACCAGTAACCAGCAACCAGCAACGACGGCTGTGCCGATGCGAATGGCCAGCGCGCGCCTCATTGCGACCACGCCGCGACTTTTTTCCCGATCGTGCCGACCACGCCCTGGGCGACGTCCTGGTAGTAGAGCGCGGCCGCTTTCTGGATCCCGTCGGCGAGGGAGGGATACGAGGAGATGCGCTGCGCGAGGTCGCTCACCTTCAGCCCCTTGCGCCGCGCGAGGACGACTTCCTCGATGAGCGTGGAGGCGTTTGCGCTCAGCACGTGCGCACCGAGGATGCGGCCCTTTTTGTCGCAGACCAGCTTGATCAGGCCGGCGGGGGTCCGGTCGACCACGGCGCGGTCGACGTCGTTCATCTCGACCTTGTAGATGCGCACGTCGTCGCCGTGCTTGTCACGCGCCTGCGCTTCGGTGAGGCCGATGTGCGCCACCTCGGGGTCGGTGTAGAGCGCCCACGGCACGTCGGTGTAATCGACCGCAGATTTGCCGGGAAAGAGCATGTTACGCACGAGCTTGACCGCCTCGTACGCGGCCACGTGCGTGAACTGCATCCCGCCGTGCACGTCCCCGCACGCCCACACCCGCGGAGCCGTGGTCTGCAGGAACTTGTCGACCACGATCCAGGATTTCTCCACCTTCACGCCGGCGGCGTCGAGTCCGAGGTCCTCCGTGTTGCCGCGGCGTCCGGAGGCGATGAAGACCTCGTCCACGCTCAGCTCGCGGGTCGCGTTCTGCTTGTTCGCGATGGTGGCGACCTTCTTCCCGTTCTCGAGGCGCACCGACTTCACGGCCCAGCCGTTGATGAGATCGATCCCTTCGAGCGACAGCAGGTCGCGCACGCGTGAGATCACGTCCGCATCTTCCTTGTTGATGATCTCGTCGAGCATCTCCACCACGGTCACCTGCGAGCCGAAGCGGGCGAAGATCTGCGCAAACTCGATCCCGATGTAGCCGCCGCCGAGGATGAGCATGGAGGGAGGAAAGGCATCCTGCTCCAGGAACGAGACGTGATCGAGGAAGCCTGCTTCCTGCAGCCCCTCGACGGGCGGGACGGACGTGCGTGCGCCGGTGGCGATGACGACGTCTTTCGCCTGGAGCGTCCGGCCGTTGACCGAAATCTCGTGCGGTGCGGTGAAGCGCGCTTTCCCTTCGATGACGTCGATGCCGAGCTTCCGGAATTTCTCCGGATCGTCGTGACGGCTGATGAGCCGCCGCTGCTCGCGCATCGAGTCCATGATCGCCTTCGGGCTGACGCGCGGCACCACCGGCTCGAGCCCGAACAGGTTCGCGTTCCGCATCTGGTGCGCCAGCTTCGCCGACGCCACCAGCGCCTTGGTCGGCACGCAACCGGTCCAGAGACAGTCGCCGCCGAGGGCCTCCCGCTCGATGAGGGCCACCTTGCGTCCCAGCCGCGCGCAGCCGGAAGCGGTGACGAGCCCGGCGGTGCCGCCGCCGATTACGACCAGGTCGAACTGCTCGATCATGAGGGAGGAGTCTAATGCCGATAAAGCCGCTTCGCCATCGACACGTGGCGCGCTAGAATGATGGCAATCCATCATGGCGCAGGCGAACGTGATCCAGGGGCATTTCCCCGGTAACGGGCCGCGGTTCGTGGCTCACGCCGCGCCGGGAGCGGTGCAGCCGAAGGCAGCCGGGTCTCCCGGCTGGGTGCAGGCTGCGATCGCGCGCGGCGGCGGGGCGCAGCCGCCCGCGCACTCCGCGGCGCAGGCGAAGAGCGTCTCCCGCACGATTCCCCTGCCGCCCCACGCGCCGCAGCATTCGAACGCCATCCAGCTCCCGTCGCAGCTCACGAGCTTCGCCCGCGGCGGCGGACATCCGCTCCCCGCTCCGGTGCGCCAGCGCCTCGAGCAGGCGGTCGGCGCGAATCTCTCGGACGTGCGCGTCCACGTCGGGTCGCAGGCGGCGTCCATCGGGGCAACGGCCTTCACCTACGGCAACCACGTCTACTTCGCGCCCCGCCAGTTCAGCCCCTACGCCCTCGGCCGCGAGCTCGCCCACGTCGTCCAGCAGCGTTCCGGGCGCGTGCGCAATCCGTTCGGCAGCGGCGTCGCGGTCGTGCAGGACCGCGCCCTCGGCGCCGAGGCGGCACGCGTCGGCCGGCAGGTCGCGCGCACCATTCAGCGCATCACCGACAACGAAGCGCGTCTGGGCCTGGACCGCGGTCTCATCGACGCGTACGAGCTCTGGCGAAACCAGATGGAGGAGTACGGCGGCTCCGACAGCAGCTTTGTCACGAACGTGCTCCGCACCGTCGATTCGGTCCGGGAGCTCGAGCACATCCTCCATGGCGACCAGGCCCACCGGAATGCCAGGGCATCCGAAAAGACGGTGGAGGAGCTGGCGAGAGAGGGGATGGTGCTGGTCGAGCGTTCATCGCTGACGAGGGCGTACGCCAGCCGGCTCACCGAGCGCCTCAACACGCTCCGGGTGATGACGCGGACTGATTTCGAGCGGAATTACCTGGTGCTCGTGGCGCAGGAGAACCCCCAGGCCGTCCCTGGGCGCGCCAAAGCGCTCGGCAACCTCGAGGGCTACGAGGTTCGCGGCATATCGTACGTTCGCGCCGAGGACACGCAGATGCACCATGTGGTGCACGAGCTCGTCCACGCGATGACGACGTCCGGCCTGAAGGGCGTATGGGGACAGTTGGCGTGTGAAGGGGCGACGGAGCTGATCACGTTGCGCGTGATGCAGGACAACGGGATTGTGGTCGCCGGACCCGGCTACCCGGACGAGAGATACGATCTGCGCGAGTTCATGACGAAGGCCAACCTCGACCTGCAGGCGCTCGCGCAGGTGTACTTCGCCAACACCGACGCCTTTCGCCCGCTCGTCTTCGCCACCCTCGGCGACGAGGTAGGAGCCGCCTTTCTGGTGGACTGCGAAGCCTATGACAACGCGAAGCGGACCGCGCAGACGAACGTGCTCGTCCAGAACTCCGTCTCGTTCAAAGTGAAGCGAACCAACGCCAGGGCTCCGCTGCTCGCACCGCAAACAGCATCCGGAAGCTCGAGCTCCAACTGCTGTCTCTGCTTCCTCACCACCGCCTGCATCGAGGCGAAAGGATTGCCGGACGACTGCCACGAGCTGACCGTGCTGCGCGGCTTCCGCGACACGCACGTCGCATCGCTGCCCGACGGAGTCGCGCTCATCGCCGAGTACTACCGCATCGCCCCCGCCATCGTGGCGGCGATGCAGGCCCGCCGTGATGCCGCCGCCCTCTTCCGCGAGCTGTACGAATCGCTCGTCGCGCCGTGCGTCGCGCTCATCGAAGCAGGGAGCGTGGCGGAGGCGACGACCAACTACCGCGGCCACGTGGAACGGCTCAAAGAGCGTTACGGCGTCACGTAGACCGTGCACTTCCGCTCGCGCGGACCGTCGAGCTCCACAAAATACACCCCCTGCCAGGTGCCCATCACCAGCCTGCCGTTGCGGTACGGCCAAGTCAGCGACGCCCCGATCATCATCGAGAGCAGGTGCGCGTCCGAGTTCCCTTCGCCATGCTCGAAGCGGACGTTCGGGATCATGGCCCGCAGCGCTCTGGTGAGATCGGCCGGGACGTCGGGATCGGCGTTCTCGTTCACGCTCAGCGCGCAGGTAGTGTGGGGGACGACGAGCGTGCAGATGCCGTCGCCGGTGGTCATGCTCGAGAGCGCTTCGTCGACCTCTCTCGTGATGATGAGGATCTGCTCGCGTGCGGTCGTGCGGACGCGAAACGTCGTCTCTTTCACGTAACAATCATATAATTACGGTCACACACCGTCCCGGAACCGCCCATGCCATTCTTCTGCATCCACTGCAAGTCGGAGATCGACCCTAAATTCAAGGCCTGTCCCTTTTGCGGGGAGGCGATCACCGATTTCCTCCGGCGCTATCTCGAGACTCCGATCGACGGCAAGTACCGGATCCTCTCGCGCCTCGGCGTCGGCGGGATGGGGGAGGTCTACAAGGTCCTCCACATCCACCTGAATGCGATCCGCGTCATCAAGCTGATGCGCGCGAACATCGCCAGCGACGCCGGTGCGAACGAGCGCTTCCTGCGGGAGGCGCGGCTGGCGACGAAGATCCAGCATCCGAGCGTGGCCGCGCTGTTCGACTTTTCCACGCTCGAAGACGGCTCGCATTACATGGTGTGGGAGTACATCGAGGGGATCAACCTGCACGAGCTGATCGACCAGCGCGGGCCGCTCTCGCCGCGCTACGCCGCGAAGCTGGCCGTGCAGGCGCTGATGGGGCTCGACGCGATCCATCGCGCCGGGATCGTGCATCGCGACATCAGCCCCGAGAACCTGATGATCACGCGCGAGGTCGGCGACGACGTCGACGAGCGGGTGAAGGTGATCGACCTCGGCATCGCGAAGTCGCTTGCCGCCGACGACAACAACACCAAGACGGGCATGTTTGTCGGGAAGTGGAAGTACTGCTCTCCCGAGCATCTCGGCATGCTCCAGCCCGACGAGACCATCGACGGCCGCGCCGATCTCTATTCGTTCGGTATCGTGCTGTACGAGATGCTGACCGGTGTCCCGCCGTTCCAGGCCGACACGCCGCATGCGTACCTGATGCTCCATTCGCAGCAGCGCCCGAAAGCGCTGCGCGACGTGAACCCGCTCGTTTCCGCGCCGCCGGAGCTGGAGGCGCTGATCTTCCGCGCGCTGGAGAAGGACCGATCCAAACGTTTCGCCACCGCGCGCGAGTTCGCGCAGGCGCTGGAGCGGATCGCGCCGGGACTCCCGGACGTGGGAGGCGCTCCGCCGCCGGTGCCGGCCACCGCGGAGATCACCGACGACGCCACGCGCGTGACGCCAAAGTACGCGGCGGATGCGCTGACGGTGCTGACAGCGGAGGAGGCGGAGCCGACGCGGATCAGCGACCGCGAGCTGTTCGCGGTC
The DNA here is from genome assembly GCA_035630815.1 of Thermoanaerobaculia bacterium. Lineage (GTDB taxonomy): Bacteria > Acidobacteriota > Thermoanaerobaculia > Gp7-AA8 > Gp7-AA8 > QHVT01. The sequence continues at coordinate 58,074 of DASQJY010000019.1, forward strand.
CCGGCGTTGCCGGAGCCGGCGTCGTCCGAGCCGCGCAGCAGCGCCCGATGGCTCGCCCCTGTAGCGGCGGCGCTCATCGCCGTGAGCGCGGGCGGCTGGTACCTGACGCGCGGCGACAAACCGGCCGCCGCGCCTCGTCCTGTAGCAGCCGTGCAGGCGACCACCATGCCGATCCAGGCGCCGTCGCCGGCCATACCTTTCGTTGCTGCTGCGACGCCCGGCCATCTTGCGATCAACGCGTTTCCGTGGGCTAGGGTGGTGAGCATCCGTAATCTCGACAACGGTGAATCAGTGGACATCGGCGCGAAGCTCATGACCCCCGCAACGGTCGACGTCGCGCCGGGCCGCTACGAGCTGACGCTGACGAACCCCGAGCACGCAAAAGCGATCACGCGCACGATCACCGTCGCGGACGGCAAAGACGCGCCGCTGACCGTGCACTTTGTCGATCCCGCGCGCGCCGCGCTGCCTGACTTCGGAGGCGCGCGGTGAAACGCCTGGCGCTCCTGCTGCTGCTCGCGCTGCCGCTCGCCGCGGCCGAGAAGTGGTTCGAGGCGTACGACCGCGGCGTCGCGGCCGTGAACGCGCGCAACTACAAGGTTGGCGCGGAGGCGCTGCAGAAGGCGGTCGCGGAGATGCCGAGCGAGGCTACCGGCCTCCGTGCGAAGAACTCGCTCATCACCTACGTCCCGCATTTCTGGCTCGGCATCGCGAAGTTCAACCTCGGCGACGTCGACGGCGCGCTGCGCGAGTGGCGCATCTGCGAGGAGCAGGGGGTGCTCGCGAGGACCGACTACTACGCGCGGATGAAGGACTGGGTCGCACGCGCGCAGGTCGAGAAGCAGCGCAAGGCAGCGGACGCGGCCTCCGGCTCGAAGAAGGCCGCCGACTCCGCGATCAGCAAGGCGCTGGAGATGCAGCTCGACGCGCTCTCCGCCGGCGGCGATCGCGCCGAGAGCTACCTCGCGGCGCAGCGCAAGCTGCAGGAAGCGCGGGCGCAGTTCCAGAAGGGGGGCACCGACGTCGCCGCCTACCGCGCCGCCGAGCAGACGGCGCAACAGGCGAAGTCGCTGTTCAGCGCCGCCGCGGAAGAGGGAAAGAAGGTCCGCGCGGCGCGCGCGGCAGTCGTGCCGAAGCCGGCGGTGAAGAAGCAGGTGCCTGCGCCGGCTCCCGTTCGCCAGACTCCTGTGCAGCAGCCTGCCGTGCAGCAGGCGCAGCTCATCGCCGTGCCGCCGGTCGTCGTGGTGCAGCAGCAGCCGCCGCCTCCGGTCGTGAAGAAGGAGCCTGCGACGGTCCCCGTGGTCACGGAAGCCGAGGCCACGAAGCAGATCGAGAAACAGGAAGCGCGGCGGCGGGAGCTCGAACGGCCCGATCTCGAGCCGGCGTACCGCGCGTTTGCGAAGGGCGACCTCGCGAGCGCGGAGCGGCTGCTGACGAACATCGTCGCCAGACAGCCCGCGGCGGAGGGCCTTCTGCTGCGCGGGTGTGTCCGGTATACGCGGGCCATGCTGGCGCGTGACGGCGGCGCGCTGCTGGCTGCCGCGGCGAACGACTTCCGTGCCGCGCTTGCGAAAGACGACGCGTTGCGGCTCGACGACCGGGCGTTCTCGCCGAAGCTCGTGGCCTTCTTCGACGGCCTGCGGAAGCAGCGTTGATCGACGTCGCAGCCGCCGCGGAACGCCTTCGTCCCTTTGCGCCACCGACGCCGCTCGTCCGTGCGCTGCTGCTCGACCTCTACGTCAAGAACGAGACCGTCTCGCCGATCGCGTCGTTCAAATGGCGCGGCGCCCTCAACGCGCTGTTGCGGGAAGATTCGGTGCGCGGCGTGGTCACCTCCTCCACCGGCAACCACGGCCAGGGCGTGGCCTGGGCGGCGCGGGTGGCCGGCATTCCGGCGCACATCTTTCTCCCCCTCGGCGCCAACCCCACCAAGCGCGCCAAGATCGAGCTTCTCGGCGCCACCATCCATGACGTCGGACACGATCTCGACGCGGCGAAAGAGCTGGCCAGCGCGTTCGCGCGCGACGAAGGGCTGACCTTCATCGACGATGGCGAGAGCGAAGGGGTCATCGAAGGGGCGGGAACGGTCGGGCTGGAGATCGCGAAAGCGCTCGACCGGATCGACGTGGTCTACGTCCCGATGGGCAGCGGCTCGCTGGCCAGCGGCGTGGCAATGGCCGTCAAGGAGCATCATCCGAACGCCCGCGTCATCGCCGTGCAGTCGAGCGGCTCGCCGGCCATGGTCGAGAGCTTCCACGCCCGACGGGCCATCGAGCGTCCGATCGACAGCATCGCGGACGGACTGGTCTGCCGCGTCCCGGCGCAGCTCGCGCTCGACCTGCTCGTGCAGCACGTCGACGACGCGATCGCCATCCCGGACGGCGAGCTCCTCGCCGCCGCGCGCGAGATGATCCTCGGCGCGCACATCCTGGTCGAGCCGTCCGGCGCCGCGGGGTTGGCCGGCGCCCTGCGCAAGCGCGAGCCGAACACGGTGGTCATCGCCACGGGAGCAAACATCACCCGCGAGCTGTTCGGGAGGCTGCATGCCTGACGTCCTACTTCTGGGCGACCCGCGCCTCCGCGTCCGCTCCGCCGAAGTCGACCGCTACTACGCCGCGTCGTTCGACGCGCTGGCCTCGACGCTGGACGCGTTCCGGAAAAAGCACGGCTTTGGCCGCGCCATCTCCGCGCCGCAGATCGGCATCGCCCAACGCTTCATCGCCATGAACCTCGGGCAGGGCCCGTTCTTCATCGTGAACCCGGTCATCACGGTCCGCAGCGAAGAGACGTTCACCATGTGGGACGACTGCATGAGCTTCCCCGACCTCCTCGTCCGCGTCCGCCGCAACACGTCCCTCTCCCTCTCCTTCGTCGACGAGCATTTCCACTCACACGAGTGGCGCGACGTCGATCGGGCGGTAGCGGAACTGCTGCAGCACGAGCTCGACCACCTCGACGGCGTGCTGGCGGTGGACCGGGCAATGGATCGCGTCACGCGCGATGAGTACGAGCGCAATCGGGAGCGGTACGACGTGATGGCGGATTACGCGATCGTGCCGACGATTGCGCTGTGAGCCACGTTCCTCGCCTGAGGCGCGGCCCCTCATCCGCCCTTCGGGCACCTTCTCCCCTTGCAGGGGAGAAGGGCTACTAACTTTGCGTCTCGCGAGGGTGAACATTAGTAGCCCCTCTCCCCGCGGTGAGCGGGGAGAGGGTGGCCAACGGCCGGGTGAGGGGACGTGCCACAGGCGATTGGGCCGAGAGCCGCGGGAACTTTACCGCGTCAACTCCACCCCGTTCGCGACGAACGAAACCTCCAACGCCGTCCCGTCCTCACGGCGCTTCAGCTTCGCGCCTTCTTCCTCGAGGTGGTCCGCGTCCGCCTTGGAGAGCGTCTTCACGACCGCCACGCCTTCGGCGCGGGCTTTCATCCCCTTGGCGTCGAGGGGGATGAAGAAGCCGTAGTCCTTGAACGTCACGCGGACGCCCTGCTCGTCATCGGACGGGGCGAGCTGCATCCAGCAGCCTTTGCGGGTGCAGGCGGCGGCGATCACGCCTTCGACGACCACCGGCTCCTTCGTGTACGCGTCGGGCGACTCGAGCACCTGCGCGAGCGGAATCGCTTTCACCTCCTTCGGGATCGCGGCGCCGCGGGTGACGACGTCGCCGGCAAAGGCGGTGGAGGCGAGCAGGAGGAGCGCGAGTGAAAGCTTCTTCATACGCGTACTGTACGCGATTCCATACATACATGCGACCGCCGCGTGACGCTCGCCTTGCAGAATCAACGACTTAGCGATTCTCGAGCGTGGCGCTCCGCTCGCCTTAGTCAGGCGCCAAGGAGATTGTCCAAATGAAACGCATCATGTTGCTCGTCATCGCTCTCTTCGCGTCGTCTTCCTCTCTTTCCGCACAAGCGACGTCCGACGTCGCCGTCTGGGTCACCGGCTCGAAGTTCGAGGATCCGAGCCTCTTCGAGGAGGACGAGATCGTGTCGTTCGAGTTCGACGAGAAGGTTGGCTACGGCGTCTCGTTCAATCACTTCTGGACCCGCGCTTTCTCCACCGAGTTCGCGTATCACACGTTCGGCGCCGACCTCGACGTCGGCATCGACGGCGGCCCCCGCCTCAACGTGGGGGAGGTCGACGCCTCCTCGCTGACCGGTGTCGCGCAGTGGCACTTTCGGCGCGCCACGCGCTTCAGCCCCTACGTCGGGGCCGGTCTCGCCTACATCCAGGGCGAATTCAAGGGGGGCGAGGAAGTGGGTGAGTCCTTCTCGTTCGAGCCGGACGTCGAAGGCGTCGTCAACGCCGGCGCGAACATCGCCATCACCGACAGCCTGGCCGTCGGCGTCGACGTGAAGCACATCGCCTGGATGCCGAAGGCTGAGGACGACGAGGAGGCCGAGCGTCTCGACGTCAGCCCCATCCTCGTGTCGGCCGGCTTGCGGTACCGGTTCTAGAAAAGCGAAAGGGCCGGGCTGTGAAGCCCGGCCCTTCGTTGGAATCCAGAGAAACCCTTAGTGCGCGTGTGCTTCGTCGCTGCCGATACGCATTCCGTAGAACGAGCGGTAGACGAAGAACATCGCGATCAGCAGGAACACGGCGGAGAGGATGCGCGTGAGGCCACCCTGGCCGGCGCGCGTCATCTCGACCGCCAGCTCGACGGCCAGGAGGCCGAAGAGCGTCGTGAACTTGATGACCGGGTTCATGGCCACCGAGGAGGTGTCCTTGAACGGATCGCCGACCGTGTCGCCGACCACCACCGCCGCGTGCAGCGGGGTGCCCTTCATCTTCATTTCCGTCTCCACGATCTTCTTCGCGTTGTCCCACGCGCCGCCGGCGTTGGCCATGAAGATCGCCTGATAGAGGCCGAACAGCGCGATCGAGATCAGGTAGCCGATGAAGAAGAACGGCTCGAAGCAGGCAAAAGCGAGCGTCGAGAAGAACACCACCATGAAGATGTTCAGCATGCCCTTCTGCGCGTACTGCGTGCAGATGGCCACGACCTTCTTCGAGTCTTCCACCGACGCCTTCGTGGCGCCGGCGTCGAGCTTGATGTTGGCCTTGATGAACTCGACCGCGCGATACGCACCGGTGGACACGGCCTGCGTCGCAGCGCCGGTGAACCAGTAGATCACCGCGCCACCCACGATGAGGCCGAGGAGGAACTGCGGGTGCAGCAGCGACAGCTTCTCGATGTCGGTGGTGAGCCCGTTCGTGAGCATGACGATGATCGCGAAGATCATCGTGGTCGCGCCGACGACCGCGGTGCCGATGAGCACCGGCTTGGCCGTGGCCTTGAACGTGTTGCCCGCGCCGTCGTTCTCTTCGAGGAACTCCTTACCCTTCTCCCACTGCGGGCGGAAGCCGAAGTCGCGCTGCACTTCTTCGTCGATGCCGGGGAGCGTCTCGATGGTGGAGAGCTCGAAGACCGACTGCGCGTTGTCCGTGACCGGGCCGTACGAGTCGACCGCGATGGTGACCGGTCCCATGCCGAGGAAGCCGAAGGCGACCAGGCCGAACGCGAAGATCGCCGGGGCGATCATCAGCGCCTGCTCTCCCATCGGGAAGCCGCCGCTGATCCAGGCCGCGATGCCCATGAGGCCCGCGATCGCGAGTCCCATCCAGTACGCCGAGAAGTTGCCGGCGATGAAGCCGGAGAGGATGTTGAGCGACGCGCCCCCTTCCTGCGAAGCCGCCACGACCTCGCGCACGTGGCGCGATTCGGTCGAGGTGAAGACCTTGACCAGCTCGGGGATGATCGCGCCGGCGAGCGTGCCGCAGGTGATGATCGTGGAGAGCTTCCACCACATCGTGCCGTCGCCGCCGAGGTTCGGAATGAGCAGGTAGGAGACGATGTAGGTGAGGATCACGGACACGATCGAGGTCAGCCACACCAGCTGGGTGAGCGGTGCCTCGAAGTCCATCTTCGACGCGGTGGCGTAGCGGCCCTTGGTCACCGCCTCGTTGGCCAGGTACGACAGGCCCGAGGCCGCGATCATCATCACGCGGATGGCGAAGATCCAGACCAGCAGCTTCACCTGGGTCAGCTCGTCCGGCACCGCGAGCAGGATGAAGGAGATGAGG
>DASQJY010000020.1:0-222860 GCA_035630815.1 Thermoanaerobaculia bacterium
CCGCGTCGATGGGAAGCCGATGACATGCGAGACCTACTTCGCGTGGCATCAGCAGTACTACACGTGCAACGGCAGCTGCAGCAGCGTCTACGTCACGAGCGGCTCCGCCGGATCGAACGCCAGCCGCCTCGACGCCTGTGAGGCTGCGAAAGCCGAGGCGTGCTCGTTCGCGACATGCCAGTCGGGAACGTACCTGCACTGCGGCCTCAACTACTCGTACTCCGGATGGAATCGCGGCTCGGGCTGTAGCTACGGCCAGATCCGCGACTGCCCCGTCGCCGACGACTGCACGCAGAACTGAGGGCAGAGTCGTTATGGAGTGCGGTAACGCCAGTTACCGCTCTGACTGCTTCTGTTCGTGCAGCAAACCAAGGATGTGTAATCTCGCTTGGTGGCACGAGCGTAGGCGGCCGCTTTTACTCGCTGCGAAGCGTCAGCGTCGTTGCGAGATGAAGCTCATCCTGCGCCTCCCGCCCACCCATGTCCCTCGCTCGACGCTCGGGAGGACAGGGGCGATCATTCTTCTGCGGTCACCGCACGCCGAACTCTTCTCTACGACGTCGCCGCGTGGAACGTGTCGCTGGCGTTGGTCTTTCGCAGGTTCACCGAGCCATGCACCGCGAACACCGGCATCTTCTGCTGCAGCCCCTTCAGGGCGAACTCGCCCAGGGGCTCGGTGTTGAAGCTGCCGACGACACGGTCGAGGGTGGGCTTGGAGATGACGAGCTGGCCCGGCTTGGCGACACCGCTCTCGAGGCGGGAGGCGATGTTTACCGCGCTGCCGAGGACGGTGTAGTCGACGCGTTTTTCCGTTCCGACGTTGCCGACGACGGCGGGGCCGCTGTTGATGCCGACGCGGATGCGCACCGGCGGGAGGCCCTCCTTCAGACGCTCCTCGTTCCAGGTCTCCACGCGCTCCATCATCATCAGGCCGGCCAGGATGGCGCGGTCGGCGTGGTCGTCCTGCGGGATCGGGGCGCCGAAGAAGGCCATCACGGCGTCGCCGATGAATTTGTCGAGCGTGCCGCCGTACGCGAAGATCGCGTCCACCGCGGCGGAGAAGAAGTTCGAGAGGAACTCGGCCACCTCTTCCGGCTTCTTCGTCTCCGAGACGGTTGTGAAGCCGGAGATGTCGGCGAAGAGGATCGAGACGTCCGCGGTGCGGACCTCGTCCTCGTCCACCCCGGCCGCGCCCTTGACGATCTCGTCGATGACGGCAGGGGAGTGGTACCGCTCCATCTTCGTGCGGATCTTCCGTTCCTGCTCGATCTTCTCCGCGAGTTGCGCGCGCTCGACCGCCACCGCCGCGAAGTTCGCCAAGGCCGTGATCAGGTCGAGGTCTTCTTCCGTGAAGCGGCCGATGTGGATCGGCGAGTCGACCTGCACCGCGCCGATGACCCGGTTGCGGTTCCAGAGCGGGACGCACATCGCGGAGCGGATGCCGTGGATGGCGATCGACTTGCCGCCGAGGAGGCGGGCATCTTCGAGCGCGTTCGAGGTCATCAGGGCGACCTGCTGCTCGGCGACCATCTTGAGGATCGTGCGCGAGATCGGGATGTCCTGCGCGTCCGCTCCCTCGATGAACTTGGTCAGCTTCGGCACCGGCTCGCCGTCTTCATCGAAAAGAATGATCAGGCCGCGTTCGACCGGCAGGTACTTGAACACCATGTCCATCACGGTGTTGAGGAGCGAGTTCAGGTCGTCCGACTGCAGCATGGCGCGGGCGACCTGGATCAGCACCTGGAAGATCTTTTCCCGCGTGACCGAGGGCTCCGGCTTGGGGCCGCCCGGTTCGGAAGGGGCGCGCAACCCGGCCGCTTCCTGGATCTCGCCGAGGTCGAGCCCGAACTCGGAGTTGAAATCGGAGATGCGCCGGATGACCGTGCCCGAGGGGTTGTCGAACATCGACTCCCCCGAGAAGTCGACCGAGGGCATCGACTTGATGTCGAGCTGGACCGAGCCGATCAGGATCTTGTCGCCGCTGCCGATCTGGGACTCGGTGATGAGGTTGCCGTTGACCTTCACGCCGTTGGTCGACTTGAGGTCGACGATCCACCAGGCGCTGTTCCGCACCTCGACCCGCGCGTGCTTGCGCGACACCGACGGGTGGTTGAGCACCAGATCGTTCCCCTCGGTCCGCCCGATCGACAGCTCCGACTTGATGTCGGTGATACGCGGCACGCCGAGATCGACGTAGTGAATCTGGAGCTGATCCATGTAGGCGCCGATTATAGCGGGAGGGCTCCCGCGTATAATGCATCCTCCGCCACAGGGTTGAAGCTCCCATGAGCGAGCAAGCATCGTCCGACGTCGTAACTCATCGCCATCTCGTCGTTCGCGCGGTTCTCCGCACGGATGTGGGACTCGTTCGTTCTGAAAATCAGGACTTCGGGACCTACACCACTCCGTCCGAGGAAAAGGACAGCCACGCGGCGGGACGGCTGCTCGTCGTTGCGGACGGCATGGGCGGCCACCGCGGCGGCGCGACCGCCTCCCGCATCGCCGGCGAGACCGTGAAGGCGCAGTTCCTCGGCAGCGAGACGGTGGACATCGCCACGTCGCTCCGGGAAGCGCTGGCCCGGGCGAACGCGCGCATCTACTCCGAGGCGCAGTCCAATCCCGACCTGCGCGGCATGGGGACGACCACCTCCGCGCTCGCGGTCCGCGGCGAGCACGGGTGGCTGGCGCACGTCGGCGATTCGCGGATCTACCTGGTCCGCGGCGACACGATCCGCCAGCTCACCGAAGACCACTCGCTGGTGGCAACCATGGTGCGCGAAGGGCTGCTGACGCCGCAGGAAGCGGAAGTGCATCCCCGCCGCAACGTCCTGCAGCGCTCGATGGGCGTCGCGGACGACGTCGAGATCGACGTCCGCGGGCCGTTCCAGTTGCAGGAGGGGGACACCTTCATCCTCTGCAGCGACGGCCTGCACGGGCTCGTGAAAGAGCAGGAGCTGAAAGAGATCGCCCAGGGAACGATCGACGAGGCCGCGGACGAGTTCCTGCGCAAGGCGCTCGAGCGCGGCGCGCCGGACAACGTGACGGTGATCGTCGCCCGCGTAGAGCGCAGCGACGTCGATTCGGATGCGCTCGACGAGACGCTGAAGGACACGCAGAAGCTCGTCGCGGTGATGGACGAAACGTTGCGGGATACGGACAAGATCCGGGTCGCGGACGCCGCGCCGCCACCCGCTCAGCCGGTTACCGCGGCGCCGCCGCAATCGAGCAAGCCGATGCGCTGGGCGCTTGCGCTGGTGGTCGTCGCCGGTGCCGCCGGCGCCTGGTACTTCCTGTCCCACTGACCCATGCCCCCTCCCCGGCACCTGCTCGTCATCGCCGTCCTGCTCGTCACCGCCGTGCTTTCCGGGGCATGCCGCCGTGCTGACACGCGCCTCGACGACGCGCAGAAGATGGTCGCGTACGCGGTGAAGCCGGCGGTGGTGCGCATCAACGCGCTCGCGACGGCCGACTACCGCTATCCGGCCGAGGCGATCCAGAGCATCGAGACGCAACTGCGCGCCGACGGCCACGAGCTCCGCGCGCGCGGAATCGCCGCGAAGGACGAGCGGGTCGAGACCGGCGCGGGCGGCTCCGGCACCGGCTTCATCATCCACCCGGATGGCCTGATCCTGACCAGCGGCCACGTGGTCTCGCAGACGCGCGACCTCGATTCGCTGAACCGCGAGCTGCACCGCAACGGCGCGATCGCCGCCCTGGTGCGGCATTTCCCGATCGAGACGCTGCGCACGTTGTACCGGGAACAATCGCTCGACCGCTACGTCGAGCCGCTCGCGCGCGCCGGGCGCATCGAGAAGATGAAGCCCACCTGGCAGGTCGAGCTCTCGAACGGAGAGACGCTGCCGTTCACGATCCGGCGCTGGTCGCCCGCGCTGAACGCGCGCGGGACCGATCTCGCGCTGCTGCACATCGACCGCAAGGGGCTGCCCTCACTCCCCCTCGGCGATTCCGACGCCACGCGCATCGGCGAGTCGATCTTCTCGGTCGGCTACCCGGCCGTGGCGAGCAGCAGCGATGAAGTGATCGGCGGCTGGCTGTCGCGCGACAGCGACCTCGAGGCGACGTTCAACCCCGGGACGATCACGGCCATCAAGCGGAACGTCGCGAACGTGCCGGTGCTGCAGTCGAACGTGGCCATCTACCGCGGGAACTCCGGCGGTCCGGCGGTCAACCTCGACGGAGAGGTGATCGGCGTCTCGACCTGGGGCCACACCAACGCGGAGTCGATCAAGTTCCTGGTGCCGATCGACGTGGCCAAGACGTTCCTCGGCGAGGCGGGCGTGACGGCGAGCACGGCCGGCGCGTTCAACGCGCACTATCGTGCAGCGCTTGATGCGGCCCGCGAAGGAAAGTGGGTGAGCACGAAGGCCGAGCTCGCGATCGCGGCGAAGCTTTTCCCCAGTTCGCCCGACCTGATCCGTTTCGGCCACGACGCCGACCGGGCCATCCGGGCGCTGCCGCCGTGGCGGAGGTACCCGCTGGCGGCCGGGGTGGCGGGGGCGTTCTTCGTGATGCTGGCAGGGCTCGGGACGGTCGTCGCGGTGCGGTCGCGCACCCCGAGGATTCCGCCCGACGTGCTGAAAGCGCCGACGGTCGAGACCGTGGTGGCGCCGACCGGGGTGCAGAACGCGACCAGCTCGATGCTCGGCCGGTTCACGATCCTGAACGGCACCCGGGCGGGCGAGAAGCTCGGCCTCGGCGGCTCGGGCATCCGGATCGGACGGGAATCGACGATTTGTGAGATCGTATTGGAGAATCCCAAGGTCTCTCGGCTGCACGCCGAGGTGGTGTCGATCGACGGCAAGGTTCTGCTGATCGACCGGAATTCCTCCAACGGGACCTACGTCAACGATCACAAGATCGACAAGCGGTTCCTCGAAGACGGCGACATCATTTACTTCGGCGGCAGAAATGCCGTCGCGGTGGCATTTCACGCGTGAGGACGACTCGTGGCTGACAAGCGGTGTGACAACGGGCACTTCATCGACGAATCGTGGGATATCTGTCCGTACTGCCCTCAGGACCTGAGCGAGCCGGAGATCCCGGTGGTGCGTCCGCGCGCCGTCGAGGCGCTCGCTCCCGCAGGCGCTCCGTCACCGTCCGCGGCGGCCGCGCAGCATGTGTCCCGGCCGGGAGGGAGGGAGTCGATGTCCGGCTCCGTCTCGGCCGTGCTGCCGATGGAGCGCACCGTGGCCGCGTCACGGCACGATCCGCAGAAGCGGTACGTGGTGGGGTGGCTGGTCGGGATCAACGGCGCCTCGCGAGGGGAGTCGTTCCCGGTGCGGATGGGGCGGAACGTCATCGGCCGCGACCGGAAGTCGGACATCGTCATCAACGACGACCAGGCGTCCTCGCATCACGCCGACCTGGTGTTCCGGCCGGAGGAGAAGCGTTTCATCCTGATGGATCACAACTCCACGAACGGCACGTACGTGAACGAAGCGGAGATCGAGCCGAGGCGCGACCTCGCGCCGAAGGACGTCATCCGGATCGGCTCGCAGCGCTTCATCTTCACGCCGCTCTGCCACGACGGGTTTCACTGGGATGACGAAGGACCGTTGAAATGACCGGGGCGTTGATCGGCACCAGCATCGGCAACTACCGCATCGATCGCGAAATCGGCGAAGGCGGCATGAGCCATGTCTACGTCGGCCTGACGCAGCGCGCGACCGACGTCCTGCCGAGCGACTTCCCGGTCGTGCTGAAAGTCATGTCCGAGGAGCTCGCGGGCGACGCCACCGCGCGCAAGCGCTTCATCAAGGAGGCGCAGATTCTCTCGAAGCTGCGCCACCGCTACATCACGCGTTTCTACGAGTTCATCAACAACGACAGCGGGGCCGTGCTGGTGATGGAGTTCGTCGAAGGGACGCCCGTCGACGTGCTGCTCTCCGAGCGCGGGGCGCTCAGCCTGAGCGATGCGATCACGACCACCCAGTGCCTGCTGGAGGCCCTCGTCTACGCGCACGGCAAGGGGATCACGCACCGCGACATCAAGCCGGCAAACCTGATCCGCGAGAAGACGGGCGGCGTGGTGAAAGTGACCGACTTCGGGATCGCCAAGATCCGCGAAGGGGGGAACACGAGCGGGCAGACCGTCCTCACGAAGTCCGGCTTCCTGCTCGGCACACCGCACTACATGTCGCCGGAGCAGATCCGCGAGCCGAAAGACGCCGGTGCGAAGAGCGACATCTACTCCTCCGGCGTGCTGCTGTACGAGATGCTGACCGGCACGCTGCCGTTCAACAGCCGCTCGCTGCCGAAGCTCATCGACGCGATCTATCGCGGCGAGAAGCAGCCGCCCAGCGCGCTGCGCCCCGAGGTCGACCGGGAGCTCGAGCAGATCGTCATCAAGGCCATGAGCCCGCGCATGGAGCAGCGTTTCGAGACCGCGCGCGAGTTCTTCGAAGCGCTCGAGGAGTACAACGCGCGCCAGCCGATCGCCCCGACCGGCCGCCAGCGGGTCGTCGAGGTCGACTCCGCCGCGTTCACGCCGCCGCAGATGCCCGCGATCGAGGTCGTGAAGCACTGGGAGCTGGTGAACGTGAAGCCGGAGACGAACGAGAAGCATGCGATCAACGGCGAGAGCGTGATGGTCGGCCGCGACCGCACCTGCTCGATCGTCCTGGCCCACCCGGCCGTCTCACGCCGCCACGCGCGCATCACCATCGCCGGACGCGAGCCGGTCCTCGAAGACCTCCAGTCCGCGAACGGAACCTACGTCAACAACGCTCGCGTCGAGCGAGTCGTCCTGAAGCCGGGAGACATCGTGCGGTTTGGTGCCGACCCGGCGTGCAGTTATGTTTTGAGAGACCATTGAAGAAGATGTTGTCGGTTGTCAGGTGTCAGGTGTCTGCGGTGTTCCGGCTTGCGGCTTACGTTTCGTGAGGCCCAGGCAAAGCACCCCAGACACCCGACACCCGACATCCGCCAGCGGCGACCGCAGGGAGCCACATGAGCCAGATCAACTGCCTGAAATGTAAGCAACCGATCGACGACAGCTACGACATGTGCCCGCATTGCAGCGAGCGGGTGACGGCGTTTCAGCGGACGTACTCGACGCGTCTGCTCGACGGCAAGTACCAGATCATCGACCGTCTCGGTGTCGGCGGGATGGGCGAGATTTTCAAGGTCCGCCACATCCACCTCAACGAGCTCCGCGTGATCAAGATCATGCGCGCGAACATCGCCCAGGACGATCAGGGGCTGCAGCGCTTCCTCCAGGAAGCGCGCACGTCGACCATGATCAAGCACAAGAACCTGGCCATGCTGTACGACTTCGCGCAACTCGAAGACGGCTCGTACTACATGGTCTGGGAGTTCATCGACGGCACGAACATCCAGAAGTGGATCGGCTCGACCGGCGCGATGCCGCCGCGGCTCACGGTGGAGATCGCGATCCAGGCGCTGCACGGCCTCGATCACCTCCACTCCATGGGCCTCATCCACCGCGACATCTCTCCCGAGAACATCATGCTGTCGCAGGACCACCACGGGAAGCTGCTCGTGAAGGTCATCGACTTCGGCATCGCCAAGCAGCTCGCGGAAGGGGAAGGCGGGCAGGGGCTCACGCAGACCGGCATGTTCCTCGGGAAGCTGAAGTACGCGTCGCCCGAGCAGGCCGGCTTCCTGAAGGAGCACGAACACCTCGATCCGCGCAGCGACTTGTACTCGTTCGGCATCGTGCTGTACGAGATGCTCGCCGGGCGCGCGCCGTTCCAGGCCACGAACCCGCACGGCTACATCCTCAAGCACGTCACCGAGAAGCCGGCGCCGATCGCGGAGCTGAACCCGGCCGCCAAGGTCCCGGCGCAGCTCGAAGCGCTGATCATGAAGTCGCTCGAGAAGAACCGCGATACGCGCTTCGCGACCGCCGAGGATTTCGCGACCGCGCTGGAAGGAGTCCGCAACTCCATTCCGCCCGACCAGAAGTACGGACTTGGCGAGCGGATGGTCACGCTCTCCGGCGCGCAGACGCTGGCCGACCTGAAGATGTCGTCCACCGGCAGCGGCCCGCAGGTGACTGCCAGCGGCGCGCAACAGACGCAGCAGACGCAGGCTGGAAACCTGGCCGCCGGAGGCACGCTCGCCGGCGGGACGATGCCCGGCAAAGTCGCGGTCGGCCCGACCGGCACGCGTACCGGCAGCGACGACGCGACGGTGATGGAGCGCAACCTCACGCCGTCGCCGAAGACCATCGGCAACAACGACGCGACCGTGATGGAGCGTCTCGACGCGCCGGGAGCGGCACCGACGGCCATCGAGCAGAAGGTCAACTACAACAACGCCCAAGCCGAGGCGACCGTGCTCGAGCGGCAGGTCTCGATGGCGCCGCCCGCCAGGAGTAAGGTTCCGCTCATCGCCGCGGCGGCCGCAATTGTCGTCATCCTGGCGGTGATCGCCTCCGTCGTGATGCGCAAGTCGAACGAGCCTGCCGTGGCGACGGCGCCCGCGGTTCCCGCGGGGACGGCGGTCACGGCCACCGCGCCCGGCGCGCCGCTCGCGCCGGGAGAAGGCGTGCTGCTCCTGTCCGCCGCGCCGTGGGCGGAGATCGAGCGCATCGTCAGCAAGGGCGACCAGAAAGAGATGACCGTCACTGACGAATCGACGCCGGCGCGCATCAAGCTCCCCGAGGGGGCGTACAGCGTCACGCTGAGCGGTGAGAACGGAACGCAGACCATCGACGTACAGATCGAGGCCGGCAAGCCGACGCAGAAGAACGTCCGCATGCGCGACCTCAACTTCGACGAACTGACCCAGGAAATGAAGAAGCCATGACTCGCCGGATACTCAGCGTCGCACTTCTCACTCTCGCACTCGCTACCGTCGCCGAGGCATCGTGGTACGACGATTACGACGCCGGCCTCGCCGCGATCAAGAGCGGCAACTGGAACGTCGCCGTGCAGAAGATGTCCGCCGCGATCAAGGGGAACCCCAAAGAGGGGACCCGCGTGCGCACGTACGGGACGATCATGATCAGCTACCACCCGTACTACTACCGCGGCGCGGCGTACCTCAACTCCGGGCGCTACGAAGAAGCGGTCGCCGACTTCGAGCGCACCAGCGGCCAGGCCTCCGACCTCGGCTCGCTCGACGCGCTGATGGGCCGCGCCAAGAAAGCGCTGGCCTCGGCGAACGAGCCGGAGCCCGCGCCGGTGCAGACGCGTCCCGAGCCGGCACGTCCTGCCGTAACGCAGCCCGCGCCGGTGCAGCAGGCGCCCGTCGTGCCGCAGATCGATCCGGGCCTGCGCCAGCGCGCCGGTGCCGCGCTCGCGGCCGCGAAGCAGAAGATCCAGCAAGCGCAGCAGCGCCGCGCGACCACGTCCCCGCAGTACGCGCAGGCGATGTCGATCTACACCGACGCCACCACGCGCAACGCCGGCGCGCGCAACAACGACGAGCTCAACTCGATCATCACCATGGCCGACAATGCCGGCGATCTCGCCGAGCTCGCGCAGCCGCCGGCAGCCGCGGTGCCAGCGCCGGCGATCGCCACCACCACTCCGTCCCCGCTCGTCCCGAAGCCCACCGCGGCCGCGCGCAACGTCATGGACGAGTACTCCGACGAACTGCGCGACGCGCTGGAGCTCTACTTCGCCGGTGAGTTCGAGGACGCGGCTTCGCGCTTTCAGGACCTGACCACGAAGATGCCGAACAACGGCTGGATCCACGCGTTTCTCGGCGCGTCGCAATATTCGCGCTACGCCTTCGAAGGGGAAGACAGCTATCGCAAGGCTGCGATGGATGCGTTCCGGAAGGCGAAGCAGTTGCGCTCGTGGAAGGACGGCCTGCCGTCGCGCTACTTCTCGAAGCGCATCCGCCAGGCGTTCAGCGAAACGCTGTAGCCGCGCACTCCAAAGCGGCGGGCTGGCGCCCGCCGCTTCAGATCGCATCAGCCCTGGCTGTTGCCGTTGCCGCCGTTGCCCGACGACGAGCCGCCGCCGTTGCCGCCTTCGTTGCCGCCGCCGCCGAGTGCCGGGACGGCTTCACGAACGCGCTCGGCTACGCTGCTTGCCGCGCTGCTGATGGCCGCACCGACGCGGCGTGCTGCGGGACGAACTGCTGCTGCCGCGGCGCCGACGGCTGCCCCGACCGCGCCCGCTGCTGCGACGCGACCGCTGCTCGCCTTGGCAGAGGAGCGCGACTTCGAGCTGCTGCGGGCTTTCGACCCGCCGCCGCTCTTGCGTGCTCCGCCAGCGCCCGAGCTTTTGCTGCCGCTCGAGCTTTTGCTGCCGCCGCTGCTCTTCTTGGAGGAACCACCGCCGCTGCTCTTCTTCGCGCTCGACGAGCCCTTGCTGCTGCCGGCCTTCTTGGAGCTGGCCGAGGGGCGCTTCGAAGAGGCAGAAGACTTGGAACCGCCGGACGACGAACGGCCTTTGCTGCTGCCGCCTTTGCTTCCGCCGCCCTTGCTGCCGCCGGCTTTTTTGGAGCTGACCGGCGGGCGCTTCGCGGACTTCGACGGGGACGACTTGCTGGACTTGGAGGACTTGCTTCCGCCGCCCTTCTTCGAAGAGCCACCGGCCTTCTTGGCGCTGACAGGCGGACGCTTCGCGGACTTCGAGCCCTTCGACGAAGCGGGCTTCGACGACGACTTCGACGATTTGCTGGACTTGGCCGACTTCGAGCTTACCGACGCTTTCGCGCCGCCCTTGCTCGAGCCGCCACTCTTTTTCGCGCCTTTCGACGCGCTCTTCTTTGCTGCCATGTTGATTCTCCTCTTTCAGAAAGTTTTCGGTGGGGAGCCGTACTTTTGAATCAGAGAACGTGGCGCAGTGGAACTCGGTGTACGAGTTGCACAAAAAACAATGTAGACGATGATGCGTCGATTGTCACGTAGCGCACTGCTGTTGCGCATCGCATTTCCGTTCGCGATCGCGCTTTTCGTCGCGATGCAGGCGCTGTCGATCTACGTCTTCATGCTCGATCGCCGCATCGCGCGCGAGCTTTCGACGCACGGCTGGCGCGAGCCGACGGTGATCCTGTCGAACGCGAACGGACGCACGCGCGAAGTCGCACGTGTCTACGGAACCGACTGGCGTCCGACGCCGCCGGTGCTGCTCGAACAGCTTCCACCGCACGTCGCCGACGCGTTCATCGCCGCCGAGGACGTGCGCTTTCGCCGCCACGCCGGCGTCGATCCGATCGGCATCCTGCGCGCCGCGTTCACCAACGTCCGCGCCGGCGGGATCGCGCAGGGCGGCAGCACCATCCCGCAGCAGATCGTGAAGCAGCGCTACCTCACGAACCAGCGCACGTGGCGCCGCAAGATCGTCGAAGGAGTGCTCGCGGTGGTGCTCGACGCGCGTCTTTCGAAGGACGAGATCCTCGAGCTCTACCTGAACGACGTCTACCTCGGGCATCACGCCGGCAGCCCCATTCTCGGCATCGACGAAGCGGCGCGCCTCTACTTCGACAAGACGCCGCGCGCGTTGCGGCTCGATGAAGCGGCGCTGCTCGCGGCCATGATCCGCGCGCCGAACCGCGACACGCCGGAGAAGCACCCCGACCTCGCCAAAGCGCGCCGCGATGCGATCCTCGCCGTCATGCGCGAGCGCGGCTGGATCGACGAGCGCGAGCTCGCGAGCGCGACGCGGCACGACGTCGACGTCTCCCGCGGCACGCTGCCGGAGCGTCCGTACCCGTACTACCTGCGCGCGCTGCGCGCGGAAGTGGTGAGCGCGGTGGGGCTGCGTCCCGTCGTCGCGAGCGGGCTGAAGGTCGTCTGCGAGATGGATCCCGACGCGCAGCGCGCCGCCCAGCGTGCCGCGGCGAGCGGCGCCGCCCGTCTCGTGTCGCAATATCGCTGGATCCGCGAGCAGTCGGAGAAGGACCCGCTGCAGGTCGCGGTCCTCTCGATCGATCCCCGCAGCGGCGGCGTGCGCGTGCTCGTCGGTGGCACGAACTTCCGCCGCTCGCCGTTCGACCGCACCTCGCAGATGCGCCGCCAGCCCGGCTCCGCGTTCAAGACGTTCGCGTATCTCGCCGCGATCGCGTCGAAGAAAGCGACCACCGCCTCGCTGCTGCTCGACGCGCCGCTGAAGGTGGAGCTGAGCCGCAAGGAGGTGTGGGAGCCGCAGAACTACGACGAGCATTTCCGCGGCCGCGTGACGCTGCGCGAATCGTTCGAGCGCTCGCTCAACGTTCCGACGGTGCGGCTCACGCGCGACATCGTCGGCCTGCGCCGCGTTGCGAGCACCGCGGAGGATTTCGGCTTCGAGCATGTCGATACCATCCCGGCAATGCCCCTCGGCGTCGGCGAGGTGTCGATGCGCGAGCTCACCGCCGCCTACACCGCCTTCCCGAACCTGGGCGAGCGCGTGGAGCCGTTCCTGCTGCGCAGCATCACCGACGGGCGCGGAAAGAACCTGTTCGAGCGCGAGATCAAGAAGAAGCGCGTGATCGACGGCAGCTCCGCCTACGTCATGCACACGCTGCTGCGCGGCGTCGTGCGCCGCGGCACCGCCACCCGCCTCAAGCGCTACGACCTCGGCTACGTGGCCGGCAAGACCGGCACGACCAACGACTACCGCGACGCCTGGTTCGTCGGCTACACCGCCGACATGGTCTCGACGGTGTGGGTCGGCTTCGACCGCGGCGCGCCGCTCCGCCTCTCGTCGTCGGAAGCAGCGCTGCCCATTTGGGGCTCCTACATGCGCGAGATCCCGCACACCCCCGCGAACCCTGAGCCGCCGCCCGGCGTCACGTTCCGCAGCATCGACCCCGAATCAGGAATGCTCTGGCGCAAAGGCTGCCCCGGCCCCATCCGCGAAGCCTTCCTCCAGGGCACGGCCCCAACGCGCCACTGCCCCACCGGCATCATGGGCCGCATCGTCCGCCGCGTCCTCTTCGACGAAGACCACTTCGACGAACCCGCCGCCATCACCTTCGACAAGTTCCGAAGATGGGCGAACGAGGTGGATCGCAACAGGCAGGGGATGGAGAGCGCGCTGGATAAGCTGAGACGGGTGTTCGACTAATTTGGAGTGCGGTCACCGCACTCCAAACTACCTCCGCACGGATCGCCGCTTCGTCGTTCCCGGCGCCTTCACTTGCGCCCAGTACGTCGCCCAGTGCGTCGTGGCCGCATAGATCTGGCCGGTCCAGAAATCGCGGTCGTTGACCGGATCGACGACGACGGTGGTGTAGTCGCCCCAGCGGTTGGTGATGCGCGTGGAGGAGTCGCCGTCGCGCAGTTTGGCGACGGGGCTGGTGCGGCCTTTGGCGTCGCGGAAGACGTAGGCGGCCGAGGGGTAGGTGGTGGAGGAGAAGGTGTTGAAGGAGATCAGCATGTCGCCGCGGCGGTTCACGTCGAGCGACGGGTAGGCGTAGTAGATGTCCGTCCCGTCGATCAGGCCCGTTTCGGTGGCGCGGACGCCGTCGGGATCGACTTTCCACCAGAGGAGCGCGTTGTCGTCCGTGGTGCGGGTGCTGCTGCCGATGCGATGGATCGCGTAGAGCCAGCCGTCGCGGAACACCGCCGCTTCGATGTCGCCGTAGCCCATCTCCACCGCGCCCGCTCCCGGCTGCGGCGCGAACTGCCCGTCGCCGTCGGACCAGTCGAAGCCTGCATCGACGACGTGTACTTCCGCGAGCCGGTCCAGGCGGTTGATGAGGAGCTGCCCGGGCCTCACCTCGACGAAGTACTCGATCGTCGACTCCGGTGCGTGTACCACCGCGGCGAGCGCGTCGACGTGGAACTCGCGCGCGGCCGGCTGAGCCGGCGCGGCGTAGAGCTCCGACTTCGTGAACGAGTAGATGTAGCCGCCGGAGAGCTTGACCGTGTTCACCAACACGGTGTCGCGCGTGAGCGCGAGCCGCGTGTAGTCGCATTCCTCGAGAAACATCTCGTAGCGCGTCCAGGCGCCCATCGGATCGGCGTTGGCGGAGACGGCGAGCATCAGCGCTTCGCCGTTGCGCATCGCCACGGTGATCCAGCGCTTCGCGGCCGCGTCGAAGAGCAGCCGCGGGTCGTAGAACTCCGCGATCGTGTTCGTGCCGCGCCAGAACTGGCTCAGCGTCAGTTGCGCGATCTTCGCGCCGCTGCGCGAGTGCACGATGAAGCCGGCGTTCGAAACCGCGAACACGTGCGAGCTGCTCACGCCGCCGCTCGCATCCGCGGGCGAAAGGAACTGAGACGTATCCGACGGAAACCCGACCGCGACCGGAGGCGCCGCGATCGTCTCGGCCGCAACGGCTATCCATGCCGCATTCGAGCGGACGATCCGCTTCCCGCTGATGTTCGTGCGGGCGCGCTTGCGCTCATCGTCGTGCCGGTTCTCGCGAGGAAGCACCGGCGGCGCCGGCGCCGCGGCGAGCTGGCGCAGCGTCGCGGCGGGGAGCTTCTTCGCGCGCACGAGCGTCTGTGCGAATGCAGGGACCGAGAGGGCGACGGACAGAAGGAGGACGGAGATCGAGCGGGTGCGGATCATGGCCGGGATACGCCGCGCAACGGCGAGGCGTGTCCCGCGATTCCACCGTTTGACAATCAGCGCCGGTCCGGCCTACTGTGGATGGTGCTGGAGTGATTTGGGGTAGCTTGCAACCAGCTTAAAAAAAGCTAAAGAGCCGCGGCAGTAAATCGGATCGAACTTTGACGGTGCCCCACGTCATCCGGCGTGGGGCATTTCTGTTCATGGACTTCATCCAGGCAATCGCAGACGAACATGTCTACCTCTTCGACGGCGCGATGGGGACGATGCTCTACTCGAAGGGCGTCTTCATCAACAAGTGCTACGACGAGCTGAATCTCCGCAACCCGGAGATCGTCCTCGAGGTGCATCGCCAGTACGTCCGCGCCGGCGCCGAGATCCTCGAGACCAACACCTACGGTGCGAACCGCGTGAAGCTGCGCGGCTTCGGCATCGAAGACGAGCTGCGCGACATCAACCTCCGCGCCGCGGAACTGGCGCGCACGGCGGCGGGCGACGGCGTGTACGTCGCCGGCGCCATCGGCCCCCTCGGCATCCGCATCGAGCCGTACGGACCGACCGCGCTGGACGAGGCGCGTGCCTTCTTCCGCGAACAGGCCGAGGCGCTGCGCGACGGCGGCGTGGACCTCTTCGTGTGCGAGACGTTCTCGAACGTCTCGGAGATGGAGCAGGCCCTGGCCGCGATCCGCGACGTCTGCTCGCTGCCGGTCGTGGCGCAGATGACCATCGGCGTCGACGGGCGCACCATCTTCGGCGACACGCCGCGCGCGCTGGCGCAGCGGCTCGATCGCGCGGGAGCCGACGTCATCGGCCTCAATTGCGCCGTCGGTCCCGACCTGATGCTCGACGCGATCGAGGAGATGGCGGCCGTCACGGCGAGGAAGATCTCCTGCCAGCCCAACGCCGGCCTGCCGCGCGACGTGAACGGGCGGCAGATGTACATGGCCTCACCCGACTACTTCGCGAAGTACGCGAAGCGGCTGATCCACAAGGGCGTGAAGTTCATCGGCGGCTGCTGCGGCACGACGCCGGAGCACATCAAGATGATGGCCGACGCGGTGCGCCCGCTGTCGCCGCGCCGCACGTTCGTGATCATCGAGCGCAACGGCAACGGCGAGAAGAGCGCGGGCGTCGAGCCGGCGCCGATGGCGCAGCGCTCGAACTGGGGTCGCAAGCTCGCGAACGGCGAGTTCGTCACCACCATCGAGATCGTCCCTCCGAAAGGGGCGAATCCCGAGGCGCTCATCAAGTCGGTCGAGGCGATCAAGAGCGCCGGCGTCGACGCGGTGAACGTCCCCGACGGTCCGCGCGCGCAGAACCGCATGGGCGCGATCGCCGTGGCCGTGCTGCTGCAACAGCGCGTGGGACAGGAGACGGTTCTCCACTACTGCTGCCGCGACCGCAATCTCCTGGGCATGCACTCCGACCTCCTCGGCTGCGCGGCGCTCGGCCTGCACAACCTGCTGATCATCACCGGCGATCCCCCGAAGATGGGGCCGTACCCGGAGGCGACGGCGGTGTTCGACATCGACTCGATCGGGCTCACCAACATGGTGAACCTGATGAACCACGGCCTCGATCTCGGCGGCAACCCGTTCGGCGACCCGACCTGCTTCACGATCGGTGTCGGCGTGAACCCGGGCCATCTCGATCTCGAATACGAATTGCGCCGCCTCGACTGGAAAGTGAAGGCAGGGGCGGAGTACGCGATCACGCAGCCGGTGTTCGACGTCCGCCAGCTCGAGACGTTCCTCGGCCGCATCGAGCACATGAAGCTCCCCATCGTGGCGGGCATCTGGCCGCTGCTCTCGTACCGCAACGCGACCTTCATGAACAACGAAGTCCCCGGCGTCTCCGTCCCCGACGACGTCATGGAGCGGATGCGCATCGCCAGCGAAAAGAGCAAGGAGCACGGCCTCCGCGAAGGCGTAGCCATCGCCCGCGAGACCCTGGAGCGCGTCCGCGACCGCGTCGCCGGCGTCCAGGTGAGCGCGCCGCTGGGCCGCGTGGATCTCGCGCTGCAGGTGTTCGAAGGGCTGGTGGAGAAGAGCGTGGCGACGGTGTCGTGAGCGAGGCTCGCTTTGCGTAGCCGCACAGCCCCTCACCCGCCCTTCGGGCACCCTCTCCCCGCTCGACGCGGGGAGAGGGGCTACTAACTTTCACTCTCGCGAGACGGCAACTTAGTAGCCCTTCTCCCCGCGTCGAGCGGGGAGAAGGTGGCCAACGGCCGGATGAGGGGGCGTGCCATGCAACCGTGAGGTGCCGCTCAGCGCCGCTTCACTACCGCGATCGACACATCATCGTCCGGCGGCAGGTTGCCCATGAACATCCGCCATTCGCCGACCAGCGCTTCCACCAGCGCGCCGGCGCTCGCCTCCGGGTGCCAGCCGGCGATCACTTCGACGTACTGATCGCCGAACTCGTGCTCCTGGACGTTGCGCGCTTCGGTGAGGCCGTCGCTGTGCAGCAGGAGGCGCTCGCCGTGCTCGAGGTGGCCGCTGACGATCTCCCACGCCAGGCCGGCCTTCACGCCGAGGGGGTACGCGCCGCGGCCGATGCGCTCGGCGATCTTGCCGTTGGCGTCGACCTTCAGCACCGGCGGATGGCCGGCCACGCTCGCCTCGAACGAACCGTCGGGCGAGAAGAGCAGGTAGACGCACGAGAAGAACGACCGCGAGCCGCCGGTGCGGCAGAGGATGCGATTGAGTGAAGCGACGATGGACGTCGGCGACGGATCCATTTCGAGCTGCGTGCGGAAGGACGCGTGCGCGACCGCCATCACCAGGCCAGCCGCCATCCCGTGCCCTGAGGCGTCGCCGAAGAGCACCGCCATCCGCCCGTCTTCGAGCGGCACGAAGTCGTAGATGTCCCCGCCGACCGTGTTCGCGATGCGGTTGAACGCCGCCACGTCCCAACGGTCGCTCTCCGGCATCGACTTCGGGATCAGGCTGGCCTGCAGGTCGCGCGCGAGCTGCAGCTCGTCGCGGTACTTCAGCTTGTCGATCAGCTCCATCGCCAGCAGGAGCGTCATCATCAGGAACGTCGCCGCGATCTCGACGAAGACCCAGAAGTCGCCCCTGGTCCTCTGGAAGATGGACGCGAGGCAGAAGAAGAACGCCAGGAAGGAGAGACCGAACAGGATGCGGCGGTGCGGCGCGAGCTTCTTGGTGAGGCCGTAGAAGATCGCGCTGACGGTGCGGATCCACCGCTTGATACGCCTCGGTTCCTGCTCGATCGACTCGCGATGCTCGGCCATGAGCATCTTCTTCGTCTCCGGCCATTCCAGCGAATAGAGGTTCGTCACGTCGTCCTGGGTGATGGACGTGACGGTGCTGCGACCGAGGTCGAGCCAATCGCGGAGGCGGGCCACGGGTGGATTGTACGGATTGCAGTGCGTGGTGTTGCGTCGGGAACCGTCCGTTACACTGTCGCGCATGCTTCGTACGCTCGTGCTCCTGCTTGCGGGAGCCGTCTCCCTCGGCGCGCAGGAGCTGCCGTTCACCCATTTCGTCTCGGGCGGACATTCCACGCCGCTCCCCTCCGCGAGCGTCCAGAAGATCATCCAGGACCATCAGGGCTACATCTGGTTCGCCTTCTACTCGACCGGCGTCGCGCGCTACGACGGACGGGCCATGGAGACGTACGGCGTCGCGGACGGCCTGGCCGACCCGACCGTGCGCGAGATCGTCGAGGATACGTCGCACCGCCTCTGGGTAGCCTCGGAGGCGGGGCTGGTCGTCTCCACCAAACCGCTCGAGCGCTACGGGCCGGGCGAGCGGCTGCGGTTCACGTCGAAGCTGGGCAGCATCGAGCTCACCCGCTCCCGCATGCGGCGCAACTGCGTCGTCGCGGCGAAAAACGGCGGCGTCTGGGTGGCGACGCAGAACAGCGTCATCCTCTATGACGGCAACCGCGCGCGCGAACATCCGATGCAGGGCGTCATTGCGATGTTCGTCCGCCGCGACGGCTCGCTCCTGGTGAGCCGCGCGAACGGCGAGGTCTCGACCCTCGACGGCCGCGTGCTCACGAAAGGCTTCCCCGCGACCGCGATCGTGGAAACGGCCGCCGGCGAGTTGTGGGGCGGCGGCATCGACGGCAGCGTATGGCGGCTCGAGAACGGCGGGCGCCGCATCGTCAGCGAAGAGATGAACGAGCGCGTGGTGGCGCTGCTCCCGACGCGCGATGGACGTCACGTCTGGGCCGCGAGCCTCGGCACCGGCGCGGTGCGCATCGACCGCGGCAACGCCGCGCAGCATCTCCTCGTCACGCGCGCGAACGGTCTCCTCGGCGAGACGCTCTGGACCTTGCTCGAAGACCGCGAAGGCAACCTCTGGTTCGGACAGAACGGCGGTGTGTCGCGCCTGCGCAAAGGTTACGGCGCGTTCTCCGCCTGGACCGAGCGCACGAACCCCGCGCTCCCCGATTCGAGCACCTTTGCCGTCCTGCCGCGGTGGCGCGGCTCGATGTGGGTGGCCACCGGCAGCGGCGTCGCGGCGATGCGCGAAGGTGCCGAAACCGCGACGCTGACCGTTGCCGACGGCCTGCATTCGAACCAGACGTACGCGGTTGCGGAGCAGGGGGAGTCGCGGTTGTGGATGGCCACGGCGTCGGGGCTGAACTGCCTCTCGCGCGCGGGTGCGGAGCCGCCCCCCGTGAACGCGAGCGTACGGCGCACCGATGTCACGGTGCACGGCGAGCCGTACGTCCTCAGCGCGCTCGGCTTCGAGAGCACGTACGCGGCGCGGAGTTTCGGCAGCACGATGTGCTTCGCCGGCAGCTGGGGGGCGGCGTGCCTGGACGGCGACCGCTGGGTGACGTTCCACGCTGCCTCCGGGCTCTCACCGGCCGGCGCGACCAGCATCGCGGTCGACGGCAGAGGGATTCTCTGGGTCGGCACGACCGACCGCGGGCTCTTTCACTCCTCGAAGCCGCTCGCCACCATCTTCCGCGAGAACAGCGGCGAGGTGACGCAGCGCGTCTTCATTTCCGCATGGACGATGAAGAACGGTGCGCCCGCGAACGGCGTCCGCTCGCTCCTGCACCACGCCGAGCGGCTGTGGGTCGGCACCGGCACCGGATTGTCGGCGTTGCGCACCGCGCGGCCGTACGGCACGTCGAACATCTTCTCGGGCCAGCCGGTCGTCGGCATGACCACGACACTCGACGGCCGGAAGGTCTGGGTGAGCAACAACGCCGGCCTGGTCGAGATCGACGCGCAGACGCTGAAGGTGCTGTCGCGTGTCACCAAGGAGGACGGCCTCGTCGACGACGAAGCGTGGGCTTACGGCCCGCTCGCCACCGACGCCGACGGACGCATCTATTTTGGGACGCCGAGCGGCGTCTCGGTCTTCGATCCCGCGGCGCGCGAGGAGAGCACGCTCGCCCCGGTGGTCCGCCTGCGGCGCGTGGTGCGCAGCGGCGGCGAGGTCGAGCTCGAATACGCGGCGCTCTCGTTCGCCGACGAATCGCGCGTGCGCTACCGCACCCGCCTCGCCGGATTCGACCGCGACTGGTCGGAAGAAACGGCGGACACGAAGACGCGCTACACGAACCTCCCCGCGATGCTGTTCGACCGCGATTACACGTTCGAAGTGAAAGCGCGGAACGGGCAGGGAGTGTGGTCCGCGCCGCTCGCGTACCGCTTCCACGTCCGCCCGCCGCTCTGGCTGCGCTGGTGGGCGGTGCTGGTGTACGCCGCCGCGATCGCGATCGCGCTCTGGCTCCTCAGCCGCTGGCGCACGCGCCAGCTCAAGCGGAAGAACCGCATGCTCGAGGATCTGGTCATGGCGCGCACCGAGGAGATCCGCGCGCAGGCGCGCGAGCTCGAGACGCTCGACCGCATCGTCGAAGTGATCAACCGCGAAGTCGTGCTCGAGAACGTGCTGAAGAGCATCGTCACGCAGGGGATGAAGCTCTTCCCGCAGGCAGAGAAAGGCGTCTTCCTGAAGTTCGACCACGAGACGCGGCGCACGGAGGCGATCGCGGTGGCGGGATACGACGCCGACCCGTTCCGCGGGCGGTCGCTGTCGTTCGAAGAAGCGATGCGGCGCTACTCCGAGCGCGCCGAGCAGCTCGAAGAAGGCGTGTATCTCATCAAGCAGGCCGAGTTTCAGCATCTCGCCGCCGCCGACAAGACCTCCCATCTCCCGGTCCCGAAAGTGATGCTGGCGATGGCGGTCACGCTCGGCGGGCGGATGGAAGGCTTCCTGATTTTCGACAACTTCACGGACGAGAACGCGTTCGGACGCAGCGACCTGCAGAAGCTCGCACGCGTGCGCGAGCACGCCGTGTCGGCGATCGCGAAGGCGCGCATCCTGCGCGAGCTGCAGGTGAAGAACGAACAGGCCGAGGAGGCGAACCGCGCCAAGAGTATCTTCCTGGCGAACATGTCCCACGAGTTGCGCACGCCGATGAACGCCATCATCGGCTTCTCCGAGATTCTCAGTGAAAGGCTGGTCGACAAGATCGAGCCGAAGTACGTCGGCTTCCTCCGCTCCATCCTCACCTCCGGACAGCACCTGCTCAGCATCATCAACGACATCCTCGACCTCTCGAAAGTCGAAGCGGGGAAGATGGAGCTGTATCCCGAGACGTTCGGCGTGCGCAGCGCGATCGACAGCGTCTGCCAGGTGATGAAAGGCCTGTCGGGGAAGAAGGGGATCACGTTCGAGGTCGAGGTCGAGGAGGGAGCGCGCGAGATCGAGAGCGATCACGCGAAGTTCAAGCAGATCCTCTACAACCTCCTGTCCAACGCGGTGAAGTTCTCCCGCACGAACGGCGTGGTGACGATCCGCGCGACGCGCGACCGCGACGACATCCGGGTCTCGGTGATCGACCGCGGCATCGGCATCTCGGCCGAGCACCAGTCGGTGATCTTCGACGAGTTCCGCCAGGTCGACACCACCACCAGCCGCACGTACGGCGGCACGGGGCTGGGGCTGTCGCTGGTGAAGAAGTTCGTCGAGCTGCAGCGCGGCACCATCTCCGTTCACAGCACCCTCGGCGAGGGGAGCGAGTTCACGTTCACGCTGCCCATCCGCTTCGCCGGCGCCGCCATCCCCAGCCCGATCGTCGGCCCGGACGGGGTGGTCGTTCCTCCGGGCGAGCGGGTGCTCGTGGTCGAAGATGAGAACGAGGCCTATGATGCCCTGAGCGCGTACCTACAGTCGGCCGGCTACGTGCCGATCCGCGCGCGCACCGGCGAAGAAGCGATGAAGCTCGCGCGCGTGATGCGCCCTCGCGCGATCACGCTCGACCTCGTGCTCCCCGGCATGGAGGGGTGGCAGGTGCTGCGAGAGTTGAAGGCCGACTCCGAGACGTGCGACATCCCGGTGATCATCGTCTCAATGATCGAGAACCGCCAGCTCGCGCTGGCCTTCGGCGCCGACGATTACTTCGTGAAGCCGGTCGACTGGCCGCGCATGCTGCGGCGGCTGGCCGAGATCACCGGCCGCGACGCGTTGCCGCGGCACGCGCGTCTGTTGCTCATCGACGACGACCTCTCCGTGTACCAGCTGCTCGAGCACGAGCTGGCGAACGAGGGCTACGTGCTCGACACCGTCACCTCGGCCGCCGAGGCGATCGAGCGCGCGGAGCGCATCCGGCCGGACGTGATCATCCTCGACCTGATGATGCCGGGGATGAACGGGTTCGAGCTCGCGGAGCGGCTGCGCCAGCGCGAATCGACGTCGAGCATCCCGATCCTCGTGCTGACGGCGAAAGACCTCACGCCGGGCGACCGCGAGCGGTTACGTCACGGCGTGAGCGGCCTGGTGATGAAAGGGAGCGCCGCCGGCGCTCGCCTCATCCGCGCTATCCGTTCGCTCGATTCTTCCCCGTCGCGCGCTGCGGCCCCTCCGGTCGCCTGAGCGGCTCGACCGGCGCCACCGGCTTCTCGTCCGCCTTGACCGCGGATTTTGGAGCAGGCTGGTTGAGGATCGACACCGGCGTCTCTTTCGGCGCCCGGAACATCACCGCCAGCAAACCGATCCCGAGCAGCCCGATCACGATCAGCAGCAACCCGCGGCTCGTCGGCGACGTGTCTGCCGCCGCCGCAGGCTGCGGCACCGTCTCCACCAACGCCGGCTGAGCCGGCGCAGGCGGCGCCGCCACGATCGGCTGCGGCACGTCTTCCACGACCGGTGCAGCTTCCGCAACCACCGGAGTCGCAGCCACTTCAGGAACGACAACCGGAGCAGGAACAACCTTCGCTGTCACCGGCGCGACTTCAGCAACCAACGGAGCCGCCGGAGCCTTCGTCGCTGTGGAGCGGTTGGCGCCTCGCCCACCGGCCCTTTGCCTGGGAGCGACGACCGGCGCATCCGCAGCCCGATCCGAACGATCGGACCGGTCGACGTCAACCGGCGCCGGCTTCGGCGTACCGATGAGATCCGAAGCCACCAACACCCGCGCCGTCCGTCCCTCGATCGCCCGCGCCAACACGAACTCCCGCGTCTCCGCGGTCGGATAGAACACGTTGCCGTGACTGTCGACGATGCTGTAGTCCTCGATGAACTGCGCGTATCCCGGATACGCGCGTGCGAGCTGCTCGTACATGTCGGTGCCGTAGAACGCACCGATCGGATTGGTCACGCTGTACACCCAGAGCTCGTGCAGCGTCTCGAAGGGCGCTACCGGCTCGCCGCGCTGCCGCGCCTCGCGATAGAGCGCATCGAATGAAATGAAGTCGTTCGCACGTGCGGCTTCGGCGAGGGTCGGGCCGCGGAACTCCCGGATCGGCTCGACCGCGGTCGCAATGAGCATGACCTCGGGAGCAGCGTCGCGGGCGGTGACGACAGGGAGGGGTTCTTCCTGCGCGGTGAGCGGAATGGTGAAAAGGAGAACGACAAGCGCGTGATTGAGACGCACACTACCCTCCCGGCCTTAGGTGCTGCTTCGACCGGGAGAGTGTAGCGCGAATCGGAAACGAAAGTGTGACCGTCCTTACAGCTTGCGGAACGGCTTACGGACGGGCCGCGGCCTGCTGGCCGAGGACG
This sequence comes from Thermoanaerobaculia bacterium, assembly GCA_035630815.1. Taxonomy (GTDB): domain Bacteria; phylum Acidobacteriota; class Thermoanaerobaculia; order Gp7-AA8; family Gp7-AA8; genus QHVT01. The sequence goes on from DASQJY010000020.1 coordinate 23,441, forward strand.
CGAGCCGTGTCGATCAGCTCCTGGATGGTGGTCTGATCCTTCCCGCTGGCCTGCAGGAGGTAGATGCGGATCGCGCTGCCGACCGGGATGGGAGTGTTGGCCGGATCGGAGTAGAAGCGCTCCAGGCCCGACACCAGCTCGAAGCCGGTCAGCTTGCCGGCCGTCGACGACTGGCGCTCGGTGCGGACCGCCAGGCTGGCGCACGGGGAGGTCGGACCGGCGGTGATGTCGATCTTGTCGAGCGCCTCGCGGTAGCCCTGCGAATAGCCGATGGCCCAGAAGAGCTTCTCGGTGCTGCTGAGGCGGAGCCACTGATCGCCGTTGTTCGGCGGTGTGATCTCGGGAGTGGTCGTGCGATCGGCGGCGAATCCGACGACCGCAAACATGAGCAGGGCGAACCCGACGACGAAGTTTTTCATTGACGTACCTTTTCGAGCAACGGCGTGTGAACCGGCGCGATTCTAACCAAAATCATGGGAGCGACGGAAGACTACTGGTTGGCGCTCTGGATTTTCAACCGATAGCGTTCGACGTCCGCGGTCACTTCGATGTACGGCAGTGCAGCGGCGAGCTCGCGTCGGGCGCGTTCGTATTGACCCGTCTCGTATAGCGCAACGGCGACGTAATAGCGATAGGGTTCTTCGCCGCGGCGCAGCGTCCCGGCCCGTTCGAAGCCCGCCAGCGCCCCCGCGAAGTCGCGCGCGCGGTAGAAACCTTCCGCGATCCGGACCGCCGTGGCATGGTCCAAAGCGTTCGCGCTCGCGAGCAGCTCGCGGTAGATCCGCCGCGCCTCGGTCAGGTTCGCCATGGTCAGCGCGCGCTCCGCGTTCGCGAACCGCGTTGCGACCTCGGTGGCCGTATACGTCGGCCGTGCCGGCGTCGCGGCCGGAGGGCGCGGCTGCGCCGTCACCGGCGCCGTGGTTGCCGGACGCGGTTGCGCGGGCGTCGTATTGCTGCTCGCGCTGCTGCCGGTGTTGTTCGTGCCGCGCTGCGTCCCTGGCTGCACCGGCTGCGTCGTGGCGGGACGTGTCGGCGTCGACGAAGCCTGCGTCGATGGCGCTTGTGTCGGCGCCTGCGGCTGCGCCGGCTTCACCACTTCGACCTCGACGCGGTCCACCGTCACGGGCGGCGTCGCGGTCGTGGTCGTGGTCGTCGTTCGTGCAGGCGGAGGCTGGACGGGCTGGGTCGCGGTTCCGGTGGTGATCGTCCTCAGCGTCGACTGGATCGGGGGAGCGGGCGGCAGCTCTCCCGTCCCGCGCAGCGCCGCCAGCTCCGCGGCCGTCAGCACGCGGGTGGCGACCTTCTCGAACGCCGTCCGTACCGCGGCGGGAACGGGAACGCGGGCGTACCTCCGTTCGATCCGCTCCGCCTGCAACACGCGCCGCACCGCCTCGAGTGCGCGATCCTGCTCGTTGAGCCGGTCGTGTGTCAGCGCGAGGTAGACCTGCGCGGTCTGGTAGGCCTCGATCGAATCGACGTAGCCGAACGCGGCATACCTGAGGTGCTGCGCCGCCTCGTCGAAGCGGCCGGCGTCATACGCGGCAACCCCGCGGCGGAGCAGGTTCGAGTAGAACTCGCTCGGAGTTGCTGCCGCCAGGGGCAGAGGAAGGCAGGTCAGGGCAGCGGCGAGCGCTGCTATGGCAATGGTTTTCCGCATGCGGATACCGGACACGACATCAGAACAGGGGATAGCCCGCGGCGATTCTCCCATAAGTCCAACGAGCTGAACGTCAGAAATGCGGTACGATGCGCGGCTCAACACCGTGAAAAAGAACGTGGTGGTCGTCGGGGGCGGACTGGCCGGCCTCGCAGCGTCAATTTATCTGGCGCGCGGCGGCCGTACTGTGACGCTTTTCGAAAAGCGCAGGGTCCTCGGCGGACGCGCCATCACGAATTTCCGGCAGGGCTACCGCTTCAACCTCGGCGCACACGCGTTCTACCGCGACGGGGCGGGGGCGAAGGTCTACCGCGAGCTCGGCATCCCCATCCGCGGCGGCATCCCGAAACCGCGCGCCGTGGCCCTCCTCAACGGGGAAGAATTCCGTCTCCCGACCAGCTGGCTGTCGTTCATCGGCACCTCGCTCCTGTCGCTCCGAGGAAAGGGGCAGCTCGCCTCCGCGCTACTGCACATCCGCCGCTTCGGCGGCACCCGCGCCGGCTCCGTGACGCTCCGCGAATGGATCGACGCGCGGATGACCGACACCCGTGCCCGCCGCGTGCTCGAAGCGCTGGTGCGCCTCGCCACCTACACCGATCACGCCGGCGTGGAAAGCGCCGGCCCGGCGCTCTCGCAGATGAAGATCGCCATGCGCGGCGTGCTGTACATCGACGAGGGGTGGCAGAAGATCGTCGACTCGCTGCACCGGGCGGCCATCTCCTCGGGCGTGAACTTCGTCTCCAGCTCGCGCATCGTCGGCGTGCAGCACGACGGCGCCGTCCGCGCCGTGGAGCTGGGTGGACTGGAGGTCGACGCCGACCGGATGGACACGCACGCGATCGCGTTTCCCTCGACGCCGGAAGAAGTCGACGGCACACGCCTCCCCGCGGAGACGGTGCTGCTCGCCGTCGACCCGGCGACCGCCGCCTCGCTGGCCGGCGATGCCGGGGCGGAGTGGGCGAACGCGCGCCCCGTCACCGCGGCCTGCCTCGACGTCGCCTTGCGCTCACTGCCGCAGCCGAAGAACACGTTCGCGCTGGGCATCGACCAGCCGCTGTACTACGCCGTGCACTCCGCCTTCGCGCAACTGACGCCGAAAGGCGGCGCACTGATTCACCTCGCGAAGTACAGCAAAGACCGCCACGCCACCGACGAAGAGCTCGAGGGCTCGCGCCCCCGCCGGAACAGCGCGGCCATCGAAGACGAGCAGGAGCTCGAAACGCTCCTCGACCGGATGCAGCCCGGCTGGCGCGAAGTCCTCGTCCACCGCCGCTTTCTCCCGTCCATGACGGTCACCAACGCCCTCGTCACCCCCGGCACCAGACGCCCGTCCCCCGTCACCAGCATCCGCGGCCTCTACATCGCCGGCGACTGGGTAGGCGACGAAGGCCTGCTCTCCGACGCCGCGTTATCGAGCGCGAGAGCGGCGGCGAAGGCGATCCTGGAGTCGTAGGGGAGGCGTTAGGCATTGGGCGTTAGGCGCTTGGGGTGTATGGCCCGAACGCAGAACACCCCAAAAGCCTGACGCCCAGCGCCTAACGCCGCGTCACTTACTCCCCCCGCACCCGCACTCCGCCGCCCGAGGCGCGGACCACCAGCTTCGGGCCGCCGCCGTTGATCTTGCCGCGCAGCTCGTCCTCGTCCATCGTCCCCTGCACGGTGATCGGGACGTCGGAGCTGACGCTGCCGCCGCTTGCTTTCGCGTCCAGATCGGCGCCGATGCCGCGGCCGAGGATGATCGTGACGCTGCCGCCGGAGGTGGTGAGGCTCGAGTTGGCGGTCGGTTGACGGGTGAGGCTCGCGTGGATCGAGCCGCCGGAGGTATCGGCATCCACCGCACCGGCCGCGCCTTCGATGCGGATGCCGCCGCCGGACGTTTTCGCGATCACTTCGCCGCCGCTCCGTCCGATCTTGATCGAGCCGCCCGAGCTGCGCGCTTCGACGCGGCCCGTGGTCTCACCGATGTCGATCGAGCCGCCGGAGGTCCGTGCGTCGATAGTGCCGTTCCCGCCCCCGATCCGGATCGAGCCGCCCGAGGTGTTCAGCTTGGAGTCGCCGGCCAGGCGTCCCGTCGAGATGCTGCCGCCCGACGTGTCGGCATCCACGGTGCCGCCGATGTCGGCCAGCTCGATGCTGCCGCCCGAGGTGTGGAGGTCCAGGTTGTAACGCGCCGGCACGCGGATGTTCCACTGCACCTCGTAGTCGTTGCTCCAGCTCCAGCGCCACTTGTCGCCGTCCGAGAGGTCGTCCTCGATCACCACGTCGTTGCCGTTCTGGCGGAACTCGATCTTGTGCTCCGCGAGGCGCTCCGCGCCGCGCCGGCCATCGGCCTTGCGCGTGATCTCGACCGCCACGCCGGTACCGCCGGAGACCACTTTGATGCTGCCGACGTCGGCGTTGAGGTGGAGGGTGCCCCCTTCCGAGACTTTGAAACCCCTCCGGATGACGTCATCCGTGGCAAACAGGGACGTGGCGAAGCAGAGGACGAGAGCGAGCGGAATCAGTCTGCGCATGTCAGTTCATACGCCGCGTTGCGCCAAAAGTTTGAAGTAAACTCCGCCCCGTATGCCGATCGACGAAGCACGCTTCAAACTGGCGATGTCGCATTTCGCCACCGGGGTCACCATCGTGACGACCGAGCACGAGGGAACGCCGTACGGAATGACCGTCTCGGCCTTCGCGTCGCTTTCGCTGCACCCGCCCCTCGTGCTCGTCTGCATCGAGAACAGCGTTCGGACCCACGACGCCATCGCCGCCGCGGGCGCGTTCGGGGTGAGCATCCTCGCGCACGCGCAGCAGGACGTCTCCGGCCGCTTCGCCTCGAAGCGCGACGACAAGTTCGAAGGTGTGAGCGTCCGCCGCGGCGAGCTGAACGTGCCGCTCATCGACGGTGCCACCTGCACCCTCGAGTGCAGGGTGCACGCGCAGCTTCCCGGCGGCGACCACACGGTCTTCATCGGGGAAGTGGTCGCCTCCGAGACCACCGAGGATGCGCCGCTGGTGTACTACCGCAGCGTGTACCGAGAGCTCCGGTAGTGCGCGACATGAGCGAAACGCTGCGCGCGACGTTCCGTCGCGTCCTGCGGCTGGAAAACCGTCGCGCCGCCATCCGTCCCGGACGTCTCGAGCGCATCGACCACTTCGAGTCGAAGATCCTCGGCAACTCGCGGCACGTGACCGTCTATCTCCCCGCCGGATACGGCGAGAAAGACGATCGCCACTATCCAGTCCTCTACATGCAGGACGGGCAGAACCTCTTCGACGCCGAGCGCGCGTTCGTGCCCGGACAGCACTGGCGCCTGCAGGAGGCGGCCGACACCGCGATCGGCGAGCGCACCGCGTCGCCGATGATCATCGTCGGCGTCGATCACTCCGGCGTCGGACGCCTGGAGGAGTACACGCCGGTGCGCGATGCGAAACACAACGGCGGCGGCCGCGCCGGCGACTACGCGCGCTTCCTCGCCGAGGAGCTGAAGCCGGCCATCGACGCGCGCTTCCGCACGCTCCACGATCCCGCGAACACCGCCATCTCCGGCTCCTCCCTCGGCGGACTGATGTCGCTGCACGCCATCTTCACCCGCCCCGATCTCTTCGGCCGCGCCGCCGCGATGTCCCCCTCGGTCTGGTGGGGCGACCGTGCCATTCTGCGGACCGTCGACGCGTACAACGGCGTGCCTCCGCGGCTATGGGTCGACATCGGCGGACGCGAGGGACAGGAAGCGCTGCGCGACGCCCGCGAGCTGCGCGACCGCATCGCCAGCAAGGGGTGGACGGACGAGACCTTCGAGTACTACGAGGACCGCCGCGCCGATCACAGCGAGCGCGCCTGGGCCAGGCGCGTGCGGCTGGTGCTGGAGTTTTTGTTCCCTCCGGCGTAGTTTGCGGACGACATGACCGTCCGCGACACGCTCGCGCGGCCGATGCGCGACCTGCGCATCTCCGTCACGGATCGCTGTAATTTCCGCTGCACGTACTGCATGCCGAAGGAGGTCTTCGGCCGCGACTTCGCGTTCCTGGAGCGCGCGGAGCTGCTGACCTTCGAGGAGATCGCGCGCGTGGCCGCGGTGTTCGTGCAGCACGGCGTCGAGAAGGTCCGCCTCACCGGAGGCGAGCCGCTGCTGCGGCGCGATCTCGAGCGCCTGGTCGCGAAACTGGCGGCGATCGACGGCCTGCACGACATCGCGCTCACCACGAACGGCTCGCTGCTGACGCCCGAGAAGGCGCGCACGTTGAAGAGCGCGGGGCTGAATCGAGTGACCATCAGCCTCGACTCGCTCGACGACGCGGTGTTCCGCGCGATGAACGACGTCAACTTCCCGGTGTCGCGCGTCCTCGACGCGATCGAGGTGGCGCACGACGCCGGCCTCGGTCCGGTGAAGATCGACGTGGTGGTGAAGCGCGGAATGAACGACCGCGGCATCGCCGACCTCGCTCGCAGATTCCGCGGCACGCCGCACATCCTCCGCTACATCGAATACATGGACGTCGGCAACTCCAACGGCTGGCGCCTCGACGACGTCGTTTCCGGCCGCGAGATCGTCGAGACCCTGCAGCGCGAATGGCCGCTCGTCCCTGCCGACGCGAACTACTTCGGCGAAGTCGCCGAGCGCTGGCTCTACGCCGACGGCGCCGGCGAGATCGGCGTGATCACCTCGGTCACGCAGCCCTTCTGCGGCTCCTGCACGAGAGCCCGCATCGCCGCCGACGGCAAGCTCTACCTCTGCCTCTTCGCCGGGGTTGGCCACGACCTGCGCGCGTTACTGCGCGGAGGTGCGAGCGACGAGGAACTGGGAAGCGTTCTCGCCGGAATCTGGCGAGGACGCGACGACCGCTACTCCGAGATCCGCTCCGAAGCTACGCCGTCGCTCAAGAAAGTCGAGATGAGCCACATCGGCGGATAGCCTCCTACTCGTTCCCGCCGTTGTACTTTTCCTTCGACGAGCTCGGGACCGTGGTCAGCTTCACCGCGTTCTCCGTCTTCAGCGTTACGTGCGGGCCGTACGGCTGCAGGCGTCCGGACCACACCTTTTCGCGCATGGCGCGCCCTTCCTTGATCTGCTGGATCTGGCTCTTCTTCATGCTCTCCTCACGCTCTACTTTGATTGCGATAGGCGCGCCATTCCCTCGACGAACTGGTTCTTGCCGCCCATCGACGGATGACGCACCAGCGCGTGCTCGATGCTCATCCGTTGCAGCGACTGCGACGCCGAGTTGCCGATCGCGACCACCTGCTCGAACGCGAACAGCTTCATCAGTCGCTGGATGAAATGCGCACCCACCAGCAGCTCCGCCGCGCTCGGCATCCGGTTCGAGAACGGGTTGCCCGGCGTGAACGGATGAAAGGGGAACGCGTTCCAGAGCAGCGGCAGTGGCGCGATCGACCTGATCGTGCCCCACACCATCGTCGCACTCGCCTCGGTCGACAGCTTCGGCCCCGGCGTCGCCTTGCGATAGCCGTGGTCCGCGCCGAGCACGAAGCCGCTGGTGGTGTCGACCCCGGCCAGCATCACCGTCTCGCTCACGAACGCGATCCCGGTCAGGCGCCCGCCGCGATAGCTCACCGCCTCGCCGATCAGCAGCATCTTCGGGCCGATCTCTGCCAGTTGCTCGAGGTAGAGCCGCAGGTTGTGCCGCCGGGTCGCGTTCTCCTGCAGCTCGCCCGAGATGCGCGAGAACTGGTTGCACGCGCGGTCGCTCACTTCGACCTTCGCAAGCTCGTTCAGCAGTGAGTCGAAACGCCTGTTCACCAGCCGCCACCACCGCCGCCGCCCGAGCTCGACCCGCCCCCGCCGCCTCCGCTCGAGCCCGACGACGAAGGTGCCGAGACGCCTGCCGCCATCACGCCTGCTGCCACGGCCCAGGTGCCGCTCGCACCGGCGCCGCCGAACGCGCCACCGCCGCCCGTCCATCCGGACGAAGACGACGATGACGAAGAAGAGGAGGAGTAAGAAGAGGACATGCCGCTCGACCGCGACGTCTCGCCGCCGAACGAGCGGAACCAGCGATCGACGTGCTGGCCGAGGCCGAAGGCGAGGACGTACGGGAACCATTCGTCGCGCATGTCCGGTTGGTCGCGGCGCAACTGCTCGATGAAGTACTCACGCGCGCCCGCGATCCGTTTGCGGTACGAGATCTTCTTCGGAGTGTCCCTGATGCGCAGCAGGTCGAACGCCATCTTCGCCAGCGCGAGCGTCCACAACATCAGCGCGAACAGCACCGGCGCGTGCATGCTGCTGGTGGGCGCCAGGAGGCAGGAGATGACGAGTGGCGCGGACGCGATCACCATCAGGATCGTCGGCGCGATCATCGCGGTCCCGACATTGGTGATGTTCTTCGAAAAGTGCACCGCCGAGAGGCAGGCGAAGAGCCCGAAAAAGCCGGTCGCAAAGAAGCCGATTACGGCCGCCGCGACGTCGCTCTCGCCGAGGAAGGCGGAGCCGGCGAGCAGCAGCAGAGCCACGATGAGCAGCCCGATGTTCACTTCGAGCCGGTAACGCTCTTCTTTGGTGCTCCAGTCGGCGAGCTTGTCGAGCTTCACCTCCACTCCTTCGCGGATCTCCTTCGACGGGTCGAATCCCTTGCTCGCGTAATGCGACTTGATCGAATCGGTGTCGGTGTCGTGGCCGCCGTCGTAGAACAACTTGTCGACCAGCTCGCGCTCGTAGCCTTTGAGCTCTTTGCGCCGCGCTTCGAGGTGCATGTGCAGGGTGCCGTCTTCGGCGCGCGTGGTGAGCTTCCCTTCCTGCGTCATGCGCGCGATCACTGCCGCCACTTCCGGCGCGCCCACGCCCGCGTCCCACACCGCGCCCGCCACTTCCGGGTCCAGTTCCAGCAGCTCGTCATCGAAGCGGGCCACGATCGGTTCCAGGCGGCCCACCTGCTTTTCCGCCGCGACGAATCGCTGCACGATGAAGATGAAGCCGGCCGCGAACAACACCAGCACGGCCACCGGAATCGCCGCGCTCATCGGCCGCTCGATCCCGGCCGGAGAGCCCTCAGCGCCGTACTTCAGCGGCTGGTCCACCGGCACACCTTCACCGGGCGGCTGGTTCTCTCGCGCGATCGACACCGGCTGCGCCCCCCACACCGGATCGAACGTGAGGCGCAGCGTGAACCGTTTCACGATCCCATCGCGGGTCGGCAGCCCGAAGTCGTGATCGAGCCGGTACTGCTCCCCCTCGATCTGCAGGGCGTTGCGGTAGGTGTAGTCGAGCCGGTACGTCAGCTCCTGATTCGCGAATGGGGGATCGGACGGCATCCGGCTCCGCCAGCGCACCACACCGCTCCCGGAGAAATCCCAGTGATCCACGTTGTCGAGCGACCCCTGCGCGAGCGGCACTTCCTTCGCCCCGTCGATCCGCACGATGCGATGGACGTCGACGCTCTGCCGCGGGCGCAGGTTGAAGTCGCGCTCGCCGCCGTTGTAATCCCCGTCGAACACCATCCGCTGCGTCTCGACCACGTGCAGGTTCCCGTCGCGATCCAGCCGCGCCTCGACGTCGATCGCGTTCCAGTGCAGCGATTTCCCGAACGCGGGAGCAGCGAGCAGGAGCACCAGCGCCAGACGGATGAACATGGCGCCTAGTCTAGTGTCACTCGCTGGCTACCGTCCCACCGACCTTCTCTTCTTCGGCATCGGCACCGTGTCCACGATTCGGAAGATCTCCCCCGTGCCGTAGCTCGCCACGTACAGCTCGCCGTTGACGTCCTCGCCGAACGTGCTGACCTGGAACGGCGCGTCGAAGAGCAGCTTCGACACGAAACGGCCGCTCGCGTCCCGCCGGGCGCCCATGATCCGGCCGTTGCAGAAATCGGCGTAGATATACATGTCGTTCAGGCGGCGGCTGCGCGTGCCGCGGTACACGTAGCCGCCCGTCACCGAGCAGGCGCCGGCGCTGTGGTTGTATTCGATCACCGGCTGGACCAGCGTCCCGTCGTTGCAGTTCGTGGACGGCTCGAAGCAGTGCGTCCCCTCCATCCGGCGCCAGCCGTAGTTCTCCCCGCCAATGCTCGTGCGCGGCTGAAAGCTGATCTCCTCCCACTGCCCCTGTCCCACATCCGCGATCCAGAGGTCGCCGAAGTTGCGGTCGAAGGAGTAGCGCCACGGATTGCGCAGCCCCGAGGCCCAGATCTCCGCGCGGGCGCCGGGACGGCCGACGAACGGGTTCGACGGCGGGATGGCGTACGGCTCCGCGCCATCGACGTCGATGCGCAACATCTTGCCCAGCAGCACGGAGAGATTCTGCGCGCGATTGCCGGGGTCGCCGCCGGAACCGCCGTCGCCAAGGCCGATGTAGAGATAGCCGTCCGGGCCGAACTGCAGCTGGCCGCCGTTGTGATTCGAGAACGGCTGGTCGACGTCCAGGATAAGGCGCGCCGACGCTGCATCCGCGCGATTCGGGTCTGCCGCGCTGCGGGTGTAGCGCACCACCTTCGTGTCGCCGGCGGTGTCGGTGTAGTTGACGTAGAAGAACCCGTTCTCCGCGTAACGGGGGTGGAACGCCAGCCCGAGGAGGCCGCGCTCGCCGCCCGAGGAGATGATCGAGGAAACGTCGAGGAACGGCTGCGCGAGCAACTGCGGCGGGTCGTAGATCCGGATCCGGCCGCTCTGCTGGACGATGAACAGGCGCGAATCCCCCGCGTGGGCGATCGCGACCGGAACGCTCAACCCGGGCACCACTGGCTCGAGCACGACGTTCGGCTCCGCGTGCGAAATGACGGCGGCAAGAAGGACGGCGGCGAGGCTCATGCCGGTCGCTCCATGCAAGGATCGGGAACGCTTCTTGAGATAACTACCGGCCGGAGGAAAATCAATGGCAACGATCAACCAGCCGACCCCGAGCAAAGTCCCAGAAGCCTGACGCCTGACGCCAACCGCGTCATCTAAACTCTCGCGCATGCTTCCATGCATGCGCGTCCTCTGCCTCCTCCTCTCGAGGAGGGAAAGATCGACCTCGACGCCGAGGTGCAGAGATACGTCGAATACTTTCCGCGCAGCAAGGCGCAGCCGGTGACGGTCCGCCAGCTGCTCGCACACCAGGGCGGCATCAGCCACTACCGCGACTACGAGAAGGAAGGACGCATCCGCGAGTACTAAGCCCAGATCGACGCCTTGACCGCCCACTCGCTGCCCGGAAAGCGTGACGTCCGCTCGAGCGCCATCCGCTCCAGCGACGTGTGATCGCGCGTCACCTGGTACGCGCTGATCCCCCGCCAGTACAAAGCCTCGGGCGCCACGAGCGTATCGCCGAAATTCTCGACGATGTGCGCATACAGCGGCTCCGCCTCCGCCCACCGCTTGCGCAGGGCCGGAATGCGCGCAAGCCCCATCGCGAGCTGCGCGTGCAACTCCCGCTTCGGCAGATACCCCTCGATGCGCCACCGCTCCTTCCCCGCGGGATCGAGCACGAGGATGGTGGGCGTCCAGACCGCATCGAAGCGGCGGAACGCCATCCGCTGGGCCGGCTCATGGATGTTGAGCTGCAACGGAATGAACCGCAGCGCAATGAACGCCGCGAGCTCCGGATCGGCGTACGATTCGACTTCCAGCCGAACGCACGGCGGTCAGGTAGGCGCCGCGCTGAAATCGACAAGCAGCGGCTTGGATTCAGCCGCTGCTTTCGCCAGCGCCGCGTCAGGGTCGCGCAACCATTCGACGGACATGGAGGGTATTGTCGAACTAATCTCCTAAATCAAACAACAGAAACTCACTCTCCCTCGTCGCCACGATCCCCACCATCGCCTCATCCTCGATCGCCGCGCCATCACCCTCGTTGAGCGTCTTCCCGTTCACTTCGACGCTGCCGCGTACGACCTGGATCCAGGCCCCGCGTCCGGCGCCGAGCGTGTGCTCCACTCGCGCTCCTTCGTCGAGGATCGCGGAGTAGAGCCGCGCGTCCTGATGGATCTTCAGCGCGCCCTCTTCCGCTTCCGGCGAAACGACGACACGGAGGCGGTTGCGGCGCTCCTCGTCGGGGAAGAGCTTCTGCTCGTAGCCCGGCGTGATGCCGTTGCGCTCCGGCATGATCCAGATCTGGAAAAAGTGCACCGGCTCCGCGTCCGAGCCGTTGAATTCACTGTGCACGACGCCGGTGCCGGCGCTCATGCGCTGCACCTCGCCGCGGCGCAGCACTCCCTCGCCGCCCGTGCTGTCGCGATGCGCGAGCGCCCCCTGCATCACGATCGACACGATCTCCATGTTGTCGTGCTGGTGCGCGCCGAAGCCGCGGCCGGGAGCGACCGTGTCCTCATTGATCACGCGCAGCGAGCGGAAGCCCATCTGCTTCGGGTCGTAATAATTGGCGAATGAAAACGTGTGATGCGAGGTGAGCCAGCCGTGCCGGCCCACCCCTCGGTCGTTGGATTTGCGGATTTCGATCATGGTTCCTCAGGCCGTAACGGGCGCCTGCTTGACGGCCTGCGCCTCGACTTCGATGCGTACTTCGTTGGCGACGAGAATCCCGCCGGTCTCCAGCGCCTGGTTCCACTTCAGCCCCCAGTCGCGGCGGTCGATGCGCGCCGTGGCCCGTGCCCCGGCTCGCGTGCCGCCCCACGGATCCTTGCCGGTGCCCTCGTACTGGCACTCCAGCGTCACTTCCATGGTCGTGCCGCGGATGGTCAGGTCGCCGGTCACGCGGAACGTGTCGCCTTCCTTCTTCATCGCCCCTTCCACCCGCTTGCTGCGGAAGGTGAGGGTGGGATGGTTCTCGACGTCCAGAAAGTCCGCCGAGCGGAGATGCGCGTCGCGGTCGGGGGAGCCGGTATCGATGCTCGCCGCCGCGATCTCGACGTTGACCGTCGAAGCGTCGGGATTCTGCTCGTCCGCCTCGATCGTCCCTTTCACGTCCTTGAAACGGCCGCGCACGGTCGTGAACATCATGTGCTTCACCGCGAACTCGACGCTCGAGTGCGCCGCGTCGATCTGCCACGTGGTCTTTTCTGCCATGGGATTCCTCCTGTCGCCCTCTACAACCAGCGCGCATTCCAGATTGTTCCTCGCAACGACTAACCGCGCGCGGTATAATCGTGCAAGTCGCGTGCGCGCGATTTGCACGAACGAGGCGAAGCGAGGCGAGCGATGGCGGGCAGGCTGAAGCGCGAGATCAAACAGAAGCGGCCGTTCAGCAGCGTGCAGGAAGAGGTGGTCCTTTCCATCATGCGCACGGCCGATCAGGTCGTCGTCCCGATGAACGAGGTGTTGCGCGCCGCCAATCTCAGCCCCTCCCAGTACAACGTCCTGCGCATCCTCCGCGGCGCGGGGGAGGACGGCCTCCCCTGCGGTGAGATCACGGAGCGCATGGTCCGCCGCGACCCCGACCTCACCCGCCTCCTCGACCGCCTCGAGACCGCCAACCTCGTCTCCCGCACCCGCGACACCAAAGACCGCCGCATCATCCGCGCCTCCATCACCGACGAAGGACTCTTCCTCCTCGACTCCCTCGACGAGCCGGTCGAGGCCAGCATCCGCCGCACGCTCGCTCACATGCCGGTAGCAAGGCTGAAAGCGCTGCTGGAGTTGCTCGAAGAAGTGCGGGGATAGCGAGCGTCTGACCGACCTGAAACCCTCCCGCCCCCCTCGCGTATACTCCAGGTGTTATAGTCAACTACATCACCAGCTCGCCACACCCGTGAGAGCCGCTGGACACATCAATGGAGCGTGAATGGAACGACGGCCAGCCGATTTACCGCCAGCTTCGCGAGCGCGTCGTCGTCATGATTCTCGACGGCGTCCTCAGGGAAGGCGATCCGCTCCCGTCGGTGCGCACCGTCGCGGCCGAGTACCGGATCAACCCGATCACGGTCCTCAAGGCCTACCAGCAGCTGGTCGACGAACAGCTCGTCGAGATGAAGCGCGGCCGCGGCATGTTCATCAATGCCGGCGCCCGGAACCTGCTCCTGCGGGGGGAGCGGCAGAAGTTTCTCGAGGAGCAGTGGCCCAGGATCGCCGCCACCATCCAGCGCCTCGGCCTGACCGCCGAGGAACTGCTGGCCGCCGCCACTCCGCCCGCCCCCGAACCGCCAGAGGAGGAGCGCTGACATGGCAGCCATAGAAGCGCGCGGCCTCCGCAAAGCCTTCGGCTCCACCGTCGCCCTCGACGGCATCGATCTCCGCGTGGAAGAAGGCCGCATCCTCGGGCTGATCGGTCCCAACGGCGCGGGGAAGAGCACCGCCCTCAACGCCATCCTCGGGCTCACCCCGTACGAGGGAGAGCTGAAAGTCCTGGGACGCGACCCCTGGACCGAGCGCGACGAGATCACGCGCGACGTCGCCTTCATCTCCGACGTGGCCGTCCTCCCTCGCTGGATCCGCGTCTCGCAGGTGCTCGACTACGTCGGCGGCGTCCACCCGCGCTTCGATCGGTCCCGCGCGGACGCCTTCCTCGCGAAGACCGACATCAAGCGGACCAGCAAGGTGAGGGAGCTGTCGAAAGGGATGGTCACCCAGCTCCACCTCGCGCTGATCATGGCCCTCGACACGAAGCTGCTGGTGCTCGACGAGCCGACCCTCGGACTCGACATCCTGGTGCGCAAGCAGTTCTACGACTCCCTGCTCAACGACTACTTCGACCGCCACCGCACCATCGTCGTCACCACCCACCAGGTCGAAGAGATCCAGGACGTCCTCACCGACGTCATGTTCATCAACCGCGGCCGCATCGTCTTCGACTGCAGCATGGAGGCGTTCGAGACGCGCTACACCGAGGTGATGGTCCATCCGGAGCAGACGGCGGCCGCGAGGGCTCTCCGGCCGATCCAGGAACGGCAGGTGTTCGGCCGCAGCATCCTCCTGTTCGACCGCGGCGATCGCCAGCAACTCGCCACCCTCGGCGACGTGCGCACTCCCAGCATCGCCGACCTGTTCGTGGCGGTGATGGGAAATGCAGAAGGAGCAGCGCGATGAGCTCTCAACCAGGCACCTTGCCTTACGAGCCTTTCGAGCGTCCGCCGATCGAGCCCGCGCTGATGGCCGAAACCCGTCCGATGTACTGGTCGGTGCGGCGTGAGTTGTGGGAGAACCGCTGGCTCTACCTCGCCCCGCTGCTCGTTGCCGCGATCGTGCTGTTCGCCTCCGCGGCCCACACCCTCACGCTGCCGAAGAAGATGCGCACCGCGGCGGCGGGCGGCACGGCGCAGCAGGCGGCGTTCGTCACGCCGTACAAGATGGCGCCCGCTCCGATCATGCTGGCCACGCTCCTGGTCGGGTTCTTCTACTGCTTCGACGCGCTGCACGGCGAGCGCCGCGACCGCAGCATCCTCTTCTGGAAATCGCTGCCGGTCTCGGACCGCACCACCGTCCTCTCCAAGGCCGCCATTCCGCTCGTCGTGCTGCCGCTGCTCGCCTACGCGCTCAGCGTGATCGTGCAGGTCGTCCTGCTGCAGCTCAACACTCTCGTCCTGCTGGGGGGCGGCATGAGCCCCGCGCCGTTGTGGGGGGAGGTCCGGTTCTTCCAGAACCTCCTGATCATGGCCTACGGGCTGACCGTGCACGCGCTCTGGTACGCGCCGGTCTACGGCTGGCTGCTGCTGGTCTCGGCGTGGTCGCGGCGCGTCCCGCTGGTCTGGGCCGTACTGCCGCTGCTCGCCGTTGCGGCCGCGGAACGGATCCTCTTCAACAGCACGCGTCTGCTGGCCATGCTGGCGTACCGCATCACCGGCGCCATGAAGGAGGCCTTCGCCTTCGCGCCAAAGGGCGGCGGGAACATCAACCCGCTGTCGGAGCTCGACCCGGTGCGATTCCTGAGCGCCCCCGGCCTCTGGGTGGGGCTGCTCTTCGCCGCCCTCTGTCTCGCCGCCGCGGTGCGCCTGCGCCGCAAGCGCGAGCCGATCTGAACGTAAGGAACAGGTGAACTCATGACCATGTCGACAGCCTTACTGATGCTGCATATCTGCGGTGCCGTGATCGGACTCATCTCCGGGTTCATGGCCATGCTGTTCCGCAAAGGCTCCGGCCTGCACGCCGTGGCCGGAAACGTCTTCTTCATCGCCATGCTCTGCATGTCGGCCAGCGGCGCGTACATCGCGCAGTTCGACAAGCCGAACAAGGCCAACTTCCTGGTCGCCACGCTGACCTTCTACCTCGTCTCCACCGCATGGATGGCCGCGCGGCGCAGGCAGGGAACGACCGGCATCTTCGACCGGCTCGCGCTGCTGGTCGTCGCCGCAGACGGCACCGCCGGCATCATCTGGGGCCTCCAGGCGGTGAGCAGCGCGGCGGGGACAAAAGACGGCATGCCCGCGCCGATCTACTTCATCTTCGGCACGATCGCCCTGCTCTGCGCCGTATCGGACGTGCGCATGCTCGCGCGGGGCGGCATCACCGGCGCGAAGCGCATCGCCCGCCATCTCCTGCGCATGTCCACCGCGCTGCTCATCGCCACCATGTCGCTCTACCCCGGCCAGGCGAAACTCTTCCCCGACGCACTCCGCGAAACGAACCTCCTGTTCATCCCGCACGTCCTCCTCATCGGCTCGATGCTCTTCTACATGGTGCGCGTGCGGCGCACGAAAACCGCCGCACGCGTACAGAGCACCGGCGCCGTCCTGCAGCCCGCTGCCGCCGCTCGCTGAGGAAAACGACCATGACCATCACTCCGGAACAGCGCACCGCCGCCAAAGTGGCCGGCTGGATCTACCTGATCGCGATGGCCACTTCGATGTTCGCGGAGCTCTACCTGCGCGGTCCGCTGATCGTCAGCCGCGACGCCGTCCAGACCGCGCTCAACATCGCCGCCTCCGAGCGAGCGTTCCGCATCAGCAGCGTCATCCACCTGCTCACGTTCGCGAGCGACGCCATGCTCGCCGTGGCCCTGTACACGATCCTGAAGCCGGTCAACAGGAGCGTGGCCCTGCTCGCCGCGTTCTGGCGCCTGGCCGACTGCGGCATCCTTACCGCAGCAGTCCTCAACGACTTCGCCGCTCTCCGCTTCCTGGCCTCCACCGATTACCTGCGCGCCTTCGACACGCAGCAGTTGCAGGTGCTCGCGCGCGTGTTCATCAGCATCGGTGCAGCGGGCTACCAACTCGGCTTCGTTTTCCTCGGCCTCGGCTCGACCGCGTTCAGCTACCTCTGGCTCAGGTCCGGCTACATCCCGCGACCGATCGCCGTCTGGGGCATCTTCGCCTCGCTGGTGCTGACCCTCGGCACCCTCGCCATCGTGATCTTCCCCACCCTCGGCGTCATAGGCCTCAGCTACATGGCCCCGATGTTCTTCTACGAGGTCGGGCTCGGGCTCTGGCTCCTCGTCAAAGGGCTGCGAGAGCATGGCGCACCCGGCCCCACGACAGCGGTCTGAACATCACTACGTCGATACCTCAAGTTCCAAAGGAGTGTGAAACGAACCGGCGCGGCCCGTCACTACTAGACGATCGCTGCATGCCGGCTGTCGCGGATTCCGCTCCCCGTGCGACCGCCGCTTCCGGGCAGGCAGAAAGGAAGAAGTCGACATGGGCAGACTGCTGCAGAATTTCCGATTCGTCCTCCTGCTTCTTGCCATCGGCGGCGTGGACTATGCGCACGCTCAGGCTTTTACAGACAGCACGTTCAACAACCTTGCGTGGTCGACAGTCCTCCTGCCCGGCAGCACCATCAACGCGAGATGCGTCGCCGCTCAGGATTCAGGAAACGGACAGGCGGCGCCGTCACGCAAGACCGATCATTCGTACGAACAGGGGTGGATCAACTGCGCGCACCTGTCGCTGGCATCCTTTTACGATCCTGCACAAGGCGCCATTACGTCGCTGCGTTACTCGTACCACGCTCGCCATTACACCACCTCATTGGGCGGCGTGAGGTATTCCCCGCTCGTGTTCCAGAACAACACCTACTACTACATCGCTCCCGGTGACGATGTGAGGCCGGATTCGTGGGTCGCCTTCTCAGACACCAACCTCACTGAATCCCGCTTTACGAAGCTCGTGGGGCCGTCCGAGCGTCAGACGCCCGATTTCTCCTGTAAAGGTACGCGCATCCAGTTCGGCTACGTGACCCGAAACCATCAGAGCGGCAACGACACGATCGACACGGAAAGCGGCATCGATAATTGGAACATCACCATCGAGCGCAAAATACCGTGTGACGTTCAGCCGTCCCCCTGCCCCCTCAATGCGCCCAACCCGACCACGATCGACGGTGAGCCGTATTGCTGTAGCGCCGACGTCGGAGCACAGACGCGAGAAGTCTGCTGCCAGCGGGCCTGTCCCGCCGGCTCGGTCCTGACCACCATCAACGGCGTGACGTTCTGCTGCCAACCGACGGCCCAGGGTGGAATCTGCTGCACGCGTATTGGGCCGGATTTGCCGTAACCCGGGTGACCTCGACGCGACGTCATCCCGGTAAAGATCTGCTTGCCTCGTAGTGTGCAGTGGCGGGGGCCGGGACGCGTGGCGCCAGGTCGAAAAAAAGATTAGAATTTCGCACCTCCAGGACAAGTCATGTTTTCGCTGCTGGCGCGCTTCCTTTCGCCGGCGAAGCTTCTTCGCCGCGCGCGGCGCCTCGCCGCCGAAGGCAGAACAGCACCGGCTCTCACCACGATTGAGATCTGTGTCGAAAAGCTGCAAAAGAGCGCGAGCTGGCCGCTGCTGGGGGAAGCCTCGGCCGTGCACGGTTCGCTGCTTCTCACGATCGGCAGGGCGGATGATGCCGTCCGGCCGCTGCTGCTCGGCCGCAACCACATCGACTCCGGTTCGAGAGCGTTTCTCGCGCGCGCACTGCTGCGGCGCCGCAGCACGGCGCCCGAAACGCTGGAGGTGCTCACCGCGTATCTGGCCGCTCCTGCGGACGCATCCTTTGGGGAGAATATAGCCTCCCTGCGCATGCTCGCGCGCCCGGCAGCGGGTTCGCTCGGTCGAGCGCGGCAGTGGAACAAGGCGGTCGCGGCAGCTCGTCCGGACTTCTCATGGCCCCACCTCCACCTGGGTGTGCTGCACGTGCATGACGGCGACTTCGGCCGTGCCGCTTTCGCCTTGCGGCGTGCATGCGAGCGCGACCCGCGGGACAACAAGGCCAACGCACTGCTCGCCTATGCGCTGGCGCGGAACGGCGACGCCGCCGAAGCAGCAGCGATCCTCTCCGCACGCCCTGCCTCGGGTCGAGGCATCATGCTGCTGCGCGGACACACGTACCGAATCCTCGGAGACGCGAAAGCGGCGGCCGATTGGTTTCGGCGGGCGGATGAAGCGGCGCCTCTCGACACCGAAGCGCTCTCCGCCTATGTCGAGTCGTTGATCAATGCCGGCCAGCTCGACGACGCCCGCCGCGCGCTGAAACGGCTCAAGCGCGAAACACCGTCCCGGAGCCTTCTCCGAGCCGCCGCGTCTGAAAGCGAGGCGCAAGCGTTCAAGCTCCTCTGCCGGCTCGTCTCCGACGGCCAGCTCGCCGCCGAGGCGTCGAAGCGGCTGCCGAACGCCGCGCTCCGGCATTTCGTGAAGTCGTACAACGCGGGCCGCTACGAAGAGATCCTGCGCAGTGCCGCGGACGAACTGCCGGAGACCGTCGATACGAGCGCGATCGAGACGGTCGTTGCGCACGCGGTCGTGCAGTTCATTCGCTCGCATCCCGAGGACGCGCTCGAGCTCGTCGAGCGTGTCTGCGAGCGCTTTCCCTCGCTCGACGTGCAGGCGGCTCGCGCCCTTCTGTTCGCGAAAGCCGGTGAGCTCGAGCGCGTGCTCGAGGTGGTCGACGATTCTGCCGCCGGCGAGCCCGAGGTTTTGGTGCAGCTCGCGCGTGCGGCGGTGCTCACGGACGACCGCGATCGTGCTGCCGGGGTACTACCGCAGCTCGAACGAAGCGGCGAGCGGGGCGCGAGGGTTGCCGCGGCGTATTTCGCGGCCGGCTGCGAGTGGGAGAGCGCAATTGCCGCGCTGCAGGCGTACGGCGCGGAGCCGGTTTACGTCGGCGCGCTCACAGCGTTCGTTCGTGCGGAGGCGGGTGACCTTCGTGAAGCGGAACGCTTGTGTGCCGCCGTTCCTGCCGGGCATCCAGCCGCGCCGGCCGCACGCAGCCTCTCCGGCTGGATCGGCGTCAGGAACGCGCTCGGGCGTCCGCGCCACGAGCTGGCGCAAGCGCTTTCCCTCTGGCAGAGCGGTTCCGGCGACGCGGAGTGGATCTATGGGCGCCTGCTGCCGCTGTTCATCGATACTGACCTGCGCGGCGACATCGAGCTCGCCCTGCAGCAGCTTCCGCGCGCACCGGCCACGTATCACCTCACGTCCCTCTACCACCTCGGCGAAGCGGCGCGTCACGCCCGCGCCGGGCAGTGGGATCGCGCGTTCACGAGTTTCGAGCATGCCTGCGCGTACGTCTGTACCGCTCTCGCCGACGACGATTACGTGAGCGAATGGTCCGCCCGCCGGCTCGCTGCTTACGGTGCCGCCCACGCGGTCGACCGGGCCGCGTTATGGGCCGGCATCGCAGCCGCGTTCAGGAACGTCATTCGCTCGTGGCCCGAAAACGAGCCGCTGGAGCTCTCGTTCCGCGCGGAGCTTCGCGCCGTACAGCTCCTGAAAGAAACCGCGGGCATCGACACATGGTGGGGAGGACCGGCGTTCGTCGCATTGAACGGCTGGGAGCGCACGTTTGCCGAAACTCTGGCCGAGTGCGAGCAGCACCGGAATGCGGACAAGAGCGACGTGATGCAACTCCTGCGGAGAATGCTGTCGGGTGAGGAGGAACCGCCGCAGCGCGACACTGCGGTCCAGTCGCTGCGGCGCGCGTACTCCGAACTGCGCATCGCCGCGGTTCTCGACGAAGACGGCCACGTGGACGAGGCGCTCGCCTCACTGAGCGAGCTCGGTAACACCGCGAAGAACGATCCGTCATTCGCGAGCCGGAACCCCGCGTATGCATTCGACGGCGGGGAGGAGCGCTTCCGCGAGGAGCTCGACCGCATGCAGATCGAGCTGAGGCTGAAGGCGGGGGAGCGACTGATCGCGGCCTCCGCGCATCTGGAGGAGGGAATCGACTACTGGCGCGAGGCCCTGCTCACCTCCTACGACCAATGGGACGAGACCGCCGCGCAGATTCGGCAGATCGCTCTCGGCCGGACGCAGGTGCTCGACGACGGCGGCAGGCCTGACGAAGGGATTCCGCTGCTCGAAGCCGTGAACGAGCTTTGCGGCGGCGACGAGATCCAGGGACAGCTCGCGCTCCTGCACACGCACTGTGCCATCCAGAAAGTGAATGAAACCGGCGACTGGAGCTACGGCGTCACGGCGATGCGCAAGGCGCGCGAGCTGAATGCGCAGTCGACGTACATCGACCGGAATCTCGTGCTCGCGCTCGGGAACCTGGCCGCGCACTTATCCGAGAATGACGATGCAAGCGGCGCGTGTGCGCTGCTCCTGGAGGCTCAGGGCATCGCGCGTGCGAATGTCGTCAGCGACCCGCACAGCACGGATTGGCAGACCCTGATGCTGAACGTGCGTCAGGGCCTGACGCTCGCACGCATCTCGGCGGGAAATCCGTCGCCCGACGACATCTTCGACGCGATGTTCTACGCGACCGAGGCCGATTCGGCGAGGCTGTCGGCGGTCTACCACAACCGCGGAGTCGCGAAAGCGCGGGAGGGGAAACTCGACGAGGCGCTCGACGATCTGAACAAGGCGCTGGAGCTCGAGCCGGCCAGCGACGCCACGCGCCAGGCGCTCGCGAGCGTCGGTCTCTCGCGCATCCTGCACCAGGCCAGGAGGAACTGGTGACCACCAGGATCTTCCTCAGTTACCGGCATGACGGCGATGCCGCGGTGCGCAAGCAGATCTGCGACACGCTCAAAGCTCATTTCGGGAACGACAGCGTAGTCTCGGATGAGATCTTTACAGACGGCGTCGACCTCGAGCTGCAGGTCAAGGATGCGATCAGCCGCTGTGCGGCGGTGCTGGTGCTCGTCGATCCGCATTGGATTGCGTCGATGCCGCGAATCTGCGAGCCGAAAGACTTCGTGCGGGTGGAGATCGCGCACGCGGTCCGCGCGCGCATGCCCGTCATTCCGGTGCTCGTGGACGCGACGATGCCGTCCCGCGAATCGATGCCTCCTGAAATTGCCGATTTCGCGAGATATACCGGCCGCGCCGTCGACATGATCGACGGCTTTCCGACCGCGATGCAACGCCTGGTGCGGAGTGTGACGCGCATCCAGGAAGGGGAGGAATGGGCGAGCAGCGTCTACGAGGGCGTCTATGGCCACGCCGGCCAGGACCGGTGGGAAGAAGCCCGTGCACTGCTGGAATCGGCCCTCGAAACGGAGCAGGCGACGGACGGCGGCTGGCGGAAGTTCAACCGCGTGTTTCCGATGCTGCGCGAACTGCACGATGTCTTCGCGGCGCTGGAGACCGCCAGCATCGCCTTCCGGGCGGGGTGCTTCGAGCATGTGAAGTTCGTACTGGAGGACGCCGCCGCCCGGAACGATGCCGCCAGACGCGCGATGATCGTCGCGAACATCGGAGTCGCCGCGGCCACGGCCCTCCACCGGAACGACCGCGATGCGCTCGACGCACAGCAGATGCGCCTCGACGCCGTCTGCCGCACTGCCGGCGCCAGGAGTGTCATCCCCGGGGTTCGCGACGTCGCCACCTTCATCACGGAGGCCAGGGCGAATCTCGCGAGCCGGGCCGCGCTGGAACTGCGCGCGGCCGCACTCTACAAAGCCGCCGTCCACCGTTACGACTACGAGCGCGACGAGATCGTCAGTGTGAAGAGCCTGACTACGAGTACGGTTCTCAACCTCGTCAAGGAATCGTCGCTGCGGTACGAGATGCCGCATCTCGTCGCCGAACCGTTCGTCAAGGACCGCTGGCTACGCTCCCTGGTGGACGGCGCCGACCGGAAAATGATTCGCTCGGTGATGTCCTTTCCCACGTCGGATCTGTCGGAGCTCTGTTTCTCGATCTCGGCGCCGGCGGTCATCAAGCGGCGCGCTCCCATTCCGGTGACGTTATGGGCTCACTCTGCGAACGAGCGGGGTCTGGAGGTGGGCGCGGCGGCGAGCGGCGGGGTCGAGTCGCTTCTGACCGCACGGCTTCACCTGCGCGACCTGCAGCTCGAGGCTGAACGCCCGATGCTATGGCAGGGAACCTTCGTGCGTGCCGATTTCGCCGTCCAGTGCCCGGCGGTCGCCACTCGAGGAACGGCCCGCGCCGCGGTGGAGGTCTTCGCCGACGGATTGCGCATCGCTACGGTGCGCTTTTCACTCCGGGTGGGATCGGAGCTCGGTGCGGTCGCCTTCGTGGAAACGACCGAGTCGCGCTATCGCACCGCGTTCGCCTCCTATGTCGAGGCGGACCGCGACGACGTACAGAGCCGTCTGCGCCAGTTGCGCGAGCTCGCGCCTGGGCTGGTCATCAACGAGCAATGCCTCGCATTGCGGCGGCATCCGGCGTGGGAGCAGGAAATGACCAGGGTGCTCGCACGTCACGAGTCGTTTTATCTCTTCTGGTCGACCGCGGCCGGGAGATCGCCGCACGTCGCGAGCGAGTGGCGTTGTGCGCTCGCGCGAGGGAGCGAATTCATCAGCGGAATTCTGCTCGACGCGGAGCGGACGCCGCCCGAGCTGCACGACGTACCGTTTTTCCCGTGGGTCCCCGGCCGGGCTTACGAACAGCGAGGGAAAGCATCATGAAAACCTGGTGCTCGAGCGAGACACAGGCCGCGACGAAGATCTTCATCTGCTACCGCCGGTCGGAGGACAGCTTCGCCGTAGGCCACATCTTCGACAAGGTGGAAGCCGAGTTCGGCCACGGAAACGTCTTCATCGATGTCGACGGTATTCCGTACGGTGAAGACTTCACCCAAAAGCTGGCCGAGGAGGTCGGAAGCTGCGACGTCCTCCTGGCGGTGATCACGAAGAACTGGCTGAAGCTGCAGCGTGAAGACGGACGCCGGAGGCTGGACCTGCCGGACGATTTCGTCCGGATCGAGATCGAAACGGCGCTCGAGCGTGGGATTCACCTCATTCCCGTGTTGATCGGCGACGCCGAGATGCCCCCGGTGCCGCAATCGTTGCCTGAAAAGATGCGGCCCCTGTTGAAGAAACATGCCGTCCGCGTGCGCGGCGGTGCCGACCTGCGCCGTGACATCGAGGCTCTCATCGGCGCCATGCAGAACACCGACACCGCGCTCGCTTCCGTGCGGAAGGAGTACGAGGAAATCGTCGCCGCCGTCGTGCGCGGCGAGTGGAAGCAGGCCGCCGCGGTGCTGGGAAAGGCGGCGGTCAGCGAGAAGCTGCAGGGGTGTGCGCAATACAGGCTGCTGGAAAGCGTACGCAAGCAGGTCGAGGAGCTCGCAGCCGCGGCCGACGCGATCGAGAAGCGCGACTTCAGGACCGCCGGCCGCGCCCTGGCACGCGTCGATGCCGACGCGCCGGGAACCGTAGGCGTGGTGCGCGAAGTGGTGCGCATTGGAGAAAGTCTGTGTGAGCTCCAGTTGTCGGACATTGCGGGCATTCGCGACATCGAGCGGCAGCTCGAGCACTTCGTCGGCGTGGACCCCGAGGTGCCGGGCGTACGCGTTGTCCGCGAGCTGCAGCAGAAGCTGTTGAGGGAAGCGCAGTACCTCGATGCCTGGCGCGCGTACGAGGCGGGTGACTTCGAGACGGCGCGGCGGATGTTCGAGGACGCCGGCGATGGCAAGCTCGCCTCGCGGTGCGCGATCTGGCTGGCCATACTCGACAACGTTCGCGCACACGAGTGGGACGAGGCGCGCAAGGGGCTGGCCGCGCTCTCCGGCCTGCCGGAGGAGCCGCGCGTACGGGAAGTGCAGAAGTGGTGCGTATTCGCCCGCCGCGTCGTTCCCGCGCTGGAGTTGCTTGCGGCCGGTGGCGCGGTTGCGGAAGAGCGCGTGCTCTGGGACGGCGGACCATCACCGTATTGCGTGCTCCATGTGTCGCCGGCCACGACGATCGAGGAATGTGCCGCGCACGGCTACGAGCTGCAGGCGAAACCGGGCGGCATGACGGCATGGGAGCGCTCCAGCTGGGACGCGCTGCGGCTCGTCGAAAAGCGCCTGCTCGCCGACTTTTCCCTCTACAGCGTTCGCGACCCGGGACGTGCGGCTGCCGTCCTGCAGAGTCACTTCGTCTTCGAGCCCGGCGAGCCTTCCGCAACAATGCTCGCGCGCATCCGGCGCCAGCCGGCTGCCAATCGAAGCTTCTTCGAGCCGCTCGTCGCCGAGCTGGGCGAAGACGGCGGCGTGCTCTACGCGCTGACCCGTGATTACGACGCAGCGATCGACTGCTTCCTCGCGCAGGCGCGCCGCTCGCCCGGCGACCCGGCACCGCTGCATCACCTCGGCCTCGCCGCCTACGGCAAGACGCTCCTCGATCCGGACGACGTCGACCTGACCGATGCCTGGGACCTGATCGCCGTCGCGTGGGGTGCCGTTTTCGCCGATACCCGTTTCTGGCGCTCCTGGTGGGTGCAGCGGCGTCGCGTGTATCCGGTCCCCGAGGAAGAGCAGGTGCGCGCGGCGCGCACGAAGCTCATCACGTACTGTGCGGACGCATTACGCGCCGCGAGCGAGGACGATCCCGGCCCGGCGCGGCTGTTCCGCGTCGAGCTCACCGCCGCGCGCGCCGTCGATCAGCTCAAGGGGATTCCGCTGGCCGGGGACGGGCGGACGCGTGTGGCGGTAGCGGGGCCGCGCGGGATCGCGCAACTGCAGGTCGAACCGCAGTTCGCGGCCTGGATCGCTTCGTTCCCGCCGGCCGCCTTCAACGCGGACACGCCGCATCGGCGCGTCTGCGTCGCATTCTCTTCCCTGGCGTCCGCACAGTCGCTGCACGAGGAGGGGCGGAGCGAAGAAGCGCTCGAGCTGCTTCGCAGCGGGACGGTCGCGGAGGGGCAGGCGTTCGCCGCGGCCAATCCGGGATTCGCTGCCATCCCCGCGGGGCGGGGACCGAGAGTGTTCAGCCAGGTGGCGCGCGCGTTACAGCAGCAATGTCATCTGCGCGTCGCGCTCGCGGCAGTCTCCGAGTCGGCGCTGCTGATCGAGAAGGCCATCGCGAACTGGAAGCAGGCGTTGGCGCTCGCGCCATCCCTGCGCAACGAGGAAGCGATCCGGGCCGAGATCCGTGAAGTCGTGATCGGCCGCTGCCACGTGCTGCAGAACCAGAGCGGCGACGGGCACGACAAGCTCGATGCGTTGAACGACGCCGTGACGCTCGCCCAGGACGCGCTGGCCCAGGAGTGGGACAGCGGTGACGGCGTCCTCCGGCAGGCGCTCATCGGTGCGCTGCTCGACCGTGCCACGCACCTCTCGAACGCCTTCGACATGGAGAAGGAGGCGCGGCAGGATGCGGTCAGCGCGCTCAACATGGCGCCGGGCTCTCTGCGTGCGACGTTCGTACTCTGCATCGCGACCCTGCACTATGCGAAGGAGCTGTACAACCAGGGCAAAAGGGAGCACGCGCAGTCGCTGGTGAACGAAGTCAACAACCGGCTCAGCGAAGCGGAGCAGCTCTTCCCCGGGAACGCCGATCTGGTGACGATCATGAAGACCGCCGCGGAAACCTCCGCGATGGTCGCGGATGGTGTCAACGCCTTCGAGCGGGCATTGTCCGCGCTGCGCATTGCCGCGGACGAATCGAAGAACGAAGCCGGTGACAGCCGGCTGGCGCAGGCGATGGTGTTCCAGGCGCAGTCCGACTGTCCGCGCGCGGTCGAGCTGTACTGGCAGCTCGCGCAGGAAAAACCGAACGACGCTGAATCGCTCGGACGCCTCGGATGGTGCTACCGGCAGTGGCTCATCCAGTTGCGGGAGCGCGGCGACGTCGAGACCTACACACGCATCGCCGCCGAAGCGACCACCCGCTGCCCGAATGCGGCCGCCCTCTCCGATGTACTGCACACCCTGCCGATCCAGGAGTGACGCGATGACCGACCACGCGAGAACGATTCTGCTGAAAGACCGGCACCTTCCGTGGGAAGGAGCCTTTCCTTACGACCTGTTGTCCGGGCGCCTCGCCGCTCTCGGCGCCAGGCCGATCGGTCCCGGTTCCACGTCCGACGAGATCAAGGAGGCGTTCTTCGACGTCATGGCCGGTGGCTCTCCGTCGCACGAGGTTCGTGCCGCGTGGGACGCGTTGCGGCTCGCCGACCAGCGCCTCCTCATCGATTTCTTCCTCTACGAGCTTTCGGCGACGAGTGTCGAGAGCGCCATCGCCGAGCTCGCGGCGCTCGAGTCGCCCGTCAGTCCGGCCTGTTTCCGGGAGCTCGCAAACATACCGCCCGATCTCGAGGTGCTGACGGCGCCCGAGCGAATCGACACCGGCGCGGACCCACCCGAGCCCCCCGTAAACATCGGGCCGGTCTCATTCAATGTCCTGTCGTACCTGGAGGAGGCGTGATGAGTGAAGATGACCTCGCCGCTGCAACGGACCGCCTGCTGGCCGGGCTCGATTTCGCACGCGCAACCGCGGCGGCCGACGAAGCGCACCGCCTCGAGCTGGAGCGGCTGCTCACCGGGTTTCTCGACGTCGTCGATTCGCTCGAGGCGCTCGAGACGTGGAACCAGACGCTCGTGAGCGACTCGGCGGCGACGCGCGGCCGCAGCGTCGAACGGATTCGCGCGCAGGCGCTGCGGGTGCTGCAGGGAGCCGGTGTCGAGCCGATTTCCGCGGCCGGTCTACCGGTCGACCTGACGTGCAGCGAAGTGGTCGAGCTGCGCTCCGACCCCGGAGTCGCCGATGACACGGTGCTGGAGGTCATCGTCCGCGGGTATCGCTGGCGCGGACGGCTCCTGCGAAGGGCAAGAGTCGCAATTTCTACGGATGGTGCGAGAGGAGAACGGCAATGAGAGCAATCGGCATCGATCTCGGAACGACGAATTCAGTAGGCGCCGTGGGCGGCGCGGAAAACAAGGTCCTGCCTTCGCTCGCAAACGAAGCGCTGACGCCGTCCATCGTCGGGTATGTCAAACGGCGTAAGGCCACGGAGGGAGAGATCGTGGTCGGACGGCAGGCTCTCAACAACGCCGTCCGCGATCCGGCGAACACGATCTTTTCCATCAAGCGGCTCATGGGCCGCGTTTACGGCGAGCCGCGCGTCGAGGAGGTGCAGAAGCGCTTTCATTACCAGCTCGCCGCGGCACCTCCGCCCGATCACGAGGATCAAGCCATTCGCGTGCTCCTCAACGGCTCGCCGCATACTCCCACCGCGATCTCCGCGATGATCCTGCGCCAGGTCAAGGACGGCGCGGAGCTGGCCCTCGGCGAGCGCGTGACGCACGCCGTCATCACCGTGCCCGCTTACTTCGAGGAACGGCAGCGCAAAGCGACCGCGGATGCCGGCGAAGCGGCCGGCCTGAAGGTGGTCGAGATCATCGACGAGCCGACCGCCGCGGCGATCGCGTTCGGCGTCGGGCGCGAGCAGGAGCGCCATCGCGTCCTGGTGTACGACCTCGGCGGCGGCACGTTCGACATTTCCATCATCCAGATGACCGCCGGCCAGTACACCGTGCTGGAGATCGCCGGCAACAACTGGCTCGGCGGCGACGATTTCGACTACAGGATCGTGCGGCGCATGATCGACTGGGTGAAGGACGAGTGGGACTACGACCCGTCGTCCGACGTGGCGTTCATCACCAAGGCGAAGATCGAAGCGGAGCGCGCGAAGATCGCGCTCAGTGCACAACAGAGCCACGTCATCTCGGCGCCGCTGATGGTGAAGGTTCCGGATGCCGGCCCTGTCGATGTGGAGCTCGAGATCACCCGCGAGATGTTCGAGAACGACATTCGCCCTCTGGTACAGGAAAGCGTCGATCTCGTGCGCGGCGCGCTGGAGCGCCAGCACCTGTCGGCCGACGACATCACCGAGGTCCTGCTGGTGGGCGGGTCGACGGCGGTACCGCTGGTGCAGCAGGAGATGTACGCGCTGTTCGGCCAGTCGAAGGTGAAGCGCCACGTCAATCCGATGGAATGCGTCGCGCTCGGAGCGGCGATTCTCGCCGCGGGTGCCCTTCTCGAGGATGAGCCGGATCCGCAGCAGGAGGCGAAAGGACCGCGCGTTCACGGCGTGACCGCGATGCACCTCGGGATTGCGGCCGTCAAGGGAGAAAACCCCGACACGTTCGTGCACATCATCCCCCGCGGAACGCCGTATCCATTGACGCGGCCCCTCACGCACAATTTCTATCCCTCCGAGGACAACCAGACCCTGATCAGTATCCCGGTCTATGAAGGCCTGAGCGACCGGGCCAGTTACAACGAGCAACAGGGCGTGATTGCGTTCCCGCTTCCCGAGGGGATCGCCATGTCGACGCCGGTGGAGGTGTCGTTCAATTACGACAGCAACCGCTTTCTGACGGTCGGTGTGCGCGTCGTCGGTACGGACCAGAGCTACTCCGAGATCCTGAAGCGCGACCGTCCGCGCGTGAGGCCGGCCAGCCAGAACCTCGTCGACGACTGGCGTGAAGACCTGCAGCCGTCGCTGAAGGCAGCCTCTCATTTCGTCGATACCTACGGCGATTACATGACGCCGGAGGACCGCCAGGAGGTCACGGACGCGATGCGCCAGGGGCAGGAGGCGCTCGAGCAGGGGAATGAAAGCGAGGGGCAGATGGCCACGCTGGTCCTGCGCAACAAGGTCCTCGGCTCCGGCACGGCCAGCCTGTTGTTCATCGCCGAGCGCACGATGCACGGGCTGTCACCGGATCAGTCGCAGTTGATGGCACAGGCGGTGGCAAGCCTGCGGACGGCGCACCGCAGCGGCAATACGCCCGAAGTGGAACGGCTCAGCGGCGAGTTGCGCGTTGTGGTCGCTCAACTGATGACGCAACGCATGTCCATCCGCGGGGTGGAAGACCGAAAGAGCTGGGATGGACTTCTCCGCGTGGCCACCGAATAGCGCGCAAGACGGGAGCAAGCAATGAGCAACGAGGTTTTCGTCGGTATCGATTTCGGCGAGTTGGAACTGCGCGTCGCGTACACGGATGCCGGCAAGCCGGTTTTTCTGCACGTCGACCCGATCGAGAACGAACCGAGTCTGCTGTTCGATCCGTCGCGGAACGTCTCTTCCCTCGGCGTCGGCTTTCCGAGCGTCCTCCAGAGCGTCGGCGCAGGGGTCCCGTTCCTCTTTTCCGGGCGCCACGAGACGTCGGAACTGGTCGTCCAGCGGCGGCTGACGTCGATCTGCGAGCGCGTGCGCGCGCAGGACGCCACGGCCGCGGCACGCGCGGTGCTCGCCGTGCCGACGGCGTTGAGCCAGCGGAAGCGGCAGACGCTCGTCCACTGTGCGAAACAGGCGGGCTTCGCCGAGGTTTCGCTCATCGACCGCGCGATCGCCGTGGCTCTCGGCGTGCGCACGGACCGCGACCAGTCGGCCACGTTCGTCGTCTTCAACCTCGATTACGGCGCCTGTGAGTACTCGCTCGCACGTCTGTCGCGCGGCCGCTGCTGGATCCTCGGCTCGGCGCTCGAGCAGCGTGTGTCCGGCGAACGCCTCGACGCGCTGATCATGGAGGACATCATCCTCGGGTTGCGCGACCGCCAGGTGTTCCTGGGGCTGCGCCGTTTCACCTCCGAGCAATGGCACAAGTTCCGGCGTCTCGCCGAAAGCATCCGCTACCGGCTGGCCACCGAGCCGGCCGCCGAGATCCAGATGAACCAGGAGCTGACCGGCACGCCGAACGTCATGGTGGTGCGGCTCGATGCCGCGCGGTTTGCAGAGACGCTCAAGCAGCAGCTCGCCGAGGCGCTCGACAACATCGGTGCCCTGCTCGAACAGAACCAGCTCGAAAGCACGAACGTCGACGCGGTGCTGCTGGTCGGCGACGTCGCCACGACACATCCGGTCGACAACATCGTCTGGGAGGCGTATCCGAACAGGGTGGCCCGGACCGATCCGAACGTGATCGCCCTCGGCGCGCTCATCGCCGCCGCGGACAGTGCGAATGTGACGCTGCCGCAATCGAATCGCGCGGGCTTCGAGATCTCCGCGGACCTGCACGGGCCTCCTCGCGTGCCAGCGAGCTCCCGGACCAACGGAAACGCGCAGTTCTCCGAGGTGACGGCGATCGAAGGCTTGGTGCAGAAGACCCCCGGCACGCCGCCCGAGCCGCCGCGGCCGCCCGCGTCGAGCGAACGCTTCAGCGAAGTGCGTGCGCTCATGGCACAGGCGCGCTACCGCGAGGCCGAGCAGTTGGTCGCGACGATGTCGAGGGAGCTGGAAGAGCTTCGTGTGGAACTGAAGTCGCTCACGCCCACGCGCCCGCAGCAGTTGCTCCAGCAGGCGCAGGCACTGGTCGTGGATGGGCGGTTTTCGGAGGCCGTGCAGCTCGCGCATCAGGCATACGCCACGGCCCCGCACGACGCGATCGTCTTTTCAGGAATGATGAAGATCCACGCCGACGCCGGCCTCGGACTGAACAGGCCCGATGAATACGAAGACGCCGTGCACATCCTGACGTGCGCGTACGGGCACGACCAGACCGACCGCGCCATCCACAAGGCCCTCGCCGAACGGCACTACCTGCACGCGCGGGCCATGCAGCGCCTGAACAACTTCGACCGTTCTCTCGAAGCAGCGAAACAGGCGCTCATGTTCGAGCCCCGCCACGTCGATACCAAGGAGCTCGTCGCGGAGTTGCTGAAACCGGAGGAACGAGGCCACGAACCGGTGAGTTGAGGCTGGAGGAAGTCGCGGAAGGTCTCGTCCTCGAGCGTAGGCGAAGAACCCCTCGCTTCCAACGGAAGCCGATGGCCTCGATCTCGCTGGCGATCCGCTCGAACGGACGATCGGCAGGGCTCGTTGACCGACGTCTAGACGGGCATCTATACTTGTTGCATGGCAGAGCGGGCGAAGATATTCACGAACGGAGGCAGCCAGGCGGTTCGTCTTCCTAAATCCTGCCGGTTTCCGGACGATCAGCAGGAGGTCCTGGTTCGCCGCGTCGGGAAACGGGTCATCCTCGAGCCGGCTGACGAATGGAGCAGCGACTTCGTCGGAGCGCTCGGGGCCTGGGAAGAGGAGATCGAACGTCCGCGATCCAGCGCCATCGCGAGGAAGAAAGACCCGTTCGGATGAAGCCGAAGTTCATGCTCGATACCGACAGCGTCAGCTTCGCGCTTCGAGGCCAGGGTGGTGTAGCCGCGCGAATTCTCGACCATCGGCCGTCTGAGCTCTGTATCAGCGCGGTCACGCTTGCCGAGTTACGGTACGGTGCCGACCGCAGGCAGTCGAAGAAGCTGCACGCACTCATCGACGCGTTCATCTCGAATGTGGCCGTCATGCCGTTCGACGGCCGGTGCGCGACTCAGTTTGGCCTCGTCGCGAGCGACCTGGCCGAGCGTGGTTCTCCGATCGGAGAGCTCGATGCACTCATTGCTGCCCACGCCGTGGCGCTGGATCTGACGCTCGTCACGAACAACACAAAGCATTTTGATCGCGTCGCAGGACTGGACCTCGAGAACTGGCTGTAATCGCGTCCGCCGGACAAACCATCCGCGTCGATCCGGCCAGGTGTTACTCGCCTCCGAGAACGGAGAGGAGGCGGTCCGGATTCTGTTCGTTCGCCGGCTCGGCGATGTGCCCGATGCGCGCGGCAACCGCGGCGTCCTCGAGCTCCTGGCTCCAGGTGAGCGCGGCTCCCGCTTCGTGCGCCGCCAGCGTTGTCCCTATTCCGTCTCCTATCGCCTGACGGAGCGGCGCTTGGTGGTCACGCTCGGCTCGACGGCGCGCGCGGACCGCGGAACGAGCTGCGCAACCTGGCTGTCGCTCTCCCACGTCACACGGATGGATGCATCGCCGTCGCGATGCTGCAGCTCGACGACGAGCTCGTAATCGCTTCCGGCCTCGAGCTCGACCTCGCCGTGCCTTGCATCATCCGGGACGATGACCTCGCCGTCGACGAACAGCCGCACTTCCGCGTTCGTGTCGATGGTAAAGCGATACGTCTCCGAATAGCGCGGCCGGAGCGTGCCGCGCCACCGCGCAGAGAACGGCGCGGCCGCTCCCCAGTCGCGCTCGAGGGAAGGCTCGTCGCGCGTCACGCCCTGCCCCCCGAATTCGCTGTCCGCGAAGTAGTCGCCGGTCAGCGTGCCGTCGTCCGCACCGACCCGCATCCTCTTCGTCTCGACGATGACCCCATTCACCGTCAGCCGCACGATGTACGTGCCGTTGCGGCCGAACCGGTGCAGGGGATTGGTCTCACTGCTCGAGTGTCCGTCGCCGAAGTCCCACGTGCGGGTCGTGGCATCGGGCACGTCGGAGCGGTCGGCGAACGCGACCGTCCGGCCGTCCGCGGACACGGCGTTCGCCTCGAAATCGGCATAACCGGCCCAGCGCACGCGAAAGACGTTCGCGCCGCGGTCGACCGGCGACGTGTAGTGCGAGTCTTTGTAGAGGTCCGCGAAGTAGAGACCGTCCGGCCCCGCGGTAACGGCGGATACGGTCGCGCGTCCGGTGCCGTTATATTCGACGAAGGGGCGTGCAGCTCCGGCCACCTCGTCGCCGTCGAATGCGATCGCGCTGATGCGCTTTCCGAGGCGCTGCTCGCCGTTGGCCCAGGTCGGGCCTGACTCGCTGACGAATGCGGTATCGAGCTGCGAGTCCGGAAAGCCGCTGCCGTCGAACGTCTCGCGCTGGACGAACGCCACCTGCACCGGAGCCACGGCAGGGTGCCAGGTGTAGAGGGCGTGAGTGCGCATGCTCGCGTTCGTGCCGTCCCAGCCGTAATCGCGTCCCGCCACCACCCGCGCGAAACGGTCCACCGCCGGCCCGTTCTCCACCTCGTACAGCGACAGGTCGGCCGCGCGCCACGCACCGCCGAACGGATTGCGGAAGCCGCTCGCGAAGATCAGGTCGCGCGCCGTGACGCCATCGGAGGCGTCGTAGAACGGATTGTCCTCCGGCACGCTGCCGTCGAGGTTCAGGCGGACGATCTTCCCTCGCACCGTGGTCATGTCGCGCGCGTACTCCGGCACCTGGGTGTCGCCGAAGTGCACGTACAGCTTGCGGTCGGGACCGATGGTGATGTTCGAGATCTGGTGCGATGCCGCCTGCAACTCGTCCGGCAGCGAGAGGATCGTTTCGGCTGCGCCGTTCGACAGCCGCACCACCTGCGGCACGAGGCCGCTGGTCTGGTCCGGCCACGCGACGCGGGTGACCAGGACGTCGCCGTTTTCCGGGTCGACCGTGATGCCGCCCAGGCCCACTTCCCCGGTGCCGGGGATGCCGCCCTCCGGATCGAAGTCGAGGAGGGCGGTCGCGAAGTCGCTCACGTCGCCGCCGCGCATCACCGCTTTGACGTCGCCGTACAACTCGGCGACGTAGAAGCGCGAGCCGTCGGGAGCGAACGCGAGATCGAGCGGCAACTGCAGCCCGCCCGCGACATGGTCGACGACGAAGCCGCGCTCGCGTGCAGTCCACGGCACGGCCGCACCGCGAGCGATCTGGTCGAACGCTGGAACGCGATCTCCCTCGCTCATGTGATGCGTGCCGCCGTTCGCCGAAACCCAGAACCGCGCGGTGCCGTTCTCCGACACGAAGACCTCGGGGATGTAGATGGTGCGCCGGTCGCCGTTCTCGTCGTCGAACGTCAGTTCGCTCCGCGGCACGAGCCACGGGTCCGGCCCGGCGTGCAGCGCGATGCGGATCGCCGACCGCGCCGGCGCCGATTCCTCATCAGTGACGACGCCGTTCTGCATGTCGAGCAGCGGCACGTCGTCGACCAGCTCGACGCGCAGCGAGGCACCCCGGGGCGGCGTCGCGTTCCATTCCGGCGCCGGGTTGTCCAGGATGTCGCGGATGCGCATCGGCGTCGCGGCGGGCGGCGCGCTGGTGCGGAACTCGCGCTCCGACCAGGCGCTCCACTCGGCATCGGGATCGCCGCTGTCGTCGCGATGCCGGACGCGGAGGCGATATTCGCGGTTCGGGTGCAGCTCGCGGCGCATTGCGGCGAACACGCCGTCGGCCATGTGGATGTGCAGCCGCGCGGCACCGGTCGCACACTCCGCGCGCCAGGCCACGTCCTCTTCGGGAGTGACGATTTCCCAGTCGCTGCAGCGGTGACCGTCGCCGTCCGCGTCCGCGAACGGCGACGTGACCATGTGCACGTCCCCCGGAGCGACGACGTCGCGATCGTGCTCCGGCTCCAGGATCACCGGCGCAACGGGAGACGTGGACGCAAACATGGCCGCGCTGAAAAACAGCGGCGCGAGGCCCAGACGACGAAAACTCACTTTGCGAGCAGTGTAGGACAAGCGGTGCTGCGCGATGGCCATGTTCTGGCCTCTACACGATGAGCCGCTTGCGCACCGCGTACAGCACGATCTCGGCGGTGCTGTGGAGGTTGAGCTTCTGCATCAGGTTCGCGCGGTGTGTTTCGATCGTGGAGACGCCGACGTCGAGCAGCACGGCCACCTCCTTGTTCGCTCTTCCCTCCGCCAGTGCCTGCAGCACTTCCTTCTCGCGATCGGTGAGCAGGTCGTACGAGTCCGTGAGGCCGCGCTCCTGCAACTGCTGCATGTACTCCTCGGCCAACACGCCGCTCACGGCGGGGGAGAAGAACGACTTCCCGGCTGCCACCGCACGGATGGCGGGCAGGAGGTCTTCGTCCGTCGCGTCCTTGAGCAGGTACCCGCGCGCGCCGGCGTTGATCGCACGCATCACGTACGACTCGTCGAGGTGCATGCTCAGCATGATCGACCGCGGGGCCTGCTGCATCTTCTGGGTGCGGGCGGCGACGTCGATCCCGTTCAGCTTCGGCATCGCCACGTCCAGGATCAACAGGTCGGGATGATGTTCCTCGCAGAGGCGCAGCGCCTCCAGCCCGTCCGCGGCCTCGGCCACGACTTCGACCATATCGTCGGTCTCGAGCAGCGCCCGCATCCCGCGGCGCACGATGGAATGATCGTCAGCCAGCAGCACGCGCAAGCTCGGCCTCCTCGATCGGTGTGGTGACGGGCAGCGTCACGTGCAGTTCGGTCCCGTGCGGCTGGCGCGATGCAATTCTGAACGCGCCGTGCAGCTCGCGGACGCGCTCTTCGATCCCGAGCAGTCCCACCCCGCGGGTGCGCGCCGGATCGATCCCGGCCCCGTCGTCGCTGACGAGCAGGTCCAGCGTGTTCGCGTCGACGTGTACGCGGATCTCGATGCGGTTCGCGTGGGCGTGCCGCGCGCAGTTCGTGAGCGCCTCCTGCACGATCCGGTAGACGCAGGTGCGGTACTGATCGGGCAGCGCGTCGAGGTCTCCGCCGAGGGACAGGCCGACCGGGATGGCGTAGCGGCGGCGGAAGTCGCGCACGTGCCACTCCAGCGCGGGCTGCAGGCCGAAGTCGTCGAGCATGCTCGGGCGGAGCCCCATGACCAGGTCGCGGACCGAGCGGAGGATGGTGTCGAGCAGCCGTTTCGCCTCGCCGATGGCCTGCCCGAGCACGAGGTCGGATCCGCCGCGGGCGCGGTCGGCCTTGCCGATCTCCATGCGCAACGCGGTGAGCATCTGCCCGACGTGGTCGTGCAGCTCGCGCGTGAGCTTCTTCCGCTCTTCCTCCTGCGTGGCTACGAGCTGCTGGGACAGGAGCCGCATCTCGTGCTCGGCCCGTTCGGCGTGCGCACGCTGGAGGTCGGAGCGGCGCTCCAGTCCGCGCAGCCGCAGGACGGCCACCAGCGCGATCACGAAGCCGAGCAGGAGCGTGCGCCAGAGACGGCGATCGAGGTCGTCGCGGAAGCCGCTCAGCCGCCGCGTCACCTCGGCGCGCTGCGCCGCCAGGTTCGCGTTGTTCAACTGCTCGATGTCCACCGTGATGGCCAGGACCGCCTCGCGGCGGGGCAGGACTTCGCGGCGCAGGAAGCGCGCGCTGCGCACGATCTTCTCGTACAGCGACCATTCGAAGAGCGGCTCGAAGGCCTGCCAGTACTGGTCGAGCTCCGCCTGCAGGTTGTCCATGCGCGGCGCGGCGTCCGGCGGCAGGAGCGCACGCAGCTCTTTCACCGTGGCGGCGTGGTTCTGCCGCAGCTCGGTCAGGTGCTGCCGGTACTCCGGTCCTTCCTCCCGGTCGGTATCGAGGAGGTAGTCACGGATGTAGATGCCGGAAAGGTGCACGTCGCCGCGCAGGCGCCGCAGCTTGTTCTCCACCTGGCGGTGATGGGTGTTCAGCTGGTCGAGCTGCGCGTAGATCTCCTCGGCTTTTCGCGACGTCGTGGCGACAGAGGTGTAGATCAGGAGCAGCAGTCCGCC
Organism: Thermoanaerobaculia bacterium; assembly: GCA_035630815.1. Classification (GTDB taxonomy): domain Bacteria; phylum Acidobacteriota; class Thermoanaerobaculia; order Gp7-AA8; family Gp7-AA8; genus QHVT01. Next base: position 60,259 of record DASQJY010000020.1, read on the forward strand.
GAGCGCGGCCGCCGCGACGGGCCACGTCCTGAAGAATCTCCGCTGCCATGAACCGGGAAATTGCATTCGCTCCCATCCATCAACCCGCGCGTCAGATCATCACTTCCTCGCGGATGAGACGGAAGAGCTCGCGAAACGAGCCAACCACGGTCACGCCGGGAGGCGGAACGCGCTCGTTGCTGGCCAGGAAGAGCGCACGCCCCCGCTCCGCAGCGAAGCGCAGCGGCCCGAAATCGGTGATGTCGTCGCCGGCATAGACCACTCGCGCGGCGCCGGTGGCGTGAGTGAGCCACCGCAAGGCTTCTTCTTTCCCGCTGCCTGCCGAGCGTGCCTCGACGACGCAACGCCCCTCGATCAGGTCGAGCTGCGCTTCCCTGGCCCAGGCCCGGAACATGTCGGCGACCGGCTCGATCGCTTCGTACGGGATGCCGCGCCAGTGGAGCGCGACCGCGTGCTTCTTCGACTCGACGCGCAGGCCGCTCGCCGCGATCTCGCGTTGCAGCTCCGCGCCGAAGGCGAAGGAAAGCGGCGGCGCGTCGCGCACGAGCTGTCCCCCCGGCGCATGGATCTCCAGGCCATGCGAGGCGATGATGTAGGCGCCGGGTGTGTTGACGCGATGCGTGAGATCGCCGGCATCGCGGCCGGAGACGATCGCCACGACCACCCCCTCGACCTGCGTCGTTTCGGCGAGCAGGGCCGCCGCGCCGCGATCGAGCCGCACCTGTCCCGGGTCTTCACAGATCGGCGCGAGCGTGCCGTCGAAATCGAACGCGAGCAGCGTGGTGCCGGCCGTCATCGCGCCTGTCCTCATCGAGCTACGACCTCGCGCGGACGTTCCGCGTGGAGTGCGCCGAGGAACTGGCGGTGCGGCCAGTACCGGGCGCCGGCTTGACGGATCTCGCGCATGTCGGTCAGCAGTTTCTCGGACCAGTCGTAGATCGAATGGGAGGCGATCTGCTCCCGCATCCGCCCCATGCGTGCACGGCGCTCAGCGAGCGGCATCCGGATCGCGCGGAGGATCGACTGCGCAACCTGCTGCGTATCGTACGGATTGACCAGCAGCGCGCCGTCGAGCTCCTTCGCCGCGCCGGCGAACACGCTCAGGACGAGCGCCCCGTCGCCGTCTTCGCACGCGGCTGCGTACTCCTTGGCCACCAGGTTCATCCCGTCGTGCAGCGGCGTGACGAGAGCGCTGTCCGCCATCGCGTAGTACTGCCGCACCTCCTCGGGCGAGAACGTGCGCATCTGCAACTGGATCGGCTTCCACGCCGCGGTCCCGAAACGCACGTTGACGCGATCCACCGCCTCCTCCAGGTCGGCCGCCAGTTGCTGGTACTTGCGGATCCGCGTGCGGGTCGGCGAGGCCAGCTGCACGAGCACGTATCTGCCGGCCAGCGACGGATTGTCTTCGAGCAGTTGCTCGACCGCGTGCACCCGTTCGAGCAGGCCCTTGGTGTAGTCGGCACGGTCGACGCCGACGCTCACGTGCGCCGCCGCCGGGATCGCCAGCGCGCGGCGCAGGGCCGCGCCGGCGGTGCGCGCGGCCGCGGGATACGGCCATTCGACGCTGATCGGATACGGCCGGACCCGCGTTTCGCGGCCGCCGTACGAGACCGACATCTCCTCGAGATTCACGCGGCACTCGAGGTAGCGCTGGACCGTTTCGAGAAAGTTGAGGCAGTACTGGCGCGTGTGGAATCCGATCACGTCGGCTCCGAGCATCCCTTCCAGCAGCGTTTCCTTCCACGGACAGATCCCGACTACCTCCGCGTTCGGCCAGGGGATGTGCCAGAAGAGGCTCGTCACGACGTGCGGCGCCCGCTCGCGCACCAGCCGCGGCACGAGCGCGAAGTGGTAGTCCTGGATGAGCAGCAGGCCGTCCGCGCCCGTCTCCTCGACCGCCGCACGCGCGAACGTCTCGTTGACCGCCTGATAGGCCTGCCAGTCGGGACCGCGGAACGACGGCTGCGTGTACGCGGTGTGGCAGAGCGGCCAGAGCCCCTCGTTCGCGAATCCTGAGTAGTACCGCTCGTACTCCTCCTCCTCGATCCACAGCCGGCGCAACGTGTACTCCGGCGCGTCAGGCGGCACGGCCACACGGCCCATCGCATCCGAATACGCGCGATCGGCCGAACCGCCGGCGTGCGCGAGCCACGTCCCGCCACAGGCGCGCAGGATCGGCTCGATCCCGGTGACGAGGCCGCTCGCCGGACGCTCGACGACGGCAGTGCCATCCGGCCGCCATTCATGCGCATACGGCTCCCGGTTGGCGATCACGACCAGCCCGCCGGCCGGCATTCCGCCCCCGGCCAGCGCCCGCAGCCGCTCCGCGCCATGTTCCCCTCTCGACATTCGACCCTCCTTCCCAACGATCCGCATCTTGGGACGCGGTCCGATCGATGTACATCCGGTGTTCAGGGGAGGGGGAGGCTGGATTGAGGATGAAGGATTGAGGATTGAGGAGAGGAGGAGGGATGCCGCTCTCCTCAATCCTTCATCCTCAATCCTCAATCCTCCCCCTCTCCCCCCTTTACCGGATGGGAAAGACCGGCCCATTCCGCCTACCGTGCAGCACATGGAAACGCAAAAGCGCACGGCGGTCCGCATCCGCCCGAAGACGCGAGCCGGAGCGGCACATCGCGCGGCTGTATTCACCTCGATCGACGGGACGCTGCTCGACGACCGCACGTTCACCCCCGGTGCGAGCCGGACGGCCGTTCGCCGGCTCCTCGCGGCGGGTGTACCGGTGATCCCCGTCTCCGTCATGACGCTCGACGAGATCGCACCGATCGCGGCGGAGCTGGGACTCCAGCACGCGATGATCGTGGAAGCCGGCGGAGCGATCGCCCGCTGGACCGCGAACGGCTGGGAAGTCGAGGCCTGCGGCCCGCCTGCCGAGACGCTGCTCGACGTGGTGCTCGACATCGAGAACCGCTCCGGCGCCAGCCTGCTGGTCTACTCCGCGCTGCCGGAAAGTGAAGCGGCGCGCCTCTCCGGCCGCTCGGGAGAGATGCTGCAGGCCTCGACGCACCGCTGCTACAGCGAGCCGTTCGTCATCGAGAGCGGTGAGCTCGAGGACGTCAGGCGCGCTGCCGCCGAGATCGGCTTCTCCGTCCGCCGCGGCCGCCGTTTCCTCCATCTGTGCCGCGCTTTCGACGAAGGAGAAGCGTTCACCCGCCTCCGGGCAGAGCTCCACTGCGACGTCGCGATCGGTGTAGGCGGAGCCGCCGTCGACGCCGAGTTCCTGACGCGCGCCGACATCGCGATCATCGTTCCGGGCCCGCACGGAGAGCCCGACGCCGACCTCGCGGCCAGCGTCCCGAACGCCCGTATCGCGCCCGCCCCCGGCCCCGCCGGCTGGGCGGCGGCCGTGAACGATGTCTGGCGAAGCCTCGGCACTACGAAGCAGGACGCGCGCGGCGCGTGATGCCTACAGCGTCCGGATCTCGTCCATGACCCGCGCCACCACCCGGTCGCAGCGCTGTGCGCCGAACTCGAAGATTGAATGCAGGCCCACGCCGGCGCGGCGGTACAGGGCGTCGCGCAGCATCGCCCGTGCGCGGTGCAACCGCGTCTTCACGACGTCCGTGCTGAGCTCCAGGCACGCGGCGGTCTCCTCGGTGCTGAGCCCTTCCACTTCCCGCAGCAGGAGCACCGAACGGTAGGCTTCCGGCAGCGCGGCTACTTCCGCTTCGACGTGCTGCATCAGGTCGGCGGCGACGGCGCGGGCTTCCGGATCGGGACCCGGCTCGGGAAAGTCGTTCATGGTGTTGTCTCCCCGCAGCTCCGGCACGACGTGCAGGAGGGCCACGGTCTTTCTGCTCCGGGCGGCTGCCTCGCGGAGCGCGATCTTCGTCAGCCACGTCGCGAACCCCGACCGACCTTCGAACTGGTGCAGGGAGCGGTACGCGCTGACGTACGCCTGCTGCATCACGTCCTCGGTGTCGTCCTGATTGCGGAGCACCGCGCGCACGGCGCGGTAGATCCGCTGGTTGTAGCGCCTGAGCAGCAGCTCGAACAGCTCCCGCTCGCCGGACACGACCCGGCGGACGATCTCTTCGTCGCTGATCTCGGCGGGCAACGCAACCACGGGCACGGCGTTCATGGCGTCATTCTCCATCTCTCCCGATGCATTAGAGGACGCGCCGCGCAAAAGGTGACAGCACGGAAAGCTGTCACCAATCGGCCCGCCGTCTCCTCTAAGCAGGACAAGGAGGCAGTCACCAATGAATCCGCATCTCGAACTTCCCTTCAGGGCACTCCGCATCGGACTCGGCCTCGGCGCCTTTCTGGCCGGTGTCGACAAGTTCTTCAACATCCTCGCAAACTGGGAGATGTATCTCAGCCCGCTCGCTACCAACCTCGTGCCCGTTTCCTCCGCCACGTTCATGCGCGGCGTCGGCGTCATCGAGATGATCGCCGGCGTGGTGATCCTGGCGGGCTTCACGCGCCTCGGCGGTTACGTCGTGGCGGGCTGGCTGCTGGCCATCGCCGCGAGCCTGGTCACGACCGGCGTGTTCTACGACCTCGCCGTCCGCGACGTCGAGATCGCCATCGCCGCCTTCACGCTGGCGCGCCTGAGCGAGGTGCGCGTCCATGCGGCGCAGCGAGTTCCAGTCACCGCCATGCCGCAGCAATCCGCTGCCTGATCACCACAACAGGAGAATTGAAGAACGCATGGACTCAGCCATTCAACAGATTCGCGGGATCGAGCACATCAGCACGAGCGAAGCAGAGCAGGCCGTGCATGCCCTGCTGCGCCTGGTGGGGGAGGACCCTCAGCGCGACGGCTTGCGCGATACGCCGTCGCGCGTGGTCAAGGCGCTGCTGGAGATGACCGCGGGCTACGACGAGTCGCCCGCGGACATCCTCTCGAAGACGTTCGCGGAGCACTCCGACGAGCTGATCGTGTTGCGCGGCATCGATTTTCACTCGATCTGCGAGCATCACCTGCTGCCGTTCCAGGGGGTGGCGCACGTCGGCTACCTGCCGGGGAAGGTGGTGGGGATCAGCAAGCTCGCGCGCCTCGTGCACTGCTTCGCCCGCCGCCTGCAGATTCAGGAGCGGATGACGCAGCAGGTCGCGCATGCAGTGGAGACGTACCTGGAAGCGCGCGGCGTCGGCGTGATCATCGCGGCACACCATCTCTGCATGGGCTGCCGCGGGGTCAGGCTGCCGGCCACGCAGCTGGTGACCTCCGCGATGCTTGGTACGCTGCGCAACAGCGCGGAGACCCGCTCCGAGTTTCTGCGCCTGTGCGGAACGACGTAGGAGGATCGAACGTGACGACGGAGACGGTCAGTGGTCCCGATCTGCAGGAAGGTGTCCGAATCACGGACATTCCGGATGGCGGCATGCTCGCGGGTCATGTCGGTCACGACCCGGTCCTGCTCGCCCGCAAGGGCGATGAGCTCTTCGCGCTCGACGCGTTCTGCTCGCACTACCACGGGCCGCTCGCGGACGGTCTCGTGGTCGGGGAGACGATCCGCTGTCCGTGGCATCACGCCTGTTTCGAGCTGCGCACCGGCAGGGCCGCGGGTGCGCCGGCCATGCGTCCGCTGCGGGTCTTCACGACCGTCCGGAGCGGCGAGGTCGTCCGCGTCCTCGCGGACGCGCGCGTCGTCGCGAATCCGGTGTCCACGGCGGCCACCGATCCGGCGCACATCGTCATCGTCGGCGCCGGCGCGGCCGGGTCGTTTGCGGCGGCAGAGCTGCGCCGCATCGGCTTCGGCGGACGAGTCACGCTGCTCACGTCCGAGGAGCGGCTTCCGTACGACAAGCCCAACCTGTCGAAGGACTACCTGGCCGGACGCGCGCCGGCGGAGTGGATTCCGCTTCGCGACCAGCCTGATTACGCGAGCGACCGGATCGAGCTTCGCCTGCGCACGACGGTCGAGAGCATCGATCCCGCGCGCGCCGAAGTCCAGCTGGCGTCGGGGGAGCGGATCGGATTCGATCGCCTAATCCTCGCGACCGGTGCGAGGCCGCGGCAGCTCGACGTGCCGGCCGCGCCCGGCGTGCGCATCCACTACCTGCGCACCTGGGGCGACGCCGACGGACTCCGCGCCGTCGCCGGCTCGCAGGGCCGCGCGGTGATCGTCGGCGCGAGCTTCATCGGCCTCGAGACGGCCGCGTCGTTGCGCGAGCGCGGCCTGGACGTCACCGTGGTCGGCACCGAGGAGCGGCCGCTCGAGCGAGTGCTCGGGCGCGAGATCGGCGACTTCGTGCGCCAGACCCATGAATCCCACGGCGTTCGCTTCCGCCTCGGCCGCCGGCCGGTGGAGCTCCGGGTGGACGGAGTGGTGCTCGACGACGGCAGCACCGAGCCCTGCGATCTCGTCGTCGCCGGCATCGGCGTCGAGCCCGACGTCACCCTGGCCGAGGGCGCGGGACTGGCGGTCGATCGCGGCATCGTCGTCGACGAGCATCTGCAGACGGGCGCGCCGAACGTCTTCGCGGCCGGGGACGCGGCGAGGTTTCCGAACGTGCGCAGCGGCAGGTCGATTCGCGTCGAGCACTGGGCCGCTGCCGGACGGCAGGGACAGGTGGCCGCGCGCAATGCCATGGGGCGGCGCGAGCGCTTTACCGGCGTCCCCTTCTTCTGGAGCCAGCACTACGACCTCGTCTTCGCCTACGTCGGAAACGCCGAGCGTGCCGATGATGCGGAGCTGTTCGGGTCGCTCGCCGCCGGCAGTGCCGCGGTGGTGTACCGCGACGGCAGCCGCGTCGCGGCGGTGGCGACGTTGTTCCGCGACGACGTGAGTCTGGCCGTCGAAGCGGCGATGGAGCGCAACGCGGACGACGAGGCGATCCTCGAACTCGTCCGCCGCGCGTTCTGAATCACACTCGTTGTGGCAGCGCCTTCGCAGTGGGAGGTCTCCTGTAAGTTGCAAATAATCTAATCAGGAGACCTTCCATGCCACGCATTCGCGCGGGCTTTTTCCTCTCGTTTCTCCTCCTTCTTCCCTCCACCCTTTACGCCACCACTTACTACGTTGCCACGAACGGGCTCGACACGAACGCCGGGACGATCGCGGCGCCTTTCCGGACCATCAATCAGGCGCAGTCGCCGGCCACCGCGGGCGATACGATCTACGTTCGCGGCGGGATCTATAACGAGCGTTTCGTCATCTGGGAGAGCGGCACCTCCAGCGCGCGTTTGACCATCGCCGCGTATCCCGGCGAGCACGCGATCATCGACGGCACGGGGACCTCGGCAAGCACGTCGCTCGTGTCGCTCGGGAGCGATTACGTCGACTTCAGCGGGTTCGAAGTGCGCAACTCCACCGACTACGGCATCGTCTGCTGGGGCTGCACGAATACCCGCATCGTGAACAACCGCGTGCATAGCTCGAAACGGGGTGCGATCTACGTCGGTGACGATACTTTCGGCGCCGCGCACGACGTGCTCGTGGCCGGCAACAACGTCTACAACAACGTGCTCGAGAACGAAGCACGGACGTGGACCAGCGGCTGGGCACAGGCCATCAGCATCCATCGCGGCAACAACGTGACCGTGCGCGAGAACGTCGTCTACCGCAACTACAGCGAAGGCATCGCCTTCATCATGACGGACAACAGCGTGGCCGCCGCGAACGAGCTGTTCGACAACTGGGCGGTCGGCATCTACCTCGACAACGCGCAGAGCGTCAAAGTGGACGGCAACCTGGTCTATTCGACCGGCAACGCGCGCTACTACCGCAACTCCAAGCCGTCGTTCGGCATCATGATGGCGAACGAGGACTACGGCTCCGAGGCCAACGTTTCGAACGGCAATCACATCATCAACAACGTGATCGTGCGGCAGCAGTGGGGGCTCGCCTTCTTCGTCGAAGACACCGGCGGCATGACCAACTGCTACATCGCCAACAACACGGTCTATGCGACCGACGACATCTCCGGCACGGGCACGTACATGCTGTTCATCGAGGCCGATGCGGCACACAGCGGGAACCTGGTCGAGAACAACATCTTCGCCCGCTCGTCCAGCTCGACGGTGACCATGACCAACGTCACCGGCACCGGCGTCACGTATCGCAACAACTTCTGGACGGTGAATCCCGGCGCGCCTGCATACAGCTCGACGACCGACGCCATCAGCACGAGCGCGCAGTTCGTGAACCCCGGCGGCGTGAATGCCGAGGATTACCGCCTCCTCTCCACCTCCGCCGCCATCAACACCGGGCGGACGCTGACCTACGTCACGAACGACTACTGGCGCCGCGCTCGCGGCACGACGTACGAGATGGGGGCCTGGACGTACTGACGATCCGACCCACCCACCCCGTCATCCCGAGCGTCGAGCGAGGGACCTGGGTGGGTGGGGGAGGCGCAGAATGGGCGTCCCGGAGTATTCGACCTTCCGAACGGCTTTACTCCTGTACATGGAACCCTACCGGAGAATGGAAGTGCGACCTGCAGCGCGGACCCTGTACCGGCAGCCGAGCTTCGGCCGGAGGATCCTCAGGAACCTCGGACCCTTCTTCTCTTCGTCGCAAGCGCAGCGCCTGCAGCCGGAGCGGCGGAGCGGCATGCGCATCCTCACGCTCAAGAACGCGGCTTGGTTCACGCTGACGGCGGTCGTGCTCTTCCTGATCTTTTCGTCCTACATGGAGCGGCGTTCGCGCGGTTCGTCGAACTATGGCCGGCTTTACGACGAGCGGATCGACGCGACGCAAAAGGCATCACCGACCACCACCGACACGGCTCCGCGGCACTGATATGCCGAACCGTGTCGTTTTCGACGAGGCAGCTCCCTCCCGCGTCGTCGAGCGGCGGTCGGCCGAGCGCCTCCTCCAGGAACGCATTCTCGTGCTCGCTCCCACGGGTGACGATGCCGGCCTCGTTTCGGAGATCCTGCTCCGCCGCGGCCTGAACGTGGACGTCGTGGCCGGTGCCGGTGCGCTCGCGGAAGAGATTCACCGCGGAGCGGCCGTGGTGCTGGTCGCCTCGGAAGCGTTGGACGAGGCAGGATCGGGGCTGGTGCTGCAACAGGCACTGGAGCGGCAGGAGCCGTGGTCGGAGATGCCGGTCATCCTCTTCGGCGGAGACGTCGAGGACGCGGCCTCAGGCGCCACGGAGTTGCTCGGGACGCGCGCGCAGATCGTCCTGCTCGAACGCCCTCTCGGCATCGCAACGTTCGTGACGGCGACCGAGGCGGCGCTCCGCAGCCGGCGGCGGCAGTACGAGGTGAAACGGCTCCTCGACGCACTGGCCGAATCGGCCGCGCAGATCGCGCATGCTACCGAGGCGGCGACGCGCGCGAAAGACGAGTTCCTCGCCACGCTCGGCCACGAGCTCCGCTCCCCCATGGCGGCCATCCGCGGCTGGATCCAGCTCCTGCAGGAGGACGCGCTCGGTGCCGAAGACGCGGCCGCCGCGCTTTCGATGATCGACTCGAGCACCAAAGTGCAGGCGCGCATCATCGAAGACCTCATGGACGTGTCGCGCATCATGGCCGGCAAGGTGATGATCGAGCCGTCGCGCATCGCGCTCGCGCCGGTCGTCGAACGGGTCGTCACTACCTTCCAGACGTCGGCTGTGCTGGAGGGAATCGAACTCACCGCCGACATCAGCTCCGAGCCGCTGTTCGCGTGGGCCGATGAGACGCGGCTGCAGCAGGTGGGCTGGAATCTCATCTCCAACGCGATCAAGTTCACGCCGCGCGGAGGCTCTGTCCACGTGACGCTCGCGCGGGAGAACGGCGCTGCCGTGATTCGTGTGCGCGACACCGGCAAGGGCATATCGCCCGAGCTGCTGCCGCACGTCTTCGAGCGGTATCGCCAGGAAGAAGGCGACGAGCAGAAATCGCACAAGGGCCTCGGGCTCGGCCTGGCCATCGTGCGTCATCTCGTCGAGAGCCACGGCGGAACCATCCAGGCGTTCAGCGACGGTGCAGGGAAGGGCGCGGAGCTCGTCGCGTCGCTGCCGCTGGTGGATTGACCCGTCAGACTTCGGTCGGGTCCGCCTTCGCGTGGGGCGCCGGAGTCTCGGCGGACTGCATGCCGGAGAGAATGCCGCGGAACTCCTCGAGCACCGCTCCCACGCGCACTCCTTTCGAGGTGAGCTTGTAGTCGCGCACCGTCTGCTCGTGAGCGCTGGTGCGCTTCTTGAGCATCGAGACGGCGCGTCCGAACGCACCGCGGGTCTCGTAGTAGCGCAACAGGATCACCGCGTCGGCCAGGTAGCTGACGTCGACCGGTGAGGAGACGTGGCCGAGCGCGCCGTGCTGCGACACGATCAGGATGGTGGTTACGCCGGCGCCGGTCAGGTAGCTGAGCAACTCGTGCAGGTGGAGCGTCAGGTAGTGCTCTTCCGGCATGGCGTTGAAGTAGCCGTTGAGGCTGTCGATGACGACGATCGAGCTCTTTTCCTTCTCGACCGCGCTCCGGACGACGTACGCGAACTCGCCGGCCGACATCTCGGCCGGGTCGATCTGCTGCACCATGAGACTGCCGGACTCGAGGAGTTTCGGCAGGTCGAAGCCCAGCGACGCCGCTCGCTTGAGGAAGATGGAACGGTGCTCTTCGAAGATGAAGAAGGCTACCCGGTCGCCGGCGGCCGCGGCGGTCGTGACGAACTGCAGCGCCAGCGACGACTTCCCGACGCCTGCCGGCCCCATGATCATCGTGGTCGAAGCGCGTTCCAGTCCGCCGCCGACCAGCGTATCGATCTCGCCGATGCCGCTGTGTACCTCTCCCTCGCTGCGGCTGTCGCGGTATTCGCCGGCCGTCAGGCGCGGAAAGACCGTCAGCCCTCCCTTTGCGATCGTGAAGTCGTGGTAGCCGCCTCGGAACGCGACGCCGCGCATCTTCACGACCTCCAGGCTGCGCTTGGTATTGCCGTACGTGGGAGCGGAGACGGTGAGGACGATCACCCCCTCGGCCAGGCCCTGCACTTCCGACTCGCGCGACGCGACGGAACGGTCGTCCAGCACGAGACCGGTGATGCGGCGCTCGCGGAAGAACTCCTTCAGCGTGAGCAGCTGCTTTCTGTAGCGGAGCACGCTTTCGGAGAGGAGCCGGATCTCTCCGAGCGAATCGATCACCACGCGATCGGGCTGGCGTGCGTCGATGGCGTCGAGGATGGCCCGCACCGTCTTCCCGAGCTCGATCTCCGCCGGGCGGAAGATCGTCGTGTCACTCCCGTTCGCCGTCTGAAACTGCTCGTGTACGTCGATGCCGGCCAGATCCCAGCCGTGAGAGCGGGCCACGCGCTCGAGGTCGCGCGTGGAGGAGGAGAGCGTCACGTAAAGCGTTTTCTCGCCGCGGCGGACGCCCTCGAGCAGGAACTGGGTCGAGAGGGTCGTCTTCCCCGCGCCGGGGTCACCCTGGATGAAGTACATCTGGTGCTTCGGTAAGCCGCCTCGCAGGACTTCATCGAGGCCGGCGATCCCGGTGGGGGCGAGCTCGTCAGCCATTCTTTGTCTTCCTTTCGACTTCGATCTCGCCACGTGTCCGCGGGACGCCGGGCGCTCAGGTGGCGCGGTGGAAGATGTCGCTGCCGGGCAGCAGATTCACGGCAAAGACGGTGTCGTCGGCTCTCGCCGTGGCGACGGCCTGAAAGCCGGGGAACTTCTGCACCTCGCCGACGAGCGTAGCCGATGCGCTCAACAGGAATCCTTCCAGCGCCGCGTCGACGCTGTCGGCTTCGACGATGTGGTACTGAGGATGCCGCGGCGGCTCATCGGCCCGCGGCGTGGTCAGGAAGATCTGCTCGATGGTGAAGCGCACGAGCAGGGAAGATGCAAATGCTGTGCGGACCACCGGATGATGCTCATCCGGTGGTCCGTATTCGCTAAATCGGGGCGACCGCAATCGCCAGCTTCCCTGATTCCTGCCCCAGCCTGCGGTAGCTTTCGAACTGCGCTTCGTCGTACCAGAGATCGAACGTGTTCTGCTGCGGGAAGTCCCTGTTGAGGAACCCGTACTGCTGGACGTCGACCGGCTCACCGCCGGCGAGATTCGGCTTCACGATGACCAGGGTTCCGACCATTTCGTCCGCGGTGAGGCCGAGCGCGCGCGCGTGGTCGGGACCGTAATGGATCTCCCCGACGACGACGTGCGTACCCGGCGGGCGGCTGCGCAACGGTGCGATGTCGAGATTGGTGATCTCGGTCCCGAAGTCGATCCGGACCTTGCGGATCAGGTTCCCGAGATCGTCGAGCGTGGCGTCGGGGTCGGCGCCGCATTCGCCGGCGACGATCACGCTGCAGCCGCGCTGGATCAGCGAGTAGACGCCGGTGTTCTCATAATGCCCGCCGTCGCTCAGGTTGCAGTACGGCAGGAGATCCGTGGTCTGCGAGACGAGCTCCTGAAGCGTGTAGACCGGCCAGAGCCGGGCCGCGCCGCTGCGCCAGTAGCTCAGGCTCGGCGTCGGCGCCCAATAGCCGAGGCGGATGTTGAAGAGCGTCATCAGCGCGGAGAGCGCGGCGGACGGGCTCTGTGCTCCCATGGTCGGGCTGGCGGCGGCGCCCGAGACCGCGACCGCCGTCCCGAGTGAGATCGAGCCGCATGAATATTCGTCGGTCGGGCGGTAGCCGGTGCGGCTGGAGCCGCAGAAGCGTTTCGACATCAGGAACGAATCCGAGGCTCGCGCCTGCGTGGAGAGGTCGCTCCCGCCGACGAGATTCAGCATCGTGTTGATCAGGTGGTAGGGCGCCCCCCGCTCGGTGTTCCTGAGCTGCGTGAGGAGCATGTCGTCACCCGGCACCGCGTCCGTGATGTCGGCATCTTTCGCCTTGCCGCGGAGCACGTTCGAGGCACCCATGTAGGCGCGGATGAGGCGCGCCTTGTAGAACCCGTGCATGGTGAGGAGGTTCGGATCGGAGAGCCAGCCGAGGGCGAGCACCCAGCCGAGGATCGTGGCGATCAGGCCCACCAGCGTCAGCGCATCCGAACCCTTGTCGCCCGCGCCGATCGCCGCGCCGACGAGCACGAAGATCGTGCAGCCGATCACGGTCAGTGCGATCGAGCGCGTGTTCGCGCCCCGCCCCTGCCAGAGCTCGAACAGCAGCAGGACCAGCGTGGCGAGGATTCCTGCCAGGACGAACTGCGGGAGGTGCCGGTCGGACAGGTTGTACGCGGCTGGGTCGACCTTCCGGTAAATCCAGACCGCGACGAACGCCAGCAGCAGCGCATACCAGACGATCCAGATCCGGCGCCGCAGGATGGCGCGGAAGAACAGGGCCAGCGACAGAAGTCCCAGCGAGATCGCGCCCGTAGGGACGAGACGATCCTTGAGCGCCTCGGGCGCGATCTTCCAGGCCGCGGCGACCACCGCGAGCCACACCCCGATCACGAGCAGGCTCTTCCACTTCTGCGGCGGCCGGAACTCGTACAGTGCGAACGCGAGAAACAGGAACCCTGAAACGAGCGCGCCGCGGGTGGCGAACTGCACGAGGTCGGGATCGGCGGACACGGTCAGGTAGAGCTCGTGGCCGATCCACGACAGGACGACGCCGAGCACGAGGAGCAGCAGGGGCGGTGCGATCGCGAACGCGACCCGCTGCAACAGCGGCGGCTTCTTCGGCGCTTTGTCGGTGTCGCCGCCGCCGGTCGGCGCGGCCTTCCATGCCGTGTAGAGCGAGCTGACCGCGGCCAGAGCGAATGCGCCCCATCCTCCGGCCTGCGCCGCGGCGTTGTTGCCCTTCTCGATGAGGAACTCGAAGATCTTGTAGCCGAAACCGGCGAAGAGAAAGATCGCCAGGCTGAACGCGGCGTACGACAGCGTTTTCGTCTGCAGGACGACCACCCGGTTGCGCCAGAAATCGCGGTCGCGCCACCGCGCGCCATGCACGAATTTCCACCAGACCAGCCGCGCGATCACGTAGACCAGCCAGAAGCCGAGCGCCGCATAGACCGGCGTGGGGATGTCGGTGATGTAGCGGACGCCGAGGATGATCAGGAGGAAGACCGTCAGCGCCAGAAACGCCACCGTGCTCATGATCGCGACGAGCTTGTCGCCGAAGGTCTGCCACCGGCGGCTGAACAGCATCCAGAAAAAAACGGAGACGACACTGCCGATGAAGAGGAGTCCCGGAACCACGAGCACACGGCCGAGACGCTCGAGCGAGGTCGCCGGCTCGCCGCCCAGCGTGAACCACGTTTGCCCGATGACGATCGCGGCGAGCAGGATCGGCAGCAGGATCAGCCAGGTCAGGACGATGTTGCGGCTGATCACCGCGACCGCGCGCCACGTGTCGCCGCTGAGCAGTCCCTTGCGGGGCGTCATCACGTTCGAGAAGAGTCGCAGGTGATGGATCGGATCCTCGCCGGCCGTGATGGCGCTGTCCTTGATCTGCGGGCGGTCGACGTCCTTCCTGTCTTCCTGCTCCAGTTGCGCGCGCCGGTCGTCGCGCTCGCTCTCGATGTCTTCCGGCGGCGGGAAGATCTCTCCCGGCTTCCGGTCCGCACGTGAGAGCCAGGCGCTCCACCAGCCGCCGGTGTAACCGCCGCCGGAGACGGTGGAGAGGTAATCGAACGCTTTCAGTTTTCCCCCCGCGGCCAGGGCCTGCAGCAACCCGAGGTTGAAGGTCGCGCTGCGGACGCCGCCGCCGGAGAGCGCGAGGCCGACCATCCGCGGCGGCCGCCCATTCACCCGAGCCGGCGCGGTTCCGTGTGCCGCACGGCGGCGTTCGTCGACGTCGTCGTATTCCTTTGCGATGACCTGCGGAAAACGGATCCGCGGGGTGAAATCGAGCTCGTCACAGCGTTCTTCCGGGGCGGAATCAGTCACACGCATGGAGCACCTCTCGTACTAGGAGAGCCGCGAAGCGGGATTCCCCTACCGTCGAGATCGGCAACTTACTCCGCTGGTGCTTCGGCCCCCGCCACCGCCCGAGCCAGATCCTCCGGCTCCACCGGTTTGCGGATGAAGCCGGAGAAGCCGGCGGCGCGGACGCGTGCTTCTTCGTTTTCGCGGCCGAAGGCGGAGATGGCGATGACCGGGAGCTGCTGCGCGCCGGGGTCGGCGCGGAGCCAGCGGATGAACGCGTAGCCGTCTTCGTGGGGCATGGCGATGTCGCAGAGGATGACGTCGGGGAGCTCGGCGGTCACGCGTTCGACCGCCTGGCGCACCGACTCGGCGTCGCGGACCTGCGCGCCCCGGCGGCGGAGGACGGCGCTGATGTATTCGCGCACGTCGTGCTGGTCGTCGATCACCAGTACCGACAGGCCGTCCAGCGCCGGGCTGTCGCCCGAAACGCCGGGACTCTCGGGACGTTGCGGGGCAACGCGGCGCGGCGTGGCCGTCCTGTTTCGCAGGGCCGGCAGCTCGACGAGGAACATCGCCCCTTTGCCTTCCCCCTCGCTCTCCGCGGAGATCCGTCCGCCGTGCAGCTCGACGAGATAGCGGACGATCGACAGCCCCAGTCCGAGGCCGCCGTGCACGCGGGTGGTCGTGCTCTCCGCCTGGCGGAACGGCTCGAAGATGTGCGGGAGAAAGTCGGAGCGGATGCCGGCTCCGTTATCCCGCACCTCGATCGCGACGCTGCCGTTCCTGCGGGTGACGGTGAACCGCACTTCGCCCCCCTCCGGGGTGAACTTGATCGCGTTCGAGAGCAGGTTCCAGATCACCTGCTGCAGGCGGTTCGCATCGCCGAGGACCATCGTGTCGCCGCCCCCCACCTGCGCGGTGAGGCGAACGCCTTTCGCCTCGGCCGCGAGCCGCACCGTATCCACCGCCGCCGCGCCGACGGCGGAGACGTCGACGCGGTCGGACGCGATCTGCACCTTGCCGGTGGTGATGCGGGAGATGTCCAGCACGTCGTCGATCAACTGCGCCTGCGCCTGCGCGGAGCGGTTGATCGTCTCGATCGCACCGGCGCGCGTCTCCTCGTCCATGTCCGGCATCTGGAGCAGCCGCGACCAGCCGAGGATGGCCGTCAGCGGCGTGCGGAGCTCGTGGGAGAGCGTGGCGATGAACTCGTCCTTCCGGCGGTCGGCCTCCTTCAGGACCTCCTGGGCGCGCAGCTCGTCGGAGATGTCGCGGAACTCGAGCACCGCACCGCCGAGGCGGCCGGAGAGCGGCGCGAGGTGGCAGGAGACGGGGAACGACGTCCCGTCCTTGCGGATGAAGACGTCACGATGATCCTTGAGAGGGATCATCTCATCGCGTCCCTGCTCGATCGCGCAGTCCGCGAGCGCGTACGGCGTACCGTCGGCATGGTGGTGGTGGATCACGTCGTGAAGCGGCCGTTCGCGGATCTCGGCGAGCGTGAAGCCGGTCACCGCTTCGGCGGCCGGGTTCATGAACGTGGGGTAGCCGTGCTCGTCCATCATGAAGAGGCAGGAGGCGGCGTTGTCGGTGATGGTCTTGTTGAGCACCATCTGGTCGAGCAGCGCGAGGTTGGCGCGCTCCAGCTCGTCCGCCTGCCGCTCGACGATGCGCCGCGCGCGGACCTGCTCGGTCACGTCGTTGCCGTGCACGAAGATGCCGGTGATCGAGCCGTCGGCGGCGCGCATCGGCTGGTACACGAAGTCGGCATAGCGCTCATCGGCGCCGTCGCCGCGCTCGACGACCACGCGAAGCTCGCTGCCGATGAAAGGCTCGCCCGTCCGGTAGACGTTGTCGAGGAGCTCGAAGAAGCCCTGTCCCTCGACCTCCGGGAGCGCTTCGCGCACCGGCTTGCCGATCACGTCCCGCTTCTCGCCGATGAGCTGCATGTAGAGAGGATTCGCGATCTCGAAAACGTGGTCTGGTCCGCGCAGCGTGGCGATGAAGGCCGGCGCGCGCATGAAGATGTCGCGAAGGCCGAGCCGCTCGGCCTCCAGCGTCTGGCGCACCTGCGCCACGGCCAGCATGCTGCCGACGCGCGCCAGCAGCTCGCGCGCGCTGAACGGCTTCACCACGTAATCGTCGGCGCCTGCCTGCAGCCCTTCGACTCGGGCCTCCTCGCCGGCGCGCGCGGAAAGCATGATCACCGGGATGGCGGCGGTCTCGGGCGCGGCCCGCAGCTCGCGCAGCAGGCCGAAGCCGTCGAGGTTCGGCATCATCACGTCGGTGAGGACGAGGTCCGGCTTCTCTGCCCTGGTGGCGCGCAGCGCTTCGAGCCCGTCCGCGGCCGCGATGACGTCGTAGAACGGCAGCAGCAGCCGGTGTACGTAGTCGCGCATGTCGGCGTTGTCGTCGGCGAGCACGATCTTGCGGCGTTGCGTTGCCGTGGTCCCGCCGGCGACGAACGCCGCGTTGTCCTGCGAATCGAGGCCGGCGTCCGGCAGCCAGCGCAGCGCCTCCTCGACGTAAGACGTCGCGGCGACGTTCGTCGCGGCGAGCGTCCTTTCGGCGCCGACGCGGTCCTGCGGCAGGTGGTCGCTGCCGAGCGGCACCGTCACCTCGAAGGTGCTGCCTGCGCCTTCGCGACTCTCGACCGTGACCCTGCCGCCGTGCAGGCGCGCGAGCTCCTGCACGAGCGCCAGGCCGATGCCGGTGCCTTCAAGCGTGCGGCCGCGCGCGCCCTCGACCCGGTGGAAGCGGTTGAAGAGCTTCGGCACCTCGGCCGCCGGGATGCCGATGCCGGTGTCGCGGACCGAGAAGACGGCATGGCCGTCCTCCTTCCGCACCGACACCGCGATCTCCCCCTCCAGCGTGTACTTGAATGCGTTGGAGACGAGGTTGAGCACGATCTTCTCCCACATCTCGCGATCGACATACGCCCTCTCGCCGAGCGGCGGCGCGTCGATGAGCAGCCGCATGCCGGCTTTCTCGACCGCCGCGCGGAAGACGCTCGCCAGCTCCGCCGTGTATGCCGCGAGATCGACAGGTTCGTATGAGGCCTGCACGCGTCCCGCTTCGATGCGCGAGAAGTCGAGCAGCGTGTTCACGAGCTTCATCAGCCGCTGCCCGTTGCGGTGCATGACCGTCAGCAGCTCGCGGTTCTCCGGCAGCACCTCGTTCGCGGGTTTGGCGAGGATGTCCTCGAGCGGCCCGAGCATCAGCGTCAGCGGCGTGCGGAACTCGTGGCTGACGTTCGAGAAGAAGGCCGTCTTCGCGCGGTCGAGCTCCGCCAGCGACTCGGAGCGTTTCCGCTCGTCTTCGTACGCCTGGGCGTTGGCGATGCTGGCCGCGATCTGGGTGCCGACCAGGTCGACGAAGCGGCTGTAGCTGTCGTCGTAGAGCCGGAACGGATTCAGGCCGATGACCAGCACTCCGGACTGCCCTCCAGGCCCGGACGGTGCGATCGGCAGCATCGCGGCCTGCTCCGGCATCCGGTCCCACGCGCCGGTTGGCAACTCGCCGAATCGCGACGCGAGCTCGGTTACCAGTATGGGCTTCTGCGATTCGAGCGCGGCGCTGAACGGCCAAGGGCCGCCATCCAGGAGCGGGACGGCTCCCGGGGCGCCCGGGTGACCGGCGCCGATGCCTGCCGCTCCGGCGAGCACGAGCCGGTCCCGTTCGCGGTCGAGGAGATAGATCATGGCGAACGGGATGTCGCGAGGATTCGCGCTGAAGCTGGAGGCGCTGCGGACGCAGGCCTCGTCGAACGTGCGTGCGTCCGCGGTCGCCGAGGCGAGCTCCCGCAGGAGCGCGAGCTGCCGCTCGCCGATGATCCGCTGCGTGTCGTCCGTGTTGGCGCAGATGATCCCGCCCGTGCCTCCCTGGTCGTTCGGTACGGGGCTGTACGAGAACGTGTAGTACGTCTCCTCGGCGTACCCGTACCGCTCCATGATCAGCAGCAGCGCCTCGTCGTACGTCCCCTCGTTCGTCTGCATGGCCGTCGCGGCGCGGGGACCGACTTCGTCCCAGATCTCGCTCCAGACCACGGACGCCGGCTGGCCGAGCGCCGCCGGGTGCTTGCCGCCGGCGATCGACTTGTAGGCGTCGTTATAGAGGTTGATCAGCTCCTCTCCCCACCAGACGAACATCGGCTGCCGGGAGGTGAGGATGATCCGCACGCACGTCTTGAGGCTCTGCGGCCACTCGGACGGCGGGCCGAGCGACGTGGCGGACCAGTCGATCGCGCGCATCCTCGCGCCGAGCTCGCCTCCGCCGGAGAGAAAGTCAGCGGGCGCCGTGATGTCTTCGAGTGTTTCGCTATGCATCGGGGTCGGGGGCCGTTTCGGCCCCGGTTGAGCAAACGGAATGCCGTGACGGTCGTTCGTCGCGCAAATCCGACAGCCAAACGACCTACAATCAGCCGCCATGAGCGCCGTACCCGAGAAGCTGCCCGTCCATATCGCCGGCTCGCGCCTCGACCGGAAGCGTCACATCTGCGCGTTCTTCCACTCGAAAGAGGAGGAGTATCGCGTCCTGCTGCCGTATGTGACCGAGGGCTTCGACCACGGCGACAAGGCATTCCACATCGTCGATCCCGATCATCGCGACGTGCATCTCGCGCGGTTGCGCGAGGCGGGCGTCGACACGGAAACCGCCGCAGCGCGAGGCCAGCTCGAAGTGATGCCGTGGGAGAGTGCCTACCTTCGCGGCGACCGGTTCGACCAGCACGCGATGCTGGCGCTGATCGAGGAAGTGCTGCAAAAGGGGAGCGCGGATGGCTTTCCGCTGACCCGGCTGCTCGCGAACATGGAATGGGCGCTGCAGGACCGGCCGGGCGTCGAGCAGATCGTCGAGTACGAGACGCGCCTGAACTACGTCCTGCCAAAGTACGACGACGCCGTCACGTGAACGTACGATCTCGCCAGGTTTGGCGGGAACATCGTGCTGGACATCATGCGCACCCACCCGATGGTGATCATCGGAGGTGTGCTGCAGGAAAACCCGTTCTTCGTGCCCCCGGACGAGATGCTCGCGGAGCTGCGGCAGCGGCGCACGAACACGGCCTCATGACCGCGGAATGACCAACGATCTCGAGCGCGAGATTCAGACGCTGCGCCGCGCGCTGCGCGATGTGCTGGCCCTCAGTGCGCTTGCGTCGGTCTGGGCCGGCTACACGACCAGGCAGATCGCCAACAACCTGGTCGACGTCCTGATGCGCTCCGTCGGTTGCGACGCAATCCATCTCACCCTGCGCTCGCAGGTGGCGTTGGACGTCCGCCGCGTGCGCGATGAAGGCGAGGCGGAACTGCCGCGGTACCTGGCGGAGATCGCTGCCGCGCCGCCGCGCAACGAGCGCTCGATCTGCTCGACCGGTAGTGGAGAGCTCTGCGCGGTCTCGTATCCGCTCTCCTCCGATCCGCGCGACCGGCTCGTGGCCGGCGCGCGGCGCGCGGACTTTCCAACCGATTCGGAGCGGCTGCTGTTGCGCGTGGCCACGACGCAGGCGCTCACGTGGATCGAGCGCAAGAACGCCGAGGCGGCCGCGAAGTTCATGGAGGAGGCGGGGGAGATCCTCAGCCGTTCGCTCGACTACGAGGCGACGCTCGAGGCCATCGGAAAGCTCCTCGTCCCGCAACTGGCCGACTGGTGCTTCGTCGATCTCGTCGAAGCGGACGGCGGGTTCCAGCGCGTGGTGGCCACCCATGCCGATCCGGCAGCGGCGCCGCTCGCGCTCCGGTTGAAGCGTTCGTACGCACCGAACACTCTGCCCTATGGCGTTTCGTGGGCGCTCGCTGAAGGACGGACCACCGTGATCAACGAGGTCACGGACGAAACGATTCGGGCCTCGGCGCGCGACGAAGACCATCGCCAGGCCATGCTGGCGATCGGCATCCGCTGCGTCGTCTCCGTTCCCATGAAGAGCGGCGGCCGGACCCTGGGCGTGATCACCCTCATCGGCAGCGACACACGGAGCACGTTCGACGAACGCCACGTGGCGCTGGTGGAGGAGGTCGCGCGCCGCGCGGCGCTGGCCGTCGACAACGCGCGGCTCTATCGCGAAGCGCAGGAAGCGAATCGCGCCAAGGACGAGTTCCTCGCGAACCTCTCCCACGAGCTGCGCACGCCGATGACCGCCATCCTCGGCTGGGCGCACCTGCTCCAGCTCGAAGGGGTGGACGAGGAACAGAAGGCGCTCGGGATCCAGACCATCCGGCAGAGCGGCCAGGCGCAGGCGAAACTGATCGACGAGTTGCTCGACGTCTCCCGCATCGTCACCGGCAAGCTCCATCTCAATCCCGCTCCGCTCGATCTCTGCCAGGTGGTCCGCGCCGCCGTCAGCGCCATCGGCCCGGCGGCGGATGCGAAGCGGCA
This sequence comes from Thermoanaerobaculia bacterium, assembly GCA_035630815.1. Taxonomy (GTDB): domain Bacteria; phylum Acidobacteriota; class Thermoanaerobaculia; order Gp7-AA8; family Gp7-AA8; genus QHVT01. Next base: position 81,346 of record DASQJY010000020.1, read on the forward strand.
GACCGTCACGCTCGATTGCGAAGTCGACTCGATCCCGACCACCGGCGATGCTGCGCGTTTGCAGCAGGTCTTCTGGAATCTGCTCTCCAACGCCGTCAAGTTCACCCCTCCCGGCGGCACGATCCGGGTCACGGTGACGCAGCCCGACGCGCTTTCCGCGACGATCTCGGTCGCCGACACCGGCGAAGGCATTCCGCGCGCGTTCCTGCCGCTGGTGTTCGAGCGTTTCAAGCAGGCCGCGACGATCGCGAAAGGACGCTCCGGTCTCGGCCTCGGTCTCGCCATCGCGAAAGACCTGGTCGAGCTGCACGGAGGCTCGATCTCCGTGGAAAGCGGCGGCGAGGGCCGCGGCTCGACGTTCCGCGTGACGCTGCCCGTACACGCGACCGACGCACTCACCGCGGCTCCGGCCATGCCGCGCATCGTGCTTCGCGGCCGCCGCGTGCTGCTCGTCGAAGACGACGAGGCCACACGGACGCTGCTCGTCACGGTGCTGCGCAGCTTCGGCGCAACCGTCAGCGCCGCCTCGTGCAGCGTCGACGCGGTGGCCGACGCCCCCGCCTTCAATCCCGAGATCCTGATCAGCGACATCGAGATGCCGGGAGACGACGGCATCGCCCTCCTGAACGAGCTCCGCGCCCGCTACGACCGCCTCCCCGCCATCGCCGTCACCGGCTACGTCGACGCCGAGAACCGCGAGCGCATCCTCGACGCCGGCTTCAACGGCTTCGTCGCCAAGCCCCTCGACCCCCACGTCCTCGCGCAGGAAGTGCAGCGGGCGCTGGGGCAGTCGAAGTGGTGAAACACGCAGCCTCGCCTGAGGCACTGCTCCTCACCCGGCCCGGCACTTGGTCTTCTCACCCTATTGGAGCTGAAGCCCGGGGCTACACATCGTTCGCCGCCTTCGGCGGCTGATCGACAGGAGCTAAACTGATCGAACCCCCATGCGCGCCGGACTGCTCCTGTTCCTGTCGTTGTGCTGGTTTCCGCTCCTCGGACAGGAGGGGCCCGAGTGGGCGCAACTGCTCGCACGTGCGGAGCGGGAGAAAAAGCCGATCGTCGTGTTCTACACATCGACGCCGTGCGACCGCTGCCGGGAGTTCCAGCGCGTCTCCGTCCCCCATCCGGCCATCGAGCGCCGGCTGCCGTCCGTCGTCTTCGGCGTGCTCCCGGCGGAGCAGCCAGGCGTCGCGCTTTTCGACCGCGCCGGAGTCCTGCGCGCCCGCTGGCCGATCGTTCCTGACACGACGAACTTCGGGATCATCCTCGACTCCGTCGTCGCGGTCGCGCCGCATTTCGAGCGGGCGGTGCAGCTCTCGGAGGCGGGTGCCGTTTACGAGGGACAGCTCGCGGCAGCCATCGGCCTGGCCCGTCTCGGATTCACGACCGATGCGCGCGCGGCGCTCCGCAGCGTGCGCGAAAACGGCAGTGCCGAGATGCGTGACGCTGCGATCGCCGCGGAGGCGGCGCTCGATCCGAAGGAACGGAAGACGGCGCAGGCACCGGCGCCGAAAATGCTTCAGCAGGCGATCCGCATCCTGCCGCTCGGGCGCCAGGTCGTGAGCGGCCGGCATCCCGTGAAGACGCACGTCGCCTCGACCGCGGTCGCACGCGTGTCGTTCTCACTCGACGGCCGCGAGGTTGGCGCCGTGGAGAATCCGCCGTTCTCGACCACGCTCGACTTCGGCGCCGTGCCGGAACGGCGCGCGATCCGCGTCACGGCCTTCGACGGGAAAGGGGTGGAGATCGGCCGCGACGAGCGCGTCGTCAACGAGGCGGGAGAGACGTTCTGGCTGCGGCTCGTCTCGCCGCGCGAAGGAGCGGCCGCGGGAGCGGTGCGTGTCTCGATGAACGTCCGCGTGCCGCCAGCGCGCAGCGTGCGCAAAGTCGTGGTCTCGTGGAACGACGCCGAGCGCGCCGTGCTCGAGGACGCGCCGTGGGAGCAGGTCATCGACATCCCGACCGGCCAGCTCGGGGTGCTGCGCGCGGTGGCCGAGCTGGACGACGGCCGCACGTCCGAGGACGCCGTGCTGCTGAACTCCGTCGGGATGGTCGGCCAGGTGGACGTGCAGCTCGTCGAGCTGCCGGTCACGGTCATCAGCCGGAATGGCGCCGTCCCGCGGCTCACGCCCGATCGCATCCGCGTGCGTGAAGGCAACAAAGCGCGCCGCGTCGACTCCGTCTCCAGCGCCGCGGAAACTCCATTGACCGTCGGACTGCTCATCGACGTCTCCGACAGCATGCAGAAGACGCTGCCGGACCTGCAGGAGGCGGCGATCCGCTTCCTCGAGACGATGCTCGGCGAGCGCGATCGCGCGTTCCTGGTCACGTTCGACAGCCGCGCGCGGCTGCTGCAGCCGGCAACATCGGACACCGCGCTGCTCCGCCGCCGGATCATGACCATCCGCCCCAACGGCCTCACCGCGTTGCACGACGCGATGGTCCTCGGGCTGCTGCAGTTCGAAGGGATCAAGGGGCGGCGCGCGATGGTCGTCTTCAGCGACGGCATCGACATGTCCAGCCGCTACGGCGCGGCCGACGCCGGCGAGCTGGCCAGGCGCGTCAACGTGCCCGTGCACGTCATCGCCGCGCTTCCGGCGATGACGGGACTGGGGATCGAAAAGCCCGCCGAAGGCGAGCTGACCGCCATCGCGCAATCGGCCGGCGGCACGTATCAGATCCTGCACGAGCTCGCGGAGCTGCCCGCCCTCTACGCACGCATCGAGGCCGCCCTGCGCGCGCAGGTCCTGGTCTTCGTCCGCACCGACGCTGCCACGCGAGAGAACGAATGGCGCAGCGTGCAGGTGCAGGTCGAAGGAGACGCGCTGGACGTCATTGCGCCCGAGGGGTACTACGCGGCGTGGTGATGCGCGCGGGCGGCGGCCGGTCCACGATTCGTTTGACGGCCGCGTCGGGCTCGGCTGATAATCCGACACTTCAGATCCCGGTCAAACTGCAATGAAACTGTGGCTGCCTTCCCGGATGCGGGCGTGGCCGGACTCTCCGTCGACGTGCGGGCGGCGAGTGGCATTTGGCCGTGAAGCGAGAGGGAAACCGATGAAACCGACCTGGTACGCACGGCGCGCGTTCGCCTGCATGCTCGCGCTCCTGCTCTCGATGCCGCTCGCGGCACAGTTGAATGAGAACTGCACGATCAGCATCCTCAATCGAACGGCGCAGGTGAACGCCGGCGGCTTCTGGCAGATCCCCAACCTTCCCGCCGATCAGGGCCCGGTGCGCGCGCGCGCCGTATGCATCGAGAACGGCATCACGCGTGTCGGCGTGTCGGAATGGATGAACATTCCGAGAGGCGGCATCGCCTTCTCGGAGAACGTGGTGTTCCAGTCCGCGCCTCCGGTCCCCGCTTCGATGACCCTGACCGCCACCACGACCACGCTGGCCCACATCGGCGACAGTACGCAGCTCCAGGTGCTCCTCCTGTATCCCGACGGCGCCACGCGCGTCGTCAACACCGCCGCGGAAGGAACGTCATACACCTCCACCAACCCGAACGTGGCCACCGTATCGGCGAGCGGCCTGGTCACGGCCACCGGCAGCGGCACCGTCATCGTCAGTGCGGTGAACGAAGGCTCGCTCGGGTTGCTGCGCATCTCGATTGCCACCGGACCGCTCGATTCCGATCGCGACGGCCTGCCGGACGACTGGGAGCGCACGTACGGCCTGAACCCCAACAACCCGGGCGATGCCACGCTCGACGGCGACGGCGATGGCCTGGACAACCGCGCCGAGTTTGCCGCCGGCACCGATCCGACGCGTGCAGATACCGACGGCGACGGCGTCCGCGACGGTCTCGAGCTCGAGACGGGAAGCGATCCGCTCGATCCCGGCAGCGTCAACCTCCCGGCCGCGCTGCAGGGCATCCGCACGGCGCCGAGCGCTGTGGTGCTGGTGAAGAACGTCGTCGACGAAACGACGCTCGGGCGCGTTCGCGTGGAAGGCGTGCTGCGCGACGGCGGCATCATCGACCTGACCGCACGCGCGAGCGGGACGACGTACACCTCCAGCGATCTGCAGGTCGCGAGCTTCACCGCCATCGACGGCGAGATCTTCGCCGGTGCGGTTGGAAACGCGACGCTGACGGTGACGAACGGTGCCTTCACGTCCACTGCCCCGATCGTGGTGTCGACGTTCAACCCGACGGCACTGGCCAGACTGCCGATGCCGGGTCATGCGAACGACGTCGAAGTCTCCGGCAACTTCGCCTACGTCGCCGCCGGCGAGGCGGGGCTGCAGGTCGTCGACGTCACCGACCGGCGCCAGCCTCGCATCGTCGGCTCCTACGACACCGCGGGCGCCGCCTGGACGCTGCGCGTCGCGGGCACGCGCGTGTACATCGCGGATTACGACGAGGGACTGGCGATCGTCGACGTCTCGATTCCGACGCAGCCGCAACTCGTGGCGGCCATCCCCGCTCCCGGCCTGATCTCGGACGTCGCGGTCTCCGGCGATTACGCCTACCTCGCGTCGGACACGAACGGGCTGATCGTGGTCAGTCTCGTCTCGAACAGCATCGTCGCCCAACTGTCCGGGCACCAGCTCGTCAGCATCGACGTCCGCGGCGACCTGGTGGTCGGCGGCACTTCGTTCAGCGGTGTCGTCGCTTACGACGTCACCCTTCCTTCTGCTCCCGTCCGGCGCGGAGTGCTGGTCGGCTTTCCCGCGACCGCGCTGCGCATTCGTGAGAACACCGTCTTCGCGGTCACGCCGGGCTTCGGCGTCTTCGTCATCGACGTCAGCAACCCGGCGTCGTTGCAGATCATCATCAGGGATACCAGGCCCCAGGTCGGCAGCCCGCGCGACGTGCACTTCTTCGACCGCTGGATGGTCCTGCCGCATTCGTTCAACCCCGCGAACGTGCCGCTGTTCGACGTCTCGACCGTCAACCCGCCGATCTTCAGGATGAACGTCTTCCTCGGCAACGGCGAGGGCGAATGGGCGGCTACCGGCGCCGCCATCGACAGCACCTTCGTTTACGAGACCGCCAGCGGGTTGGGCCCACAACGCACCTGGTCGAGCGAAGGGTCGTCGGGCACGGCGCTCTTCATCGGCCAATGGCGCGTGCTGCGCGACGATTTCGGGTTCGCGCCCACGTTGACGATCGGCGCGGCCTCGGTCGAGGGCGGAACGACCGCAATCGTCCCGTTGATCGCCACCGACGACGTGGCCGTGGCCTCGGTGATGCTCTCGGTCGACGGCCAGCAACTGCCGCCCGACACGCTTGCGCCGTATGTCTTCTCGTTCCCCGTTCCCGCGGGCGCTTCGTCCCTCCAACTGGTCGCGCAGGCCGTCGATCTGGCCGGCAACCTCACCACCGTCAACCGGGCGCTTCCCGTCGTCCCGGATACGACCGCTCCTTCCGCGCGCATCCTGATTCCGGCAAATGGCGAGACCTACGGCGGCGGCGCGAACATCAGCGTTTTCATGGACGCCAGCGACGCGGGGCCGGTCACGCAGGTCGAAGCCTTTGCTGCTGGCGTGAGCCTCGGCACCGCCAACGACCGGTTCGGGTCGTTCAACTACACGGTTCCGAATGTCGCGGGGACCGTGACGTTCACCGGTAGCGCGACGGACCACGCCGGAAACGTCGGACTGGCGGCGCCGGTGACGATCACCACCGTGCCTGACAATCCGCCCTTCGTCGACCTCATGTTCACCCCGTCGGAGCCGCTGCATTCCGGCGCCGAGGTGGTGATGCAGGTGACGGCCACCGACGACTTCGGGATCACGAACGTCGACTTCCTCGTGGACGGCGCCGTCGTCCGTTCCCGGACGTCGCCTCCGTTCCAGTACACCTATGAGATCCCGCCGGGCAGGTCGCAGATCGAGATCACCGCGATCGCCACCGACACCCGCGGCCAGACCACGCAGGGACCGTCGTACACGCTGCCGATCCGGGAGACGACTGCCTACGGCGCGGTTCCGCTCGCCGGCTATACGAGCGACATCGCGGTGTTCGGCGCATACGCGTTCATTGCGGCCGACACGGCGGGACTGCACGTCGTCGACGTGAGCGATCCGGCCGCGCCGGTGCTGGTCACGACTCTGCAGACGCCCGGCAACGCGAACAAGCTCGACCTCCGCTGGCCGTATCTCTTCCTGGCAGCCGGCAGCGCCGGTTTGCAGGTCGTGAACGTCGCCGACCCCGCGGCCCCCGAGGTGATCGCGTCTCTTGCGACGAGCGGCGCGGCGCACGACGTCTTCTACCGGAACGACCGCGTCTACATCGGGCAGGAGTTCGGGTTCGACATCGTCAATGTGGCCGACCCGCGCGCGCCGAAACGGATCGTCTTCCGGGCCACCCAGAAGCCGGTGACCAGCATCGCCGCACGCGAAGGTGCGCTCTACCTCTCGATGGAGCACACCAATCCCGACCTCTACTACATGCGCCTCATTCACGGCATGTCGATCACGAACGAGGCCAATCCGACGAACGGGTCGACGCTGCAGTTGCAGACCGGCAAGCACGCCAACCTGGCCATTCACAACGACCGCCTGTACGTCTCGGCTGAGTACGAGCTCTTCGTCGTCCGGGCGACCTCGGCGTCCCCGGTGCTCCTCGGGCGCACCACCGACCAGGACTTCCACTGCTGCTACTCCGACGCGAAGATCAGCGGCGTCACTGCGGTCGTCGCGGGGGCGGAGCACAACCTGAACGACGTGCAGCTCGTGAACGTCTCGATCCCGCAGAGCCCGCGGCTCGTCGGCACGATCGACTTCTCGACGTTCGGTCCGTATTTCGGGCTGGCCGTCGACATCACGCCGGAGCTCGCGTTCACGGTAGGCATCGACCAGTACCCCGACTCGCTGCAGCGCCGCGACCTCACCACCAGCAAGCTGTTCACCGGCAGGTATCGCACCGTGACCGACACCAACGGCGTCATGCCGCAGGCGATCGTCACCGCACCGTTGAACGGTGCGAATGCCATCGCCGGACAGACGCTGCGCGTCCAGGTGTCGGCGCTCGACGACGTCGGCGTGAAGACAGTGCGCATCTTCGCAGACGGCGTCCGCATCGCCGAGACGTCGACCGCGCCGTACGAGATCCTCCACGCGCTCCCGCCGGGCGCCGGCACCGTCACGTTCACGGCCGTCTCGATCGACTACGCCGGCAGTGAGACGACGTCCGCTCCGGTGACCGTCAATGTGTCCGCCGACGCCACCGCGCCCACCGCTCGCGTGACCCTGCCGGTGGCGGGGAAGAGTCTCCTGGGGCAGACGCTGAAGCTCGCGGCCGAGGCGACCGACAACGTCTCCGTGTCCCGGGTCGAGTTCGTCGTCGACGGCAGCGTTGTGGCCACCGATCGCACCCTGCCGTACGAGGTCGTCCACCAGCTTCCGGCGGACACCGGCTCGGCCACGTTCACCGTCCGGGCGTTCGATCCGTCCGGCAACATGACGGAGTCGGCACCGGTCGTGGCGAACGTCTCGCTGCCGCAGGCAGTGGGCGCGGTCGCCATGCCGTCGCTGGCGTACGACCTCGACACCAACGGCAACACGGCCGTGGTCGCGACCGAGACCGGTGTGACGGTGGTCGACCTCAGCACGCTCTCCTCGCCGGCCGTCCTTGCAACCGTTCCCACCCCGAGCGCCGCCGTCTCCGTGCGCCTCCTCGGCAATTACGCGTATGCCGGCTGCCTGAACGGCGAGCTCGTGACCATCGACATCGCCACGCCGTCCGCGCCGGTGACGGTCTTCACCTCCGGCGGCGGCTCGGCCTACAAGCTCGCCCTGTCGCGGCTGACCGCGTACACGATGTGGGGCTCGCTGAAGTTGTGGAACGTCAGCGTGCCGTCCGCGCCCGTCGCCAGTTCGTTCAACGCCGGCGAGGGAGCCATCGACGCCGACGATCCCCGTTTCGTCGTCGGCCGGAAAGACCTGCGCGCGTTCAACGGCGGCACGCTCACCGCCTCGCGCACGCTGTTCGACTCCTGGACGAGCAGCCAGATCATGTCCCTCCGGTTCCGGAACGGCTACGTCGCGGCCGGGCTGTGGCCCGCGTCGGGCTTCATGGTCCTGAACGTCGACGACAAGCTGTCGTGGCTCACCTGGGCGGGAGGGAGCTCGTCGGCCAGCTACGTCGACTTCCTCGACGATACCCTCGTCACCGTCGGCGATTCGGCGCAGGCGTCGCTGTACGACTTCACGAATCCGCGCGAACCGCTCCTCCGCGCCACCGTCGACCTCGGCGCGGGCGGCATGACCGCCGTGCGGCTCACCCACAGGCATCTGCTCGCGGTGTCGACCGGCGGTCTGCACGTGGCGAAATACCGCGACTTCACCGACACCGCCGGCACTCCCCCCACGGCCGCCGTCACGGCGTTCGTTGGCACCGCGCGCGCCGGACGTCTCTATAACCTGCGCGCCGACGCAACCGACAACGTCGGCGTCGCGCAGGTGGTGTTCAACGTCAACGGCACCGACGTCTTCACCGACACGATCGCTCCGTACGAGCTCAATTACCTGATCCCCACGGGCACGACCAGGCTCGACGTCCGCGCCCGCGCGATCGACTACGCCGGCAACGAGACCCTCAGCGCGGTCCGGACGGTGTTCGTGTCGCCGTAAGGCGGCGCTGCCCGGACGGGCAGCGATATCGCACGTGGGCGCGTGCATGCAGACCACGATCTTGCTCGGCGTCCTGATGGCGGCGATCGCGATCGTCAACGCCAGCCTCATGGCCTGGCTGTGGCGGTTCCCGATGCAGCCCGACCCGACCGGCCGCGACCCGAACGGCGTCTCGACCGCTCCGCGCGGGCCCACGAACCTGCACCGCGCGCTCGGTTACCTCTTCGTGCTCGCTTACGCCGCGCTGCTCGTCGAGATGTTGCCGCGGATCTGGGAGTATCGCGTCGCGACGGCGCTCAGCGTCCTGCACGGAGCCCTCGGGCTCCTCGTCGGAGTGCTCCTGGCCGTGAAGATCGCGGTGATCCGCCGCTTCCGGCGATTCGGAAACCGTCTCCCGTGGATCGGCGGTTCACTGGCCGTGGCCACGATCCTCGTCGCAGCCCTGGGCGTCGTACCCGCGTGGAAGGTCATCCGCCCGTTCACACCCCTTCCCACCGAGCTCGCCCGCGGACGCGACGTGGTCGCAGCCAAGTGCAACCAGTGCCACGGCGCGTCGATGATCGCCGCGGAACGGGAGGACGCGCGCAAGTGGGGACGCATCACGCGCGAGATGCAGCGCTTCTCCCGCACCATCCCCGGCAAGGAGCCGATCGCCGACGACGAGCGCATCCTCGCCGCCGCGTATCTCGCGCACACGCTCGGTGAAGCGGACGATCACGACGATCGGGACGAAGCTGAAGACGCGGACGAAGAGGAACCAGAGGAGCGAGGAGGCCGTCGCGGCCGGGGGCGCGGACGGCGCTGAGCGCGGCGTATACTCGCCGCAATGGCCATCCGCATCGTCTACTGCCACACGTGAGCGACCACGGCCAGCAAAGCGGCGAGTTTCGCCGCCCTGATCGAAGATGCGGTCGGACAACCGGTCGAGCTGCAGAAAGGCCAGCCGGGGCAGTTCGAGGTCATGGTGAACGGCCGCACCGTCGCTTCCCGCAAAGGCGGCCTGCTCGCAAAGCTCATGAGCAGGCCCTGGCCCACCGAGGAAGACGTACTGGCCGCGGTGCGGGCAGCAATGCCGCCGGCGGCTCGATGACCTCCTCGTCATGAGCCGCTGACGCTTCCGCGGGACGAGCGGGCGTCCGATGTACCCTACCGCCATGCCCATCCGGATCGGCACGCAGGGGTGGAACTATGACGCGTGGGTCGGGCCGTTCTACCCGATCGGCACTCGCGCGGCCGACTACCTCATGCTCTACGCGCGGGCGTTCGACACGGTGGAGGTGGACTCGACGTTCTACGCGATTCCGAGCGCGAAGACCATGCGCGACTGGGCGGCGCGGGTGCCTGCGGGATTCACGTTCGCGCTCAAGCTGCCGAAGGAGATCTCGCACGAGCACCGCCTCCACGACGTCAACGGGCTCGCGCCGCTCTTCTTCGACCGCGCGCGCGAGCTGGGGGAGAAGCTCGGTCCCATCCTCATCCAGCTCGGCCCCGACTTCATGCCCGCCGAGCAGCCGGCGTTGGCTGAATTCCTTTCGCAATTGCCGAATGACCTGCAGTTCGCGGTCGAGTTCCGGCAGCGCGGCTGGATCGGCGAAAGCGTGCTCGCCCTGCTCGCCGATCACAACGTCGCGCTCGCGCTCACCGACGCCCGCTGGATCCCGCGCAAGACCATGCTCGCGCTGGCGGAGCACCCGACCTCCGACTTCGCCTACGTGCGCTGGATGGGGCCCGACCGCAAGATCGTCGACTACTCGCGCATCCAGTTCGACCGCTCGCGCGAGCTGGTGGCGTGGTCGCATGCCCTGCAGCAGCTCGCGAAACGCGTGAAGGTCGTGTGGGGCTTCGCCAACAACCACTTCGCCGGCCACAGCCCCTCCACCGCGCGCGACCTGCAGAAACTCAACGGCCAGCACCCGGTGCTGCCGGAGGAGCTGAGCGAGCAGCGCAGCCTGTTCTGACCCACCAGGAGCACGTATCCTTTTCAACCGGTAGGTTGGACATTGCGCGCACTTCTTGCACACCTCGCCAGTTCGGAAAACGCCATGACCACACACCCTGCGGGCTCCGACGAATCGCTGTCGCTCTGGATCGACACCACGCCATCAACGAACTATCCGCCCTTGCGCGGCGAGGTTGATGCCGACGTAGCGATCGTAGGCGCCGGCATCACCGGTATCACCGCCGCGTACCTGCTGTCGAAAGCCGGCCAGTCCGTCGTGCTCGTGGACAAGGGCCGCATCGCCATGTCCGAGACCGGGCATACCACGGCGCACATCGTCGAGACGACGGACGCCGACTATCGCGAAATGATCAAGGTTCACGGCGAAGAAGGCGCGCAGACCGACACCGAGGCCATTCGATCCGCGGTCGGGCTCATTCGATCGCTCGTCGAAGAGCTGTCCATCGATTGCGGCTTCAAGGCGGTCGATGGTTACCTGTATGCCGAGGAAGAGAAGGATCGCGAGTACCTGCAGCGTCAGCACGAGGATCTGCAGCGCGCGGGCATGAAGAGCGAGTGGGTCGATCGCGTGCCGCTGCCCTTCCCGACGGTCGGCGGCCTCCGTTATCCCGATCAGTACGTCTTTCACGTGCGGCAATACCTGCTCCCGCTCGCCGAAGCGGCGATGAAGAACGGCGCGCGCATCTTCGAGAACACGTTGATCGACGACGTGCAGAATGCGGAGCAGGACGGCCGCTGCGTGGTGAAGAGCGAAGAAGGCAGCATTCGCGCGCGTCACGTGCTACTGGCGACGCACGTTCCGATCAACGATCGCGGCACGATCTGGGCGAGGATGCATGTCACCCGTACGTACGTCGTTGCCGCGCCGATCCAGCCCGGCCAGGTCACCGATGCCCTGTTCTGGGACACGCCGTACCCGTATCACTACACGCGGCTCCTCGAGACGGGCAAAGGCCTCTTCCTCATCGTCGGCGGCGAGGACCGCGATGTGGGAAAGGAGGGGAACGACGAGGAGCGCTATCAGGCGCTGGAGGAGTATTGCCGCACGCGCTTCGGCGTGACGGCGTTCTCGCACCGCTGGTCCGGCCAGATCAATGAGCCGGCCGACATGCTGCCGTTCATCGGCCAGAGCTCGCACGGAAAGAACGTCTGGATGTCCACCGGCTACTCCGGTACGGGCATGACCTACGGGACGCTCTCCGCGATTCTCCTGGCCGACTTCGCCCTGGAGCGGGAGAACCGGTTCGCGAAGCTCTACGATCCGGCGCGCACGAAGATCGGCTCGATCCTCCAAAACGTCGTGACGAAAGCCACCGAGTTCCCGAAGCGGATGCTCGAGAAGGTGACCCATCGCGACGTGGAGGCGTCGAGCGTCGCCGAAGTGCAGGAAGGCGAAGGAAAGATCGTCTCGGCAGGAGGAGCAAAGTACGCCGTCGCGCGCATCGATGGTGAGCTGCATTCCGTCGATCCAACCTGCACGCACATGGGTTGTACGGTCGCGTGGAACTCCGCCGAGAAGAGCTGGGATTGCCCGTGTCATGGCTCGCGCTTCGACACGCGGGGCGAGGTCCTGAACGGACCGGCCACGACGCCACTGAAGCAGCTCGCGATCGCGCCTTCCGCGTAGCGCAGCCATTACGGCACAGGGAAATAACACTTCTGGTCTCCCCGCTTCTGCTCCTCCAGGGCGCGTCGTGCGCTGACCAAAGCAGAACCGGGTGATCGTGGAGCGACTGGCGGCGGTAGGACAGATTCTCGATGCAATCGAGGTGGGGTTCATCGGTCTGACGCTCGAAGCGCCGGACACCGGGCGGCTTGTTTTTTCATTCGCGAACCGTTCGGCCGTCGTGCTCTCCGGGCTGGATCTGCCCTCGATGATGGGGCGGTATCTGGACGAGGCGATCCCGAGCGTTCAGCACGCCGGCCTGGCGCTGATTTATGCCGAGGTCGTACGTACTCGCGTAGCGAAGTGGATCGACCGCGCGCCGATCCGCACCGAGCCGATGGCCGGCCAGATCTTCAATATCGTGGCGGTGCCGCTCGACGTCGCCGACGCGGCCGACATGGTCGGCGTCGTCTTCAGGAACATCACCGCAGAGGTGGCGGCCGAGGAGCGCATCCGGTTTCAGTCGACGCTCCTGGAGGTCGTCGACGTGGCCGTCATCGCGGCCACACTGGACGGCCGGGTCACGTTCTGGAACCCGCATGCGGAGCGGCTCTTCGAGGTCCCGTCTGCCGAGGCGGTGGACCGATACATCGCCGACCTGGTCACGAGCGCCGACACCGTGCCCGTGATGGAAGCGGTCCGCCGCGGCGAAGCCGTCGCTGAGCGCGTCACCATCACGAACCGCAGCGGGCGCACAGTGCCGATCCACCTCACAGCCTCTCCTCTTCGCGGGGCGGACGGCGAAGTGGAGGGGATCGTCGGCATCTCGACCGACATCACGGAACGCCTCCGCGCCGAAGAGGCGTTGCGCGAGAGCGAACGGCGCATGCGGGCGCTGCTCGCAGCCATCCCGGACGTGGTCGCACGGTGCTCGCGCGACGGCGTGCTGCTCGAAGTGTCGCGGCCTCTCGAGATACTGCCGCTCGTGCCAGGCATGAACATCCGCTCCGCTGTCGAACACGGTGTCACGCCGGAGTCGATCGACCGCGTACTGTCGGGGCTGGAACGCACGGCCCGCACGACCTCCGTGGACACCGCGGAGCTCGTGTTCGTTACCGGTGGCGGCGAGACAAAGCACTACGAAGTGCGCATGGTGTCGGCCGGTGCCGACGAGGTGGTGGCCACGCTGCGCGACGTCACGGAACGCCGGCGCATGGAGCTGGCGCTGCTGGCCTCCAGGAATGAGCTGGAGTGGCGCGTTCGCGCGCGTACGGCCGAGCTGCGTGAAGTCAACGAAACGTTGCGCGCTCTCATTGACGCGTCGCCGCTGGGGATCGTCAGTCTCGAGGTAGACGGCCGTGTCCGGAGCTGGAACCGGGCCGCCGAGCGGATGTTTGGATACACCGCGGAGGAAGCGATCGGAAAGATCCTGCCGATGATCCCTCCGGATGATCTCCAGACCACCCGCGCCATCATCGCCACCGCCGCCTCCGGTGAAGCCCCGAATCTCGTTTCGGAGCGCCTGCGGCGCCACAAGGACGGGTCGGACGTGTACGCGCGCGTACGGTTCGCCACGCTCCCCGCCGCCGGGGACGAGCGGCGCGCCGTCGTTGCGCTCATCGAGGACGTCACCGAGTCGCGGAGACTGCAGGAAGCGGCAGTGCGCGGCGAGGAGCGAATCGCGTTGCTGCGCACCGTCACCGACGCCATCCACCGCGCCGCCGACATCGAGCATCTTCTGCGCGCGCTGTGCGAACCGCTCCAGTCCATCCAGATCGGCGGCGGCCTGCTCAGTCTCGACCTCCAGGCGCCACACGGCGAGGAGCGGTTCGCCTGGGGTGTGGAGACCGCCGCCGTAGAAGACCTGCGCATCGACGGGAGTGGTGCCGCGACCGTCGTCCGGTTGTCTACCGAAGCCGCGGCGCGTTTCCCCACGTGGACAGGGGTGCCTGTGACCTCGCGGCAGGGGACACGGGGACACGTCCTTTTTCTCTCCACGAATCCCGCCCCGTTCGACGACGACGTCCTGCACCTGCTGCGTGTCATCGGGTCGGAGATCGGCGGTGCGGTCGAGAACATCGTGCTCTTCCGGAACATGCGCGCGGCGATCGGAGTCGCAGGCACGCTGGCGAAGCGGATCGCCACGATCCGCGAATCGGAGCGCCGTCACCTCGGGCGGGAGCTGCACGACCAGCTCGGGCAGTCGCTCACCGCGCTGAAGCTCTCGCTGGAAGCGGTCGGCCGCCGCGGAGCTCCCGCCGCCGAAGATCTCCACGCGGCGGCACGCCTGGTGAGCGCCCTGATCGCGGAGGTGCGCACCATCTCTCTCTCTTTGCGCGAATCGCCGTTCGACGGAGCACTGTTCGACGCGCTGGAAACGACGATCGCACGTTTTGCGGCGGACGCGGGGGTGGAGATCGAATTCGTCCGGTCGGGCGCCGGCGGCGAGTTGCCGCGCGACGTCGAGCTCACGGTCTACCGCGTCGTGCAGGAGGCGCTGACGAACGTAGCGCGGCATGCCGGCGTCACGTCGGCACGCGTCGAAGTGGCCGTCACCGCGCGCGCCGTCACGGTGCGCATCGAAGACGCCGGCTGCGGCTTCGACGCACGCGAGACGTCGTCCCGTCGCACCGGCGGGCTCTCCGGGATGTTCGAGCGTATGCGGCTCGTCGCCGGCACGCTGGCGATCGACTCGGAGCCCGGCCGCGGCACTCGCATCGACGCGCACGTGCCGCTGGATGATGGAAAGCACGAGTCGTGATCACGCTGATCCTCGCGGACGACCACACCATGGTGCGGCACGGCCTGCGCGCGCTGCTCTCGACCGATCCGGAGCTCGAGATCGTGGCGGAGGCCAGTGACGGGCGTGAGGCGCTCCGGCTCATGGAGCAGCACCGGCCGGACGTCGCCCTGATCGACGTCAGCATGCCCGGTTTGAGCGGGGTGGACGTAGCCCGCGCCGCGCGCGACACGAACCTCGGCGCTGCCGTGTTGATCCTGTCGATGCACGCCGGCCAGTCCATCGTCAGCGAGGCGCTTGCTGCCGGCGCGCGTGGATACGTGCTCAAGGAAGCCGGCGCCGACGAGTTGCTGCGGGCCATCCACGAAGTAGCGGCCGGCGGCGTGCGCGTCCTCGGCTCGGGAGTCGACTACACACCCCAGGACGAGCAGGGTGACGCGCAGGAGCCGCTCACGGACCGCGAGCGCGACATCGTCGCCCTGATCGCCTCCGGCCTGGCGAACAAGGAGATCGCGCACGAGCTCGACATCAGCATCCGCACCGTCGAGGCCCACCGCGCCACTGCCATGCGCAAGCTGGGGCTGCGGTCGACGGCGGAGCTCACGGTGTACGCACTACAGCGTGGCCTGCTCCGGTTACCGTAGTTATACGGATATCGCGCGCGCGCGCCGGCCGCTACGATCCGTACAACATGGGACTGGCCTCCATCGAGCGTCTGCCGCTCGCGCGCAAAGGGATGTTGCTGTTCCTGCTGCTGGCGCTCGCACAGCTCGCGTTCGCCGCCGTGCTCATCGCGGTCGACCGCGCTCGCGCGCGCGACATGGCCGCCGAGCGTGCGGTGCGTCACGACGTATTCGCGGCCCATGTCGTGGCGGGGTCTCTCATCGACCTGCAGGTCGACGCTCGCGGTTACCTGCTGAGCGGTGACTCCCGCTTGCTCGAGAGGTTCGACCGGACGTTCCAGCAGTCCACGGCAGCCGTCGCGCAGATCGGGACCGCTTCGCCGGCCTCGCGCCGGCTGCGCGAGGCGGCGGAAGCGTGCCTGGCACTGCAGCGCTCCGTACGCCGCGAGATCGCGGAGGGGCGGCCGGATCGTGCCACCGCGTATGCGGCCGCTCCCGCGGTGTCGCGGATGGCGGCATTCCGCACGGCCCACGTCGAGTTCAACGCCGCGGAGGAAACACGGCTTTCCCGCCGCGAGACAGCCACACGTGCCTCGGCGCGGGGTGTCACGACCGCCGCCATCGCGGGTGCGATCGCCACGCTCGCGTTCGTCCTCGGAATCGGGGGCGCACTGGCTCGCAGTGCCTCCACGCGTCTCGCGGTCATCCTCGAGAACACACGCCGCCTCGAACGGGGCGCGGAGATCATCCCCCCCATGCCCGAGGGAGACGAGATCGCCGAGGTCGATCGCGCCTTCCATCGCATGGCCGCTACGCTGGCCCGGCAGAAGCAGGAGCTGAAGCAGGCCCACGCGGAAGTGGAGTCGTTTGCCTATTCGGTATCGCACGACCTCCGCGCGCCGCTTCGCGCCGTGAGCGGCTACGCCGAGATGCTCGATGAGGACTGTGGCGAGCAACTCGACGGCACGGCCCGGGGGTATGTAGCGTCCATGCGCAGCGAAGCCGCGCGGATGGGACAGCTCATCGACGACCTGCTGCGCTTTTCCCGGGTCTCGCGTCAGCCGCTCAACCTCCACCCGCTCGATATCGGCGGGATCGCCAAGGCGTGCATGGCGGAGCTGCGGGCTGCGAGCCCCGGCCGGCGGATGATCTTCTCCCTGGACGAGCTTCCCCCCGCCGCGGGCGACCCGGCGCTCATCCGCGTTGTGCTGAACAACCTCCTGTCGAACGCCGTGAAATACACCGCCGGACGCGACGTCGGCGTCATCCGCCTCTCCGGCGGGATCGAAGGCGGCGAGTGCGTCTTCAGCGTGCAGGACAACGGCGTCGGATTCGACATGCGCTACGCGTCGAAGCTGTTCACCGTCTTCCAGCGGCTCCACCGCGACGACGAGTTCGAGGGCACCGGGGTCGGACTCGCGCTCGTCGCGCGCATCATCGAACGGCACGGAGGCCGCGTCACCGCGGCCGGCGCGATCGGCAGCGGAGCGACGTTCACGTTCACCCTGCCGCGTGCGGCGGAGGTACTCAATGCAGCCTGAATTGCGCGAGATCGTCCTGGTGGAAGACAGCGCACACGACCGTGCCATGACGCTGCGCGCGCTGCGGAAGAGAAGCATCGCCAACCCGGTGCGCGAGCTACGCGACGGCGAGGAAGCAATGGAGCACTTCTTCGGCGAAGCGGTCGACCGCGACGTGGTCCGGCGTGCGACCTGTGTCGTGCTGCTCGACCTCAAGCTTCCGCGCGTCGACGGTTCTGAGATCCTGCGCCGTCTCAAGGCGGATCCGGTGCTGCGCGTCGTGCCGGTGGTCGTCCTCACTTCCTCAGCCGAGGAGCGCGACCGCCTGGCAAGCTACGGCACCGGTGCAAACAGCTACATCGTCAAACCGATCGACTTCTCGTCCTTCATCTCCGCCATCTCCGAGCTGGGTTTCTACTGGGGCGTGCTCAACGCCACTCCCGACGGCGCCCACGCGTGAAAGTGCACATCCTGTTGCTGGAAGACCGCGCGGCGGACGCGGAGCTGATCGAGCGCCAGCTCCAGCGTGGCGGCATCGATCCCGACCTCACGCGCGTGGAGACGGAGGATGCGTTCCGCGACTCCCTGATGCGGCATCCGCCCGACATCATCCTCGCCGACTATAACCTTCCGGCATTCGACGGAATGGCCGCCCTGGCCATCGCCCGCGACGCCGCGCCCGAGATCCCGTTCATCTTCGTGTCCGGAGGGATCGGCGAGGAGCGCGCGGTCGAGACCCTGCGCAACGGGGCGACCGATTACGTGCTGAAGGACAGCCTGACGCGTCTCCCGAGCGCCGTGGAGCGCGCCGTCGCGGAGCGCGTCGAGCATCTCCGCCGCACGGCCGCCGAGACCGCCCTTCACGACGTCCAGCAACGGTTCCGCTACGCGATGATCGCCACGCACGACCTGATCTGGGAGTGGGACGTCCGCTCCGGCACCGTCTGGACGAACCGCGTCCAGTCGCACGAAGCCCTGGCCCCGGAGACGGTCGACACATCGGACCGCCTGATGGCGCTCGTCCACCCGGATGACCGGGAGCGGGTCAGCCGCACCATGCAGGAGGCCCTCGCCGGCACCACGACCACGTCGGCGAGCGAATACCGCATTGCCGCCCCCGGCGGAGCGTGGCGGCAGGTCATCGACCGGCGCGTCATCCTGCGTGACGACGCGGGGAACGCGATCCGGCTCATCGGTGCGGTCATGGACGTGACCGACCAGAAGCTGGCGGAAGAGGAGCGCAACCGCCTGGCCCGCCGCAACGAGCTGTTGCTCGAGTCGGTCCACGAGGGGATCTGCGGGATTGACCTCGAAGGACGCCTGCTCTTCGCCAACTCGTCCGCGGCGCGCCTGCTCGGCCGCACCAGCCTGGTGCTCCTGGGACGCACCATGCACGAGGTGGCGCATCACTCCCGCGCTGACGGCTCGCCGTGGCCGGCGGCCGAGTGCCCGATCCTGCACTGTCCCGAGGTGGGCGACATTCGCGATTACGAGACCGTCTTCTGGCGTGCGGACGGAACGCCGTTTCCCGTCGAGGTCAATGGTGCGCGCGTGTTCGACCAGGGCCGCGTGTCGGGCGTGGTCGTGACGTTCTCGGATCTCACCGAACGGCGTCAGCTCGAACGGCAGCTCGAACAGTCGCGCCGCATCAGCGACCTCGGACGCATCGCCGCGACCATGGCCCACGAGTTCAACAACGTGCTCATGGGCATGCAGCCGTTCGTCGAGATCCTCGAAAGGCGGCATGCCGATCCCGAGGTGCAGAAGATCGCCCGGCAGTTGGGCCGTTCCACACAGCGCGGAAAGGCCATCACGCACGAGATCCTTCGCTTCACGAACGACTCCGAGCTCGAGCTCGTGCCCGTCGACGTGGGCTCCTCCCTCGATGCCCTGAGCGCGGAGTTGCGCGCATTGCTCGGTGGCGCGGTGACACTGGTCGTGGAGACGCCGGACGAACCGCTCTGCATCCTGGCCAACTCCGCGGCGCTGCACCAGGTCGTGACCAACCTCGTGATCAACGCGCGCGACGCGATGAGCGGCGGCGGGACCGTGACCATCCGCGCCCGCCGCCACGATCCGGCGGAAGCGCTCCCGTTCGTCGTTTGCGCCGGCTCCGGCGAGGCGCTGCACCTGTCGGTCGCCGACACCGGCACCGGCATGTCCGCCGACGTTCTCGAGCGGATCTACGAGCCGATGTTCACCACCAAACGCGACGGGAACGGATTCGGGCTCCCATTCGCCCACCGCACCATCACGCGCCACGGTGGGCAGATGTTCGTGGAAAGCACGCCGGGGCGCGGCACGACCTTTCACCTCTTCATTCCGCTGACGGCCGAAGCGGGCGTGGCGCCGGGATGCGCCGAGGGTGAGACGTTCCAGGCCGTGCGCATCCTCATCGTGGACGACGATGCGGCAGTCGCCGCGGCCACCGCAGCGGCGCTCGATTTCGGCGGCTTTGCGATCGAGCTGGCCGGCACGGGCGCGGCCGTCGAGCCGGCCATCGAGCGCTTTGCGCCCCAGGCCGTGATCCTGGACATCGGCCTGCCGGACGAGAGCGGGTTCTCCGTCTACAAACGCATTTCCGCCCGCTGGCCCGGCCTCCCGGTCATCTTCGTCAGCGGCCACATCGCCGAAAGCCACGTCGCCGGCACCCTTGGACCGAACACCGCGTCACTGACGAAACCGTACCGCATCAGCGAGCTGGTCGCGATCCTCGGCCGGCTGGTGCGGGGGGCGGCGACCGATCAGATGGCATTCCGTCTGTAAATCCTTTGGAATAAGCGAGATCGCTCAGGCGTCCTTAGCCGGACCGATGCCCATCCTGCGCAAAGAGCCTGACGTGTTTCCAGAACACCTCTTCGAGCTGCCGATCTCGGATGCGCCGTGGGAGATCGCGCACGTGCGGAGCCGGCAGGAGAAGACCGTGGCGCGGCTGCTCCTCGATGGCGGAAAGCCTTTCTATCTTCCGCAGATCAAACAGAGCACGAAGACCTCGGGACGAACCTTCGTCTCCCACCTGCCGCTGTTTCCCGGGTACATCTTCCTGCGCCGCGTTGCCGGTCTTCGGGAAACACTCTGGCGTACCAGCGCAGTCGTCAGGATGATCCCGGTTCCGGACCAGACTCAACTCGTGGACGAGCTCCTGCAGATCCGCAAGCTTCAGGTCAGCGGTGCGGTGCTCACGCCCCGCGCGGGGATCGTCAGGGGCGACCCCGTGCGCATCAGCGAGGGGGTGTTCAGCGGCTACCACGGCATCGTGGTCGAAGAGCGGGGATCGCTGCGCCTGATCGTGTCGGTCTCGACGCTCAGGGCGTTTGTCGCCGTGGAGTTCCCTCGCGAGATCCTCGCCCTGATGACGCGAGTCCACGGCCACGATCGTTCGCGGCACTGAACGAAGCGCTTTGGCTAAATACGCGTGCGTAATCCGACGCGTTGTTCCTCGATCTGATGATGCCCTTCTGCGACGGCTACGGGGTGCTCGCGTTCCTCCGCCAGCAGCGCGTCGAGCGGAAGTGCGTGGTGGTCATGACGGTCGTGGGACGGGAGGGCACGCTGGACCTCGATCGCTCCCTCGTCCATCGCGTGCTGCACAAGCCGTTCGCGATCGAAGATGTCATCGCTGCCGCGGCGGAGTGCACCGTGTCGGAACGGCCACGACGGAGCTGCATCTCGCGCTCGCGGACGTGCTGGAGCGTGCAAGGGCGGCCCGGCTGCACGGCTATCACGTGAAGTTCCTCGGTGCGCTGCACCTGCTCACCAGCCCCGATCCGCGGATCCCCCACCACCCGGACCTGCTCGCCGACGCGCCAGCAGCCGCGAGATGCCTCGCAGCCGCAAGCGTGAAAGCGTGGGTATCGCAGACACAGACGTACGATGACGTCTCGACGAGTCTCACGCGGTGGCGTGGGCGCCGCGCGATCATACGGCGCCTGCGGGAGGTGGTACTGGATGCTCTGGCGGCGGCGGCGAACGCACCGGCATGACGCTCGCGGGACGCTGAGCCGGGTTGGCAGGACGTTTCGCAGGGCTCGCACCACGCTGCGCGGACGTTCGCTGCGCGGTGCATGGCGGTTCGTGAGATCCGTCCCGGCAACCGCAGGACGCGCCACCGCGTTCGCCGGACCCCCCACGAGCTTCGCCGGACACTGCACCGCGTTCCCGGGACGCTGCACCGCGCTCGCGGAAGATTGTGCGGGCGTTCGCGGCTGGCTGCACGAGGGTACGCGCGACGCGGCGCGGCGCTCGCGGAACGCGTGACCCGATTCGCAGAACGCGTCACACGGTTCGCAGGACGCGGCACCGCGCTCCCAGGATGTTGCACGCCGCTTCACAGGGGGTTGCGCCGGTGTTCGCGGTGCGCTGCACGGCGGTTCGCGCGACGTGTCACCGCGCTCGCGGAAGCGTCACCTGCTTCGCAGGACGCTGAACCGCTTTCCCCGGACGCTGCGCGGCTTTCCCAGGATGCTGCGGGAGCGTTTGCGTCGCGCTGTGGAAATTTGTGCGCCGCAATGCGCAGGCGTTCGCACCACGGTGCGTCGGTGTTTGCACCGCTCTGCGCGTCGGGTGACGCAACCTGCATACGCGATGACGCGTGTTGCGAACGGCAGGACGTCACGCCGTACAGTCGTTGGCAGCGCACCGCGCGCTCCCCGACGTCCCGCTGCACCGGAACCGCACCGATCCGCGAAGCGAGTGAAGCGATCTGCGATGCGCGTGAAGTAGCCTGCGAAGCGAGTGAAGCGGCCTGCGAAGCAAATGCCGCGACTTGCGAAGCGAGTGGCCCGGAGTTACATCGTGATTGCACTGCGCTGCGCAGCAGGTGCACCACGCTGTACACGGGTGTGGCGCGAAAGCGTGACCAGTGGCAGCTCGAACATCAGGTGTGCCGCGAAGACGCCAAGGATCGCGCCGACGATCTGCGCGGCGACGTAACCCGGCACGCGGCGCCAGGCGAAGCCACCCTCGAAGGCGGCAGCGAGCCATACCGCGGGGTTGAAGTGCGCGCCGGAGATCGGCCCGAAGGTGAAGATTAATGGCACCAGGACGGCGCCGGTGGCGATGCTGTTGGCGAGCAACGCCCCGAACGAGGCGCAACACGGATGAATGAATCTCCAGGTCACCAGCCGTCGACTGGCGGCGGCGTAAGCCTGTGCTTACCGCTCCCTCCGAGTAGGCGCTTTCGCCGCTTCTGCTGCGTCTCGACGCGCGCATACTGGACGCGTGCCTCTCAACAAGTCGGTCCTCGTCGTCGACGACGACCAGTCCATTCGCGGCATGGTGCGAAGCGTTCTGCATCGGGAGGGCTTCGAGGTCGCAGACGTCGCCAGCGGGAACGAGGCTATCGCGCCGCTGAACGAGAAGCCGTACGACGCGATCGTGCTGGACGTCATGATGGGGGACGGGAGCGGGCACGACGTGCTGCAGGCCCTCGCATCCATGCGGCCGGCCGTCAAATGCGTCGTGGTCGTCTCGGCGGCGTCCGCGGCGACCATCGAGAAAGTGGATCAGGCGAACGTGCAGGCGAAGCTCCGCAAGCCGTTCGACATTTCCGAACTGGTCGAGGCGATCCGCGAATGCCTGACCGGACCGTCTTAAGCCGCCTCAGGTGTGCTTCCGGCTCTTCAGCGCGGTTCTTGCTTTCCAACAGAACGTGGCTGATGAGACCCCGGTTCCCCGTATCCTGCCCATCGAGCTTTCGTCGGTCGTCACTACCCTCGAAACTCTGACCCGCGAACTGACCAAGCACCTCAAGAAGGAGGAGGTGACCGCGGTCGTCTCAGAGCTCTGCGAACGCCTGAGTACCATGGCGGACGAGAAGCGCGGCCCGAACCGGCCGTTCTCCAGGTAGCTCGGCTGCGGCGTTAGTCAAGCAGTAGTCACCGTGACCTGGCGTGCCGCAGCACGCCCGGTCTTTTTCCGGGTGCTGAAACGGAGGGATGCGAAAGGAGAACCACCTCACTAGGTGACCGGTGGGGCGCGCCGTAAGGCGCGCTCCACTACTTGGCGTCTCTCTGACCTCCGGAGCACCGCCCTCTTACGGCGCGCCAAGACCGCCGGCGGCGCCTAAAATTACGGAATGCGTGAGTTCTTTAGAGACTACGGCGCCGCGATCGGCCCGACGCTGGCGTTCGCGGTCGCTGTGGCCATGTTGAAAACGTGGGTGATTTGCGAGCGCTGGTCAACGGTCTTCAGTTAAGCGCGGATCAATGCCCGCGTTGCAGGACGAACAAAAACAGTAAGAGCGGTAATGCGTTACCGCACTCCATACCGGGCCTGTAGGATTCCCGTGACGCGAACGGGAGTGACGCAATGCGCTTCGACATCTATGTGAACTATCGCGGGACCTGCGAGCCGTTCGCGAACCGCTTCGCCATGCTGCGCGACCGGTTCGGGACGTCGTGGATGCTGCTCCATCAACCTGACTCCGCGGAGGCTGGATGACGTTCATCAACTGGTCGGACCCGGAGGAGATGCTCACGCTGCTGGTCGAGTATGTCAGCGACGAGCTGTCGCAGGCGGCGCACGATCGCGGCCGGACGGAGTTTCTCACGGACCTGCTCGAAGAGCTCGCGGCGCTGGAAAACGATTTCGGCGCGTTGTCGCCGGACGCTTCGATCGCGGCGCTGCGCTCGATCCATGAGGCCCAGCCCGGCGAGTTCCTCGCGGATCCGGTGCTCGTTCACGTCGAGGCCTGCATCGAGGAGCTCGCGCGCATCAACGCGTGAAGCGGAAGAGGACGTTTCCCTCGCGCGTTACTGCGCGGCGATGCTACGCGTGCGCTGCTTCGTCTTCCTGCTCCTGGCCGCTCTCGCCGTTTCGTGCACGCGGGAGACGGCGCAGCCGCCGCGGGCGGATGTGCCGGTGTTCATCCTCTCCATCGATACGCTGCGCGCGGACCGGCTGCCGGCGTACGGGTACGCGAAAGGGTCGACGCCGGCGCTCGATGCCTTCCGGCGGGATGCGATTCTCTTCACGCAGGCGTACTCGAACGTGCCGCTCACGCTGCCGTCGCACGCGTCGATCTTCACCGGTGAGCTCCCGTACGTACACGGCGTGCGCAACAACCTCGGGTACACGCTCGACGCGGCGCGGCCGACGCTCGCGTCGAAGCTCAAGGCGAAGGGGTACGAGACCGGCGCGGCGGTGTCGTCGTTCGTGTTGCGCAAGGAGACCGGGATCGCGGCCGGCTTCGATTTCTTCGATGACTACATGACCCACTCGCCGCTCGAGTCGGCGACGTCGTGGCAGCGGGACGGGGACCTGTCGCGGCAGTCGCTCGCGAGCTGGTTGCAGTCGAAGAGCGGCGCGAAGGTCTTCGGCTTCCTCCATCTCTACGAGCCGCACAGCCCGTACACCCCGCCCGCGCCCTTCTCGAATGCAGCCGACCGGTACGACGGCGAGATCTCGTACGCCGACGCCATCGCCGGGCGTTTCTTCGATGACCTGAAGAAGCGCAACCTCTACGACTCCGCGCTGATCATCGTGCTCTCCGATCACGGCGAGGGCCTCGGCGATCACGGGGAGCCGGAGCACGGCATCTTCGTCTATCGCGAGGCCATCCACGTCCCGCTGCTGGTCAAGCTGCCGGCGCAGCAGAGAAAAGGAGAGACCGTCGAGCGGGTGGTCGGGCTGACCGACGTCCTGCCGACGGTGCTGGACGTGACGGGCGAGCCGGCGCCGTCGAGCCTCCTCGCCGCGGCGCCGCAAGAGCGTGCGGCCGTCTATAGCGAGAGCTACTACCCGCGGCTGCAATATGGGTGGAGCGAGCTGACGTCGATGATCGACGCGAACGTGCACTACATCGATGCGCCGCACGTCGAGCTCTATCGCTATCCGGCCGACGCCGCGGAGCGGCAGAACGTCGCGGAGCAGAACCGGCGCGAGGTGGCGGCGTTCCGCGAGGAGCTGCGCAAGGCGGCGGATGCGCATCCGTTCGTGCAGCCGCAGCTCGCCGATCCGGAAGACGCGGCGAAGCTGGCCGCCCTCGGGTACGTCGGCTCGACGGTGAGCGCCTCCGGTCCGCTGCCGGATCCGAAGGACAAGCTGGACGTGCTGCGCGCCTTCGGCGCCGCGAACGACGAGCTGCGCATGCGCCGCTTCGCGAAGGCGGCGGAGATCATGGAGCCGCTGATGCGCGCAAACCCCGACTTCGTCAGCGGCTGGGGCGCGCTCGCGCAGGCATACCGGGAGCTCGGAAGGAAAGACCTCGCGCTGGAGACGCTGCGCACGCAGATGAACCACTCCCCCGGCAACGCGCAGGTGGCGCTGGCGATCGCCGACCTGTTGCTGGAGATGGGCCGTTACAACGAAGCGCGCGAGCACGCGCTGCTGGCGAAAGAGGCGGGCGGCGCGTTCGTGCAGGAGACGCTGGCGAGGATCGCGATGGCGGCGCGCGACTTCGCGGGGGCGGAGACGGCTGCGAACGCGAGCCTGGCGGCGGAGCCGGATCGCATCCAGGCGCTGATGCTCCTGTCCGAGGTGCGGCGCGCGCAGCAGCGCGCCGGGGAAGAGCTCGCGCTGCTCGAGCGGGCGAAGGAAGTGACGCAGCGCCGGCGGCTGCCGGCGATCCGCGACCTCGACTTCCGCCGCGGCGAAGCGTTGCTGCGGTCGCGGCGCGTGCCGGAAGCGGAGCAGGCCTTCCGGGCGGAGACGCAGGCGTTCGCCGACAACCTCCCGGCGTGGGCCAACCTCTCCCTGGTGGTGGCGGCGCAGGGGCAGGGGGAGGAGGCGCGGGCGATCCTCGAGGAGATGATGCGCCGCAACCCGGGGCGGGCCGCCGGGAGGCTGGCGGTGGAGGCGCTGGGGGCGATGAACGACGAGGCGGGCGCGAGGGCGCTGGCGGCCCGTTTGGGGCGGTAGTACCGCTGCGGCCGCCTCGGAAATTTGAACGGCTTCTCCAAATCGTTGGACAAAGCCGCCACACTCTTTATACTAACCGCCTACTTATCAACGACTTGGGTTCCTGGCATCCGGGCCTGCCGCCTGCACAAGGGGGTTGCCAAGAATTCGTAGTGGTCGTATGGTTTCCGCCGTTTTTCTCAAACTTGGAGGAGGTTGAATGAATTTAGTTAAACGCAGTCTTGTGGCGTTGACGATGCTGCTGCTCGTCGTTACGCCTACATTTGCCCAGTCGACCGTGGGCATGCTGACCGGTACGGTCATCATGGACGGCGCGCCGCTTCCCGGCGTGACGGTGACGATTTCGTCGCCGGCACTGCAGGGCACCCGCGTGGCGTACACGGACGTCAACGGGAATTACAACTTTGCAGCACTCCCGCCGGGCGACTACACCGTGAACTTCACGATGGAGTCGATGCAGCCCATCACCACGACCACGCGCGTCTCTCTCGGTGGCACCGCACGTGCCAACGCGACGATGCGCATGTCGGCGGTGGCCGAGTCGATCACCGTGACGGCCGCAGCGCCGGCGGTTCTCGAGACGACCGAGGTTCAGACGAACCTGCAGTCGGACCTGGTTGAAGAGCTCCCGATCGGCCGCACGATTCAGGCGACGATCACGCTCGCACCGGGTGTCACCAGCAACGGTCCCGGCGGCGCGCTCGTCGTCGGCGGCGGTTACGCCTACGACACGCTGTACGTGATCAACGGCGCGGTGACCAACGAGAACCTCCGCGGTCAGACCGACGACCTCTTCATCGAGGACGCGATCCAGGAAACGACCGTCATGACCGGTGGCATCTCGGCCGAATTCGGCCGCTTCACCGGTGGTGTGGTCTCCGCGATCACGAAGTCGGGTGGTAACGAATTCAGCGGATCTTTCCGCGACAGCTTCACGAACCCGTCGTGGGACGAAACGTCCGCCGCCGGTGAAGCACAGCAGGCCAGCGTCATCAACCAGACGTTCGAAGCAACCCTCGGTGGCCGCATCATCCGCGACCGCCTCTGGTTCTTCCTCGCCGGCCGCCAGGCCGAAACCGACAACCCGGGCACGTTCATCAACGGCGGCGCCCTCCCGACCCCGGTTGCCCGCCCCTCGACGGTCGTCACCGACGAACGCTTCGAAGGCAAGCTCACCGGCCAGATCACCCCGCGCCACACCCTGGTCGGCTCGTACCTGAGCTACAACGTCAACCAGACGCCGCACTGCGCCTTCGGCTGCTGGGATGCGAACACCATCGACACCAACGGCCGCGATCTTCCGCGCGAGATGATGACCGCCAACTACAACGGCCTCCTGACCGACAACTTCGTCGTGCAGGCCGGCTACTCGACCCGCGACCTCGTATTCGAGGGCTCGGGCGGCGAGCACATCCCGACCACCAACGATCCGGCCGACCTCGCCCGCGGTACCTGGGCGTACGACTTCGCGTCCGGTTTCGGCGGCGCGTGGGGCGCTCCGATCTTCTGCGGTATCTGCACGCCGGAGTCGCGTGAGAACGAAGCCTACTCGCTCAAAGGTACGTACTACCTGGCGACGCAGGCCCTCGGCACGCACAACATCGTCGGCGGTTACGAGAACTTCGCCGAGTCCCGTTTCGCCAACAACTTCCAGTCCGGTTCCAACTTCGACGTCTACATCTACTACAACTCGCCGGAGTATGAAGCGAACGGCACGTTCCGTCCGATCATCACCCCCGGCGACGTCCTGAACTGGGTTCCGATCCAGGTCCTCTCGCAGGGCTCGGACTTCCAGACGGACTCGCTCTTCCTCAACGACAAGTGGGACCTCAACCAGAAGTGGAGCTTCAACCTCGGCGTTCGTTACGACAAGAACGACGGAGCTGACAGCGCCGGTCACGCCATCTCGGACGACAGCAACATCAGCCCGCGCCTCGGCCTGACCTACGACTTCTTCGGCGACGGCCGCATCCGCGCCAACGGCAGCTACTCCCGTTACGTCTCCCGCATCCAGGAAGGCATCGGCGGCGGCGCCGGCGGTGGTAACCCCAGCTACTTCCAGTATGTTTATGACGGCCCGCAGATCGGCGGCGTCGGTACGGGTCTCGACTCGTTCGGCGTGCTCACCGAGCTGTTCCAGTGGTTCCAGGGCATCGGCGGCACCAGCAACACCAGCAACCTCGTTGGCGTCACCATCCCGGGCCTCAACACCCGCTTCGACGGCTCGCTGAAGTCGCCGTACGTCGACGAGTTCACCGTCGGCCTCGGCACGCAGATCGGTGCGCGCGGCTTCGTGCGCGTCGACTACATCGACCGCGCGTGGGGTGATTTCTACTCCGTCGCGACTGCTCCGAACGACCAGATCGAGAACCCGATCATCGCGGGCCAATTCCTCGACATCAAGACCACCGAGAACACCAACGACATCGAGCGCACCTACAACGCGATCCAGGGCCAGGCCAGCTACCGCCTGCTCGACCGCCTGAACCTCGGCGCGTCGTACACCTGGTCGGAAGCGAAGGGCAACGAAGTCGGCGAGAACACGGGCAGCGGCCCGGTCGCGTCGACCCCGAACTCGTACTTCGAGTACAAGAACTTCGCTGAGAACAACCCGATTGGCTTCCTGCCGAACGACCAGACGCACCGCCTCCGTGCCTGGGCTTCCTACGACCAGCCGATCGGCTTCCTCGGCGACCTGAACATCAGCGTTCTCCAGCGCTTTGATTCGGGCACGCCGTACTCGGCCGTCCAGACGGTCAACGTCAGCAACTTCGTGACGAACCCCGGTTACGCAACCCCGCCGGCCACCGCGAACTACTACTTCAGCGAGCGCGGCGAGTTCCGCAGCGATGACATCACCGCTACCGACCTCGCGCTCAACTGGACCCTCCCGATCACTCGCGTGAACGTGTTCGTCCAGGGCGAGCTGATCAACGTGTTCAACGAGCAGGCGATCATCACCCCGAACGTCTCGATCACGACGTTCAACGCCGCCAGCCAGAACCGGTTCAACCCCTTCACGACGCGTCGCGACGCCATCAAAGAGTGCCCGCAGGGCACCCCGACGGCCGACTGCGTCGCCGGTGGCTTCCACTGGCGCAAGGGTGCGAGCTTCGGTCAGGGCGGTGGCCCGGCCACCTACCAGCTGCCGCGTACGTATCGCTTCTCGGCTGGTATCCGCTTCTAAGCTTCACGCAACATCAGCAGTACGAAAGGCCCCGGCGAAAGCCGGGGCCTTTTTTTATGGACTGCGGTAACGCCAGTTACCGCTCTTACTGCTTTTTTCGTTCCTCGGGCAACGAGCGTCCGCCGAGCAGCGCGGTGTTCGCGCAACGCGCGAGCAAAGCAGCTAAAGCGGTAACTGGCGTTACCGCACTCCATATGAGGAAGAACCTCGCTGCCGCCGCTGGTTAACTACCGCCGATGACCACCCGGCAGCGTTTGCTGTGCCTCGCCGTCACCGTCGCCGCCGCGCTGCCGTTCGTTTCGTCCTGCAACCGTGAAACGAAGACGGACGGTGCGATCTCCGGAAGCGACGGAGCGCCGGTGATCGTCATCTCGATCGACACGCTGCGCGCCGACCATCTCCCGGCTTACGGCGCCACCGGTCTCGAGACCCCGAACATCGACGCGCTGGCGAAAGACTCGATCCTGTTCGAGAACGCGTACGCGCACGTGCCGCTCACGTTGCCGTCACACGTCACGATGCTGACCGGTCTCCTCCCCGAGGTGAGCGGGATCCGCAACAACCTCGGGTACCGCTTCGACAGCGCCGCGACGCCGAGCGTGCCGACGCTGCTGAAGGCGAAAGGCTACGCGACCGGCGCCGCCGTCTCCGCGTACGTCCTGCGCGGCGTGACGGGTCTGGCCGCCGCGTTCGACGATTACGACGACTCGATCGACCGCGCATCCGAAGGTGGTGCGCTCGGCGAGCTGCAGCGGTCGGGCGACCAGACGGTGGCCGCGGCCGTTCGCTGGATCACCTCGAAGCAGGACCAGCCCTTCTTCTACATGGTCCACCTCTTCGAGCCGCACGCGCCGTATGCGCCGCCGGAGCCGTTCAAGTCGCGCTACGCCGCGAAGCCGTACGACGGCGAGATCGCGGTCACCGATTCGTACGTCGGCCAGTTCCTCGATGCGCTCAAGAGCCTCGGCGTCTACGACCGCGCCACCATCATCCTGATGTCCGACCACGGCGAAGGGCTCGGCGATCACGGCGAGGCACAGCACGGCATCTTCATCTATCGCGAGGCGATCCACATCCCGCTGCTCCTCAAGCTCCCGAAGGGGGAGATGAACGGCACGCGCGTCAAGGCGCCGGTGCAGCTGGCCGACGTCCTCCCGACCATCGCCGGCCTCGCCGGCTTCGAGGTCCCGGAGAAAGCGAAAGGGATGTCGCTGGTCCAGGTTGCGCGCGGCAAGGCTCCGGCGGATCGCCGCATCTACAGCGAGTCGATGTACCCACGCATTCACCTCGGCTGGAGCGACCTGGCCTCGCTCGTCGATGCCCGCCATCACTACATCGACGCGCCCCGTCCGGAGCTGTACGACCTCGCCACGGATGTGAAGGAGAAGCAGAACATCCTCAGCGACCAGCGCCGCGTCTACGCGTCGATGCGCGACGAAGTGCGCACGCACGCACGCAAGCTCGAGCTGCCGCAGAACATCGATCCGGAAGAGGCGGCGAAGCTCGCCGCCCTCGGGTATCTCGGCTCCAGCTCGAGCCCCACCACCGGCGAGCTGCCGGATCCGAAGGACGGCATTGCCGACATCGAGCGCATCGCGCACGCGAACGGCCTCATTCGCGAAGGCAAGCATGCGGAAGCCGTGACTCTGCTGCGCGAAGTGCTCGCGCGCAACGGCTCGTTCGCCGATGCCTGGACGCTGCTGGCGAAGACGCTCGACGACATGGGCCGCTCCGAGGAGGCGCTGGAGGCGTACAAAAAGACCATCGAAGCGGCGCCGATGCTCGCACCCGGCACCGCTATGTCGATGGCGCTCCTCTACCAGCGCCTCGGGCGCTTCGACGATGCGATCCAGCACGCCGAGATCGCCCTCACCTCGCATCCCGCGGCACGGCTGGTGATGGCGCAGTCGTACCTGTCGAAGAAGGATCTCGCCGCCGCCGAGCGCGAGGCGCAGTTGCTGGTCAAAGATCCCGACAAACGGGACGATGCCGCGGTGCTGCTCGCGCAGATCCGCATCGCGCAGCGGCGCTTCCCCGACGCGATGGGAGTGCTGGACGCGATGAAAAGCCGGACCGACGCGGGCGGCAAGCAGGTCCCGCCGAACTTCTGGTTCGCGCGGGGCGACATCCTGGCGCGCATGAACCGCATCCCCGACGCGGAGCGTGCCTTCGTCGAAGAGGTCCGCCTCTATCCGCGCAACCGCGAAGCGTACGTACGGCTTGCGGTACTGCAGACGCTCACCGGCCGTGAAGCCGACGCGCGCCGCACCTTCGACGCGATGCTGCGCTTCAATCCCGACCCCTCCAGCCGCAGGATGGCGGCCGAGGCGGCGGCGCAGTTGAAGCGGCAGAACGCACGGTGAACCACCGAATATTGACGCCTCCGGACCGGTTCACTAGACTCGCTGCCCCTTCCGTTCTGTCGGGTGAGGCGACGTAGCCAAGTGGTAAGGCAGAGGTCTGCAAAACCTTCATCCGCCGGTTCGATTCCGGCCGTCGCCTCCAATCTCGCCACGCCCGAAAACTTCGCCTTCGTCCCCACCGTCGAATCCCACGGCTGGTACCGTCTCGCGCCGTTCCGCTGGAGCCCCGACGAAGAGGTATTGCGCCGCAGGGAAGCGCTCGGCGACGACGTGGTCGATCTCGAGATCCGGTACGCGAACGGGCAACTGCGCGTAAATCAGACAGGGGGGACCACCGAGGAGCTCCAGCGCCGCCTCACGCGCATGTTCCAGTTGCACGTCGACCTCGGCGACTTTCACAGGCTGACGCGCAACTCTCCCGCGCACGCGTGGGTCGCGCCCGCCGGTTTCGGCCGGCTCCTCTGCGGCTCGACGCTGTGGGAGGACGCGGTGAAGATCATCGCCACGACCAATACCATGTGGTCGCAGACGGTACGCATGGTCGAGCTGCTCGTCGCCAAGTGCGGCCGCGACGGGGCGTTTCCGACGCAGCCGGACGTCCTTCGCTTCTCTCCCGACGAGCTCCAGCGCGACTGCCGCCTCGGCTATCGAGCGAAGTCCATTCACGCGCTTGCCTCGGTCGACCTCGAGCTCCCGAACGACGGCACGACCGAAGAGCGCTTCAAGCGCTTCCTGAAGCTCCCCGGCATCGGCCCGTACGGCGCCGCCCACCTGCTGGCGATGGACGGCCGCCACGACTTCATCGCCGTCGACACGGAGTTCCGCCGCTTCGTCCGCGAGACCTACCACGCCGGCCGCAAAGTCAGCGACGCCGCCATGCTGCGGCGCTACGCGAAGTGGGGGAAGTGGAAGTACCTGGCGTACTGGTCGGAACTGTGGGGGAACCGGTGATCGAATCGCATGGCGAATCGTTTGCAGCCCGGGCGTGTCGAAGAGGACAAACAGTCTACTCCGGTCGGAGACGAATCGGAATATTGACCGCGAGCCGTGCCGTTTGGATAATTCGCTGTACGCACGTAAATGTAAGCTGCTGAAATGAAAGAGTTTACGTGCCTGTAACGGAGAGCGCGTGGACGACAAGATCAAGCAGCTTCTGCAGGATCTCGGAACGGCGATCAACGAGTCGATCTCAGGCTCCGAGGATGTAAACCGGCACATACAACAGATTCGCGACGAGGGCTACGACCTCTACGTGGTGCTCGACGCAACGATTGGCCTCAACAAACAGGGTGCGGAAGAGGAGACGGGTGACGATACGCATCCCGTCCCGGCCGCGCCGCCGAAGGAAGTGCAGTTCCGGATCAACGTCAACGATCTGGCCGTGCTGCGAGCCCTCGGCATCGACCCGACGCGCAAGGTGAAGAAGACCCGCCGCGTGGAGCCGCTTGCACAAGCGAATGAAGAACCGCGTTGAACGATGACCGCCTGAACTTGTACGACCTCGCGCCGCGGCAGCTCGAAGCGACGCTCGGCGAAATCGTGTCCCCCCCGTTCCGGGTCAAGCAGATCGAAGAGTGGATGTACGTGCATGGCGTCGATTCGTTCGACGCCATGAGCAACCTCCCGAAAGACGTCCGCGCCACGCTCGCCGAACGCTACACGCTCGCCCAGCCGGAGGTGCTGACGCGCACCGAGCCGGCCTCCGACGGCAGCCAGAAGTACCTGTTCAAGCTCGCTGACGGGCAGCGCATCGAATCGGTATATATGCCGATGGGAGACCGGACGAGCATCTGCCTGTCGTCACAGGCAGGGTGTGCGGTCGGGTGCACGTTCTGCGTCACCGGCTTCTTCGGCGCGGGGCGCAACCTGACGCCGGGCGAGATGCTCGGCCAGTTCTTCACCATCCAGCGCGAGAAAGAGATCCCGCCCGAGCTGATGAACGTCGTGTTCATGGGGATGGGTGAGCCGCTGCTCAACTTCGACAACCTGGTCGCGACGCTGGACATCCTCTATCGCAATCTCGCGCCGCGCCGGATCACGGTGTCGACCTCCGGAATCATCCCCGGGATCGAGGCGCTCGCGACGCTGGAGCGCCGCCCCAACCTGGCCATCTCCGTCAACGCGCCCGACCGCAAGCGCCGCGAGGAGATCATGCCCATCACCTCGAAGTATCCGCTCGGGGACCTGATGGCGGCACTGCGCCGGTTCCCGCTGGAGAAGGGACGCGACCTCACGATCGAGTACGTGCTGCTGGCCGGCTACAACGATTCGAACCAGGACGCGATCGCGCTGGCGAAGCTGATCCGCGGCATCCGCGGCGCAAAGGTGAACGCGATCCCGTTCAACGAAGACGCGAACCTGCCGAAGTGGATGAAGCGCCCGGGCGATCGCGACATCGACCGCTTCGTCGACACGCTCGTGCGCAACGGCGTGCGCGTGACGGTGCGCCGCTCGAAGGGACGCGACATCGCCGCCGCGTGCGGCCAGTTGCGCGGCAAAGAGGTCGCGAAGAGCCGCGCTACCGGCGGACGCCCTCTGCGTACAGCATCGGAATCCTCATCCGAAGCGGACTCGCGGCGTTGAGCCGCTCCTCGATCGCGGCCCAGATGGCCGGGTCGTCGGTCACCCGCAGCCATCCATCCTTGAAGAAGCTCACCAGCGGATGCCGCAGCAACGCGGTGCCGGTCGCGAACTTCAGGTAGAACTCGTCTTCCACCACGCGTGTGAGCTCGAAGCCGCCGCCTTCCAGCGTTTGCTCGATCAGCGCACGCGTGCCGCGATGCGCTTCCTGCGCGTTCACGGCGTCGACCAGCTCCGGCGGAACGGCTGCGCGAAAGACGTCGTAGAGCTGCGCCATGTGGCCGCTTAGGTTCGTCGTCACGGCGATCCGCGCGCCCGGTTTCGCCACGCGGTGACACTCGGCCACGACGGCAGGAGGATTCTCGAAGTTGTTGATGCCGAGGTTCGAGGTGATGAGGTCGAACGTCGCATCGTCGAACGGCATCTTCTCCGCGTTCGCTTCGACGAGCTCGATGTTGTCGAGACCGTACACCGCCAGCTTCCGCCGCGCCCGAGCCAGCCCGTCCGCCCAGATGTCGACGCCGGCGAACTGCGACCCCGGTCCGTGCACGTGCGCGAGCTCGAACAGAGGAAAGCCGCTGCCGCAGGCCACGTCCAGCCCGCGCACGTTCGGCCGGAGCTCGAGGTTGTCGAGCAGCAGCGTCCCGAAATGCGAGCTCCAGAGCGACAGCTCGTCATAGGCCCCGCCTGCGAAGTCGGGATGATCGGCAATGCTCATGGTTGCGTCACCGCAGTGCGAACGTGCGCATTGCCGTGTGAATGGCCCCTTTCGGGTTCAGCTCACTGGAGAACAGCGTGACGCTGTCGACGCGGAACGGTACCGAGCAGTAGTCGCGCAACGAGCGGTTGAACAGGTCGATCGACGCGGGGGGCCAGGGGTCGCGCATGCGCATGAGCGTCAGGTGCGGCTTGAACTCGCCGCCGTCGAGCGTGACGCCGTTGCGCGTGACGACGTCGCGCACCGCGTGCGCGATCCTGGTGAACTCGGCGTCGGGATCGAGGCCGATCCAGCCGACGCGCGCGCGGCGGGGATTGGGAAAGAAGCCGGAGCCATGCAGCCGTGCTTCGAATCCGGGGATCGCGCCGAGCGCCACGGACAGCGGCGCTGCGATCCGGTCCACCAGTTCCTCAGGCTGTTCGCCGAGAAAGGCGAACGTGAGGTGCTGTGTCTCTTCGCGCACCCACGACGCGGCCGGCAGACGCGGCCGAAGCGCCGCTACGCGGCCGTTGAGGTCGCACAGTACTTCGCCTGGGAAGTGCGTGGCGATGAAGAGTCGCATTTGGACGGAGGGCGGGCAGATTGTACAGTGGTCCGGCCATGAAAAACCTGTTCGCCGTGCTGCTCCTCCTGGTCACCGTGACGTCCGCACAGGCGCAGTTCACTCCCGATCCCGACTACGAGCGGGTGCTCGTGCCGGTGTTCTTCTTCGGCGGTGGACAGGGTGGCGCGAAATGGTTCACGAGCTTCGACATGGTCGCGCCGGCGAACGGCTTCCAGCTGGCGACGCCGGTGCTGAGAGACGAGCAGCCCTGCGCCTTCTGCCCGTGTGAGATCAAGGCGCAGGTCGAGGAAATGAAGGCCGAGACCATCTGCGGCCAGTTCGAACATCCGTTCGGGCTGCTGCTCTGGGTGCCGCGCAACGTGGACAAGGATGCGGTCCACACGTCACTGCGGGTCTCCGACCGTTCGCGCGAGGACGACCGCGCCGGCGCGCAGATTCCGGTGGTGTGGGAGAGCGACCTGTACGCCGATGCGTTCGTGCTCCTCGACGTGAAGACGGAGCCGCGTTACCGCTCCGCCATCCGCCTCTACGACGCGTTTCAGTACCCGACCGATTTCGTCCTCCGCTTTTACGACATGGAGGAGTTTCGCAAGGGAACGCGGGAAATGCTGTTCGAGACCATCGTCCGCGCGGAGCGTGTCAGCACGCCACCGGGGCGCTTTCCGCTGCGCCCTGCCTTCCTCATGATCGGCGACATTGTCGCGAAGTGGCCGCAGCTTGCGTCGTCGGAGTCGGTGGCGATCGAGGTGGCTGGTACGAGTCTCCCGATCTCGCCGCCGCAGTATGACCGCCGCTTCTACGCCTTCGCGAGCATCACGAACAACACCACGAACGAAGTGACGATCGTCTCGCCGCGCTGATCACTTCCTGTCCGCCTGGCCGGCCAGGAACTCCGGCGTGAAGATCTCGGCGATCTTCTCCTCCGGCAGGAGGTTCTGTTCGCGCAGCATGTCCGGGATCTTCTTGCCGCTCTTCGCCGACTCCTTCGCGATCTCCGCCGCCGCGGCGTAGCCGATGATCGGGTTGAGCGCGGTGGCGAGCGACGGCGAGCTGACGTAGTACGCCTCGCAGCGCTCGCGGTTCGCCGCGATTCCGCGGACGCACTTGTCGGTGAACACCGGCAGGAAGTTCTTGAGGATCTCCATCGAGAAGGTGATCTCGAACGCCATGAGCGGCATCATCACGTTGAGCTCGAGCTGTCCTGCCTGCGACGCGTAAGCGATCGCCGCGTCTGCGCCGATGATGTGGAACAGCACCTGGTTCATGCACTCGAGCAGCGACGGGTTCACTTTCCCCGGCATGATCGACGAGCCGGGCTGCACGGCCGGCAGGATGATCTCCGCCAGCCCGGTGATCGGCCCCGAGGCGAGCAGCCGCAGGTCGTTGGTGATGCGCGTCAGCTCGAGCGCGAGGTTGCGCATCGCGGACGACACCGCCACGACCGGCAGCTGCGACTGCATCGCTTCGCGGAGGTCGTCGGTCGGGTGCAGCTCGAGGTTCGTCGATTCGCTGAGATGCCGCACGACGGCGAAGCGGTAGCCGACCGGTGTGTTGATGCCGGTGCCGGCGGCGGTGCCTCCGATGCCGAGGATGCGCAGCTCTTCGCCGGCATCGCGGAGCAGACGGGTGGCGCGCCGGATCGCGGCCGCGTAGGCCTTGAACTCCTGGCCGAGGGTGACCGGGACCGCGTCCGCGAGATGCGTGCGGCCGGACTTGATCACGTCCGCGAACTCATCCCCCTTGTCGTCGAGCGCATCGCCGAGCTGGTCGAGCTTCGGCCCGAGCCGTTCGAGGAGCATCAACGTCGCGACGCGGATGGCGGTCGGAAAGACGTCGTTCGTCGACTGCGCCATGTTGACGTGGTCGTTGGGGTTGATCGGCTTGTACTCGCCGAGCTTGCCGCCGAGGGAGAGGTTGGCGAGGTTCGCGATGACCTCGTTGCAGTTCATGTTGAACGACGTCCCGGCCCCGGCCTGGAAGACGTCGACCACGAAGTGGGGGCGGAAGCGCTCGAACTCGCGCAGGATCCGGTCGCACGCGGCGACGATCGCGTCCGCGATCTGTTCGTCCATCGCGCCGAGCTCGCGATTCGCCAGCGCGGCCGCGCGCTTGAGCAGGATGAAGGAGCGGATGAAGAGCGGATGCTCGCGCAGCCCGCTGATCGGATAGTTCTCTACCGCGCGCTGCGTCTGCGCGCCATACAAAGCGTCAGCAGGGACGCGGACTTCGCCGAGGGTGTCTTTTTCCGTGCGCATTGCTGTTGCGAGCCCGCAACTCTTGCGCCATGGAAGGTGTCAGGTGTCTGGGGTGTGCCGCCCGGGCGATGAGCCCCAGATACCTGACACGATATCCGACACCAGTTGTCACGCCTTCAGCGCCGCCAGCCTCTCCCTCGACTCCTCGGCCACCTGCTTGTGCAGCGACTGGCCGTGGGCGTCCATCGTGACGATGGCCATGAAGTCTTCGACCCAGAGGTGCCAGATCGCTTCGGGGGAGCCGAGGTCCATCCAGTCGACGCCGTCGACGCGCTTGATCGAGGCGGCGCAGACCTGGGCCGCGCCTCCGATGGCGTGCAGGTAGACCGCGCCGTACTCCCGGCAGGCGGCGAGCGTCTTCTCGCCCATGCCGCCCTTTCCAATGACGCCGCGGATCTTGTAGTCGCGGATGACCTCGTGCTGGTACGGCTCTTCGCGCGACGAGGTGGTAGGGCCGGCCGCCTTGCAGACCCACTGGTCTCCCTCTTTCACCATCACCGGGCCGCAGTGGTAGATGATCTGCCCCTCCAGGTCCACCGGCGGCTTCACCCCTTCATGGATGCGGTGATGGACGGCGTCACGCCCGGTGTAGAGGCGGCCGGAGATCGCGACGGTGTCGCCGACATGGAGCGAGCGGATCGTTGCTTCGTCGATGGGCGTGGTCAGTTTCACGAGAGCCATGGTCCTGGGATGCTATCGCGTTCGGGACGTGTTGAAGAGCGTGCGATAAACTCCTGCCGCCCGGAGAGACCTCATGAGCGTCCAGCCACTGCACGAAGCCAGCACCCAGTCCGCCCTGTTCGAAAGCATCCTCGAGCTCATCCGCCGGACGTCCACGCAACTGCCGCAGGACGTCGTCAACGCCGTGACCGGCGCGCGGAAGCAGGAGGAGCAGGGCTCGAACGCAGACGTCGCGCTCGACGTCATCGGCTGCAACATCGTCCTCGCGCGCGACAACTCGCTGCCGCTCTGCCAGGACACCGGCACGATCCTCTTCTACGTCCACACGCCGGTCGGCTACGACCAGCTCGAGTTCGAGGAGATCGCCACCGAGGCCGTGCGCGCCGCGACGAAGAAGGGCTACCTGCGGCAGAACAGCGTGGACAGCGTCACCGGGAAGAACACCGGCGACAACACCGGACCCGGCTCGCCGGTCTTTCACTTTCACCAGTGGCGCGAGCCGCACGTGGAGGTGAAGCTGATGCTCAAGGGCGGTGGCTGCGAGAACATGAACGCGCAGTACTCGCTCCCGCATCCCGACCTCGGCGGGCGCGACCTGCGCGGCGTCGAGAACGCCATCCTCGACTGCATCGTGCAGGCGCAGGGGCAGGGCTGCGGCCCCGGCATCCTCGGCGTCTGCATCGGCGGCGACCGCGGCACCGGCTACGGCAACGCCAAGGAGCAACTGCTCCGCACGATGGAAGACGAGAGCCCCGATCCCGAGCTCGCCGCGCTCGAAGCACGCGTGGTGGAGAAGGCGAATCAGTCCGGCATCGGCCCGATGGGCTTCGGCGGCAAGACGACGCTGCTCGCCTGCAAGATCGGCAAGCTCAATCGCCTCCCGGCCTCGTTCTTCGTCTCGATCGCTTACATGTGCTGGGCGTTCCGCCGCCGCGGCGCGGAGCTCGACGTGAATGGCAACGTGAGGGAGTGGCTTTACTGAGCTACCAGAAACTTCGGGCCGCGAGAGCGGCCCGAAGCTTTTGTAGAAGCCTTTAGTAACCGGGCGACGTCGCGAAGCCGCCCCAGTCGGCGCGGTAGAACGTGTTCTCTCCGCACCAGTAGCTGTTCCAGCAGCGCCACGGTGTGTTCGACTCCTGGGTACGGATGTGTGCGGTCGCGTACGAAGGACGCTCGGCGTAGGTGCGCGTCGCATCGCCGACCACGACCTCGAGCGATACCGTCGCGCCGAGACGGGTCTGGTTTCCGTAGACCTTGCGGCCGCTGTCGACGTTGTTGACGTACTTGCCGCCGAGACCGTCGAGACCCCATTCACCCCAGAAGTACGTCACGTCGCCCGCGCGGCGCTCGAACATCGGGTTGATGTACTTCGGTCGCGGCGGGAACGAAGTGGTCTGCGCGGCGCGCTGGCAGATGACGGCGCTCACGAGCTCGGTCACGCCGACCATGCACTGTCCGGCGCCGTTGCCCTGGAACACTTTGTCATCGCGCTTGAGGGGCATGTTCCGAAGGTTGACCACGGTGGTGTTGTCGATCTTCTCGACGTACGTCACCTCGAGCGTGGAGAGGTCGAGGTTCTCCTCCCAGATGGAGCTGAAGCCGGTGTAGTTCTCCCAGCCCGTGTTCGAGGACTCGCTGCGGTATCCCCACGATGCTTCCGACACGCTGCGCGAGCGCACCTCGGTCTCGCCGGAGCTGGCCGACCAGCGCTGCATGCCCAGCTCGTGCGCGGCGACCTTCACGCTGCCCTGCAGCGCGTTGTTGCTGTTGTCGTAGTCGCCCGGATCGACATTGCGCAGCAAGACTTCGATGGCCGCGTTGCCGGCCGTATTGAACGTGTGCAGGAACGAGCAGCTGACCGCGCCTCCGGCGTTCACCCAGATGCGCGGAGCCGAGCCGATGACCGCGCCGTTGACGCGGAGAGTGCAGTCCGCCCGCGCGCCGACGTCGCCGTTCAGCTCGCGTACGGACGCGCTGATCAGCGCCGGCGATCCGACGATCGCGGTTCCCGGGGCATTGATCGCGGTGACGTGCAGGTCCGGCCGCAGCTTCGCGGTCTCGGACACGCTCACGATGTCGGTGCGCCGCCCGTCGATGCCGCTGACGTGCGCCAGCACGTCGATGGCCTGGCCGCGGTTCACCGACTTCAATGTGACCGCGTACGTGCCGTTGTTTCGCAGGCGGTTGTCGTTGATGGTGCCGGTGCTCTGCGACTTGATCTGCACCTTGTCGATGTTGCCGCGCGAGGCGACTGGCTCGAAGGTGCCGGTGGTGAGCTGCAGGTCGGCGGTGCGGTCCTGATTGACGAGCGCGCGCGCCTGGAGCGTCGCGCTGCCGGAGCGGCCGGTCGCCGCCTTCCTGCTGGTGTCTTTGTACTTGACGGAGTTGTTGTGGAACTTCACGTTTGCGAGAGCGGGGAGTGCAAGGACGGTGAGGATTGAGGCGAGGAGGGAGATGCACTTCGTGCGCATGGGATGGGCTCCATCGAAGCCGCCGTTCCTGCGTTCGGATACACGACGGCACACTGAGTTGTTTTTATGAAGAAACGAAGCTGCTCGCCGCCGGTACGGCTGCCGGCGTCAGGTGCGGCGAAAGCTGCTTCCGCACGGTTTCGTTATTTACAATAACGACGCCAATTTTCACGGGTCGGAGGGATTTTTTTGACGGGCGGGGGCGGGGGCGGTGGCGAGGATCGTGTACGCACAGGCGCGGCTTCCCTCAGGTCAGGAATGAGCGGTAAATATTGCCGGTTATTGTATCTTGAGTGCAGCGCGCTCAATGTGAGGCAAACCGATGAATTTCAACAAGCTTACGGTCAAAGCCCAGGAAGCAATCACCGACGCACAGAATCTCGCCCGCGGCGCCGGGAACCCGGAGCTCACCCCGGAGCACCTGCTCCTTGCCCTCGTCCGGCAGGACGGCGGCATCGTCGCCCCCATCCTCAACAAGCTC
The DNA here is from genome assembly GCA_035630815.1 of Thermoanaerobaculia bacterium. Classification (GTDB taxonomy): domain Bacteria; phylum Acidobacteriota; class Thermoanaerobaculia; order Gp7-AA8; family Gp7-AA8; genus QHVT01. The sequence continues at coordinate 122,541 of DASQJY010000020.1, forward strand.
GGCGTTGCACCGGGTACGGTCGAGGCGGAGATCGCGGCGGAGCTCGCGAAGTTCTCGAAGGTCGGCGGCGCTTCGGCTGAGCCGGGCGCTTCGTCGACGTTGCGGAAGGTGTTCGACTCCGCGTTCGAGTCGGCCGCGCAATTCAACGACGAGTACGTCTCGACCGAGCATCTCCTGCTCGCCATCGCCGGGGCGAAGAACACGACCGCCGCGGAAGTGCTGCGCCGTCACGGCGTCGTCGCCGACGCGGTGCTCAAGGCGCTGCAGTCGGTGCGCGGCACGCAGCGCGTCACCGACCAGAATCCGGAGAACAAGTACCAGGCGCTGGAGCGCTACGCTCGCGACCTGACCGCGCTCGCACGCCGCGGGAAGCTCGATCCGGTGATCGGGCGCGATGAAGAGATCCGCCGCGTGATCCAGGTGCTCTCGCGCCGCACGAAGAACAATCCGGTGCTGATCGGCGAGCCGGGCGTCGGCAAGACGGCCATCGTGGAAGGGCTCGCGCGCCGTGTCATCGCGGGGGACGTTCCGGAGGGGCTGAAGAACAAGCGCGTGATCTCCCTCGACCTCGGCGCGCTCATCGCCGGGGCGAAGTACCGCGGCGAGTTCGAGGACCGCCTCAAGGCGGTGATCAAGGAAGTGGAGGAGAGCGAAGGGGAAGTGATCCTCTTCATCGACGAGCTGCACACGCTCGTCGGGGCAGGCGCGGCGGAAGGGGCGATGGACGCTTCGAACCTGCTCAAGCCGGCGCTCGCGCGCGGCGAGCTGCGTGCGGTCGGCGCCACGACGCTCAACGAGTACCAGAAGCACATCGAGAAGGACGCCGCGCTCGAGCGCCGCTTCCAGCCGGTGTATGTCGGCGAGCCGACGGTCGAGGACACGATCGCCATCCTGCGCGGCCTGAAGGAGCGTTACGAGGTGCATCACAAGGTCACGATCCAGGATTCGGCGATCGTGGCCGCGGCCACGCTGTCGCACCGCTACATCAGCGACCGCTTCCTGCCGGACAAGGCGATCGACCTCATCGACGAGGCGGCGTCGCGGCTGCGCATCGAGCTGACCTCGATGCCGCAGGAGATCGACGAGCTGATGCGGCGCCTGACGCAGCTCCAGATCGAGGAGCAGGCGCTGCAGAAGGAGTCGGAGAACCCGGCCACGAAGCAGCGGCTCGACGGCGTGCGCTCGCAGATCGCGGAACTGCAGGAAAAGATCTCCGGCCTGAAGGCACAGTGGGAGAGCGAGAAGAACGTCATCAACCAGATCAACGAGCTGAAGAAGAAGCTCGACGAGGTGCGCGAACAGGCGAACCGCCTCGAGCGCGAGGGCGATCTCAACCGCGTCGCCGAGCTGCGCTACGGGCAGATCCCGCAAATGCAGCGCGAGGTGGATGCGCTGAACGCGAAGCTCGCGGAGATGCAGAAGTCCGGCGCGCTGCTGCGCGAGGAAGTCACCGACGAGGACATCGCCGAGATCGTGTCGAAGTGGACCGGCGTGCCGGTCACGAAGATGCTCGAGTCGGAGCTGCAGAAGCTCGTGCGCATGGAAGACAACCTCCAGCGCCGCGTGGTCGGGCAGGAAGAGGCGGTGACGGCGGTCTCGAATGCGGTGCGCCGCTCACGCGCCGGCCTGAAGGACCCGAGCCGTCCGATCGGCTCGTTCATCTTCATGGGTCCCACCGGCGTCGGCAAGACGGAGCTGGCCCGCGCGCTCGCGGAGTACCTCTTCGACGACGAAAACTCGATGGTGCGCATCGACATGTCGGAGTACGGCGAGCGCCACGCGGTGGCGCGCCTGATCGGCGCTCCCCCGGGATACATCGGCTACGAGGAGGGGGGGCAGCTGACGGAGGCGATCCGCCGCCGCCCGTACGCGGTGATCCTGTTCGACGAGATCGAGAAGGCGCACCCGGAAGTGTTCAACGTCTTCCTGCAGATCCTCGACGACGGGCGTCTCACCGATTCGAAGGGACGGGTGGTCGATTTCAAGAACACGGTGATCATCATGACTTCCAACGTGGGGTCGGAGTACATCCACAACTTCTCGAAGGGAACGCTGTCGGAGGATTCGATGCGCAAGGCGGTCGACGCGGAGCTGCATCAGCGCTTCCGTCCGGAGTTCCTGAACCGCATCGACGATGTGATCGTCTTCCATTCGCTCGACCTCGGGCAGATCAAGCAGATCATCGGCATCCAGCTCAGGAAGCTGGCGAAGCTGATCGAGGAGCGCGGACTGACGCTCGACATCAGCGAGACGGGGAAGGAGCGCATCGCCCAGGAGGGCTACGACCCGGCCTTCGGCGCCCGCCCCCTCAAGCGCGCCCTGCAGCGGATGATCATCGACCCGCTGGCCATGCGCCTGCTCGACGGGTCGTTCAAGCCCGGCGACACGGTCTTCGTGAACGCCGCGGAGAACGGCAAGGTCGAGCTGTCGCTGGAGCCGGAAGCGGCCAGCGTGAACTAGACGCCGTAGAGAGAGACGACGGGAGGCCTCCGGCGGGCCGGTGTGACCGGCAGCATTTGTTCGCGCACGGACGGCGCTTCCTGCGAGAGACGTGCGTTCAGCCTTGGGCAACCAGTGCTGCCGGTCACACCGGCCCGCCGGAGGCCCCCGGTCGTCTCCCCCTACGGTAGCTTGTACAGCCGGATCGACTTCCCGATCCGGCGTACCGGGCGGTAGGTCCGCAGCCAGCCGTAGCCACCCTCGGCGCTGCGGAACGCGAGCGGCGTCTCCGACACCGCGACCCACCCGCTCGGCTGCAGGTTCGCGTCGAAGCCGTTGATCGGGATGCCGAACTTGTCGAGGCGGACGTTGGTCATCACGTCGACGGAGAGCGACTCGATGTGCAACTCGCGGACGACGCGCTCGAGGCGGAGCGTGTCCTGTCCCCAGTCGAGATTGCTGTCGACGGTGATGCGCTGCGGATTTGGCCGGGCCGCCTCGTTGAACCAGGCCAGGTAGTCGGGGTGGTCGATTGCCACGCCGATGAAGAGCCAGCCGAGGAGGCCAGTCAGCGCGATGCGGCCGAACGTGTCGTGCGCGCGCTTCCAGCTTTCGACGACGCCGAACGCGGCCACGATCGACAGCGGCGCGTAGATCGGGAGGATGTGGCGGAGGCCGATGTTGATGCCGCTGGTCATCGACACCGCCATGATCGCGGTGGCGCACAGGAGATACGTGACGCGAATCCGGTCGCGGAGCAGCAGCGCGCCCCAGAGGGCGAGGAGCAGGAACGGGATCGGCGTCTTGTAGAAGAAGACGACCGGGAAGTAGTACCACCAGCCGTGCGTACGCACCTCGCCGAGAAGGAACGCCTTGTGGCCGCCCTTGTTGTGCGACTGCACCATGCCGAAGCCGGTCGCGAATGCGGGCGCCGGCAGCGGCACGTGCTCGGCCGTCCAGCGCGCGAAGTCGCGCAGCGGCGCCGGGGCGGCGACGCCTAAGACGTGCACCGCGTGGTCGCCGCCGTACGCGCGCGGTGTCCGGAAGTCGAAGCGGTAGCCCGCCCAGGTGATGACGAATGCGATGCCGGTCGCGATGGCGAGCTGCTTCGCGTTCGGACGGATCCGGTGTGCGACCAGCACGATGAGCGCGCACGGCACGAAGAAGATTAGGAACGAGAACTTCGTCAGCAGGCCGAACGCCAGCGCCAGTCCGATCGGGACGGGCCGCTTCGTCTGCAGCGCGAGCAGCGCCAGTGGGATCGCGGCCAGCGGTGCGAGATCGGTCGTGATCAGCCCCGCGTGCCCCAGCACCGGCGGCAGCGTGGTCAGCAGCGCTGCGGCGACGATGGCCACGCTCTTCGAGAACGCGCGCCGCGTCCACTCCGCGGTCGCGACGATCGCGACCGCGAGCAGCAGGAGGTTCCCGATGCGCGCCCGGGCGAGCGTCTTCACGTAGCGGTCGCCGTGGTACAGGAGCTCGTTTCCGAACGGGACCATGTCCTTCGCCTGCGGCAACGGGTAGTCCGCCAGCCAGAGCGGGAGCGCACCGAGGATGCGCGCGAGCGGCGGATGGCTCGCGTCGATCGTGTAGCTGCCGGAAAGCCACTCGAAGCCGGCCGCGACATGGGCGGGCTCATCGAGCACTTCGCTGAACACGCGATGCGTCGACGCGACGCGCACGACGGCCACGATCGTGAGCGCTACGAGCGCCGCAGCGTACCTCCAGTCCCTTCCCACGCGCCGCATGAGATCACAGGCTCGCGTTTTGCCTCCACGAGCCTGCATGCGTAATGGAATCGTCATCGCCGCGGCCGTCCTTGCGTTCGCCTGTCAGCCGGGCTCCACGGAACAAACTGCGAACACGCCGTCGCAGTCGACCACGATGCCGAGGACCGAGAGCGGTTCCACTGAGACCTCGGCGATGAACCCTGTCCTCCCGCCCGAGAAGCACGACCCCGCTGCGCGTCCCAAGGCGGCCCTGCCAACGCAGGAAGTGCACCTCATCGAGTACCAGATCCACATGCCGGATACGCTTCCGGCGGGCCGGCTGGCGTTCAACGTCGAGAACGGCGGGAAGGAAGATCACGCCTTCGAGATCGAAGGGAACGGCGTGCACCAGCAGACCACCGTCCTGAAGCGCGGCGATACCACGGCCCTCGAGGTGAACCTCCCGCCCGGCACGTACACGATCTATTGCCCGGTGGACGGCCACAAGGACAAAGGGATGCGCACCACGCTCACCGTCAAGTAGCGCCGGTCACTGGATGTAGTAGAGGCGGATCGACTTGCCGACGCGCTCGTAGTCGCGTCCGCGCAGCCACTTGTAGTCGCGCATGATGTAGAGGTGCTCGCTCACCGCGACCCACCCCTGGGTCGGGACCATCGGCAGTAGCCGATAGTGCGACGGGAAGCCGAGCTTCCCGTAGTCGTGCCAACCGAAGACATCGATGCCGAGGTTCTCGATCTTCTTCTCGCGGGCCACCTGCCGGAGACGCAACACGTCCTGTCCCCAGTCGATGTTGCTGTCCGCGAGGATCGTCCACGGCGCGTGTCCGGCGAGCATGTTGAAGTAGGGGAACTGATCCGGATGAGCGGCGAGCGACGTGGCGCCGTGCCACCCGAGGAGCGCCACCGCGAGCCACCTGCGCCAGCTCCAGAACGCGAGCGCGGTCGCGGCGGCGGCAATGCTGAGCGGCGCGTACAGCGGCAGGACATAGCGCACGCCGAGGTCGAGGTTGCTCGGCATGGCCACTGCCAGGATCGCCAGCGCGGCCGCCAGCGGCTCGAGGTTCTTCCGTGCGCCGATGGCTAAGAGCAGCGAGGCGATGGTCGATTTCAGTGCGAGCGCGATCGGGAAGTAGAACGGGAACCCTTCCGTGCGGATCTCGCCGAAGAGGTAGTTGTAGTGCGTGCCGGCGCTATTGATCGCGGCCAGCCCTTTCACGCCGGCGATGAACGTCTGGTGCGAGAACCCGTAGCCGATCCAGACCATGGCTGCTGCCACCGCGGCCGCGGGGAGGATGCTCTTCCACGGCGCGCGCAGGTTGCGGTCGCGGATCACACGGACGAGGTAGACCGCGAGACAGGCCGCGGGGACGTAGCCGAGGCAGGAGAACTTGCAGAGGATCGCGAAGCCGAACGCCGCCCCGAAGAGCATGGCCCGCCCGATGGTCGCCTCATCGAGCCAACGTACGAACATCCAGAGCGACAGCGCGGTGGCGGCTGTCGCCGCCATGTCGTGCGTGGCCAGTCCGGCATGGCCGAGGACCATCGGCTGGAAGGTGAAGAGGAAGATCGTCACCGCCGCGCCGGCCTCGCCGAGCTCGCGCCGTCCCCACGCCCAGGTGGCGAAGGCCGCGAGGGCGAAGAAGAGCAGGTTGCCGCAGCGCGCCAGGACCAGGTTCGTCTTGTAGCGGTCGTTCGAGTAGAAGACGCGCTGCAGTTGTGTCGGGATGATCTCTTCCTGCTCGAACTTCACCCCACCGAGCCACGCCGGCAGTGCGAAGACCAGCCGCGGCAGCGGCGGGTTTTCCGGCTGGTAGGTGTATTCGCGCGCGGCGTAGAGCTGCAGGCCGGCCGAGAGGTGCATCGGCTCGTCGATGGTAGAGGAGAAGACGTTCCACGTCGAAGCGATGCGGATCATCGCGAAGACGACCAGTGCGAGCGCGACGCGGTTCGGGCTCTTCATCGATTACCAGTAGCCGTTGGCCGGCGAGAACATCACCTCGTAGACCTTGCGCGCCCAGCTCCGCTTGCCGAACTCCACCCGCCCTTCCTGCTGCAGCCACTCCTTGATCGGCAGCGTGAAGCCGGTCTTGCGGCGCGCGCGGACGACGTCCGGCAGCGGCGGCCGCGGTGCGTTCGCGAGGAGCTGCTTGCCGCGCTCCTTGCGCGTGACGAGCACCGGCGCGAGCTTCCGGAGCAGATGCGCGTCGACGAGCGGGACGCGGACTTCCAGCGAGTGCGCCATGCTGGCCCAGTCCATGTCGCGCAGCAATTGATTGCGAAGATAAAGCGACGACTCGAGCGCCGCCACGCGCGCGTACGGCGTGCCGGGGTCGGGAGTGACGGCGCGCTCGAGGATCGAGATCAGGTCGAGGCGGCGGAGGCCCTCGCGTGCGATGTCCTCGCCGAGGACTGCCGGGAGCTCGGTGGCGAGAAAGCGTCCCCGCTTGACGAGATAGGCGCCCGCGTACGACGAGCCGTGGCGGAGGATCTCCCCCATCTTGGGGCTGATGTGGCGGCTTCGGCGGGCGAGGGCGGTGTTGAGGCGATAGACCCCTTCGCCGAGGCCGGGGACGCGGGAGAGGACGGAAGTGAACGGCATCCAGCGAGGGATGTCGCGGAACGAGGTGTAGCCGCCGAACAGCTCGTCGCCGCCGGTGCCGGAGAGCGCGACTTTCAGTCCCATCTCCGCCGCCGCCTTGCTGATGAAGTAGCTGTTCAGTCCATCCACGGTCGGCTGGTCCATCGCCGCGAAGATGCGCGGCAGCTCGGCGCGGAAATCATTGAGCGTGAGGTCGCGGATCGTATGGCGCACGCCGTACTCGCGCGCCACGAGCGACGCCAGCGGCGCTTCATCGTTGTCGCGGCCGCGGTACTCCTCGAAGCGAAGGGTCATCGTCTGCAGGTCGGTCGCACCCGACTCGCGCGCCAGCGCGACCACGGCCGTCGAGTCGATCCCCGCGGAGAGAAACGCGCCGACCGGCACGTCCGCGACCATGTGATAGCGCACCGATTCGAGCACCGCATCGTGCACGATCGCCTGGCGCTCCGCCTCACTGACCTGCCGCCCGTTGTCCACCGCATCGCGCAGCGTCGCGGCGATCGAAAAGTACTGCCGCGGCTCCTGCAGGCCGTTCGCATCGACGTACGCGTACGACCCGGCGGGAAGCGCGCGGATGGCGCGATACATCGTGAACGGCTCCGGCACCGTCCCCCGCAGGAAGAACCCCGCCGCGGCCGCGGGGTCGAACTGCTTGTCGACGCGCCCGCCGGCGATGAGCGCCTTCACCTGCGAGGCGATGCGGAGGGTCTGCCCGTCGTCCACGTAGTACAGCGGCTTGATCCCATACGGATCGCGCGCCAGCAACAGGCGCCGCTTCGCGCCGTCCCACAATGCAATGGAGAACATGCCCCGCAACTCCGGCAGCATGCCCTCCCCTTTTTCGTCGTACAGCGCGAGCAGGACTTCCGTATCCGAATGCGATGTGAACTGCCGCCCGCCCGCTTCGAGCCGCGCGCGCAACTCGCGGTAGTTGTAGATCTCCCCGTTGAAGATGATGACCCGCTCACCCCGCCGCATCGGCTGCGCCCCAGCCGCCGACAGGTCGATGATCGACAACCGCCGATGCCCCAGCCCCACTCGCCCATCATCCGAAACCCAGACATCCGCCGCATCCGGCCCCCGCGAGCGCATGCACTCCCGCGAAGCCACGAGCTCCTCCCGGTCGACGCGCGGCGCGCCCGCGGAATACGCATAAATGCCATTGATGCCGCACATCGGAGGCGGAGTATAGCGGGGAGTAGAATATGGATATGGACGACGAGCTGCTCGACCGCATCACGTATAACCCCGAGATCTTCGGCGATCGAACGCGTGCACGCACCGCCCTTCCGACGCGTAGAATCGCGCCGACTGCTCGCCTCACTGCTCCTCACCACCCCCCCCGGTGTGTATAGCGGCGAGTAGAATATGGATATGGACGAGCGCGCGCTTCTGGAGCGCATCACGGCGAATCCCGAGATCTACGGCGGCAAGCCCATCATCCGCGGCCGCCGGCTGGCCGTCGAACACGTTCTCGGAATGATCGCCGGTGGCGCTTCTCCGCAGCAGATCGTTGACCATTACGAAGGAATCCTCGGATCTCGACGATATCCGGGCCTGCGTTCTCTATGCGCAGAAGCTCGTGCAGAACGGCAAGCTGGTCGCGACGGCGAAGTGAAGCTGCTGTTCGATTCATGTATGTCACCGCGCGATGCAGCTGCGCTCAGTCGAGCGGGTCATGATGCGGTGTGGGTCGGCGCCTGGCCTTCCGACCCCGGCGATCGCGAGATCCTGCGCCGGGCGCGTGAGGAAGGCCGAGTGGTCGTGACGCTCGACAGTGATTTCGGCCGGCTCGTGTTCGGCGACCGTATGCATCATGCCGGCGTCATCTGGTTGCGCAATGTCTCGCCGCTTGTTTATGCCGAGAGATTCTGCTCGCAGTCGAAACGTTCACCGAAGATCTGCAGCGCGGCCTGATCGTCGTCATCGGACCGGACCGGATGCGCAGCCGTTCATCGATCGCGGATGGCGACGCGTAGAACTGATGACAGGGTGTGCGTAGAATCGCGCCTCATGCGCCGACTGCTCGCCTCGCTGCTCCTCCTCACCACCCCTCTCCTCGCTCAGACTAAGCCGATTCTCGGCTTCACCGATGCGGCGAAGCAGCAGGCGCTCGAGGCGAGGTATGACGCGAAGCTGGAACGCGAGAACCTGCGGACGTGGATGAAGCGGATGACCTCGCGGCCGCATCACACCGGTTCCGCGCATGGGAAAGAAAACGCGGAGCTCATCGCCGCGCTGTTCAAGTCGTGGGGCTACGACACCGCCATCGAGCGCTTCGACGTGCTCTTCCCGACGCCGAAGACGCGCGTGGTCGAGCTGATCGCGCTGGAGCGGTACAGCGCGAAGTTGCAGGAGCCGGCGCTGAAGGAAGACGCCACCTCCGGCCAGGCAGAGGAGATCCTGCCGCCCTACAACGCTTACTCCACCGACGGCGACGTCACCGGGGAGCTGGTGTACGTCAACTACGGCGTTCCCGATGACTACGACGTGCTCGCGCGCCACGGGATCGATGTGCGCGGAAAGATCGTCATCGCCCGCTACGGCAGGTCGTGGCGCGGCATCAAGCCGAAGGTGGCCGCGGAGCGTGGTGCCATCGGTTGCCTCATCTACTCCGACCCGCGCGACGACGGCTACTCCGTCGGCGAGACGTACCCCGCGGGCGGCTTCCGCAGCGAGCATTCCGCACAGCGGGGCTCCGTCGCCGACATGCCGCTCTATCCCGGCGATCCGCTGACGCCCGGTATCGGTGCGACCGAGGGAGCGAAGCGCCTGCCGCGCGAACAGGCGCAGACCATCACGAAGATCCCCGTCCTCCCGATCTCCTACGGCGACGCCCTCCCGCTCCTCCGCAACCTCGGCGGCCCGATCGCGCCCGAGGAGTGGCGCGGCGCGCTCCCGATCACCTATCGCCTCGGCAGCGGCCCGGCACGCGTGCACATGAAGCTCGAGTTCGACTGGAAGCTCGCCCCGGCGTACGACGTGATCGCGCGCCTCCGGGGGAGCGAGCTGCCGGATCAATGGATCGTGCGCGGCAATCATCACGACGCCTGGGTGCACGGCGCACTCGATCCGGTCAGCGGCCTGGTGGCGATGATGGAAGAAGCGCGCGCCATCGGCGAGCTGGCGAAGAGCGGCTGGCGTCCGCGCCGCACGCTCGTCTTCGCCGCCTGGGATGCCGAGGAACAGGGGCTGCTCGGGTCGACGGAATGGGTGGAGACGCACCTCGCGGAGCTCAAAGAGAAGGCGGTGCTGTACATCAACTCCGACTCGAACGGCCGCGGTTTCCTCGAGGCTGGCGGCTCTCATACGCTGGAGCGCTTCGTGACCGAGGTTGCTCGCGACGTCGAAGATCCGCAGCGCAAAGTCTCCGTGCTCGAACGGCGCCGTGCGTACGACCAGCTCGACGCGGAGGGTGCGGACGAGCGCCGCGAGCTGCGCGAGGCGCCGCTGCTCCGGCTGTATGCGCTCGGCTCCGGCTCCGACTACTCGCCGTTCCTGCAGCACGCCGGCATCGCGGCGCTGAACATCGGCTTCAGCGGCGAGGAAAAGTACGGCGTCTATCACTCCGCGTACGATTCCTTCGATCACTTCACCCGCTTCGACGATCCGAACTTCGACTATGGCCTCGCGCAGGCGAAGGTGACGGGGCGGATGATGCTGCGCCTCGCGAACGCGGACTTTCTCCCGTTCGAGGCGACGACGTTCGCGGACACGGTTGCACGCTACTTCACCGAGGTAACGAAGCTCGCCGACCAGATGCGTACGGAAACCGAGGAGGCGAGAGGGATGGAGCGTGCCCGCGAGCTCGCCGCCGATCCGACGGAGACGTTCGTCGCGAAGAAGGAGGACGCGCCGGTGCCGCACCTCGAATTCGCGCCGCTCCGGAACGCCGTCGCGCGGCTGCAGCAGAACGCGAAGGCGTTCGACGCCGCGAAATCGCGCGACGACCGGACCGTGATGCGCCTCGAGCGCGTGCTCAGCCGCGACGAAGGGCTGCCCGGCCGTCCCTGGTACCGCCATCACGTCTACGCGCCCGGCTTCTACACCGGCTACGGCGTAAAGACGCTTCCCGGCGTGCGGGAGGCAATCGAGCAGCGCAAGTGGAGCGACGCGAACGCGCAGATCGCGATCGCCGCGGCGGTGCTCGACCGCTACGCGTCGCGCCTGGCAGATGCGGTGCGGTGATGCGCGTCGTTGCGATCTCCGGCAGCCTACGCGCGTCGTCATCGACGTCCGCGGTGCTGCGTCTGGCGAAGGAGGTCGCTCCGCCGAACGTGGAGGTGACGTTCTACGAAGGCGTCGGCGACCTGCCGCACTTTACGCCCGACCTCGACACTGACGAGCCGCCCGCCGCCGTACAGACGCTGCGCGCGGCGTTGCGTGAGGCGGACGCACTCCTCATCTGCACGCCCGAGTACGCGCACGGGATGCCCGGCTCGCTCAAGAACATGCTGGACTGGGTGGTCTCGTGGCCGGAGCTGGTCGGCAAGCGGATCGCCGCGCTGAGCGCCTCGCCGAGCTCCGATGGCGGCAGCTACGCGCACGCCTGGCTCGTGCAGACGCTCGAAGTGATGTCGACGAACGTCGTCGCCACGCTGATCGTCCCCTACGTGAAGAACCGGCTGGCGTCGAACGACGAAACGCTGCGCGCAGAGCTGCGCGAGGTGCTCTACCGCCTGGGCAGCATGTAGACCACTTCGCCCTTGCGGGACATGCCGAGGTCCTCGCGGGCGATGCGCTCGATCGCGTACGACGACTTCTTCACGCTCTCGATCTCCGCACGCAACCGGGCGTTCTCCGCATCGAGCCGGGCGATGTTCGTCCGTAGCGACGCCACTCGCGTCCGCGCATGCTGCAGCTCATGCAGCCCGCGGTCGCTGAAGAAGAAGGACACCGCGAAAACGACGATGAGCACGCCGGCCAGCAGCACCACTGCCTTCAGCGTGACCTGCGTCGCCCGACGCGAATCGTGAATCGTGACCTGGGGAAGCATCCGGGACGTAGTGTTGGGGCAAGCGGAGACGGTGTCAAGCGACGACGCTTCTTAGTCTTCGCCGTACGCCGCAGGCGCCGCAACTGATCACGCCGAGCAACGGCGTCACGGCGCTCGGCCGATGCCATCCAACCGCGCCAGTTCTTCTTTTCCCTTGGCAAGCAGCGGCCATAACTCAAGTGAAACCTGCCACTTGCGAGGAGGCGGCACCGGAATGAACGCCCAGTCAGGCGTGCCGATCGCCACGGATATCAACGTGCCGGTTTGGGCGGACGTGAAGCGATCGCGATCCATTTTAATTTGTCAGGGCAGATTAAAATTTGAGCCGCCAAATTTTAAGGTGGCCGAAATGGATTAAGCGAACTTTTAATTCGGCCTGTTCGAAGAAACCGCGGCACATATAATTTCAGCGTGAAGCATGACCATGCCTCGAACCCGCTGACCGAGCGATATGCGTCGCGGGAGATGTCTTACCTCTTCTCGGCCAACTTCAAGTTCCGCACGTGGCGCCGTCTCTGGATTGCGCTTGCCGAGGCGGAGAAGGAGCTCGGCCTCGCCATCACGGACGCGCAGATCAACGACCTGAAGGCGCACGCGGACGTCATCAACTTCGATGATGCCGAGCGCCGCGAGCGCGAAGTGCGGCACGACGTGATGGCGCACGTGCATGCCTACGGGCTCCAGGCGACCAGCGCGAAGGGGATCATTCACCTCGGCGCTACGTCCGCCTACGTCACCGACAACACCGACATCCTGCAGATGGCGGAAGGGCTGCGTATCATCCGCCGCCGGCTGGTGAACGTGATGGCCAAGCTGCGCGACTTTGCGTGGAAATGGCGCGCGACGCCGACGCTCGCGTTCACGCACTTTCAGCCGGCCCAGCTCACGACCGTCGGCAAGCGCGCGGCACTCTGGCTGCACGATCTCCTGCTCGACTATCGCGACCTCGAGTTCCGCGAGTCGCAGCTCGCACTCCTCGGCGTGAAAGGCGCCACCGGGACTCAGGCCTCGTTCCTCAACCTGTTCGACGGCGATGAAGCGAAGGTGAACCGCCTCGAGCAACTCGTCGCCGAAAAGCTCGGCATGCGCCGCAGCTACCCGGTGTCGGGGCAGACGTATTCGCGCAAGGTCGACTCGCAGGTCGTGAACGTGCTCTCCGGGTTCGCGCAGTCGGCGTCGAAGTTCGGCTACGACATGCGCCTTCTGCAGCACCTGCGGGAGATCGAGGAGCCGTTCGAGGAAGACCAGATCGGTTCGTCCGCGATGCCGTACAAGCGCAACCCGATGCGCGCCGAGCGGATCGACGCGCTGACGCGCCACCTGATCGTGAACGCGCTGAATCCCGCGCTCACGGCGGCAACGCAGTGGTTCGAGCGGACGCTCGACGATTCCGCGAACCGCCGCATCGCCATCCCCGAGGCCTTCCTCGCGGCGGATGCGATCGTGCTGATCTACGACAACATCGTGGCCGGCCTGGTGGTGCACGAGGACGTGATCGCGTCGAACGTGCGGCGCGAGCTGCCGTTCATGATGACGGAGAACATCATGATGGAAGGGGTGAGCCGCGGCGGCGACCGCCAGGTGCTGCACGAGCGCATCCGCATCCACGCCAAAGGCGCGGCCGACGCGCTGAAGGCGGGTGCGGGGGAGAACGATCTCTTCGACCGCATCGCCGCCGACGAGTTGTTCGGCATCGACCGCACCTCCCTCGGCGAGCTCGCGCAGCCGGAGCGTTACACCGGCCTCGCGGCGCAGCAGACCGAGCGCTTCCTGATCGAAGACCTCGATCCGGTGCTGGCCGCCGAGCGCGAGCAGATCCGCGACGAAGTGGGCGAGGTGCGCGTATGAAGTCGCGCGTCTGGTCGCTGGCCGCTCTGGTGGTGCTCGCCTACGGCTGCGCGACCACCGCGCCGTCGGCGCCGGAGAAAGCGCCGGACACGCTGCACGGGGTAGCGAGCTGGTACGGCGAGGAGTTCGCCGGCCGCACCACCGCGAACGGGGAGATCTTCGATCCGTCGCTGCTGACGGCGGCGCACCGGACCTTGCCTTTCGGAACGGTGCTCGACATCACGAATCCGAAGACCGCGCAGAGCGTGCGCGTGCGCGTCAACGACCGCGGTCCGTACATCGGCAATCGCGTGATCGACCTGTCGTACGCGGCCGCGCAGCAGATCGGCCTCATCGAGCCGGGCATCGGGCCGGTGGACATCAGGATCGTGAGAGTCGGCAGCGGCGAGCGCGAGCCGCCCGCGCCGTTCGACATCACGCTGGCGGAGGCGCCGAAGACCGCGCCGGTACGCTCGGCGGGAGATCCTCCCCCGATCGCGTTCCCGCTCCCGAATCAGCCGGCTCCGGCGCCTGCAGCCGTTGCTCCCTCCGTCGTTTCACCGGAGGCGGTCGTCGATCGCGTGGACGTGGTCGTGCAGCGCGGCGACGTGATCACGCGCAAGCAGGTCACGCCGGACGGGAAGTCGTTCGAGGAAGTGCCCCTCGAAGAGGGGCAAGCCACGACGGCGAGCTCGTACGACGAGCAGCGCCGCGACACCGCGCGCCGCGAAGCGGTCACGCCTCGGAAACCGCAGCAGTTCTTCGTGCAGGTGGGCGCGTTCTCCGTCGAGGCAAATGCGAAAGCGCTGCAGGAGCGGCTGACGGCGATCGGCCACCGCGCGCTGATCGCATACGACGCGCTCTACCGCGTGCGCATCGGGCCGTACCAGACGCGCGATGCGGCCATCGAAGGCCGCACCGCGCTGGAAGCACAGGGGATCTCGGCGCTGATCGTGAGCGAGTAAGCCGCTACACCAACTCGCTTTCCGCGAAGAAGAACGAGATCTCTCCCTTCGCGTTCTCGTCCGAGTCGGAGCCGTGGATCGCGTTCTGCTCGATCGACTCGCCGAAGTCCTTGCGGAGCGTGCCGGCGTCGGCTTTGGTCGGGTCGGTGGCGCCCATGATCTGGCGCAGGTGGGCGACGGCGTTGTCGCGCTCGAGGGCGGCGACGTAAACCGGTCCGGAGGTCATGTACTCGACGAGGCTGCCGAAGAACGGCCGCTCGCGATGCACTCCGTAAAACGCCTCGGCCTGACGCTGCGCGAGCGCAACTTTCTTGACGCCGAGGAGCCGGAAGCCTTCGCTCTCGATGCGGCTGATGATCTTGCCGAAATTGCCTTTGCGCACCGAGTCCGGCTTGATGATGGTGAACGTACGATTGGACATCTGATTTCCTTTGTGTGGCGCCTTGTCGGCGGGTAGTAGGGCGGCGGATTATATCCGCGCCTGCGCCTCGGCGTCGCGCAAAGGAAGAACGGCGGCCTGAGCCGCCTCGACGTAGTCGACCGGCAGGTAGAGCGTGAACGTCGAGCCGTCGCCCGGCGTCGACTTCACCTCGATCTTCCCGTGATGCAGCTCGACGAAGTTGCGCGTCAGCGACAGCCCGAGGCCGGTGCCCCCTCGCCGCTGCCGCCGCCCGTCTTCGGTCTGGTAGAACTCGACGAAGATCCGTTGCAGCTCGTCGTGCGGAATGCCGATGCCCTCGTCCGCGACGTCGATCCGCACCGTGTCGATGTGGATCGGCGAATCGGCCGCGATCACGAAGCGGCAGTGGATCGTGACCAGCGCGTTCTGTGGCGAGAACTTCACCGCGTTCGAGAGCAGGTTGAACAGGATCTGCTTCAGCCGCCCTTCGTCCAGCCGCACGCGCGGCAACGCCGGGTCGATCTTCGACAGGATCTGCACCTTCGCCTCGGCCGCGAAGCCTTTCATCACCCGCTCGACCGCGGCGATGGTCTCGTGCAGGTCGAAGTTGTCCGCCCGCAGCTCCATCTTCCCGGCCTCGATCTTCGAGAGGTCGAGGATGTCGTTGATCAGCTCGAGCAGGTGATTGCCGGCGACGTGGATGTTTTCCAGGAAACGGTGCAGCCGCGGCTGGAGCAGCCCGCGCGTCGCCTCGATCAGCACGCTGGAGAAGCCGATGATCGAGTTGAGCGGCGTGCGCAGCTCGTGCGACATGTTCGCGAGGAACTGGTTCTTCGAGCGGTCCGCGGCCATGAGCCGGAGGTTCGTCTCGCGCAGCTCGTTCGTGCGCTCCATCACGCGTGCTTCGAGCGCGTGGGTGAGGCCTTCGAGGTCGCGGTAGAGGTGTGCGTTCTCGATCGCCACGGCGGCCTGGTTGGCGATCGCGGTGAGCAGGATCAGGTCGTCCGCGGTGAACGCGTTCTTCTTGTAGCTCTCGACCGAGATCACGCCGATCACGCGGTCGCGCGCGATCATCGGCACGCCCAGCCACGACTCGGTCGGCTTGGTATCCGCGACGGACTTTACGCCGAAGCGCCGCTCCTCGGCCGTGCTGCCGAGAAGGAGCGGCTGGTGGTGCAGGACCACCCAGGAGTTGAGCCCTTCGCCGAGGGGGATACGCTCCTTCGGGAGCGTGTGCCCTTCACGGATGTCGAGCTCGAACGACAGCTCGTTCTTCGATTCCTCGAGCAGCGCGATCGAGAAGAGCGAGCAGTCGATGACGGTCTTGCATTCGGTGTAGATCGCGAGCAGCAGCTCGTCGGTCGTGTAGCGGAGGGAGATGGTCTTGCCGATGTTCGTGAGCGAGGCGAGGCGTTGCAGCAGGTCGTTCGTCTTCGACCGCGTCAGCGCGAGCTTGCGCGCGATGTAGTTCGCGACGATGCCGGTGAACGCGAGTGCGACCACGCCGCCCCAGCCGATCGTGCCGAAGGAGAGGGCGGTCACGATCGCGTACGGCAGCGCGACGAACGACATCGCGCCGTCGATGAGGTAGACCTTCACGATTTTTTCGATCGAATAGCCGTACGCGCGCTGCGGCCAGAACATGAACAGGCTGTTCATCAGGATCACGGCCGCGCCGCCGGCCGCGATGCGCGCGGCGTTGGCCGGAGTTGCTTCGACGGCCGGCACGACGCCGCCGAGGTACTCATAGACCATGGTCGCGACGACGACGGGGAGGCCGTAGGTCCCGAAGAGGCCGAACGCCTTGACGTAATCGGTGACCGGGTCCTGCCGTGCGATCTTCGCGGGGCCGATCTGCAGCAGCGAGAGCACGCGCGTGCCGATGGAGACGAAGACCGCGAGCCAGGACGAGAGCACGAGCCCGAGGATCGGGAACATGGCCATGTAGACCGTGATGACGAAGGAGACGTAGACGAGGTCCGTCAGCTCGAACTTCAGCAGCGCCAGGGTGGTGGCGAAGAGGATGAAGATGGCGATGAGGATCGGCGCGTCGCTGCCGAGGGAGGTGAGGATGGCGGAGGTCTGCTCCTTGCGCAGCCAGGTGAGCCAGAGCATGACCAGCAGCCCGGCCAGACCTTGCACGAGAAAAACCGAAATGACGCGCCGCCGCGCGGAGTCGGGATCTCGTTCTGAAGCCATGGGGATGGGGGAGATGGTACACCCGGGACGTGCGTCACTGTTCCATACCCTGTCATCCTGAGCGAGGGGGGTTGGGCGGCGTGAAGCGAAGGACCCCCTTCCGACAGCGCGTTCATCGTGCACCGCAGGGGGTCCTTCGCTTCCCCCCGCGCGCCCACCCTCGCTCAGGATGACAGGTGGGCGCCTCGTCAGATCGCGACGCTCTGCCCTGGCACGATCAGCAGGTTGCGGTACTCCCCCGCATCCAGCTGCACGCCGTGGGCGACGATGCAGCCTTCCACCACCGCGCCCGCCGGCACGTGGCAATCGTCCCAGATCACGGAGTCGCGGACGTCGCCTTCGACCGTGCTGTGCGCGCCGATCACGGAACGCGTCACTGAGCCGCGCGCGGTGTCGTGCAGCAACGAGTCGCCTTGTACCTGCGACCCAGGCACCGGCGCAAGCGCGCCGCGGATCGTTTCCTCGAGCAGCGCGCGCGAGGCGCTGATGTAGCGTTGCGGGGTGCCGATGTCGAACCAGAGGCCGTCGTCGACGACGCCGGCGAGCGACTCGCGCTGCGAGGCGAGCAGCGGGATGTACGCGTGCTCGACGATGCCGGAGAAATCGCGGTCGGGGAGGGTTTCGAAGATGCGCGTGCTGATCACGTGCGAGCCGGCGAACATCATCGCTTCGCCGGTGCCGTTCCCGAAGCCGGTGACGCGGCCGTCGTCGAGGAACACCGGCGTGAACTTGTCGTTCTCCGGCGCGTGCCGCAGCGTCAGGGCGGCGATCGCGTCGAGCGCGCGGCGCGCCTCGCGCAGTGCGTCCCACCGCGGGAACTGCACGGTGTCGCCGTTGACGAGAAAGAACTCGTCCTCAGTGGCGAGCTGCGGTTGCACGCGGCGGATGCCGCCGCCCGTGCCGAGGATCGTCTCCTCGCGGGAGAAGAAGAACTCCGCCCGTCCCGCGTATTCATCGCTGAGGTAACGCTCGAGCGGCTCCGGCAGGTGATGAAGGTTGACGATCAGCTCGCGCACGCCGGCCGCGAGGAACGACTCCACCGCCCAGGCGATCAGCGGCCGGTTCAGCAGCGGCACCATCGGCTTCGGGAGCGTGTGCGTGACCGGTTGCAGGCGCGTGCCGAAGCCCGCGGCGAGGATCATCCCTTTCATGCGGAGGGCAACTGCTCCGGCGGGAAGACCATGTTCTCCGGCAGGTCGGCGCGCGTGCGCCGGTGCTGGCGATAAAGATCGGCGTAACTCTGCCGGATCCCGGCATCCATGCTCATCCCCAGCTCTTCGGCCACATGACGGATCGTCTCCAGCGGCCCCTCGATCTCGAAGTAGTCGCCGATGGGGGTCCGGTCGAGGACGACCTCCACTTCCTTCACCCGCCACACCTCGCGGTACTTCTGGTAGCGGAACACCGGCTTGAACCCGAGGGAGTCGAAGAGCTGGATGGCGAGCTCGAACGACTCGACGCCGGTCTGCACTTCCTCCCGCGTCTTGACGCCACCTTCGAAGGCCATCGGCCCCTTGAACGTCGCCAGCGCGTACCGCCCGAACTTGCGCACGCGCAGCAGCGCGCCGCGGGTGCGCAGCTCCCCCCGCCGGTCGAGGACGATGTTGTCCTCGAACGTCTCGTTGTAAAGACGCTGCGCGCCGATCTCGTGCAGTTTCCGCACGAGACCGGCGCGATCCTTGAGGGCGAATTTGACTTCGATTTCCTGGGCCATGGAATGGTTGTCAGTTGTCGGGTGTCGGGTGTCTGGGGTGTTTCGCCCGGGCGATGAGCCCCAGATACCTGACACCTGACACCATTAAGTTCTCAATACTTCGACACCCGGCAAGCTCGCGCCGGAAATGAATTCGAGCGACGCTCCCCCTCCGGTCGAGATGTGCGTGATGCGGTCGGCGAATCCCGACGCCTTGATCGCTTCGACCGATTCGCCGCCGCCGACGACGGTGATGGCGTCGGCTTCGGCGACGGCGCGGGCCATCGCCATCGTTCCTTTTGCGAACTCCTCTTTCTCGAAGACGCCCATGGGGCCGTTCCAGAAGATCAGCTTCGCGTCCTTCAGCTCGGCCTCGTAGCGCTTCACCGTACGGGGGCCGATGTCGAATGCTTTTTCGTTCTCCGCGTAGCCGTCGCCGACTTCCGCCTCCTCGTCGATCTCGGTCGGGTTGTCGAGCGAATCCGCCACCACCAGGTCGACCGGCAGCACGACTTCGGCCCGTTCATGGCTCTCCATGATCCGCTGCGCTACGTCCATCGAATCGGTGTCGACGAGCGAGCCGCCCATCGGCACGCCGCGCGCGGCGAGGAACGTGTTCGCCATCCCGCCGCCGATCAGCACCTTGTCGGCGAGCTTGATGAGCGCCTCGAGCGGCTCGATCTTTCCGGCGATCTTGGCGCCGCCCATCAGGGCGACGAACGGGCGCTCGCTGATGTTCGTCACCTTCTGCAGGAACTCGAGCTCCTTCGCGAGCAGCAGGCCGCCGGCGGTGTTCTCTTTCGGGAAGAGCCGCGGCAGCGCGTCGATCGAGGCGTGCGCACGGTGGCAGGCGCCGAAGGCGTCGTTGACGTAGTAGTCGGCGAGCTTGCGCAGCTCCGCGGCGAAGGCGCCGTCGTTCTTCTCCTCGCCGGCGTGGAAGCGGAGGTTCTCGACGAGCAGGAGCTCGCTGGCCTGCAGCTTCGAGGTATCGACACCGATGCAGTCGTCCGCCCACTGGACGTCCGCGCCGAGCAGCTCCGCGAGCTTCTCGCGTACCGGTTTCAGCGAGTACTTTTCCTTGCGCTCCCCTTTGGGGCGGCCGAGGTGGGAGGCGAGGATGATGGCGGCACCGCGCTCGCGGAGCATGCGCAGCGAAGGGAGCGTCTCCTCGATGCGCGTGGCGTCGCTGATGGTCGTCCCTTCGAGCGGCACGTTGTAGTCGACGCGGTAGAAAACGCGCGCGCCTGGCGGAAACTGCAGTTGATCGAGCGTACGGATTTGAATCATGCGTGCTGCAGCGACCCCTTCTTCACCTTCGCGACGTGCGCGATCAGGTCGAGGATGCGGTTCGAGTAGCCCCACTCGTTGTCGTACCACGCCAGGATCTTGTGCATCTTCGGGTTGACCGAGCGGGTGAACGTGGTGTCGACGATCGACGAATGCGCGTTGTGGTTGAAGTCGATCGAGACCAGCTGCTCGTCGGAGTAGGCGAGGATGCCTTTCAGCTCACCGTTCGCCGAGTCGCGCAGCACCTGGTTGATCTCGTCGACGCTCGTCTCCTTGTCGGTCTGGAAGGTCAGGTCGACCAGGGAGACGTTCGGCGTCGGGACGCGCACCGAGATGCCGTCGAACTTTCCCTTCAGCTCCGGCAGCACGAGGCCGACTGCCTGCGCGGCGCCGGTGCTGGTCGGGATCATCGAGAGCGCGGCGGCGCGGCCGCGGCGGAGGTCCTTGTGCGGCAGGTCGAGGATCTCCTGGTCGTTCGTATAGGAGTGGATCGTGGTCATGATCCCCATGGTGATGCCGAAGCGCTGATGCAGCACCTTGGCCACCGGGGCCAGGCAGTTCGTGGTGCACGAGGCGTTCGAGATGATCTTGTGCTTCGACGCGTCGTATGCGTCTTCGTTGACGCCCATGCAGAACGTCCCGTCGGCGTCTTTCGACGGCGCGGAGATGATCACGGTCTCGACGCTCTTCTTGAGGTGCCGCGACGCTTTCTCCCTGGTCGTGAAGCGGCCGGACGATTCCACGACGATCTCCACGCCGAGCTCGTCCCACGGGATCTCCGCCGGGTCGGGCTTCGAGAATACGCGCAGCTCCTTGCCGTCGATGGTGATGCCGTTCTGCCCCGCCTTGACGTCGTTCGGGATGGTCTTGTGGACCGAGTCGTACTTCAGAAGATAGGCGAGCGTGTCGGGGCCGGTGAGGTCGTTCACGGCCACGAAGTCGATTTCGTATTTCTTTTCGAGCGCGGCCCGCAGCACGTTGCGGCCGATGCGCCCGAATCCATTGATGCCAACCTTGACCATCGAAAAGTCTCCTGTACTGGCCGCGCTAGTATATCGGCGTGATTCCGACTGCGAGTTCCGTGCAAGTCACTCCTCTGCGGTGGGACGGCCACAGTCTCTTTCTCCTCGACCAGCGCCTCCTGCCGCGGGAGGAGGTCTGGCTGGAATGCCGGACCGCGTCGGACGTCGCTGATGCCATCCGGACCATGGTCGTGCGCGGGGCGCCCGCGATCGGCGTCAGCGCCGCGTTCGGCATGGCCATGGCCGCACGCGCCGGGGACGACCTGCAAGCCGCCGCCGATCTGTTGAAGCGCTCTCGTCCGACGGCGGTGAACCTGGCCTGGGCCGTCGACCGGATGTTGTCCGCTTCCGGCGATCCGGTAACTGAGGCGGAGCACATTCTCGAAGAAGACGTGGCCGCCAACCGTGCCATGGGTCGTTTCGGCGCCGAGCTCCTCGGCGTCACCTCGACCGTGCTCACCCACTGCAACGCCGGCGCCCTTGCCACCGGCGGCTACGGCACGGCTCTCGGCGTGATCCGCGCCGCCATCGAGAGCGGGCGCAACGTGGCCGTCTTCGCCGACGAGACGCGCCCGTACCTCCAGGGGGCGCGGCTCACCGCCTGGGAGCTGCAGCGCGACGGCATCGACGTCACCCTCATCACCGACAACATGGCCGGCCACTTCTTCCAACAGGGAAAGTTCGACGCCGTGATCGTCGGCGCGGACCGCATCGCCGCGAACGGCGATACGGCGAACAAGATCGGGACGTACACCGTGGCGGTGCTCGCGCACGCGCACGAGGTGCCGTTCTACGTCGCCGCACCGCTGTCGACGATTGATCCCGCCTGTCCGAGCGGCGCCGGGATCCCGATCGAGGAGCGCAGCGCGAACGAGGTCGTGGAGATGAACGGCACCCGCGTCGCCCCCGAGGGGATCCACGTGCGCCATCCCGCCTTCGACGTCACTCCCGCGCGCCTCATCACCGCCATCATCACCGAGCGAGGCGTGCTGCGCCCGCCCTTCCCGGAGGCGATACGCAACGTCTTCAACGCCTGATCGCCGCGCTCTGGTTCGGCAGCGCGGTCTTCCTGATGCTCGCCGCCTCCGCCGCCTTCCGCGCCGCCGGCACCCCGGCCATCGCCGCCGACGTGGTCGGCTCGATGCTCACCCGTTGGCACTACATCGCTCTCGCCGCGCCGCTGGCGCTCTTCGTCCTCGAGCTGCGCCGCGTCCGGCGGGTGGTGCTGCTTCTGGTCTTCGCTTGTGTGTTGCTGGCGGCCGCGCAGTCGCTCGTCGACCTCCGCATCCGCGGCATCCGGGCCTCGTCCCCGGTCGCGATCTCGGACCTCCGCCGCGAAGACCCGCTCCGCCGCCGCTTCGGCATGCTGCACGGACTCTCGATGATGCTGCTGGCGCTGCAAGCGATCGGGGCGGGGGTGGTGGTCATGGCGCGCGAGGAGCTTTAGTTTGGAGTGCGGTGACCGCAGTCACCGCTTTCCCTCGCAGAAACACGACCTGCGGCTCACGGCAGTAAAAGCGGTGACTGCGGTCACCGCACTCCAAATTTCTTTTCGACCATCAGGCCGCCAACAGCCGCGAGTGCCGCAAGCGCCGCCGCCGCTAACGCGTCCACCCGGAACGCCTTTACGAACGACTGCCGCACCGCCGCCTCCACCCGCCCTCGCATCGCCGCGTCCACACCAGCGGGTGGCCGCGCATCTGCGAGCTTCACCGACTGCGCGAGCATCGCCTGGCGCACCTCCGCAGGTGCGTCGCGCAAATGCCGATCGAGCTCGCGTTCGAACACGACGATCGCAAGCACCCCGAACGCGGCGATGGATAGCAGTCCGGCGGCGCGGGCGACGGCGTTGTTGATGCCGGAGGCGGCGCCGGCGTGGCGTTCGTCGTCGATGGAGGTCATGACCGTGGTGGTCAGCGGGGCGACGGTGATGGACATGCCGATGCCGAGGATCAGGATGCCGGGGAAGAAGGTCGTCCAGTACGAGCCGCCGATCGAGGGGCGCGCCAGCAGCGCTAGGCCGCAGGCGGCGATGAGCGGACCGGTGGTGAGCAGCAGGCGCGGGCCGATGCGGTCGGCGAGGCCGCCGCTGAAGCGGGAGAGCAGGGACATCGTGCCGACGAACGGCAGGAACGCAGCGCCGGCGGCGGCGGGGGAGTAGCCCTGCACCTGGATCAGGTTGAATGGCAGCAGGAACGTGGCGGCGGAGAGCGCGCCGTACAACAGCAGCGTCAGCACGTTCGCGCCGGTGAAGGAGCGCGAGCGGAAGAGCGACAGCGGCACGAGCGGATTCGCGGCGCGGCGCTGCACGAAGATGAACGCGACCAACGCGAGCGCACCGGGAATGCCCGCCAGCGGCACCGACTCGATCAACGCGAACGTCACCGCGCCGAGGCCGAGGGTCACCAGCGCGGTCCCCAGCCAGTCCACCGACCCGCCGCGGGCGGGCGGCGACGCGGGCACGCGCCGCCACACCGCCCACAGCACGACCAGCGCGATCGGCGCGTTGATGTAGAAGACCGCGCGCCACGAGATCGCCTGCACCAGGAAGCCGCCCAGCAGCGGTCCGAGGATGATGGCCAGCGAGGTGAGCGCCGACCAGGTCCCGATCGCGCGGCCGCGCTCCTCGCGTGGAAAATTCTCGTTGATGATCGCGAGCGAGCCGGGGACCAGCATCGCCGCACCGACGCCCTGGAAGGTGCGCGCCACGATCAGCGACAGCGCCCCCGGCGCCGCGCCGCACCAGATCGACGCCAGCGCGAACGTCGCCACGCCGAAGCCGAACATCCGCACGCGCCCGAACTGATCTCCCAGGGACCCGCCGGCGAGGATGAGCGCGGAGAGGACGAGCAGGTAGGCGTCGACGATCCACTGCGCGTCGTCGACCCCCGCCCTCAGCTCCGTCTGCATGACCGGCAGCGCGACGTTGATCACCGTCGTGTCGATGAATGCCATGGCCGATCCGAGGATCGTGGCCGTGAGGGTCCATCTCTGGTTGGAAGTCATACGTCGGTGGTGTCGGGTGTCAGGTGTCAGGTATCTGTGGTGTCTCGCCTGGACGTTGCCGTCAGCCGAGGAACCACAGACACCCGACACCCGATACCTGACACCTGACACCAATGTCTCATCAACTCACCGCAAGCATGTTCCCGTCGATGTCCATCTCGTGCATGGGGAACCCGAGGGACCCGAGGGGCTCGCGGATCTCCGCGGCGTTGCCGACGATCACGACCAGCACCCGGTCGGGATCGAGGTACTTGTGTGCGACGCGCGTGATCTCCTCCTTCGACACCGCGGCGATGTTCTCGCGGTAGCGGTCGAAGTAGTCCTCCGGCAGGCCGTACAGCTCCATGTCCACCAGGCGGCTGGCGATGTCGGAGGCGGTCTGCACCGTCGCCGGGAAGACGCCCATGAGGTAGTTCTTCACGTCATCCAGCTCGCCGTCCTCGATGTCGCCGGTGCGGATGCGGCTCAGCTCCGAGAGGATCTCGGAGACCGATTCGCGCGTCACCTCGTTGCGCACCGGCGCCGCGATCACGAACGGGCCGGCCTGGCGGCGGAACGCGAACTGCGAGCGGGCGCCGTACGTGTAGCCGTGGCGTTCGCGCAGGTTGAGGTTGATGCGGGAGTTGAACACGCCGCCGAAGATCGCGTTCATCACCGCGAGCGGGAAGTAGTCCTCGCAGGAGCGCGGCACGCCGAGGTGGCCGACGCGGATCTCCGACTGCACCGCCTGCGGCCGGTCGACGACGTAGATGCGCGCCGCGTCGATCGGGCGCGGCGACACGGTCGGCCGCGGCGGCTCCGTGCCGGGCTGCCAGTCCGAGAGCGCACGCGTCACGAGGTCCACCATGCTCGCGGCGTCGACGTCGCCGGAGACGACGATCGAGCTGTGGTTCGGGATGTAGTGCTGCGCGTAGAAGCGGCGCACGTGGTCGATGGTCAGGCCGGTGATGCTCTCCGGATTGCCGTGGATCGAGTTCCCGTACGCGCCCGTGCCGTACAGCAGGTTCGCGAAGCGTTTGCCGGCGATGGCGCCGGGATCGTTGCGCTGCTGCAGCAGGTCGTTGAGCCGCTCGGCGCGCACGCGCTCCAGCTCCTCCGGCGGTAGCGTCGGCCGCGCGGTGACGGCGGCGAAGATCGACATGGCTGGCTCGCTGTTGCGGCTGAGGACGTCGAGCGAGATGTACGTCGCGTCCCAGTCGGCGCCCGTGCCCAGTGCGCCGCCGAGGATGCCGACGTCCTCGGCGATCTGCATCGCGTCGCGGGTGCCGGCCCCTTCGTCGAGCATCTCCGCCGTGATCGAGGCCAGCCCGGCGGTCTGCGCGGTGTCGTGATCGGCGCCGGAGCGGACCAGCGCGCGCAGGGAGACGAGCGGCGCGTTGCGGTTCTCGGTGACGAGCACGCGCAGCCCGTTCGGCAGCGTCGTGCGGGTGATGTGCGGAAAGTGATAAGGGCGCGGCTCGGTGGGGAGAGGCGCGGTGGTGCGGTCGACGGTCATGCGCTCTCCGGTACGAACACGCTGGTGACGCGGTTTTCGGGGATGAGGTACTTGCGTGCGACGTGGGCCAGGTCTTCCTTCGTCGCGTTACGGTACGGATCGAGCCAGCGCTGCACGAGCGACGGATCGCCGAAGTAGGTCGACATCATCCCGATCAGGTCCGCGCGGGAGTCGAAGGTCTCGAGTTGGTGCGCGTACTCGATCTCGGCGCGGTTCTTCGCGCGCGTCAGCTCGTCGTCGGTGATCCCGCCCACGCTGATGCGCGCCACTTCCTCGTCGATGGCGCTTTCGAGCTTCTCGATGGCTACCCCTTCGCGGGCGGTGGCCTGCAGCAGCAGCAGGCCGGTGGCCTCGGTCGGCAGGACGTACGTGGCCACGTCCTGCGCGATCTGTTGTTCGTGGACCAGCGCGCGATCGAGGCGGCTGGCCTTGTCGGAGGCGAGGACCGTGGTCAGCAGGTCGGCGTGCACCCAGTCGGGGTCGCCCATCTTCGGGAGGTGATAGAGGCGATAGATGCGCGGCAGCTGCACGGGGGAGGCGAACGTCTCGCGCACCTCGTGGCCTGCCTTCTGCCGCTCGAGGTTGAACTCCGGGAACGAGCGGCCCGGCTCGAACTCGCCGAAATACTGCTCGACGAGGCGGCGCGCTTCGTCCGGCGCGAAGTCGCCCACCAGGGTGAGCGTGCAGTTGTCGGGGCGGTACCAGGTGGCGAAGAACTCACGGATGTCGTCGAGCGACGCCGCGCCGAGGTCCTCCATCGAGCCGATGGTCGCCCAGTGGTAGGAGTAGTCGGGATTGAAGGCGAGCCGCAGCAGGCGCTCGAACGCGGTGCCGTACGGCACGTTGTCGTAGCGCTGGCGGCGCTCTTCCTTCACCACCTCCCGCTGGATGTCGAGCTTCTCCTGGGTGATGGCGTTGAGGAAGTAGCCCATGCGGTCGGACTCGAGCCACAGGCCGAGGGCGAGATAGTTGGAGGGGAGCGTCTCGAAGTAGTTGGTGCGGTCGAAGAAGGTCGTTCCGTTGAGCACGCCGCCGACGGACTGCACGTAGCGGAAGTGCTCGTTGTTGCCGACGTGCTCGGAGCCGGAGAAGAGCATGTGCTCGAAGAGGTGCGCGAACCCCGTGCGCCCCGGCCGCTCGTTCTTCGAACCGACGTGGTACCAGAGATTGATCGCCACCAGAGGGGCTGAATGGTCCTCGTTGAGGACGACCCGGAGGCCGTTCTGCAGGCGGTAGT
Source organism: Thermoanaerobaculia bacterium (assembly GCA_035630815.1). Taxonomy (GTDB): domain Bacteria; phylum Acidobacteriota; class Thermoanaerobaculia; order Gp7-AA8; family Gp7-AA8; genus QHVT01. The sequence goes on from DASQJY010000020.1 coordinate 149,436, forward strand.
CGGTGATGTCGAGCATGAGGCGGCGAAACGTATCACTCGTTAGGTATCAGGTGTTAGGTCTTAGGTTTTCGGGGCCGACTGGAGGCCGTTCTCGCCACTGGCGGAGCGCCTGACACCTAAGACCTAACACCTAACACCTAATGCGCTATCCTTCCGGCCCGTGAGCTCGCTTCCCTTCCGCCACATCGCCATCGAGGGGCCGATCGGGGTCGGTAAGACCTCGCTGACGTCGCTGCTGGCGAAGCGGTTTCGGGGGACGAAGGTGCTCGAGGACGTGGACAACCCTTTCCTCGACGACTTCTACAAGGACAAGCGGGGGGCGGCGTTCCGGACGGAGCTCTTCTTTCTCCTCTCCCGCTTCGACCAGCAGCGCCAGGTCGCGCAGCGCGACCTCTTCACGGAGCTGATCCTGGCCGACTACACGTTCGCCAAGAGCAAGATCTTCGCGTATCTCACGCTCGAGGATTCCGAGCTCATGATCTACAACCGGCTCTACGACCTGCTGCTCGAGCAGGTGCCGAAGCCGGAGCTGGTCATCTACCTCCAGGCGAACCTTGATACACTCCTCAAGCGCATCAAGAAGCGCGGGCGTGCGTACGAGAAAGCGATTTCGTCATCGTATTTGCAAGAGCTCAGTGAGGCGTACTCGCACTACTTTTACCGGTACGACGAGACGCCGTTGCTGGTGGTGAATACCAACGAGATCGATTTCGTTCACACACCCGAGCATTTCGAACAGCTCGTGGAGCAGGTTCGGAACGCTCAAAAAGGAACGCAGTACTACGTACCGCTTGGATCCTGAGTAAACGGACCGAGACGGGGTGTAGGAAGACGGCCTGCCCGTGCCGCCGCTCCTCTGCCCCCTTGTCAAAGGAAAGAGGAGTTGAGATGAGCGAGCGCAAGAAGGTCACCGTCCCCGCGGTCCGTGCGATGAAGCACAAGTCCCGCATCGGGATGCTCACCGCGTACGACTACCCCTCCGCCAAGGTCGCCGACGCCGCCGGAGCCGACGTGCTCCTGGTCGGCGATTCCCTCGGCATGGTCGTGCTCGGGTACCCCGATACCCTGAGCGTCACCGTCGACGACATGCTGCATCACACCAGGGCGGTCGTGCGCGGCACGAAGTCGGCGCTCATCGTCGGCGACATGCCGTACCTCTCGTACCACGTGTCGGTCGAGGAGTCGGTGCGCAACGCCGGCCGCTTCATCCAGGCCGGGGCGCACGCCGTGAAGATCGAGGGAGCGAAGCCGGGCCGCATCCGCACCATCGAGGCCATCCTCGAGGCCGAGATCCCGGTCATGGGCCACATCGGGCTCACGCCACAATCCGTCAACGCCCTCGGCGGTTTCAAGCTGCAGGGGAAGAATGCGGACGATGCCAGCCGGACGATCGACGAGGCGCACGCGCTCGAGCGCGCCGGCTGTTTTTCGCTCGTCCTCGAATGCGTCCCCTCCGAGCTCGCGGCGATGATCACCGAACAGCTCACCATCCCCACCATCGGCATCGGCGCCGGCCCCTCGTGCGACGGCCAGGTCCTGGTCTTCCACGATGTCCTCGGCATCTACGACGGCCACACCCCGAAGTTCGTCCGCCAGTACGCCCACGTCGCCCAGGACATGCAGACCGCTCTCGTCGCCTACCTGGCCGACGTCCGCAGCGGCGCTTTCCCGGACGAGGCGAAGGAGTCGTTCCACATGGCCAGCGACGAGGAGTTGAAGCGCCTCTACGCGACCAGGGACGACGGCGGGGTGGTGGTGGAGATGCCGCGGTCTTGATCGTCGCCCGTACGATCGAAGAAACGCGCACCGCCGTCCGCAAGGCCCGAACCGCCGGGGCCACCATCGGCTTCGTGCCGACGATGGGCTTTCTCCACGCCGGCCACTTGTCGCTGGTGAAGACGCTGCGCGACGGCGGCGCGACGTTCATCGCCGTCTCGATCTTCGTCAACCCGAAGCAGTTCGGGCCGAACGAGGATTTCTCGCGCTATCCGCGCGATGAGGAGCGCGATGCGGCGCTGCTCGAGCAGGAAGGCGTCGACCTGCTGTTCCTGCCGCCGGTCGAGGTGATGTATCCCGCGGGGGCGTCGACCACGATCTCGGTGGGCGGCGTGTCGGGGCCGCTGGAGGGGGAGCGCCGTCCCGGCCATTTCGACGGCGTGGCCACGGTCGTGGCGAAGCTGTTCAACATCGTGCAGTGCGACCTCGCCGCGTTCGGCCGGAAGGACGCGCAGCAGTGCGCCGTGATCGAGCGGATGGTGCGCGACCTCGACGTCCCGCTGCAACTGGTCTTCGGCGAGACCATGCGCGAAAAGGACGGTTTGGCGATGTCGTCGCGCAACGCGTACCTCTCGCCGGACGAACGCGCGAAAGCGCCGGTGCTGCACCGCGCCCTGCGCGCGGGGGAAGAGGCGATCACGCACGGCATTCACGAGGTGGCGGGCATCGAGAAGCTGATGCACCGCGTCGTCGCCGAAGCGGGGGGCTTGGAGGCCGACTACCTCGCGGTGGTCGATCCTCTGACCTTCGAAGCCCCGGCCGACTTTGCGCGCGAGGTGCTGCTGCTCGGCGCGGTGAAGCTCGGACGGACGCGCCTCATCGACAACATCCGGGTGCCGCGGACATGATGCGCCGGCTCGTACGCGCGGCGATTCAGAACGCCACCGTCACGCGCGGCGACGCGCTGACGTTGCGCATCGATCCGGTCATCCTCCGCGCCGCGAACATCCTGCCGCTCGAAGAAGTCGAGCTCGTGAATCACGCCACGAGCGAGCGCTTCACGACCTTCGCCGAGCTCGGCGGCGACGGCGAAGTGACCGCGCCGAGCGTGCGCACCGGCGATACCGTGAGCATCGTCTCCTGGGGCCTCCTGCACGACGGCCAGACGCTCGCGCATCGCGCCACGGTGGTGACGCTCGACGGCTCGAACCGCGTCGTTGCAGTGCGCGAAGTCGCAGCGACGGAATAGCTACCGGCGCCCGTAAACGGAACCGGGCGGTTTGTCCCAATTTACGGCCCCTTCATCACAATGTGATTGAAGAGTCCTGCCCAGTCATTGGACCATCCTGATGGTTCGGCTTATTGAAGGCTTTAATGACTGGTGAGGGACATGAAAGCCAAACGATTCAGTCTGCTGTTGATTCTCGGCCTTGCTTCTCAGGCGCTCGCATCCGCCGATCTCCTCGTACCCATTGAGGAAATCATTGAAGAAACGGTCTCGGCGGCAGGATCGAAGTTGGACCGGATCAGGGGAAAGCTTCAGGAGCTCGCATTACGCTACAACACTTCCGTACCGAGTTGGGAAGCGCGTGCGGAAAACGTGCGGCGCGGAATTCTCGAGGGAGCCGGGCTCAATCCGCTTCCGATCCGCACGCCGTTGAATCCGGTGATTCACAGCCGGAAGATCAAGAACGGCTACACGATCGAGAACGTCGGGCTGGAGATCTCGCCCGGCTACTGGCTCGCGGGCAATCTGTATCGTCCGTTGGGCCGGACGGGGAAAGTCCCCGCGATCGCTCATCCGATCGGGCATTTCAAGACAGACGGGTGGAAGACTCGCACGCGGCGCGAGATGCAGGCGCGCGCCGGCCACCTCGCGCAGATGGGCGCCGTCGTTTTCACGTATGACATGGTGGGCTGGGGCGAGACACGCCAGGTGCCGCACTCGTCCAGACGCGCGCTGGCGCTGCAGCTCTGGAACAGCATTCGCGTAATCGATTTCCTGGAATCCCTCCCCGAGGTCGATCCGGGGAGGATCGGGATCACGGGAGCATCCTCCGGCGGCAGTCAGGCCATCCTGAACGCGGCGGTCGATCCCCGGATCGCGGTCAGCGCGCCGATCGTCAAGATCACCGCCATGACCGCGGGGGGCTGCGGTTGCGAAACAGGAATGCCCGTTCGCGAGCTGACCGGCTCCAACAACGCGGAGATCGCGGCCTTGATCGCGCCCAAGCCCCTGCTGATCGTGACGGACGGCAAGGACAGCACGAAGTACTTCCCGCAATTGGAGCACCCGTATGTCGAGGGAATCTACCGGCTCTACGGAGCCGAGCACCGCTTCCGCAACGTGCACTTCGCCCGCGAAGGACACGACTTCGGGATCAACAAGCGCAGGGCCCTCTACGAGTTCTTCGCCGAACACCTCGGCTTGGAGCGCATCCCGATTCACGACGACGGCCGCTCGAGAGAGCCGGAGAACGTGATCATCGAGAAAAGCGAATCGCTGCTGGTCTGGAATGCCCAATTTCCTCGCCCAAACGGCCCGAAGATTCTGCTGCCCGGCACGATCCATTCACTCGCGACCGATTGGGAGGAGGAGTTGATGGAGCCGGAGACGAGCGGTGAGGATTGAGTACAGCTCCCCGACCGGGCAGCTCTCCGTCCCCCTCTGTGCCTCTGAGTCGTGCCACCGGTATGGAGTGCGGTAACGCTGGTTACCGCTTTGACTGCTTCTGTGCGCGCAGTAAATCGAGGCTGGTGCATCTCACGTGGCGGCACGAGCGAAGGCTGGACCTGCTCGTGTTGCAGGGCGAACAAATGCAGTAAGAGCGCTAACTCGCGTTACCGCGCTCCATACACATTCGTGTAAGGCGTCGGGACGAACGTGCGAAGCGTTGGGGTGACGGTGCAAGGCGCCTGCGGGACGGTGTAAGGCCCTTTACATCGCGGTGAAAAGCGCTCGTACGGCTGTGTGAGGCGGTTGTCACCGCTGTGAAAGACGTTTGTAGCGTGGCGCGAGCGGTTGTCACGGTGGTGCAAAGCGTGTGCGGGAGCGTGTAAGACCGTTTACACCGCGATGAAAAGCGTTCGTCCGGATGTGCGAGGCCGTTTTCACGGCCGTGAAAGACGTTCGCATGGTCGCACGAGCCGTTTTCACCGTCCTGCGAAACGTTCGCACCACACAGCGAGGCGTTCGCATCGTTGTGAAAGGGTATTTACCCCCCGGGGGAAGGCGCTCGCACGGAGCTGCGAAGCGGTTGTCACGGTGTGAAAGAGTCCGCACCGCACTGCGAGCCGTTCTCACCGCATTGCAATGCGTTTGCACCACGCTGCAACCCCGTTTACATCGCGGTGCAAAGCGTTTGCACCAACCCGCGCCCCCCTTCGCACGCGCGCGCTAGCGCCTGCCGAAGTCGATGAAGCCCCTCTCCACGTCCACGCCGAGGAGTTTCACGCGCGTGCGGTCGCCGATGTCGAGCCCTTCCGAGCCGCGCACGACTTTGCCTTCGATGGGCGGATTGAAGATGCGCACCCACGTGCCCTTGGACGAGGCGCCCGTCACGATGCCGTCGAAGGTGTCGCCGACGCGGTCGGCGAGCATATAGGCGGCCGCGGCCTTCCGCACGTGGCGCTCGACCTTGTTGGCCGCGTCCTCCTGGTTCGTGCAGTGCTCGGCGAGCTCCGCCAGCTCGTCGACGCCGTACGGCGGCTCCTCACCCGCCAGCGCTGCTTTGACGAGACGGTGCGTGATGAGGTCGGGATAGCGGCGGTTCGGGGCGGTGGAGTGCGTGTAGTCCTTCACCGCCAGGCCGAAGTGGCCGGCCGGCTTGTCGCCCGGCTCCTCCACCACGTACTCCCCGGCGCCCATCGCCTTCACGATGGACAACGAGAGGTCGGGGAAGCGCATCGGGTCGAGCTTCTTGCGGCGCTTGAGGAACTCCTCGAGCGCCCGCGCATCCGGCTCGGGCGGCAGCCGGTCCCCCAGCTCCTCGGCGATGCGCTCGATGCGGTCCCACCGCTCCGGCGAACGCACCACGCGGCGGATGCTCGCGAACCCGTTCCGCGCGAGGAAGCGGGCGGTGACGCCGTTCGCCGCGATCATGAAGTCTTCGATGAGCAGGCGTGCGTTGTTGCGCTTCGCCTGGCGCAGCTCGACCACGCGTCCGTCGACGATCACCGGCTTCGCCTCGATGGTCTCGAGGTCGAGCGCGCCGTTCTCGTGACGGAGGTCGCGCATCCTGTCGGCGGCGCGGTCCTGCAGGCGCAGCGAGTCGGCCAACCCTTCCACGCGGCGCAGTTTCTCCGGTTCGTCCTGCTCGCCGTCCAGCCAGGCGGCGACGCGGTCGTACGCGAGCTTCGCATGGTTGTGCACGAGCCCGCGATACACATCCTCGGCCACGATGTGTCCGTCCTCGTTCACCGTCAGGTCGATGATCAGCGCAACGCGGTCTTCCCCTTCGTTGAGCGAGGTGAAGTCGGTGGAGAGCTTCTCGGGGAGCATCGGAAAGAGGGTGGCGGCCGTGTACACCGAGGTGGTGTTGTGGCGCGCGTGGCGATCGATGGGCGTGTCCTTCTTCACCAGGACGTCGACGTCCGCGACGGCGATGAAGAGTCGCGTGTTGCCGTCCAGCGCGTCTTCGCCCCAGGTGAGCTGGTCGAGGTCGCGCGAGTCGTCGTTGTCGATCGAGCACCAGCCGTAGGGGCGGAGGTCGCGGATCGAGTCGCCGGCGCGGGCGGGGCCGCGGATGCCTTCGAGCTGCTTGCGCACGTCCTTGTTGAAGTCGGGATCGAGGCCCTGGTCGATCATGGCCTGCCGCGCGATCTCGTCGAGGAGCTCTTCGTGCTTGCGATTCATGGCCGCTGACGTTATCACCATGCCGTGAAGGCCGTGCCTGCGGGCGACAACGCGTTGCTGGTGGAGCTGGGGGAGGTGAGCGCGGAGGAGCTGCACCGCGCCGCGCGCGCCATGCGCGCGCAGCCAGGGGTGGTGGAGGTGATCCCGGGGCATTCGTCGCTGTACGTGATCCGCGGGGAGGCGGGTGTTTCGCGCACGGAAGCGGTGCGGGAGCCGCGCGAGCATCGCCTGCGAGTGGCGTTCGACGGGCCGGACCTGCCGGAGTTGCTGGCGCGCGTCCCGCGCGAGGAGTTCCTTGCGCGTGTTGCATCCCTGCGTCTGACGGTGCGGTATCTCGGCTTTCGGGGCGGGTTCGCGTATCTCGACGGGTGGCCGGAGGAGTGGGCCATGCCGCGGCGGCCGACGTCGCGGCCGGTGATGGCGGGGAGCTTTGCGGTTGCGGGGAGCGTGGCGGGGTTCTATCCGATCGATACGCCGGGAGGGTGGAACGTGCTCGGGCGGACGGATGCGGATGTCGAGGACGCGTTTGTGCCGGGGGACACGATCGTCCTTTTACCGACAGAGCTCGACATTCGTCGTCGACAGGCGCGGCGCCTGCCGCTCCACACGAACAGGGCTGAGCTGGTTGCATCGCCGCTGGCGATGGTGCTCGAGAATCGGGCGCCGTTCGATGACATCGCTGCCGCGCTCGCGCTGCGCGCGGTGCAACGTGACGTGGAGTTGTTCGAATGCGCGATGACCGGGCCGCGGCTGCGCTTTACGCGGGATGCGGTCACCGCCTGGTGCGATCCGGCGCTGAACGTCCGCGTGCAGCGCGTGCGAGCTGGGGAAGAGCTGGCGATCGGGAGGATTGCAGGCGGTCTGCGCGGGTATCTGGCCCTCGGGGACGAAGAAGGCATCGTGGCGAAAGTTGCACGCGGCGATCGGCACGTCATTCATGCGTGGCGGGGGCCGCACGACGTTGGCCTCGGCGAAGTCGAGTGCGACGTTACACCGCAGCTCGATCGCGTCGGCGTGCGGCTGCGGCCGCGGACGCCGTTGCAGGTCGCCATCCCGGCGGACCTGCGCAGCTCCGGGATGCAGACCGGGACCGTGCAACTCCATCCGGACGGCTCGCTGGTGGCGATGGGGCCGGATCACCCGGTCACGGGCGGCTATCTGCAGGTGATGACGGTGCTGACGGCGGAGCGGTGGAAGCTGGCGCAACTGGTGCCGGGCGAACGAGTGACGCTGGTCGCGTCCACTCCGGAAGCTCCCGCCGCAGTTTCGCGATGAGCCGCGCCGCCTCCTCGGGGCGTCCCGTATCGAGCGACGCCTGCGCGAGGGCGAGATCGGCGGTGAACGGATCGTGCAGCAGCGCGAGCTCCGCGCGCCCGCCCGCCAGCGCGAGCACGTCGGGATCGCCGGGCGCCTCCTGCCGCGCGATGGCGAGCAACGGCCGCGGGTCTTTTTCCTGGCGTAGCGCGCAGCGCGCGAGGTGGTAGTGCAGCGAGCTCGGAACGCGGTTGCGCCGTTCGGGCACGTAGCCGCGCTCGCGTAGCGTCGTGAAGATCAGCTCCGCTTCGCGCCACTGCCCGCCGCGTGCGAGCGCCACCGCCACGTCGAACGACACCGCATCCGCCGGACCTTCGGTGAGGAGCCGGTGCGCCGCTGCGCGCAGCAGCTCGCGCGGAGGCGGTTGCACGGATTCGTCGCCGCTCAGGTACGCGAGCGCACGCCACCACGCCGCTTCGTCCGGCTCGCGGCTCGCGTTCGCACGCACCTTCGCCGCGGCCGCCCGGTCGGACGCTTCCCAGATGTGCCGATCCTCGGATGCCCCATTCGTCTCCAGCGTCAGCAGCGCTCCGGCGATCGCGATCGCGCCCACGGCGACGGCGGCGCGCCGATCCCGCCGTTGCGCCAGCGCGGCGACGCCACAACCCGCCAGCACCGCGGTGGCGGGCACGATCGCGTTGCGCTGCCGCGCCGTGACGTAGGTGCCGATCATCGCGGCGATGCCGAACAGCACCACGATCGCGGCTGGCGTGAGCCGTTCCCGTTCGCGCCCGAGCCGTTCGCGCTCGCGCACCAGCAGCGCCGCGAAGGCCGCGGCCAGCGTGAAGGCGAACGGAATCCAGAGCAGCGACGTCAGCTCGCGCTCCTTCCGCACGATCGAGATCAGGTCCCACGGGTCGTAGCTCGAGATTGCGGCGAGAGCCTTCCGCCCCAGCAGCTCGAAAGCCGCCCCGGGGTGCTCGCGTGCGAACGCCCACGCCCTGGCGGCCCAGAACTGGTTCGCCGCCTCGGTCGACGCGCCGCCGCGTGTGGCGCGCGAGGCGACGAGGCGGAAGGTGACGTGCAGCGCGTCCTCGCCGCCGAGCTGTTCGAGGTCGTTGACGATGCGTGGCTGCACGCCGGAGTAGCCGGTGGCCAGCGGATTCATCCCCTCGTAGAAGACCGTCCCGGGATCCATGATCACCGCCGTGCCGGTGAGCCGCAGGTTCACGAGCAGGATCGCGGCGATCGGGATCGCGCACGCGATCGCGAAGCGGACGGGCCGGCGCCGCTTCCACGCAAGCCAGAGGACGATGGCGACCGCGGCCGGGATGGCCGAGGGGCGGAAGACGGCGGAGAGACCGAACAGCGCGCCAGCCAGCGCGGGACGGGAACGGAAGAGCGCCAGCAGCGCCAGCGACTGCAGCAGCAGGATGCAGGTCTCCGGCTCGAACTCCGTCGCATTCAGCAGCGCCGCGCGCGAGGCGAGCACGAACAAGCCCGCGGCGATCGCAGCCACCGGTCCGGCCACCGCTTCCGCGCATGCGGCCGCGGCCAGTGCGGCTACGGAGACCGCGACGATCTGCAGGTCGCGCAGCGTGTCGCGCTCCATCCCCAGCTCACCGTGCAGCAGCGCGAGGAGCCAGAGGTAGCCGGGGCTGAGATCGGGGATGCGCGTGCGGTCGATCGTCCCGCGCGCCGCCTGCTCCGAAAAGGTGAGGTACTTGGAAAAATACCCCTGGTCGCGCAGGCTGTGGACGGTGTGGAGGCGGAGAAACGTGACGAGCGCAATCGCGACGACTGCGCCCGTCCATCCCCAGGTTCGCCGCGATGCACGCACCGCGGGAGTGTATGCGTTACGAGCCCAGCTGGTAACCGCTGCGGCTGACCACCTTGAACTCGGGGTTCTTCAGCGACACCGTCACCTTCTGGAAGCCGGTCGTGCCGCGCGGCTGCTTCGAGCGATACGTCAGCAGGTAATAGCCGGCGTTCGTCTCCTCGACGGTGCCGACCGCGTTGCGGAAGTTCGTGTTGAACTGGAAGTACTTGCCACCGGTCGACTCCGAGAGCTCGCTCAGGCGCTGGTGCACGAAGGCCTGCCCGGACGCGTTCTGCTGCAGCTGGACCCCGTACACGGAGACGTTGGCCGCGTTCAGCGACTCCAGTGCCGGATCGAGATAGCGGCTGCGGTTGGCGATCATCTCCCCCCGGATCACGTCTTCGTCGCGGTCGAGGATGCCGGGCGAGAAGACGACCAGGTTCTTGCGCGCGCGGATCGGGCGTACCGAGTCCGCGAGCAGGTCGAGACCCTGGTAGACGGTGCCGGTGCGGTTGACCATCTCCTTCGTGTCGATGGTGCGCAGGATCGACGGGCCTTCGCCGTCGGTGGACTTCGTGAGGCCGCGGCCGAAGCGCGTCGCGTCGTTCAGGGCGCGCTCGAGCTGCTGCTTGTCGCCCGTGAAGTCGGAGTAGATCTTGAGCCGCATGTCGTGCCCGGCGATCGCGACCAGGTCCGTCTCCTTCATGTCGTTGCGCACGAAGTCGCGGACCGCTTCACGGGCCAGCGTGAGCTGGCTGCCGAGGGCGGAGGGATCGCCCGGCTTGTCGAAAAAGAAGATGAAGTAGCGCTCCTCGCGAACCCGTTCCACCTTGAACGGGGCATTCGCTTCGGTGGCCTGGAGGAGACGGCGGTTGGTGAAGTAGTCGACGGAGTCGACGGACTGCGCGACGCCGTTTTCGCGGACCACGAAATCGTCCGGGCCGAGGCCGAGGATCTGGTTGCCGCCGGCATCGGTGACGATGACGTCCAGCAGGACCGCGTTGACCTCGATCTCCTCCTGAAACGGCTGCTGCTGTTGCGCGAAGGTGGGAACTGCAAGCGCGAGAAGCGCGACGAGGACTGCTGAACGCTTCATATGTTGTGTCTCCTGTCAACTCGCAACGGGTGGAGGAGGGGGCCGATTCCGTGCGGCTGCACAGGAATGAAACAGTACGAGGCAAAGTTTGTTTGACGGTTCGGTGCGGAATCACTAGAATCCGCGCCTCTCGCCGCGACTCCCTCGCGGCACGTCAAATCGGGGCATAGCTCAGCCTGGTAGAGCGCACGGTTCGGGACCGTGAGGTCGGAGGTTCAAGTCCTCTTGCCCCGACCAACTTATCTCCTTTGTTTAGAGTAAGTTGGAAAGTAGCGGAAGACCCCTGTACCTGTTTCGTCCCCTTCGTCCGACAATCGGAAAAGGAGAGACGAGCATGTTGTCCGTTTACAGGCGTCACAGCCCATCCTGTGGGCAGACCTCTCGCCGCTACCGTAGGTGCTCCTGCCCCGTCTGGGTGCAAGGGACGCTCGGAGGCGAGGAAATCCGCAAGTCCCTGAACCTGACATCCATCGAAGCGGCCGAGAAGGTCGTGTTCGCCTGGAAAGAAGCCGGGAAGATCGGGGCCGAGGGAAAGAAGGTCGTCTCTCTCGTCGAGGCGTCCGAGAAGTACCTGCGCGACGCTGGCACCCGGCTCAAGCCCTCCACGGTCGATTTGTACAAAAGAGGACAAAAGCATCTTCTCGCGTGGTGCGAGCGGGAGAAGGTCGTCTCTCTCAAGGATCTCGACATCGAGAAGTTGAGGAAGTACCGGGAGACCTGGACGTGCAAACCCGTCACGGCCTGTCGGCGTATCGACCGCCTCAAGATGTTCTTCGGGTTCTGCGTGGACTCGGGGTGGGTGAAGTCGAACCCGGCTAAGTTGCTCAAAGCTCCCGAGGTTCAGACGTTCGGGAAGACTCCGTTCAACGAAGAAGAGATGACCCATATCTTCGACGCGTGCGGGAAATTGGTTACTCGTGGGACGTGGGGCAAGGACAACGTGAAGCGAGTCCGGGCGTTCATCTACATCCTCAGATACACCGGACTTCGAATCTCCGATGCTGCGAGTTTGAAGACGTCGCACGTGCGGGATGGGAAGGTTCTGCTGCGGACGGAGAAGACGGGAACCCTGGTCTGGATTCCCATCCCTGACTACGTCGTCCAGGCGTTAGAGGAAGTTCCGCGGGTGTCGGAGTTCTACTTCCAGACCGGGAACGCCAAAGCGAAGACTGTCCGGGGTGGGTGGGACAGGTGCATCCGGTCGGTTCTCGCGCTTGCGAAGGTGAACCACGGGTCGGCTCACTCTTTCCGCTCCACGCTTGCGGTAGACCTTCTGAACAAGGGAGTCTCGGTGGAGATGGTGGCGACGATTCTCGGGAACAGCCCGGCGGTCGTGATTAAGCACTACGCGCCGTACGTCGCTTCCCGGCAGGTTGCTCTCGAAACAGCAATTAGGAACATCTGGGCGGAACCGGAGCGGCCGAGATTCCAAGTCATTCAGGGCGGGTAGCTACCCCTCGTCCTCCTCCGCTTCGTTAGGATCAAAGCCCTCAGGAATGTCGCGAAGCCTTCTGCCGATGGCGATCCGGTCGCGGGAGTACAGCTCGTAAACATAGTCGAAGGAGTACGCCTTCAACTCATCCTGGAGAACGTCCGAGAAGATGTTGAAGATGTCGAAGTAGTGGTGGTCGAGCTCGATGCCGACTCGATCCATCACCCTCTCCATGATGCGAACGGCGAGTCGGCCAGCGTCCAGGGCGACATCCTCATGAACCTGCGGCGGGCGTGGAGGAGCGATCGGGTAGTCATAGGGACGGTGCGGACGTTCTTCGTCCGGGGGTTCGTTCACCACAACTGTCCCCCTCGGTCTTCCCTCAAACCTTCAATAAGAGCGCAAAGGTCGTAGGCTTCTCTGCTGGTTAGTTCGGCTTCAAGTGTGCGGTGCAAGGACTGGTAAAGGTAGATATTCGTCGCGGTGTCGATGGTCGCCACTTCGGGTACATCGGAGATAAGGTCGTCGTAGGCCTTCTTCACGAACCGGAAGAGGCGGAGGGTGGAGTCACACTCGGCGTACAGCTCAGAGAGGGTTTCGCTCACTTCTTCTCACCTATGTAAGTCACGTTAGAAGGTACGCGCTTCTTCATGCGGCGCACCTTCAAGCGTCGTGCGGCGCGGTCACGTCTCTCTTCGTGGTCTAGGACGATCTCGAGAAGACTGAGAATCCAATCGCCCGCGGGCTCATCGAGGTACTGCATCAAGTTGCCGGAGTCGGTTCCTGTGACTTGGGCCATCTTGCGGATTGACCGGGCCACGTCTAGAACGGCGTTCACTTCGGGCGCGTAGTCGGGGTATCTCATCTTCCGGAGGGTTCGTCTTCTCGCTCGAAGTATTCGACGGTCGCAAGCGCGAAGTGGGAGAGTTCCCGCGCGTCACACTGAACGGCTTCGGCAACGAGGTCGGAAATCTTGCGGCTGATCATCGCCCGCTGGTCGTAAGTCAACTCAGCGGCGTTCTCTTCGAATACGAAGCGGTTTATCTCGTTCCCCAAACGCTGAAGACGGATGGTGGCGGAGACGTTCTCGTAAAGGTCGCGGTAGCCGGGAAAGGGCACGGGAAACTACCTCCGGGCTGTGATGGCGATGATGTGGTTGATGGAGGCGAGGATGACGGGGTTCGAGAGAAGAGTGTTCCCGGCGTTGTCCCGCAACTCAACTAAGCCGTGCTTGGCCCACCACCAACCGACGTAAACGTCCTCCCCATCGCGAGCGACAATCAGCTCTCCAGAATGGGCGCAGTCGCGCAGCTCGGCGACGACGTAGGTGCCGGCCGGAATGTGGCCGTAGTCCGTAAGGAACCTATAAACCACTTCTGTTTCTAGCTCGATTGCGTCGGCCGGGAGGGAGACGACCGCCTCGGAAGGGATAAGGGGTTTGCCCGGCTCGATGAAGCCCGCCACGTCCACGGGTACGGTGTCCATGCGGCCGAAGCTAACTCGGAACCTGTAAGAGTCAAAACGAAATGCACAAAGGTGTGTGCGGTATTGCGACGGCGCCGGGAAGAGCGCGCCCCACTCGACGTAGAACAAAAGTCTGTGCGTTTTGCTGCACACCCCGGAAACACGAGAGGAAGCCGCGCGAACCTAGACAAAATCCGCAGGGTTTCCACACACTCTGCGGATGACGATCACGGTTAGAAAAGAAGGCGGGATGTGGCACGGCTACCTCGAAGGACACCCGGAGGTAGACGAAAGAGGGCTAACCGAAGAAGTAGCGAGAAGGAAGGTGCAGAATAGGGCGGAAACCTTGAAGGAGAACGTGAATGGCCGAACCGCTGCCGATACCCGACGAGGTACTAAAGGATGACAGCCTGGCGGAAGTGCTGCGAGTCTGGAAAGGTCCTGACGGCCGAGTCTACGTATCCTGGGACGACAAGCAGGAGGGTGGGAGTGAGGCGGTAGGCGTCGTCCTCGGAGCGGTCGCTAACGTGATCGCGGCGCACGCGGGGGAAGCTGCGCGCGACGCAGCGCGCAAGGCGATGACGCAGGGCTTTAGACAAGCGGCGAGAGCGTTCATTCCTGATCATGTGGAGACGTTCCCTAAGCTCTTCGAGTACAACGACATCGTAGAGGCGTACCACAACGAATCGGATCGGGCGGCCGGGATACTGAGCGCCGCATGGCTGGACAACTATCTCGGGCAGTGCCTTCGATACTTCCTGGTCCAAGACGCTGAGACAGTGAAGCTCGTCGGCGGCGATAAGCAAACGGACCGACCGCTCAGCCCGTTCAAAGTTCGTGCGCGGGCGCTATTCTCGCTCGGCTTAATGAGCAAAGACGCACTGGCCGACGTGTCACTAATTGTTAGCGTGCGGAATCACTTCGCGCACCACCCGAGTGTCACATCGTTCGACGACGAGCAGATTAAGAGCTGGTGTAATGGTTTGCGCGCAGCCAAGATGAAGATGGGAGAGAACGCTCGACTCAACTTCCTGTTCGCCACAAGCTGGGTCGCGATAGAGTTAAATAACGCGCTAGGGCAAGCTCACACAATCGAAATGGCGCCTGACATCAATAGCGATAGCGCCGCCGTTAAGAAGGAGAGAGTGAAGCCGCCTACCTCCTGAGATTCGGAGCATGAGAAGGGGTAAAAGCCTACTGTGTAGGTCTTGTTTTATTTCGGCGTTCGTTCCGTTGTTTCTCGGCGCCGATCACCTTCCGCTCTCCGCTCGGTCAGTTTGCCGATTGGGTAATCCGTTCTCGCCGGAAGGGACGAGAAGCGCGATCTTGATTCCTGAGCCTTCGGATATACGAGCCAGGGGTACCAAGTCCTAACATTCAAAGGCATCCGGCGGGGGCTGTTAGGTTCGCCTACCCATTCCGCCAGTAAGTTTGTAAAACAGGTCAGAGCTTGCGCCCTGAAAGGGATGGACGGGAAGCCATGGCCTAACAGATCAATAAAGATCAGTAGGCGTCCGGCCTCGCATCCATCCCTCTCAAGGAACCAGCGATTCATTCGCTGAGAACGCCGCAGAAGATTGGGGAGTCAAGCAGGGTTACCCGGCGGAACCTTCGTCTGCAGCCTTCTCAAAGAAGGAAATGTTCTCGCTCTGACAGCGGGGAGGGATTACTCCCTCCAGAACGTTTGGAAGTCCTCCGGGCCTACCCCGGTGTCAAAGAGAGAACTCGGTCACGTGCTGGTGGGGAGGGAGGAAGAACTGCTTCTTGACCGCTATAGCCGTCCGTACTGGCCATCGTTCGTCAACGACCCCTCACCCTGTCAACACACAACCTTCAAGGAACTCTTTAGGCGGTCTCACCGCCATGCCACGTGTAAGTAGGTCTGTTCTTTCGCAAGGTGGACTTCAGGAAGGTAGGGCGGCGCGGTTCTTTAATTCGCGCATCTTCTTGCGTCCTGGGAGGGAGAAGGGTTTACTGCATCCCCTTCTGGCTAGCGCCGAGAGCTGTACAGTGGCTCTACGACTCGCCATCCCCCTCTCAAGAAACAAAACAGCCCGTGATTACGCACGAGCTGATCTGATCGTTCCATCCGCGTAATCAGATGAAACTACTTTCGCGTCAGTTGTCGAAGGAACTCCTTCATCGTAGACCTTCTGCGGAGGAGTGCAAGTAGGTGGGGGTGTTGATAAGTCAGAACGGGTTAGGTTCGCTTCTCGATTGCCTTGAGAAGCTCGATGATACGTTCGTTTTGATCGCGGATGTCGAGGAGGATCTCGGCCACGATGAACGTAGCGCGGGGCCCTGTATGCTGTGAGCCGGTATGGTCGCCAAGATGAGTGATCTCACGTTCAAACGCCTGTCTGTCCTTCTTCATCGGCCGCTCCTCTAAAAAGTCGGGGCGGCTAAGAGTGTCTTGGCGGGTTCACCGCCCCTGCCCGCGGGAGCAGTATAGCGTCTTCACGGATTCTTCGTTTAAACGCGTTATAAGCGGCGCGGGGTAGTTGCGGTCGTTCCGCGCGCTCTCTCGCCTCTGAGGGGCAAATAGAGGGGTTAGCGGGCCTTGTAGTGGCAGAAGCCAACCCAGGACTCAGTGGCCTTGTCCCAATACAGGGTTGCCACCCGCTGTTTGCATGTCGAGCAGCGGTAGTTCAAGCCCTCGTTTAGCGAGACTTTTAACGGAGTTGAACCAGTTAGCCCACCCTCGGGGTTCACGAAGTAGGATCTGGCGGGCGAGGGCCTTTTGGTATCGGCAGTCGAGCGGTTCCCCAGGTAGGTTGAATTTCCGAGCGTAGCTCTGGATGGTGGCGTCTTGGAACTGGAGGCAGCCGCGTGACCACTCGCCGTTCGTGTCGATGATCTGGACGTCTTCCCGGCCGGAACTTTCTTGGAACGCAAGGAACTCGATGTAGATGTCGAGCGGGTCTGTCGGCGTGACGGTGAGGTTTGCTTCATGTGGGACTTCAGGTGTCGTGTTTGTCGCGTTCGCCGGACTCCCGGTTAAAAGCGTGAGCACGAGCACCGTTGAGAGAAAGATACTCATCCAGGCCTTCGCTCGCGGGGAAGGCTAGCCGGGCATTAATTAACCCTACCAAGCAGGTAGGAGAATGGAAGAGCCGGGCTGGGGATAGAATCGGCGGATGAAGAAGGCGATCGCGGTGGTGCTGCTCGTCCTGGCCGGCTGTTCGAAGACGGAGGCTCCAGCTCCGGCAGCTCCGGCAGCGCCTCCGGGAGTCATGCCGCGGATCTCCATCACGGACGCCTGGAAGAAGATGCGGGAGTATACGAAGGACGACTCCCTGAAGCTGGCCTTCGCCTCGAACACCGGAGTGACGGGAGACTACGAAGCACAGGTGGACACTCCTAGTGATCGCCTGATGCTGGAGAACGGCGAGGCCGGGCAGTGGGTGTTTGAGATGTACAAGGACACCCCCCAGGCGGTCACCGAGGGAGACCGGAAGGGGTGGGAGTATCCGTACTACGTCGTCATCGTCGGCGCGAACGCAATCGCACGGGTGGACACGATCCCGGCGATGAGGTTTCCCCGCAAGCTCGACGCCAGGAGCGAAACCATCGTCTACCACATGGGGACGAAGTTCGTGAACGCGGTCGAGGATCAGAAGAAGAAGCAACCCTTCGACTTCGCGAGTGCGACGATGGTCACGTCCGGTGAGGACTGCTCCTGGCTGTTCAAGTTCTACGACGCGGCAACGGGGCAGATAGTCGGCAATATCCACAAGGCGTGTTAGAAGGCTCAGCGGGTGGGTGGGCTGTGGATGGAACAAATGAAAGCCCCCCGCGTAAGCGAGGGGTTAATGAGCATGTCGGTTCTTGTCGAACCCGAGGGGACTTCGCGCTAGGTCGATTCCTCCTTTTCTTCAACTCACGCCGCCTGAGCGGATCGTGGTAGTAGTTCCAACGGGGCGGAACACTTTGCAGCCGTCTCCTTCATGGCAGGAGCCTTTGGCGTGGGCTTTCTCACCGTGGCCGCATTTACAGATGCGTTCGGGAGTGAAGGTGGGACAACTACATGAGGTGCAGGGGCCGGTGGGATTCTGCTTCGTGCACCAGTGCTCGCTCTTCTTGTGTCGGCAGGTACAGATGGTGATGAGCCGCCGGAGCGGGAACATCAGTTCACCGTTTCGAGGTACCCGGCGAGGCTTGCGGTCGCGCGAACCATCGGCACCGGGTCGAGAAGACCGAAGGCCGAGGTGAAGGCATTGTTCAGCGAGAGCATCGTCCGCGGCTTGAACTCTTCGAACTTCGGCTCGAAGTAGAAGTCGTTCACGGAGCGCATCAGGTGCTTCGGGGCTTCGAGCCGCTCACCGACGAAGGCGTCGTAGATGAGAACCTTCGCATCTTTGTCCGAGAGGGAGAATCCCGCCCAGGCATCGAGCTTCTGGCCGAGCATGCCGAAGGCACGCTGAACGCGATCGATCGCTACGCCGAGCACTTCATCGAGGACGAGGTTCTTGGTGTGCTTTCGTGCGAGCGCCTCGAAGTCGGAATGGAAGGCGAGGTTGTCGCAGACGAGAGTCCTCCATCCGGCGCACATGCCGAGCGAGAAGCTCTTGTCGTGCGAGTTCCTGAGGCCGATCGTGAAGTTGACTCCGTCTCGCGTGAGGTTCACTTCGATGATGCCGAACATCCGCATACCGTCCGCAGTGAGGGCGTACTGGTCGCGGGTGACTTCGATGTTTCTGAAGCCGAGGGTCTGAATCACCGTCTCGACGAGATGAGCGTGCGGAATCGGCTTGTGAGTGTCTGTGCCGGGCGGAGTCTGGATTTCGAGAAGATTCTGCCGGGTCATCAGCTCCGCGCCGCAGTGGGCGAGAAGGCCGTTCATCGGTGCTGGTTGCACTACTTCAGGGATGAGAGCTGTCACTGTTTCTCCTTTGCTGGTTTAGGCGGCGGGCCACTTCGGCCGCGCCTTTCTTGTAGGTGACGACGGCGACGAGAGTTTCTTGGTCCCAAACGGACCAGAACCGGGTCTTCTTGTAACGGCGGTAGGTGATCATCAACGTTCTCCGGGCAGCATCAGAACCTCGTTCTCGAGG
The DNA here is from genome assembly GCA_035630815.1 of Thermoanaerobaculia bacterium. Taxonomy (GTDB): domain Bacteria; phylum Acidobacteriota; class Thermoanaerobaculia; order Gp7-AA8; family Gp7-AA8; genus QHVT01. The sequence goes on from DASQJY010000020.1 coordinate 168,126, forward strand.
TAGAGCCGCATGAATGCGAGAGGGAAGTCGGTAAAAGGCAGAGAGATGCGGAACACTTCGTCTTCTAAAGCTCTGAGGCAAACAAGGACGCCACTCTTCGTTTCGAGGTCAACGCGTAGCTCCCATACTTGCGATGTGCGGAGCGGACGGTCTTTGCGGCATCGCTTCTGCCAGGACGCGATCAGTTCGATGAGCCAGTAAGCTCCGGCTTCGTCAGCGAGGAACTTGACGCCGTCGCTGTAGGAGAAACTGGCCGTCTCGTGGTGGTGATAGTCAGCGGTTCCGGTAAACGCAGCTAGCGCCGACCGGAGTTCGTCCGGTCGCATGTGCGCTCCTTAGCTGCGGGTTAAATGACGTAAAGAGGGGCGGAGGCGGGAGCTTCGTTGCGGTGGAAGTGCTTCAACGCGAGCTCCTCCGTCGAGGTCTGGACGGTTTGGGTCTGCTCACAGGCATCGCAGTTCGCGATGAAGTAGAGCTTCTTGTCCTCGTCGATCCAGATGGTGACTTCGGTAATCTCGATTGGGTCGCCTTTGCGGTTCTTGCAGTTCGGACACGCGATCACGATGCGGTGAGGCATACCTTCTCCTTTCATAGATTGTTAATGGGGTCTGTGTTAACAGTCCCATCTACACGGAAAAGGTCAAGCCCGTACCCTGTGTAGTTCGCTGGCTCAAGCCTCGGGGCAAATTGGGTAAAAGGAACCGAGGCTGAAGTGAGGGAGCTAGTCGGCGTTGTTCGACGAAGGAGCGATAGGCTTCGACGTGAGAAGGCGAAGGGCGACGTTGATGATCGGGCTCGCGGCGACAAGGAAGCCGGCGACGTTCATCGTGAGCTGCTGGTCAGGGTTCCATCCGAAGTAAGCGGCGATCGCCGTGATGATGGTGAGGACGTTGAACCAGATCGTCTTTGAGAGATACCAAGGTTTAGTGTTCATGTAATTCAATTCGTAATGGGTCATGCGACCTTTACTTCTTTGGTGCGAAGGGCAAAAGAAGAGTGTAGAGGCGGATCAGCTCACGAATCAGGGCGTTCCGATTCGTAGCGATGTTCACAACGAGCGGCGGGAGGTTTATGGCAGTGCCACCCTCACGGATAAACTGCGGCTGGAAGTAGCGACGATGAATCTTCTTCACGGAGAACTGAGGGTCGCTTTCGGTGCTGTCCTTGACCCAGATGTAGTCCTTGTCGTAGCGGTCATACGCAACTACGAAGTGACCAGAAAGCGGCTGGCTGAAAGTAGGCGTGGTGTTCCTGAAGAATCCAGAGTCGCACTTAATTAGCAGGATGACTTCCTTGTTCTGGTAGACGGCATCACACACGGCATCAAACGATAGGTCCGTGAGAAACGCGTAGGATGCGATCTTCTTGGTGGAGGCGTTCTGCCGCATCTCTGCGGTGAGCGGTGTTCTGCCGTAGGCTTCGACGGACTGCTCTACCGTATTCGGGAGCAGGGGGTAGTCGCAGGCCCCGGTGTTCTTCAGAGACTTGAAGATAGAGCGCATGTCAGTGCCGACTTCGAGGGCATAGCCGTCGAAGGTCTTGATGTCGTTCCAGGTGAACTTCGGCGTGTAGTTGGCGGGAGCAGCGGTGTCGCGGGAGTCCTTTCTGACCTTGAACCAGGTGCCGGCGTGGGCTCCACAGGCCGGTTGGTGACTCTGGTAATAGGTAGGAAGGTTCGATACGTCTGAGAAGTGCGTTTCTGGGCGGGTGACCGGTGCCTGAACCGCACCGAGGTTAATGTCGCGTTTGTCTTCAGTTCGTTCGACTGCTCCCAGGATGAGGGGTAATACTTCGTTCATTGAATCTTAAGGTTGATTTGATACTAGCGCGCCGACAGGAACGCGCAAGGTGAAGGCTGGGGATTAACAGCGGTAGCTCGGACAGTCAGCATGCTCGATCTTCGGATACTCGGACGTGGCGACTAGTGCTATCCACGTGAAGACTATTGCTAGAACGAAGAGGGTAATGGCTCGGTTCATTTCTTTTGGTTGCGACGTTCGGCTTCTCCTCCAGTCGCTTTCTTGAAACGACGGACAGTGGCTTCGAAGACACTCTCTCCGCCGATTTGATCCCGCGGAATTAGTCCTCCCGTAGCGAGAGCTTGGTCCAGGGCATTTAGAGCCTGGGCGCCGACACCACCGAACGTCTCTTTGATGAATGTTTCGACTTTGATAGGCGAGACCTTGAAAGCCTTCGCGATGCGCCGAGCGGAGCCGGATGTGTAGTCGTAGACCTGTTCCTCGGCTGGCTTGTTCTTCATGTATGGAGAGACGATGTCCCGTCCGGTGAAGAAGTTCTTGTTTACTCCCACTTCGAGAGATGGCTTGATCGCCTGCGGAGTGATGGCTGAAAGGACGGAACCCTTGTCCGGCGAGACTGGAGAGACTGAACCAATGAGAAGGTCGGCTAGTTCGGAGGCTCTCACGTCGTCATGGCCGAACGCCTGTTCAATCGCCCGGCGGGGGATGGACGAGAGATTGTTCACCCCTTGGGCGAGCGGGATCTTGATGACGTTCCAACGGCCTTGCTCGTCCTTCGTGGGGTTTGGCGGCACGATGACGATGTTGTTCTCACGTTCGAATGGCGCGATGTCCTCGTAGGCTTCTCTACGTTCAGGGTCGCGCATGTTCCATGCGGTGACGATCGAGACCGGCATGAACACGGCGGTGGCGATCTTCGCTGCGGTCTGGACGGGGCGGGTGCTGGCGCTCCTTACGAGCGTCCTGGTGCCCTGGATGCCGGCGTTGAGATAGAGGAAGGCCGAATTGAGGACGGTTCCCCACTCCCCGCGGCGGGCGAAGTTGACGGTGTTCTCGCGGGCGGCTTTCGCGGCAGCAATCTTCGCCTCATCTTTCGACATGCCTTCCTTGATGAAGGCTTCCCTGGAACCGCGGTACTGCTGGAGGCGGGTAAGTTCTTCGGAGCGGCCGATGATGTCCTCCGCGGTTCGGAGTAGCTCAGAAGGGTGCTTCACGGTGTAGAGGACGCGCCCGGCCGCGGAGCGGGAGGCGCGGATCTTCCCGATGGTCGCAGGTACTTGGTCGCGCGCGATGTCGAACGAAGTGCCACCGGCACCTTCTCTCACCAGCTCTTCGTACAGCTCGTCGTGCTTCACAGCGGAGAAGAGGGCTTTGATGAAGTTCGCAGGGTTGGCAACGGAGGTGGCTAGCGCGCGGTTCGAGTTGATGAAGCCGCCTACCTGATCTTTGATGATGTTCGAGGCGACGAACGGCACGTTGATGCCGGTAATGCCGAGCTTCGCGACACGCACCGGGAGCGCGAGAATCTTCCCGAGGATGTTCATCTGCTGGACGTTCAGGGCTTTCGCGGCTTCCGCAATCTCCTTCGAAGTCTCGAAGGTGCGCTTCACGCCGTCATCAAGGTACGAAATGGTGTGCGGGGCGCTCTCTCCTTTCGGTAGTTCGCGTAGACTGAACGGGTTGCCCGGAAGGTCTTTATAGCTGGCAAGAATACGGGCGGCCTTGTTCTTCTCCCCCTGCCTAAAAGCATCGCTCGTCTTCGCCATGAGTGATTCAATCGGGCTGGCGATCTCACGAGTAGAGCCGGTGAGTTTCTGAACAATCGTCTGCTTTGAGAGAGAGGCGATGGCCTTGCCTCCGCCAAAGCCAAGGTCGGCTACTTCGTCATCAGCGAAGATGCGCTGGAGCGGGACGTAGTCCGGGTAGATCTCCTTCAGCTTCGTCGCGAGCTCCTTCGAGATGAGGCCGGAGTCAACGGAGTAGTCGAGGAGCTTCTGCGAGTAAGCGGTGACGGTCTTCGCTAGGCCTTCATACTCCGGGCCGAGGGTCTCGATCAGCCTCGTGTCGCTCGCAAGGTCTCTACCGGTTTTTAGTCCGTTTGCGGCGACCGTGCGCGTGTGCTTCGCGATCAGGTACTGGTCGAGAGCATCGAGGTCGGGAGCTTCTTTGATGACAGCTTCGAGGCCGCCGTCTCGCACGAACTGACCAGCGATGGCCGGCGCGCGGAGTACGCGGTCGATCTGGTTCGTGATGTGTTCCGACGGCCGGAGAGTGGTCTTAGTCTTCTTCAGAGTGTCGGCGAGAACGTCTTCAATCGGTGCGGCAAAGTCGACGAGTTTGCGTTTCGCCAGGCTAAGGAACGAACCAACACCTTCAAACACCTTTGGTCCGGGTCCTCTGGCGGCTTCGCGTTCAGCAACGTTTTTCGCGACGTACTTTGCCGCGTCAAACGCATCGTCTGCTTTCGTTACGAGGTTCTTGACCGCCTTTGGTCCCTTGGCGATGTCGTCGAGTGGACCGATCATGCCGAGACCAACGCCGAGGGCGAAGGGCGTCATCTTCTTGTTGTTGCTGATGCGAGGGTCGTTCTTCGCGTCGGCGGGATCGGCGAAGACTCCGGCGGCTACATCGCGGGCCACGCCCCCAGCCTTGCGAACAGGAGCTGGAATCGTGCTCGGATCACGCTCAACAGGAAGCGGCGTTCGAAAAGCCTCGTTCGATCTGAAGCTCGAATTGACCTTGAAAGGAGAGGTCTCAGGTACTCCGGCCGGCGCGGTGGTGCGGACGGGAACGGCTTCATAGCCCTTCGCGCCGACGTCCGGCAACTCAACGCCCTTCGCTTCAGCGATGCGACGCTGACCTTCTAGGAGGCTGATCTGACCGGTGGATACCTGCTTCGAGATCCTGTTAACCAGCGTGTTCAACTGGATCGCGCGGCCCTTCGTGGTTCGTCCTGGTTCGAGGCCGAGGTTCGTCTTCTGGTTCGAGCCTGAGAGAGAAAGCGCGATGCGATGATCTAGCTCGTCGTCGTACCCGGCTCCGAGTTCCTTTCGGATAGCGTCCGTTACCTCTTGAGGTACACGGCCGTTCACGAGCATCTTCCGGTCGATCTTCTGAGGAACGGTCGGGTCCCAGGTCGTGGCTACGCGGTTCAAGAGGAGCTGTGATTGTTTGGCTGTCTCGTTCTTGAAGGTGAGGAGAGGCTTGCCGCTCGTGTCGGTGATGTTCGAAGCGCCATAGCCCTTACCACGGAAGTACGGGTCGGTGGAAGTCGGTGCACCGGCAGGGATCGGCGTCGATACCTTCGTTGCGAGATTCGCTTTAGGAACGGTGGTGCTGGCTGGAGGCGCGGGCGGGGTGTCGTTAAAGAGGCGGATCTTCTTCGAAGCTGGCGCGCTAGGTTGTTCGGGGTAAAGCTTGATCACTTGGAGTTGTAGCCATCTGGGTAGGTCTCATACACGGCGCGGGCAACGTCCGAAGGTTCGATGTTTGGGTACTTTGCCTGGAGTTCTCGAATGAACTGCTCACGGGTGCCGGCGCGGTTGAGATTCGTGCGGCTCGCGAGCGCGGCGCGGAACGCGGCTACGGTCTTGTCAGTGCTGGAGCTGGAGGAGGCAGCGGTGCTCGTCTTTGCTTTCGTCGGCGCGTAGGTCTTGGGTTTGGACACGGTAAGCTCGAAGGCATTCGTGTTCGGATTCCAGGTGTAAACGGAGCTGCCCTCGCCTACGGTGATCGTGTCAGGCTTCTGAACTGACTGCTTACCCTGTGAATAGGAAGTGAGGTTCTCGCGGGCGCGGGAGGTGGACAGGTTGAGCGCGGCTTCCTTCGCGGCGCTTTCGAGGTAGTTGAACCGCGCAGTCTTCGTCTTCTCGTCGTAACCGATGTCTTCGGCGTGACGTGCCACGAGCTCCTTCACCTGGTCGTGGCTGAGGTCATAGCGCGCCAATTCATTCTCGATGTCGGCGTTCGCAAGTTCGGTCAGACGCTTTGCCTCACCGCGGCGATGGGCCTCGTCGTACCAAGGGTTGTCGTTCACGACACCCATCGCCTTGTTCAGAGCGGATCTCTTGGATTCGACAGAAGAGAGGATGCCGTCGAGTCCTGCGGCCTGATAGGCCTCGCGGTAGAACTGCTCGGTTGTCTTCGACGGCTTCTGGAACACGTCGGCGTAGAAGGCGTCTGAGTCGGCGTATCCGAATTGCTTTGCGAGTTGGTCTTTCTGCGCTTTCTGTTCCTCCGGGGTCGCACCGAAGAGTGCGGCGGTGTCGTTGAAGCTCAGGCCCGCGGCTCCAGCGTTCTTGGCAGCTTCGCCGTAATTCACAGGGGCGGGCGCTACTGACGTTGGGGTGGCACCCGGCTGCGGAAGCGTGGCGGGTCGGGGAGTTTGGGCGGTGAGCTGGATGCCAGAGGAGGGGTCCCGGTCTGCTTTGGTACTCAGCGCGCGCATCGCTGAGGTCTGGTCGGGCGCATCGAAGGTCGCTACTTGTCCTTGTTTAGTTATGTATTGGTATGTGGCCATGGTTTAAGAGAAGTTGCCGATATTGTTGTCCCTCCTAGCTCGACCGCTGAAGAAGTCAGGAACTTCGAAGAAGGGACGATTGATGCTTTGCTCGCGGCTCTCGCGTTCCTTCATCGGAGCCCAGAGCAGTTCGAGAATCGAAAGCGCTTCCTTCTGCTCCTGGAGAGCTTGGGCGTACTGCTTCTTCTTCTCGGAACCGAGGAACGAAGCGAAGGCGAGTTTGACGATTGCTTCGTTGCCGCTGTCTTCGCTGTCGTCCTCGTTCGGAGAGAACGCGAGAAGGTCGGTAGAGAGGGAAAGCGTAGGGGCCTTCAGTTTGCCGAAAAGGGCGATCTCGTCTCCATCGGTGAGGCTGTTCTTGTTCGCGAACCACTGGCGCTTCAGGTTCGCCCAGAACTCGTCCGTGGCAGTCGGATTGTCAGAGAACCACTTCTTGTAGTCGGCGTAGTTTCGCTTACTCCATTCGGCGTCATTCACAAGAAGCAGATAGATGCTTTCGTCTGCGAAGTTGTACGGATAGTCAACGTAGTACTCACCGGACTCGGGAGCGGTGTAGGCGAGCTTCACGGCGTCAACCGAGAAGGGCCAGCGCTTGAAGTCCCAGGCGCGCTTCTGGCCGAGGTTGATCGCGGTGGTGAGTTCAGAGTCGGAATAGAGGTCGTTCGAAGAAATCGTGGAGAGGTCGATGTTCAGCTTACTGCAGAGGATTGTTTTTGCTTCTAGGAGGGTCACGTTAGGGGTGTTGGTTTAAGTGTAGAACGACGATAGTGAGTGTCAATCAGGATAACCGGGTCAAGGTGATGTAGCTGGCTTCGGTGCCAGCGACGAGGTTGTTGGTTCCGCCGCTGCTCTGGACGGCATACATTTCAACGTAATCGTCAGTGGTGAGCGCGACGATGTCAGAGTGAGTGTTCGACGCGGAGGCGGCTGTGGTGCCAGGGACGAAGGCGCTCTCCGAGAACCGCGAACCGTTCTTGTAGAGGCGGGCGATGTACGAGAAGTTAGCCGTGGGGCTAGACCATTGCAGCGTGGATGTAACGAGGTACTTACCAGCGGTTACGCAAACGAAGCGGTTGCTCCCGCCTTCCCAGGTCAGGCCGTCCGCGTAGTCGTTGGCGTCAAACGCAACCTTAGTAATGACGCCAGTGTTGAAGGCTTGGTTCGTGGTGAGGTAGGAGCGGCCAACAGCACCGGAAGCGCCGCCCAACGAGACCGCTCGCCACGCGTCGCCTACGAACAGATACAAGGCGCGGGAGCTGCCGTCATCGTAGAGCTGGATGCAATCGAGGTAGCTCTTCGGAGTAAATGTCGGGACAGTAGCGGTGATACGCGCCGGGCTTAGGAGCGGGAAGATGGCCGGGATGAAGTCTTCGAGGGTAAAGCTCCGGTCTTGGGTTACGGCTTTGAGAGCGTCGGGTCGTGAGGCCGGATCTTGCTTTATCTCCCCGTTCGTTTTCGCTTGGTTGTATTCGTCCTGGGTCATGAGGTTATGCCAATGTCGTTGTACACGAACAAACCTTCATGGAGTTCGAGCTGGGCATTGGCAGAGTCGATCACGACCTTTACGAGGAACTTCTTTCCTCGGTACTTGTTCTTCACGTTGAAGTAAAGCTCGGGGATGCTCGTCGCAGCGGAGATAGCCTTTTTCCCCACCAGCTTGAAAGGCTGGACGTTCAGGTAGACACCGGTCTCGGTGTTGTTCGGGAACGTGGTGTCGAGCGTCCAGGTCTCGTTGATCAGACCTTGGTTCGCGATCGCGGTGACGTGAGCAACCAACCCGGCGTTCAAGCCTTCAAGGATGGTGATCTCGTCCCCGAGCTGGGCGTGGGTCGAGTTGTTGCCGCGACCGTCGATGCGGAGCTGGTCGCCGGCCGCAGAGACGTCATTCGTCAGGTTCAAGCCCCAGAGCTGTCGGTCGTAGTCGTAGACCTTCACGGCGATGTTGAAGGTGAGCACCTGGGGGAAGGTCTGAACGGTGGTGACGCCCATGCTTAAGATAACCGCCTCCGACTGCTTAGTCGTGACGGAGGAAGCGAGGAGCTGCGGGATGAAGGTGCCCGAGCTCCCGCCGGAGGTGCGAAGTCGGCCGATGTAGTTCTTCGAAAGGAAGGTATCGCTGTAGCCGACGAGAATTAGTTGCGTTGTGGCCTTGGGGGTGTAGATCGCGAGCGGCACGACGGAGCGGACGTTCATCGTAGACATCGGCACGAACTCGAATAGTTCGGACGTAAGGTCGAAGATGTAGAGTCCCGCCTTCACCCTGGAGAAGCTGTTGGTGGTGGAGGACTGGTTGAGGAGAAAGAGCTTGTTGTTCACTACGACGAGACCTTGCGGTGCGACCGAGTAGTTGGTAAAGCCCAGCGGGTCGTCGAGGATTGAGAACAGCTTCCGGGTGGAGTAGCCATTCGTTGCGAGGATCTCCTTCGTGGTGACGACGATCCAGCCCTCGTCGGTCGGCGTGATCGCCTGGATGTTGCCGTTCGTCCAGATCCAGTCGTTGATGCTCCGGTCGGTCTGGGTATTCCAGAGCATGAGCACCCCGCGATAGCCGAGGTTCGCGCCAATGAGGATGCCGTTCTTTCCGGCCTTCAAGGCATCTACGGTCATCGCGGAGGGAAGCGTGAAGGCGGTGAGGTTCATGTTGTCGGCCGAGTCGATCAAGCCCACGGAATCCCTGTTGCCGAAGATGGTCATGCCTTCGTAGGTGTCGGCGGGATGGGCGTAGGAAGTGAGGCCGGTCTTCCAGGCGTCGGTATAGGTGGTGCCGTCTGTCGCGAGCCTTCCGACCACCGTGGCCCCGAAGTAAAGCAACCGGCCCTGGGAGTCGCCGATGAGTCCCTGACCCGCGTAGCCAGCTCCAACGGCGCGGGAGATGGCGAAGTCACCGAAGCCCGTGTTCGCTTCTTTGAGAATGTTCCCCGCCGAGTCGTAGGCGTAGGTTCTTCCGCTCGCATCGCCGAACCACTTCACGTTCCCCAGGGTGGCGATGTCGCCGGTATCTACAAGCTTAGAGATGTTGTAGCCGGTCGAGATGCCGAAGTGGGACTGCTGCATACCCTGCGAGTAGTAGTACTCAGAAGCGCGGCGACCATCGCCGAACCCTGCTACTCGAGGAAAACCGAAAGGCGCTTCTCTGATCATGGAAGGTGTTTGATAAGGTACGACCCGACTAGGCCGAATATGAAAATTACGCAGGAGCCGATGCCGACCGCCCACCAATACTTCGCGACGAGGAAGTCGATGATCCGGCGGTTGTCGTCAATGCGTTCGTGAATGCGCTTGTGATGGCCTTCAGCTTCGTCCTTCGCCTCGGCGAACGTAGCGGTGGAGACCTTCTCATCTTCTAGATTTTTGACGCGCCGGGCGATGTCGTCCTTCACATCCTTGATGTCCTTGCGGGCTTCGGCTACGTCCACGATCAGGCGTTCAACCTGAGTGGAGAGACGGACCAGAAGTTGTTCGTTCGGTTCCATCATGATGGGTACTTCTGTTCGTAGTTGCCCGGATTCGACGGGTACTTCTCGGTGTAGCTGCCGGGTTTGGACGGGTATTTGTCCGAGTAGGAGCCTGGATTCGAGGGGTACTTGCGCGAGAAGAACGATTGAAGGCCGTCGAGGAGAACTCGCACCCGGCCGAGGGCGGTTACGGTAAGGCTCCTGACGTGCGTAGCGACACGCGAGAGGTCGGTAATAGCTGTTGCTGTCACCGCGAGAGTCTTTGTGTAAAGAAAGCCCTTCGCGAGATCAAGAACCGCGAGCGAAGTTACCGACAGGGTTATGAGAAAGGTGCTGATCTTCGAAAGGGAGATTGAAGCGGTAGCAGTTACGGCGAGGTCTCTGACCGACACTAGCCCTTTAACCAACGACGCCACAGCGGAGGTGGTAACGGAGAGAGTCAACAGCATCGTGCGTACGAACGCAGGGATGACGGCTGTCGCAGTGACTCCGAAGGTTTGAAACATCGTCCTTACGAAGCCCAAGACACTCAGGGCGGTGATCCTGAGTGTGAACATCACCGTCCGAGCGAGGATGATGGAGGCCGCGACCGTAGGGGCGAGGCTACGGACGGCGGTCATCACTTTCGAAAGGGCGACGACTGCGGTAGCAACGAGGGAAAGCGGCACCACCTTCACGAGCTGCTTCGAGAGGGTCACCGACGCCACGCCATTGACGGTCGTGTAATGGACGGTGATCCGGATGTGATTCAACGAGGCCGTATGAGAGGAAGTAAGCGAGTTCGCGTTCCACGCCGATACGCCGACTCCGAATCCAGAGCTATTCACTTCAGCGGGAGTCCAGGTCGTGCCCCAAAGATCGGAGGAGCCGCCGAAGGATATGTACGCTTCGGCGATCGACCAGACGGTCGATGTCGTCTTCGCAGTCCCCACGAACGCGCCGCCCTTCACAAGCTTGGTATTCGCGTTGCGGATGGAGGTGTTCGTCGCCACAACCTTCTCTTCGACGACGACGCCGGTGATCGTGGCGGATGTCGGGATCGCGAAACCGAAGTTGGTAGCCTTCAGGTAGTGCGAGCTTTCATTACTAACTCCGGCGACGGAGGCCAATACAGCGGTGGCGTACGAACCGTTGTCGGTCTGAGCGTTGTTAGGATTAGTCCAAGCGACCGTACCAACGGTGGCGTCATCGGAGGTCGTGGCTGGACTCAGCGGGCCATCAGAGAGCGAGACCGTGCCTCCGACCGCGAGAGAGACGAGATGAATAGCAGCCTTAGTGAGTGTAGGAACAACGGTCGCGGTCAGGGAAAGAGCTTTGACGGTGATCTGGGATCTCGTTAGGGAGAGAACTGCGGTAGCCGTGATCGCGAAGGAGTTGACGACGGTCCTAACCTTCGAGAGGGCAAGGACGGCTGTGGTAGTCACGGAAAGAGTGGCTAGGGTGATACGGGCTTTCGTGAGGCTTAGAACTGAAGTAGCAGTCTGCGTGAGGGATCGAACGGCCGTCATCACCTTCGAAAGAAGGACGGATGCGGTCGCAGTGGCCGGGATGGACTGCGTGTAGGTGGTGACTTGATCCCGGTACGCGTTGCCGGCTCCGCCGTTATTAAGATCCGTCCTCTCTTGCGACGACAGCACCTTGCTCCAGTAGTAGCAGAGGTCGAATGACATCGAAGCGCCATTGGCGTTCCCGTGATCCTGACCGATCTTCAGCCCGGATGTGGACGGAACAGACGTTCCACCGGTCGCGACGTTGACGAGGTTCTTGTAGAGCTTTAGAGCGATTCCGTCCCAGGTGATTATTACGTGATACGAAACGCCCGTGCTGAGGTTCGCGGCGTCGTTACAGAAGTTCGCGTCGTTCGTTCCGAAGTAGAGCTTCGAATTGAAAATCTGGACGTTCGGGCCAGCGTTCGCGCTGTCGCCGTCCATGATCTGTGTGTTGGACAGCGAAGAGGTGTTGAAGAAGAACGAGATTGAACCGGCCGAGCCCCAGGTGATGGAGCTGAAGTCGATACGTGACGAACCGCCGAACCCGGCACCCTGAAGTATCTTTCCGTTGCCGGAGGAGTACGTAATCGAGGTGTCTGAGCCGTTGCGCGATCCGACCTCGTCATTCGAGTTGCCTTCGAAGTTCCAGCCAGCAACAAGGCCCGTTTCAAGGGTTCCTGCTGTGTCGATGTCGAAGTGTTTCGCCATGTGGGGAGAGCGGTAATCCGCTCATCCCTGTTCCTCGGAGGGAGGAAGAGAGGGAGAGGACAACTAGGTCTGCTTGATGTCGATCGTGAACTGGATCTTGTCTCCCGCGGCGAGAACGACTCCGGTGAAGTCGCCCTTCACCCAGAGGTTGCCGGAAGACGAAGCGGAGAACAGTCCGCCGTTCGTGATCGTCGCACCGGACACAGAGGTCAAGGTGCAGATGTTTCGAAGCGTGTCGTTAGCGACGGTTGTCGTGACGATGGACTGAGTAGATGCGGCCCGTTCGGCAGATACCTCGGTGAAGAGGGTGGTGTCGGTCGCGGCAGCGGTTCCAGCTCCAGTTCCCCAGCCAACGTAAGGCGTGGCGAGAAGGGTGTTAGAAGCGGCGATCATCTGGGCTTTGCCCGTGTTAGTTAGAACGGTAGCCATGCTTGAGGTTTGCGAGTTTGATTCTTAGAAAGCTTCCGACCTTTTGAAAGACGTTGCCTCCGACGATGGTTCCAAGGTTCTCCCGCGTTCCATCAGCGCGAATGATCACAGCTCTCATCGTCATCTCCTGGTCACCTATGGTTTGGATCTCAGGCATGGGGTTAGAGGGTTTGGAGTCCCGGGAGGATCGGGAACGGAGTGTTGATGTAGACGGCGTTCGGGACGACAGTAGCGTCGTCGAGATCGGTCGTGCCGCCAACGAAGTCTCCGGTGCCTGTCGGGTTCACGATGGCGAAGCCGATCATGGCGTAGCCGTCAGCGATCGTCGGGAAGACCACGCCAGCGAGGGTTGCTCCGGCAGTTCCCATCTGAGCAGTGACAGTGCCGGCGGCGTTCATCGAGAGGACGTATACGTTGAAGAGGTCGGCGGCGACGGTTCCGGCGATGACTATCTCCGCGGTGGTCTTAGAAGCAAGGACTCCTTCGATTAGAGCGTAGGTCGTGTTCGCAATCTTTAGCTTCGGTTTGCTCGAAGATCCGATGGTGAGGCCAGCGGAGTTCAAAACCTGGGAGGTTAATGGACGCTGAAGCTTGTCGAAGATAGCTTCGAACTCGGCGAGGCTGTTCGGGAACTTGATGGATCTAGTTCGGGACATATGGATAAAGTTGGGTGAGTGATACGACCTTTCGTGTGCTCTTCCCCGCCCCGAAGGGCAGAGAGAGCACGCGAGAGGCGGCTTAAGCGAACTTGACGTACGCGTGGGCGGCGAACTTGCGGCGCTCATCAGCGACCTTACCGTCGTAGACAAAGAGATCTTTGTACGCGCAACCGAAGTTGCCGATTAGGTCCTCTTCCATGCCGACCTGAAGAGCCTTGTCCGCGAAGGTCAAGAAGCTCTTTTGAGCCGCCATGATGTGATAGCCGTTGGTGTTGTCACCGGCCACACGCTGAGTCTTGATGAGCTTGAAGCCTTCCAAGGTGCCCATGTAACCCTTAACAACCAGCGCTTGGTAGGCAGGTTCGACGGCGAGCTTGATGCCCGTGTCTTTGGCGAGGGTGGTGAAGGCAGCGGCAGGAAGCGGAAGGAAGCGATCTTCCTCCGGTACTTCAGCTTCGTCGAGCATCTGCTTCAACGCGAGAACCATAGTCAAGAACGTCGGGTTTGAACCGCCGTTGTCGATGGTCTTCACGGTGTTTGCCTGGATCTCGTAGGTTGCTCCAGCGGAGATGGCGCCGCCCGTGTAGGCGGAGGTCTCATCGTCGGAGTCGTTCTCAATCACGATGGCGGTGGCAGACGAGTAGGTCTTCACGCGATACCAGACGGAGTGGCCGAGGGCCTTGAAAGGCTTGCCAACCATGGCGGCGGTGAAGGTGGTGCCGGAGCCAGTTACGGCGCCGGTGGTTACGTCAACGGTGACAGTACCCGTGGTGTACGAGGTGCCGTACCACTGACCCGCGGCGGCGTCGGACCAGAAGCTCAAGATGTAGGTCATCATGTTCTTCCGGCGTTCGCTGGCGGTCTGAGTGACGATCGTCGCCTTCGGGTTCTTGATGTAGGAAACCCAGTTGTCGATGGTCTTCTCTTTCCAGTAGAACGATTTCTTCTGGTTGATGCGGAAGACGGTGTTGACTTCCGTGAGGTCGTCAGCCGTCAAGTTGGACCCGTCGTAGTTTTTCTCCGATACCCGGTTAAGGGAAAGGATGTTCAGGACGGAGCCAACTGCGTTGATCTCGCCTTCGTAGTCGCGATTGATGATCTCTTCGATCGGCGCGTTCTCGTAGACGTGCTTTATGAGTTTGGCGGAAAAGCCCTCCGCTACAGTTGTACCTCTTGCAGACATGTTTGTTGGTGTTTAGATGGCACCAACCGCGTTCTAGACGTCTAGCTCGGAAGTATCGTGAGTATCGATGTACTCCTTGTACTTCTTATAGTCCGTCTCGCGGAGCGTTTTGAGCTCTGAGCCAGACATAAGCTTGGTCTTCTCGGGTCCTCTAGGGCCACCGTTGCCGGGCAAGAGCCCTGGTGCTTTCGGTGCTGGCGGAGTGGTTGTGGTAGACGATCCTTCGTAGAGGAAAGCTGAGACGAGCGTAGGGAGCGGTGCTCCTTTGTGCGTCGGCTTCTTCGCAAATTCCTTGAATGCCTGCTCCTTGCCTTGTAAGGAAGGGTTTGATGCGATGGCGAGTTCAAGGTCGGTGTTCCAGCGCTGAGTTGCCTTCTCCTGTTCTCGCTCAGTGAGGAGCGAGGTGGTGAGGCGCTCTGTCGCGAACGTCCGGCGAGCTAGCTTCCTCTCGGTGTCGGTCATCACTTCCCATTCCGGGAATGCTGCCTGGAGATCCGAGTCGGTTGGTTCGTTTGTCAATTCCTTTCGAGGATTCTCAAGCTCGGCAAGCCGGGCGGCGAGAATCTGATTCTCCGTGGTGGATGCCGAGAACTTCGCTTTGTAGTCGATGTCGTCTTTCGGCGGTTCAACTACCGGCAAGGTTGGTGGGATCTCAGGGACAGTCGGCTCGATGACCGGCTGCGGAGCTACAGGCTCCGTCTGTTCGTCCGTCTGCGTAGGCAGGTTTGGATCTACTTCTGGGTTCATGGGGTTGTGTCCGTCCCGTTTCCGGGGTTTGGACGATTAACGACTAGGTTGATTTGAAAGGTCTACTTGCTGGCTTTCTTCGCTGCTGGTTCGGCTGGCGCATCTTCGACCGGCGCAGGCACCTTGAGAACCTCGGCGAACTTCACGACTTCATCGGAAGTGAGATACGAGGCACGAGCGCGTACGAACGCCGCGTCGTCTTCGCTCCAGGTGTTGGTATCCGTGGTGCGAAGGGTGTCGAGTCTTGCTTGTGAAATTGGGTCCATTTGATTGTTCGATTAGATTTCGACCTTGAATGTTTGCTTGAGGTGGGCGCGGAGCGAGTCACGCTGCGCGGATGGGGTATCGAGGAAAAGGGTGAGGGTGTCGTTGAAGTGCGAGAGGGCTTGGTAGAAGGTCTGACGCTTCTCCGAGTTGTCGAACTTCTTCATCTCCTCGTGAGCCCGCCGGCCTTCGGAGGCGACAAGCTTGCGGATGTCGTCGAGGGTGACTTCGGGTGAGGAGAGGATGCGGCCCCACTCCTGATATGTCTTCCGCTCTTCCGCGCTCAGCTCATCGAAGCTCTTGATGCCCAACCTTTCGAGTAGTTCGGAGAGGTTAAACATTGGCGGGTTGAGGTCGGGTTAGTTGAGGCATCGGCATGGCAGGGGCTCCAGGTGCACCTCCCGGCATTCCCATACCCATCGCGGCCATCTGGTCGTCGAAGTTCATAATCTCTTCCTTCTGTTCAGGAGAGAGGTCGCTCAGGTAATCGAGCATCTTCTCTTTCTTGACCTTCTGGAGAGGCGCGTTCAGCGGGAACTGCGCGGCGACGATCTGGAGCTTCTGGATGGATTCGAGGGCGTCGGCATCCTTCTGAGCCTTTTGAGTCACGCGACAGCGGTAGCCGGCCTTCGAAGTGAGTTCGGAAGCCTTGACGGTGCGGGGGAAGAAGCGGCCGGATGGGGACTTCTTGTGGAGAACTACGTCCTCGAGAAGATCCGGGTTCGCGTTTACGAGCGCGGCAACCTTGTTTCCGAGGTCGATGTCTCTTTGCTTCAGGTACTTGTTGATGGCGCTGATGCGCTGGGAGGCTTTCTGCGCGAGGAGCTGGATCTCGCCGAGGGTCTTCGTGCCGTTCTCCGCGTCACCCTTCTCGATGCGGGTGGCCGCGGTGGCCGATTCAACCATCGACTTGATCATGCCCATCTCTTCCATGTGCGAGGCGAGCTCCGGCACCTCAACGTGCTGCAGAACGTCGGCGGGCTTACCTGGAAGCGGGTAGAAGCCGAACGGCGAAGGGACGTAGCCGACCGGAGACCAGCCTTCCTTCGCGGTGGCGTCGTAGAAGTTCATGCCGTAGCCGCGGAGGACGCCGTTCTCTGTCATCTGGGAGAAGTAGACGTTCAGAATCTGGTTCGGGGTGCGAACGATGTCGGCCATGCCGTCAGACCAGAAGTCGGTGCGTTCAACGTCGGAGGCCCAGGTAACCCACGTATATTCGTTGATACCGAGGATGTCCCTTAGAGGTTTGTCCATCAAGATGGTGTTCCCCTGGGCCGTCACGACGACATGTACTACGTCTTCCTGCTTCGCTTCATCCCAGACCTTCATCTGGCACTCGTTCAGCTCGACGTAGGTCTCGCCTAGGATCGGGCTCGTCACATCCGAAACGCCGAGAGATTCGAGTCTCTGGGCCTTATCTGCGGCCATCTCCGCGTTCTGGGCGGCGGCTACTAAACCTAGCTTCGAGGCGAAGAAGGTCTTGAGCTGGTTCACCATGTTCTTGTCGAACATGGCGTTTCGCTCGATGTCCGAAAGGGTGGCGTAGATGCCGGTGTGGGTGATGCGCCGGGCGGATTCTAAGTCCCACGGGTTCACGTAGCGGTCCACCAGCACGTCCTGCGGGTCGATGATCTCCAGGGTGAGCCGGCCGGAGATGATGTTCAGTTTCCAGAAAGAGCGGCCGTAAAGGAACTCCTGCTTCGCGTCGATCTCGTTCAGGATGTTCAGGCGGGAGCGTTCGGCTACGTGCTTCCAGTATTCATTGAACAGAAGCTCCTTCTGGCCGTCGTTGTCGAGGTTCTCGAAGTAGATGTCCTGCTCTTCCATCCCGGCAAGGAGGGTCTTCCGGGTCTCCTTCATGAGCGGTACATTCACGCTCTGGCGCTGGGTCAGCCGGTTCGTGATGACGGTGTCGCGATCCAAAAGATAGTTGTCGGTCCACTGCTGATGTCGGCGTTCTCTAAAACGCCGATCGGACTCAAGGTTCTTCTGGGTTGTTTCGATGGAAACTTGCGGCAATGAAGTGAAGGAAGGTTTGCAATAACTATAACGATGAAGTCTCGATGAAGATACAGGGAAGGCTGGGGATAAGTCGTGCTATGCTAAAACCAATCCTAAAACAATTAACGCGAAGGGGTAATTATGGCAAGTCTGCGAATGCATCTTATCGGTGGACTTCTCGTCCTGTCGTGTACGCAGCTCGGCGCTGCAACGAGTGATTTCGATCGCTGCAATACGGTGGTTACCGAGATCAAAGATCACTACTCGCTCTATAGCGAGAAGGAGCTGTTTACCCAGTACCAATCACGTCTTAAGCGGGTAGACTCCAGTTCGTACTCGGCCTTCGCTTCGTCCGTTCAGACTCTAGGTTTGAATCTTCCACTGGCCGAAGATCTCCTAAACCTTAAAGGCACTTCTGATCAGAAATCTTCTGAATTTCAAGCAAAGTACTCGGAGTTCATCAACTCCACATATGAGCAGTATGCGCATCGTGAGGTGCTGTCGGTTCGCAGCGATACCGTAAGCGCCGTACTAGCGGCGGCTTGGAACAGATGCTACGAGATTGTCTCGACTATGCTGCTCCAGCAACAAGGCACATTCATTGCCGCTGACCCCATCGGTGGGTTCGATAATTTTCTAGTGACGGTCTACACACGCGGACCTGTGGCTGGAGAGAAGGTCACGATAAAAGCGATCGAGCCGGCCAAGTTCATAACGTGCTACTACGGGCATCAGGCGGTAACGCCAGGTATGCAGTTCGATTCGACAACGTTCGATCTGACCTGCTCCAAAGACCTAACGATGTTCTCGCCCATGTCCGTCGAGACTAACGTCGGCAAGTCGCAGAAGATTAATCTACCATCGGCCACGTCAAAAATTTCTGATCTTCTGTCTGACATTAAGGCATTGCGAGTAGAGATAGCGAAACTGCGCCTTGATGCGGCAAACGCATTGAGTGAGCAGCTTACAAGGGAAGCGAGCTTAAGGGGTGACGTGACCGCACTGCAAAGCAGGAAGCCGGGCATTTCGGCGACCGTGGAGTATGGCGAGCACGCCGGGCAAGTGGCACTCTGGGAGCCGCCGAACGGTACACCTAGCTTTTCCAAGCCCATGTCGTTCACGGATCTTCGTAGCGAAGTAAAGATGGTGTGCCCTCCAACTAATCCTCTCTTAGCCGGCATACGGTTTCACGCAAACGACCGATACACGATCCTGTGCCGGAATATGACTCCGTAAGCGTTGAGGGTGATAGAACGGCATTGCGAGGTTCGTGGTAGGGGCCGGCATAGGCCGGCCTTGGACGGAACAGGCTAGCCGTCTCGGATGTTGTCCTCCCCCACGGGAGACGAGCATGGCAACGAAAAAAGCGAAAACGCCGTTTGTGCCGGGCGTGATGCGGTGCGATAGCTGTGACAAGGTGATCAAGGGCATTCACGAGATGACCATCAGGTCCGATTGGAAGGGCTACGGAACGCCACCCGAGGACGCGATCGTCCACGTGTGCAGCGCGGCGTGCAAACGCAAGTCTAAAGAGTTCGAGGGAACAAGGCGGTGGTGGTAACTTACTAGACGCCTAGGCCAGGGTAGAACGGCTCACGAGATTGTAGGGTCTCAGGCTCGCCTCTAGGCGATGAGGTGTCCTCGGCGAAGCAGGCGTTTAGGCTACGTCGATTTTGATGTCGGCGATCCGTGGTAGTGGAGCCTGCGTAATCCTGGCGTTTTGAAGCACAGCCGCGACGGCGTCAGAGGTGACCGTAATCTGGTTTTGCCGCAACTTCTGCACCACTATTTCGGCGGCCTGGACGGCGAGTCTCTTGTTTTCAATATCAAGCGCGTTGTGTTCGGCCCGCTCCAACATCCACTCGGTGACCAGAATGATTGTGAAGGCGGCGGCTAGAGGTCCCGTAACAATCGCTACAAGCTCTAATGGCGATTGCCTAGACGCACGAACTAGCTCAAGGTGGAAAAGCGGGAAGTCCAGAACCAAGTCGTCAATCGTGGGATAGGCAGCTCGAGCCGCTAGAGTTTCGGAAATAGCCGCTATCTGTGCTGCCGTAAGTTGATCAAGTTCTGCGCGGCCATTTACAAGGTCACGTAACAACGCGCGCGTTGTCTCGCGCCATAGATTGTGGACGTTACCGGAATGAAACGTATCGGCACGAGGAAGTCCAAAATCCTCGTCAGCGTAACGCCTCACAGCGTACGCTGCAGCTCTGATGTGTTTCGGCAACGATCGTATGGCGACGTCATCTGGATAGCGCAGCGTGGCGATAATGCATGAAATTGAGTAGACGGATGGAAGCCTTGCAATCGACAAGATAAAGCCCGTCGAGGCGTTGTCGTCGGCGGCAGTAATTGTCAGTCGTATCGGGTCTGTTGGCATGAAGGTTACGACCCCGAAGGTGTGTTCGAACGTTTCTGCTTGGGCTCAAGAATTGTAGCAGACGGCTAAGGCGCCACTCTTAGCCGCCGCGGATCTTACACTCCCAACCCCGGATAGAACGGCTTCACCAGACCCGTCGTAGGCACCGGCATCGGCTGCGCGTTCGTCATCTGGTCCTCGGCGATCGCGGCGTAGCGGTACTCGTCAGCTCCGTGACTCGTCCAGTCGTGGTAGGGCTTCTCGAGGAACATCCCGCGGTTCTCATCCCACTCCTGGCGGTACTGGCTGATGGCGTCCAGCCACTGCGCGCAGTGCCGCTCGTCGATCCAGAGGCGGGCAAACATCGCCCGGCCTTTCGCGATACCGTCATCCACGGATAACTTCGACACGACAACCCACTCCACGTTCGGCCAGAGGCTCTTCGCAGTTGCGAGGCGGGTCTTGCCGGTTCCTGATTCAGTTCCCTCGGCGTCGTGGGGGACGAACATCTTCGCGAAGACGTAGGGCTTGGCTTTGAGGGCGGTGATAGCTTCGGGGATGCCGTCTTTGTTCGAGCCCTGCCAGTAGTCGATCTTGTGGGTCTCTGCCCCTACCCGCTGGTAGATGCCGATCGCGAGGTTCTGTCCAACGCCAAGATCCCAGACCGCGTGGGCCTTCAAGGCCGGATCGTAGGGAACGAGCTTCACCCTGCCGTCCGCCCTGGCTTTGGCGATGTGAGGGCCGTAGTAGGCACCCTTCACGGACGCTTCGAAGGAGCAGTACCACTCTTGGTTGAACTCGTCCTCGGTGATCACCCCGCTCTCAACGAGACGCCGGTCGTCCTCCAAGGCCTGACGGAGGTTATCGATGGTCTCGCCCGTTTCGTCTCGGAGGGAGTCGTCGATGGTCTTGAAGACGACTGTCCAGGTGGTGTCACCTAACGCCTTCGTGTAGAGGCGGTGGAAGTCGTTCTTGCCCTTCGGCGTGCCGAAGAAGATCGCGTAGCCGAGGTGGTCAGCGAGGGCTTTCGAGATGATCTCCGAGAAGATGTTCGATGGCTGCTGGGAGTACTCGTCGAAGCCGACACCCCAGAGAGCGATACCGCGGAGGGAGTCTGGGTTGTCCGAACCGGCGAGGAAGAGCTTTGAGCCGTTCGGGTACTTCACCGTCAGCTCGGATTCGTTGTACTCAACTCCAGGGATGTCCCGGCTGATCTTCTTCGCGATGTCCCAGGCGACGCGCTTGGACTGCTTGTAGGTCGGGCCGATGTAGGCAAACTGGCTCTCGAAGATTCGAAGGCAGTCGCGCTGGAGATGGTTCAGAACCGCCGTGGTCTTTCCGGCTCTCCGGTGGAGAACCATGATGATCCAGCGTGTGGTTGCGTCGTGAAGGGCGAGGGACCAGTTTCGAGGCTTGTAGTCGATTACTACTTCTGCCACGTGACGATGAGTGGTCCGCCATCGCCGCCTTCGAGACGGTTGGTATCAGGGAACAGCTTCTTGAAAAGGACGGCGTCTCGTTCCTTCAAGCCGTCGTAGGCGCGAAGAAGAAACCGCTCTTGGATGGAGAGCTGCTTGCCGGCGAAGTTTCTCTCGATGAGGGACTCGATGAACTTTGGATCACTCCACTGCTGCCACAGCTTCTCGAAGTCGGCGAACTCTCTTCCTGCTCCTTTTCGGCCGGAGCGACCTGGTTTACCTGCCATGTAATTAAAATCGGTTTCGTTTGGCTTTCCGTGACTTCTTCGCTGCGAAGCCCATCACGTTGGCTCCAGCGTTCGGCTGCGACTTCTTCCAGTCATCGTCGAGCCAAACGTCATCCGGGGCAATCTGCTTCTCGATCCTCAAAGCTTCGGCGGCCGAGGCCGCGCTCACGTACTTTCGAACGATGAAGAGCTTCTTCACTTGAAGGCGATCTTGATGGCTAGCGCCTGGACAGGACGCCAGATGAAGGAAGGAAGCCAGAAAGGTTTGCGGCGCATAGACGCCTGAAGCGTGTGGAAGGCCGCTTTCTCGATCTGTTCTCTTCGGTTGAATTTGCGGGACATGCTTTCAGACTAGAACACCCACCAGAAACGTCAAGTGCTACCACGCTACCGTATCTCACGATACTCTTGGTACGAGAGCGAGGCCGTCATGCGTCTGACATTTTGGTGCTTCATTGCTGTGCTGGCTATTTCTTCCGTCGCCGATGAGAAGGTCGAACCGAAGCAAGTGACGGGTGGCACGAGCGAAGCCGTCGTGTCGTTCGACCAGATGACCGGCGCACCGAAACCAGGACAGAACAAGATTTGTCAGAACCTCACAGGAAGTCTCTTTTGCCTCTGTCGGTACGTTGACGCGAAGGGCATGGAAGCGGCGCCGTGGATCTCATTTTGCGAGAATAACGTTGAACTGAGGTTGCCCACACGCTTTGAATACAAGGCTTGGTGTCAAGCGAACTGGGATCAACGCTGTAATTACACTGCTCAATATGAATACCCACCAAACATGCAGTACTGCTCCCATCAGTGGGTGGAGGAATCGAAGTCGCCTTTTCACGCCTCGTGGTTTGATAAGGGGTGTGGGCTAAAGTTTTGCTCCGCGGAGCTGCAGGCGAATGGAAGCTTTATGCCTCTCGATAAAAAGGGCGGATCCGTGTTTCTACGGCTGGACCTTCGGTTGGTGCCAAGCGACTTCACCCCTGAGGAGCGAGCCAGGTACAAATGTCGTCCGCCAGCGACAGGAGGGCGCAATATCATAGGTTGCACGGTTGGTGACGCCGCAGCGGCTGCGAAGTGTTACAAGACGAACTCACCCTGTTGGCAACTGGAAGGGCTGCGGTTTAGCCAGTGCGTAAACATTCGAGATCCCCAGATTGAGCAAACATGTAAGTCGGGTGGATACAATTTCTTCTATGTTGAAAATTCTCCAAGTTGCCCATGATTGCGCCGGTGAAAGCATCTCGCGCGGGATTCGGCGGGGTTAGGATAGCTGTTATGCAATCGGACTCTGTCCACTGGACCACCTACGTTCAAACCGTCGCGGTGATCGCCTCCACAATCGGGACGTTCCTGTACGTGTACTTCACGTACCACATCATGAAGTGGGCTATCGATCAGGGCAAGGTGTCAGTTCAACAGACGGAGCTGGCAATCGCCGAGATGAGTGAGCGTCGTGAGGCAGCGGATGCTGGCGTGGGCGTTTCTTTAATGCTGGACTGCGCGCGGCTGCAACGACTACGTTCCGCGCTGCGGACCGTGCCACTATGCGACCCGTGGGAGTCGACCGGTCAACCGATTGCCAAAATCGAGGAGTTGCATGCACGGTGGATGTCGCTGCTTCAGCGGGAGTTGCCGAGGGAAGTACGTCGGGTGTTGGATGTCTCATGCGCAATGTTGGTCGGCGCTAGGCTGATTTGCAAAAATCGGCCAAGTGACGAAGAGCTGGCCGATCGGCGACTAACGCTGCTCGGGCTCTTAGACTCAGCAAGCGCTGATCTGGAAGCGCTGGTTCGAGAACGGTACGAATCGCAGTTCTTGAATGCCATCCTAGAGGACGATTGGAGTCCACTCTAGGACGGTAATACCATCAAGTCTCCCTGAAGATCTTAGTTTCACCTTCCCTGCTAAGGTACTTGGACTGAATCGTCGCAGTGACGGCCAGTTTGAGATCTACGGCGGTGATGGAATTGAACGCCGGGCGATCCGCAATCAGTTCCAGAATCTCCCTGGCTGTCTGCTGCTGGGCTTCGGTCTGAATGTCGATCACGGCTTGGCGGCCAATTACGGCATGCTGGAGTCCTTTGGAGTGACCATCCTGCTTCCCCGCTTCGTATATCTCGGTCATGGCTTCGTTCAAGATGCGTTCGGCGTTACCGAGGGTGACGTAGGTCCCGCCCGCAGCGGCGGGATAACCCGACAGCTTCCTAAGCTCCTCCAGCTTCTTTGTGATGATAGGGTTGGTCATGGGAGATATTTGAGACAATATCGAGGTAGCGGTACCTCGTGATATTCGATCATCTTCTGACAATCGCGCGGGATGTCGCGTAGCCCGACGTGCGCGATGTAGACAGTTCCTGCAATGCAAACGACGAGCAACAGGAGGTAGAGAACATCGGATAGCTTCATAGGTTCTTACTTCTTGGTTTTCGCCTTGCGACGTTTAAGCGGGGTGAGGTCGAGTTCCGGAGCTTTGAGTTTGTCGTAGTGTTCCGGCACCGCTGGTATCAGCTTGTACATTGTGCCGTCCTGGTCGATCCGGTCGTAGGTGCGGCGATGCATCGGGCAGTAGTAGGCCTTGGCAAAGCCACGGCGGTCGAGCCAGGAGTATGTGAAGTACATGTACCCCTCGGTCTCAACGGCTACGATCTGAGCATCGGTGACGTCGATGTAGTGTTTACATTCGTCGCACTTGACCTGCTGCGGCTCCTCCTTCGGGTCTGATGTGAATAGGCTCATTGTGTTTGTTGATTGATGAATTAACGATTGCTCCTCGCGATGTCGATCTCCGCGCGAGGGTTCTTCGGGTCTACTGCTCCGAAGTGGAGGGTGAGGTCCGGCACCACGCTCCAGTTGTCATCCGAGAGAATCTCGGCATCTACCAGCAGATCCATGACGCTTTCCGCGGCGTTCGAGAGGTCGAAGGTGCGGCGGGTGTCCGGGTAGAAGGTGATGGAGATCTTGGCCTGCGCGAGCGGCGCCGCTGGCCGGTGTCCCCGTAGCCTCAGCATCATCTCCTCGTGCCACGCTACGTACGCGGCGGACGGGAGGACTCGTGGCCGGCCGGAGGTGCAGAAGATGCGCTTCGAGTTCTTCTTCGACGGCACACGGCCAGGGAGGGTGATGGTCACCCGAAGAGTGAAGTTGGTTTGTGTTCCGGTTCCGAGGCCGGTTCTTCCTTCAGCTTCCAGAGGTGGGCTTTGCGGCCGGACTTGGTGACGGTGTAGCCCGCCTCGACTACCTCGCCGAGCTCCCTCATCTCTTTTACGCGCGGTGTCACGGTGTTGATCGGCCATTCAAGCGCGCGGGCGATGGCTTCATTGTCCATCGGGCCGAACTTCTCTAGGACGTAGCGGACTTTCCGCTGTTTCTCGTTCAGGTGGGCGCGGATCGAGTTATACGCGTCGAGCGTGGTGTCTTGGAGCATGGGTTTAGAAGGTAGGCATGTCGTCCGCGTCCTGCTCGGTGAGTTTGACGGAGTTGATTTGGTCGAACGCTGGTGTTTCTAGGCGTTCCACTCGGTTCAAGAGACCGTCTACAATCTGCGCGAGGTCGAGGAGGTCGACGTTTGCCTTCTGAAGTTCGGCTCCGAGCTTCTCGATTTGCGCGAGGAGTGGGGATGAAGGACTTGCGGGGGTGCCGATGCCGATAGCTGGACTGGCAGAGCCGATGGTAGTCGAGCGGTAAGGCTTGGCCGGCATGTTGTCGATGGAACCTGCGTAGCCGAGGATGTTCTTGTTGACGTACGGCTGTCCGTTGCGATCAAGCTTCTCCGAGGTCGTCTTCTCAACCTTGAAAGTCGCTGTCTCTCCCGGCTGAAGGGACATGTCGAAGTACGAGTAGAACCCGTCATCCGTCTTCGCTCGGTACAACGTCCAGGTAGAGCCGTCTTTCTTTGGTCCGGTCTTTACTATTTCAACGCTTTGAATCGTCAGCTTCTTGATGTCTTCCATGTGATGTGTTGATTGGGGTTATTCGGTTGGTGCGGGCTCCTGTTCTCCGAGGTGTTCGTACTCCGGGGCGATGCGGTCTTCTTCGCCCTGGGGCTCCTTCAGCATCTCGACGAGCGCTTGGGTGGCTCGTGCGCCGCGCTCCCTCGCGTCGTCCAAATGTTCTATGTGGTAGGCCATGTCCGCCTGCGCTTGCTCGCACTGCTTGATGAGGTACTGCCTGTCCTCGTACCACTTAAGAGGTTCGTTCATAGGTCGGTGTGGTTGGGGTCTGTGGCTGGCGGTTCGGCCTTTGGTAAGAAAGCGGCGATGTCTTTCAGGACTTGCTTGCGGCAGAAGTCGTAAAGAGCCTGGGAGGTCTTGTCAGCGTCTTCCGGCTTGCACTCCTTCTTCGCTGAGCAGAAGAAGTCGGCGGATTCGTAATTGCCGAGGTTCTTCTTAAAAGAGAAGGACCGGGCAATCTCCATCGTTCCTTCGTCTCTGATGTTGAGTTGCATGTTCTTAGAAAGCGAATGGTTTCTGTTCCTCCTTTTCGAGAGAAGGGTCTTTGGCGGGGTCGTAGAGTTGGTTGTCGGGATCCAGTAAGTCTGGGTTCTCGTGAATGTTGCCGATGACTTCGATTGGTGCGCCGGAGAAGTGGGCATCGGCGAGCGGTATGCCGTCGTAGCCTACGCCGGGACTGACGAGCCAGGAGCCGTGTCCCCAGAAGACGGGGCAGTTAAAGAAGTCGTGAGCGACATCTGACACGTTGTTGTATACGGTCATGGCCTTAACGATGTCCCCCCCGTAAATCTCCTTGCCGTTCTTATCGAGGAGGCCGGTGAATTGACCTACCGTAGACGCGTCAACTGGAACCTCCCACTTATTAGTTTCATCGAATATGTAGACTTGCCCGTCCTTCACAAGATAGGAACCGTAGACCCAACGATGGTCCATTGTGAGTGCGCGTGCCCGGAACTTGATTGGTCTTTGTTGCATGTTGGTGATGTGAACTCGTCGGCGGGCAGACACCTTCTCAGATAGAACTGCCTGCCGATGAGTGAGAACGTGTTTTTGCGACTGGTGGGTTAGTGTAGGACTACTGGATTCGCGAGGATGAACGCGACGACTGCGATACCGGCGAGTAGAACGACGATTCCGGCAGTGATGAGTGCGCGGTTCAATCGGCGCTCACGGTCGGCGCGGTACTGTCCGGCGTCGTCTAGTGGGTTGAACATCTAGGGGGCGGTGGGGTGAGTGTTGCGACCTTTGATATATTCACTTTACTCCGTCCTGTACACAAGTCAAATGCAGTGGCTGTGGATAAGTCTAGGCGGCGGCTTTCGCCTTCAGCTCGCGGTCTCTGGCTCGGTACTCGCGCTGTTTGAGCTTCCTGTACTCGCGCAGGTGCTGGAGGTTCCGGCGGCGGTAGCGGCGGAAGTAAGCGCGCTTCTGTTCGACGGTCGCGTTCTTCGCGAGAGACGGTTTTACTGTGTCCATTCTCTAACCCTACCTTATGTACTTGCGGCGTCAATCCCCAGACCTTGCCTTGCCCTTTCCCGTCCTTGTTCTACGGTTAAGTGGAAAGGAGGCTCGGATGAGCAAGTACAAAGTGGACTTCGCGGCACTCAAAGCGCGAGTCGGGCTTGAGGCGATCTGTCATCACTACGGCATCGTCCTCAAGCGGAGCAAGGACAGCTCGTGGGTGTCCGGGGATTGTCCCCTGCCACAGCACACGGCTGAAACCAAGGGCTCTTTGAAAATCAATCTGGAGAACGAGAAGTGGCACTGCAAGTCAGCGTCTTGCGTGGAGGCCAGAGATGGAAAGCCGGGCGGGGATCTCATCAACTTCGTTGCGTGGAAAGAGAACGTCAACTATCGCAAAGCCGGTGAACTCATCGCGGAGTGGTTTCCCGAGACTCCTTGGCAAGTGGCTCCGGTCGAAGTGGTCGAAGCGCCTCCCGCAGTAATGCGGCCGGAGGTCGTCGAGGTCAAGGCCGAGCGGTACATGGAGGAGCTGGACAGGTTCCTCCGCGAGCTCCTCACCGTCCCCGAAAACATGACCGTTGCCGACTGGAAGGAGAAGGTCATTAAAGCCCTGAAGAGAAGAGTGCTCGAATCGTTCCGAGCCGGAAAGGAAGCGACGGCGTGATACGCCTCCAAAAAGAATCAGCCCTCACAGAACATCGTGAGGGCTTTCGATTTGGGAGGGAGGGGTTACTTCTTGTCGGGCTTGGGAGGCGTAGCGGGCGCCTTGGCTTCGGGCTTCGGCGGGGCATCGGCCGGCGGCTTGGGGTCGTTCTTGTGACGCCGGGCGTCGTGTCCCGTCTCGCCGCAGACCGGGCACTTCTTGTTCGGGTCAACCTGCCGCACGAGGGGTGCTTTCTTCGTGCTGTCATGGCCGAGAACCTTCAATTGCTCGTCGATCGTCTGCCGCTGTTTGAGCAGGTCTTGAATCGCTACCTGCTTCGCTTCCTCATACTGCTTCTCAAGGTCGAGTACCTTCTGAACATTAGCGTTCATGTGGTCTGTCCCTCCTTCGGGATTAACCCTAAAGGACGTGCAGAATCTGGCAATAGGTTGGGGTGTGTGTAGCGGTTCTGGCGGATTAGGTCAGAATCTTGTTGATGTGATCCGAGACTTTCTTCCTTGAATGGAGGTAGTTGGTCCGGGTGCGGTTCTGGATAGATTCAAGTCTTGCCCGCTTCCCCTTGGAGAGAGGAACAGGAGGTCTAAACGACTTCATGAGGTGCGGATCAGATGTCGTCCCGTCGTCGTTCGTGGTTGTGACGTACCACGTGTGCGCGTCCATGCGAACAAGGGTCTTGGGTTCCTGAATCGGGAGCGCGTTCGCCAGGAGTTCCGCGTCCTCGGGGCCTACCCTACCAACTCCGAGCGTGCCGATGTTGCCGAGAATCGCTTTGGTGAGGTCTTCGAAGTCCCGCCCGCCCGTTGTCTGGTCGAGGATAGTCAGATGCACTCCGTACTTCCTGAGCGACCGGAACATCTCCTCGAAGGTCACTTCACCCGGCCGGACTATCGAGTGAAACTCGTCCATGTACAGGTAGAAGTCTTCGCGCTCTTCCTTCGCGATCGCCTCGCGCTCCAGCGCCTCAGAAAGAATCTCGGACATAACAAGCGAAGCGATGGCAGAGACGAGCTTCGAATCCATCCGCCCCGCGGAGAGACGCAGGAGGAAGATCGGCTTCGCGTTCATGATCGCGCCCATGCTCGCGCCCTGGTAGCTCCCGACCATTTCGCGGAGGAAGGGCTTCGAAAGGAAGTCGATCTTGTTCGTGATCGGAGCTGCGGCGGTGTTCCGCTGGCTGGCGTTCCAGTCCTCGTCGAACTGTTGGAAGAACAGATCGACGTTAGCCGCGTCGATGTAGGGACGCAGGGATTCGCGGTACGGCTTCGAGGTGAAGGCTTTGAGGAGATGCGCCAGCGTCGGGGCTTGTTCTTTACACAGGACCGCATAGCCGACGTTGAACGCGTTACGGTCTGACGCGCCGCCCCAGCCGTTCGGGAAAAGAGCGGAGAGAATCGAGACGACTTGCCCGAGCTTCTTCACTCTTCCCTCGAAGGTCTGAGCCCGGAGCAACGGAAGTCGAAACACCCACTCGATGTCCGATGGGTCGATGAGGATTACGTCATCCGTCCTGTTCGAAGGGATGTGCTTCAGGATGTCGTCTACCAGCTCGCCGTGCGGGTCGATGACTCCTACTCCGTCGCCGTTCTTGATGTGGTGGGTGACTTGACTTAGCGCCAGCGAGGATTTCCCGGAACCAGTCTTCCCGTAGAACGCCGCGTGACCGTTTGCCGGCATGGTGATGACGGGAGGGCCGAAGTACTTGAGTTGTTTGCCGAGGGGGATTCGCATCAGATGGCTCCCCGCCCCTCTCATACACCAGACGGGCTACGTCTGAAACGATGAGAGGGATAGGCGGAGCACCGACCGTAGCCGGATTTAGGTATGGACTTTCAGTTTAGCAGTTGGTGGAGTTGGTGTCGGGGTCACGCCTGTGCAGAGCGGCGAACCGAGCCTCCCAATCAAAAACGTGGTCGCACTTGTGACACCCGATAGTGCCACGGAACGATGAGTAGCGATGTCCACCAGTAATCCAACAAAGGAGGCGCGAGAACATCAGAGGTCGAGTAGCGAGTACGACCTTTCGGGGTAGTCAGCCGGAGTGTGAAAGACCTTTCCCATCGGGTCGGCTAGAAACTCCTTGTCAGTCGCGATCCAGACGCGGCGGAAGGCAAGGTTCATCTCGACGAGCTTCTTCAGAAGGTTCTTCTTCCGAGCCTGGGGTTTCCGGTCGTTGTCCTTCACGATGAAGATGACGCGGAAGTCGTCGAAGAGCTTCCAGTCTTCGCGAACCTTCCTCTTCAGCTTGCCCATGCGGTAGTCGTCGTACTTCTTCACCTTCTTCACGAGCCCGGAAACTCCGGGGTCGGTGTAGTGATTCATCCTGGTGCGCTCGTACTCGAGGAAAAAGAAGTGGCCGGTCTTGCCATCGCGCGAGATGCCGAACATTGCGTCTGGGTTCACGGTGCGCTTCATGTGGCGCTGCTCCCAGATGACTTTGCCGGGAAACTTGTCGAGGGCCTGATGTAGCGCAGTTAGATTCTGGTCGTGGTTCGCGGAGGTCGGGGTCTTCTCGCCGAGGAACTTGCCTTTGGTGGCGAAATTTGCCCCGTGCTTTGAAAGCCGATAGGAATACTCCGCGGCGGGAGCCCGGCGGATGACCGATTCATCCGGCATGATCGGAGTGCGGAGCAGGTAGCCAGCCTCGAACATTAGAAGGAGGCGGTTGCGGACAGCACGCTCAGAAAGGTTGCCGCCGTCCGCTCTGGTGCGGGTGGCGCCGAGGAGTTCGTACACCTGCTTCGAGGTGAGGTACTGGTGCTTCTCGAACAGGTCGAGCAGAGCAACCCGTTCGGGGGTGAGGTAGCGGGGATGGTTCGAGCCGATGCTTCTCATGGGGAGGGAGTGTGAGGTGGGGGTGAATGAGGGAGAGAGGACTGCGGGGGGTGTAGCGGAAGTGTGAGCCGAGGTGTAACGAAAAGCGGGATGCTAAGAGGCTTCGGCCCGGTTCGTTGTTTCGGGGGAGGGTGTTTTTAAAAGGTCGTTTTCGAGGAGGTAGATGAGCATTTTGGCGCGGGCGTCGGCTTCGCTCTCCTCGCCAATGAGGTCAAACTTGTTGTGAATCGTGGACTGGCAATACCAACCAATATCCTCATCACTGTATCCAGAGGACAATCCGCTTTGCTTCAACATCTCCCCTAGCTCGGCTACGGTGAAGGCGGAGATTCTGTCTTTGATATGCCAACCGCCCTGGTAGTCAGATTTCTCAACAACGTGTTGATAATCGTCATAGGAGTTGCTGAAGTTCTCATTGAGCCAACAGAGGTAACTCTCTTGCTTCACTCCCAGCTCTTTCAGTTTCTTCGCAAGCTCTAGGCTTACGACTTGTTGTTCTAGTTTCATGTGAGGTAGGTCAATTGGTTTGCTCTGGCTGGAGGTACTTCGCGACTATCGCGCGAAGAGCAGTGTTTACGGTGTCGTGGTCGCGCTCGCAGTAGTGGCTGGTGGCCGGTTCGTCGAGCATCTCAACGATCTCTCTTGCTACCTGACGCTGGGCTTCGGCAACGGCGGTCTTGACGTCGATCTCGGACATGTAGGTGTTAGATAGATTAATGTAGCTGGACGGGCTACATACTCATACTACTACCACAGTGGTAGCCGTCAAGGGCAGGGGTTGATAAGTCAATCCTGTGGAAACGGCGTCGGTTCGGGATCTGTGTCAAGAGCGATCGGTGCAGCAACCGGCTCCGCTTTCACGATGGCCGGGTATCTGGATCGTGTGTGCTCGATTATCTCGTCTCTGAATCCTTCCGGCGGGCGGGGCGGGAACTCTAAGACGTGCTTCTTTGCATCCGCCGGTCGGCCGGGGCGGAAGATGTAATGGAGCTTCGGAAGATTCTGCAGGTCTTCGGCAGTCAGTTTCCCAACCTGTGAGCCGAACTTCTTCGCGTCTGCGTCCATCAGTCGGAAGAAGACAGCGGTGCCGCATTTCGAGATCGCGTTCTGAAGTCCGGCTTCCTTCAGGTCTTCGATGGCCTGATTAGCAAGAGTCAAACACAAGCGATACTTCCGAGACTCGGTAATGATCTCGTTGAAAGCCGAGGTTCTGAAGTTCTGGAACTCGTCGATGAAGAGGTAGAAGGGAATCCGGTCTCGTTCGGGTAGGGCGCTCTGTCTGAAGCCTGCCAACTGGAACTGCGAGACGAGAAGAGTCCCCAGGATCGGCGAGGTGTCAATCCCGACGTTCCCCTTCGCGATGTTCGCGATGAAGATTTTCCGCTCCCGAACGATGTCCGAGAAGTTCAGCTCGGAGAGAGTCGAGGTCACAGCCTTCAGATACTTGTTAGTCACGAACTCCAGGAGTCGGGTGACCAAAGGTCGCTCGGCTTCCGGGTGCCTGTACGTAGTCCAGACTTCGCGCCAGAAGTGCTTAATGTCCGGGTCTTGAACCTTCGCGACTATCTGAGACCGGAAGTAGTCATCTGTAAAGAGGCGGTAGAAGTCGAAGAAGGTCGAGCCGGGAACATCAAGAAGCGTAGCGATCGACATCTTCATGATCGCGTCTAACTGCACTCCCCCACCCCGTTTGTCATCTCCTACAAGGCGTTGAAAGAGTAGGAACAAGTCGCCGGAAACAAGTATCCGCTCTTCAGGAGTCCGGGCACCTAACAGATTCAACCCGATAGGGGTAACCTGCGGGTTGAAGTAGACGCAGTCCTTGATCCGATTCCGGGGCACGTACCTAACAACCTGCTCCGCTAGGTCCCCGTGAGGGTCGATCAGTCCTACCCCTTTGCCGTTCAAGATGTCCTGCCGGAGCATCGAACGCATAAAAGTCGTCTTCCCCATCCCGGATAAACCGAGGATGTAGACGTGCTCACTTCGCGGGGGAGCGTCCACTAGTACGGAATCTCCACCCCATCTCCGAGGTCAACTGAATCCGTGACAGTCTTCTTCTTCGGGGTGTCCCAGCGAACAACAGTGATTCCCAGAGTATCCGCGTAAGCGGACATGTTGAGGTCGGGGATGGTTCTAAGCAGTTCGGCAATCCGGTCAGGGATGTTGCCGGATTTTACGAATTGCCGGATACGGTCTAAGTTCGGCTTCCAAACAATGATGTAGCGGTATTTGTATTCGGCACTTTGCCGGGTCGTCACAATCTGGTTGCCGGATTTGCCGGAAATCGTCTGCTTCCCGAAAGGGCCTTTGTCGTTGTGGCCTTCCTCAGTCGCGTAGCCGGATTCATCGGAGAACGTATCGACGACAGAAACGAGTCCCAACACATCCACCCCAAAAGTCGTGATCCGTTCCTCGATGTCGATCAGTTGGTACTTGAAGGGAAGGTGAACCGAGCCGGCGGGGTAAACAGTCTCGCCGTCCCAGGCGACACTTCCGGTAGGAACCTTCACCATCGAGGCATTCACATACTGCTTCACGTAGTACGAGTAGGAGAAGATAGCTATGACGATGAACACGGTGAGCCCGATGAATACGTCCATCAGTTCACCAGTGAACCAGTCCGCCAACCGTCCCAAGCGAAGCGCAGGGCAATTCTCTTAAGGCGGTCCGGTAGGATGAGGAACGGTTAGAGACGAAAGACGTAGAGAATTGCCCTGCGATAGAAGGGGACGGTTGGCGAATCAGTCTCTCGGCGGTAGCCAACGGCGATAGCCTTTAGTCTCAATACGTTAAGCGGATACGCCGAGTGCCCGACGTATCCTCAACCACTACCACCGCTGTTACCAGCGGGGGTATACATCAAGGTACTACTCAGTCACGGTCATCCGACTAAAAACGCGGATGGCGACCCACCCTGGGACTCGGATTGTCCGGTATGTTCTTCGGCCGGTGTGCTGCATCTGAAAGATCAGGACGCCCGGTTCTTCCTCGAACAACCTTGTGATGGATTCCTCCGACATGTTAGTGGTGAAGGCGAGCTCCTTAAGGGCGTAACTGTAGTTCGGATCGAGCTGATAGACGTTCGTTGTATCCATCCCAAACCTTCCTTTTTGGGGTTGGTTTGGTTCCCTCGCGTTCCCGATCCGTCGAGGTAGCCGGGACACTCCTGCGCCTGCGATGGTAGCATTTTGGAATGAGAACAGTCCGGGTGAGGCGAACCGCGTACATATTTAAGTGGTTGTGCTTCCTAGCGGTTATCGCCCTGGGTATCTGGTGGACGATGTGGCTCTTGGAGAAGAACAAGCCGCGCGTGAAGCCGGCGGTAGCCGTGGTGAGGCCTCCGGTGCGGTGGGCGCCTGATCCTGTCTCGGAGGCGAAGCCGGAAGCGAAGAAGAAGAGAGTCCGGGCGAGTAAGCCCGCCCCGGCGTCGGCTCCGGCCGTGGAGCCCACCAGAGCGGCGGTAGACGCCCACGACTACGTTCCTGCCCCTGAACCAGCCCGAGAGCCCGTGAGGGCCGCTGAGCCGCGTCTAGGCGTCGAGGAAGAACCTCCGGCGCCTGCTAAGGCCTGGGTGGAGCCGAAGGACGTTACCTACCTTGGGAAGGTCGTCGTATGCGAAGGGACGAAGTACGATCAGTCCTCGGTGATGGGTGCGATTGACCGGCAGGGGCTGAACTCGTTTTACCTGTGCCTGGACGTCGGCAACGCGTTCACGAAGGTGCAGGTCGATAACCTCTACAACCCGGTCATGTTCACGCACCGAGGCGGCGAGTACCGGGCGGTGCAGCTTCGGAAGAACGACGTCGTCCGGGTCAAGGTGAACGACGGCCAAGCGCTCAAGGTCGAGATGGTGAAGTCGGTGAAGGACTGACGCCCCGTGTACTTGAAATGTACTTAGACGGGGGAATTTCAGCGGTTCGAGAGTTTTTAGCGTCGTTTAGAATCAGTAACTTACTGAATCTACGAAGGGTCAAATAGTACAAGTCCTCTTGCCCCGACCATTTGACTGACCGGACGCCGCGCGGAAGCGCGGCGTTTTTGCTATGGAGTGCGGTAACGCCAGTTACCGCTTTGCCTGCTTCTGTTCGCGCAGCAATCCGTGGCCGGTGCAATCTCGCCGCGTCGCACGAGCGAAGGCTGGACCTGTTCGCGTTGCAGGGCAAACAAAAACAGTCAAAGCGGTAACTCGCGTTACCGCACTCCATAAGCTGCGGCGCACCGCAGTCACCCCGTCCAATTCCCGAACACCTCCGGTTACGAGCGTGTGACGTGAACCCCCCCTTTCCGAGGCTTCCCCTCAGAGATCGGCTCCCTGCCCGCGGTCCGGAATCTGGACACCGCGGCATCGGGACCCTTCGGCGCAGGGTTCAGAACCCAGGACAGGTCTGTAAACCGATATCCACCCATATCGTTCGACCCCACGGGCGAGGGTTCCGAGGACTGGTGGCAGCCTTCGCCGGGCTGAAAATTACCTCCCGAGGACTAAAACCTGCCTTCGCAGGGCTGACCTCAGTCCTTGGAGGACTCGCCGGAGGGTTCCGAGGACTCGATCCAGGGTTCCCGTTCACTGTTTCGTGTCCATCGAACCCTATCGGCAGCCTATGAAAGGCACGAAATTGCCTTCCGAGGCTTGGATCCGGTCCTTCGTGTCCAGAAATCAGTCATCCGGAGGCTCGGCCGTGCCTCGCGAGGACTTTGCGCTGCCTTCCGACCCCACATGCGTTGCCTCGATTGATATGGGTCCATGTCGATCGAGCCCCGGCCGAAGGCCACGGAACCCAAAATCCAGTCCACCGAGGGCAATGCGCAGCCTTCCGTGGACTGGGTCCAGTCCTCTGTACCTTCGGCGGAACCTTCCGCGGACTCGCAAATGGCTATCGAAGACTGGAGCGAGCCTTCGGAACCCTCGAGCTTAGGGTCGGAAGACAATTCCGAGGGGTCCGAAGGCAATTCCGAAGGGTCGGAAGGCAATTCCGAGGCATCCGAACCCAATTCCGAAGGGTCGGAACCCAATTCCGAAGGGGTCGGAACCCTCCGCCGTGCCTCTGTCTACCGCTTCCAGGGCACGTCATCCACCCCCGCCCGGCGGTTGGCGAACCTGGCCGCCACGAACAAAAGTCGGACAGCCGGTTGAGGTAGGCGATGTGGAGAGGGTGGCGGAGGAGTCGTGCTGCAGGGCCACCACCAGCCGTTCGGCGCGGCGGCAGACCGTGCAGGCCACGTGCAACTGGGCGGCGGGGGCGGAGCCGGCGGGGAGGATGAAGTTGCGGAGCGGGTTCGAGCTCCTGCTCCATGGCGTCGATGGCGTTTTCCAGCTCGGTGATCCGGTCCGGCTCGACGCCCGGAAAGCGGCTCGTGCCGGGGGAGGCGAGATACGCGCCGACTTCGAACAGGTCGAGCTGCACCTGGTGCAGCACCGCGTCAGTCTCGCCCGGGACGGTGCGGAGGCAGTCTCGCTGGAGATGGTTCAGAACCTCTGTCGTCTTCCCGGCTGTCCGATGGAGAACCATGATGATCCAGCGAGTGGTAGCGTCGTGAAGAGCGAGAGACCAGTTGCGCGGCTTGTAGTCGATTACTACTTCTGCCACGTCACGATTAGTGGTCCGCCATCGCCGCCTTCGAGTCGGTTGGTATCAGGGAAGAGCTTCTTGAAAAGGACGGCGTCTCGTTCTTTGAGGCCGTCGTAGGCGCGAAGAAGAAACCGCTCCTGGATGGAGAGCTGTTTGCCGCCGGCGTTTCGCTCGATGAGAGACTGAATGAACTTGGGATCGCTCCACTGCTCCCAAAGCTTCTCGAAGTCGGCGAACTCTCTTCCTGCTCCTTTCCGGCCGGAGCGACCTGGTTTTACTTGCCATGTAATTAAAATCGATTTCGTTTGATCTTCCGGGCTTTCCGACGCGTGATGACGAGAAAGTACTGGCGGTTAGTCATCTCCAAATTGCGAACCAGAGCGCCAGCCGGACGAGGGCGGGACGGTTCCATATGACACGAGGAACCCAAGTAGGCCGTTTCGTCCTGCGTCTCGAAAGCGCCCCTTGGAGGATTTGCATGCCGCGGGCGTACTCGCGTTTAGTTCGGTCGACTTTGCGGGACATGTCTTCAGCCTAGAATACCCACCAGAAACGTCAAGCGATGGCCTGTGCAACGGCCGCCGCGAGTACCATCGGAAGCCATGGCCACGATGAAGCAAATTCACCTTAAGTGCTTTCCAGAACGACCGTTTCAGCCAGGCTTCGTGTCGATGAGCACGTACGGCGAAGACATGGAGTGGGAGGTGCTCGGAGAACATTGGCACAACGTTCTTAAGGGAGCGGTGGAGTCGATCCGCTCGAACGAGGAGCTGCGTGTGTATTGGGGATCGATTGGTGGCAGCTACATCGCCTTCCCAATCGTCTACAACTACCGGCATGTGGTCGAACTTTACCTGAAGGGGATTCTCCTAACCGGGGAGACTGCCTTGGTGCTGGACGGTCAGGCAGGGATCGACAACGAAATCTTCAAGGAACACTCCTTCGGAAAGATTCGCCCGGAGGTCGAGCGTGTATTCGATACCCTCCATGTTCCGTACGATCTGGGCCTCGACGGCTTCCGAACGAAGAGGGAGTTTCGCCGCTTTCTCGCGGAGCTGGATGCGATGGAGATTCGCTACCCCATCAACACGAAGCGTGAACCGAGCATGAAAAATCGCTTCATGTGTTTCAACCTGTTCGAGTTTGCTCAGACAATGGACGTGCTTCTCCACTCGATGAATGGCCTTCTGAGTGCGATCGGGTACGAGGTCGACGCCCGATGCGAAATGGCCGCTGAGTCTCACGACTACTAGCTCTCAGCCCGGAGGCGTGACGAACTCCTCGCCGCACTTGCCGCAGATCGCCTGCCAGCCAAAGGGTGAGCGCCATGCGTGGTTCGGTGCGACCTGGCTTTCGGTCGGGACTCGCATGAACTCGCGGCGGGTCCGGCATTCCGGGCTGGGGCACGTGAGCGTCGGGCCGTAGGTTTTGGGACGGGGTTCCGGCGAGCCGGTGAGAGCCATGGGTGTTCCTCCTGAAGCAAAGACTCGCACACATAGGGGATGACCCTGCAACTCCCCGGCTGGCTTACCATCGGCGGATGGAACGACAAGCAGTCATCGACATGACGGATGCTGAGCTAACCGTGCGGTATCGCGAAGTCATCCAGCAGCAGGGGCAGGACGCCGGAATGACGCTGATCGAGATCGGGCGGCGGTCGACGCTTGAGGTCCGAGATGCGGCCCTCAAGATTCACGAAGCGGCCGAGCGGTTCAACGAGTCGTCGGACCGCCTGGAGCGCATGACGAGGCGGTTGATCTGGCTCACGATCCTCTTGGCGCTTCTGGCGGCGCCTCCGGCTATCGAGATAGGGATGAAGCTCTTCGGGGATGAGCAGGCCGAGGCTCGGAGAGCTGTTCCGGCTCACACAACGCCGGCCACGCATCGGTGAGGATGGTGTCATGCAAATAGAGCCGGTACATTGGACAACGTACGCAGCCTTGATCGTGAGTGTTTTGTCGGTTGTCGGGACGTTCATTTATGTCTGGTTCACCTACAACCTTATGAAGTTGGCAGTTGGCCAAGGAAGATCTGCCACAGCGCAAGCTAACGTGGCTGTTTTTGACCATGTAGCTCGACAATCGAGCACTCTGCGTCGTATCCGCGAATACGCAATGGAACTTATGGCCGAAGCGGAGGTTACTCTTGGCTTCATGAATAGGGGGGACCTATCCGAGCACAAAGGTCGCGGAATACTCGAAAGCATGCAGCGCAATTTGCAGTCAGCAGTTAGGACAAGTGCCGAGATCAAACGACTTGAGACTGACGCCGAGTTGGCCGCTCTGATGGAAAACATTGCGATGGTGGCGTTGTTAACAGCCGAAACAGCGTCAACCGTTCTGAAGGAAGGTCTTGAGTCCGACAAGAGCGGCGACTGGTTGCCCGGCTTTCGGCGTTATTGTGAACTTCTGGCCAAGTTCAGCCATCAAGCGATTGACATGTCGCGTGCTCTTGAGAAGGCGTTACCAACGCGCGCTGTTTCCGCTACTGAATGACATGAAAACCGTACGCAGCCTCAATCGCCGGCGTGGTTGCGTACTTGTCTCGTGGTGTAGCTTCATGTCTTAGGTTCTTCTGGTTGATGTTCGAAGGAGAAAAGCAGGTCTCTAAGCATCTCGTTGAATTGTTCAGCCGTGATGAAAGGTGCGTAGACCAGCCTTCGATTACGGATGAGGTTCGCTATCCTCTCCCGCTCGTCTTCCGTGGCTTTGGCTTCCTTTGAGGCGATGAAGGCTTTGAGGTAGATGCCAAACTTTCCAACGAACCGGTATGACAGGGATGGGTTGCTCGCTACCGCTTCCACGGCACGTCATCCACCCCCGCCCGCCGGTTGGCGAACCTCGCCGCCACGAACAAAAAGTCCGAGAGGCGGTTGAGGTAGGCGATGGTCGAGAGCGTGGCGGGGGAGTCGTCCTGCAGCGCCACCACCAGGCGTTCCGCGCGGCGGCAGACGGTGCGGGCCACGTGCAACTGGGCGGCGGGGGCCGAGCCGGCGGGGAGGATGAAGTTGCGGAGCGGCGCGAGCTCCTGCTCCATGGCGTCGATCGCGTTCTCCAGCTCGGTGATGCGCTCCGGCTCCACGCCGGGAAAGCGGCTCGTGCCGGGGGACGCGAGATGCGCGCCGACCTCGAAGAGGTCGAGCTGCACCTGGTGCAGTACCGCGTCGGTCTCACCGGGGATCAAAGACGAGCGCGCTACGCCGACGTGGGCGTTGAGCTCGTCGATCGTGCCGTACGCTTCGATGCGCGCGTCGTTCTTCGCGACGCGCGCACCACCAAACAGCGACGTCTGCCCCTCGTCGCCCGTGCGCGTGTAGATCTTCATGAGGGCCTCGGCCCTTTTGGCCGCAGGCCTAAGCCTCGGCCTCCAGCTGGCGGATCCGTTCCTTCACCACCATCTCCGCGAGGTCGGGGATGACCTCCCAGGCGATGTTGCGTACGACCTGATCCGACATCAGCTCCACCACCCGGCGGGCGATCCGGTCGACCTGCTCGTCGGACAGCTCGCCGCCGCGCGCGATCGACATCGGAGGCGCGTCGGGGGTGAGCGCGGCGGGCGGCGCCGGCGGCTCTTCCGCCTCGACGGCTGCAGTCGCTTCCGCGGCGGCGTCCAGCGACCAGGCCGGCTCGGCAGCCGTGGGAGGCTCAGGCTCCGAGGTGGTCTCGCTGGCGAAGGGGAGGTCTTCCGGCAGCGGCTCGCTCGCGGTCTCCTCGGCAAACGGCGACGAGGTATCTGCGAACGGTGCAGCGCCGGCGGTGGAGAAGCTCTCCGTGGACAGGCTGTCGATCGAGCTGGTGTCGGCGGTCGGCGACCAGAGCGATTCCACCGGCTCCACCGGACGCGGTTCGTCGTCCGCCGGTTCCGAGAACGGCGACGCGGCCTCGGACGGTGCGTCCCACGGTGCGGCCTCCGGTTCCGGGGCCGAGAAGTCGGGTACGACCGAGGGCGGCGGAGCCGCGGCTTCCGGCTCGGCAGCGGGGGACTGGAAGTCGTCGAAGTTCAGCTTCGGGAAGGCGCGGGTCTCGCCGCCGAACGCGGGTGCGTCTTCGGCGAACGCGGGTGCGTCCTCGCCGAATGCGGGAGCCTCGGTGCTGAAGGCCGGCACGTCGTCGGTGAATGCGGGAGTGTCATCCTCGAATGCAGGTGCGGCGGGACTCGGCTCACCCCAGGGCGAAGGTTCCTGCTCCGCCGCCGGAGGAGGTGTCGAGGCAGCCATCTGCTGCAGGTCGTCGAAGCTCATCTTCGGGAACGCACGCGTTTCACCGCTGAAGGCGGGAGCTTCCGGCTCCTCGCCGAACGGCGCGGGGGCCGCGGGCTCGTTCCAGGGGTTGGGCTCCGGTTCCGGCGCGGCTTCCTGTGCCGGGGCGGCGTTGGCCGGCTCGTCGAAGCTCATGCGCGGGAAGGCGCGCGTCTCGCCGCTGAACTCCTCGGCAGGAGGGGGCGCGCCGAACGGCGATTCCGCCTCGGGGGCGGGCGCCGCAAACTCTCCGAACGTCGACTTCTGCTCTGCCGGCTCGTCCCACGGCGACGGTTCCGGTGCGGGAGGGGGCGGGGGAGGCTCAGCTGCCGGAGCGGCGCCGGCCAGGTCGTCGAAGCTCATGCGCGGGAACGCACGCGTCTCGCCGCTGAACTCACCGGACGGCGGCAGCTCGAACGGCATCTCCGTGGTTGCCTCGGGCGTCGGCGCCGCACCGAAGATGTCGGGCTCGTGCGCGAAGGCGTCGCCACTCGCGGTCGAGAAGGAGCTGGCCGGCGGTTCCGGCGTCTCTTCCGGTGCTTCTTCCATCCAGGGGGAGGCCGTGGCCGGTTCCTGTGCCGCCTCGGCGGCCGGAGCGGCAGCCGCGCTCTGCGCGGCGGCGATCAGCTCCTCCACCTTGTGGATGAGGCTCTGCGACTCGAACGGCTTCGTCACCACCGCGTCGCAACCGGCCTTTTCGGCGCGGTCGGGATCGAACGGCTCGAACGTGCCGGTCAGCAGCACGACCGGGATGTTGCGGAAGTCGGGATGCGACTTCACGTACTCGCAGACTTCGTATCCGTTCTTCTCCGGCATGATGATGTCGGAGAGGATGATGTCGGGCCGCATCTCGGCGAGTTTCTGCACCGCCTTGGCGCCGTTGTTGACCGCCGTGACCTCATAGTCGCCGTCGGAAAACGTGAGCTCGACGACCTTCTGGATGGTGATACTGTCGTCCGCGAGAAGGATCTTTTTCGGCATTGATCTGGCTCCGTGATTGGCGAGCAAGCTACCACGGTAGTTAAGGCGGGACAAGAGATTACGGATGGCGGAACCCTTCCTGATTCTGGGTCATCGAGGGAGCCCGAAACGATTTCCGGAGAACACCCTGGCCTCCTTCGAAGAGACGCTCCGCGCGGGAGCGGACGGCTTCGAGACCGACCTCCGCCTGCTCTTCGACCGCACCGCGGTGCTCTATCACGACGATGAGCTGCGCGAGGAGGAGATCGAGACGCTGACCTTCACCCAATGCGCCGAGCGGGGAGCGATGGTGGCGCGGCTCTCCGACCTCTCCCGCTTCGCCGGCCGGGCCATGATGGTCCTGGAGGTGAAGCGGGCGCGCTGGGAGGACACCCTGGTCGAGCAGGTGCAGGAGTGGCCGAACGCCGTCATCGCCTCGTTCGACCATTCGGTCGTCACCGAGCTCCGCCGCCGCGACGTCACGCTCCCTCTCGGCATCACCTTCCACGGCTACCTCGTCGACGTCGCCGCCTACGCCGCCCGCCTCGGCGCGGCCTGGGTCTTTCCGCAGTACCAGTTCGTTCGCCCGGAGATGATCGAGGAGCTCCACGATCGCGGTATCAAGGTGATGCCGTGGACCGTGAACCGGAAACACGACTGGGAACAGCTGCGCGAGCTCGGCTGCGACGGCGTGATCACCGACCTCCCCGCCGAGGCGGTGGAGTGGCGCGACGGTGTGGATCGCTGAGTTTGTTACACTTGCCGCGCAAACGGGAGGGGGAGCCCACGGACATGAGACTCTGGGAATACAAGATCATCAACGTCCGGTCGGAGAATTACTCGATGGATCCGCGGCGCGCTGAAGAGCTGAATCGCCTCGGCGACGAAGGGTGGGAGTTGGTCAGCATCACCTCGATCAACTTCAAAACAGGCGCGACCGATCACATCGGCATGGTGTTCAAGCGAGAGAAGCACGCGGCGGCCGCGGGTTAGCCAGGCCGTCGCTTACCGCACGCCCCCTCACCCGGCCTTCGGCCGCCCTCTCCCCGCTCATCGCGGGGAGAGGGGCTACTAATATTCACTCTCGCGAGAGGCAAAGTTAGTAGCCCTTCTCCCCTCGTGAGGGGAGAAGGTGGCCGACGGCCGGATGAGGGGTTGTACTCGCGCTGAGTGTTCTCACCGCCAGAACGGGATGAAGAACTCGTCGGCTTCTTCGTCCTTCTTCACGCCCGGCAGCGGGGTGTGACGGACCGTGAGCATGTGCCGTCCGGCCGGCAACGAGGACACCGGGATGAGTGCGAGCCGTCCAGCCACCCGCCCCTGCGGGTGGCGGTAGAAGACGAAGCCCGGCTTCTCGAGCGGACGGCCGTCCAGCGCGATCTGGTAGACGCGCTCGAAGCAGCCGGAGAGCTCCGCCACGCGCGACTCGGGGATCTTCGTGCGGCGTGAGGACATGAAGAACCCTTCCTCCCGCAGCGGCCGTACGCCGGGACAGAGGGCGCGCATGCGCTTGTTGTCCTCGCGCGCGTCGTACGGCACGAAGAGGCGCAGGTACGGCCCCTCGACGACGTCCGACTGGATGGACGGCTCCTCGGCCGGCACGTTCCCGTCGCGCAGGTTGTCGTAATGCATGGGGCGGAGCTGATGCTCGCGCGCCTGTGCCGGGTAGTAGGCATAGCTGTCGAACCCGAGGATGCCGCGCGAATAGAAGACGCTCAGCATGAAGATGCCGATCATCGCGTAGAGGAAGGTCACGAGGATCACGCTCATCTTGCGCCGCGATGAATTCGAGGCGAAGGTGAAGAAGACCGGCGCGTAGAGGAAGTTGAAGGAGATGTAGTGCATCGACTTCATGATCCGCAGCGACAGCTTCTCGGCCCACGCCGGGACGCGACGCGTTTTCGCCCTCTTATCCACCGCGGCGGCGAAACCCTGCAGCCCGACATAGAGAGCGAACACGGTGACGATGATCGGGAAAACCACGCGGTCCGTGCCGGTGATCCTCATGGCGATGAGCGCGAGCACCCACGCCACCATCGCCCAGACCGACATCATCAGGAAGACGAAGAGGAAGAGAAAGACGAACGCGAAGATCGACGCCGAGAGGCGGTCGACGCGCGTCTCGATCTCGTCGAGCGTGAGCAGCCGCTCGGAGTAGAACCTCCGGAAGACTGGTCCCTGGTCGAGCTTGTCGCGGTCGATGCCGCCGGGAAAGACGCTGCGCAGGCCCATGATCGCGACCCAGAAGCCGCGCAGCAGGAAGTGGGCGGCGATGGCGACGATCAGGCCGTATGCGACGAGTTTCCCGACGTAGTACAGCGTGAAGACGGTGCCGAACGCGGAGCCGCCCACGTGCACTGAAGTGCGCATCCACCAGTCGTCGAGCCACTGCGGAAGTTGCAGGAGCGCGAAGACGAGACCGGCGGAAATGAGGAGCTCGAGCTCGCGGGTGAGCTGGAAGAGTGACTTCTCGGCGGATTCGGGTTGCGGAGCGCTCGCGGTCACGCGCCGAGTTTACATTTGATATCTTCGCCGACCGATGTCCGAACGCCCCTTCCTCATCCTCATCGTCATCGACGGCTTCGGCTGCCGCGACGACCGTGAGTACAACGCGATCGCGCAGGCGGAGACGCCGCGCTTCGCCTCGCTCTTCCGCGACTCCCCCTGGACCACGCTCGAAGCGTCGGGGCTGGCCGTGGGGCTGCCGGAAGGACAGATGGGAAACTCCGAGGTGGGGCATCTCAACATCGGGGCGGGACGGGTCGTCGACCAGGACATCGTACGGATCTCGAAGTCCATCCGGGCGGGGGAGCTGGCGAAGAACGAGACCTTCGTCGACGCGGTGAAGAACACGCGCGCCGTGCACTTTGCGGGACTCCTCTCCGACGGAGGCGTCCATTCGCTGCAGGAGCACCTGCACGGGATGATCGACGCGGCGCTGGAGCTTGGCGCGAACGACGTTTACGTCCACGCCATCCTGGACGGCCGCGACACGCCGCCAAAATCCGCCGAGACCTACCTCGGCCGGCTCATGACGCATCTCGACGGCAAGCCGAACGCGCACCTCGCCACGATCGTCGGCCGCTACTTCACGATGGACCGCGACAAACGGTGGGAGCGCGTGCAGCGCGGCTACGACCTGATGACCCTCGGCGTGGGCACGGAGACGAAGGACCCGCTCGAGACGCTGCGCCGCTTCTACCAGCAGGACGTCACCGACGAATTCGTCGAGCCGATCTCGGTCGTGAACGTGGCCGGTGCGCATCTCGGACGAGTGGAAGACGGCGACGCGCTGATCTTCTTCAACTTCCGGGCGGACCGGAT
The DNA here is from genome assembly GCA_035630815.1 of Thermoanaerobaculia bacterium. GTDB lineage: Bacteria > Acidobacteriota > Thermoanaerobaculia > Gp7-AA8 > Gp7-AA8 > QHVT01. The sequence goes on from DASQJY010000020.1 coordinate 212,409, forward strand.
GCGCCAGATCGTCACCGCGTTCAAGGACGCGGACTTTGACGGCTTCCACCGCGCCGTGCAGCCGAAGGTGCGGCTCGCCACCATCAACCGCTATCACGAGAAGTTCGACCTGCCGGTGCTCTTTCCGCCGCAGGAGCTGCGCAACAACCTCGGCGAAGTCCTCTCGCGCGCCGGCCTCGAGCAGTTCCGCATCGCCGAGACCGAAAAGTACGCGCACGTGACCTTCTTCTTCAACGGCGGCTCCGACCTGCAGTTCAAGGGGGAAGAGCGCCTGCTCGTCCCGTCGCCGAAGGTGGCCACCTACGACCTGAAGCCGGAGATGTCGGTATTCGAGGTCGCGGACAAGGTCGTCGAGGCGATCGAGTCGAAAAAGTACGACGTCATCATCATGAACATCGCCAACCCCGACATGGTCGGTCATACGGGGATGATGGACGCCGCCATCCGCGCCGTCCACGATACCGACGTGGCCATCGACCGCATCCTGAAGGCGACGGAAGCGCGCGACGGCGTGGCGCTCATCACCGCCGATCACGGCAACGCGGAGCTGATGTTCGACGAAAAGACCGGACAGCCGCACACCGCCCACACCCTGAACCCCGTGCCCCTGATCCTGTTCGACCAGCACAAGCGCTACGGCGCCCTGCGCGGCGGCGGTGTGCTGTCGAACGTCGCCCCCACCATCCTCGCGATCCTGGGTTTGGAAAAGCCCGCAGAAATGGCTGGGTCGCTACTGGTGCCGGATCCGGTGGTCGTCGCATGACGCGGCTCACTCTTCGCCAGTACAACCCCTCATCCGGCCGTTGGCCACCTTCTCCCCTCACGAGGGGAGAAGGGCTACTAAGTTCCAACCTCGCGAGCGGGAAACCTAGTAGCCCCTCTCCCCGCGTCGAGCGGGGAGAGGGTGGCCGAAGGCCGGGTGAGGGGCCGTGCGGTCACGGAAAGCGTGCATGAGCGAGCAACTCATATTGGTCCGTCACGGCGAGACGCTGCACAACGTCGCCGGGATCGCCCAGGGATGGGCGGACAGCGAGCTGTCCGACAAGGGGCAGGAGCAGGTCCGCCGCCTCGGCGAGCGCCTGAGGCGCCACAAGTGCGACGCGCTCTTTGCCTCGCCGCTCGGGCGCGCGCTCACGACCGCCACCGCCATCCGCGACATCCTCGGGCTCGAGATCACGGTGCTCGAGGACCTGCGCGAGATGAGCTACGGCGACTGGGAGAGCCGCTCGTTTCTCGACATCCGCCGCGACGATGCCGGCATCTACGAGCGCTGGATCGTCGACCCGGAGGAGCGCAGCCCCAACGGCGAGTCGCACGGCGAGGTGCGCCGGCGCATGGAGCGGGCGTTCGAAGCAGTGAGCGCGGCGAAGCGGCCGCTGCTCGTCACGCACGGCACCGCCATCCGCATCGGCGCGACGGCGCTGCTCGACGTCCCGGTGATGGCCTCGCGCAACTTCGCGCAGGACAACGCCGCCATCAACGTTTTCTTCTGGCGCGTCGACCGGTGGGTCCTCAAGACCTGGAACGACACGACGCATTGCATTGGAATCTGACGAATGATCATCGAAGGCATCATCGAACAACTCACCGAGACGCTGAAAAGCCGCGTGCTCGCGCTCTTCGGCCACCCGGTGGACCGCGTCATCCTGCAGCCGCCGCCGCGACTGAACATGGGCGATCTCGCCACGCCGGTCGCCCTAGAGCTGGCGAAGGTGCTCAAGCGCAAGCCGCGCGAGATCGCGGAGCAGCTCGCCAACGGCATGACCCTGCCGGGGCTCGTCGAGTCCGTGACCGTGGAAGGGGCGGGCTATCTCAACTTCCGCTTCGACCGCGGCGGCTTCACCGCCTCCCACTTCCGCGGCGTGCTCGAGCCGCCCGCGCCGGCCGGCACGCGCGTGATCGTGGAGCACACGAACATCAACCCGAACAAGGCCGCGCACATCGGCCACCTCCGCAACTCCGTCCTCGGCGACACCTACGTCCGCTGCTCGAAGTGGCTGGGCGACCGCGTCGAGACGCAGAACTACATCGACGACACGGGCGTGCAGGTGGCGGACGTGGTGGTGGCCTTCGAGCGGCTGGAGAAGAGGAGCGTGGCGGACGTCGAGCAGCTCATCGCGGCCTCAGAGCGCTTCGACTACGTCTGCTGGGATCTCTACTCGAAGATGGCGCAGTACTACGCCGACCATCCGGAAGCGATGGAGTGGCGCCGCGAGACGCTGCACCGCATGGAGAACCAGGAAGGGGACACCGCGAAGCTGGCCACGATCATCTCCCGCGCGGTGGTGCGGCGCCATCTCGAGACGATGCTCCGCCTCGGCATCGTGTACGACCTCCTGCCGAAGGAGAGCGACATCATTCACCTCCACTTCTGGGACCGCGCCTTCGAGCTGCTGAAGAACGCGGGAGCGGTGGTGCTGGAGACGGAGGGGAAGCACAAGGACTGCTGGGTGATGAAGCTCGAGGAGGCGGAGGAATTCGCCGGCATGAGCGAGCCGGACAAGATCCTGGTGCGCTCGAACGGCACCGTCACCTACACCGGCAAGGACATCGCGTACCAGCTCTGGAAGCTGGGGATGCTCGACCGGACCTTCGACTACCGGAAGTTTCCCTTCAGCTACACGCTCTGGGAGACGACGCACACCGGCGACGGCGACCCGGGCGCGCCCAGGTTCGGCGGTGCCGCGCGCGTCGTGAACGTGATCGACTCGCGCCAGGCCTACCTGCAGAAGGTGGTCAAGGAAGGGGTGCGCAAGGTGGCGGGGCCGAAGGCGTCGGAGGCCTCGGTGCACTTCGCGTACGAGATGGTGGCGCTGACGCCGGCCACGGCCAAAGTCCTGGGCATGGAACTGTCGGAGGAGGACTCGACGCGCGCGTACGTGGAGATGTCGGGGCGCAAAGGCTTCGGCGTCAAAGCGGACGACATGCTCGACGAGCTGGAAAGAAAAGCGACCGAAGCGGTGCAGAAGAACGCCTCCGAGTTTTCGGCGGACGAAGCGGCGCTGATCGGACGGCAGGTCTCGATCGCCGCGCTGCGCTACTTCATGCTCCGCTTCGGGCGGAACAAGGTCATCGCCTTCGACTTCGACGAAGCGCTGCGCTTCGAGGGTGATTCAGGACCGTACCTGCAGTACTCGACCGTGCGCGTGCAGAACATCTTCCGCAAGATGGCCGAGCGGGGCGTCGACCCGCGCATCGAAGAGCGCGCGGTGGAAGACCTCACGCTCAATCAGGGGCTGACGGACGAGATGTGGGAGCTGGTGCGGATGTCGGCGGAAGCGCCGGGCGTGATCCGCCGAGCCGTGGACTCACTGGAGCTTTCGGTGATCACCCAGTACCTGCTGGAAATGGCCCAGAAGTTCAACAGTTTCTACCACAAGTACCCGATCATGAATGAGAAGGACCCCGCCGAGCGCCAGCGCCGCGCCGTGTGCGCCGAGGTGTTCCGAAGGACGATGGTCGGGGCGCTGGGATTACTGGGGATTCCGGTGCCGGAGCGGATGTAGCGGGTTGTTGGGGATACCATCCCCAACAATGCGGCTGTTGACGTAACGACATCGTCACGAGAGGGATCGCACGCCCCTCTGCTAAAATGCCCGGCGCGGTTCTCGTCCAAGGCCGCGGGACAATCCAATGAAACACGACCTCAGCGATCTCGCTCTTCGCACGCTTTTTCTCACTGCAGGCGGCATTGCCGCGCTGCTGCTCGCGCTCAAAGGCTATGGCGCCGCTCTGCCGGCGGTGGCCGTTGGTGGTGCGCTCGGCGCGTTGTTTGTCGCCGGGACGCAGACCCGCGAAGAGTAGGAAGCGGGGCGGGCGCGAGGCCCGCCCGAGTCATACGGCCTCTTCGTGCTGCCCGCCTTCCGCGCGGCGGACGTTCTCGGCCTGCAACCCCTTCGGACCTTGCTTGACGTCGAACTCGACTCGTTCGCCTTCGTTCAGCGTCCGGTAACCCGAGGCCTGGATCGAAGAGTGATGGACGAAGACGTCCTCACCCGTACTGCGCTTGATGAAGCCGTAGCCTTTGTCGTTGTTGAACCACTTCACTACACCGTTCTCAGGCATTCCTACCTACCTCCGGCGCGGCCGTGAAGCCCGGCCCGGCACGCCTTACTCGTCAATCACCGCAGCATTCGAGTGTGCGGTGACGGAGATTCGTGCAAGAGGCTCACCAGATCCCTACCAGATCAACGCCCGATTCAACCCGATTCGTTGGAATCCCAACGACTCGTAAAGCGCGACCGCCGGTGTATTGAAATCGTTCACAAAGAGCGTGACCGTTTTCCCTTTTCGGGACAGGTGTCCGCATACCTCACTCAGCAGTTCGCGCGACAGGCCGCGGCGCCGGTATTTCGGGTGTGTCCAAACCCCCATCAGCTGCACGTTGTCCGGCGTGACCGCCGAATACTCGCATTTCGCCGCAATGACGCCGTTCTCTGTGAGGATCACCGAACGCTTCTTTTCGATGAGCTCGCGAATGCGCTCGCGGTAGCCGATCGCGTCGCGCTCCATCGGGTCGATGCCGACCTCCTCCTTATGCATGGCCGCGCACGCCGGGACGAGCTGTTCGAGATCGCGGGCCGTCGAATAACGGGCCCGGGTGAGGTCGGGAAATTCGAGCGTTTTCGGCAGAGCGTAGATCGGCTGGTTCATCCGCACCACCGTCGGCGGATCGAGGCGCAGCCGCAGCATGGTCCATAACGACTCCACCAGGTGCGCGGGGGAGATGATCGCGCGCACCGGCAGCATGCGCGTGAGGATGCGGTCCGCGACCAATGCAATGGCGGTCTCGGTGATCTCGTCCGAAATCGACGGATCGCCGGCCAGGACGATGTTCGTGGCCAGCGAGACCACCAGCACGATGGCGCCGTTGTAGCGGATCACCGCGATCTGCGAAGCCGCGAGCGTCCGCTCTTCGAGCAGGCGGGAGACCAGATAGACGTTGATCAGAGGATCGCGCTGAAGAAACTCGAGCGCGCCTTTGAAATCGTCGTCCGACAGAAGCCGGAGCGACCAGCGGCCTTCAGCGGGAAGCGTCGCCATCAGAGCTGAGATCGACCCAAGTATGCCACTCCATCCTGCAGTTTGTGCCAGACCGAGCGCTCCTGCCACGTCTCGAAGTGCACCTGCTTCGCAAACGTCAGGTCGGCATCGAAGGCGGCGCGCAGTTGCGCGGCCACCACCGGGTCGAGCACGCCCATGCTCACCTCGTCGTTCAGCTGGAACGAGCGGTCGTCGAAATTCGTCGAGCCGACGCAGGACCAGATCCCGTCGATCACGATCACTTTCTGGTGCAGGAGTGTCCGGTGGTACTCCCAGATCTTCACGCCGCGCTTGAGCAGCGTCCCGAAGTGGTGATGGCTCGCGTGCTGGACGATGGCGTTGTCGGTCGCATCGTCCGAGGGGACCATGATCTTGACCTCCACCCCGCGCGCGACCGCTTCTTCCAGCGCCTTGATGGCCTGCCGGTCGGGGAGCAGGTAGGGGTTCTGGATGATGATCTCGCGGCGCGCGGCCTTGATGGCCAGGTAATAGAGGATCTGCACCGACGAGACGCTGCCGTCCGGCGAGGTGTACGCGATGTGCGCGGGCGTCGTGCCGGCCGGTCCGATGCGCGGGAAGTAGCGGTCGTCGGCCGGGATCTCCCCCGTCTCCTCGATCCAGTTCTCCGCGAATGCTCCCTGCATGCGGTGTACGACCGGTCCGGCGATGCGCAGGCCGGTGTCGCGATAGTGCTTCAGGTCCTGGCCGTTCCCGGTCCAGCTGTCGCCGATGCCGTGGCCGCCGATGTAGCCGAGCGCGCCGTCGATGATGACCAGCTTGCGGTGGTCGCGGTTGTTGATCCTTCCCAGGTTGCTGATGCGGTACGGGTGAAAATGCGCGACCTTCACTCCCGCGTCGTCGAGCATCTTGCGCACGTCGCCCTTCAGGGCGCGTCCGCCGGAGCCGTCGACCAGCACCCGCACGATCACCCCCTGTCGCGCTTTCTGCGCGAGGAGCGTGGCCAGCTGCGTGGCCAGCTTCCCTTCCTCCCAGATGAACATCTCCAGGTGGATGCTCCGCCTGGCGGCGGCGAGGTCGCGGAAGAGCGGGGGGAAGAAGCCATCGCCGTTCTGCAGCACTTCGACCCGGTTCCCGGCCTCCAGCGTGGATTGCGTCAGGCCGACGATGGCCGGCAGCAGCGTGCGCAGCTCGCCCGGATCGTCGACGTGCAGCCGCGTGTCGGGCTCCCGTTTCACCGACCAGATCAACACCGCCATGCCGACGAGCATCAGCAGCCCGCCGAGGAAGGCGATGAGCGGCATGCGGACATAGGTCGTCCCGCGGGTCTGCCAGATGGAGAAATGGTCGTCTTCCCGATGCTCGAGCCGATACTTCATTGGTGGGTGAGCTCCGCAAATACCGGCCGGTGGTCGGATGGTCCCTCGTCGAGGACGCGTGCGCTGCGCACCGTCCAGCCGGCGTCGGCAAGGATGTAATCGAGGCGCTGGAGCATGACCCGATGAGTCGGCTCCTCCGGGTCGCCCGCGAATTTGAGCGTGTTGCCGTCGAGGAACGCCTTGATCTCGTCGCTGTCCGGCGGGGCGTTCAGGTCGCCGGTCAGGATGTACGGATGGGTGCTGGCCTTGACGTGCGCCTGGATGCACTTCAACTGCTCGGCGCGCGTGCTCTCGCTGAGCGACGCCCACGCCGAGGTGTGGGTGACGTAGAAGTCGATCGTGCCGCCGTTGATCCGGATGATGCTCTCCAGCATCGACCGCGGCTCGCCGGTGCCCGGCAGCTCGTGCACGTCGCTGGAGACGATGTCCCCGCGCGTCAGCACCGCGTTCCCGAAATGGCCGCGCATGAAGGTGTAGCTCCGCCCGAACACGACGTTGTAGCCGGTGAGCAGCCGCAGCTGCTCCACGTGATCCCCGAACCGCGCCTGCCACGTCCCGCGATGCGCTTCGTTGATCCCGACCACGTCCGGGTTGTACTTGCGGATGACGGCCGCGATGTCCTCGAGGTGCTCGTCCCCCTTGAGCAGCGTTGCGTGCCCCTCGATGTTGAAGCACATGACGGTGAGGTTCTTCGGATACGTCGCCGCGAATGCGCGGGCAGGCATCGCGTCACATTCGAGCGACCGGAACCGGTAGACGCCGAGCACGCGATACGACATCACCCCGATGAAGATCAGGGCAAGGACGAGGAGGACCCGCTTCCAGGGTGGGCGGCGCATGAAAGCAGTAGCTGTGCCTGTCACTCCAAATCACGAGGAAACTGTTTGGAGTGCGGTGACCGCAGTCACCGCTTTTACTCGCAGAAGCACGACCATCGCACTACGGAGTAAAAGCGGTGACTGCGGTCACCGCACTCCAAACCGCTGGCGAGTGTAGTGAGTAGGTGAGAGGACTACACCGCCGACAGTACCGTCACGTTTCCGTGCTCCCGCAGTGCCGAGGCCGGGAAATCCACCGACACCTCCCCCGACCGCAACCTCTCCACCGCCTCCTCCTTGCCGCTTCCCGCCACGAGCAACACGATCCGGCGCGCTTCGAGGATGGTTCCGATGCCCATGGTGATGGCGTGCGTGGGGACGTGGCCTGCGGGGAAGAGGTCGGCGTTGGCGTGGCGGGTGGACTGGGTCAGCTCCACCACGCGGGTGCGGGCGTCGAACGGCGTCCCGGGCTCGTTGAAGCCGATGTGGCCGTTGCGGCCGAGGCCGAGAAACGTGAGCTCCAGGCCGCCGGCCTCGCGGATCTCATTTTCGTAGCGGACGCACTCCGCGTCGAGATCGGGCGCTTCGCCGTGAGGGAGGTGCGCGTTGGCGGGATCGAGGTCGACGTGCGCGAAGAGGTGCTCGTTCATGTAGCTGAAATAGCTGCCCGGATCGTCGCGCGACACGCCCGCGTATTCGTCCAGGTTGAAGGTCGTGACGTCGCGGAAGCAGTGATACTCGCGGCTGCATTCGCGCACCACGCGGTCGTACATGCCGATGGGCGTGCGGCCGGTGGGGAGGCCGAGCACGATGCGCGGGTTCTCGCGGATCGCGCCGAGCAGCAGGTGCGCGGCGCGATCGGCCAGTGCGTCCTGCGAGTTAAACGATTCCCACTTCATGTCCGCGTGCCCACACCCGTTCCACCTCGAAGCGCTCGTTCAGCGCCACGACGTCTGCGTCGTAGCGGCGTTCGATCTTTCCTTTGCGATCGGCGACCGCCGCGATCCTCGCCGGCACCTCGGTCGCCAGCGGGATCACGGTCTCGAGCGGCAACCCCGCCAGCTCGATCATGTTCTTCACCGCGCCGCCCATGGTGAGCACGCTTCCGGCCAGCGTGCCGTCGGTCAGCCGCGCCGCGCCGTCCGCGACCGTGACCTCGTAGTCGTACAGCGTGTACGTGCCGTCGCTCAGGCCGCACGCGCGCATGGCGTCGCTGACGAGCGCGATGCGGTGCGGCATCGCCTGTACCGCGATGCGCATCGCCGCCGGGTGGACGTGCACGCCGTCCGCGATCAGCTCCGCGGTCGCGTCGACGGCGGTCAGCGCGGCGCCGACTACGCCGGGGTCGCGGTGATGCAGCGGCGTCATGGCGTTGTAGAGATGCGTGAAGTGACAGGCGCCCCAGTCGATGGCCGCAACCGCGGTCGCATGATCGGCGCTGGTGTGCCCGATCGAGAAGAGCACGCGGTCCTTGAAATGTTCGATCAGCCCGCGCGCTCCCTCCATCTCCGGCGCCACCGTGACGATCCACCGCAGCCGCGGCGCCTCGGTGATCAGCGCCGCCAGCTCATGGATGTCGGCGATGCGGATCGAGGCGCGATCCTGCGCGCCGGCACGCGTGGCGTTGATGAAGGGGCCTTCGAGATGGATCCCGACGATCTCCGCGGCGCCAGGGTTGTCGCCCGAAACGCGGGCGATGGTCTCGACCGCGTTCTGCAGGTCGCCGCGCGAAGCGGAGAGCGTGGTCGCGGCGAGTGCCGTCGTGCCGTGCTGCGCGTGAAAGCCGAGGATGCGCGACGTCGCTTCCTCGTGCGCGTCCATGAAGTCGGCGCCGTCCCCGCCGTGCACGTGCACGTCGACGAAGCCGGGCACGAGGATGCCGCCGATGCGCTCCGCCGTTACCGGGACGTGCGTCGTCCGCGCGACGTCGACGATCACCTGGTCGTCGATCGAGACCAGGACGTCGTCACGCAGTGCGCCGTCGATGAAGGCGCGGCCGTAGAGGTGGATCACAGGCAGATCTTCCCCAGCACGGTCGGCCGTCCTCCCGTCGCGCCCGCGACGTTCGTCACCAGTCCGACCACGGAGTCGTTCGCAATCATGGCCATGGCCATCGCTTCCTTCGCCTCGGAGGCTTTGTAGATGAGCAGCTTCTGCTTCGGCATCCGCTCGCGGATCATGTTCACGAGGGTGGGATTCTTCGCGCCGCCGCCGGCGAGCATCACTTCGTGCACCGGACCGAGCGGGAAGACGAAGTCGCGGTAGGAGCGGGCGATGCTCTCCGCGGTGAGCGCGGTGGCGGTGGCGATGAGGTCGACGATCGGGACGTCCGGCGCCTCGGCCAGGATGCGCCGCGCGTACTGCGTCCCGAACAACTCGCGTCCGGTCGTCTTCGGCGGCGACATCGAAAAGTACGAGTCGGACATCCAGCCCTGCAGGAGGTCGTCGTGTACTTTGCCCACCTCGGCGAGCGCGCCGTCGACGTCGTAGGTCTGCTTGCCGTTCGTCGCGACCCAGGTCAGCTCGTCGATGATCATGTTGCCGGGGCCGGTGTCGAAGGCGATGACGTCGTCCCAGTTCGCTTTCGGCGGGATGTAGGTGACGTTGCCGATGCCGCCGATGTTCTGGATGCAGCGTCCGCGCGACTTGTGGCGCAGCAGCACCCAGTCGAAGTAGGGGACCAGGGGTGCTCCCTGCCCGCCCGCCGCGACGTCGCGCACGCGCAGGTCGCCGACCGTGATGATGCCGGTGCGCTCCGCGATGACGGCCGACTGCCCGATCGCGAACGTGGAACGCGTTTCGATCGGATGGTCGATCCAGTCGACGTCGGCGTTGACGAGGCTCACCACCGGGTCGTGCCAGATGGTCTGGCCGGCGGAGGCGATCAGGTCGACCGATTCCGCCTTGATCTTCGTCTCCTGCAGCAGGCGCAGCACGGCGGCGGCGAAGACTTCGCCGAGGATGAAGTCGTAGCGGCAGATGTCGTCGATGCGGGCCCGCTTCGGGTCGAACAGCTCGCGCACCACCTGCCGGATCTTCGGCGGATACGGATACTCGCGAAAGTGCTCCAGCCGCACGACCGCGTTCAGCCCGTGCTTCTGGATGCGCACCATGGCCACGTCGATGGCGTCGAGCGACGTCCCGGACATGAGCCCGATGATCCGCCGCGAGTATTTGGTGGCCACGTGCATGAGGCGTTCGAGACGGCTCATGCGAGCGCTCCAGCGGTGGTCCGCTTCACTGCAGCACCTCGC
>DASQJY010000021.1:0-10687 GCA_035630815.1 Thermoanaerobaculia bacterium
CCGCGTCGATGGGAAGCCGATGACATGCGAGACCTACTTCGCGTGGCATCAGCAGTACTACACGTGCAACGGCAGCTGCAGCAGCGTCTACGTCACGAGCGGCTCCGCCGGATCGAACGCCAGCCGCCTCGACGCCTGTGAAACTGCGAAAGCCGAGGCGTGCTCGTTCGCGACATGCCAGTCGGGAACGTACCTGCACTGCGGCCTCAACTACTCGTACTCCGGATGGAACGGCGGCTCGGGCTGTAGCTACGGCCAGATCCGCGACTGCCCCGTCGCGGACGACTGCATGCAGAACTGAGGGCAGAGCGGAGCTTCATTTGTGACGACGACGGTCGTCCGCGTCGCGCACCCGAAACGCCACAGCACCTCCGACTGATACGTCCTCGACGACTTCGGGGTCGGTCGGGGGTCTTAGCCGGCCGGGGGGCTAAACCCGGCGCGGTCTATCAATGGACGTCATCCGCACTCCAAACTGCTGCCACGCCGTTGCACCGTGGCGTCAACGCTGGAGGCGTGGTGTCACATCAGGTGCGCCATGGTGGCACAGAGGTGCGCCGCGACAACACGCAGGGTGCGTCGTGACACACGCCGGGCGCGTCGTGACAACACGCAGGGTGCGCTGTGACAACACGCAGGGTGCGTCGCGACGACACACAGGATGCGTCCTTTCGCCAAGCGAGTGCGTCGTTCCGCCAAGCGAGTGTGCCGTGGCGCCAACCGAATGCGCCGTTGTGACAAGCACGTACGCCGTTCCGCCAAGCAAGTGCGCCGTTCCGCCAAACAAGTGCGCCGGGATGAACCATAGGTGCGGCCATCGGCCTATGAGGAAATCACCGCTCGCGCCATCGTAATGGAGTGCGGTAACGCCAGTTACCGCTCTGACTGCTTCTGTTCATGCAGCAAACCGAGGATGTGCAGTCTCGCTTACCGCCCAGCAGGTCTCAGCACCTGTGAACAAGGTGCTGAACTGGATGGAGACGACGACGAAGGAAATCCATGCGCTAACCGGCATCCGATCGCGTGTACTGAACCGACTTCATTCGTTCGTAACCAGCACGTATTACGAATTGGCGTTCAGCGCGGCTGCGGAATCGATATTTGGGGAGTTCCAAACGGACGTTGACCAACGTCTTGCAACAACGGCCACGGCGACTCTCGCGCGGTTCCCGGTGGTATCAGAGCGCCTGGCCACCGACGACCCGGAGGCAATCAGCCACGCGATGACTACTTGCCGGAGGATTATCGACGGATTCGCAGATGCTGTGTACCCGCCACGGGATGAACCGTTAGTCGCGGACGGAAGAGAAATACAAGTGGGCGCGTCGCAGCATCTGAACAGGCTGGATGCGTACATTCGCGCTCGTTGCTCCAGCACTTCTCGTCGCGACAGATTGAAGAGGACTTTGCGCGACCTGTACGCGCGCGTATCAGCTGGCGTACACGCAGACGTGGCGGCCGACGAAGCACGTGCACTACACGTGCAGACGTACCTGACGATCGGTGAGATTGCCCTCCTGCCGTGATTTGCGTCCGCCCACTTGTACTTCACCTGGTCCGCGTAACAGGGTCGTCCAGGAAACGGAAATTGGTCGCATTGAGGTCGGGGTCGGGGGGAGGGCACACCTTTTATTTTCGGTGGGGTCGCCCGCGCGGGGGCTAAGAACGAAGCTATGACTCCATCAACCTTCCGGAACGCATGCCCGCGATTACACAGGACTCTTATGTATGTTTATTAACTGAGGCGATACTTGACCGAATCCGTCTGGCGAGAGCGAGCACCGATTGGTGATCACTGCGGAAAGGCTGCACGTCAGTCAGGCGACGAAACGTGATGTCAGCAGCCCGAAGTTTTTTCATGACGTCCGCAACCGCACTCTCGTCTTGCAATTTCTGTCCGAGGACGGTAAAGACAGGTAGACCAAACGCTTCGGCAAGCATGACCTCTGTGCGTAGGACTTCCGCGTTAACGATGGTGTCATCCATGACCACTACTTGGACCGACGCGGCCATTACTCCTCGAGCCTGTGCTTGACGCCAATTGTCGCCCACCTTGCAGTCTTGAGTCGCAATCCAGGCGGAAATTCCATGGTTTTCGAGCTGGCGCGCGATCCGTGTGGCCACGACCGCCTCATCATTGCAATACGCCACGTACACCGACTTTCGGTGTGGAGCTTCGCGGATGGTCTTCGCTGCGTCGACCAACCGTTGAAAAGCGTCATCGCGTGTTATCGGCAGCCCAACGACGCTGAGCCGGTAAAGGCGCACCATAAACGTGTCCGCCAAGCCCTTCGTTTCCTCATACTTATCAAGTAGGTCAAAACAATCCTCCAACGCTACCAGCAGCACGGGGCATCCTCGGCTCCTGGCAATGAAGATCTCCATTCGACAGTGTTCGCTGCGAACATATTCGCGAGAGAGCACGGCAACGAACGCATCGCAAACGAGAAGTTCCTTCATCAACTCGTCGCGCCAGCGCGAGCCGGGTTCAATGCCCATGTAATCCATCCATGGCGATAGCTCCGCCCACTTAAGCCGAGTGAAGAGCTCGTCAGCCGTTGATCGGTCGGGCGTCCTATACGAGATCATGATGTTGGCGCCGACGTTCATATGATCAGACTACTTGCGCTTGCTCCAGATTGCTAGCACCGCCAACGCTGAGGCAGTCCCGGTGGCGTACCTCTTCGGACAGAGCGATTCGTCGGTGTTAACCGCGAGGCTGTTACTTCCGGTCCGCTGACTAGTACTTCGCCTGGTCCGCGTAGCACGGAAACACTGCTCGGAGATTGACGTCTCCACGATGGAACATGGCGGGCTAGGACGAAAAATGCGTAGTGCGGTGAACGAATGCGGAAACGGCGTAGTGCGGCAAGTCACATCGCGGCGCGCGTCGGATAGCGCCCTTCCATCGCCGTGGGCATCAGACCGAGCATCGCGAGCGTTGGTCCCAACGTGAGTGCGACGGAATGGTGGGGCGCGCCTTACGGCGCGCCTCACCTCCCAACTACGTGAATGCCTCAGAGGTCCTTGCCCGCCTTGAACGCGGCGGTGACTTCCGGGGCGGCGGCGGCGAGAGCTTCGAGGGAGAGGGCGAACGTGTTGATGGCCGACCGCCAGGGGAAGGGGATGATGGGGAGCCCGCCCAGGATCACCAGGAGGGGCTTGATGCCGCGGTAGATCTTCAGCACCCGGCGCAGGCGGCCGAGCGGGGTCTCGGGGAGGAGCGTGTTCTCGTGCTCCAGCTCCCGGTTCAGCGCGTGGAGGCTGCGGTCGACGGTCTTCTTGTTCTCCGCGATCATCGCTTCGGAGGCGTCTTTCGGGTTGAGGTCTTTCGGGTTCGTGCTCATGAGTTGGTTCTCCTTTCGTCGGACGTGGTGGAGTTGAGGGAGATGCGGTTGCGCGAGATGACCGGGACGCGCAGCCCGACGGCGGCCCAGGCGTCGGCGACGGTCTCGCGTACGCGCGTATTGCCGTACAGCTCCGCTGCGGCCAGGACGGTTTCGCGGGCGAACGAGGCGAAGGTCGTCTGCGGGACGAGCTTTGCGGTCAGCACGCGGTACCAGATGCGTCCGAGGACGGTCCAGCTGTAGCCGCCGAGCTCGCGCGCGGCCAGGGCGAAGGCGCGATTCGGGATGCCGGAGTTCACGTGCACGCCGCCGTTGTCCATCGGCGAGTCGACGTAGTCGTGCATGTGTGCCGGTTGCGGATCGCGCCCGAGCCACTGGTCGTCGTAGGCGGTTCCGGGCATGAGCATCGAGCGGATGCCCATGCCTCGGATTCCCTCGCCGAACAGACCGGCGCCGATGAACCAGTCCGACTGCGCGGCGGTCTGGCCGTGGTGGAACTGCTTGGCCATGATGCCGAACGCGTCGGCGAGGTGCTCGCTGATCGCGCCGCTCTGGCCGAGGTAAGGGAGACGGGCGCTGTGCTGCACGACGCCGTGCATCAGCTCGTGCGCGACGACCTCCACGGCGCCGGTGAAGCGGCCGAACAGCCGGCCGTCTCCGTCGCCGAAGATCATCTGGCGCCCGTTCCAGCAGGCATTGGCGTACCCCCTGCCGAAATGGACGCTCGACTCGATCGGCATGCCGCGGTTGTCGATCGAGTTGCGCAGGAATACCCGGGCCAGGAAGTCGTACATCGCGCCGCAGGCGTTGAAGGCCTCCTGCGCGTGCACGTCCTCCGTGGTCAGGGCGGGACGCCGTTCGTCGAGCAGCAGCGTGCCCGGGAGCAGTTCGCGATTGCCGGCGTCGAAGACCAGGCGCACGCGGTGAGTGGAGAGCGGTCCGGCCTCCTCGACAGGCAGGAGCGACATCGGCTTTGCGACGGGCATCCGGACCTCGTGCCCCATGGACACGGCCCCGGTGTTACGCACCTCCTGGTCGTCCTGGTCGGTGAGGTGCCTCGTCATGTGAGGCGGGATGATGGTACAGACAGAATGCTGTAAGCTTTTGTACACACGATTTTCCTTTCTGGCCGATTGGGGATGAGTGTTGAGCACGGCCGCGCGTGGTCACACACGCGACCGTGCAACATCTACTGCTTGCTACTGGCGCTGGTGGTGGCGTCCTCCTTTCCCGCCGGTTCCTCGACCTCGGCGGAGGCGCGCTTGCCGCGGCGTGCGGCCTTGATGGCGCGCTTCATGTTGTCGACGTGCACGGCGAGGGTCGTGCTTTCGCGATCGCGGACGAAGGCCTTGGCGACGGCGTAGATCTGCTGCGCGTTTGCAGCAAGGCGCGCCTCGCGCGCCTCGATGCCGAAGATGATCGCCTTGAGTGCGGTCTCCATGTGCCGGGCCAGCGGGGTGAACGCGTCGATGTACTGCTTGTCGTCGATCGTCTGCTCGGCGTTGAGCGCCTTGACGCTGTGCAGCTCGGAGTGGACGAGGACGGCGCTGACAGCGTTCGTGACCAGCAGGGCCGGAACACGGCGCTTCTTCTTGATGTAATCCTTCGAGACGGTGGGATTGTCGAAGTTCGGTACGGCAGCGGTGAACTGGTCGAGGGCGGTCAGGAGCGAGTTCGCCAGTTCGGAGTAGAACGTCGGGGAAGGCGTCACCATCGGCGCCGGTTCGTCGAGGGCCGCCGTCGACGCGACGGGATTCTGCTTCACTTTGTCGGTCATTTGATTTTCTCCTTTCTCGTGTCTGGTCGTTTTCCGCCCTGCACGACGCATGCGGCGGATCGAATCGGACCGCGCGCCATGGCCATGGCCGCGGTATGTCAAGGGCCCTCGAAAACAGGTCGCTATTCATCGCATCACATGGCTCTCACCTCCTTTCCTGTACATGGCAGCGCGTCACTCAGTGGTGCCCTATGGACGTCGATGTGCAGAACGCGCTGTTTGAATCAAGGTCCGTTAATAGGTATACGGATCAGGAAAAATGCGAGGCACGTAAGGAACATATATGCGTCATTTCGGGCCCGCTCCCTCTGCACGGCGCTCTTCCGCGGCGGTGCAACAGGTGTCGCGCTGTGGTGCGAAGCGCGTGCGTTTAGGTACATCGGCGCCGCGATGCGGCGCATTCGTCAGGCGGTGCGGCGAGACGGCTTCGCGGGACGGTGAAAGGTGCCTTACAGCGCGGTGTGCCGGCTTGGCGGGACGGTGCGACGCTGTTGCACGACGGTGCGACGCGCTTTACGGACGGTGCGACGGCAACGCGGGACGGTGAAAGGTGCTTTACACCGCGGTGCAACGGCTTCGCGGGACGGTGCGGCGCTTTTGCACGGCGGTGCGATGCGCTTTACACGACGGTGAAACGGCAGTGCGGAACGGCGAAACCGGCTGGCGGGACGATGCAACGCGCTGGCACGGCTGTGTTCATGCCTTTGCACACCTTCGCGACGCGCGTTTCACGGCCGTACCACGCGCTTTCACGGTCTCACCGCGCGCTCGCACTGCCGTGCAACGCGCTTCCTCGGCTCCACAATGCGCTCGCACCGCCGTGAAAGGCGCCTCGCACGGCTCTGCAATGCGGCTGCACGGCTCCGCCGCGCGCTTTCCGTCATGTGAAGTGCTTCGCACTGCTCCCCCGCACGCTCCCACGCCTCTGCAACGCGACCGTACTGCTGTGCAACGCGCTCGCACCGCTCTGTACGGCGCCTCGCACACTCGTGCCGCGTCGCTGCACGAGTGCACCGTGACCTGTCGCCGATTCGCCTACGACGGCCGCGGCGTGGCGGGAGGGCGGAACGGCTGCTCCGGCTCCCCGCCCACAAAGCCGCGGACGTAACGCGCAAGCTCCGGCGTCGCGGTCATTGCCTCCACAGCCTCGCGCAGATATGCGAGCGCCTGTACGTGCGAGATCCGCTGGCCGCTCTGTTCGTACACCACGACTAGCCGCCGTGCGATTGATGCGGCCTCATCCCACCGGTCGATGCGCAACAGGACTTCCACGCGCCACAGGTCAACTAATGCGGCCTCCGCGACCATCCCCGCCACCTCATACTCCATCGCCGCAGTGCGAAGATCGGCCAGTCCTTCGTCAATGTTGCCGCTCTCGATCAACAATTGCGCGAACATCGACCGCGTTCGAATGCGCTCACTGATTAATTCGACGTGGTCATAGGTGGCCATCGCTCGCTCGCCAAAATTCCTTGCGGAGGTCAGGTTGCCTAGACCGAGATGGCAGAAGGCGACGTTGGCATAAACGACCGCGAGATCAGGCTGCTCGGGTTGCGCCTCAAGAACATGCGCGACCTGTGTGAAGATGGCCAGCGCGGCGGTGAGGTCACCCTCGTCGTATAGGATCGATCCCTCGAGGATGCCGATCCTCGCGAGCTCGACCTCGTCTTTGATGCTTCGGAACCAATCCTTCGCACCATCGAGCGCCGCACGCGCCTCCCGATACCGCTCCAGCGCCCACAGCACTGTCGCGCGATTCCACTCAACGCGTGCCTGCTCATCGGCAGCGCTGCCAACCGGACTCAGTACTGTAGCCGCCTCTTCGACCGCTGCAAGCGCTTCCGGGTAACGCCCGAGATACCGGAGCGCGGTCGCCCGCGCGTTCGTCGCCGCGCCGAGCATCGCCGGGCGATCGAGGCCATCCTTCAACATCTGCGCGATAGCGGTGGCGGTTACCACGATCTGCAGCGATTCGCGTGGATGAGACTGGACGCGCTTGCGAGCCTCCGCGAGCAGCGCCGCGACCATGCCTGCCGTCTGGAACTGCTTTCGCGTGCCGAGCCACGGCCACCATCCGTCCGGAGCGAGCTTTCGCAGTTCGCGCATCGCCTCGGCCGCGTCTCTGGTTTCGGCCTCCTTCCGTCGCGCGCGGTCGGCGAAGTCGCGGACGCGCTCCGGATCGGCGGTCAGCGGCGTTCCGCCGTAGATCAAATGCCACGCGGCAGGATCGCTCGTCACGGCCACGATCTCCCGGTACTCCACGACCACCTGCCGGCAGGACGTGCAACCCTGCAGGTGCGCCTCCACGCCATCGTGCTCTTCCCGGGAAAGCTCGTCGACTGCGAACGAGAAGAGCGTCTCGTCCGTGGGATGCCCGAAGATCATGCGCGCCCCCTTCCGCGGATGGCGCCGAGGAGCTGACGGGCCTTCTGCATGCAGCGGGCGAGCTTGAGCTTGGCCGAAGGGGCGGTGATGCCGAAACGGGAGCCGAGCTCGTCGAAGTCGAGGCCCTCGAAGAAGCGCAATCGCACGACCTCCCGGCAGCGGTCGCCGAGCTGCCGAAGCGTGAGCACGACGTCGACGCGCGCGGTGAGCGTGTCGAGCAGCGGCTTCGGATCGACGCAATGGGACAGGTCCGTGGCCTCTTCACGGCTGCCGTCGCTCCAGTACTTGCGGGACGCTTTGCAGACCGCGCCCACCAGCCACGCGCGGGTGTCCCGGATCTTCGGTTCGTGCCGCAGGAACGACACGAACACCTCGTGAATGACCCCCTGCACCTCGGTATCCGGCACGCGGAAGCGCCGCGTGGCGAGCGCGCTGAGGACGGGATAGTTGTCTCTGTAGACGGCAGCCAGGCGGTCGGCGCGCTCGCTGCTGCCGGGAGATTCAACGGTCTCTGCCATTGTGGTGTTGCGACCTGCCCGCGCGGGGACGCCGGCCAGTATAGCGGAGGGTAGCCCGTCGGAGCGCGCTGCGTGCGCGAGGTCCGCGTTACCCGAGCGGGCCACCGCGCGTGCTGCGGCAGGAAAACCTGCAGACTGCTGATATCGGAACTCGGACATGTCGAACAGCTCCTCCTGAAGACGCTCTCTTCACATGCATTTTTGGCCTGCCCGGCCGATAGGAGAGGTGTATGACCGAGATCGAGATGCTGCTCCTGCTGCTGGTTTTCGCCAGCCGTATCGGCGTCCCCATTCCCTGACGGCGCGAAGGGCGATCCAGGGAGAAACGCCCGCGACGGGTTTCGTCAGGAAATTTGACGATCGTTGATATCGAAAGTTCCACATACCGAACTGCTACTCCTGAAGGCGCTTCATCACACAAATCATCGGCCCCTAACCCGGGCCGGCAGGAGGGTTCATGACCGAGATCGCGATAGTGCTCGCGCTGCTGGTTCTCGCCGGCCGCATGGGCGTCCCCATCCCCTGAGGACGCTTAGTTCGTCATGGGTGAAGGCATTGGCGAGCGCCTTCACCCGTGACTCCTCCCGTGATCTGCTGCGGTAGCCCCTGACGGCGCGAAAACTGCCTGCGGGTCGTTGCTCCACCGTTTGAGGTACTGCTTGACCTCCCGCACCGCGTTCCGATCGGCGGCATTGCGCTGCAATGCTTCGCGCAGGTCCGCGATTGCGCGCCGGATGCTCGCAGTCTCACCGTTGCGCTGGAAGGTGTCGACGATCGAGCGGCAGACCTGCGCAGCCCGTGCCGCGGCGCCGTCGCTGGGGTCCAACAGCAGCACTTCGACAATGTCCAGTCCGACCAGCGCTGCCTCGGTGGGCATTGCCAGCTCTTCGAACTCCCGCCGCGCTCTGTAAAGCTCTTCCAGCCCACTGTCGGCGTTTTCATGTAAGGCACGCAGCCACGCGCGGAACCACTGCGCACGAACAACTTCGGACCGCATTTGCAGTTTCAGGAAGATCGAACGCGCTCTGTCCAGCCACACGCGCGCGGCTTTCACCTCGCCGAGATCAACGTTGCAGCGCCCGATGTCCATGCAGGCGAATGCGATACTCGCGTCGTCCTGCACACGCTCGAGCGGATCGAGTGTCGTCCGGAGGAGGCGTTCTGCCTCGGCGGGGCTCCCAGTGTCGTAGAGGATGGTGCCTTCGAGGACGCGCGAGAGCGCACCCATGCGCTCATCCTGCGTTGCATCGAAGATCGCCCGCGCCCGGCGCACCCACCGGGTCGCCTCGTCGTATGCCGTTTGGTTGTAATGCGTCCGTGCGCGCGAGTACCAGACCTGCGCCAGTTCGCTGAGGCAGTGCGGCGACTCGGTGAGCACGGTCTCCGCGTCGTCGAAGGCGGCGAACGCGCCGGGATAGTCCGCGAGTTGGGCGAGCGCGTTCCCGCGGCCCATGTGGGCCCGGCCGAGGATGGAGATCGCCTCCGCCTCGTCCCGCGGCAGCTTTTCGGCGACCGCGACCGCGATGCGGTGCACCTGTTCGGCGTTCCGGGCGTTTTCGAAGGTGAGCTCGCGCCCCCGCTCGTACAGCGCCTCCGCCATCGCTTTGGACACCCGCTCCTTCGCCTCGATCGCTGCCAGCCACTTCGAGAACGGGACCCTCCCGGCTTCGAGTGCCGCGATGAGCTTCTTCGCCGCTGCCTGCAACCGCTGCTCCTTCGCCCTCTCCGCCTCGGAAGGCTCTGCCTGCGGCGGTTCCAACCGGTCGTCTTCCGACAGATCGAACAGCTCTTCGGGACGTACCCTGCTGTTGGTGAGCTTCGAAACCGCCTTCACGATGGCGACGATGCAGCGGCGTCTCGGCTCGATCTGACCCCGGCGGATCCGCAGGATATGCTGCCGGCTGTAACCGGAAGCCTCCTCCAACTGGCCTGGCCTGATCTTCCGGGCCTTCAGGAACTCTTCAAGACGTGTCAACGAAGGTCTCCTGAGCGTCATCGGCATCCGTCGGCGGCAAAGAGCGGCGACCCGGCGTCCCATCGTTCCGAGTCATCCGGTGCGATCGGGACCCCATGCCCGACCGTGGCCGTACCCGGCCGGTACAGGTATCCGGCGCTGAAGTCGCGGAACGGGAGCGGACCCAGAATGCGGCACATCTCGACGTAGTCCATCAGGAGCCAGGAGATCTCGGCGGCGGCGCTGGCGGGTGTTCGTACGTGGCCTTTCACTGCACAGGGTGTGTCGCGGTGCCGGAAATCCCTACCTGCGACGTCAAATGGAACATTCCTGCGTCATTTCCCGCGCCCGAGAGCGGTATCTCCCCGGAAGAGTGGCGCCTGTGGGGTTGCGACGCGCATTGAGGCGAGGGTGAACCCACTCGTCATCCCCGGGCAGATGGGTTTCACGCCGAAGGCGTGACGGAGGGCAGCCGGTGGGCCACCCTCCGCGGTCACCGCACTTATGACCCCATTGACCTTCATCACAAGTTGCGCTTTTGCAGCCGCGGAGCCATATTTCCACCAGGAGGGCAGGACCGTGATCCACGTACTGATGATCCTTGCGCAGCTCACCTCGACGCCGCAGCTTCCCACGACGATCGTTCCGCTCGACGGCGGACGGGAAGTAGTGCTCACCCTCGGGCTCGACGGCAAGCCGGTGCAGG
>DASQJY010000022.1:0-78282 GCA_035630815.1 Thermoanaerobaculia bacterium
GGTCGGCAGTGGAACGGGAGCCACGATCGGCAGGAGAACGGGGCGAAGCTATTGAGCTGTTGGGCTTTTGGGCTGATGAGAGTCTTGGTCGGCAGCCGATCGTCGGCAGTAGAACGGGCCTCATCTACTGCCGACCGCCGACTGCCGACCGCCGACTGATCCCCCCACGTGGCCAAATGTCTGACCCCTCACTCACGACCTGTGGGTTATATTCTCACCCCGCACATGACAACTGAGCCTGTCGTACCCGACATCGCACTCCCGCCGCGGTATCAGGTTCGTTCGGTTTTGAAGAAGACGCCAGACACTTGTGTGTTCCGTGTCTTCGATGTTCCGGACCGTCGCGATGAGGCCATCAAGATCCTTTCACGCGAGGTGACGGATCCGCAGGAGCTGCTCCGGTTCAAGACCGAGTTCTCGACGCTGGCGTCGATCGAGCACGCCAGCGTGATCAAGGTCTTCGACTACGGCGTGCTGCAGGAGCGGTATCCGTACTTCACGATGGAGTTCTTCGCCGGGAAGCGGATCACGGAGTTCTTCGACGGCCAGAACTGGGACGCGCTCTATGACGTGATCCTGCAGCTCGCCTCCGGGCTGCACCACATCCACCATCTCGGGATCGTCCATCTCGACCTCAAGCCGTCGAACATCCTGGTCGACGAGAGCGGCAAGGCGAAGATCATGGACTTCGGCCTCGCGATCGAAAGCCGGCTGGTGCTGGACCGGAAGATCCGTGGGACGCTGCAGTACATGGCCCCCGAGGTGTTGAAGCAGGACCGCGTCGACTCGCGCGCCGATCTCTACGCCCTCGGCATGACCCTGTACGAGACGGTCACCGGCGCCTTGCCGGGATACGGGCGCGCGGCGATCGACGTGATCCGGATGCACCTCGACGAAGAGGTGAAGCCGCCGTCGTCGATCAACCCGAACGTGCCGGAAGCGCTCGAGCGGATCATCCTGCGCCTGCTCGAGAAAGATCCGCGCGACCGGTTCCCCTCGGCAGCAGCGCTCGTACACGCGGTCGCGGAAGCGGCCGGAAAGAAAGCGCCGGCGGGCGAGCTGCTGGTCGGCAAGGGTGAGCTGTTCGCCGCGCCGCTGATCGGCCGCAAGAGCGAAGTGAATCAGTTGATGGCGCTGATCTCCGAAGCACGAGAAGGCCGCGGCGACGGCGTCATCCTGGCCGGCGGCGAGGGAATGGGGAAGAGCCGCATCGTCCGCGACGTGACGCTGCGCGCGCAGCTCGACGGCGCGCGCGTCTTCTGCGGGCGCTGCCCGGTCAACCGGAAGACGATCTACGCGCCGTTCTTCGAGATCTTCACGCAGATGGTGTACGCGGTGAACCCCGACGCCGATGTGTCGGAAGAGATCCGCCGCATCCTGCGGCCGGTGGTGGCCTCGTCGGGACCGGAGACGAGCGCGCCGCAGCACGGGCAGAAGTTCCGCCTCTTCAACCGCATCGTGCAGTCGATGCAGGACCTCTATGGGTTCCTGAGCGTCGGCGGCGAGACGGGCGGCTCGCCGCTCATCCTGCTCATCGAGGACCTGCAGTGGGCCGATCCGTCCACCGCGGAGCTCTTCTCGTTCCTGGTCGGCGAGGCGAAGCAGAACCGCCTGCTGGTCATCGGCACGCTGACGCTCGACTCGGGCGGGGAGGCGGCCATCGAGTCGGCGGCGCCGAACCTCTCGTTCTGGGAGCAGCGCTCGCGCGAGGGGAGCTTCCCGATCGTGCACGTCGAGACGCTGACCGAGCCGCTGGTGCGCGAGCACGTGCAGTCGCTCCTCGGCGAGATGAACGTGCCGGACGAGCTGGTGCGCTGGATGTTGTGGGAGTCGGCCGGCTCGCCGCTGAACATCCGCCGCATCATCGATTACCTCATCGCGCACGACTACCTGCAGTGGACTCCGGCCGGGTGGATCGCGGGCATGGACCGCATCCGCAGCCTGCGCATCCCGGGCGGGTTCGCCTCCATCCTCATGGAGAAGGTCGACGCGCTGCCGCCGGCGCCGCGGGGCGTGCTCGAGATCGCGACGGTCTTCGGCGAGACGATGGAGCTCGAGCTGCTGACGAAAGTCTCCGAGCTCCCGCCGGAAGAGACGTATGTCCATGTCCGCGAGCTGGTGCGCCTGGCGTTGCTCGATGAATCGAGCGACGGCATGACCATCACCTTCCCGCAGATCCATCTCCGCGACGCGGTCTACAACGCCATGCCGGAGCGCCGCCGCGCCGAGATCCACCAGCGCGTCGGCGAAGCGCTGGAGCCGGCGGCGAACGAGGGCTCGACGCAGCTCATCGGGCAGGTCGCGTATCACTTCTCGCGCGCCAACGACATCGAGCGCGGCACGCGCTATTCGATCGAAGCGGGCGACCTCGCGACGCGCACGCTCGCGCACGAGGAAGCGACGGAGTTCTATCGCGTCGCGCTCGAGCTGATGGACCTCGGCGGGGTGGAAGAGCTTCGCAAGTCCGAGGTGCGCGAGAAGCTGGCCGATGCGTACTACCGCCGCGACGACTATCGCGGCGCGATGCACGCGTTCCAGTTCCTCCTCAAGAGCATCCAGGCCCGTCATCCCCGGCACGACAGCGCCCCTGACGATGCGGACGCGAACATCGACGTCGCGCGGGTGATGAAGAAGATCGGCAAGGTGCTCTCGCGCCGCGGCGACCAGGACTCGGCGATGACGTACTACCAGTCCGCGCTGGCGGTCTACGAACGGCTCGAGCAGACCGTCGACGTCGCGGAGATGCTGAACCGCATCGCCTGGCTGTACCGGCAGCGCGACGACTTCGCGACCGCGCGCGAGACTGCGGAAAAGGCGCGGGTGATGCTCGAGAAGATGGAGCCGACGGTCGTCTACGGCTACGTCAAGAACATGCTCGGCCTGATCGAGTTCGCGGGCGGCAACTGGCAGCGCTCGCGCGAGATCCTCGAGGAAGCGCTGGCCATCGGCGAGAAGCTGGGGAGCGAGCAGCTCCGCAAGGTCGCGTCGATGAATCTCGGCAACACCGTCTGGAAGCTCGGGGAGTGGGACACGGCGCTGCAGTACTTCCGCAAGAACCTCGAGCGCTCGGAAGCCGAGGGTGATCTGTGGGACCTGGTCACCGCGTACAACAACGTGGGCGTGGTCGAGTACGGACGCGGCAACTTCCACACGGCCGTGGAGCTGTTCGAGAAGAGCGTGCGCATCGACGAGAAGATCGGCGCGTTCGAGCACGAAGCGCTGGCGCGCGAGAACCTCGCGGACGCGCTGGAGATGCTCGGCCGCTGGGACGAGGCGCTCGAGCAGTATCGGAAGTGCGTGAGCATCGAAGGCTTCGACGAGACGCGGGCGTCCCGCCTGTCGGTGTACGTGCCGCTGGCGCGCCTGACCAAGAAGCGGGGCGACATCGCCAAGGCCATCGAATACGCGCACAAGGCGCTGTCGGCGGGCGAGCGCGCACGAGATGAGGACCTGATCGGCGAGGCGGCGTACGTGCTGGCGTCGATCGAGGACGAGCGCGGGAACGTCGACGAGGCGGAGCAGTACCTCAAGCGCGCGCTGCAGATCTTCGAGGCCAACCGCACGCTGCACGGCCTTGCACGGGCCCACACCGCGGCGGCCGTGCTCGTGTTGCAGCGCGGCGACATCGAGGGGGCGGTGCAGCACGCGAAGCTCGGTGAACAGTACGCCCGCCAGCTCGGCGACCGCTTCTCGCTGGCGAAGAACGACTGGGCGTGGGCGAAGATCCACGGCCAGCAGGGCGACCGCGAGACGGCGGCCGCGAAGTTCGAAGCGGTACGCGTGGCGTTCGAAGAGATCGACACGCCGTACGAGATGGGACGCCTGCTCTTCGACATCGGCCTGCTGCGCGAGGAGCCGGAAGACGCGACGCAGATGATCCGCAGCGCGATCCGGATCTTCGAGCGCCTCAACGCAACGCACGATCTCGAGCGCGCCCGCGGTGCGCTGTTCCGCATCCGCCCGCACGGCAAGGCGCCGGACCAGGGCGTGGTCGGGCTGTACGAGATCGTCAAGATCATCAACTCGACGCTGAACCTCGAAGAGGTGCTGAACCGCGTCCTCGACGTCTGCGTGCGCCGGCTGCGCGCGGAGCGCGGGATGATCATCCTGCTGGATCACCTGACCGGCGCCCTGCGCACGCGCGTGGCCCGCAACCTCAAGGATGGCGCGGAAGGGGAGTCGAAGCGCTCGCCGCAGTCGATCGTCAAGGAAGTGATGCAGAGCGGGCAGTCGGTCATGTCAGCCGACGCGCTGGCGGACCACCGCTTCGGCGGCGCGGAGTCGGTGATCGCGGAGAACATCCTCTCGATCCTCTGCGCCCCGGTGATCATCAAGGACCGCATCGCCGGCGCGATCTACATCGACCACCGCCAGGCGCGGCATCTCTTCTCGCAGAAGGACCTCAGCTTCATCGAGGCCTTCGCCGACCAGGCCGCGATCGCGATCGAGAACGCGCGCCTTTACGAGGAGCTGGAAGAAGCGCGCACGCGCCTGTCGCTGGAGAACGAGACGCTGCGCCGCGAGGTGCTGGTGGAGAAGCATCTCGACTCGATCGTCGGCCACTCGGAGGCGGTCGCGCGGACGCAGTTCGCGGTGCGCAAGGCCTCGGCCGGGCATTCGACGGTGCTGGTGCGCGGCGAGTCGGGGACCGGCAAGGGGCTCGTGGCGCGCATCATCCACAACATCGGCCCGCGCCGGAACGGCCCATTCATCAAGTTCAACTGCGCGGCACTGCCGGAGACGCTGGCGGAGTCGGAGCTGTTCGGTCATGAGAAGGGCGCCTTCACCGGCGCGGACCGCCGCAAGCTCGGGCGCTTCGAGCTGGCGAACCACGGCACGATCTTCCTCGACGAGATCGGCAAGATGACGCTGGCCATGCAGGCCAAGCTGCTGCGCGTGGTCGAGGACAAGGAATTCGAGCGCGTCGGCGGGACGCAGACCATCAAGACGGACGTGAAGATCGTCGCCGCGACGAACCTCGAGCTGGAGAAGGCGATCGAGGAGGGGACGTTCCGCGAGGATCTGTTCTACCGCCTGAACATCATCCCGATCATGCTGCCGCCGCTGCGCGATCGCAAGGACGACATCCCGCTCCTGGCCGAGCATTTCATCCGCAAGATCTGCAAGGACCTCGGCATCGACAACAAGCGCCTCGAGCCGGGCATCCTCGATCTCTTCCAGCGCTACGACTGGCCGGGCAACGTGCGCGAGCTGGAAGCGACGCTGCACCGCGCCATCGTCATGTCGAACGACGACATCGTGACGAAGAACGAGTTCTACGCGCTCTACTCCCAGCAGCAGCCGGCGCTGGTGGTGTCGGCCGAGACGCACCCGAGCATGCCCAGCTCCATCGTCGGCCCGCTGGTCGGCAAGATGGAGATCACCAGCGACATCTACGACGAGGTGATGAGCGCGGTCGACAAGCAGCTCATCCTGCGCGCCCTGGAAAGCTGCGGCGGGAGAATCCGCGAAGCCGCCCGCCGCCTCGGCCTGGCCCGCAACACCCTCAAGTCGAAGATCCAGAAGTACAACATCGCCGTCCGGGAGTGAGGAGGCGGGCGTCGCGGCTGGTTCGTTGTACGGTGGCTGGAACGGCCGTCATCGTTCCCAACCACCTCCTTCGTCGACGATGGGGCAAGCCGTCATCGCTCATAGCCATGTCCTTCATCGTTGATAGACGGTTCTGCCATCGTTCATAGCGACCACCTTCATCGTTGATAGACGGTTCTGCCATCGTTCATAGCGACCGCCTTCGTCGTTGATAGGCGGTTCTGCCATCGTTCATAGCGACCGCCTTCATCGTTGATGGACGGTCCTGCCATCGTTGATAGCCACGGCCTTCATCGTTGATAGACCGTGCTGTCATCGTTCACAGCGACCTCTATCAACGTTTGACAGCGAGCCTGCCATCGTTCGTAGACACGTCCGTCATCGTCGATAGGACGGGCTGTCATCGTTCACGACGACTGTCGTCGTGCATGGCGGATCTCTCATGGAGTGCGGTAACGCCAGTTACCGCACTCCATACCGCTGCCGCCAGCGCGATCGTGCCTCTCGGTATGATGCGCGTTGCGCGATGCCGCACTACCTCCTGTCGTGGACCAATCCCGCCGAGCGGCTCTTCGAGATCGCGATCCGCTTCACCGCGCCCGTCGATACGCCGCGGCTCCTGCTGCCGGCGTGGCGTCCCGGCCGGTACCTGATCCAGAACTACGCCGCGAACGTACGGGACTGGTCGGCCGGCCAGGCGCGGGTGTGGAAGGACGGCCTCCACTCGTGGCGCATCGACGCGCGGGCGGGGGAGGAGGTCACGTTCCGCTACCGCTATTACGCGGGCGTGCTGGACGCAGGCTCGAGCTTCCTCGATGAAGAGGAGGCGTACTTCAACGGCTCGAACCTCTTCATGCTGGTCGAAGGCTTGCGCCGGGAAGAGCACCGGCTGACGATCGCCGCGCCGGCGGAGTGGACCATCGAGACGCAGCTCCCGCGCGACGGCGACGGCGCCTTCGTCGCCCGCGACTACGATTCCCTCATCGACTCGCCGACCATCGCCGCGGCCAGGCTCACCCGCCATTCATTCGTGGAAGGCGGCGCGCGCATCCATCTGGTCTTCCACGGCGATGAGGGGCTCGAGACCGAGCAGTTCGTCGAGCCGGTGCGCGCGATCGTCCGGTACCAGGCGGAGCTCTTCGGCGGGCTCCCGTTCCGAGACTACCGCTTCCTCTATCACGTACGCGATCGCTGGCACGGCGTGGAGCACGAGGACTCTTCCTCCATCATCGTCCGCCGCAACTCGCTTCTCGGCGCGAAGCCGGGCGACGAGGGTTACGACCATACGCTCTCCATCACCGCGCACGAGCTCTTCCACGCCTGGAACGTGAAGCGGATCGTCCCGGCCTGCTTCGCGCCGTACGACTACTGGAACGCCACGCCCACGCGCCTCCTCTGGGTGATGGAAGGGCTGACGTCGTACTACGGCGAGCTGTCGCTCGTCCGCTCCGGTCTCTGGTCCGTGGAGCGTTACCTCATGCACCTGGAGAGCGAGATCCAGTTGCTGGAGACGCTACCCGCGCGGCAGCACCTCTCGCTCTCTCAGGCCAGCTTCGACGGCTGGCTGAGCGATCCCGCCCAGATGCACGATCATCCGAACGCCTTCTTCTCGTTCTACAACAAGGGGGAGGTCGTCTCGGCGTTGCTCGACCTGACCATCCACCGCGAGACGAACGGGCAGCGGAGCCTCGACGACGTGGTGCGCATCCTCTGGAACGAATACGGCGCCACCGGCACCGGCCTCGAGGAAGAGGCGATGGAGCGGGCGGTGGCGCGCGTGGCGGACGTCGGCGATTTCTTTGCGCGCTACGTCGACGGCACCGAGCCGCTCCCGTACGCGGAATTGTTCGCGGCTGCCGGTGTTGCATTCGCGACCGCGTCCGGCAATCCGAATCAGCCGGTGCTCGGCGCAACGCTCCGTTCGCAGGACGGTGCGCTGGTGGTGAGCGGCGTCCTGCGCGGCGGTGCGGCGATGTCGGCCGGGCTGCTTCCGAACGACGAGTTGCTGGCCCTCGGCGAGACGCGCCTGGGCAGCGAGGCCACGCTCACCGCGGCGCTGCGCGCGATCCCGATCGGGCAGTCCGCGGAGCTGCTGATCGCCCGCGCGGGGGTGTTGCGGCGGTTGTCGCTGACGGCGGCGCCCGACCCGCGGCCGAAGATTTCGCTGCGGGTGCGGGAGGGGAGCGAGCTGCGGCGCGGCTGGCTCAGGAGAGAGGAATGACGGAAACGGAAGAGCGGGCGGTCGAGTTCACCGAGGATCGGGTGCCGTTCGAAGGGATCGAAGAGACCATCGACGAGCTCGTGGAGCTGTACGGCGGCGCCATGACCGCGACGCACGACCGCGCTCGCGAGTTCACGCTGCCGCTGCGGCGCGGCATGTCCACCGGCGGGGCGGTGGAGTGCACCGTCTCCTGGGCACCCGACGACGCCCGGGACGCGACGGTGAAGCTGACCTGCAACCGCGACATCGACGCCCCGAAAGCGCAGCGCCTGCTCCTGCTCGTGGCCGGCGTGGCCGGCGCGCTGATGTTCATGCTCTGGCCGTTCTTCCCCGGCGAAAAGCAGTTCGGGACGCTGGCCTGGCTCGGCGGCGTGATCGCGATCTCCGTCTACATCATGACGCTCCGCAGGACCAGCGGCGGCATCGCGTCCGACTTCCTGAACCGGCTCGCGGCGCGGCAGCGGGCCGAGCTCGAGGCGCCGGAAGCATAACGATGCGAATCGCGGTCGCGGGTGCACACCTCGATGGCTTCTCGGGGATTCCGCGCCACCTGATCGCGGCGCTGCAGCAGCACGCGGACGTCACCCGCTGGGACCTCCCGCACTACCAACCGCCGCTGACGAAGCGGATCGCCGAGCGTCTCCGCCGCGAGCAGTACCTCTGGGACAAGGATCCGCGCCGCTGCGCGTTCCATTCGCGCGCGCTCGACGAGCTTGCGGAGCGCCATCGCGTCGATGCGGTGTTGCTCATCGGCAGCGAAAGCTGTGCGTTCACCGAGACCGGGACGCCGATCTTCGGCTTCGGCGATTCGATCTTCGGTTCGCGCGTCGATCTCTATCCCGACCAGATGCTCGACCGGATCAGCCCGCGCTCGATTCGCGAAGGGTTCGACGTCCAGCAGCGAGCGCTCGACGCGATGCGGCTGTTCTTCTCGACGTCGCAATGGGCGTGGGACCGCGCCGTCGAACGGTTCGGCTATCGCGTCGAGCCGTACCAGGTGCACGTCACGCTCGTCGGCGCAAACCTGCCGGCCGCAGGCGCTGTACCGCTTCCCGGCCACGCCCCGCTGCGACTGCTGTGGATCGGCGTCGACTGGGAGCGCAAGGGGGGCGACTTTGCGGTCGCGGTCGTGCGGGAGCTGCGCGAACGCGGCCTCGACGCGGAGCTCGATGTGGTCGGCCCGGTGCAACCACCACCCTCGCCGTCGTGGGTTCGCCTCCACGGCCGGCGCACCGCGGAAACGGGGCTGGGGGAGCTCTACGCCGCCGCCTCCGCGCTGCTGCTGCCGACGGCCGCCGATCTGACGCCGGTGGCCATCGCCGAGGCGGCCATGGCCGGGCGTCCGGCCATCGCCTCGCCGGCCGGCGCCATTCCCGAAATGGTCCGCGACGGCGCGAGCGGTCTCCTGATCGCCAGCGACGACCCACGGACCTGGGCGGCGACCATCGAGACCAACATCTCCTCACTCCCGCGCCTCGGCGCCGCCGCGCGCCGCCGCTACGACGAGCAACTGAACTGGCCCGGGATCGCGGGTCGTATGGTTCAACACATGGAGGGGATGCTGTGAGCTTGTCGAGCTGGGCCCGCTCTGTCTATCGTGCGGTTTTGCCGGAGCCGTTGCGCCGCTTCGTCCGCAACCGCCTGGTACGCCCCGGCTACAGCCCGGCGTTCTTCGACCACCTCGACGAGATGCAGGCCGCCAGTTACGACGTGATGGCGGCCTCGATCGTCGAACAACTGCACCCGCGGTTCGTCGTCGACGTCGGGTGCGGTTCCGGCGCACTGCTCGCCGCCCTCGCTTCACGCGGCGTGCGCACGCTCGGCCTGGAAGGAAGCCCCGCCGGAGTCGCCTGTGCCCGCCGCCGGAACATCGACGTCCGCCTGGCCGACCTCACCCAACCGTTCACCGTCGAGCCATGCGATGCCGTCATCTCCCTCGAAGTCGCGGAACACCTCCCCGAAACCGCCGCGGACCGTTTCGTGGCATCCCTCGCTTCCGCCGCCCCGCACATCGTCTTCTCTGCCGCCACCCCCGGCCAGGGCGGCCACGATCACATCAACGAACAACCGCACGGATACTGGCTCGAGAAGTTCAGCGTCCACGGGTTCGGCGCGGACGAAGAGACGACGGAGGCGGTGCGCCAGCACTGGCGCGACCGCGGCGTCGCGAGCTGGTACTGCAAGAACGTCTTTTTCCTGCGCGGGTCCGCAGACGTGTAGGTCCGGCCTTCAGCGATTCAGTTTAGCTGAGGCAGCGGTATGGAGTGCGGTAACTGGCGTTACCGCACTCCATACGGAGGCCTCTCGGCCTCCGTATGCCTGCGAATGGGTCAGTGCGAGGTCACGCGGCCGGCGACGCCGATGGTGTCGAGGCCGAGGAGGCGGGCGTCGAGGTAGAGGTCCTCGACGCGGGTGCTGCCGAGGTGGGAGAGAGGGATGTCGATCTCCAGCGACGTAGCGCCGGTGGTCAGGTTGCGGACCGCTTCGCCCCAGGCGACGGCGTTGCGGGAGCCGTCGGCGATCAGGACGTCGTAACGGTACGTACCACCGAGGGTGATCTCGGCCGGGACTGTGACGCGGAGCGCGTCGCCGACGACCGTCGTGGCGATGCGTCCGAGGCGGGCGGCGGCGCGTTCCGCCATCAGCTCGCCGGAGCCGGTGCGGGCGAAGTGGGTGCCGTCCTGCGTCGCCCCCTCGGCGTCGAAGCGCACCTGCCACGGACCCGCCAGGTCGACCGGGAGATTGGCGAACGTGGCGCGGTAGACGCCGTTCGCCGTCTCGACGAGCTCGATCGCATCGAACTTGCGGCCGTTCGGCGCGGCGAGGCGGGCGGTGACGCGCGCATTCGTCAGAGGCGCGTCGCCGTCGCGCAGTTCGGCGTGCAGCGTCACCGGCTCGCCCGGCTGGCGGGAGAGCGGTGCGGCCCATGTCGAGAGCGTGATGCGGCTTTCCGGCTCCGCGACCACCAGCGTGACCCCTTCGACCGCGTCCGGAACGTCGACGCGCAACTGATACGTCGCCGCAGCGGCGTCGAGGACGTGCACCACTTCATGTGCACCGCCGGGCAGTCCGAGCTCCGCCGTCTCGGCCGAATCGATCCGGAAGCGGCGCAGGCCGCGCTCGTACGAGCCGCGGTCGGACGGCTGCAGGACGGAGCCGGTCGGCGTCAGGAGGCGCGTGGAGACGGAGGCCGGGCGGGAGGGGATGGTCCAGATGATCATCCCGCTGCCGCCCGCGGCCGGGATGTCGATGGCGCTGGCCGCGGCGCGGGGGATGCTGCGCGCGAACATGCGGGAGACGTGCGCCGGCGCGTGCGCGGCCGGTTCTTCGTACTTCGCGCCGGCGGCGAAGCGGCCGGTCTGATCGGCGGCGAACGCCGCCGGTGCGAGCGAGAGGAGGAGAAAGAGTGTCTTTTTCATGGTTCGATCTCCTCAGAAGTCGGTGGCGAGCGAGTCGCCGATCTTGCGGTAGTCGTTGCGGCGGTTGTGGTGATGGTTCGCGAGCGTCGTGAACCAGACCACGCCTACGGCCTGCGCGCTGTACTGCGAGACCATCCCGTCGTCCTCACCCGGCATCCCCGCCACCCCGGACAGCGTCGCCAGCCCCGTATCCTCGGCGTGGACGAAGTCGTTCCACAGACCGGTCCCGGCGATGTTGTAGACCGTCTTCGGCAGCGCCGGACGGCCCGATGTCCCCTTGAGGTAGTACTGGTTGTAGTAACTCATCGACGAGGTGGTGCAGTTCTTCGTCGAATCGTTGTTCTGCCCGACCAGGCTCACGATCCAGCCGGTCAGCCACGATCCCGAGAGCGTTCCCGCCAGGTTCGCCGCCTCGGAGCCTTTGTTCGGCGGGGCGATCGAGTTCACCCAGCGGATGCG
The DNA here is from genome assembly GCA_035630815.1 of Thermoanaerobaculia bacterium. GTDB lineage: Bacteria > Acidobacteriota > Thermoanaerobaculia > Gp7-AA8 > Gp7-AA8 > QHVT01. Next base: position 11,650 of record DASQJY010000022.1, read on the forward strand.
GCTGATGATCGGCTGGTAGCGGGAGTCGTAGGTTGGGTTGGAGAGGATCCAGCGGATCACTACGCCGCCGAACGAATGCGTCTCGATGACGATGTCGTCGATCGCGTTCGCCATCATCCAGTTGTAGATCTGCCCCGCGACCGTTCCCCCCGCGACCCACATGTACTGCGTGCCGTCGTAGGAGCAGATCAGGTAGGGGATGGTGAAGCCTTTGGTGGTGGCGCGGATCATGTCCTCGCCCCAGTACGCCCGGGCGACGCTCGGCGTCGCGAGGTCCGTCCCCCCTTTGCCGTGGATGAAGACAACCCCCGTCTTCGCGTAGGCGGACGTACCGAAAAGAATGCCGAACGCTGCTATGAGCAGGCCCCGTCGAATCATGCGTTGAACCCTCCTGTCAGGTGCCCGTTCACTTCAACGGTGATGCCGTACGTATTCTCAATGACTTACGTATGGAGAGGGTCCGGAAATGAACCTTTGGGCGGTGAATGAGGGTTCAATGCTTGACCGGAGGGTCGAGAAGTGGACCGGCGGGAAAGGGCGTTCTAACATCCCGTCACAAAGTACAGCCGGATCGAGCTCCCGATCCTCTTCACCGGGCGATGCTGCTCGAGCCATCGATACGCGATGCTCTGGTCGATGGCAGGGTGCTGCTCGCTCAGGGCGATCCAGCCGGGCGTGCATTGGCCGAGGGGCAGGGGGAGGGCGGTCGGAAGGTGGTCGCGCCAGCGGGCGGAGCCGAAGTAGGAGACGTAGAGCGGGGAGAGCGTCTGGCGCTCCGCGTAGTCGGCCAGGCGGAAGAGATCCTGTCCCCAGTCGAGATTGCTGTCGACGGCGATCCGCTCCGGGTGGCCGCCGGCGGCCTCGTTGAACCACGCCAGATAGTTCGGATGCGCCAGGGCGGTGCCGGCGAAGTACCACGCCAGGAGCAGGACGGCGGCCGTGCGCCGGCGGCGCCAGAGTACGACCGCGCCCACGGCTGCGCCGATGGTCAGGAACGGGTAGATCGGGAGGACGTGGCGGATGCCGATGTTGATGCTGCTGGTCATCGACACACCGAGCAGCGCGAGGGGCAAGTAGGCCACCGCGTTGCGCCGCAGGAAAAAGAGTCCGGCGGCGGCGAGCGCGAGGAACGGCAGCGGCGTCTTGAAGAAGAGAACGACCGGAAAGTAGTACCACCAACCCGAGGTGCTGCGTTTGCCGAGGAGGAACGCCGCGTGGCCGGACTTCGTGTGGAAGCGGACGTAATCGGCTCCCGCGAAAAAGGTGATGGCGGGGATCGGGACCCGCGTCGCGAGCCAGCGGCCGCCCGCGCGGACCGGCTCGAGGAGGCGGTCGCGCAGTGGGACGGGCGGCAACGGTGGGGCGCCGCGCAGCGTGTCCCCCTGACGGCCGGCCAGCGGCGACGGGTAACCGGCCGCTTTCGCCCAGTCGACGAAATCGATTCCTACCTTGCCGTTGTGCTTCTTCGCATACTCGGCGAATGCGTTGTAGCGCCCGACCAGGTCGGGACGCACCCATTCATACCCCGGTTCCTTCCCGTAGCGCGCGGCGATGTGCTCCATCGTCCCGGGCGGCATCGACCTGAGGCGGATCTCGTAGAAGCGCCCGGTCTCGAAGCGGTACGCGGCGCAGACGAGCAGGAACGAGAGGAGCGCGGCTCCCGCCAGCCGGGGGGCGTACCGCAGCCGCCGCAGCCGTGGCAGGAGCAGGACCACGGCGCCGACGGGGAAGAAGAGCAGGAACGAGAACTTCGAGAGCAGCCCCACGCCTATGGCGCCGCCGAGGAGCAACGTCCGGCGCCAGGACGGCTCCTCGAGCCAGCGCGCGAAGCAATAGAGCGCCGCCGCCACCGAGGCCGCCGCGGCCATGTCCGTGGTGGCCAGTCCGGCGTGCGCCAGCACCGGCGGGAGCGCGCCGAAGAGCGCCACCGCCACGACCCCGGCCGCGACGCCCTCCAGCCACTTCGCCCAGAGGAACACCGCCAGCAGGCCGAGGAGGAAGAAGGGGAGATTGCCGGCCCGGGCCCACGCGAGATTCTGCCGGTACGTACCGCCGCGATACAGCAGCTCGTTCCCTTGCAGCGCGCGGTCCTGCGTCACGTTGGTCATCGTGTATGTCCGGAACGCGTCCAGCCCGAAGAAAAGGCGCGCCAGCGGCGGATGCTCGACGTCGAGGTCGTATTTGCCGTGCAGCCACTGATACCCGGCCGCCACGTGGATCGGCTCGTCGACGGTCTGCGAGAACGTGCGGTACGTCGAGGCGATGCGCGTCACGCCCAGCAGGGCCAGGAGGGCGGTCGCGAGGTACAGAGCGGACGCAGGTAGGGATTTGCTCGCCAAACCGGCCTAGATTACATGCGGCGGCAACACGAGTACCATGCTGCGCGCGTGGCCGAGTACCGCTACTCCGACGATCAGCCGACGTTCACGAACGCCTATCTCTGGCCGACACTGCGCAGGCTGCTCGCGCGACATGCGCCGGCGCCACAGCGCGTGTTCGAGCTCGGCTGCGGCAACGGCGCCACCGCTCAGATGCTCGCCCGCGACGGTTACTCCGTCGTGGCCGTCGATCCCTCGGCCTCGGGGATCGCGATCGCAAAGGGGTACGAATCCGAGCGTCTCCGCTTCGAGCCCGGCTCGACCGCCGAAGACCTCGGCGCGCGATTCGGGACGTTTCCGGTGGTGGTGAGCCTCGAAGTGATCGAGCACTGCCCCTCCGCGCGCGAGTTTATGCGCGCCTTCTGCTCCGTGCTCGCGCCGGGCGGTATCGGCATCATCTCCACGCCCTACCACGGCTACCTCAAGAACCTGCTCGTGGTCGCCTCCGGAAAGTTCGACCACCACTTCGATCCGCTCTGGGAAGGCGGACACCTGAAGTTCTTCACCCGCGCCAAGCTCGAGGAGCTGTTCGCCGCAAACAACCTGCGCCGCCCCGAGTTCCACAGGGTGGGGCGGGTGCCGGCGCTGGCCAAGTCGATGATCGCGATGGTTCGGGCGGACGTGAAGAAGTAGCCTCCGAAGGCACGCTCATCGCCTGTGGCATGGCCCCTCACCCGGCCGTTGGCCACCCTCTCCCCGCTCGACGCGGGGAGAGGGGCTACTAACTTTCCTCTCGCAAGAATCAAAATTAGTAGCCCTTCTCCCCGCGTCGAGCGGGGAGAAGGTGCCCGAAGGGCGGATGAGGGGGCGCGCCACAGGCGAGGACCGTGGCTCTCGAACGACCCCTACAGCCGATCCGTCAGGATCGTCTTCGCGATCGTGGCCAGCTGCATGTTGCTGGTGCCCTCGTAGATCTGGCCGACCTTGGAGTCGCGCCAGAATTTCTCCACCGGGTACTCCTTGGTGTAGCCGTTGCCGCCGTAGAGCTGGACGGAGAGCGAGGTCACCTTTTCGGCGATCTGGGAGGAGAAGAGCTTGGCCATGGCCGCTTCGCGGAGGAAGGGCTTGTTCGTGTCCTTGAGGCGCGCCGCGTTGTAGACCAGGAGGCGGGCTGCTTCGAGCTCGGTTGCGGCCTGGGCGATCTGGAACTGGACGCCCTGGAAGTCGGCGATGCGCTGGCCGAACTGCTTGCGCTCCTTCGTGTACGCGATGGCGTACTCGAGGGCGCCGCGGGCCACACCGAGCATCTGCGCACCGATGCCGATACGCCCTTCGTTCAGCGTCTCGATGGCGATCTTGTAGCCCTTACCGTGCTCGCCGAGGACGTTCTCCTTCGGGACGCGGCAATCCTCGAGGATGAGCTCGCAGGTGGAGGAGGCGCGGATGCCGGTCTTGTCTTCCTTCTTGCCGACCTGGAAGCCGGGGAAGTCGCGCTCGATGATGAAGGCGGTGATGCCCTTGTAGCCGGCGTTCGGGTTCGCGTTGGCGAAGACGACGAAGATCCCGGCCTCGGCGGCGTTGGTGATCCAGAGCTTGCGCCCGTTCAGCACCCAGTGGTCTCCCTTGTCCTCGGCCTTGGTGGCCAGGGCGAAGGCGTCCGAGCCCGAGCCGGCCTCGGAGAGCGCGTACGCGCCGACGGTGTCGGTGGCCAGCATCTTCAGGTACTTCGACTTCTGGTCCTCGGTGCCCCAGCGGATGAGGGCGTTGTTCACGAGCGTGTTCTGCACGTCCACCAGCACGCCGCAGGAGGCGTCGACGTGCGACAGCTCCTCGACCACCAGGACGGCGTTGAAGAAGGTCGAGCCGGCGCCGCCGTACTGCTCGGGGATCTCGATGCCCATGATCCCGAGGTCGAAGAAACTCTCGATCAGGTCCTTCGACATCGTGGCGGCATGGTCCATCTGATGGACGAGCGGGCGGATGCGCTCGATCGCGAAATCGCGCACGCTCTGCTGGAACATCTGTTCTTCTTCGGAGAGGACCGTGAGCGGTGCCCCCGGGGTGATTTCGGTTGTGGTGGTGGTCATGGTGCAGCCTCCGGCGGGGTGTGGATTTGCGGCGCGAATCATATCTGATCGGGGCCGCGTTATGATCGGGGAGCGCGCCCCGGTGGCGAAATGGCAGACGCTGCGGACTTAAAATCCGCTGCCGCGTGAGCGGCGTGCCGGTTCGAGTCCGGCCCGGGGCACCAGTGGCACGAGGAACGGTCAATATCTTGACCGTATGCACAACCTCCGCTACAGTGCGTTCATCAACGCATTCGAGTGCGCTTCGCGAAAAGCCGCCGTCACCCACGCACTTTTCGCCCTCGGGCATCCGCAGCGTTGATCAACGCATTCTCGGGTGTGTGGAGGCGTGTGATGGGGACCTGCTCTTGGTGCGGTACGCCGTTTCCGAAGACGCGCAAGACGCGCAAGTACTGCACGAACCGCTGTAAGACGAACGCCTGCCTGGAGAAGAAGCCGCGCCTCCGGGCCGCGGACGTGGAGGCGCTGCACGAGGTGCTGCACTCCGAGTTCGCCTCGGTGGACGCGATGCGCGAGCGGCTGCGGGAGATCGTGGCCCCGGAGCTGCCGGCCATCCCGCTCGTCGACGGACGGATCGCCATTCCGCGTTTAGACTGAGCGGATGAGCGTGCGACCACAGACCACGGTGCTCGAGCCGACCCCCGGCTGGCGCGCCATCGATCTGCGCGAGCTCTTCGAGTACCGCGAGCTGCTCTACGTCTTCAGCTGGCGCGATCTCAAGGTCCGCTACCGCCAGACCATCCTCGGCGCGGTGTGGGTGGTCGGGCAGCCGCTCGTCTCGATGCTCATCTTCACGCTGCTCTTCAACCGGGTCGCGAAGCTCGGCGCAAGCCTGACTGTGCCGTACGCACTCTTCGTCCTGGCCGGCCTCCTGATCTGGAACTTCATCAACAGCGTCATCCAGAACGGGGGCAACAGCCTCATCGGCTCCTCGTTCCTCATCTCCAAGGTCTACTTCCCCCGGCTGGTCATCCCGCTGGCGAACGGCGTCACCAGCCTGGTCGACTTCGGCGTGGCGCTGCTGCTGCTCGTGCCGCTCATGATCTGGTACCGATTCGTCCCCGGGCCGGAGCTCCTGCTGGCGCCGCTCGTGGTCCTGCTGGCCGGCGCGTTCTCGATGGGCGTGGCGCTCTGGATCGCGGCGCTGAACGTCGAATACCGCGACGTGCGGGTGGTCGTGCCGTGGATTCTGCAGATCGCGATGTACGCGACTCCGGTCGTCTATCCGCTCGCGGCCCTGCCGCCGGCGTACCGGCCATTCGCGATTGCGAACCCGGCCACCGGGATCGTCGAGGCGTTCCGCGGCTGCCTCTTCGGCACGCCGGTCCCCGCCGGCGCGCTGGCCTGGTCGATTGCCGCATCGCTCCTGCTGCTGGCCAGCGGCGCCCTCTACTTCCGGCGGATGGAGCGGTTGTTTGCCGATACGCTCTGATACGGCTGCCGACCGCCGCATCGCCATCGCGCTCTTCGTCGTGACGCTCGGCTGCTACGCCTACACGTTCGGCGGCGGCGGCTGGAACGAAAACGCCTCGTTCGCGCTGGTCCGGGCGGTGGTCGAGCAGCGGACGATCTCGATCGAGCGCTACCTGTCGACGACCGGGGACGTCTCCCGCAGCGGCGGCCGGACCTATTCGAACAAGCCGCCGGGCGTGGCGTTTCTCGCGATTCCGGTGTACGCCGCTCTTGTGGCCGGCGAACGGGCGGCCGGACTCGAGTTCGATCAGTTCAAGGTCACGACCGCGAACGCCTACGTCTGCACCGTCGCTGTCTGCGGGGTGCTCGGCGCGCTCATCCCGGTCGCGCTCTTTCTCCACGGCCGCGCGCAGGGGATCGCGGACGCCCGCTGGCTGGTCCTGGTCTCGCTGACGGTCGCCCTCGGGACACCGCTCTTCGGGTACGCGACCGCGCTGTGGGTGCACGTCCCCTCGGCCGCGCTGCTCTTCCTCGCCTATGTCCTGCTCCACCGCTCGCCCGCCGCGGCCGGGTTTCTGGCAGCGATGGCGGTGGCGACGAACTACGTCAGTGCCATTCCGATGGCCATCTTCGCGATCCTGCTGTTTTTGCCGCGCGAACGGCGCGCCGCCAGGCTGTTCCGCTTCTGCGCCGGAGCGGTGCTGCCGGCGGTCCTGGTCGGCTGGTACCACACCGCCGCATTCGGAGCCTTTTACCGGACGCCGATCGACAGCCTGACTCCCGAGTTCGTCACCCGCGGGGCCATGCTCGGGATCTTCGTCCGGCCCAGCCTCGACGCGCTGTGGGGGGTGACGTTCTCCCCCTACCGCGGGCTCTTCTATTCCGCGCCGGTCCTGCTCGTGGCGCTTGCGGGCGCCATAACGCTGTTCCGCGCCGGAAAACGGCGGGAGCTCGTCACGCTCGCGGCAATCGTGCTCTTCTTTCTCCTCGTGAACGCGAGCTTCAACGGCTGGTTCGGCGGGTATTCGTTCAGCGCGAGGTATCTGCTGCCGATCGTGCCGTTCCTCGGCGTGGCCATGCTGTACGCGTCGTCCGTGCCCCGCACGCTCTTCGTCCTGCTGGCGCTGGTCTCGGTCACCGTGCAGACAGTGGTCGCCGCGGTCGACGTACACGCACCGACCGAGATCCGCCGCCCGCTCGTCGTCTACGTCCTGCCGCAGCTTCTCCATGGGGAACTGCAGGTGAGCGGCACTCACGACTACGGCCGCACGCGGGTCGGGCATGTGGCGGTGAACCCTCTTTCAGCCACGACGTGCAACTGCCCCTCGGCCTGGTCGAGCTTCAACCTCGGCGAGCCGCTGTTCGGGCAGGGGAGCGTGCTCTCGCTGCTGCCGCTGCTGCTCTGGATGGCCGGCGGCAGCGCGGTGGTCTTCCGGCTCGCCTGGCAGGCCGAGGAGAGGGGATGACGACCGCGATCTCCATACGCGGCATCAGCAAGCGCTACGTCATCGGTGACGAGTGGCGCCAGCGGCAGTTGCGCGAGCTGCTGGCCAACCCGTCGACGCTGTTCGCAAAGCGCGGCCCGCGATCCGAGCTGTGGGCGCTGCGCGACGTCACGCTCGACATCCCCGCGGGGGAGGTGGTCGGGATCGTCGGCGGCAACGGCGCGGGGAAGAGCACGCTGCTGAAGATCCTCTCCCGCATCACCGAGCCGACCGAGGGACGCGCGGAACTGCACGGCCGCGTCGCCAGCCTGCTCGAAGTGGGCACCGGGTTCCACCCGGAGCTCACCGGCCGCGAGAACATCTTTCTCAACGGCACGATCCTCGGCATGTCGCGGGCCGAGATCCGCGAGAAGTTCGATGAGATCGTCGCCTTCGCCGAGATCGACCGCCTGCTCGACACGCCGGTCAAACGCTACTCCTCCGGCATGTACGTCCGCCTTGCGTTCGCGGTGGCGGCGCACGTCGGTCCGGACATCCTCCTCGTCGACGAAGTCCTTGCCGTCGGCGACGTCGCCTTTCAGCGGAAATGCCTCGGCAAAGTCGAGTCCATCACGCATCAGGGGCGCACGGTGGTCATCGTCAGCCACAACATGGCGGTGATCAGCCAGCTCTGCCGCCAGGCCCTTTGGCTCGATCATGGGAAAGTCGCCCGGTTCGGTCCTGCCGCGGCGGTGGTCTCGGACTATCTCTCGCACGGGGTGGAGGGGAACCTGGTGTGGCGACCGCGCCGGGCCGCCAGCGACGCGTTCACGTTCCACGAAGTCCGCATCGACGCTCCCGGCTCCGTGACCGACGCGTTTCCGGCCGACCTGCCGATCCGCTTCACCTTCGACTTCACCGTGCACCGGCCGATGCTGCCGACGCGCCTCAGCTTCAACATCCTGACGGAAACCGGCGTGCCGATCCTCACCACGGTCAACACGGACACCGGCGAATCGCTGAACGCCGACCTGCCGCTCGGGCGCCAGACGCTCGTCTGCTCGCTGCCGGCGCATCTGTTGCGGCCCGGTCGATACGTGGTCAGCGTCTCCGAGCCCGTCAGCGACACGCACCTCATCCACGAAGGCGCCCTGACGTTCAGCGTCACCGAGCAGAACAGCCTCGTGGCGAGAGATCAGCGCGTCGCGCTCGTGACCCCCGTGCTCCCGTGGGAACGCGGCAGCTGACGGCGTTTACTGCTTGCGGATCGCGAAGCCGACGCCGAAGCCGGTCTCGGCGAACGAGAAGGCGGAGAAGCGGATCGGATCGGCGACGATCTCCTGCCACAGCGCGCCGAGCTCCGGATGGTACTGGCTCGAGATGTCGTCGAACACGACCATCCCGCCGATCGTCAGCCGGGGGATCACGTTCAGCAGATCGCGCCGTGCGCCGGCCAGCGTGTGATCGCCATCGACGGTGATCAGGTCGAAATAGACGTCCGGGTTGGTGCGGATGAACTCCGGCACCGTCACGGCGGAATCGCCGTCGAAGAACTCCAGCGAGCCGCGATGTCCGTTCCGCCGCACTTCCTCGCGCACGAAATCGCGTCCGGGGTTCTCCATGCCGGCGTACCCTTCCACCCACATGTCGAACCCGTAGATCGCGCACTCCGGCCGGTGGCGGGCGATGATGGACATGCTCTTGCCGCGGCGCACGCCGATCTCCATGTAGCGCCGGATCGGCAGGCGCGACGCGAGCGTCCAGAGCACCGTGTTGATGTCGGCGAAGCGCCACTCGTCGCCGTAGCGCTCCAGCCCCTGCGAGTAGAACCGGTCGAGGAACTCGACGTGGAAGTCAGGGGTGATCTGGCGGATGAACGCCAGCACCTCCCGGACCGTGTGGGCGCTGGTCGCCGCGTCCGCGAACGTGGAAGCGCCGGCCAGCGGCGGCAGGTAAAAGTCCGACGGATGGTCGTGCGTCGCCGCTTCGAACCAGGGGGTTCCGGCCTTCTTCCAGGCGAGCGGGTCGAAGGGCGGGTTGATGGTGCGGAGGATCTTCCGGTAAGCGCGGCGAATCACGGCGCCGGATTCTACCGCGCCTGCGCCGCGGCTTCGCTCAGGAGTGCGGAGAACTGCACGCCCACCGAATACGCTTTCGCCGCCGTCCGCGTATGCGCTGCTTCCTCGGCCGCGAGATCCGGCCCCGCCGGCAGGCTGCTCCACGCGCGCGCCATCGCGTCCGACCACCCGTCGACGTCATGGGTCGCGACGTAAGTCACGACTGGATGCTCGTGCTCGTGATGGACCGGCAGGTCGCTCGCGAGGAGCGGTTTTCCGAGGGAATTGGCCTCGGCCACGGCCGCTCCCCATCCCTCGAACTCCGAGGGCTGGAGCACCGCCAGCGCACCGCGGATGATCGCGAGCTGGTCCGTGCGCGGAACCACGCCGAGGAAGCGGAAGCGCGAGGCCAGGCCGAGGGCGTCGATTTCGGAGGAGAGGCGCGGGAAGAACGTCTCGTCGCGATAGTCGGCCGTGCGGCCGGTACAGACGACCGTCGCGTCGATACCGCGGTCGAGGAGCGTGCGCAAGGCGAGCGCGATCGTGCGATGGTTCTTGTGCGCGCTCACCTGGTTGGAAATGACGAAGTAGCGCTCCGGCAGCGCGTACGTTTTGCGCACCTCGCCCGGATCGACAGCGTACCACCCGGCGGTCGGGACGCTGACCGGAAAGACCACCCGGCACTTCGAAGCGAGAGAGGGGAGGAACGTCTCCACATCCCGCAGCACGCTTTCGCTGGTGAGATGGATTTTCGCGGCGGCGGCCCCTTCGGCGCGAAAGTACTCCTCGAACCAGCGGACGGTCCGCTCGTCGTTGACGTGAGTGAGATGGCGGTACTGCAGGTCGGGGAGGAAAAAGACGAACGGAACGCCGGCATCCTTGAAAGGGCGGACCGGGTACAGGACGTCGATGCCGGCCGCACGGAAGAGGTCGGCCGCCCCTTCCGAGCGCGACAGCCTGCGCGTCAGCGCCCGGGTGGCGCGTCCGAGGATCGTGTGCGGCATGCCGATGACGGCCGGGAGACCCAGGAGCTCCCGCACCTCGGCGAACGGATCGGAAGCCGGCGCTTCGTTCCACCAGACGTCGCGGATGCGGGGGCGGAGGTCGGGCGGCAGCGTCTGGGTGGCGAGGAACAGGCTCTGGACGACGTAGTGGCCGCCGAGCCAGGAATCGGCTTTCGAGGGACTGACGAGGCCGGCGCGCGGCGGTAGCTCAGGCATTCAGATCAGGAAAATGAAAAAGGGCGCCGTTTCACGGGCGCCCTTCCGGGGTGGAGCATCACCTCATAACCGGTCGGCTACGAAGCAACCCCCTCAGGTTTATTAGAACAATCCATGTGAAAATCAGTACCTCCTCCCCATGAATTTCCGGCGGACCCGCAACGAGCGTCACGCTACGTATCGTGACCCACCTCGCCGGTGTTGCGGACCGGATCGACCGCTCACACACCCCGTGGTGGAGGGGAGGAGCGGGAACTGTTCAACTTGTTAAAGATCGATATGCGACCAATCGCCGCACTGGATCGTAGTGCTTACGAAAACAGCGTCCGCCGGGGTTTATTGCACCCGAACCCACCCGTTTTCGTTTTCTGCATGGTGAGAATGATACGGTTTTCTCCCCTAATCGCAATCAAAAAATTCGCACGATATTTCTACTTCAATCGACGTGCCGACGCACAAGTTCGTGTGCTAAACTTTTCGACCCCGGAGCACAATCGAATGAAACGTTTCCTCCTCGTCGCAGGTGTCTGCGCCATCGTTGCCGGCAGCCTGGACGCCGCGGCTGTCACCGGCCGTGTCACCTTCCTCACCAAGCGCGGGCAGAAGCCGGTGCCGGGCGAGACCCTGATCTCCCTCGAGCCCGTGACCAAAGGTGCAAGGAAAGCGGCTGCCGCGTTCACCATGACCACCCGCGGCAAGGCCTTCCTGCCTCACGTCCTGGCGGTCCCCGCCGGCTCCACGATCTCCTTCCCGAACGAAGACCCGATCTCGCACAACCTCTTCTCGCTCACTCCCGGCTACACGTTCGACCTCGGGCTCTACCGGAAGGGTCCCGGCAAGACGCACAAGTTCGATGCGCCCGGAGTGGTGAACGTCTACTGCAACATCCACCCGAACATGTCGGCCGTGGTGCACGTGATGGGGACGCCGTACTTTGGTTTCGCCGACGCGAACGGCAACTACTCCCTCGACGTCCCTGCCGGCAGGTACCGGCTCACCGCCTGGAACGAGCAGGGGGGAAGCGTCTCGTCCGACATCGAGGTGAAGAGCGACGGCAAGATCGCCGGGGCGACGCAGCTCACGATCGACGGCCGCGCTTTCCGCCTCGCGCAGCACAAGAACAAGTTCGGACAGACCTACAAAGCACCGAAGGACTACTAGTGACGACGCAGACGCTGGACCGCGCCACTCTCTCCGAAACGGAGCTGCCACAGAAAAAGGAGTACGCGGTCGAGCGGGCCCGCTTTCCCCTCGTCCTGAAGCTGTTTGGCCTCACGGCCCTGCTGATCGCCATCGTGGTCGCGGTCGCGGTCGGGATCACCATCCAGCGCGCGGACGCCATCGCCAACGAGACCGTCACCACGTCGATCATGGGCGCGACGCGCCTCTTCCGAGAGCTCGAGAGCCAGCGCCTGGCGCGCCTCGAGCTGCCGACCGCGCTGCTCGGGAACGATCCGAGCTTCAGCGCCGCCATCGAATCCGACCTCGCGCTGCAGGCCGCCGCCCAGCCGGTGCCTGCAGCAACGGCCGCGCCGGCGCAGCCGCTGACGATCCAGCTCGAACCGCCGCCGCAGACGATCAACATCCTCAGCATCGCCGACCAGCTCGAACAGCGGCGCACCGCGTTCGGCACGGACCTCCTGATGCTGCTCGACGACCAGGGGCGGCTCATCGCGCGCACCGATCGGCCTCCCACCGCCATCCCTCCCATGACGGACCTCTACGAGCAGACCGTGCTCGTGAGCCGCGTCGTCGATGAAGGGCTCGACGCGGTCTCGGGCGTGCTCACGCTCGACGGCAAGCTCTATCACGCCGCCGTCGCACCGATCGGGATCGGTACGCCGCGCCGCGTGGTCGGCTTCCTGCTGAACGCCGTCGCCATCGGCGACAAGTTTGCGAACAGCATCGCCGAATCGACCAAGGCGGGCGTGATCTTCACGAACAAGAGCAGCACCACGCCCGTCCGGTCGGCCAACGCGCCGAGCGTCATGCCGAGCGAGGTGCAGCTCGGGAAGACGCAGACCGCGACCGTCGACCGCAGCCGCTACATCCTCACCAGCGAGCCGCTCCGCTCCGGCGATGACGTCGTCGGCAGCGCGATCTTCCTCCGCTCCCTCGACCGCGAGCTGGCCCCGTTCCGCGAGATCGAGCAGGCGCTGCTCATCGGCGGCGGGATCGCCCTGCTGCTGGCGCTCCTCTTCTCCTGGCTGATCGCCAAGCGCGTCACCCGCCCGATCGAGCAGCTCGCCGGCATCGCCCAGGCCGTGACCGCGGGCGACTACAGCGTCAGGCCCGACATCAGCCGCAACGACGAGGTGGGCATCCTCGGCCGCTCCTTCGGCAAGATGATCAATTCCCTGCGGGACAAGGCCGATCTCGAGGAGCTCTACGAGCAGATGGCCGAGAAGACCCAGGACGACGCGCAGCAGCCGCGCGCCATCGAGGCCGCGAAACTCGACGAGGGGACGGTCCTGGTCACCGACTTGCGCGGACTGCCGGCCACCGTCGGCGAGGGAGACGCGGCGAGCGTCATCTCGTCCGTGGAGCGGGCCATGCGCCTGCAGGAGAAGGAAGTCGAGCGCCAGGACGGCGAGGTGCGCGAGATCAACGGGCATCGCCTGATCTCGGTCTTCCGCGGCGACCGCGGGATCATCCACGCCATCCGCGCCGCACGCGCGATCAACGAAGAGCTGGCGTTGCAGCTCGGCCCGAACGCGATGCACATCGGCGTCGGTATCGCCACCGGCGAGTTCGTGACCGGCTCGGTCAGTCTCGACAGCGACAGCGGCCTGGCCATCGTCGGGAACGCACCGCTGCTCGCGCTGCTGTTCGCCTGGCACGCCCCGAACGGTTACGCCTACATCTCCTACGAGACCGCCCAGGCGGCAGGTGACGTGCTGCAGTCATCGACGCGCGAGGAAGTAAAGCTCCGGTGGCTGCCGAACGCGCTGCCGGTTGCGTCGCTGCCCCTCGTCAACATCACCACCGGCATGATGCGGTCGCTCGGCAGTTCCGAGTCCGAGACCATGAAGATGGGCTACACCGCCCCCGGCATCACCGCTCCCGCTTCCCCGTACGCCGATCTCGCCCTCGGGCACGCCTTCGCGAACCGCTACCGCATCGAGCAGATCCTCGGCCGCGGCGGGATGGGCGTGGTCTACAAGGCCATCGACCAGCAGCTCGACGAGGTGGTGGCCATCAAGACGCTGCCGGGCGATGTGATGACGCGCTCCCCCGAGGATCTGGAGCGGTTCAAGCGCGAGATCCGGCTGGCGCGCAAGATCACCCACCGCAACGTCCTCCGCACGTACGACTACGGCGAGGCGGAAGGGGTCTACTTCATCAGCATGGAGTTCGTGCGCGGCTACACGCTCTCCGAACTGCTCGACGAAGCGCCGCAGCGGCAGATGCCGGGTCGCGCGTCCGTCGGGATCACGAGGCAGATCTGCCGCGGCCTGCATGCCGCGCACGAGCAGGGGATCATTCATCGCGACATCAAGCCGCAGAACGTGCTGATCGACGCCAAGGGCGAAGTGAAGCTGATGGACTTCGGCATCGCCCGCATGGCCGAGACCCCGGAGGGGGTGACGCAGGCGGGGTTGATCGTCGGCACGCCGCACTACATGAGCCCCGAGCAGGTGCAGGGAAAGCAGCTCGACGCCCGCAGCGACGTCTATTCGATGGGCGTCCTGATCTACGAGATGCTCACCGGCCACCGCCCCTTCGAGTCCTCATCCCTGACCGGCATCCTGGCCGCCCACATCACCGAAAAGCCAAAGCCCCCGATCGAGCAACGCCCGGACATCGGACGCGAGATCAACGACGTCGTGATGCGCTGCCTGGCCAAGAACCCGGTCACGCGCTACGCCGACGCGGGAGAGCTGCTCGCGGACCTGGAACGACTGGACGTGCGGGCGGCGGCGTAGCCGCACGTGCGTCGCCTGTGGCGCGACCCCTCATCCGCCCTTCGGGCACCTTCTCCCCTTGCAGGGGAGAAGGGCTACTAACTATCCGTCTCGCGAGAGTGAAAATTAGTAGCCCCTCTCCCCGCGTCGAGCGGGGAGAGGGTGGCCAACGGCCGGGTGAGGGGTCGTGCCACAGACGATCAACGCGCAGCAGACCTACCGGAACAACTTCTCCAGCAACCCCGCACGCACGTACAGGCTGCCCAGCGTGAGCGCATCCTCTTCATCCTCGGGTGCGAAGGTGAGCTTCTTCAGCCGGACGATCGGCACCTTCTTGTAGCGGCGGAAGTTCAGCTCGACGTACACCGGCGTACCGGGGAGCTTGCTGGCCAGGGCGGCGGTGCCGGGGGAGATGCCGCGCACGACGTTCGTCACCAGCAGGCGCAGCTGCGCGTTGGGCGGGATGACGTCCGTGGTCCAGACGTCGATGAAGGCGTCGCGGCCATAGATGATGCGGTGGCGGGTAGCGTTGATCCCTTTCACCTGCCCCTTCATGGACGGACCGAGCTTCGGCTTCGCCTTCCGCTCCACGCCCGCGCTGTCTCCGGCGAGCTTGGTGAGGATGGACGCGATCTCGTTCGTCTGCACGTCGACGTACATGCGCGCCAGCGGGTTCGCGACCGTCACCGCCTTCTCGCCGTTCCGGCTGAAGCCGTGCAGCCAGAGAGCCTCGCCTCGCACGCCGCCGGCGTAGACGTGCAGGTCGACCTTGCCGAACCGTCCGAGCCAGGGGAAGACCGCTTCCGGCGTCGCCTCCAGCTCGAGGTGATACGGCTTCGCGGCATGAGCCGCGGTGGCGACGAGCAGGGTAAGGACCAGGCAGAAGAGGGGACGCATGAGCCCACCGGAACGGCCGCGCGGCGCGGCTTAATTTCCCGGTGCCGGCGGCGGACCGGGCGGGATGTAGGGCTTGTAGACGATTCCCTCGGTGCTCTTCGCAAACTCCTGCCGGATCGCCTGCACGAGCTTCGGGTCGCGGTAGAGATCGACCATCGTTGCCGCAAGCGCCTTCGACGCCCAGAGCATCCCTTTGTGCCCGATCGACATGCCGCCGCACGCGACCACCGGCCAGCCGTGCCACGGCGCGCCGAGGGGAGCGGTGGTGACGGAGAGATGAATGATGGGGATGTTCCAGCTCACGTCCGCGACGTCGGTGGAGCCGCCCTCCGGCGGACCGGGATTGGCGTCGAAGGCCTTGAGCGCGGTCACGAGCCCTTTCTCCGCGACCCCGGTCTCCTTCTGGATCGTCTTCGCGAACGCCTGCTCCTCGGCGGTGAACGGGAGGGGGCCGAGCCAGTTCATGTTCTCCCACGCCGCGCGCTGGCCGGTCATGTTGACGAGCATGTTCCAGTCGCCCCCCTGCACCGTGACCGTCGACTCGACGTCGGCCGCGAGCGCCGCCCCCTGCGCGATCTGGCGGAGCCGCCCGAGGAGGCGGTCCACTTCGGCGCGCTCCGTGTCGCGCAGCCAGATCCAGACCTTCGCGTAGTCCGGAACGACGTTCGGCACCTTGCCGGCTTCGACGATCGCGTAGTGCATGCGCGAGGAGGGGCGGCTGTGCTCGCGCATGAGGTTGATCCCGTGCGTGAAGAGCTCCAGCCCGTCCAACGCGCTCTTGCCGTTCCACGGATCGAACGCCGCATGCGACGCGCGGCCGCGGAACTCCACGATCACGTCCACCAGCGCCTGGGAGCTCTTCGTATCCGAGGTCGTCTCGTCGCCCGGGTGCCAGGCCAGCATGACGTCGACGCCATCGAACACGCCGTCGCGCAGCATGTAGATCTTCCCGCCGACCGCTTCCTCCGCTGGCGTCCCGAAGAATTTGATCGTCCCCTTGATGCGTCCGGCGGAGATCAGATCCTTCACGGCCATCGCCGCGCCGAGCGAGCCGACCCCGAACAGATTGTGCCCGCAGCCATGACCGGGCGCGCCGGCCACGAGCGGCTCCTTCACCGGCTGTGCCTTCTGCGAGATCCCGGGCAGCGCGTCGTACTCACCCATGATCCCGATGACCGGTTTCCCACTCCCGAACTCCGCCACGAACGCCGTCGGCAGGGAAGCCACGCCGCGCGTCACGCGGAACCCCTGCTGCTCCGCGTAATCCGCGAGCGCCTTCGCGCTCTGCCTCTCCTTGAGCGCCGTCTCCGCGTAACGCCAGACTTCATCGGAGAGAGCGGTCATCTCGGACGCATGGCGTTCGATGGTGGCCGAGGCCGTTTTCTTGTCTTCGACGAACTTCGGTTGCGCGAAAAGAGGAGCGGTGAGGATGAGCAGGCACAGCAGGTTGCGCATGGGCCGCGATGGTAGCAAAGCGTTTGGAGTGCGGCGACCGCAGTCGCCGCTTTTACTGCGTGGCACGTGCGTCGCGGGTGCGCGTTCCTTCGCTTGTGGCGCGCAGTCAAAGCGGTGACTGCGGTCACCGCACTCCCAAAAAGGCGGCCCTTGCGGGCCGCCTTTTCGTTCTAGAACGTTGCGTCAAGGAATGGGCGCAGTTTCTTGCTTCGCGATGGGTGGCGCAGCTTGCGGAGCGCTTTCGACTCGATCTGGCGGATCCGTTCGCGGGTGACGTTGAACGAGCGGCCCACTTCCTCGAGGGTGTGCTCGGCGCCGTCGCCGACTCCGAAGCGCATCTTGAGGACCTGCTCTTCACGCGGGGTGAGCGTGCGCAGGACCTTCGAGGTCTGCTCCTTGAGGTTGGCGACGATGACGTGCTCGATGGGGGAGATCACGCCGCGATCCTCGATGAAATCTCCCAGGTGCGAATCTTCCTCTTCTCCGATCGGAGTCTCGAGGGAGATCGGCTCCTGCGCGATCTTCATGATCTTGCGGACCTTGGCCACCGGCATGTCCATGCGATCGGCAATCTCCTCGGCCTGCGGTTCGCGGCCGAGCTCCTGCACGAGCGCGCGGGAGGTGCGCGTCAGCTTGTTGATCGTCTCGATCATGTGCACCGGGATACGGATGGTACGTGCCTGATCGGCGATGGCGCGGGTGATGGCCTGGCGGATCCACCACGTCGCGTACGTCGAGAACTTGTAGCCGCGGCGGTACTCGAACTTCTCGACCGCCTTCATCAGGCCGATGTTGCCTTCCTGGATGAGGTCGAGGAACTGCAGGCCGCGGTTCGTGTACTTCTTGGCGATCGAGACCACGAGACGGAGGTTGGCCACGATCAGTTCCTGCTTGGCCTGATCGGCTTCCTCTTCACCCGAGCGGATCTCGCGGATGGTCTTCTTCAGCTCATCGTGGCTGACGGCGTAGAACGTCTCCAGCTCGGCGAGCTTCTCCTGGTACTTCTGGAGGCGGCGGCGGTAGAAGTCGCGGCGGACCTTGTCCTTCTCGCGCTTCAGCGCCTGCTCGTCCTTCCGGATCATCGACGCCGCCTGGGCCAGCTCGTTGTCGATGTCCTTGAGCTTGTTGATCATCCGGTTGCGCGTCTGGGGGGTGAAATCGACGCGCTGCAGCTCGTCGGCGAGCTCCTGTTCGAGCTTGTCGACGTTCTTCTGGGTCTGGGCCAGCGTGCGCTCGGAGAGCTTCTTCGGATCGAGGAGCTTGGTCTGCGCGTCCTTGATCTTCTTGTCGAGCTTCGCGATCCCTTCGAAGATCACCATGATCTCCTGGATCTTGTTGGAGACCGCGGCCGGCATCTTCGGCTCGCCGTCGGCAGCGGCGGCATCGGTCGAGCCGTCGTCATCCGGCATGGCCAGATCGATGGTCTCCTTGATGACGCGCGCGTCCTTCTTGGCCGCTTCGAAGATCTTGAGGATCTCCTCGCGGATGATGCGGTTGGCGGAGAGGGCCTTGAAGACCTTCCGCTCCCCCTTTTCGATGCGCTTGGCGATGTCGACTTCGCCCTGGCGGTCGAGGAGCTTGACCGTGCCCATCTCGCGCAGGTACATGCGCACCGGGTCGTTGGTCTTGTCGACGATGTTGCTGGCAGCCGCGATGATGTCCTGCTGGACCTCCTCGCGCTGGTCCATTTCCTTCTCTTCGATCGTGCCGTCGATCGTGACGATGCCTTTGGTGCTGGCCTGGAGGGGCTTCTCGGCGTCCTCGATCACGTCGATCCCGAGATCGTTGAAGCGGATGTAAATCTCGTCGAGCTCCTCCGGCAGGCTGGTAACCTCTTCCGGGAGAACCTCGTAGATCTCGTCGTACAGCAGGAAACCCTTTTCCTTACCGATTGCGATGAGCGTTTTTACTTCCGCATATTTTTCTTCGACACTCAACTCGCCAACCCCCTCGTAGTCAGAATTCGCTTCAGGATCGGGATTCGAAGTGCGCAGGCGTGTCGTCATGAGTTCGCTCCTCGCAATGGGCAGCTAAAAGTCGCCCTGTCGGCACTTTGGGGGCCCCCGAACGAGGCCTTGGCGAGATCGTCAAAATTGGGTTGACAAACCGGCCAAAGTATCGTCCGTTCAGGACACAGGCGTAATCGTTTGAGGACGATAATTATTTCAGGCTGCTCAAGATACGGGACAGCTCCATCTTCTCCATGACCAGCTGTTCGACCCGGTCCGATTCGCCGTTGCGCTCGGCATCGACGATGGCTCGCTGGAGCTGTTGCTTGCGACGGTCGAGGTAGCCACGTTCCATCGGGCGGAGATTTTCGTCGAGGCGTTCGAGAGTGCGGTCGTCAATGTCTTCGATGACGCTCAGCTCGCTGACGAGCGTTAGCTCTGCGTCGCCTTTAACATGGGTCTGCAACGCCGCAAAATCAATAGGTTCGCCGGCCGCAACGGCACTTTTTATGATAGAAAAGACCGTTTTGCACGCCGCGTCCTCGAAGAAATCCTCTTTCAGCCGCCCGATCTGCTCGTCCGTCAGCTTTCCCTGAACCGCCGCCGTCAGCACGAATTTCTCCCCCGACGGAACCGGCACGCGCACCTGGCGCTCCCGCTCTCCCCCCGCTGAAGACTTCCCTCGCACCCGCGACCAGACCGTCTCGAACTCCAGCCGGAAGGCGTCCGCGATCCGCTGCGCGGCCTCGTTCCGCACCACCGGATCGGTGACCGCCGAGAGGAGGGGCATGAAGTTCTCCACCCGTTCCGACTTCTCCCGCCCGCTGAGCTGCGCCGTGTCCTGCCCCCATTCATGAAGGCCGAACTCGAAGATGTCGGTCGCTTTCGAGAGCACTTCCAGGAAGCCGTCCACTCCGCGCTTCTGCACGAGCGAGTCGGGGTCCTTCTCTCCCTGCAGGTCGAGCGCGGAGACGTTCAACCCCACCGACAGCAGCACCTGCGCGGCCCGCAGCGTCGCGGCGCGGCCGGCGTTGTCGCCGTCGTAGGCGAGGACGACGTTCCGGGTAAAGCGGCGCATCAGCGAGGCCTGCCCGGCGGTGAGCGAGGTGCCCATCGAAGCCACCACGCCCGGGACGCCGGCGAAGTCGATGGCGATGGCGTCGAAGTAGCCTTCCACCAGAATCGCGCGGTCGAAGCGCCGCATCGCGTCCTTGCTGCGATGCAGGTTGTAGAGCAGCCGCGATTTGTTGAAGAGCTCCGACTCCGGTGAGTTGAGGTACTTAGGCTCGCTCCCATCGAGCGAGCGGCCGCCGAAGCCGACCAGCGCGCCGGTATCCGAGTGGATCGGGATGATCAGGCGGTTGCGGAAGCGGTCGTAGAAGCCGCTCTTCTCTTTCCGCGGCGTGATGAGGCCCGCCTGCTCGAGCCGCTTCTCGCCGTGCTTCTGTCCCAGTCGCCGGAGGATGTAGTCCCACGAGTCGGGTGCGAAGCCGAAGCCGTATTTCGTGACGATCTCTTTCGCCACCTTGCGCTCGCGCAGGTACTCGTCGGCGGCGTTCGGCGTCCAGTTGAGGGCCTGGTGGAACGCCTCCGAGGCGTCGTCCATCACGCCGTACAGGTCGTCCTTGTCGTTCTCCTTCGACGTCTTCCGTTTGCGCGGCAGCTCGATGCCCACGCGCCCCGCCACATGCTCGACGGCCTCGGGGAAGGTGAAGCGCTCGGTGAGCGTGAGGAACTTGAAGACGTCGCCGCCCGTACCGCAGCCGAAGCAGTAGAAGAGGCCTTTATCGCGATCGACGTGAAAGGACGGCGACTTTTCACGGTGGAATGGGCAGAGCCCCTTGTAGCTCTTCCCCGCGAGCTTGAGCGGCGTGACCTGCTGCACGAAGTCGACGATGTCGGCCGCGCTGCGCACCTGCGCGATCACGCTGTCGTTGAGGTCTACGAATGCCATTGGTTTGAAGGGCCGAGGGCTGAGGGCTGAGGGCCGAGGGGAGACGACGCAGAGCGTGACGAGGCGAAGCCCCTCGGCCCTCGGCCCTCGGCCCTCAGCCCTGCTTCTCTACTCATCCAGCACCGCGATCGTTGCGCCGTCGCCGCCTTCGTTCTCGGCTCCGGCGCGCCATGATTTCACGGCTGGGTGCTTGCGGAGGTGTTCGCGTACGGCCTTGCGCAGCGTACCGGTGCCGAAACCGTGGATGATGCGCACGGCCTGCTTTCCTTCGAGCAGGGCGCGGTCGAGGAAGCGGTCGGATTCGTCGAGCGCTTCTTCGACACGCTGGCCGATCAGGTTCAACTCCGCGGAGACGACCACAGCGACGTCCCCGGAGCTGGCCGGCTTCGCCTTGTCCGTGCGTGCCGCGGGCTTTGCCGCAGGCCCCTTCGGCACGAGGTCGCGCTTGTCCATCGTGACCTTGCGGCCGCTCACGATCATCGTGACCTTGTCGCCGTCGATGGCCGTCACGTCTCCGACTACCTTGAACTTGCGGTGCTCCGCCTTGTCGCCGACGCGCACTTCGCGCTGTTCGGCGGGGATGAACTCCATGGCTCGGTCGAGCGGCCTGGTGATGGTGCGCAGTACTTCGTTCGCGTTGATCGACGCACGCGCGGCCTTGTCGAGGTCGCGCAGGTTCTTGATCTCGTTCGCGACCTGGCGGGAGACGTCGTCGCGCAGGCGCTCCAGCTCCTCGCGGTAGGTCGTACCGAGGCGCGTGCGCTCTTTCTCCAGCGCCTCGATCTTCTCCTGCATCGTGCGGCGGTCGCGCTCGAGCTCCTGCTGCTGCGACTTCAGCGCGTCCTGCTGCGCGACGATCTCCGACATCCGCTTCTGCAGCGACGCGAGCAGCGTGTCGGTCTCGCCGTAACGTTCGCCGAGGCGCTCGCGCGCGCCGCGGATGAGCGAGTCGGGGAGGCCGATGATCTTCGCCACCTCGATCGCGCGGGAACGGCCGGGGATGCCGCTGATCAGTCGATAGGTCGGCTGGCCGGTCGCGGAGTCGAACTCCATCGACGCGTTCACGATCCGCTTGTCGTTCACCGCGAAGCTCTTCAGCGCGGAAAGATGCGTGGTCACGATCAGTAACGCCCCGGTCTCGAGCAGATGCTCGATCACCGAGGCCGCGATGGCCGACCCTTCCTCCGGATCGGTGCCGGAGCCCAGCTCGTCGAGCAGCACGAGCGACTTCGGCGTGGCGCGCTCCAGCACGCGTTTGAGGCGCGTGAGGTACGCGGAGAACGTCGAGAGATGTTCGAGCACGCTCTGGTCGTCGCCGATCAGCACGTGCAGCGCATCGACGAACGGCAGCACCGTCCCTTCCGCGGCGGGGACGGGGAGGCCGCTCATCCCCATCGCCACGAGCAGCCCCGCGGTCTTGAGCGAGACGGTCTTGCCGCCGGCGTTCGGGCCGGAGACGACGAGCGCGGACGACGCGCCGGTGAGGTCGATGGTCAGCGGCACGACCTTGCGGCCGCTCGGCTCTTCGCCGAAGGCATCCTCGCGCGCCGAGGCGAGGCGTTCGTCGAGGAGCGGATGGCGTCCCTCGATGATGTGCAGCTCGCGGTCGGGCGAGAATGACGGACGGGTACCGCGGACGGTGTCGTGGAAGATCGCACACGCCTGCAGCGCATCGAGCTCGCCGGCGATCTCGGTCGCGGCGAGGATGTCGTCGTGGAACTCGAAGATCGTCTGCGAGACGTAGCGCATGATCTTCGCGATCTCCTCGCGCTCCTGGATCAGGAGGTCGGCGAGGTCGTTGTTCAACTCGATGGCCGCCATCGGCTCGATGAAGAACGAGGCGCCGCTGCCGGAGCGCTCGTGCAGGATGCCGGTCACCGCGTTGCGGTGGTCGCTGCGCACCGGGATGCAGTAGCGATCGCCGCGCATGACGATGAGCGGTTCCTGGATCGCCTCCGCGTTGCGATTCATGATGTCGTTCAGCGTGCGCTGCACGGCCGCGCGCTTGGCGTGGATGCGCGAGCGGATCGCGCGCAGCTCGGAGGACGCTTCCTCGCGCAGCTTGCCGTCGCGGGTGAAGTACTTGTTCGTCTTCGTCAGCAGCTCGTCGAGGTTCGGGATCTCCTGCGCGATCCTGCCGAGGCGGGGGACGGTGTCGGTGCGGGTCAGGGTCTCGCGTATGGCCTGCGTGGCGCGGACGGCGCGGACGATGTGCCACGACTCTTCGATATCGAGCACGGTTTCCCGCGCGAAGAGCGGCCGGAGGTCGTCGAGACCGGCCATCGGAAGGAGCCCTTCGGTGTGGAAGAAGCGCACCATCTCGCCGAGGTCCGCCTGAGCGGACTCACACTGCCGGAGCGCCGGGAACGGACGGCGCCGCGCAACCGCGGCTTTGCCGGGAGCGCTCTTCGCCTCCATGGCCACGAGCGTGAGCACGCGGTCGAATTCGAGTGTGGTGAGGGATTCGGGGTTCTGCATACGTTGACAGGTGCGAGCTAAAACAAAAACGGCCCGCGAGAGATCTCGCGAGCCGCTCGAGTGTGTCGTGATCGGAAAGACTAGTAACCGGTACGGCGCTCTTCTGCAAGCTTCCGCAGCACTTTCTTCCGGGCAGCGATCGCTTTACGCTTACGCTTGGTGCTCGGCTTCTCGAAGTGCTGGCGCTTCTTCAGCTCGGAAAGGATCCCCGACTTCTCACATTTCCGCTTGAAGCGGCGAAGCGCATTCTCGAACGACTCGTCTTCTTTGACGTGTACGAGAGGCATTCCCAATCCCCCCCTTCGGCTTGAGCTGTAGGAATTTTAGGTTCGAGCCGGCCGCCGGTCAATTGCCCGACTGTGCCGACCTTGTTGCAAGTGACCCCTAACCAACTGCGGCGCCCGCTGATTCCGGAATCTCTGTGAATTGTTGTAAGTCACAGAGTCGTAACGGAAAATGCCCCATTCAGGACAGGAGGTGCTCGACGCGGGAGATGATCGCGTCGATCGCCACCAGGTTCTCGCCACCCTCGGGGATGATGAGGTCGGCGTAGCGTTTCGACGGCTCGACGAACTCCTCGTGCATCGGGCGGACGGTGGTCATGTATTGCTCGATCACCGATTCCAGGGTGCGGTCGCGCGTCTTGATGTCGCGCACCAGGCGGCGCATGAAGCGGATGTCGGAAGGAGTGTCGACGAAGAGCTTGATGTGGATGCGCTTGCGCAGCTCGGGCTCGCCGAGGACGAGAATGCCTTCCACGATGATCACGCGCCGCGGCTCGACTCGATGCGTCTCGGCCTTGCGCGAGTACGCGGCGAAGTCGTAGATCGGCACTTCGACCGCCGCCCCTTTGCACAGGACGTCGAGATGCCGCGCCAGCAGCTCCGTCTCCAGCGAGTCAGGATGGTCGAAGTTGATGTGGTGGAGCTGCTCGGGGGTCAGCGCTTCGAAGTTGCGGTAGTACGAGTCGTGGGAGATCCACTCGATGCGGTCTTTCCCCACCCGATCGTAGATCGCGCGTGCGACCGTGGTCTTTCCCGAGCCTGTCCCGCCTGCGATGCCGATGATGACAGGAGGCGTCATGCCAGCTCTTCGAGCTCCGCCTCGGTCATGAACTCGGTCACGTCATCGTTGCCGCAGGTGGTGCAGACGATCGCGGACACTTTTCCGTTCGTCATCTCGAACTGGTACGTCGGCGTTTCGCACTGAAGACAGATCAGGTATTCCGGCTCGTCCATGAGAGGGAAGGATAAACGAAGTTCCGCATCAGTTTGGAGTGCGGCGACCGCGGTCGCCGCACTCCAAAATACCTATCTCGCCCCCACCCGCGGCGTGATGAAGCGCGCCGAGCTGGTCGAGCTCTCGATCACCGATCCGTAGACGTGCGTGTCGCGGGCGTTCGTCTCGATCACGATCGAGAAGCCGTTGCCGCTGGTGATGAGGGGGAAGAGGGCCTGGATGGCGACGTGGACGACGGAGCCGGGGTTCACGCGCATGTGGGTCACGGCGACGTTGCGGCCGGGGATGCGCTGCAGGGCGAGGAGAAAGTCGGCGCTCTGCTCGCCGACGTTCACCAGGCCGACGTTGGTGCGGTAGTTGTCGCTGAACGCGAGGCCGTCGAGCACGCGCACCGGGAAGTACGTGCTGTCCTGGTAAACGTCGATGCGCTGCGGCGACGAGATGCCGGCGGCGGTGACCGCGTACGCCTGCGCGCGGACGGTGACGCCGCGGCGGCTGCTGCTCGTGACGCGCAGCGGCGAGAGGGCGTGCTCGAGTCCGAACGCCTGACCGACGATGTCGGTGAAGCGCTGCGACTGGCCGGGGGAGAGGGTGAAGAACAGCGGCGCGCTGACCGGCACCGAGGGGAGCTCGATGGCCACGTCCACGTCGAGCGCGCCTTCGTTCACCAGCTCGACGTCGGTGAGCCAGCGCGCCATCGACGCGCCGAACACACTTCCGACGACCGGCACGATGGTCGTCGAGATCTCCTGCGCGCGCAGAGGGAGCGCCGCGAGGAGCAGGGCGATACCGAGTCGAAGTGAGCTCATCCCCACTGAGTACAGCGCCCCGGAAATAGGTGTTCAGCCTTTGCGGCGGCGACCGACCATCTGCTTCGTTGCCGCTCCTCGCCGATGACCCCGCATCGCCTCGTCGCGGCGCCTCGCATCTGGCCGGTCGGCGCTCGCAAATGCTGGACACCTATTTCCGGGGCGCTGTACTTGAGACGTATCTGATTATCTTTGAGTTTCACACGAAATGCGGGCGAAGGACGCGCGTCCCGACGACCAGCACCTTCTGCAGCGGCGAAAGAGAGAGCCGTTCGCGTACCGCCGCCAGCGGATCCTTGCGCAGTTTCGCGAGCACCGTTGCGTAGACGCCGCCCATGAGCAGCGTCGGGAAGCGGGCGTCGAAGGCGAGCTCGCGGAGGAGCGGCTCGGCCTCGCGGAAGTAGGTCTCGGCGCGGGCGATCTGGAACTCGATGAGGCCGCGCATGCGGTCGTTCTCCGCGCGCTCGGAGATCTCGCGCTCCTCCACGCCGAAGCGGCGCAGCTCCTCGCGCGGGATGTAGATCCGGTCGCGCGTGACGTCGTCGCCGATGTCGCGGGTGATGTTCGTGAGCTGCAGGGCGGTGGAGAGCTTGCGTCCGTAGGCGAGGGCGTTGTCGGAGCGGTAGCCGAAGATCGCCAGCGAGATGTCGGAGATCGAGGAAGCGACGTAGTCGCAGTACTCGAGCAGCTCCTCGAACGTCTCGTAGCGCGTCTTGACCATGTCCTGCCGGCAGCCGTCCAGCAGCGCCACGAACGCGCTCTTCGGAATCGCAAAGTGCTGCAGTGCGTCCGCGAGGGCGATGGTGACGGGGTGGGCGGGCGTGCCGGTGTACGCGGCGTCGAGCTCGCGCTGCCACTCGTCGAGACGCTGCGGGATGTTCTCACCCGGATCGTCCGCGATGTCGTCCGCGAACCGGCAGTACGCGTACGCCGCATGCACGGCGCGCCGCTTCACCTTCGGCAGGAAGCGGAAGCCGACCGAAAAGTTCGCGCCGTGCTTGTGCGTAATCTTCTTGCAGAAGTCGTACGCCTCGTCGACCTTCACGGCGTCACCTCGCCGAGGGGCGGGACCTTCATCTCGGTATCGCGCGCGCGGCACCAGTGCACGTCCGGCTTGTGCATGCAGCGGCCGCGATGGCGCCAGACGCGCTGGACCACCGGCGCGAGGAGCGCCTTCCACCACGTCTGCGCATGCCAGCCGCTGAGATAGCGGTGGAAGTCCTTGGCCCGTGCGGCCTGGCGGACGAAGATCGACAGGCCGGTGTTGCCGCCGGCCTCGTAGAGGAAGCGGTTGACGAGGCTCGTGCGCTGCTTGCCGCCGAGGGAGGCGGTCCAGAGCTCGTTGAAATCGCGGTCCTCGAGGATGCTCTGCGCGGCCAGCGAGCCGCTCGTGAGCGCGTAGCGGATCCCGAGGCCGAAGAGATAGTCCTGAAAGCCGGCCGCCTCGCCGACCCAGCGCGCGTTGCCGCGCATGGCGGACTGCTTGAGGTGGAAGTTCATGTACGAGTAACCCGTGCGCGTCTCTTCCGGGATCTCGAACGGGTTGGCGCGCTGCGCCGACGCGAGCGAATGCTCGAAGTACTGGTCGATCTTCTTGAAGTCCGCGACGATCGCGCAGCCGAACGTCGCCACGCCGTCGAGGATGAAAAAGTACGAGTAGCCGCCGGGGGAGAGGTGATGGTTGAAGAACACCTCCACGCGCTCCGGATCGGCGGTGTGCCACGTCATCTCGCGCGCCAGCCCGTCCGGGGCGGCCGGGCCGGTGGCGACGATGTCCGCTTCCTCCGGCTTGAGGCGGCTGTTGAAGATCACCTTCACGCCGAGCCGCTGCGCCTGCGCCAGGAGGCCGCGGTCGAGCGTCCCCTCCTCGGGGCCGCGCTTGATGAAGAAGCCGTACGGCTCCTTGCTCCGGATGGTGCGGGCGTTGTTGCGGTGGTCGTAGAACGTCGCGCTGCTGACGGGGCGGAAGTAGAAGTTCGGCTCGATGCCGATGCGGTCGAGGAACTCGGGAACCGGCTCGGTCTCGGACGCTGCTTCGATGATCTGCAGGTCGCCGATGAAGCGCATGCCTACATCGCGCTTCGCTTCGTGGACCTCGACGACGCGCCCGGCGCGGGCGAGCGCAATGGCGGCCGCCAGTCCGGATGGTCCCGCGCCTGCAATGCGGATGGTCTGGCTCATGGTCACGGTCAAGTCGCGGTATGGTATCGCGCCGGTCGTTGAATGATCCCAGAGGGGCATGAATTCCGAGACAGTCGAAGAAGTCGAAGCTCCCGCGCAGTCTGAAGACTCGAAGCCGGCCGCGCGCCGCTTCGGCGGGTACGCCGCGCTCGTCGCCGCCGGGATTCTGCTCAGCCGCTTCGCCGGCCTGATTCGCACCAGCGTGTTCGCGCACTACCTCGGCGCCTCGGCCGCCGCCGACGCGTTCAACGTCGCGCTCAAGGTCCCGAACTTTCTCCAGAACCTCCTCGGCGAAGGCGTGCTCTCCGCATCCTTCATCCCGGTCTACTCCCGCCTCATCTCGCAGGGGAAAGAGAAGGAAGCGGACCGCGTGGCGGGGGTGTTCGTCTCCTTCCTCGCTCTGCTCGTGGTCGCGATCGTGGTCGCCGGCGTCTTCGCGGCGCCGCTCATCCTCAACATCACCGCGGCGGGCCTCGACCCTCCGGTCATGGCGATGGCGGTCAAGTTCACGCGCATCATCTTTCCCGGCGTCGGGCTGCTTGTCCTCTACGCCTGGGCCCTCGGCGTCCTGAACACGCACAAGCAGTTCTTCATCGGCTACGTGGCGCCTGTGCTGTGGAGCGCGTCGATGATCGCGGCGCTGGTGATCTTCGGCATGACCATGCGCGGCGCGGCGCTGGCCACGGCGCTGGCGTGGGGGACGCTGATCGGCTGCGCGCTGCAGTTCGCGATCGAGATCCCGTTCGTGCTCAAGCACGCCAAGCACCTCTCCTTCGGCTTCGACCGCTCGCTCGAGCCGGTGCGTACGATCTTCCGGAACATCCTCCCGGTCGTCGGCGGCCGCGGCGTGGTGCAGATCAGCGGCTACGTGGATACGTTCATCGCCTCGATGCTGCCGACCGGTGCGGTCTCGACGCTCTTCTACGCGCAGACCATCTACACCCTCCCGGTCTCGGTCTTCGGCATGTCTGTCGCGGCGGCGGAGCTCCCGCAGATGGCGGGGGAGAAAGGGTCGGAGGAAGAGGTGAAGATCGCCGTGCGGCGGCGGCTGGACCGCGGGCTGCGGCAGGTCTCGTTCTTCGTGATCCCCACCACGGTCGCGTTCATCCTCCTCGGGCACATCTTCATCGCCGCGCTCTACCAGCGCGGGCAGTTCAGCCCGCACACCACCACGCTGGTCTGGTACATCCTCATCGGCTCGTCCCTCGGCCTGCTCGTCTCGACCCTCGGGCGCCTCTACTCCTCCGCGTTCTATGCGATGCACGACACGAAGACGCCGTTCCGCATCGCGCTGGCGCGCGTTTTCGGCGGCGCCGCGCTGGCGCTACTGTTCGCCTTTCCGCTGCGCTGGATCTTTCCGGCCATCGCCCGGGCCGTCGGTCTGCCCATCCCGGCGGTCTACGGCGGCCCGCTCTCCCTCGGCGTAGTCGGCATCACCACGGCTTCCGCCGTCGCCGCCTGGATCGAGTTCCTGCTCCTGCGCCGCGGCATCCAGAACCGGGTGGGGAAGGGGGCGCCGCAGGGAACGCATCTATTAAAGATGTGGACCGCCGCCCTCTGGGGCGGCGTCATCGGCCTGGCCATGGACCAGTTCATCGCCCGCCGCGTCGCCTCGCACCTCCCGTTCTCCTTCGTGGTCGAAGCGATCCTCGTCGCCGGCGCCTTCGGCGCCGCGTACTTTGCCGCGGGATACCTGATGCGGTTACCCGAGGTCACGGCCACGCTGGGGCGGTTCATCAAGCGGTAGACTGAATCCCCCGGCCGGGCCGGCTTCTTGCTACGATCGCGGCCGTGACGGAAATCCCGGTTCAGCAACCGGTGGGGATGACAGGTGCGCGGGTCGCGGACATCGATGTGAACCCGGCCGAGGCGTTGCTCGAGGTGAAAAACCTCCGCACGTCGTTCGGGCCGGTGCATGCGGTCGACAACGTCTCGTTCAACGTGCGCCGTGGAGAAGCGGTCGCGCTGGTCGGGGAGTCGGGTTGCGGGAAGAGCGTGACCGCGATGTCGATCATGCGGCTGATCGCCCCTCCCGGAAAGATCACCGCCGGCCAGGTGCACTTCAAGGGGCAGGACCTCGCCTCGCTCTCGGAGCGGGAGATGCGCAAGGTGCGCGGCAACGACATCGCCATGGTCTTCCAGGAGCCGATGACGTCGCTCAATCCGGTCTTCAAGATCGGCGCGCAGGTGGCCGAGGCCATCCGCATCCACCGCAAGGTCTCGAAGAAAGAAGCGTGGAAGCAGGCGGGAGACATGCTCGAGCTGGTGTCGATCCCCGACCCGGTCAAGCGCCTGCAGGACTATCCGCACCAGCTCTCCGGCGGCATGCGCCAGCGCGTGATGATCGCCATCGCTCTCTCCTGCGATCCCGAGCTCCTGATCGCCGACGAGCCGACCACCGCGCTCGATGTCACGATCCAGGCGCAGATCATGGAGCTGCTCGCGTCGCTGCAGAGGAAGCTCGGCCTGGCCGTGCTCCTCATCACCCACGACCTCGGCGTGGTGGCGGAGTTCTGCGAGCGGGTGATCGTCATGTACACCGGCCGCGTGGTCGAAGACGCCCCGGTCGAGCAGTTGTTCGCGAATCCCTCGCATCCGTACACCCGCGGGCTGCTGAAATCATTGCCGGGCGCGGCGATCGTGGCCGGCGACGGCACGCCGGTGGGCCGGCTGCCGACGATCAGCGGCATGGTCCCGCCGATCACGAACCTGCCGCAGGGCTGCAAGTTCAATCCGCGCTGCCCCGACGTGATGCCGATCTGTCTCGGGAACGAGCCGGCCTTGATGCCGACCGCGCCTGGACAGAGCGCGCGCTGCTACCTGCACGGGGACGAAGCAGACCCGGAGAGGTTGGAACAGCGTGCCTGACAAGCCATTCATCGCCGGCGATGACAAGGTGGCGCCGGCCATCACCGGAGGACTGGCCACGCCCGCCGACCAGACGGCGCGGCAGATCGACCGCGACGCGAAACCGACGCACGATCCGAACGAAGAGTCGGCGCCGCAGACCACGCCGAAGCTGCCGCTCGGGATGGGCGAGCCGCTGCTCATCGTCCGCGACCTGAAAAAGTACTTCCCGGTCAAGCGCGGCATCCTCGCGCGCGTCGTCGCGAAC
Organism: Thermoanaerobaculia bacterium; assembly: GCA_035630815.1. GTDB lineage: Bacteria > Acidobacteriota > Thermoanaerobaculia > Gp7-AA8 > Gp7-AA8 > QHVT01. The sequence continues at coordinate 42,151 of DASQJY010000022.1, forward strand.
GTGAAAGCGGTCGACGGCATCAGCTTCGGCGTCGCGCGCGGCGAGACCCTTGGCCTGGTCGGCGAGTCGGGCTCCGGCAAGACCACCGTCGGGCGCTGCATCCTTCGCCTGATCGAGCCGACCGACGGCGAGGTGTCGTTCGAAGGCACCGACGTCCGCGCCCTCGATTCGGGCGGGATGCGCCGCATGCGCCGCAACATGCAGATCGTGTTTCAGGACCCGTACGCGTCGCTGAACCCGCGCATGACCGTCGGCGCGATCGTGGCGGAGCCGCTCATCATCCACGGTGGCCTCAGCTCGTCAGAGCGTACCGACAAGGTGGCGCAATTGCTCGAGAAGGTCGGCCTCAGTCCCGACTACCGCAAACGCTACCCGCACCAGTTCTCCGGCGGGCAGCGCCAGCGCATCGGCGTGGCGCGCGCGCTGGCGACGAACCCGAAGTTTCTCGTGCTCGACGAGCCGGTCTCCGCGCTCGACGTCTCGGTCCAGGCGCAGGTGGTCAACCTGCTGCAGGACCTGCAGGACGAGCTCGGGCTGACGTACCTCTTCATCGCCCACGACCTCTCCGTCGTCGAGCACATCTCGACGCGCGTCGCCGTCATGTACCTCGGCAAGATCATGGAGCTGACGGACCGCCGCTCGCTGTACGAGGATCCGCTGCACCCGTACACCAAAGCGCTGCTCTCCGCCGTCCCGGTCCCGAATCCGACCGTGAAGAAGACGCGCATCCTCCTCAAGGGCGACATCCCGACGCCGCTCAACCCGCCGAGCGGGTGCGTGTTCCACACCCGCTGCCCGATCGCGCAGTTCCCGGTCTGCAAGACCGACGTCCCGCGCCTCATCGAGCACAAGCCGGGACACTTTGCCGCCTGCCACTTCGCGGGCGCGGAGATGCCCGCGGCGACGGATCCCGAGGGGTTGCACGCGGTACAGCGCACACCTGCTGTGACAGCGTAGCCAACGGTTTGGAGTGCGGTGACCGCAGTCACCGCTTTCACTGCCGGCGGAGCCGGCGAGCGTGCCTCGAAGCGGCACGCATGTCGCCTGTGGCTCCGGCGCAAGTAAAAGCGGTGACTGCGGTCACCGCACTCCAAACGAGAATGACGGCCACCACGCGCGCGTTCGCACCCCTCGATGCTCGGCGACCTTTTCCAGTGTGACCCTGACATCCGCCTGGCGCGGAGCGAGATCTATCTCGATCCGGCCGAGCCGCGGAAATTGGGGATCATCTCGCATGGGCACTCCGATCACATCGGGCGGCACGAGCACTTCATCGCCACGAAGCCGACCGCCGCGTTTCTTCGCACGCGCAGCGGGCACGATCTGCGGGGGACGGAGCTCGGGTATCGCCAGCCGCACATCCTCGGCGACTGGACGGTGGAGCTCTTTCCCGCCGGCCACGTCCTCGGCTCGGCGATGATCCGCGTCGCGAACAGCCGCGGCTCGCTCGCGTACACCGGCGACTTTCGCCTGAAGCCGTCGTATACGGCCGAGCCGGCGGAAGTGCCGCAGGCCGACACCGTGATCATGGAGTCGACGTACGGCGGCGGCCCGGAATGGGCGTTCCCGTCCCGTGAAGAGCTGCGCGACCGGCTGGCAACACTGGTGCGGCAGATCCTCGGGCGCGGCAGGACGGCGGTGCTGCTCGCGTACTCGCTCGGGAAGGCGCAGGAAGTCGCGGCCATGCTGCGCCAGGAAGGGATTCCGCTGGTAATGAACGAGACGGTCGCGAAGATTTCCGCGATCTACGAAACTAACGGAGTCGATCTTGGATCGTATGAGGTGTGGGGGAGGCAGTCATCGCTCTTCGGACATCGCACCACGCTCGACCTGCGCGGCAAGGCCGTGATCGTACCGCCGCACATGACGCGGGAGCTCGCGCGCATCCCTCATCGCGAGACGGTCGCGCTGACCGGCTGGGCGCTGCACGGGACGCGCGATGCCGATCACGGGCTCCCGCTTTCGGACCACGCCGACTTCGGCGAATTGCTCGAGTTCGCGGACAGATGTCCGGCAAAAGTGATCTATGTGACCCATGGCTCGAAGCGATTCGCGGACGAATTGCGGCGCCGGGGCATCCGCGCGGAGTATCTGAAGCGAAAACCGCAGATGCGGTTGTTCTAGAATCCGCCTGCCAACGCAACCCTCGGCTCATCCATCCGTAGTAAGCCCGTGTCTGGAGGAATATCAATGACCGCTGTTCGACGGTTGATCACTACATTCGCGTTGTCGCTTGCGGCGACGGCACTGCTCGCGCAGGAGACGACGCCTACGCCGCGTGCGACCGAGCCTGTGACCGCCGAGACCGATCAGGACGTAAACAACCCGCGAGCGCTTCAGCTCTCGCTCGACCAGGCCATCCGCACCTCCATGGAGCGGAACCTCGGCGTGCAGCTGGAGGAGTTCGAATACCGCGAGGCCAGCCACAGCCTCCGTTCCCAGTACGGCATCTATGACCTGCTCGGCACCGCGCGCCTCGCGGAGCAGAGCAGCGAGACGCCGGTGAGCTCCAGCATTCAGGCGAATGCGCAGCGCCAGCACATCCTCGACCTGGGCGTGCAGCAGAACCTGCCGACCGGCGGCTCGTACGCGGTCTCGTTCAACAACTCGCGCCGCGTGACCGCGGGCGGCGTGGCCACGGTCAGCCCGGCCTACGATCCGGCGCTCGGCTTCGCGTTCAACCAGCCGCTCCTTCGCGACTTCGGCATCGACATCAACCGCCGCGGCATCACCATCGCGCGCAACACGCTCGGGATCAACCACGAGACGTTCCGCACGCGGCTGATGGACACGGCGGTGAACGTGGAACAGGCGTACCTCAACCTCGTCTACGCCCGCCGCGCGGTCGAAGTCGTGAAGCAGTCGCTCTTCCTGGCGCGCGACCAGGCCCGCATCACCCAGATCCGGATCGACGTCGGCGCCTCCGCTCCGCTCGACATCCTCCAGCCCCGCGTCACGATCGCGACCTCGGAAGAGCAGCTCATCATCGCCGCCGCGGACGTCCGTTCGGCGGAAGACCAGTTGCGCCGGCTGCTGAACCTGCCGGCAGACGAGTGGGACCGGCCGATCATCCCGACGGACGACGTGGCCTACACGCCGCTCACGATCGACGTCGCTGACGCGGTGCGCCGCGCGATCGAGCTCCGCCCCGAGATCCGGCAGAACGAGCTCGCAACCGATACGCGCGAAGTGCAGTACCTCTTCGCCCGCAACCAGACCCTCCCGCAGCTCGACTTCGACCTCAATTACGGGCTGGCCGGACTGGCCGGCACGGTCAACACCTTCGACCGCGAGACGGGCGAGATCATCAGCAAGCGGCGCATCCAGTACGGGAGCGGCCTGATGAACATCGTCGAATTCGACTTCCCGTCGTGGACGATCGGCTTCAACGTCGGTGTACCGATCACGAACGTCGGCGCGCGTGCCGAAGCCCGCCGGGCAGAGCTCGACCTGCAGCAGTCGCGGCTCACCCAGGAGGACACGCGGCAGTTCATCGCCGTCGAGGTGCGTCAAGCCGCACGCGCCGTCGACACCTCGTCGCGGACCATCGTCGCGACTCGCGCCGCCCGCGACGCCGCCGAGCGGAACGTCGAAGCGGAGCGCCGCCGCTACGAGAACGGCATGACCACGAACTTCCAGGTGCTCGAGGTGCAGCAGCAGCTCTCCGACGCCCGCGTCCGCGAGCTGCAGGCCCTGATCGGCTATAACCAGGCGGTCGCGAACTATCACCGGGCCGTCGGCGACGTGCTGGAAGTGCGCAACATCAGCGTCGACGTGCCGGAGCTCGCGCAGGAACCGCGTATCTTCAGCGGTCTCGATCGTTACAATTGGCTCAACTACGGAAGCCGGGTGAACGACGAGACGGCGGAGGAAACGCAGGATGACGACGACGGGGGGCATTGAGCCTCAGGTCCCTGCCGCAAAGAAGAAGAATGTGTTCTCGAGAGTCGCGGGGGTGCTGTTCGCCCCCGCGGAAGCATTTGGGGAGATCGCGCGGCGGCCGGACATCCTCGCGCCGCTGCTACTGATCGTGGCCCTCGGTTACGTCTCGACCCTCCTGGTCGTGCCGCGTTTCGACCAGGACGCCTATGCCGCCGAGCAGGCCTCCGAGGTTCTGCGGAAGCAGCCGGGCACCGCGGCTGCCGACGCGGACCGCATGGGACGTGTCGTGGCGGCGAGCACGAAGGTGGGGCTATGGCTCGCGCCGCTCCTCACAATCGTCATCTGCGCGGTGATGGCCGGCCTGTACCTCTTCGCTTTCCGGCTCATGGCGGGAGAGGGGACGTACACCGAGGCCTTCTCGGTGATGCTCTACGCCTGGCTCCCATTCGCGATCGGCGGCATCATCATGGGGATCGTGGTACTGGCCCGCGGCTCGTTCTCGCCGATGGAAGCCGCCACCCTGGTGAAGTCGAATCCCGCGTTCCTTGTCGACCTCAAGGAGCAGCCGGCGCTGTTCGCCCTGCTTTCCTCGTTCGACCTGTTCTCCGTCTGGATGCTGGTGCTGCTCGTCTTCGGTTTCAGCGCGGTCTCGAAGCTGCCGCGAAAGACGTCGGCGATCATCGTGCTCGTGCTCTGGGTCTGCTACGCGCTCGTGAAGACCGGCGGCACCGCGCTCATGGCTTCGTTGACCGCCCCATAACCAAATTGCCCGCTCCTGCGTACTAATGATGAAATGAGTGCTCTGCCCGTGCCTGACACCGCCCATCTGATCGAAATGCGCGAACTGACGCGCGTCTACGACCTCGGTCCTCAGCAGATCTTCGCGCTTCGCGGCGTGAACCTGATCATCGAGCCGGGGGAGTACGTCGCGATCATGGGGCCCTCGGGCTCCGGCAAGTCGACGCTGATGAACGTCATCGGCTGCCTCGACACGCCGAGCTCCGGCTCGTACCTGCTGGACGGAGTGCCGGTAGAGACGCTGAACGACGACGAGCTGGCCGCGATCCGCAACAAGAAGATCGGCTTCGTCTTCCAGACCTTCAACCTGCTCGCCCGCACGACCGCGCTGCAGAACGTCGAGCTGCCGCTCGTCTACGCGAAGATCTCCCGCGCGGAGCGCCGCCAGCTCGCCGAGGAGGCGCTGGTCGCGGTGGGACTCCATGACCGCATGAGCCACCAGCCGAACGAGCTCTCCGGCGGCCAGCGCCAGCGCGTCGCCATCGCCCGCGCGCTGGTGAACAAGCCGTCCCTGCTCCTCGCCGACGAGCCGACCGGCAACCTGGACTCACAGACCGGACGCGAGATCCTCGACCTCTTCCAGGACCTCCACTCCCGCGGCAACTCGATCATCATGGTCACCCACGAAGACGACGTGGCCCGGGAAGCGAAGCGGATCATCCACATCCGCGACGGCAAGGTGAAGGACTAATCGTCACAACTTTGCGCAACCTCGGTCCGCTATGCCCGTAGCTGAGGGGCATGAAGAAACGCGGCTTCGTTCTACTCGCGGTCGTTCTCTTTGCCATCCACGCTGACGCGCAGTCGATCGAGGCGGCGCTGAAGGAGAACAAGGTGCCGGCGCTCGGCGTCGGGATCATTCGCGACGGACGCCTGCGCGAAGTGAAGGTGTTCGGCGAGTTGGCGGCCGGTGTTCCGGCGCCGTACGACGCCATCTTCAACGTCGCGTCGCTCACCAAGCCGGTCGTCACGATGCTGACGCTGCGGCTGGTGAGCATGGGCAAGTGGGACCTCGACGAGCCGCTCGCGAATTACTGGACCGATCCCGACGTGGCCGCCGACCCGCGCGCAAAGCAGCTCACCACGCGCCACGTGCTCACGCACCGCACTGGCTTCAAGAATTGGCGCTGGCTCGAGGAGTCGAAGAAGCTGACGTTCAACGCCGACCCGGGAACGCAGCACGGCTATTCGGGCGAAGGCTTCGAGTACCTGCGCAACGCGCTCGAGCGCAAGTTCCACAAGCCGCTGGCCGAGCTGTCGGCGTCGCTCATCTTCGGGCCGCTGGGCATGCACGACACCCGTCACGCCTGGGACGAAGACGTCGACGAGACCCGCTTCGCCCGCTGGCACGACCAGGAAGGGAAGAACGCCTATCGCCACCAGGGTACGGACACCAACGCGGCCGACGACCTGCTGACGACGGTCGAGGACTACCGCCGCTTCGGCGCCTGGGTGCTGAACGGAGCCGGCCTGCCGCAGGCCCTCTTCGACGGCATGGTCAAGCGGCAGGTAACGACCAAGCCGAACCAGGGCATGGGGCTCGGCTGGGAAGTGCTGGACGGCTTCCCGAACGGCGAATACGCCATCCTCCACAGCGGCAGCGACCGGGGCGTCCACGCCCTGATCGTCCTCTTCCCGAAGTCCAGACAGGGCCTCGTGCTGATGACCAACGGCGACAACGGCTACCGGCTGTACGAGCGGCTTCTCACGGAGAACCTGGATCTCGGGAAAGAGTTGATGGCCCGCGCAAAGTGATTTGGAGTGCGGTGACCGCAGTCACCGCTTTTTCTGCCGAGAGCCGCGGCTCGCGCCCTTGCGAGGAAAAGCGGTGACTGCGGTCACCGCACTCCAAAGAGACCGAGGTAGGGATCTTTCCTTCCCGATCACTCCTCAGTGATGACCGCAAAGATTCGAACGCGTGCGCTGCTCATGGATGCGCTGCGGCTTGCCGCGGAGCTCGAGCATGGGCTGATGTGCCAGTACCTGTTCGCCGCTTACACCATCCGCCGCTATCCGTACGAGTGCTTCGACTACACGTGGAACCGGCGGAGGAAGACGTGGGAGAAGACGCGCGTGCTCTCCGAGGCGGAGCTGGAGCGGGTGCGCCGCTGGGCGATGAAGGTCACGCTCATCGCGCGGCAGGAGATGGAGCACCTCGGGCTCGCGCTGAATCTGCTCTCGTCGATCGGCGGCACGCCGTCATTCTCGCGCCCGAACATGCCGCAGAAGGACGACTACTACGGCGCGGCGAACATCAAGCTCACGCTGACCACGTGCAACCTCGACACGATCAAACGGTTCCAGATCTTCGAGAAGCCGGAAGAGATCGACGACGTCGACGACCCGAAGCAGATCGACGACTGGTGCAAACGCGCCCGCATCGCCGGAGGGCCGGCGCCCGAGCTGGAAGAAGCACCTCCGATGGTCACGGGAGGCGCTCCGCACATCGACCAGTACGGCGTCCCGTTCGCCGACGTGCAGCAGCTCTACACCGAGATCGAGCAGGGCTTCGTCTACCTGACCAGGAGTCTCGGCGAGCGCGAGCTGTTCATCGGCAGCCAGGGGAATCAGGTCTACGGCGGCCCTCCCAGCCCGCTCTACGGCTCGATGAACGACCTCAATCAATACGGCCTCTCCCTCATCCCGGTCACGAACCTCCAGAGCGCGCGCCAGGCCATCCGGATGATCATCGAGCAGGGGGAAGGAGCGAAGGCGCCGCCGTCGTACCGGCCGAACGCGCATTTCTGCCTCTTCAGCGACATCCGTATGGAGATGGAGGCCGACAAAGGGAAGCTCGCCGAAGCCGGCGCGCGGAGGGTGGTCGCCAATCCGCTCACGCGCTGGCAGCCGGACCTCACGGCGCCGCGGCGCGAGTTCACGCTCATCGAGAATCCCGACACCCTGCGCGTCGCGGAGCTGTTCAACCAGTGCTACGAGGTGATGCTCCTCCTGCTCCTCTATCTCTATAGCGACCAGGTGAAGACCGAGGAGCAGACGAACTCCCTCATGGACGCGGCCTTCTTCCCGTTCATGACCATGTTCGTCCGCCCGCTGGCCGAGATCCTGACCGAGCTGCCGGCGAACGATCCGTACGACCTCTCGAAGATGGCCGGCCCCGGCTTCGAGCTCGCCGGTGACGTCGTGCTCTTCCCGAACATCGAGCAGACCTGGACCCTGTTTCAGGAACGGATCGACGCGCTGGTGGCAGGCTTCCGCGCCGTCACGGCGCGCGGAAAGCTGGCGCCTCCGAAGGGCGAGCCGCACCTCGTGCGCTGGGCGCCGCGTCACGATCCCTGGCGCGAGCTCCCGAGCCAGAGCGAAGAGTACGTCGTGAAGCAGCGCGAGGAGCTGTGGGCCAGGGTGAAGGCCGAGACCGCGACGTTCCACGAGGAGGAAGGGCGGGGGAAGGTATCCGAGGAGATTCTCCCGTCGCTGCCGTGGCTGCGGCTGTATTACCTCCGCCAGAACATGGAGCGACTGGGCGTCAACTGGAAGGACAACTGGATGAACGTCGGGAGGACCGCGTGACGTCGCTGCTGCTCGAGTTCGAGGGCTACTTCCAGATGCGGATGGCGACCGATCCCGATCCGACGGACGAGCTCCGTGGCGTCAGCGGCTACACGTTCGCGCTGGCAGGGGAGCCCGACCTCGATGCGAAAGTGCACTTCCAGCCGGACGAGCCTGGCGTGTGGCAGCGGAAGTTCGGCGTCGGCGACGACGAAGGGGACAAGCTGCCGGTCGCGCGGCAGTCCAAGAGCGGCGGTCCGCGCGTCGGGGTGGTGGTGACGAACGCGTCGATCGGCGGGAACGCCGCGCCGGAGTACCAGGACGCGCGCGTGCAGTTCCTCGACGCGCAGATCCTCGAGCACAACGGCGTGCTGGTCCGCAATGACTACTTCTTCATCGATCCGCTGCACGTACGCGTCTCCGATCGCGACGGGAACGTCATGGTGGAGCGGAAGGACTGGGTCAACCCTGCCGCTCCCGACATGCCGCTATGGGAGGCGACCTCGCCGATGCTGCTCCGCCGGCAGCCGAATTTCGTGCAGTCGAACTCCCCGCTCGTGGCCGCCGCGACCGGGCTGCCGGACGCGGGGAACGAGACGCTGATCCGCAACCGCGAAGCGCGCCGGAAGAGCCTGGAAGCGCTGCTCGCGAAGACGAAGGACGAGACCGCGCGTGCGGCGCTGGTGACGCGCATCGAGCAGCTCCGGATCGTCGAACAGTGGTGGAACCTCGCCGTCGGCACGTTCAGGAACCGTCCGATCGACCGGCGCGCGCACCAGCTGACGCTGCTGTTCGACGGCTGGAACATCGGCGTGATGGGAAACCCCACCGTCAACACCATCGGCGCCGACGAGACCCAGCCGTGGCCGCTGAAGTTCTGGATGGGCGGCTGGGACGGGGACGCGCTGACGGGGTATGTGAAGGGAACGTGGGAGATTCCGTTGAAATAATGGTGTCAGGTGTCAGGTGTCTGGGGCTTTCGGGCTCGCGGCGACTGTCCCGCAAGTCTGCAAGCCCAGACACCAGACACCAGACACCCAGCTTTTCACATTGGCACACCTCGCGAAATGACCACCGCCCGGAGGGGGTTATACCGCTCGTGCTCAGCCGAAAATTTGTTCTCCTCGTTGCGCTCGCCATGACTGCCGCGTCGACTCTGTCTGCCGCGGAGAGGATGCCGCTGTCGCAGGTCCAGAAAGGGATGAAGGGCTACGGCCTGACCGTCTTCGAAGGAAACGTGGTCGAGAAGTTCGACGTCGAGATCCTCGGCGTACTGAACAACATCGGTCCCGACCAGAACCTCATCCTCGCGAAAGTCGACCATCCCGTCGTCGCGCGCGCGGGCGTCATCGCCGGCATGAGCGGCTCGCCGATCTTCATCGACGGCAAGGTCATCGGCGCTCTCGCGTACGCCTGGCAGTTCGCCAAGGAGCCGGTCGCGGGCATCACCCCCATCGACGAAATGCTGCGTATCTCCGCCCGCCTCTCGCCGCCCGGTGCGTCTCCCGCCGGTGCAGCGCCGCGCATGACCGCCATCGAGATGCTCGGCGCGATGGCGAAATCGAAACCGGAAGAAGCATTCAACAAGCTCATCGCCAGCTCGGCCGTACCGGTCAGCAGCCTCACCGGCGCCAGGCGCATCGCCATGCCGATGTCGCTCTCGAGCTTCAGCGCCGACACCATCCAGCGCTTCTCGCCGTACCTCGACCAGCTCGGCTTCATGACCGTCCCGGCCGGTGCCGCGTCGTCATCGACAGCCAAGAACGCGAAGTCGACCTTCGCCCCCGGCGACGCCATCGGCGCCGTGCTCCTCAGCGGGGACTTCAACGTTGCCTCCAGCGGCACCGTGACTTACGTCGACGGCGACCACATCTACGCGTTCGGTCACCCGTTCCTCGACATGGGGGAGATCAACTTCCCGATGGCGACCTCGGAGGTCGTGACCGTCCTGCCGAGCGTCGCGAACTCCTTCAAGTTCTCGAACACCGGCCCGGTGGTCGGCGTCCTCCGCCAGGACCGCGCCGCCGGCATCATGGGCGTGCTCGGCGAGACCCCGACCATGATCCCGGTCGAAGTCACGCTCACCGGCACCGGTGCGCCGCAGACGTTCCGCCTCAACACCGTCCGTCACTCCACGCTCACGCCGCTCCTGCTGGCCATGGTCGCCGACTCGGTCGTCTCCAACGCCCAGCGCGCCGCGGGCGAGCGCACCGTGCTGATGGAGTCGGAGATCAGGGTCAAAGGCTTCGAGCCGATCCGCCTCCGCGAAGGGTGGGCCGGGCAGCAGGCGCGCCAGTCGATCCCGCAGTATCTGGCGGTCATCGCCGGCTACCTGATGTCGAACGAGTTCCGTCCGACCGAGATCGAAAGCGTCAGGATCAACCTCCGCCACGATGACGACCTCCGCATCGCCAAGCTGATGGAAGCCTCGCTGGTCACGCCCGCCAAGGGGCGCATCAGCGCGGGCGACACCGTGCAGGTGCGCACCGTCCTCAAGCCGTTCCGCGGCGAGCCGTTCGTCGAGACGTTCGACGTGCGCATCCCCGACGACCAGCCGCTCGGCAGCGCGTACCTCCTCGTCGGCAGCGGCTCGGTGATGAACGCGATCGACTTCTCGCTCGTGCCGCCCGATCCGCGGACGCTCGAGCAGGTAGTCGGCGTCCTCGGCCGTCTCCGTCCCGCGACCGACCTCACGGTCGGGCTCTATTCGACCGGCGAAGGCGCCGTCACCTCCGGTGTGTATCTGCCGAACCTCCCGCCCTCGATGCGCGCGGTCGTCACCGCCGACACATCGAACGGCGCACAGGCGCAGGTCAAATACCATCCGGCCGGCCAGAGCGCGAAGGCGCTCGGCTACATCGTCGACGGCGCGCTCAAGATCGACGTCGACGTACAACCGGCTATCTAAGATTCACGGATTCTTGTGGAGCGGCGCTCTCCGGAACGCCGACAATGCACGGCGGGCAAAAGCCCGCCGCTGCACTTTTGAAAGGACATCTCCCGAAATGCGCCGATTGCTTTACCTCACCTCGGCCCTGCTGCTCGCAGCAAACTCGTTCGCCGTCGTGCCTCAGTTCTGGCGCGTCGGTGCCGCCGAGGATTTTCTCGCTGGTGAACTGGAAGGCTTTGCCGTGACCTCGCGCGGAGAGCTGCGCGTCGCACCGGCCATGAAGAAGATCGCCACCTTCACCGATCCCTTCGTCCTCTCGCAGACTTCCGCGCCGAACGGCGACCGCTTCTTCGGCACCGGCAACGACGGCAAGATCTATCGCCTGCGCGGCGAGAAGCTCGAAGTCCTCGCCACCGCGTCCGAGCCGGAGATCTACGCGCTCGCGTTCGTGAACGGCTCGCTGCTGGCCGGCACCTCGCCGAACGGCAAGGTCTATCGCGTCGACCCGAACAGCGGCGCGCAGACGGTCTTCTACGATCCCCAGCAAGCCTACATCTGGGCCATTGCAAAAGCTGATGACAAGACGGGCAACGACGTCCTCGTCGCCACCGGCGTCGAAGGAAAGCTCTTCCGCGTCACCGCGGACGGGAAGGGGAGCGTGCTGTACGACGCAACCGACACCCACATCCGCTCCATCGGCGTGCGCAAGGATGGCAGCATCCTCGCGGGTGCGTCCGGCAAGGGGCGCATCTACCAGATCGCCCACGACGGCAGCGCGATCGCGCTCTTCGACTCGCCGCTCAACGAGATCTCCTCGATCTACGTCGACGCGAACGGCACCGGCTGGGCTGCGGGCGTGAGCAACGTGCTCCCGGCGGCCGCACCGGCGAAACCGGCCGCGAAGCCGGCGCAGGGACAGGCGCAGCAGCAACAGCAGGGCGCGACGGCCGACGCACAGCAGCAGCAACAGCAGCAGGCCGGCACAGTCGAAGTGGCGTTCTCGTTCGACGACAGCGCGGCGACGGCGGCAGCCCAGTCGGGCGCCTCCGAGATTTACCGGATCGATCCGGACGGCTTTGTCGATACCGTCCGGAAGTTCGATCGCGAGATGGTGTACGCCGTCAGCGGCGGCAGCGACAATACGGTCCTCCTCGCCACCGGCCCGAACGGCCGCGTGTACGAGCTGCGCGGCGGCGAAGTCTCGCTCCTCGGCGCGGTCCCGGAGAAGCAGATCGTCTCGATCTCCGGCTCCGGCAACAACACCGTCATCACCACCACCAACACGGGCGCGGTGTACCGAATGGAAAACGGTAGCGCGGCCACGCCGGAGTTCCGCTCCGCAGCGAAGGACGTCGAGCGCTTCTCGCGCTTCGGCAACTACCGCGTCGAAGGACGCAACCTGAATGCGGGCAACGTGGCGATCTCGTTCCGCAGCGGCAACACGCGCACGCCCGACGCCACCTGGAGCGGCTGGACCTCCGCGCAGAACGCGCTGGAGGGAAACATCACCGCGCCCGCCGCGCGCTATCTCCAGTGGCGCCTGACGATGCCGAAGCCGTCCGGAGAGGCCTCGGTCGACACCATCACGGTCGCGTACATGAACCGCAACATCCCCCCCGAGATCGAAGCCCTCGGTGTGCAGGAGCCGGCGGTGGTCTACATCACCAACGCCTACCCGGCCGCGCCGCAGGTGGTCGAAGCGACGAACCCCGACGAGTACGGGATCTTCTCCAGCCTCGACTCGCCGCGCGACCGCACGCCGGCCGAGCAGGGGAAGCGGATGTTCCGCAAAGGCTTCCGCACGGTCGCCTGGCGCGCCATGGATGACAACGGCGACAGCCTCCGCTACTCGCTCTCGTTCCGGATGAAAGGGAGCAACGGCCCGTGGCTCCGCCTGCGCGAGAACATCGAGGAGACGCAGCTCAACTTCGACACCTCGCAGTTGCCGGACGGCCTGTACGAGCTGCGCCTCGTGGCCAGCGACGCCACCGACAATCCCGATGCGCCGCTCACCGACGAGCGGGAGGGAGTGGAGTTCCTCGTCGACAACACCGCCCCCCAGATCAACGTCGCCTCGAGCGGCAACGCGGTGACGGTGCGCATCAGCGACACCGCCTCGCCGATCGGCCGCGTCGAATACTCGGCGGACGCCGAGAAGTGGGTGCGCATCACCCCCGTCGACGGCATCGCCGACTCGCGCGAGGAGACGTTCCGCCTCGACGCCAGCGCCGTCAACGGCAAGTTCGTGATCGTCCGCGCCGTGGACGGCCAGTACAACGTGACCACGCAGAACGTGAACGTGCGGTAGGGGGCACGCGCCTCGCCTGTGGCGCGACCCCTCATCCGCCCTTCGGGCACCTTCTCCCCTTGCAGGGGAGAAGGGCTACTAACTATCCCTCTCGCGAGAATGAAAATTAGTAGCCCCTCTCCCCGCGTCGAGCGGGGAGAGGGTGGCCGAAGGCCGGGTGAGGGGACGCGCTATAAGCGAGGGCGTCGATTCTTCACGCCGCCCGACCGTACCGCCCGCTTATAATCGCCGGCGTGAGATTCCGTCCGCTTCTCGCGATCGTGTTGTTCCTCTGCGTCGCGTGCGGCGGGGAAAAGAAGCAGGTCGCTCCCGCCTCCGCTGTTGCCGTCGATGACGACAGGCCGGTCGACGGCGGGACGCTCAACCGGCGGATGGACATCGACGTCGTCACGCTCAATCCGATCGTGGGGACGAACCGCTACGACCGGCTCGTCGCGCAGTATCTCTTCACGCCGCTCATCCACCTCGACCGCAACCTGCAGCCGATCGCGGGCCTTGCGGAGTCGTGGAAGATCTCCGATGACGGGCTGCTGTACACGTTCGAGCTGAATCCTAAGGCGACCTTCTCCGACGGCACGCCCGTCAAGGCGAGCGACGTCGTCTTCACGCTCAGGAAGGTCACTGACCCCGCCTCGGAAGCCCTGCAGATCGCCGGCAACTTCGAATACCTCGACCTCGCGAAGACGCGCGCCGTCGACGCCGACACGGTGGAAATCGCGTTCAAGCAGCCGCTCGCGGCGCAGTTGATCAGCTTCAACGACGTGCTGACGGTCCCGGAGCACATCTACGGGAAAGGCGACTTCCGCAAGAGCTTCAACGAAATGGCCGTCGGCAGCGGGCCGTACCGGCTGGTGCGCCGCGTCGCCGGAAAGGAAGTCGTGGTCGAGCGCCGTGGCGACTACTGGGGCGAGCGGCCGCACATCCAGACTGTCGTCTTCAAGCTGATCGACTCGCACGGCGTCGCGTTCAACGCGCTCCGCCGCGGCGACATCGACGAGTCGATGATCGCTTCCGATACGTGGGTGCGCGAGCAGAAGAATCCCGACGTCACGAAGATCATCGACTTTCAGCGCTTCTACACGCTCAACTACAACTTCGTGGCCTGGAACAACCGCCACCCGATCCTCGGCGACAAGCGGGTGCGTCGCGCGCTGGCGATGTGCATCCCGGTCGAGTCGGTGGTCAACGATCTTTATCACGGCACCGCGCGCGCGATGAGCGGTCCGTTCACGCCGGACGAATGGGCCTTCAACCCGCGCGTCCCGGTGGTCCGCCACGACGTCGCGGCGGCGAAGCAACTGCTCGCGACGGCCGGCTGGATCGATCGCGACGGGGATGGAGTCCTCGACCGCGACGGCCGCAAGTTCAAGATCTCGATCCTGTCGATGACGGGCAGCGCGACCGGCGCGCAGATCATGCAGATGATCCAGTCCGAGCTCAGGAAGGCGGGCGTCGAGGTCTCGATCGAGATGATGGACGGCGCGGCGGCGATCCAGCGCATCCTGGCCGGCAACATCGACGGCGCGTACCTGTCGTGGGATCTCGATCCCGATCCCGATCAGTACATCACCTTTCACTCGTCGCAGGTGCCGCCGCACGGGCAGAACTTCATCCACTACTCCAACCCGGTCGCCGACCAGCTGATCGAGCAGTCGCGGCGCGAGATCGACCTGTCCAAACGGCAGGAGCTCTACTGGAAGCTGCACGAAGTGCTGGCCGACG
This sequence comes from Thermoanaerobaculia bacterium, assembly GCA_035630815.1. Lineage (GTDB taxonomy): Bacteria > Acidobacteriota > Thermoanaerobaculia > Gp7-AA8 > Gp7-AA8 > QHVT01. Next base: position 57,258 of record DASQJY010000022.1, read on the forward strand.
ATCAGCCTTACGCGTGGGTCGTGCAGGTCTCGTTGAAGTGGGGCGTCAACAAGCGCGTGCGCGGCGTCACCGCCAGCCGAGGCACCGGCTATTTCCTCTGGTATCCGGGTGAGCTCGGCTGGTGGATCGCGCCTCGGCGATGACCACCTACATCGTCCGCCGCCTCCTCTACGCGGTCCTGACGTTCTTCGGCATCACCGTCGCCACCTTCGTCCTGATCCACAGCGTCCCCGGCGATCCGATCTCGTTCTTCATCGGCCGCGCCGGCCTGAACACCATCCCGGTGGCGGTGCTCGACTCGATCCGCGAGGAGTTCCATCTCGACGATCCTCTGCCCGTGCAGTACCTGCACTGGGTCCGCGCCGCGGTGACGCTCGACTTCGGCGACTCCATCGTCGACCGCCGCCCGGTGCGCGACCGGGTGCTCGAGAAGCTGCCGAACACGTTCACGCTCAACTTCATCGCCTTCACCGTGGCGGCGCTGTTCGGCATCCCGATCGGGATCTGGAGCGCCGCCCGCTCCGGGCGCTTCGCCGAGCGGGCCTCCGCGGTGGGCTTCTTCCTCCTCTACTCCCTGCCCAGCTTCTGGGTCGCGCTTCTGCTGATGCAGCTCTTTTCGGTCCGCAACGACCTCCTGCCGCTCTTCGGCATGACCTCGGACGACTACTTCGAGCTGAGTACACCGGCGCGGCTCGCCGACCGGCTGCAGCACCTGGTCCTGCCGGTGATCACGATGGCGTACGCGCAGCTCGCGATCTTCGCGCGCTTCTCGAAGTCCGCGCTGACGGAAGTGATCCGCCAGGACTTCATCACCGCGGCGCGCGCGAAAGGGGCGGCACCGATCGCCGTCTACTGGCACCACGCCTTCCGCAACGCGCTGATCCCGCTCATCACGCTGTTCGGCCTGACCGTGCCGTACCTGCTCTCCGGCAGCGTGATCGTCGAGCAGATCTTCCAGTGGGACGGCGTCGGCCTGCTCTACATCGACTCGGTGCTCACCCGCGATTACCCGACGGTCATGGGGCTGACCGTGATCACGGCCGTGGTCACCCTGTTGGCAAGCCTCGTGGCAGACATCCTCTACGCGTTCGCCGACCCGCGGGTGAGGCTGGGGGAGAAAGCGTGACCCCCGCCGACTCGCTCTGGCGGCTGAGCTGGATTCGCTTCCGCCGCAGCAGGCTGGCCACGTTCGCGCTCCTCTACGTCGCCTTCACCGCGGTCGTCGCGCTGTTCGCGCCGCTGATCGCGAACCGCAAGCCGCTGCTCTCCCGCACCGCCGGCGGCTGGTCGTCGCCCGCGCTCCGCGATTTCTGGATCCCCGACCCGGACTACGATCCGCCCGCCGTCGCGGCGACGTACGCGCTGCGCGCGCCGGTGGCGTTCTCGCCGAACACGATCGACCTCGGCTCGCGGCTGCTGCCGCCCGGCAATGGTCATTACCTCGGCACCGACGACCTCGGCCGCGACGTGCTCTCGCGCATGATCCACGGCGCGCGCATCTCCCTCACGGTCGGCTTCTTCGCCACGATCATCGCGGTCCTGGTCGGCTCCTTCCTCGGGGCGATGGCCGGCTACTACGGCGGCGCGGCCGACTGGATCGTCTCGCGCGTCATCGAGGTCGTGCTCTGCTTCCCCTTCCTCCTGCTGCTCCTGGGTATCGTCGCGCTCTTCCGTCCCTCGATGCTGACGATCATGATCGCGCTGGGGCTGACGTCGTGGACGAACGAGGCGCGCTACGTCCGCGGCGAGTTCCTGCGCATCCGCGAGGTGGAGTTCGCGCAGGCCGCACGCGCGAGCGGCGCCCGCGACGGGCGCATCATCTTCCGCCACCTGCTCCCGAACGCGCTCGCGCCGATGCTCGTCTCCGCCAGCTTCGGCGTCGCCTCCGCCATCCTCACCGAGTCAGCCCTCTCCTTCCTCGGCCTCGGCGTCCCGCTGCCGACCGCGTCGTGGGGCAGCATCCTCTCCACCGCCCACGAGCACATCGAGTACGCCTGGTGGCTCGTCCTCTTCCCCGGCCTGGCGATCTTCTCGACCGTGGCCGCATTCAACATCGTAGGGGAGAGGGTGAGGGAAGCGCTGGACCCGCACAGCGACTAATGATGTTGTCGGTTGTCAGTTGTCGGTTGTCTGTGAAGTGTCGCCCGGACGAACGGCGCAGACCACTGACAACCGACAACCGACAACATCTACACCGCGGGTGTCAGCCGTACCCGTAGCGCTTCCAACACCGCCGGCGGCACTAAATGCGAGACGTCGCCGCCGAGGCGGTGGACTTCCTTGACCAGGCGCGAGGAGACGAATGTGTACTCGACCGCGGGGATCATGAAGATCGTTTCGGCGCCGTCGTACAACTCGCGGTTCATCAGCGCCATCTGCAGCTCGTACTCGTAATCGGACACGGCGCGGATGCCGCGGATGACGACCTGCGCATCGACGCGGCGCATGAACTCGACCAGCAGGCCGGAGAACGAATGCACCTCGATCCCGGGGATGCCTTCGGTGCACCGCGCGATCAGCTCCATCCGCTCGGGCACGGAGAAGACGGGGGACTTCCCTTCGTTCTCGAGCACCGCCACGAGCACGCGGTCGAAGAGCGCGGATGCGCGGCGGATGATGTCGAGGTGCCCGTTGGTGAGCGGGTCGAACGAGCCGGGATATACGGCGGTACGCATGGCGCGGATGGTAGCAGAGGTGCACAACATGATGGTCAACGTCTTGACGATCACGCCAGTCGGTCCTAAGATGTGTTCATTCGACGTGCGTTGATTTTCCGGGAGGGTGTGAATGCGGCAGAGAATCGAAGTGAAACGGTCGAATCCGGCTCCGCAGCCGAAGGCGGTCACGAAGGGCCGTCTCCTCTCCACGCTCATGACCTACATGCCCGGAGCGTGGATCGAGCCCCGCAACAATGAACTGATCTCCCTCTACCGCCTGCGCTACCGCATGGCCATGGAGGAGGAGAAGTTCGACACCGCGATGATCTTCCTCAACAAGATCCTCGAGCTCGACCCGATGAACCTCGAGGCGAAGCTCTGCAAAGGCGAGATCTACCACCGCTGCCTCAACGATTACGCGCGCGCCATCGAGCAGTACAACAAGGTCATCCGCCTCTCCGCCGGCAACGACGCGAACGTCGAGCACCGCGCCAGGGTGGCGATGAGCGAGATCATGGAGATGCTCAGTTAGCTCGGCTTCGCCGTGCTGGTGTCGGGTGTCAGGTGTCTGGGGCTTGTCGCCCGGGCGAAACACCCCAGATACCTGACACCTGACACCCGCGCGTAGCGCGCTACTTTTCTCTCTCCATCACGAAATCCAGCGCCGTCTCCAACGCCTCTTTCGCGGGTGAGTCGGCGAAGGGCTCGAGGGAGAGTCGCGCGCGGGTGGCGTAGTCGCGGGCGATCTCGCGGGTTTCGTCGATGGTCTGGTAGCGGGAGGCGATGGCGAGGACCTCGGCGGGATCGATGCCGTCGAACGATTTGCTGGTGGCCACGCGCGCGATCAGCTCGCGCTCGCGCGGTGTGGCGCGCGGCATGGCCAGGATCAGCGGGAGGGTCATCTTTCCCTCCTTCAGGTCCGAGAGGGCCGGCTTGCCGAGGACCTCGGTGGTGGACGTGAAGTCGAGCAGGTCGTCGATGAGCTGGAAGCAGATGCCGAGGTTGTAGCCGTAGTTGAAGAGCGCCACCGCCTGCGCGTCGGGGAGATCCACCAGGTACGCCGGGATGCGGCACGTGGCGCCGAAGAGCGCGGCGGTCTTGCGCGTCACGATCTCGAAGTAATCGTCCACCGTCAGCTCCGCGCGGCCGTTCTGCTCCGTGCCGAGGATCTCCCCTTCGATCATCTTGATGGTGGCGTCGGAGAGGAGGCGCAGGACGTCGAGGTTCCCCTCCTTCAGCGCCATGTGCATCGAATGCATGAAGATGTAGTCGCCGACCAGCACGGTCAGGTTGTTGCCCCAGCCGTAGTTGACCGAGGTCCGGCCACGGCGCACGTCCGCCTCGTCGATGATGTCGTCGTGGACGAGGGTGGCGGTGTGAATGAACTCCACGACCGCGCCGTAGATCACGTCGCGGTAGCCGTCGTAGCGCAGCATGCGCGAGACGAGCAGCAGCAGGGCAGGGCGGAGGCGCTTCCCGCCGCCCGCGAGGATGTGCTCACCGACTTCCGCGATGGTGGCGATCTTCGAATGAAAATTCTGGCGCAGCTCCTCTTCGACCAGCTCGAGCTTGGGAGCCACGAGATCGAGGACACGTTCGGCATAAGCCGTCTGTCCATTGAGCGTACGAGGAGCTGTCACGGGCCGAAGGATAGCTCAACCGCGGTAGTTGGTGAACTGAAGAGGGATCCCGTAGTCGGTTTCCTTGACCAGCGTCATCGCGCGCTGCAGGTCGTCCTTGCTCCGGCCGGTGACGCGCACCTGATCGGCCTGAATCGACGCCTGCACTTTGACCTTCGCATCCTTGATCGTCTTCACGATCGCCTTCGCCTTTTCGACCTCGATGCCCTGCACGATCTTCGCGCGCTGGCGCACCGTGCCGCCCGCCGCCTGCTCGAGCTTCTGGTAGTCGATCGCCTTCAGCGAGACCTTGCGCTTCACGAGCTTCGACTCGAGGATGTCCTTCACGCTGACGAGCTTCCCCTCGTCGTCGCTGACCAGCACCAGCTCCTCGCCGGAAAGCTCGATCGAGCTCTTGCTCCCCTTGAAATCGAAGCGCTGCGCCAGCTCCTTCTGAGCCTGCTGGATCGCATTCGCAACTTCCTGCATGTCGGTCTTGGAGACGACGTCGAATGAGAACTCGTTTGCCATTGTCGGGTTACCTCTTCGAGGGGGTGTCGGGTGTCAGGTATCTGCGGTGTTTCGCCCGGGCGACGCTCCCCGGACACCTGACACCTGATACCGCCGACGCTAGTCGGCCCGCACCACCTGTACTCCCGCCGGCGTCACGAACCTGAACGTGTCGGCCGACGCGGCGCGGCGATGATATCCCGAGAATTCGAACGAGGTGGCGTTGCCGTCGCGGTCGGTGTAGTCGATGCGCTGGATGAGGTGCGTCGACGGCGCGATGGTCACGGTCACGTTGCGCACCAGCGCGTTCTTGTCGCGCGGCTGGAGCGTGGCCACGACGCTCTTGCCGCGGTTCTGCTGCTTCACGATGAAGTGCTTGTCGCGTGCGGCGGCGTCGCCGAGGAGCAGGAAGGGGAGCTCGCGCTTGCGGGCGTCGGTGACGCGGCCCTGGGTGACCTGCTTGTCGGCCGGGACGTAGAACCAGGAGTTCGTGCCGTCGAAGACGAACACCTTCTGCTCCGGCTTGCTGTAGCTCCAGCGCATGGCCGGGAGGCTGCCGAACACGACCGAGCCGCTCTCGACCTGGCTGTTCTTGAACCCCTTGGCCGTGAAGCGATGGGTGAACGTCGCTTCCATCCCGGACATCGCGGTAGCCGCGCGGTCGAGCTCCGTCGGAGCCGCCGCAACGCTCGTGGCGAACACGAGCAGAGAAATCAATGCAAATGTAGCGTTCTTCATGACTTACCTCCAGAGCAACAGGCGCGCCGGATGGCGTGCCGCTCAGCCCACTTCGATCGAGACGATCGCGGAGTTGACAACAAAGATGCGGTCGTTTTTGCTCCGGTCGGCAGGGAAGAGGAAAAAGCCGTTGCGCTCGGGGTTGTAGTGGGCCGTTCCGCGGATGACCTCGCGGTCGTTGAACTCGACCGCGATCTGCAGCCCGCTGGCGGGCTCGAGCGCTTCTTCTTCCACGGTCCGGGGGAAGAAGACCGCCTTCAGCTGCGCGAACGGGATCTCTTCCACGCCGCCGTCGTCGCGGCGCACGGTCAGCACTTCGCGCGAGGCGTCGATCGGGTCGAGCATCGCCCGTTCGGTGCGTCCGTCGCGGAATCGCAGCACTACTTGTTCGTCCATCAGAAGAGCTCGAGCCCCCAGAGATCGTGGATGTGAATGATACCTTCGACGCGCCGCGCCTCATCGACGATGAAGAGGGACGTGATCTTCCGCTCCTCCATGATCTGCAGCGCCGCCGACGCGAGCTCGCTGCCCGCGATCGTGATCGGGTTTTCTTTCATCGACTCCATGGCGGTCCTGCGCAGCACCTGCTCGTCGTGCTCCAGCAGCCGCCGGAGGTCGCCGTCCGAGATCACGCCCAGCATCTCGCCGTTTTCGTTCGTCACCGCCGCGATGCCGAACCCTTTCTTCGACATCTCGTAGATCACCTCGCGCATGCTCGTCGCCTCGCGCACGAGCGGCACGTCGCCGCCGTGGTGCATGAGCTCGTGCACGCGCAGGAAACGCTTCCCGAGCTTGCCTCCCGGATGGAGGAAGCCGAAATCCTCTTCCTTGAATCCCTTCCGCACGAGGAGGGCCATCGCCAGCGCATCGCCGAGGGCGAGCGTGGCGGTGGTAGAAGCCGTGGGCGCCAGTCCGAGCGGACACGCTTCCTTCGAGATCGAGGCGTTCAGATGGCGGTCCGCGCCGCGCGCGAGCGTCGAGGCCGGGTTGCCGGTGATGGCGATCATCTCCGCGCCGATCCGCTTGATGCTCGGCAGCACCTTCACCAGCTCCTCGGTTTCCCCGGAGTTCGAGATCGCGAGCACGATGTCGCCGCGTACCAGCATGCCGAGGTCGCCGTGAAAGGCCTCGGTGGGATGCATGAAGAAGGAGGGCGTACCGGTGGAGGCGAGCGTCGCGCTGATCTTCTTGCAGATGATGCCCGACTTGCCGACGCCCATCGTGACCACGCGGCCGCTGCAGGTGGCGATCAGCTCGACGGCGTCGACGAAGCCGTGATCGAGATGCTCGATCAGCCCGAGGATCGCCGCCGCTTCCACTTCCAGCACGCGTTTCGCCTCGGCGATCGCGGGATGCACCGTTGATTCGGTGGCCGCCTCCGTCATGGGCCGGATGGTACTACGAACGTGCGAGCCGTTCCTGCGGCAGGAGGCAGTTGTAGATGAACGTTGTCGCCGGCGCCGCAACCCCGCTTTCGCGCGCGTAACGGACGATCGCGCCGAGCTGCGCATCGAGCTCCGAGGGCTTCCCTTCCATGACGTCGCGCTGCATGGAGGCAGTCGATGGGGGAGGCATGGCGTCGTAGCGCTCCCACGTCTTCGCCACGGCGTCCTCGCCGAGGTCGACGCCGCGGGCTTTTGCGACCGCCACCAACTCGTGCAGGGCCTGGTCGGCAACCGCACGCACCTCGGGCGTCGAGCGCCAGACGCCCACCGGCACGCGGGTGATCGCACCGATGCCGCTGAACGGTGCGATGAAGAGGAACTTCGTCCACATCGAATGCTGGATGTCGTCCGGCACCTGCGCGGCCACGTTCGCTGTGGCAAAGGCCTGACGCAGCCGCTCGATGCGTTCGCTGCGGCGGTTGTCGAGCTCCCCGAACACGACGAACGGGTCGTACGCGACATGCTTGATGTGCCCCGGCGCGGCGATGAAGCTGACGATCGCGCAGAGCCCGCCCACGACGTGCTCGCGGCCGACGATGGCTTCGAGGACCTCCGGCGTCTCGACGCCGTTCTCCAATGGCACGACCATCGTCTCCGGTCCTAGCATCGGCCCGAGGTTCTTCGCCGCCTCCGGAACCTGCCACGCCTTGACGGTCATCAGGATCGCGTCGACGGGACCTACGGATTTCGGGTCGTCGGTGGCGTCGACCTGTTCGAGGTGAAAGTCACCGTGGATGCTGTCGACGCGCAACCCGCGCGTGCGCAACGCGTCGAGCGTGGCACCACGGGCGATGAACGTCGTATCGACCCCCGCCTGCGCCAGACGCCCGCCGAAATAGCCACCGACACCGCCCACACCAACGACTGCGATTTTCATGGAGGCGGATTATGGCCCTCTCATCGATCCACTCGCCAGCGGTATGGAGTGCGGTGACCGCAGTCACCGCTTTGACTGCGTGCCTGAGGCGACACGCGTGCAGCTGGAGGCCTGGTCGCCGCGTCCGCACGCAGTAAAAGCGGTGACTGCGGTCACCGCACTCCAAACGCTCCGCTGAACTCAGCCGTTTGCGATGAGGGGTGGGGCGTTACTTCTTCCACGCGCCTTCACTCCTGTGCGTCTTCATCCACACCTCGTTTACCGCCCCTCCGTCGAACATCTTCGCGATCCAGACGATCTGTCCGGCATGCGAGGCGAGGTGGGCGGCGATGTTGATCAGGTCCTCGGCGACGATGGAGTGCATGGTCGGTTCGGGGGACGGGTCGCCGAGACGGGAAGGGGACAAAGCCTCGAAGGTGCGCCCGGCCTCGGCCACCATGGCGTCGAACTGCGCGAGCAGCTCCGCCTTGGGCAGGACGCGGCGCTCGGCGAATTCGGCGGGGCGGTCGCGGGTGAAGTCGAGGGCGCCGAGGTTGCGGTTCAGGAAGTGATTGAGCGAGCCGGTGAGGTGCAGGACGATGTTGCCGATGGCATTCGAGCCCTCGTTCGGCCGCCACCACAACTGCTCCTCGGACAGCGGCGCGATCGCGGCACGGATCTGCGCGGGGAAGACGCCGGTGATGCGGATGCGGAGCGCGTTCAGGATGACGTCGTTCATACCAGTCCTATTCTGCGCGCATGTTCGAGCGCCTCGGAGGAATTGCGCACGTACAGCATCTCGACCCCGGCCGCATTCGACTGCTCCAGGATCTGCGTGACCGCACGGTCGCGCAGGTCGGGGGTGACGTCGCGGATGAAGGCGGCCAGGATGCGGTCCGGGCGCGACTGGATGACGCGCAGGTAGATCTCCGGATCGTGCTGACCGCTGTCGCCGATGAGCACGAACTTCAGGCCCGGGTAGAAATCGAGGATGCGGTTGATCTGCTCCATCTTGTGCGTCTCGTGCGAGGCGATGATGAGCGTCTTCTCGTCGATACCCCAGTCCTGCAGCAGCATCGGGCCGTGGGGGATGCCGTTGAGGTCCATGAACTCGTGCAGCAGCTCGTACAGGTTCCAGGGGCTGCTGGAGACGTAGAAGAGCGGATTGGTATCGCGGTGCAGGGCGCGGTAGAGATCCGCGACGCCTTCGAACGGCAGGCGCGACGAGGCGTTGCGCAGCACCGAGCGGGCCATGCCGACGAAGCTGGTGGCGTTCGTGATCACGACCGTGTCGTCGATGTCGCTGATGATCGCGAACTGCGCCGCGTCCGACGGGATGAGCGCGTGGGCGACGCAGGTGGTGCCGTGGTCGGGGAGCGCCAGTCCGACCTCGTGCCACAGCGTGTGCGACGCCAGCTCCTGCGGCTCGATCCGGATCTGGAAGTAGCCTTCCTCGTCCGAGACGCTTTCCACGATCGCGTCGCGGTACGTGGCGCGGACCTTCGCGCCCGCCACTTCGTCGGTGGCGAAGCGGCGGTAGGTGTTGACCACGCTGCGCCAGAGCGGCTCGCTGCCGCCGGCGCGGGTGATCTCTTTCTCCACGAGCACGCGCCCGCGGACGAAGATCTCGTGGCCGCGGCCGAAGCCGCGATACGGGCTGATGATGACCCGTCCGCGCGTGGCGGAAGTGCGGGTGCGGTCGAGCCTGCGGTCGAGTGAATGAGCGGCGCGGTGGAGCGTCCTGCGAATCGGCATCCCTGACATTTTGCGGTAGAATCCGCCGCCTTCGGAACCGGCGCAAACCTTGCGTCAGCTTCACAAGCACCAACGTCAACTCGAAGAGGACTCCTGAATGAGCGAAACGGTGACCGTCACAGATACGCCTGGCGTGCGTGCCACTCCGCACCCGGCCACCCAGCGCGAAAAGACGCTTCCGGTCCAGGCGAAATCCGTCGTCTGGAATCCCACCCCCGAGCAGCTGCGCCAGTTCGCATCCGAGATGCCGAACGCGCGGCCGACCGAGTTCGGCAACCTCAACGTTGCCACGCGCGTGGTCTCGCGCTCCAAGCTATCGACCTTCATCGCCACCGACACCCCGCAGCAGCACTCCGACCAGACCATCACCCGCGCCGAGTACGCCCGCATCTCCCAGCTCCAGGACGACTACATCAATACGCGCGACATGCTGGTCATCGAGGGCTACATCGGCAACGACCCGGAGTTCCGCGTTGCGGCCCGCCTGATCATCGAGAAGGCGAACGCGAACATCGCGGCCATGCAGGACATCCTCTATTACCCGGCCACGCGCGAGGAGCTGGCCTCGTTCGAGCCGGCGGTGACCGTCATCTACACGCCGAACCTGAAGGCGGACGGCTATCCCGATGACCGCCTGATCGCGGTGGACCTCGACAGCTACACCACCCGCGTCTTCAACTCCGATTACTTCGGGGAGTCGAAGAAAGGCGGCCTGCGCATGTGGAACAAGCTGGTCTACGAGCGCGGCGGCCTGGCGCTCCACGCCGGCTGCAAGGTGATCCCGGTCGGCGACAAGAAGCGCGTCGGCCTGATCGTCGGCCTCTCGGGAACCGGCAAGACCACCACCACGTTCACCAAGCAGAACGATTCGCAGCCGGTGCAGGACGACTTCTGCGCCCTGATGCCGGGCGGCAAGGTCTACGCGACCGAGAACGGCTGCTTCGCGAAGACGTTCGGCCTCAACCCGAACGACGAGCCGACGATCTACCACGCCTGCGCCTCGGAGCACGCCTACCTCGAAAACGTCTCCCAGAACGAGGACGGAAAGATCGATTACTTCGACACCTCCTACACGCCGAACGGCCGCGCCGTCATCCGGATGGAAGACATCGCCGGCGCCGCCGACGCGCGCGAGATCACCAAGGCGGACTTTCTCCTCATCCTCAACCGCAACGAGAACCTGATCCCGGCCGTGGCGAAGCTCGAGGGGCCGCTCGCGGCCGCCTTCTTCATGCTCGGCGAGACGAAGGGCACGAGCGCCGGCGGCGCCTCGGAGGCCGGCAAGTCGCTGCGCGTCCCGGGCACGAACCCGTTCTTCCCGCTGCTGCACGCCTTCCAGGGCAACCGGATGCTCGAGCTCATGAAGGACAGCCCGATGGAGGTCTACCTCATGAACACGGGCGCCATCGGCGGCGACGGCAAGGCCGAGGGATCGAAGAAGGTGAAGATCCAGCACTCGTCGGCCGTCGTGAAAGCGATCGCCGAGGGGACCATCAAGTGGGAAAAGGATCCGGACTTTGGCTATCTCGTGGCCACGGAAGTCCCGGGCATCGACGACGAGGAGTACCTCCAGCCGAAGAAGCTCTACGAGCGCCAGGGCCGCATGGACGAGTACAACCAGCTGGTCGAAAAGTACAACAACGACCGCCGCGAGTACCTGAGGAAGTGGAAGGGGCTCTCGGAAGAGATCGTCAACGCCTTCTGAGCTGACGCCAAAGACGTCATTCACGGTGAATTGGGTTGCACAACCGCATTCATTGGGTCGTTGACCCTGTGAATTGGGTTGCCGACCCCATTCATTGGGTCGTTGACCCCGTGAATTGGGTTGGCGACCCCGTTCATCGAGTCGTTGACCCCGTGAATTGGGTTGCCGACCCCATTCATCGCGTCGGGTTACGTCTCCACCTTGAGGAACAGGTAACCCGCGGCGAGCGCGAACAGGATGTTCGCGGCCCAGGCCGAGAGCAGCGGAGGGAGGTTCCCGACCTCGCCGAAGTTGGTGAAGATGCGGAAGACCATCCAGTAGACGATGCCCACCACCAGCGCGATGCTGACGCCGTAGAGAGCGCCCCGCCGGCCCAGCTTGAAGGCGAACGGCATCGCGATCAGGGCCATGACCATGCTGATCACCGGCCACGACGTCTTCTCGTACAGCTTCACGGTCAGCGCGTCCGCCGCGTATCCCGACTCGCGCAGCGTCTGGATATACCGGCGCAACTGGGCGTAGGTCATCTGCTCGGGCGGTTTCACCTCAGTGGCGAAATCCTCCGGCGTCTCGGAGTAGAACAGCGGGAGCGGCTGCTCGATCTTCGAAAACGTCGAGCTCTTGTCGTCCAGGAACGAGCGCATCCAGCCGTCCTCGAACGTCCAGCCCCGGCCGTTCCAGGTGGCGCGGTTCGCGTAGACCCGGCGCGTGAGGCGGAAGCTGTTGGGGTCGAACTCGAACACCTGCACCTGGGTCAGCCGGTTGTTCGCCGGCTCGTACGCGAGGAAGTTGATGATGTAGTGACCCTTGCCGAGGTACCAGAGCTTCTGCTGCGCGGCATTGGTGACCACCGGCTTCCCCTCGATCCGCCGCTTCGTTTCCGCCGCCCGGTCGTTCGCATACGGCAGAACGAAATCGAGGACGAAGTAGGCGAGGAGGCTCATCACCGCCGCGACCGCGATCACGGGCAGCGCGATCCGGTACAGCGACACGCCGCTCGACTTGATGGCCGTGACCTCATTGTTCTTCGAGAGCATGGCGAACGTCACCAGCGTCGCCACCAGGACCGAGATCGGAAGCGTCCAGTTGATGATGGAGAAGATCTGGAAGCGGTAATACGTCAGCAGGACCGAGGCCGCAACGCCGTTCTCGCGCGCATCCTTGGCGGTCTCGGTGTAGTCGACCACCACGAACAGGGCGATGACCGAGATCAGCACCAGCGCCAAGACTTTGAGGAACTCGCGCAGGATGTAGCGGTCGAGGATGTTCGGAAAGGTGATGTCGAGGCGGTTCAGCAGCGACCGGTCGCCGTCGTTGTACACCGTCACCATGCCCAGCTTCTTCTTCCGGCGCCTGCCGAGCCGCGCCTGGATGGCGCGGGTCGTCCGCTGCAGGAGCGTCCCGTCAGGGCGGCTGGTCACGAAGTCGCGGTTGGCGCGGCTGAGCAGGTAGAGGCCGATCGCGAGGATCAGCACGTTCGCGCCCCACATGCCGAGCGCGGCCGGAATCTTCCCGTTCACGGCCAGCTGCTCGCCGTTGTTGATCAGCACGTAATAGACGACGATGATCGCAATACTTAAAGAGAAACCTGAGCTTTTACCGCCGCGCCGGTTGGTGATGCCGAGCGGCAGGCCGAGGATGCCGAGGGCGATGCAGGCGAACGGGATCGCGAACTTCTTGTGGATCTCGACGCGCGCGAGGTTGCGCATGATGCGGTCGGACTCCGTCCGGCCGTGGCGGAGGTTGCGTTCCTGGCTCAGCAGCTCGCGCAGGTCCATCTCGCGGAAGGACTTCGCGAGCCGGCTGCGGTCGAACCTGTCGGCGGCCGACGGGACCAGGATGCGTTGCGTCTCGTTCCCGGTGTGGTCGTAACGGTCGGGCTTGCGTGGATCCCACACGTGCGTCTCCGCGTCGGTGAGATTCATCCAGATCTTCTTGTCCGCGCCGACGATCGCGAGCCCGCCGCTGCGCGCGGTCACGATCCGTTGTCCTGAGCCTGAATGGGAAAGCGCGGCGGTGTCGTCCGGCTCCTGAGGCGCGGTGATCCCGCCGCCGGACATCTGGGACGGGGACGTCGATTCCTCCTCGAAGGTTGGGTCGTTGCGCGAGTCGGCCAGGAAAACGCCTTTCCACTGGCCGGTCACCGGATCGATATCGCTCACGTAAACCATGAGGTTTTCGGAGACGTCCTGGAAGATGCGCGGCTTGACCACTTTGTCGGCCGCCGCGGTCAGGAGCTCGGCCGACAACGCCACGAACTGCCTGTTGCCTTGCGGCATCACGAAGTTGATGAGGTAGAGGTTCAGCAGGAAGATCGCCACGCTGAAGTAGAAGACCGGCCGGTAGATGGTGCGCGTGGAGATGCCCAGGGCCCGCATGGCCACGATTTCGGAATCGGAGGAAAGCCGGCCGACGGCGATCAGGATGCCGAAGAGCAGCGCCATCGGCACGGTGAGCACGATGATGTGCGGGAGCGAGTACAGGAGCAGCTTGAGGACGGCGCCGCCCGGCAGCGACCGGCGGATGATCAGGCCGGCCATCTCGAAGAGGTTCTGCATGAGGATGATCGAGGTGTAGAACACCAGGCCGAGCAAGGTCGGGCCGATCATCTCTTTGAGGATGTAGCGATTGAGGATGCTCATGTTGCGCGGCGGATTATGACGCGGGAACCACGCCAGCGAAGGGGTTTCCGCTGGCGAATCGGCGGCCGTTCACCGCGATTCCAACGTTTCCCACAGCGTCTGGTAAGATCGATTATGTTAAACCGGTTAGGGAGTGCGGCGCGGCGGCGCACGCGGGAACGCTACTCCGCTTCCAGCCGCCGCAGCAGCTCGCGCACCGCTTCGATGACCTCGGTCTTCTCGACGTTCGGCTTCTTGAACGCCAGGTTGAGGCTGAACGGCAGCGCCTTGTCCTTCAGCTCGAAGACGTAGTTCTTCGGCCGGCCGGCCTTCTTCGGCTCCGGCTTCACGGCGGTCTGCTTGCGCAGCTCGTCCCGCGACAGCTCGCCTGCCGCCATCGCGCGGACGAACTGCTCCATCGCTTCCTCGGAGCCGGCGCGCGCGACCTGCACCAGGACGCTCTTGCTGTTGATCGATGCTTCCCGGCACATCGCGCGGATGCGGTCCGGGATGTCGTTGATCATCAGCGTCTCGGTGATGGTCGTGCGCGACTTGCCGATCACCTGCGAGATCTTCTCGTGCGTGTAGCCGAACTTCTGCTGCAGGGCCGCGAACCCTTCCGCCTCTTCGAACGGCGTCAGGTCCTTCCGCTGGATGTTCTCGATCAGCGCGATCTCGAGCTGTTCCTTGTCGTCGACGTCGAGCTCGATGGCCGGGATCTCGTCCAGGCCGGCCATGGTCGCGGCGCGGTAGCGGCGCTCGCCGGAGATGATCTGGTAGCGGTTCGGGCCCAGCTGGCGCACGAGGATCGGCTCCAGCACGCCTTTCTCGCGGACGCTGGCCGCGAGCTCTTCGATATTGCCGAGCTGGGTACGCGGCTGTGACGAGTTCGGCTCGATGAGCTCCAGCGGCAGCATCGAGCCGATGTGCCGGCCGGAACGTCGCGTCAGCTCATCGACGTAATGGGAGTCGGCGCGCATGACGCTGCGCTCGGGAAGTCCTCGTTTGGCCATTGCGATCTGCCGGCGCGCTAGACGCGCGCCAGCAACTCCTCCGAAAGGCTGTAGTACTCCATCGCCCCGCTCGATCTCGGGGCGAACGTGAAAATCGATTCCTTGTACGCCGGGCTTTCCTCGAGGCGGATCGATTTCGTGATGACGGTGTTGAAGACGCGGTCGCCGAAGACGTTCCCGATCGCTTCGTGGATGTCTTTGGAAAGCGTGGTGCGCTTGTCGTGCATGGTGATGACCACGCCCAGCAGTTGCAGGTTCGGGTTCGGGCGGGCCTTGATTTTCTCGATGGTCTCGAGGAGGTCGTCCGTCCCTTCGAGCGCAAAGTACGACGACTGGATCGGCACGAGCACGTGCGTCGACGCGACCAGCGCGTTGACCGTGATCATGCCCAGGGTCGGCGGCGTGTCGATGAAGATGTAGTCGAAGTCGGTGGCCGTGTCCTTCATCCGGTCCTTGAGGCGGAACGGGCCGTCCATGTCGCCGATGAGCTTCGACTCCAGCTTGGCCAGCGAGATCTTGGACGGCGCCACGAAGAGATTCGGGACCGGCGTCGGCACGATCACCTGCGCGAGCTCCATCTCCTCGCTGACCAGGACGTCGTACATCGAGCGAGTGATCGCCCGCGCGTCGACGTAGCTCATGGTGGAATTCGCCTGCGGATCGAGGTCGATCAGCAGCGTCTTGTGGCCCTTGTTTGCGACCGCGGCAGCGAGATTGATGGTGGTGGTGGTTTTACCCACGCCACCTTTCTGATTGGCAACGGTGATGATCATCGAACCGAAGCGATTCTACTTCAGGCCCGGAGGCGTGTCGTACATTAGTGGAGATATGCCGTCGACGCACTTCAGCCTTCATTACCACGTCGTGTTCAGCACGAAAGAACGCCATCCGTGGATCGAGCCCGGCTGGCGCGACGACCTGCATGGATACCTCGGTGGCTGTGTGAAAACGCTGCGCGGCATGCCCGTGGAGATCGGCGGCGTCGCCGATCATGTCCATCTCCTCCTCGGGCTGCGAGCGACGCATCGCCTCGCGGATGTGGTGCGCGAAATCAAGACAGTGTCCTCGCGCTGGATTCACGAGGAGTTGCGCGTGCCGCGGTTCGGATGGCAGGAGGGATACGGCGCCTTCACCGTCAGCCGCTCCAACGTGCCGGCGGTTCGCCACTACATCGCCACCCAGGCGGAGCACCATAAGAAGCGCCGCTTCGAGGACGAGTATCTCGACCTGCTGAAGAAGCACGAGGTCGAGTTCGACGAACGGTTCTTGTGGTGACGTACCCGTCCGGCACCCCATCCGGGGTGCAATTCTCTCCCACCATCGATACCGGTGGCGGCGTGCCTTCGGCACTTGCCACCGGCTACCCTACACCACGCCTCCGGCGTGCCCCCGCCCGCCTCTAACGCCGGAGGCGTGTCGTACGGTAGCCGGTGCGCAAGCGCCGAAGGCGCGCCGCCACCGGTAGGATTAACGCCGGAGGCGTGGCGTAGGGTAGCCGGTGCGCAAGCGCCGAAGGCGCGCCGCCACCGGATTGGTTGATGGGGCGACATTGCACCCCGGATGGGGTGCCGTACACGCGCGCGCCGCGTCACATCTTGTATTTGCCGAGGTCCTCGGTGGAGAGGTTTTCGAACCAGTCTTTCGACTTTTCCTGCGATTCCTCGGCGTTTTCGGGGGTGATGGTCTGGGCCTGTTCGAGGACGCTCTGGGCCACGTAGATGGGGGCTTCGGTGCGCAGGGCCAGGGCGATGGCGTCGCTGGGGCGGGCGTCGATCTCGAGCATGCGGTCGCCGCCGGTGCCGTTCTTGATCAGGAGGCGGATCTGGGCGAAGAACGTGGCGTCCTTGAGGTCGTTGATGACGATGCGGGTCACGCGGGCGTCGAGCTGGGCAATCAGGTTGCGGAGCAGGTCGTGCGTCATCGGCCGGGGCGTGGTGATGTTCTCGAGCTGGAGCGCGATGGCGTTCGCTTCGAAGATGCCGACCCAGATCGGGAGGAAGAATTTCTCGTCGTCGTCCTTGAGGACGACGATCGGCGAGTTCGATACGGGGTCGAGCATCAACCCTTTGATCGACATCGGTACTAGATCGCTGACGTTCATGCGACGGCCTCCCCGCGCAACGTATGGTGCTGCGCTGAATCGATGCGCACCGCAAGAATACTCCCGAGAGGCGTGGAAAGGTCGCCGCTGAAATTCACCACCCAGTAGTCGTCGGTCCGTCCGGAGAGCATCTCCGGGTTTTTTGCGCTCGGCCCTTCGACGAGCACCGGCAGGACGCGGCCGCAATACGATTCGAGACGCTCGCGCTTGTGGCGCTCGTGCACGTCGAAGAGGCGCTGCAGCCGCGCGGTCGCGATCGCGTCGTCGAGCGGCTGCCCGATCTTCAGCGACGGGGTGCCCGGCCGCGGCGAATATTTGAACGCGAAGAGCGAGCCGTACCGGACCTGTTCGAGGAGGCTGATCGTCTCTTCGAAGTCCTCGTCCGTCTCGCCCGGGAAGCCGACGATGATGTCGGTCGAGAAGTGGATGCCGGGAATCGCCTCCCGGATGCGGGCGATGGTGTCGAGGTATTTCTCGCGCGTGTACAGCCGCTTCATCCGGCGGAGCACGCGCGAGGAGCCGGACTGCACCGGCAGGTGCAGGTAGCGGGAGATGTTCTCGTGGTCGCGCATGGCGGCGATCATCGAGTCGCTGACCTCGGCCGGATGAGAGGTCGTGAAGCGCAGGCGCACCACCCCTTCCACCTCGGCCACCGCGCTGAGCAGCGCGCCGAAATCACGGCCGCTCCGCGGGCAGCGGTAGGCGTTGACGGTCTGCCCGAGGAGCTCGATCTCGACGCGGCCGGTGGCGACGGCGGCCCGCACTTCGTCGAGCACCTGTTCGAACGGACGGGAGATCTCGCGCCCGCGCGTGGTCGGAACGATGCAGAACGTGCAGTTCTTGTTGCAGCCTTCGATGATCGTCACCCACGCCTTGGTGGCGGAGGCGCGGTCGATGTTCGCAAAGTCGTAGTTGCGGTCTTCGTGGAACTCGAGGGCGATGCGCTTGCCGTCCTCGAGCACGTCGTCGAGATGCCCGACGTTGCCGGGTCCCATCACGAAGTCGACCCAGGGGGCACGCTCGAGGATGGCCTCCCCTTCCTGCTGTGCGACGCAGCCGCAGACGCCGATCTTCAGGTCCCTCTCCGCCTT
Source organism: Thermoanaerobaculia bacterium (assembly GCA_035630815.1). Taxonomy (GTDB): domain Bacteria; phylum Acidobacteriota; class Thermoanaerobaculia; order Gp7-AA8; family Gp7-AA8; genus QHVT01. The sequence goes on from DASQJY010000022.1 coordinate 75,369, forward strand.
CAGCTCCCGCAGGCGGCCGAGTTGCGAGTAGACCTTCTGCTCCGCCTTGTCGCGGACCGAGCAGGTGTTGAGGAGGATCAGGTCTGCCTTCGCTTCCTGGTCCACGCGCTTGTAGCCGCGGAGCTTCAGATGTCCGGACAGCCGCTGGCTGTCGAGCTCGTTCATCTGGCAGCCCCACGTCTCGATGTAGTAGGTCTTGGCCATCAGGTCACGGTTCGAGTTTCGCGAGCGCCGCGCGCGCTTCGTCGAGCTTCTTCTTCGCTTCATTGAAGCGGCGCACGAGCTCGCCGTCGCGGCGGTCGAGGTCGTGCTCGTCGTAATACTGCTGTTCGAGCGTGGCCACCTCTTTTTCCAGCTGCGCCACGGCCTCGCGGGCGGCGGCGGAGCGGGTATCGTACTCCGTGCGCGCCTTCCGCATCGCCTGCTGCTGGTCGACCAGGCTCTCTTCGGGCTGGACGTCGACCGGCGCGGTCGCGTTCGTCTGGCCGATCTTGCCTTTCGACTTGCGGACGTCGGCGTTGGTGATGACCTTGCCGGTGCTCTTTTTCCGGTTCGCTTTCGCGGCCTTCGCCGCATCGACGAGCGTGTCGTCGGCAGCGAGCAGCAGGAGCGCGAGAGCGATGACTTTCATACGCGGCCGTAGCGGTCTTCGAGGCGGACGACGTCCTGCAACTCCGGCGTGGAGACCTCCGCGACGTCCGTGTCGGTGACCGCATACATCCGGTGAATCAGGCGGGGCGGAATGTGGAACGCCTCGCCTTTGCGGAGCGGCACTTCGCGGCGATCGCCGTCGTGCTCGATCGTCAGCTTCAGTTCGCCGTCGACAACGTAGAGCGTCTCCTCTTTCATTTCGTGATACTGGAGGCTGAGCGACTCGCCCTGATTGATGTGCAGAATCTTGCCGACGTAGCGCTCGGTGTGGGCAAAGATCAGCTCGTAGCCCCACGGCTTCGGGACGTGCGTGATCTTGCGGTAATCGAAGAGTCTCTCGTGCTCGCTCATATCGTCTGGTTCACCAGCCCTTCCGGGAATCGCATCGCGACGCTCTCGATCACGAACTCCTCGATCTCCTGCGCCGTCTTCTTCGTCAGCGCGATCTCTGCAATGCGCCTGCAATCCCTGTAGCGCACGGAGCGCACCACGTTCTTGATGATCGGAATCGACGACGGGTTCATCGAGAAGATCTCCAGCCCGAGGCCGAGCAGCACGATCGCGTAGATCGGATCGGAGGCCATCTCGCCGCACATCTCCACCGGGATCCCCGCCCGCTTGCCGGCGTCGATGACGCCCTTGACCAGGCGCAGGATGGCCGGGTGCAGCGGCTCGTAGAGATAGCTGACGTTCTCGTTCCCGCGGTCGATGGCCAGGGAGTATTGAATGAGGTCGTTCGTGCCGATCGCGAAGAAGTCCGCTTCGGTCGCCAGCAGGTCCGCGATCACCGCGGCCGAGGGGACCTCGATCATGATCCCGATCTGCAGGTCCTTGTTGTGGGCGATGCCTTCCGCGTCGAGCTCGAGCCGCACCTCGCGCACCAGGGTCTTGACCTGACGCAGCTCCTGCACGCCGGAGACGAGCGGGAACATGATCTTGATCTTCCCGTGCGCCGAGGCGCGCAGCAGCGCGCGCAACTGGGTCTTGAACATGTCGCGGTGCTGCATGCAGAGGCGCAGCGCGCGCAGGCCGAGGACCGGGTTGTCTTCCTTCGAGCCGATGATCTCGCGGGCGACCTTCTTTCCGCCGAGGTCGAACGTCCGGATGATGCACCAGTTCGGCGCGGTCGCCTCCGCCAGCTTGCGATAGATGTTGTAGTGCTCTTCCTCGGTCGGCAAATCGGGAGACGTCGAGATGTAGAGGAACTCGCTGCGGTAGAGGCCGATCCCTTCCGCGCCGAACTTGATCGCGTCGTCGAGCTCTTCCACGAGCTCGATGTTCGCCTGGAGCGAGATCTTGTGATGGTCCTTCGTGACCGCGGCCAGGGTCCGGTTCTCGAGCAGTTTCTGCTCGGCTTCCTCGTGACGCGAGACGCGGCTCTGGTACTCCTGGATCATCGCCTGGGTCGGGTTGACGACGATCGTTCCCTCGTAGCCGTCGACGATCACGAGCTCGTCGTTGTCGACGATTTTCGAAAGGCGCGGGACGCCGATCACGGCCGGCATGAAAAGCGACTTGGCGATGATCGAGGTGTGCGAGGTCCTGCCGCCGACTTCGGTCGCGAAGCCGACGATCGGCCTGCGGTTGAAGTGGATGGTGTCCGAGGGGGTGAGGTCGTCGGCGATGATGACGACGTCGTGCTTGATCTCGGAGAGATCGTGATGCGCGATCCCCTGCAGGTTGACCAGCACGCGCTCTGCGACGTCCTTGACGTCGGCCACGCGCTCGCGCAGGTAGTCGTCGTCGAAGCTGTTGAAGCGCGCCTGCAGTTCTTCCTGCACCTCGGCCAGCGCCCATTCGGCGTTGACCTGCTCTTCCTCGATCTTCTGCGCGACCTTCTCGCCGAAGGAGGCGTCGCCGACGATCATCGCGTGCGCCTCGAAGATCTGCGCGTACTCGTCGCCCATCGAGCGGCTGACTTTCGCCTTCAGGTCGAGGAGCTCGTCGCGGGTCTTGGTCAGCGACTCGCGGAAGCGCATGATCTCGCCTTCGACCTCGTCGTCGCGGATCGGGACGCGGTAGACCGAGGCCACGCGTTTCTCGACGATGACGGCGCGCCCGATCGCAATGCCGGGAGAGACGCCGACGCCCTTGTAAGTGCGGATATCGCTGCGCGAATGAGCTGCCGGCATCAGCTCATTCTACTTCGTCGAATTTATCGTCGATGAGCTTCTCGATGGCATCGAGCGCATCGCGTTCGTCGACGCCGTCTGCTTTGACCCCGATCGTGGAGCCGCGCCCCGCGGCGAGCAGCAGGATGCCG
>DASQJY010000023.1:0-67882 GCA_035630815.1 Thermoanaerobaculia bacterium
TTCAGCCTGTACGTCGGGAGAAGGTCATCGTCAACGTCGGCACGGACGTGCCGCTGCGCATGACGATGAAGGTCGGCGTCGCGGAGACGGTCACCGTCACCGCGGAAGCGCCGCTCATCGAGACCGAGCGGATGCAAGTCAGCTCGGTGGTCAATGAGACGTCCATCCAGAACCTGCCGACCAACGGCCGCAACTTCATCGACTTCGTGCTCACCACGCCCGGCGTCGTGAGGGACGTCCGCGCGGGCGACATCAGTTTCGGCGGCCAGCGCGGCACGCTCAATTCCCTGGTCATCGACGGCGCGAACAACGACAACACCTTCTTCGGCCAGACCCTCGGGCGTACCGGCTCCGGCCGCGCGCCGTACCAGTTCTCGCAGGACGCCGTGAAGGAGTTCCACGTCCAGTCCAACGCCTACTCGGCCGAGTTCGGCCGCGCCGGCGGCGCGGTGATCAACGTCATCACCAAGTCCGGCACGAACGCCTTCGACGGCACCGCGTTCTACTTCCTTCGCGACAAGGACTACAACGCCAACGACTACATCAACGTCTTCAACAACCGCGCGAAGAGCCCCTATCACTTCGACCAGTACGGCGCGAGCTTCGGCGGCCCCATCGTCCCCGAGCGCCACTTCTTCTTCGTCAATTACGACGCGCAGCGCAACTCCCTGCCCAACCTGATCGTGCTCGGCCTCCCCTCCAACTACACGCCGCCCGACCCCGCCTCCGCCTCGGGGCTGGCGAAGGTGCAGGCGCTCGCCGGCGACTACAGCCGCAACCAGGACCAGGACGTCTACCTGATCAAGACCGATCACGAGCTCGGCACCGCCAACCACCTCTCGTTCCGCTACAACCGCCAGGATTTCGTCGGGAAGAACTTCGAGAACGGCGGCCCGACCAACGCCGCCGAGCACACCGGCAACTCGAACGTGCTCACCGACACCTTCTCGCTCGTGCTCACGTCCGCGCTGAGCAACACGCTCTTCAACGAGGCGCGTTTCCAGTACGCGAAGGACCAGGAGCCGGGCCTCGCCAACAGCGCCTCGCCGGAAGCGATCATCCGTCACCTCGGCGGCGCGACCATCCTGACGGTCGGCCGCAACAACTTCTCGCCGCGCGAGACGACCATCAAGCGGTGGCAGCTCGCCGACAGCGGCACATGGGCCCTGGCGAATCACACGCTCAAGGGCGGCTTCGATTACAGCAAAGACGACATCCTGAACTTCTTCCCCGGCAACTTCTCCGGCTCGTACACCTTCGACTCGCTCGCCGACTTCGACGCTGGCCGCGCGTCGCGCTACATCCAGGCGTTCGCCGGTCCCGGCACCACCGGCCCGGTCACGAACCCGAACATCACCGAGACAGGCCTCTTCGTGCAGGACGAGTGGCACGCGCTGCCGTCGCTGACGCTGAACGCAGGGCTCCGTTACGACTTCCAGAAGATCGCGCAGCCCGAGGTCCGCAATCCCGACGCGCAGCTGCTGGCGGCGGGGCTCGACACCAGCGTGGTCCCGGAGGACTCGAACAACTTCGCGCCGCGCCTCGGCTTCGCTTGGACGCCGGGCACGGACAACCGCACCGTCGTCCGCGGAGGCTACGGCATCTTCTACGGCCGCACGCCCGCGATCATGATCGGCACCGCGCACTCGAACAACGGCATCAACGTGCAGACCATCACCTTCACCGGCGCGCAGGTCCCGGTGTATCCGGCCATCCTCACCGCCCCGCCGACCGGCGCCACCGTCGGGCGTCCGTCGATCTTCGCGTTCAGCCCCGACTTCGAGAATCCGGAAGTGCACCAGGCCAGCCTCGGCATCGAGCGCGGCCTCACCAGCGACATCTCGGTCGGCTTCAGCTACCAGCACGTCCAGGGCAATGACCTGCAGCGCTCGCGCGACATCAACGTCGGCTCGTCCGAGATCGTCACCGCGCCGGTCCAGGGCGGCGGCACGCTGAGCTACAAGCGCTACACCGGCGCGCGCCCGTTCGCGAACTTCGCGCGCATCATCGTCTTCGAGAGCACCGCCGACTCCCGCTACAACGGCTACACCGTCGACGTGAACAAGCACTTCTCGCACAACTGGCAGGCGCGCATGTCGTACACCTTTGCGAAGGTCGAGGACAACAAGCCCGACGCCACGGCGGTCGTGCCGGGCGGCGGCGACGACGCGAAGTTCATCCAGGACCCGCTCGACATCGGCGGCGACTGGGCGCCGGGCGACAACGACGTGCGCCACCGCGTGGTCTTCAGCGGCGTCTGGAGCCTCGACGCCTACACGAGCCGCCTGAGCGGCTGGCAGCGCGCTCTCCTCGGCGGCTGGAGCCTGAGCGGCATCGCCCTGTACCAGACCGGCCAGCCGTACTCGCGGCTCGTCAGCTCCGACCTCAACAACGACGGCAACAACCGCAACGACCGCGTCCCCGGCACGGACCGCAACACCGAGCGCCTGCCGAGCATCTTCTCGGTCGACCCGCGCATCACCAAGGAGATCGGCTTCTTCGGCGGCGCGCGCCTGCAGCTCATCGCGGAGGCTTTCAACGTCTTCAACGAAAGCAACGTGAGCGTGGAACGCAACACGTTTTACGGCTTCGGCACGATCCCGGGATCGAACCCGCCCGTGACCGGCTTCCTCCCACAGACGAACCCTCTGACCGGCTACGGCACCCCGAGCGCTACCGTCGGCCCGCGGATCGTGCAGCTCGCGGCCAAGATCATCTTCTAACGCAGAGAACCGACGGGAGGCCCCTCGTCGTTCTCTCTCGTGATATGTATGGGACACCATGGATTCGGAAAAGCCGCTCGAGACCGCAGCGACGTCGGAGGGAGTGCCGGTCGCGCCGGGGCTCGGGGCGGCCATCGAGGAGCTGCGGCTTCCCGTTGAGCGGGCGGCAATTGACAGACGGACGGTCCGCCTGTGCGCCCTGGCGATCGCGCTGGCCGTGGTCACAGGCTTCACGGCGCAGCTCCTCGTCTCGGTGATCGGGCTCGTCACCAACCTCGCGTTCTACGGCCGCCTCTCCACCTCGCTCGTCTCCCCGGCGCACCACCGCCTCGGATGGCTGGTCGTGCTCGTCCCCGTGGCCGGAGGCATCATCCCGTCGTCGACGAGAACGGCCGCCTGATCGGCATCATCACCCGCCGCGACTTCCTCGACCCCGTCCACGACGAGCAAACCACGGCCGCGTCTTTGATCCGCCGCCCTCCCGCGGTCATCTTCCCCGACAACTCCCTCCGCGAAGCCGCCGACCACATGGTCCGCGAAAACATCGGCCGCCTGCCGGTCGTGGAACGCGACGATCCTCGCCGCGTCATCGGCATCATCACCCGCAGCGACCTCCTCCGCGCCCACGAACGCCGCCTCGCCGAGGGGTGAGAACGGACGGGGTGTTGCCGGAGGCGGTGCGGCTCATCGACCTGGCGTGGCCAGTGAGCACGCGGAGGAACTCTGGTGGGCCGTGGCGGGGTTCGCGGACGCGTTGGCGTGGGCGGATGCGGACGGTGCGCAACTCCCCTGCTGACGGGGATGGCGCCGCTCGCGGCCGGCCGCAACCATCTCCTTCTTCGATCCCAACCTCGTCCTTCATTCGTGGGGGACTGTTCCTTCCCGGATGATGGGACACGCCGGCATCGATCACGACGACCTCCGTCATCGCTGATAACCACCTCCGTCATCGGCCATAGCTACCTCGGTATCGGTTGATAACGACCTTCGTCATCGTCGATGACAACCACCGTCATGGTTGATAACGACATCGGTCATCGCTAATAGCCGCCTTCGTGATCGTTGATAGCCACCTCCATCATCATCGATAGCCACCTCCGCCATCGTCGATAGTCACCCGCGTCATCGTTGATAAAGGCGGCCGTGATCGTCGACAGCAACCTCTGTCTTCGCCGACAGCCACCTCCGCCATCGTCGATAACCATCCCCGTCATCGTCGATAGCGACCTCCGTCATTGATGACAGGCGCGCGGCCATCGATCGCAGCGAGTGTTATCAACCGAGGACAGGCGAGTGCGGTGACCGCGATCAAAATAACCTCCACCGTTCACTTTCCGCTTGACCTTGCCAGAACCCGTGCTACCATGTTCTGCTGTGGTTATGTCGAGCTCTGCATCGGCGCTGAAAGGCGCGACCGGGACTGGCCGGAACGTGCGCCGCGCGAAACGCGGCGGGCGGGGAGACTGGGTGCGTTCTTATACGCGCGTCCAGCGGGCCATCACTGCCTCGATGCGGCTGATCGATTCGACTCTTCGCGCGGCTCGCGCGTCCGAGCGTTGCGCGCACCGGCGGCCGATCAGCAGCTCGCGGAAGCTCGACCAGGCTTCGGGCAAGCTGGTCACCGCGTCCGCGCGGCTGGTGCGGGCCGCGGCGAGCCTGCAGGAAGCGCACAAGTGTCTCGCCAATGACCCCGGACGCGTACCCGGCGCGCCGGTCTTCCTGCTCGAAGCCACCACCCGCCTGCTCTACGTCGGGAAATGGCTCAGCGAGACCGCGGACCACGTTTTCACCCTCCACGAGGACGTGCTGCACGGCCTCGAGACCGGCGAGCTCGTACCGGAGCAGCCGGCGCCGCGCCGCCGCCGCATCGTCCTCGTCCCGCGTCCGGCCCCGGTCCGCGCGTTCCTGCGCGCCCGGTTGCCGCGCGTGGTCGACCGCATCTCCGCCGTTCTCCAGAGACGCCGGCGCACACGCCTGCCGGCCTCTCTCCGCGTTCCCCGCCGCACTTCCCAGGGGCGCGCTCCTCCTCTCTTTCCGGTCTGCCTGCTCTAAACCACCGCAGAGATCGAAAGAAAGAAAAGGAGATTCGTCGTGAAGACGCAAGAGATTGTTGCATCCATCGAAGTCACCCCGTCCACCAACCACACCGAAGCCGCGCAGGTACGCCTGCAGGAACTGCGGCAGATGCGGGCCCAGATCCCGCACATGGTCATCCCGGAGTCCCCGAGGGACCGGGTGCGGCTGAACAACGCCGCGTCGGTCCCGCCGGAGTTCGTCGAGTTGACCACCGTGGCGGTCGCGAACGAGCTCTCGCTCGTACGCGGCGACGGCGCCACGCCGGCCGAGGTCCGCGACCTCATGGGCTACGCCGAAGCGTACAGTCCGTATGCGGACGAGCTGGAGGCGTTCGCGCAGTTCGTCCGCCACAGCGTCACCGCCGCGCGGCACCAGGCGGGCGTCGAGGCATTGACGACGTACGCGCTGGCACAGCGCCTGGCGAAACGGCCGCGTACCGCGCATCTGGCGCCGTACGTGGCCGACATGCGCCGTGCGCTGGGCCGCGTGCGGAAGCTGACGGCCGAGCAGCGCAAGCTGCGCGCCGAGAAGAAGGCGGCGAAGGCAACCGAGCCGACGCCGTAGCGTGATTCACGCGGGCGCGTCCGCAAGGGCGCGCCCGCATTTTCGCGAGTGCGGGGACCGCGGCCACCGCTTTCCTGTCCTCCGCGATGGAAGACACGGCCTCGAAAGATTCGTGGCGCCACCCACAAACTTCGCACGACGGTGTCTGAAGGCACCATGCAGAACCCATTCGCCGCCCGGCCGCTTGTCCGTCCCGGCTTCTTCCGGCGTCTCTTCAACCGTCCCGCTCCGGAGAACGGCTATATCGAGCTCGAGAACCTGCTCGCCACGCGCGCGTGGAACGGGATCCATGCCGGCGACGTCGCGCAGGCGTTGCAGCCGCACGGCGTGACCAGCGTCGATCGCGGGCGCGCGCAAGCGTTGTACGCAAAGGCGCTCGCTGCATTCGCGGCGGACGACGTGCTCTCCGACACGGAGGCCGCGGAGCTCCGCCGCCTGCGCGACATCCTCGGCGTCCGCGATGCCGACGCGCGGGAAGCCGAGCGCCAGACCGTCTACCCGCGCTACGAGCGGAAAGTGGCCGAGGTGCTGCGCGACGGGCAGGTGACCGACGCGGAGCAGGCGCAGCTCGCGATCCTGCGCAACTGCCTCCGCATCGAGGAGCGGGACGCGCTGGCGATCTTCGAAGGCGCCGCGAAACCGATCCTGACGCGACGGTGGCAGGAGGCGGTGAGCGACCGGCGCCTCAGCGCCGAAGAACAGCGCGCACTGGACGCGATGGCGCGCAACTTCGGCATCCGCGTCGACGTCGACAGCGCCACGCTGGCACAGCTCGACCGCTTTCGCTGGTACTGGCTCGTCGAGAACGGCACGTTCCCCAACGTCGCCGCGCCGATCAACCTGCAGCGCGACGAGATCTGCCACTTCACCGCCCCGGCCGACCTGCACGAGGTGCGAACCGAAACGGAGCGGACGTATTCGAGCGGCACGTCGGTGCGGATCAAGATCATGAAAGGCGTCTACTACCGCGTCGGCAGCACCCGCACCGCGCGCGTGACCCGCGAAGTCCTCCGCCACATCGACAGCGGCACGCTCTACGTCACGAACAAGCGCCTGATCTTCGACGGCGCCCGGAAGAACAGCGTCATCCGCCTGCCGAACATCCTCTCCGTGATCCCCTACTCGGACGGAGTGGAGGTGGAGAAGACCTCAGGCCGCAACCCGATCTTCACCATGAACGACGCGGAGTGGCTGACCGTCCTGCTGAGCAGCCGACTCGCATACGCGTAGTCGAAACGGCGCCCTCACTTCACCGTGAACATCACGTCCGTAGTCCCGGGCTCGAGGCGCTGGCGCGGGGGGTCGGCGTATTGGGGGAGGGCGAAGATGTCCAGGGGCCGGCCGCGGCTGGCTCCTTCCTCCACGGTCGGGCCGAGGAGGACGTCGATGGGGCCGGTGGCGAGGAGGCCGTGGAAGTAGAGGGGGCCGGAGCCGCGGAGGTGAGAGGGGTCGTCGTGCAGGTCCTGATGGTGCACGAGCTCGGGCTGCGGGATGCGCACGCCGCCGATAACTACGCCGATGTAGCGGGACTCGGCCGGCGGCACCGTGCCCTCGAGCCAGACCGCGAAGGCGACGGACGGCACGTCGGGGAAACGGAGGGAGATGGCCTCGCGGCGGTCGGTGTCCGGGGCGTGCAGGACCCAGAGCGGGTGGGACGTCGACACCACCGTCATCGTCTCATCCGCCGTGTGCCGGTTCCCGTAGACGAACGTCCCGTCCGCCGAAAGCTCGGCGGTCTCGGTCCGCGAGCCCGCGGACGAATACCAGCTCACGTAGCCGTTCTCAAACGGCACGTCCGAGACGATCTTCCCGCGCGAGCCCCGCATCGGGACGAGTTGCGCGTCGATGGGGTGCTTCCCCTTCTCCGGCATCGTGAACGGCTGGATCCTCTGTTTTTCGTACCCGGTATGACTGACGGTGAGGTGCAGCCTGCGGACCGGGACACCCTCCCACACCACGCGCCCCCTTTCGTCCGCGGTCCCGGTCGCGGTGTAGACGACGCGGTGCGGCCGCAATATGGAGAACGCTTCGAGCTCCACCTTCGCGCCGGGAAGCGCCTCGCGCGTGAAGGTGTCGGTCACCTGGATGATCAGCTCGTTCGCCGGGATGTCGACGTCGAAGCGGCCGCGGTGACGCATCGGCTGATCGGTGAGCACGACCGCCTTGGGCGAGCCGTCGCACGCCTCGACCTTGATCTGCTCGTCGGACTCGAGGATCGGCGAGCTGAGGACGGCGTGATACTCCTCCGAGTCTTCCGGCGCGAAGCCGGTGCCGTCGGGAAACTCCAGGGTCACGGCTTCGCCGAGAGGCTCGCCGCCGCGGGTCACGCTGCCGTACACCGGTTCGTAGGAGGCGATGACGCGCAGGTCGGCCACGCGCAAGGGGCCGACGCTCCCGAACGCGGTGGCCTTCGGCAGCTTGCCGAAACGCATCTCCGCGCGGTACATGCCGGGAACGACGTCCTCGAAGGTGAAGCTGCCGAAGACGCTGCCCACCGTTTCCTCGCGCATCTGCGTGCATTCGGCTTCATCCAGGGGCTGGCCGCGGCGCGGAGCCGCACAATTCGAGATCGCGATCACGAGCCGCGGCGGCTCCTCATCGGTGTCGCATGCCCCGAACGAGCGGTCGAGCGCCGCGAGATCGTCGTGCGTGTTCCAGTGCACGATCAGCGTTCCCGTGGTGCGGAGACGCAGCGGCACGCCGGAAACCGTGAGGCCGGGCCGCACCGTCACCACCCGCCGCTCCGGAACCCAGCCGCGCCCGCCTACGCGCAATTCGGCGTTCCCCGGGGCGATGTCGCGGATGCGAAAGAACGCGCCGTGCAGCAATGCCAACGTCGGCAGCGGATCGGCGTCCCGCGAGCCGGACGCAATGGCCGGGTTCGACACGCCGGAAGCCTTGGCGAGCGCCGCGCGGTCCGCGTCCGGCACCTGCAGCCACCCGACGATGGACGCCGGTCCGCCGCTGCGCCCGTCGACCTGCCGTTCCGTGCCCGGCGCCAGCGGCGCAATCGGAAGCAATGCCACCGGCGCGGCCCTTTCGACCACGAACAGCCAGAGCGGCTCGTCCGCCGGCACGGTCATACGCGCTCCGTCGACCGGAAGCGCGCTGCCGCGGCGCGGGACGTAGATCACACCGGAATGCCCCTCGGGCAAGAGCGGAGCGACGGTCGCTCCCGGCCCGAGCTCCGGCGCAAGGTCCGGAATCGCGGCATCGCCGTCGACCAGTAGCGGCGCGGAGGAGACAGTTCCCTCCGCGCGAGCAAAGACGTTCCATAACCCCGAGGGAAACTCGAGGGGTGCGCCGGCGGCGGCGCACGTCACTTCCTGCGACCCGAGCCAGCGGCGAAAGGGGTTCTGCGGATCGAACGCCCGGAAGCGGCAGATCTCGCGTGGCTGAGCGGCCGCGGCCGGCCAGGCGGTGGCGAGGAGGAGCAGGAATGCGAGGAGAGTACGCGTCACAATCTTGATACGAGCATAGCGGCGGATTCGTTCCGCGCGCCCGCCCTCACGTCCCGCAGAAGGTCTGCAGGACGCGCTGGTCCTCCTGCGGCGGCCGTGCGTATTCGGCGAAGGAGGGCTGCTCTTCGTAGGGGCGAGACAGTACCGTCAGCAGCTCCTCGAACGGGCCGAAGTCATCCTCGTCGACCGCCGCCCGGATGACCGCTTCCGCCCGGTGGTTGCGCGGGATGTAGGCGGGATTCAGCTTGCGCATCGCGGCCGCGCGCTCCTCCGGAGCGGCCGGCTCCTGCTCGAGGCGCGAGCGCCAGCGCGGCAGCCATTCGCGAACCGCAGCGGGGTCTGTGAAGAGGCTCTCGACCGCGGCATCGCCGTCGGCGCCCGCGGCCGCGTCGCAGAGCGCGCGGAACGTGAGCGTGAAGTCGGCCTTGTTCGCCTGCATCGCCCGCAGGAGCTCCTGTGCGAGCGCGATGTCATCCTCCTGTTGGGTGAAGAGCCCGAGCTTGCGACCGAGGCCGGCGTGGTAGCGGCGCTCGAACGCCGGCACGTAGGCGCTCAGGGTCTCCTGCGCTTCGGCGACCGCCGCGTCTTCATCGGACGAGAAGAGCGGCAGCAAACACTCCGCGAGCCGGGTCAGGTTCCACGCACCGATGGCCGGCTGGTTCCCGTAGGCATAGCGGCCGCCGAGGTCGATCGAGCTGAAGACCGTGGCCGTGTCGTATTCGTCCATGAACGCGCACGGCCCGTAATCGATCGTCTCCCCGGCGATGGACATGTTGTCGGTGTTCATCACGCCGTGAATGAAGCCGACCAGCAGCCAGTCGGCGATCAGCGCCGCCTGCGCGTCGATGACCGCGGCCAGCAGTGCGTGATAGGGCCGCTCCGCGCGCGCGGCTTCGGGATAGTGGCGGGCGATGACGTAGTCGGCGAGCAGCCGCACGCCCTCGACGTCGCCGCGGCTCGCAAAGTACTGGAACGTGCCGACGCGGACGTGGCTCGCCGCGACCCGCGTCAACACCGCGCCTGGAACGACTTCCTCGCGGATCACCGGCTGCCCGGTGGTCACGGCCGCGAGGGAGCGGGTGGTACGGATCCCCAGCGCCGCCATGGCCTCGCTCACCACGTACTCGCGCAGCACCGGCCCGACCGCCGCCCTCCCGTCGCCGCCGCGCGACCACGGCGTGCGCCCCGCGCCCTTGAGCTGGATGTCGCGCCGGATGCCGCTCCGGTCCACGACCTCGCCCAGCAGAATGGCCCGCCCGTCCCCGAGCTGCCGCACGAACGTTCCGAACTGGTGCCCCGCATACGCCATCGCGATCGGCTCCGCGTTCTCCGGCAGGACATTACCGGCGAACACCGTCGCGCCCGCGTCCCCGGCGAGCGCCTCAGGATCGAGCCCGAGCTCGACCGCGAGAGCAGTGTTCAGCCGGATCAGCCGCGGCGCCGCGACGGGCGTCGGAGATGTGCGGGTGAAGAAGCGCTCCGGCAGGCGTTCGTAGGTGTTGTGGAAGGGGAATCGCGTCATCGTGGTGCGCGCATCTTAGCGCTGCCGCTTGCGCCCTCAGGCGTTGCCAAGGACCTGCACCTTCTCAGTTACTCATCGGCGTGCGAAGTAGAAAGGGCGATCACGAGATCTGGTCAGACCAGCCCGGGGTGTGCGTCCATCAACCGGAACATTTCGTTCGCCAGTGCCTGACGGTCAGCCAGCACTGTTCGGACCAGCAGCTCGCGGACCAGAGAGTTCGAGGTAGTCTGATGCCGGCTCGCATAGCTACGCCCGGCTTCGAGCGTCTCCTCATCAATCGCCAGGGTGATGTTCTTCATAGACACAGTCTACGTCGGCACGTAATCGAGGTGATGTTGAAGTAGTCAGAAACGAAAAAGCCTCTGTTTCCAGAGGCTTAGTAAGATCGGATGGAGCCGTTGAGCGGATTTGAACCGCTGACCTGCTGATTACGAATCAGCTGCTCTACCAACTGAGCTACAACGGCGGGTTGTTGCGTGCCGGGGTAACAGCGCGGGGGCGGATTCTATTCACGCCTCCCCCATCTGTCGAGGGGTTTCCGCTAAACTGCCGGGCGGTCACAACTTCCGGGAGATCCTTCATGCCGACTTCTCTGCGCCGTGGCGCGCTGCTGCCGCTCTTTCTTCTCATTGCCTCCTCTCTTTTCGCGCAGCAGAAACCGTGGGATCTGCCGGCCTTTACGGCTGGGCCGAAGGCGCTCCTGGCGGCGGCGGGGCGGGTGGAGGCGGGGGACTTTTCCGTGGTCACGCTGCTCGATGAGTCGGAGTACGTGTTCGACGAGGATCGGGGGGCGCGGGTGCGCGACCGGATCATGCTGTACGTCGTCGCGGATGCCGGGATCGAGTATGCGAGCGAGGTGCAGGCGCCGTGGATGCCGTGGGCGGGTGGGCGGCCGTCGATCGAGGCGCGGGTGATCGCGAAGGACGGGACCGTCCATGCGATGGACCAGGCGGCCGTGGTCGAGGCGCCGGCGGGCGATGAGGGGGACATCTTCAGCGACGGACGCCTCCTGCGCGCTCCCCTTCCCGCCGTCGCGGCTGGGTCGGTGGTCGAGTACGTGATCACGCGCAGCAGCAGGAGCCCCATCCAGGGGTCGGGCGTCTCGGTGAACTACTTCTTCGGCGGGTTCATCCCGACCGAGCGGACGCGCGTCACGCTCGACTCCCCGCTGGGCATCGAGCCGCGCATCGTCAACAAGACAGGGGTCGAGCCGCGGGTGGAGGAGAAGGAGGGGCGGCGGCGGATGGTGTTCGAGACCGGGCGTATCGAAGGCGATCGCGACCGCGAGCCGTTCCTGCCGTACGACGTCTCACGCTTCCGCTATCTCGCTTTCTCCACCGGCACCTCGTGGCAGGAGATCGCGACCAGCTACTCCGCGACCGTCGACAAGCAGATCGCCGGGAGCGACCTGCAGAAGCTCGTCCGCGGTACGGTCGGGAACGCCAAAGAACGGAAGGACGTCGTGGCCCGGCTGCTGGCCGCGATCCAGAAGGATGTCCGCTACGCGGGCGTGGAAGTGGGCGAAGGGTCGATCATCCCGCGAGCGCCGCGGACGGTACTGGCGAACAAGTACGGCGACTGCAAGGACAAGGCGACCCTGCTCGTGGCGATGCTGCGCGAGGCCGGCTTCCCGGCGCACGTGGCGCTGCTGAATGCGGGCGACGGGTTCGACGTGCAACCCGAGCTTCCCGGCGCGAGCGCGTTCAATCACGCGATCGTGGTGGTGGAGGGCGCGCCGGAGATCTGGGTCGATCCGACCGATGTCTTCGCGCGCGCGGGCGAGCTGCCGCTGGGCGACCAGGGGCGGATGGCGCTGATCGCGAAGCCGGGAACGACGACGCTGGTGCGGACGCCGGAGGCCCAGTCGGCAGCGAACCTCTATCGCGAGGTGCGCACGTTCATCCTCCCGGAGGATGGCAAGGCGCGTGTGGTCGAGATCACGGAGCCGAATTCGACCTCCGAGGCGTCGCTGCGGCGGTGGGTGAACGGGTTCGACGCCAAGGCGCTGCGCGAGAACATCGAGAGCTACGCGACGTCGACATATGTCGCGAAGACGATCAGCGGCTTCACGTCGACGGAGACGAACGACCTCGAGAAGCCGTTCCGGCTGACGATCGAGGTGCCGGAGTCGAAGAGCGGCATCGTGGACCAGGGCGAAGGGGAAGTGGCGATCAACCTCACGCTGCTGCCGCAGAACGCGCCGAACGCGTTGCGCGACTGGAGAGAGCCGCAGCCCGGCGACGATCCGGACGACTTGCCGAAGAAGCGGAAGAACGACTTCCTCTTTCCGAGTCCGGGGATCCGGGAGTGGGAGTACCGGATCGTCCCGCCGGTCGGGTACGTGCCGCGGACGCTGCCGCCGAACGAGGTGAAGAAGCTCGGCACCACCACGTTCTCGCAGCAGCTCGAGGCGAAGCCGGACCACAGCGTGGTCGCGACGTTCCGCTTCGATAGCGGCAAGCGCCGGATCACTCCGGCCGAGTTCGAGGAGACGCGCAAGGCGATCACGGAGTTCGTCGACGACAACACGGTCTCGATCGGGTTCGAGCAGGTGGCGCAGGCCAAGCTCGCGGCCGGCGACGTCCGCGGTGCGCTCGGTGAGCTCCGCCGGCTGGTGGCGCTGCATCCGAAGGAAGCACAGCATCACATCGAGACCGCGCGTGCGTTGCTCAAGAGCGGACTGGGAGATGCGGCGCGCGAGGAGATCCGCCGCGCCGTCGCGATCGAGCCGAAGAGCGCGCGTGCACACCAGAGCCTCGGGTACATCCTGCTTCACGACTCGCTCGGGCGCGCGTACCGCAAGGGCTTCGACCACGCCGGTGCGATCGCCGCGCTGAAGAAGGCGAAGGAGCTCGACCCGACGGACCGGGCGATCCGGATCGAGCTTGCGAGCGCGCTCACCTACGGCGGGGACGGGATCCGTTTCGGCCGCGGCGCGCGTCTGGCCGAGGCGGCCGAGGAGTACAAGGCGATGGCGGCAGACCTCGGCGACGAGGGGAAGCCGATGCTGCCGGAGCTGACGCTCGTCTACAGCCACCTCGGACGCTTTGCGGAGGTCCGCGAGCTCGGAACGAGCCTCGACGACGAGCAGCAGCGCAACGCGGCGCGCATCCTCGCCGCGGCCGCGATCGACGGGACGGAGGCCGCGCTGCGGGAGCTGGGTGCATTCGAACAGGACGACCGGCGCGCCTACGCCTCGGGCGCCGCACAAGTGCTGATGCAGTTGCGCATCTATCCGCAGGCCGCGGCGCTCATGGAAGTGGCGGTGCAGGGAACTCCCGCGGCCGCGGAACAGCGCCCGTTCATCGAGCTCCTGAAGAAGCTCCGCCGCCGCGAGGAACTGCCGAAGGACGACGGTCCGCGCAGTGTCGTCCCGAAGTTGATGCAGGTCCTGATGGATGCCGACATCGAGGGGCTGAAACAGCTCGTCCCCGCTGAATTCGCGGAGGACGACAGCGCGGTCGAAGAGCTGGCGGGCTTCGACCTCCGGCCTCCCGACGAGCTCCCGCCGGCAGTGTTCGCCGACCTGCTCGCCGCGATGATGGACGTGCAGCAGGAGGGCGACGACGCCGGCGGCTACCGGCTGCGGGTGCGGATGCTCGGAACGGGCGGGGGCGACGACGACATGCGCATCCTGACGCTGCGCGACAACGGCCGCTGGGTGCTGGGCGGCGCAACGGGCGGTGAGACGCTGACCGGGGCGGTAGTCCTCGGCATGGCAACGAAGGGTGAGCTCGAGCCGGCGCGGAAGTGGCTCAACTGGGCGCGCGAGGACGCCAAGAGCGGCAGCGGCGACGATCCGCTGGACGGCGATCCGTTCGCGTCGCTCTGGCCGAAGGCGAAGGCCGCCGCGACCGTGGACGAGATCCGCCTCGCAGCCGCATCGCTCGCGACCGACAAGACGACGTCGCGGAAGAGCGAGCCGGTCCTGGTGGCGGCGCTCGAGAAGGCGCAGAGCGAACAGGCGAAGGCGGCAATCGATCTCGCGCTCGTGAAGATCTATGAAGACCTGAAGAAGTGGCCGGAGATGCTCGCCGCCACGTCGCGGTTGATTGCGGCCTACCCCGATTCGGGGACGGCGTTCTCACGGCACGTCGAAGCACTGCTGCGGAACGGCAAGGCGGCCGAGGCAACGGCGCTGGCGAAAGCACGCCTGGCGACGCTGCCGAACGACAGGGAGGCGATGCACGCGCTCGTGGGGAGCGCCGCGGTCGCGGGCGACTACGCGGCGGCGCAGCAGTATGCGGACAAGCTCGTGTCCGACCTCCGGCCGAAGCCTGCTGATTTCGCGGACGCGGCATGGCTCGCGCTTTTCACCGGCAAGGGTCTCGATAGCGCTTTCCAGCACGCGCAGCACGCGACGAAGGACGAGAAGTCGAAGGACAACGTCCGCGGACTGCAGACGCTTGCGGCGCTCTACGCCGAGGCGGGGAAGAATTCGGAAGCGCGCGCGGCGCTGCTGCAGGCCCTCGAGGCGGACAGCCGTTCGAATCTCGAAGAGGCCGACTGGTACCTCCTGGGACGCATCGCGGAGAACTACGGACTCGACGACGTCGCGATCGCCTCGTACGGCAAGGTGAAGGTCGAGGAGGGAGGCGCATCCGTGATGAAGCTCGCCCAGCGGCGCCTGCAGGGGCTGACAGGAAAGACGAAGAAGTAGGACCCGGCCTTGCCGAAGAACGAACGCATTCTTTTCCGCATCGCGGTCGCGGCGGCGTTGGTCCTGCGCGCGCTGGCGTTCTTTCGCTACCGCTTCGATGCGGACGAGCAGCATCACGCGCATGTGGCGTGGGGGTGGTCGGAGGGGCTCGTGCAGTATCGCGACTATTTCGACAATCACGCTCCCCTCTTCCACCTGCTGATGTCGCCGTTCATCCTCATCGCCGGTGAGCGGCGCGACATCCTGCTGTGGCTGCGTGTGCCGATGCTGGTGTTGTTCGGGGTGGTGTTGTGGGCGACGTATGTCGTGGCGAAGAAGCTCTACGACGAGCGGGTGGCGCTGTGGGCGGTGCTGCTGCTGGTGCTCTTTCCGCCGTTCTTCCTGAAGTCGCTCGAGTTCCGGACCGACAACCTCTGGAATGCGCTCTGGATGCTGGCGCTCGTGGCGCTGGTGCTCGGGAAGCGGCCGTTTCTCATCGGTTTCATCCTCGGTGCGGCGTTCGCGGTGTCGATGAAGACGTCGCTGCTGCTGATCACGCTGTTGCTGGCCGCTGTGATCGCGCGTCTGTCTACGAAGACGGAGATTCGCGGGAAGTGGGCTGAGGGTGTGGCGGGGTTCGCGATCGTGCCCGCGGCGCTGGCGATTTTCTTCGTCAGCGTCGGGGCGTGGGACGAACTGGTGTACTGCAACTTCACGTTCAACGGGAACCTGGCGAAGACGCGGAGCAACCTCTGGGTCGGGCGGGCGATCTTTCCCTTCGCGTTCGGGGCGCTGGTGTGGGCGGCGTGGCGGTTCCGCGCGGCGGCGAACGTCTGGCGCTACTTCTTCGCGGTGGCAATCGGCGTGTACACGGTGACGCTGGCGGGGTTCTGGATCCTGATCTCGCCGCGCGATTTTCTGCCGCTGATGCCGCTCGTGGCGATCTTCGCGACGGCGATGATGACGCGCTTCGTTCGGCCGGTGCTCGCGTTCGGGGTGGTCTGCGCGTTGTCCACGGTCGCGCTCTGGTACTACGCGGACCGGTTCGAGAACGGGACCGCGTGGCACTACACGATGATGGATCAGGCGCTGCGGCTCACGCGTCCGGGGGAGATGGTGATGGACCTCAAGGGGGAGACCATCTATCGCCCGCGCCCGTTCTACTACGCGTTCGAGCTGATCACGCGCTCGCAGATCGCGTATGGGATCCTCCCCGACACCGTCGCTGACGATGTCGTGCGCACGCGCACCTACATCGCGCAGGCGGACGGCCCGATGTGGCCGCCGGTCGCACGCGCGTTCCTCAACGACTACTTCATCAACCTCGGCCGCCTGCGCGCGGCGGGCGGGTGGGTTCGCAAGGACGGAACGTTCTCGATCGCGGTGCCGGGGGAGTACGTGCTCCTGGTCGCGGCCGGTGAAGCGCGCGGGGTGGTGGATGGGACGCCGTACACCGGTGCGCTCACGCTCGACGCGGGAGTGCACCGGTTCGTCGGGGAGGAGAACGTGGCGGTGGTGTGGGCGCCGGCCTGGCGGCGGGGGCACTCGCCGTTCCGGCTGCGGGATACGGAGTTTTAGTTTTACGTGTACAGGCCGCCGCTGACGTTTACGACCGTGCCCGTGATGTAGCTTGCCTGTTCGCTGGCCAGGAAGACCACCGTGTACGCAATGTCGTCCACGGTGCCGAGGCGTTTGACGGCGATGCGCTCGGTCAGCTTTTCGCGGGCGGCGTCGTCGAGGGCGTCGGTCATGGCGGTGGCGATGTAGCCGGGGGCGACGGCGTTGACGGTGACGTTGCGGGAGCCGATCTCCAGCGCCAGCGATTTCGTGAAGCCGATCAGGGCTGCTTTGGAGCTCGCGTAGTTGACCTGGCCGGGGTTGCCCATCAGGCCGACCACGGAGGAGATGTTGATGACGCGGCCCCAGCGGGCGCGGATCATCTTCTTCACGATCTCCTGGGTGATGTTGAACGCGGAGTCGAGGTTCGTGTGCAGCACCCTGGTCCACGCGTCGGGCTTCATGCGGATGAAGAGGTCGTCGTCGGTGACGCCGGCGTTGTTGACCAGGATGTCGATCGGGCGCTCTTTGAGCAGCGCGCTGATGCGCTCGCGGATGTCGGGGGCGGTGATGTCGAGCTCCACGCCGGTGGCGTTGCCGATCTCGCCGGCGAGCTTGTTCACCGCGTCGGCGGAGCGGGCGGCGCAGAGGACGTGGGCGCCGGTCTCGCCGAGGCGGCGGGCGATGGCTTCTCCGATACCGCGGGAGGCGCCGGTGACGAGGGCGGTCTTGCCGGTGAGGTCGATCTTCATTTCGTCTCCAGGAAGGCTTCGAGGGTCGGGACGTCGGAGACGTTGACCAGCTCGACGGTCGAATCGATGCGCTTGATGAGGCCCGTCAGCACGTTGCCCGGCCCGACTTCGACGAAGCGCTTCACGCCCATGGCGATCATCTTCTGGACCGACTCGACCCAGCGCACCGGCGACGCGACCTGCCGCAGCAAAGCGTTGCGGACGGCGGTGGCGGTGCCGATCGGCGAGGCGTCGACGTTGGAGACGAGCGAGACCCAGAGGTCGTGGAAGTCGGCTTCCTCGAAGATCGGCTCGAGGCGTTCGGCCGCGGGCGTCATGAGCTCGCAGTGGAAGGGCGCGGAGACCGGCAGCGGCAGCGCGCGGCGGACGCCGCGTTTCTTGGCCACTTCGATGGCGCGCTCGATTCCGGCCTTGGTGCCGGCGATGACGATCTGGCCGGGGGCGTTGATGTTCGCAACGCTGACCACCTCGCCCTGCGCTGCTTCTTCGCAGATGGCTTTCGCATCCTCGACCGAGGGGCCGATCAGGGCGGCCATGCCGCCCGTGCCGACAGGAACGGCTTCCTGCATGAAGCGGCCGCGCGCACGGACGATCTTCGCGGCATTCGCGGGCGTCAATCCGCCGACGCTGACGATGGCGCTGTATTCGCCGAGGGAGTGGCCGGCCACGAGATCGCGTCTCGTGGCGCCATGCTCTTCGAGGACGGCATGCAGCGCGGCGGACACGGCGAGGATGGCAGGCTGCGTGTTCTCGGTGAGCTTGAGCTGCTCCACAGGACCGTCAAAGCAGAGCTGCGAGATGGAGAAGCCGAGGGCGGCGTCGATGTCGTCGAAGACCCGGCGGGCAGCAGGATACTTCTCCGCGACGTCACGCCCCATCCCAGCGTACTGGCTCCCCTGCCCCGGAAAGACAAATGCAGTGTCATGTTCCATGCGGCGCGGATTCTAGCGCGGTAAGCAGCCGCCCACGGAAGGGAGACCGACGGGAGCCGACTGCTTACTGCGTTGCAGTGAGCCCGCTGTCGTGTTCGCGGGAGTGGAGGTCGGAGATTTTTTCGCGGATCTTGGCGTCGATGCGGTTGAGGGCGAACTCGCGGCCGACGCGGATGGCGTTCTTGATCGCCTTCGCGTTGGAGCGGCCGTGGCTGATGATGCAGCCGCCTTTCACGCCGAGGAGGGGAGCCCCGCCGTATTCGGAGTAGTCCGTCCGCTTCTTGATGTCGGCGAAGGCGCCTTTGGTGAGGAGCGCGCCGATCTTGCGCATGACGCCGCGGGTGATCTCCTCGCGGATCATCTTGCTCATCATCTCGGCCAGGGACTCCGAGGCCTTGAGCACCACGTTGCCGGTGAAGCCGTCGCAGACGATGACGTCCATGTTCCCGTTGAACACGTCGCGTCCTTCCGCGTTGCCCATGAAGTTGAGGCCGGTCTCCTTCATGATGCGGAACGTCTCCTTGGTCACCTGGTTGCCCTTGCCTTCCTCCTCACCGACGGAGAGGAGGCCGACGCGCGGCTCTTTGATGCCGAAGATCATCTGCGAGTAGAAGTGGCCCATGACCGCGAACTCGCGCAGCGACTCCGGCTTGGCGTCGACGTTGGCGCCGACGTCGAGCAGCACGACGTGGCCGACCTTGTTCGGCAGGATCGCGGCGAGGGCCGGCCTGCTGACTCCGTCGATGGTGCCGAGGACCTTATAGGCGGAGGTCATGGCCGCGCCGGTGTGACCCGCGGAGACCATGGCATCCGCGCGCCCCTCGGCGACGAGGTTCGCGCAGACCCGGATGGACGAGTTCCGCTTCCGGCGCAGGGGCGCCAGCGCGTTGTCCGTCATGTCGACCACTTCGCGCGCATCGACGATCTCGATGCGCGGTGAGGTCTGGCCGGCCAGCTTTTCGCGGAGCACTTCTTCGCGGCCGACGAGCAGGATCGTCGTGCCGGGGTGCTCCTCGGCCGCCAGCAGCGCGCCCTTGACGATCTCGTCGGGCGCGTTGTCGCCGCCCATCGCGTCGAGCGCGATACGGCAGCCGGATGCAGCCTTTACGTCAGCCGCCATCGTCAACAGGACTTACAGCACGTCCTTGGTGGCGATGACTTCGCGGCCTTTGTAGAACCCGCACTTCGGGCAGACGCGGTGCGGCTCTTTGGCCTCCTGGCACTGCGGGCAGGTGGAGAGCGACTTCAGCTTGAGGAAGTCGTGCGCACGGCGGGTGCGCGTTCTCGCCTTGGAATGGCGGCGTTTTGGATTCGGCATCGTGATGCTCCTTTGGAGTTAAACGTTCTTCTTTTTCGCGAGCTCTTCGCGAAGATCTTTGAGTGCGCCCCACCGCTCGTCGACGATCGACTCGCCGCACGAGCAGGTCTCGCGCTGGCGATTCGCACCGCAGGTCAGGCAGAGCCCGAGGCAGCCTTCGTCGCAAAGAGGCTTCATTGGAAGCGAGAGCTGGATCTGTTCGATGGCCAGATCCCGCAGGGGAATCGATCGATCCGAGTAAAACTCGACGTCGAGCTCTTCCTCATCGGTGATCTCGACCTCCTCGTTTTCCGCGGAGACCTCGGGACGAGGGCGGAATCTTACGTGAAAGGTCGAAGTGTTGGCAAACGGGTACCCCTCGGCGCAGCGGGAGCAGGTCAGGTCGGCCGTGAAGGTGACGGTCCCGTCGGTGACGTACTCGTCTTCCAGGTCCCCCTGCTGCGCGTTGACGTTGATCGTCACGCTGCCGACGCTCGCGAGCTCGTCGCGATCGAGCTCGTCCACCGCCACGTCATACGTGCCGGTGTAGGTCTGCGGACCGCGGTCGTCGATGATTTCGAAGTCGATTACGTCGTTCATGGCTGGAAACGGGCGGAGGGGTGTGAACAGCCCACCCCGTAACCCTGCTACCTCCGGAATCTATTTCGATGCAACCCGCACGCGCAACTCTTCGACGCCGCCGCCGATCGAGTCGGCGGCCTCGACCGTCCGCGCCTGCTCGAGCGCGTCGATCCAGCGGCGCAAGTCGCGTGCTGCACGATGGATGCGCGGTGTCGCAAAGCGGAGCCCGGCATTGTCGCCGGCTTTGCGGAGGATCGGGACGAGCGGCTTCGGGTCCATCCGCAGCGCCCACTGCGTGGCCGGCCAGGTCCCCGGGACGAACGTATCCTTTATATACAGGCCCATGCTGGTCCGGTCGAAGGAGACCAGGAGCTGGGCGCCGGCGTCGCGCGTCTCGCCGACGAGCTCGGCCACCTGCCGGACCTCGGCGAGCTGCTTTCTCCCCTCTTCGTCCGCCGGGAAGGAGATGACGCCGCGCGGGCGCGGGAGGAGCGTCCCGGTGTCGACACCGTAGAGGGCGAGGGAGCCGCCTTCGTCAATGAGCGAGTCGATGCGCGCGCCGAAGAGCCGGTTGAGGTCGCCGATGATGCGGGGAGAGGTGGCGAAGGCGGCGGAGAGCATGGCGCTCCGCGGGAAGCTTGCGCGGATCTGGCGCTGCTCGCGGACGTCGTTCGAGGCGGCCCGGGAGACGAGGGTGATCTCGGACGCGGTGATGCGCACGGAGGAGACGGCCGGGCGGCCGATGGGAGGAAAGGCGCCGCGTGCGCTTTCGCGCTGGACGACCAGCACGTCGCCCTCGGGGAGGCCGTTCGCGAGACGGAGCAGCGGCTCGAGTTCGATCTTCGCCGGAGAGGCGCCGGTTTCCGGGAGCGGCGAGTGCATGATCAGGGTGGAGCCTTCCCACCGTGCGTCGGCGTTGCTGGCGACGAGCAGCCAGGCGCGGACGAGGAGGGCGCGGAAGCCGTCGAGGCGGATCGCGTAGCTGGTGGTCTTGCCGCTCTTCCAGGCGACGATGCTGCCAGCGCCGAGCATCCAGGGGCGAGGCAGCTCGTGCTCGTCGGTCCATTGCACGATGGGATCGCGCGTGACGGGGTTGGCGAGCAGGGTCTCGTGGAGCAGGGCCGCCGAGGGGATGAGCGCGAAGGACTCGGCATGGCCGGGGACGTGCGCGAGGAGCTGGCGGCGGGAGGACGACAGCGGGAGGCGGACCTGCTCGGCCGACTTCGGCGTGGTCACGGCCAGATAGAGGACGGCGCCGCCGATGGCGACGACCAGCACCAGGACGATGATGATGAGCGTCCGCATTACAATCGCGCGCCGATGTCGCTCCTGCCGACCATTGGTTCCATTTACCACACTCTACGTCACGCGTTCGCGGGACGTTTGTCGCGGATGTGGAATCACGCCGCCAATCGCGAGCGTCCGTTGCGCATCGGCGTGGACATCCGGCCGTTCTACGAGCCGCTGACCGGCGTCGGCTGGTATCTCTACTATCTACTGCACGAGCTGGCGAAGCATGAGGACGTGGAGCTGTACCTCTTCGGCGATGCCCGCATCACCGATCTCGGGCCGAAGCTGCACGCCGAGATCCCGGCAAACGCGAAGCTCTGCACGTTCGACCTGCGCGGGCAGCCGCTGGGGCGCCTCGACCGGCCGCTGACCGCCGCGGCGTACGTGGCCTGGCTGGAACTGGCGGCGTGCGATGTCTTCTTCGCGGCGAACTACTTCCTGCCGCGGCTGCACTCGGCGGTGGCTCGCCGGCGGGTGATCACGATCCACGACCTGACGTACAAGCGCTTCCCGGAGCTGCTGCAGAAGGAGACGCTGGCGAACCTGGAGGCGCAGATGGCGCGCGAGATTGCGACGGCCGACGCGATCGTCTGCGTCTCCGAGTCGACGCGCCGCGACCTCCTCCGCTACTACGACGTCGATCCCTCACGCGCCTACGCCATCCACTCGGGCCTCGGCGTCACCGCCACTCCGGCGCCGATGGAGGGTCTGCCCGCGCGCTACATCCTCTTCGTCTCCACCATCGAGCCGCGCAAGGACCTGGAGACGCTGCTCACCGCGTACGAGCGCCTGCGCGATTCGGGCGCCTACGACGGCTCGCTGGTGGTGGTGGGGAAGGTCGGCTGGAAGTCGGAGTCGCTGCTGCCACGCCTGTGCGGCCGCGGGATCCTGCATCTCGATTACCTGAAGGCGGAACAGCTCGCGACGGTGTACGAGCGCGCAGAGGTGTTCGTCTTCCCTTCGATCTACGAGGGCTTCGGCTTCCCTCTGCTGGAAGCGATGTCGCGCGGAGTGCCATCGATCGCGGCCCATTCGTCGTCGCTGCCGGAGATCGGCGGCGATGCGGCGCTCTACTTTCCGCCGCGCGATGTGCGCATGCTGACGGAGCAGCTCACGCGCGTGGCCAGCGACGCCGCGCTGCGCGAGTGGCTGTCGGCGCGAGGCCGCGAGCAGGCGGCCAGGTTCTCGTGGGCGGTGGCGGGGGACAAGACGCTCGAAGTGCTGCGGCGGGTCGCCGCGTCGGGATAGAGGGAACGACCGGAGGCCCTCGTCGTTTCCTCGTCCGCGTGCGACCATACCGAGCATTGCGAGTACTCATCGATGGGCGGGCTCTGGTCGGCAACAGGACCGGGATCGGGGTGCATACGGCGGAGATCGCGCGGCGGCTGGAGTGGCCGCCGCTGATCGCGTCGCATGCGGAGATCTCGGATCGTAGCGGCATCGAGCAGTGTGAGTTTCGTATGGACCGCTCGCCGCTCGGGGTGTGGTGGCAGCAGACGACGCTCGCCAGGATGGACGCCGACGTGTTGTGGGGGCCGCATGGGACCTTGCCGCTGGCGTCGCGGGTGCCGGCGGTGGCGACGCTGCACGACCTGACGTCCATCACCATGCCGGGGCGGCATCGGCTGAAGACGATCCTGTCATTCAACCTCTTCATCGGGCGCTCGCTGGAGCAGGCGGTGCGGGTGGCGTGCGTTTCGCGCGCGGTGGCGGACGAGGCGATGCGCGGGTTCGGGATCGCGGCGTCGAAGCTCGAGATCGTGCCGAACGGGGTGGACGAATTCTTCTCCCCCGGCGGCGAGGAAGGCGACTACCTCCTTTTCGCCGGCACGCTCGAGCCGCGTAAAGGGATCGACGACCTGCTCGAGGCGTGGCGCTCGTTGCCGGCTCCGCGGCCGCGGCTCGTGCTCTGCGGCGATCCGGGATGGAAGACGCGCGTGCCTCAGGAGCAGGGCATCGACCTGACCGGCTACGTGACGCGCGAGCGGCTGCGCGAGCTGTATCGCGGCGCGCGCGCGTTCGTTTATCCGTCGCGCTACGAAGGATTCGGCATCCCTCCGCTCGAAGCGCTGGCGTGCGGCGCGCCGGTCATCGCCACACGCACCGGCGCGATCCAGGAGTTTGCAGAAGGGGTGGCGCTGCTCGTCGAGCCGGGAGATGTGCGTGGATTGCACGCCTCCCTTCTGCGCCTGCTCGGCGATGCCTCGCTGCGCGCCGGCCTGCGCGCGCGCGGTCCGGAGCGGGCGAAGCTGTGGTCGTGGGAGCGGGGAGCGCGGGCGATGAACGCGTTGCTGCGGGAGGCGGCGTGCGCGTAGGGATCGACGCCCGGAAGCTGCGCGACTTCGGGATCGGCACCTATATCCGCGGGCTGCTGCGCGGCCTTGTCGAGCTGAACGTGGAGTTGAACGGGGGCGACGAGTACGTCGCCTTCGCGCCGGCAGGAGCGCAACTGCCGGCGGGCGTGGAGCACCGCGTGGTGGACGCTCCGCACTACTCGATCCGCGAGCTGTTCGCGGTCGGGCGCGCGGCCGACCGCGCGCGGCTGGATGTCTTTCACGCGCCGCACTACGTCGTCCCGTTCACGCACGTGCCGGTGGTGGTGACGATCCACGACCTCATTCACCTGCACCAGCCGGTGCGGAATCCGTTCGCGAAGCTCTACGCGCGCGTGATGCTGAAGCGCGCGGTGCACAAGGCACGGTGCGTGCTCACCGTGTCGAACGCGGTGAGGGTGCAACTCGAACGGGAGCTGGGAGCGACCGACGTGCGGGTGACGCCGAACGGAGTGGAGATGGCGCGACGCGGATCGGGGGGTGACTACTTCCTCTACGTCGGCAACGACAAGCCGCACAAGAACGTGGGCACGCTCGTCGAAGCGGCGAAGCGTGCGAACGTGAGTGTCGTCCTCGCCGGAGCGTCCTTCAAAAAGTACGGCGGCCGCGGCTTCGTCAGCGACGACGAACTGTCGGAGCTGTACTCGAACGCGCTCGCGCTGGTGATGCCGAGCGACGAAGAAGGGTTCGGACTGCCCGCCGCGGAAGCGATGGCGCACGGCACCGCGGTCATCACCTCGCGCGCGCCGGCGCTGGTGGAGCTGACGGGCGATGCGGCGATGCATGTCGACGCGCGCGACGCCGATGCGCTGGCCGAAGCGATGCGGCGCATCGCGGATGACGCGGCGCTGCGCGCACAACTCGGCGCGAAGGGACTCGAGCGCGCGCGCGAATTCACCTGGAAGCGGTGCGCGGAAGAGACTCGGAAAGCGTACGAAGAGGCCCGAGACCGTGGAACATCGTGGAACGTTGGGTGAAAATTACGATTTTGATAAACAATCCCTTGACAATATTGATTAATGATCCTATTTTTCAAACAGTAATGATGATGATCGCCAACTGGATCGTTGAATCAGTCAAGTCGCAGGTCGTCATCACCCGTCTCTCCACGATCTCCCCCGCTTCCTTCCCCACGCAAAACGTAATCAAGTCAGCCGGAGCGATCCGGCGCGTTATGCCCAGAAGCGCGACCGGGAGGTCCCGTACGGCATGAAAGGTGGTGAGCACTAATGGCATCGAAGAAGAGCGCCAGCAAGTCTTCCGCGAAGAAGTCCAGCGGCGGCAGCAGCAAGAAGTCGTCGAAGAAGAAATAAGCATCATCACCGGATTCATTTTGGGGAGTCGTACTGAAGGGCCGGCGTAAGCCGGCCCTTCGTTTTTCTCAGCCCATGAAGATCGGTGCCCTCTGCGCGGCGCTCGTCGCCGCTCTCTACCTCGCCTCCCCTTCCCTCCTCGGAGCGGAGTGGTGGCTCTTCGACATCTACTCCCGCCAGCTCGCGGAGTCGCGACCCGCCGATCCGCGCATCGTGCTGGTTCCCGTGGATGACGCGAGCATCGCCAACCTCGACGAGTTGTATGGCCGACCTCCTTACCCGCGCGAGGCCTGGGCGCTGGTCGTCGACGAGTTGGAACGCGCTGGTGCGAAGGTCATCGCTTTCGACGTCCTCTTTACCGAAGAGAACCCCGCCTCACCTGAAGGCGACCGCGCCTTTGCGACCGCGCTCGAAGGTGCGCCGGTGATTCTCGCCGGCAAGCCGCATCCGATGTTTCGCCCAGCAGGGACGGGCTCGATCCATCTCGCGCGCGATCTGGCTACGGTGCACACGTACCCCCTGAAAAACAGCTTGGCGCTCGTTACGGCGCGGCATTTCGACCCTGCGATCAACGCCGGCGGCGAACTGCTCGTCCGCTGGAACGGCGCGAAAGAGAAGCCGCAGGACCTCAGTTACGCGAATGTCCGTCTCGACAAGGTCGTCCTGGCCGCATTGCAACGCGAGGAAGGCTCCCTCGACCCTGCAACCGCCGAGGCTTTTGCGAAACAGTTCCGCGGAAAGATCGTCCTGATCGGCTACGTCGCCGCCGGCCTGGTCGATCTTCGCGCAAACCCGCTCTCGACGATCGCTCCCGGTGTCGAGCTGCACGCGAACGTCATCGACAACCTGATCAACCGCGACGTCACCCGCCCCGCGCCGCGCGCGCTGATGTTCCCGCTGATCGTGCTCCTCGGCACGGCGTTCGGCTTCGCCGTCGACCGCACGCGCTCGCAGCTCGTCTCCGGAATCGCCGCCTCGCTCACGATCGCCGCGGTGATCGCGGCAGGCTACGCCGCGCTCGCGGCCGGGTATCACGTCCCCGCCTTCACGGCCGCGGTGGCGCTCGCGCTGACGTACGTCGTGATCACCGTCTTCAACTTCGTCCGGGAGCAGCAGCAGACCGCGCTCCTGAAGATGACGTTCGGCCGCTACGTGTCGCCCCAGATCCTCGACCACATCCTCGATCACCCCGAAAAAGTGCGCCTCGGCGGCGAGCGGCGCGACCTGACCATCCTCTTTTCCGACATCCGCGGCTTCACGTCGATCTCCGAGGCTTCGGAGCCGGAAGAAGTCGTGGAAATGCTGAACGAATATCTGACACGCATGGTCGATATCCTGCTGAAGCACGGCGGGACGCTCGACAAGTTCATCGGCGACGCGGTGATGGGATTCTGGAACGCGCCGGCTGCCGACCCCGACCATGCGCGGCACGCCGTCGCCTGCGCGGTGGAGATGATCGAAGAGACCGCGCGCCTGCGCGAGCGGTGGGAAGCGGAGGGAAAAGCGTCGCTCCGGATCGGCATCGGGATCAACACCGGCGAGGCCGTGGCGGGCAACATCGGCTCGGAGCGCGTCTTCGGCTACACGCGAGCTGGAAGGTGAGTCGGAGATGAAGGTGCTGACCGCGACCCATCCCGGCGCCGCCGACCGCAGAAAGTACGTGCAACCGCTCGTCGGGAAGCGGCAGCGGCGAGGTGCTGGCGGAGCGCTGGGCAGCCTGGACGCAACCCGCGGAGGCCGCGGCACGTAAATAGAGTATGCGCAAACTCATCCTCGGGGCTTCACTCCTCCTCGCGACAGCCGCCACGGCAGCCGACGTCGAACATTCCTTTCAACGGATCGTGAACCGCGGCTCGGTGAAGCGCATCCTGATCGACATCCCGGCCGGCAGCTTCACGATCCGCAACGGCAACGCGTCGCAGCTGGCGCTCTCGGCGATCGTGTCGCGCGACTTCGACGGCCCGAAGGAGCGCGCCTGGGCGCAGAAGGTGGTGAACGACACCACGGTGGAGTTCTACATCAATGGCGCCGACGCGGTGGTGCGGCGGAAGTTCGGCCCGAACGCGCAGTCCTGGCGTGCACAGAAGTTCAGCGGACTCGACTTGCGCCTCGACCTCCCGGCCGGCGTGAGCGTGGAGTTCGAGACCACCGCCGGCGAAGTGGACATGGCCGGCAACTTCGGCGACATCGACATCGACATGCGCGCCGGCGAGATCGACCTGCGCATCCCGCGCGCGTCCGTACGCGAGCTGAGCGCCTCCTGCCGCGTCGGCGAAGTGCGCACCAACCTCGGCACCGAGCTCGTGACCCGCGAAGGACTCTTCCCCGGCGCGACGAAGTTCAAGAACGCCTCCGGCAAGTCGCACGTGAACGTGCACGTGACGGCGGGGGAAGTGGACGTGACGTTGACGCAGTGATTTGGAGTGCGGTGACCGCAGTCACCGCTTTTTCTCTTACGGCATCGCTGTCGCTGCGAAGCACACAGTAAAAGCGGTGACTGCGGTCACCGCACTCCAAACTAGGCCCTGAGGAACTCGACTGCGTCCTCGCGCGTGCTCACCTCCCCCCTCACCTGCGCTTCCACCAGCCTGCGTTTCAGCTCGCCCAGCTCTTTTCCGGGCGCGATGCCGGTGAGCGACGCAATCTCCTCCCCGGTCAGCAGCGCCTTGATTGCAAAATCCGGCCAGTCGAGTGGCTCCTCGCCGAGGAGGGGCGGGAGTTGGCGGGCGATCGTTTCGCCGGCGTCGTAGAGGGCGAGGCGGTCGTGGTGCTTCAGGAGGCGCTGCAGGGTGAGCACTTCCCGGATGAGGGCTTCGCTCCAGCGCCATTGCTCGCCGTACGCGCGCGGGTCGTCGACCAGGAGGGCGTACGAGGCGGAGAGAGAGAGGTCGTCGGTCTGCGCCTCGACGACTTTCAGGCCGAGCGCTTCGGCGAGGCCGGTGCGGTCGAGAAGCTCGACGGCGCGGCGGAAGGCGCCGGAGGAGAGGATCACGGAGAGCTCGTACGTGACGCGCTCGGTGGCCACGTCGCGGATGCGGGGAGCGCGGGAGCGGATGGCCTCGAGCGTTTCCTCCTGAATCTCGAAGCCGTACTTCACTGCCATGCGCACGCCTTTCAGCGTGCGTAGCGGGTCGTCGTCGAAGTTGGAGGCGCGGACCATCCGCACGAGGCGCAGCCCGACGTCGCGGCGGCCACCGTGCGGATCGATGAGCGCGTCGTCGGCGAGGGCGATGGCCATCGCGTTGACGGTGAAATCGCGGCGGGCGAGATCGGCGTCGAGATCGTGGTCGAGCAGCTCGGCGAAGTCGTAGACGTGGTCGCGATCGACCACGCGGTAGGCGCTGAGATGTTCCTCGTCGCCGAGGCGGATGACGCGGTCGCGAATTTTTTTTGCGGCGGCCAGCGGATCGAGACAGGCCACGTCGACGTCGGCCGGTTCCCGGCCGAGGAGCAGGTCGCGGATCGCGCCGCCGACGACGTAGCAGTCGGGACCAAGCTTCGTCAGCTTCGGGAAGCGGCGCGTCAGCTCGTCACGCCACTGCATTCGAGAGGGTACCGATCCCTTCGATCTCCACTTCCACCGTGTCGCCGGCCTCCAGCGAGCCGACCCCCGCGGGGGTGCCGGTGAGGATCACGTCGCCCGGCATGAGGGTCATGTGCTCGCTGACGTAGGCGAAGAGCACGTCGCAGGGGAAGATCATCTGGGACGTGCGGCCGTCCTGCTTCACCTGGCCGTTCACGCGAGTCACCACGCGGAGATCGGAGGGATCGAGGTCGGTCTCGATGTGAGGCCCGATAGGGCAGAACGTGTCGAAGCCCTTGCCGCGCGTGAACTGCACGTCCTTGCGCTGCAGGTCGCGGGCGCTGACGTCGTTCGCGCAGGTGAAACCGAGGACGTAGTCGCGCCAGTCTTCGCGGCGGACGTTCTTCGCCTCGCGGCCCACCACGATGGCCAGCTCCCCTTCATGATGCACGAGCTGCGACTGCGCCGGCCGGACGATCGTGCCGCCCGGCGCGAGCAAGGCGCTCGGCGGCTTGAGAAACAGCAGCGGCTCGCTCGGCGCCTCGTTGCCGAGCTCCTTCGCATGATCGGCATAGTTGCGGCCGATGCAGACGATCTTCGTCGGAGTGGAGGGAGGAAGGAGCGTGGCGCCGTCGGGGAGCGAGGAGGATTCAGCGATGCGGCCGTGGTGGAGGAAGCGGTAAATCTTCACGGCGCGATTCTAGTGTCATCCCGACACTTGATCGTAAATCAGCCACAGGCCCGAGAAGCCGCGCAGGAGCCGGAAGCGCGAGCGATACAACTGCCGGTGGATCTTCCGGTTGGAGTAGTACACCGCTTCCTGCAGCAGGTCGCCGAAGGTCTCGTCGAGCTCCTTGGCCCAGTCGAGGCTCTTCTTCGAGCGGTTCAGCAGGTCGGCGTCGGGACGGACGCCGGTGGAGATGGCGGTCGAGAGGATGGTCGCCTCTTCGTCGATCTTCATCCGTAGCGCGGCGCCGCGCAGGTACAGCAGCCACAGCTCCTCGTTGTCCTCCTCCGCTTCCGGCTCGCGGCGTTCGACGAGCTTCTGATACGCGGCCGCTTCCCACGGCTCCAGCCGGAGCTCGCGCGCGCCGGGAAGCTGCACGACTTCTTCCGGGGCGAGCGCGGGATCGGCGCTTTCGATCGCGGCGTCGATGCGCAGCACGAACTCGAGCAGCGGCTCGCCGCGGCCGAAACGCGCGGTCATGCTGCCGATGTGCGCGGCCTGGTCGAAAAACGCCGGCGGCAGGTCCTCGGTGCTCTCGATCTCCGGATCGAGCCCCTGATCCAGCTGCGCCAGGATCGAGTTCATGCTCGCCTTCAGCCGCGTCACCACCTCGTGCTTCACGTTCGACTGCGCGCGCAGCGAGTCGAACTGGTCGCGCAGGAGGCGGAAGCGCGCGATCTCCTCGACCAGCGCCGGGTTCGTGCCGCCGAAGTTGCGCGCGATCGCGGAGCCGTGCTTCATCAGCTTGCCGGTGTCCTCGACCAGGCGCTGCTCCTCGCCGCCGTACAGGCGGAGGAAGCGGTTCTTGGCGGCGACGTTCAGCTCGACGATGGCCAGCAGCACGTCGGGATCGAAGTAGAGATCGCCGACGCGATGCTTGAACGTGCGCGCGTCCTTGAGGAGATTGCGCTCCGCCAGCTCGTCGAACTTCGCGGCCGACTCGATCTCGTCGCGGATCGAGCGGAGCGCGCGAATGAGACGGCCCACCTCGTCGCGCGGCGCCGGTGCCACGCGGAGCAGCGACACCAGCTCGATGATCCGCTGCCGCAGCGGCAGCGCCTCGCGGATCACGTACTCGCCGCGCCCGGCGTGGAAGTCTTCGCTGAGGCGCGTGAAGAGCAGGTCGACCTTGTCGCGATGATCGCCTTCCACGGCATCGGCGTAGAAGTAGAAGCGCAGCAGGCAGTCGAGGAGCGAGGCATCGGGATGCTTGAGCCGGTCGAAGAAACGCCGCAGCAGCGACGGGCTGATGCGCGTCTCGGCCGCCAGGATCTGCTTCGCGGCGGTGTCGAGCTGCTCCTCGATGCTGTCGAGGTACGCGGCCGCTTCCATCGGATAGGTGCCGTTGAGCGCACGCGTGGCGTTCTTGATGCCGGTGTAGATGGCGGCGAAGTCGATCTCGTACGGCAGCGGCTCGGAGAGGAACGAGGCGAAGACGCCCGACGCGAACTGATGCGCGGTCCACGTCGCCTTGAAGCGATCGGAGACGCGAGCACAGCGGCTCTGGAGTGCGCCTGCTTCGATGACCGTCATCGCAAAATCCGAATGCTATGATTCTGACACGAATGGCACAGACGACGTTATTCAGTCGCGAACAGATCGATCGACGCGTAGCAGAGATGGCGAAGGAGATCACCGCCGAGTTCGCCGGCACGGAGCTCATCGCCCTCTGCGTCCTCAAGGGCGCAATGTTCTTCTGCGCGGACCTGGTCCGGCAGATGACCATGGACGTCTCGCTCGATTTCATCCAGATCTCGAGCTACGGCAACCAGAAGTACTCGTCCGGCGTGGTGACGATCCTCAAGGAGCCGCAGCTCGACATGCGCGGCAAGTCGGTGCTGATCGTCGAGGACATCATCGACAGCGGCCTCTCGATCCGCGAGGTGAACAGCTACATCGAGAGCCGCGGCGCGGCGAAGGTGAAGACGGCCGCGTTCCTCGACAAGCCGAAGGCGCGCAAGGTGCCGTTCACCCCCGACTTCGTCGGCTTCCCGATCGAGCCGCAGTTCGTGATCGGCTACGGCCTCGATTTCGCCGAGAAATACCGGAACATCCCTGAAGTGCAGGTGCTGAGCGACTGATGTCCCGCGCGGCGCGCTGGCTGCTGGCGGTCGCCGCCGCGCTCGTGCTCCTGCGCGCGGCGATGTGCGTGGTCGTGCAGCCGTCGACGCAGCGCGACTGGTCCGCCGATCAGCAGGTCCTGCCGGTCGCGGAGATCCGCGGAAACCTCGCCACGATCCGGAACATCCGCAACTTCACCTACCGCACCACCTCGGACTACACACCCGCGTATTACGACAAGACCTTCGACCTGAACAGGCTGGAGTCCGCCTGGTTCGTGGTCGAGCCCTTTGGCAAGGGAGGCGCCGCACACACGTTCGTCAGCTTCGGCTTCGGCGGGAAGGACTACGTGGCCATCTCGGTCGAGATCCGGAAGGAGAAAGGCGAGAGTTTCTCCGTCCTCAAAGGGCTGATGCGCCAATACGAGGTGATGTACGTAATCGGCGACGAGCGCGATCTCGTGAAGCTGCGCACGAACTACCGCAACGACACCGTCTACCTCTACCCCGTCCGCACCACGCGCGAAAAGATGCGCCGGATGTTCGTCTCGATGCTCGAGCGCGCCAACAAGCTGGCCCGCGAGCCGGAGTTCTACAACACCGCCACGAACACCTGCACCACCAACCTCGTCTCCCACGTGAACCACATCACGCCGGAGAAGGTGCCCTTCAGCCTGGCCACCCTGCTGCCCGCCAACTCCGACCGGCTGGCGTACGACCTGGGGCTGATCGACACGGACCTGCCGTTCGATGACGCGCGGCGGAGGTTCCAGATCAACGAGCTGGCGAAGCGGTATGCGGATGATCCGCAGTTCTCGCTGAGAATTCGGAAGAACTAATTTGGAGTGCGGTGACCGCAGTCACCGCTTTTCCTTCGGCAGCCGCAGCTGCCGCCTTGTGCGTTCGGCGTCGCAGGCACCCAGTCAAAGCGGTGACTGCGGTCACCGCACTCCAAACTACTTCACCGCGGCCCGCGCCTCGGGCAGGATCAGCTTCATCCACTCCGTGTACTGCTTGGCCGAGGGGTGCAGCTTGTCGTCCGCGACCAGCGCGGGATCGCTGCCGCGCGATACGGGGGTGATGTCGACGTAGCGCGCTCCTGCGCGAACGGTCTCTTCGCGGTTGATGGCGTTGTAGCGGTCGATCTGCGTCGCGATGTCGGCGCGGTCGCGGCCTTCGGCGAAGGGGGTGACGCCCCAGTCGGGGATCGAGACCACCACCACGTTCTTCGCGTCGCCGCCGGCGAAGGTGATGGCGCGCCGGAGCAACGCGGCGAATTCGGCGCGGTATTGTTCGGCGTCGCGGCCGCGGTACTGGTTGTTGACTCCGATGAGGAGCGTCACCAGGTCGAACGGGCCCTGCGGGTTTGCGGCGTCGATGGCGGCGTTCAGCTCGTCGGTGGTCCAGCCGGTCTTGGCGATGATCTGAGGCTCGGAAAGCCCGAGCTCACGCGCGAGCTGGTGCGGGAAGCGGTCGGCCGGTGCCACGCTTTCGCCGATCGTGTAGGAATCGCCGAGGGCGAGGTAGCGCGCGTCGGTCTTCGGGGTATCCATCGACGTACATGATGCCAGCAGCGCGACGGCGAGCAGAGTGCGGATCATTTCGCGTATCCGGTGAGCAGCATGACGGCCAGCACCGCGCCGAGCACGTACCGATAGTAGATGAACACGTGCGTGGTGTGGGTGCGGAGGTAGCGCAGCAGGAAGAAGATCGATGCCCACCCGGAGATGAACGCGACCACGATCCCGACCATGATCGGCGTCGTGCCGATCGCCGCCAGCTCGTCTTTCGCGTCGAACATCTGGAACACGCCGGCGGCGGTGATGGCCGGGATGCTCATCACGAACGAGAAGCGCGCGGCGTAGTCGTGCGGGACGCGGCGGAAGAGGGCGGTCATGAGCGTCGAGCCGCTGCGCGAGGAGCCGGGGATGAGCGCGATGCACTGTCCGGCGCCGATGATCCAGGCGTCTTTCGCGTTGAAGTCTTCGACCGCACGGAAGCCTTTCCGTTTCGCATACGCCTCGGCCACCTGCATCAGCACCGCGATGAAGATGAGCTGGAACGTGACCACCCACGTGCTGCGGAACACGCCTTCGATCTGATCCTTGAGCAGCACGCCCATCACCACGATGGGGATGGTCGCGAAGATGACGTACCACGCCTCACGCGAATCGGGATCGCCGAACGGCTTCCGCGCGACGAGGCCGCGCACGAACCCGACGATCAGCCGGATGATGTCTTTGAAGAAGTAAATGATGACCGCGAGGATCGTCCCGAACTGAATGACCGCCGAGATCGCGGCCCCGGGATCGCCCCAGCCGAGAAGCTCGGGGACGATCTTCAGATGGCCGGTCGACGAGATAGGGATGAACTCTGTGAGGCCCTGGACGAGGCCGAGGACGATCGCTTCGAGAATTGTCATGTTGGATTGAGGACCCCTACATCTCCCAGATCACCGGCAGGATCATCGGACGCCGTCCCATGGTCTTCCGGAAGTATCGTTTGAGCAGCGCGCGGATTTTTTCCTGCAGCAGGTCGGAATCGCGCAGCTCGTCGGTGGGACTTTCGTCAAACATGCCAACGAGCATCTGGCGCACCTCGGCGAGGATGTCCTGGCTCGCGTCGACGTGTACCAGGCCGCGCGTGATGATCTCCGGATCGCGGATCAGCCGCGCGTTGCTGTCCACCGCCACGACCACGATCACGAAGCCGTCTTCCGCGAGGTGCTGCCGGTCCCGCACGACCACGTCCGGCACTTCCTCCGCCTCGGAGTCGATGAACACTTTCCCCTGCGGCACGCGCTCCTCGAGCACGTTCACCGTGCTGCCGTCGATCTCCGCGACCTGTCCGTTCGTGATCACGACGCCGTGCTGCACGCCTGCTTCCTGCGCCAGCCGCGCGTGGTGGATCAGGTGCCGCAGCGTGCCGTGCATCGGGATGAAGACCTTCGGCCTGGTGATGTTGATCATCAGCTTCAGCTCTTCCTGACAGGCATGTCCCGACACATGGATGTCGGCCTGCTCGTGATGCACGACCTCCGCACCGCGGCGATAGAGGTTGTCGATGACGTGGGACACCGCCCGCTCGTTGCCCGGGATGGTACGGGCCGAGATCACGACCACGTCGCCTTTCTCGATCGACACCTGCTTGTGCTCGCCGATGGCGATGCGGGACAGCGCTGAGGAAGGCTCCCCCTGCGTGCCGGTGGTCATGATCACCAGATCGCTCGGATGGAGGTCCGCCGAGCTGGCGCGCGCCTCGCGCGGGAAGCGCATGTAGCCGAGGCGCTCCGCGGTCTCGGTGTTGTCGACGAGCGAGCGTCCGATGAGCAGCACCTTGCGGCGGTGCTTGCGCGCGAGGTCGATGACCTGCTGCACGCGATGGATGTGCGACGCGAACGTCGTCACGATGATCCGCCCCTTGACGTTCGCGAAGACGCGATCGAGACCGGTCCCGACGGTCTTCTCCGAGGGGCCGTGGCCGGGCACGAGGGCGTTGGTGGAATCGCTGACGAGAAGCGTCACCCCTTCCTCGCCGTAATGCGCGAAGCGGGCAAGGTCGGTCGGTTTCGCGTCGATCGGCGTGTGATCGATCTTGAAATCGCCGGTGTGGATGATCGTGCCGGCGGGCGTCCTGATCGCGTAGCCGATCGCGTCGACGATGGAGTGGGTGACGCGGATAGCTTCTACGCGGAACGAGCCGAGCTCCACGACGTCGCGGGGCATGATCGCGCGCAGCTCGATGTCCTGGATCCCGAACTCCTCGAGCTTGTCGGCCACGAAGCCGAGGGCCAGCGGCATGCCGTAGACAGGCAGCGGCAGGCGCTCGACGAGGAAGGGCACGGCGCCGATGTGGTCTTCGTGGCCATGCGTCAGGAAGAGTGCCTTGATCTTCGAGGCGTTGTCGAAGATGTACGTCATGTCGGGGACGATGACATCGACGCCGAGGGTGGCGGCGTCGGGGAACATCATCCCGCAGTCAACGAGGATCGCCTCGTCGCCGCATTCGTAAATCATGAGATTCATCCCGATCTCGCCGAGGCCGCCGAGGGGGATGACGCGCAGGATTGAGGATTGAGGATTGGGGATTGAGGAGGGCTCCGGCTGCGCTACGTCACTCATCGGTTCATTCTCAATCCACAATCCACAATCCTCAATCCCGCGCTGCGCCTACGGGTAGATGCGGTTCAGCATGCGCGGGTAGGGAATGGTCTCTCGCAGATGCGGGACGCCGGTCACCCAGGCCACGACGCGTTCGATGCCCATGCCGAAGCCCGAGTGTGGGAACGAGCCGTACTTGCGGACGTCCAGGTACCACTGGAACGCTTCGAGCGGGAGACCGTGCTCCTGGATGCGCTGCACGAGCAGATCGTGGTCGTCGATGCGCTGCGAGCCGCCGATGATCTCGCCGTAGCCCTCGGGGGCGATCATGTCCATCGCCAGCGCGACCTCCGGGTCGTTCGGGTCGGGCTTCATGTAAAACGCCTTGATGGCGGCCGGGTAGCGGGTGATGATCACCGGCCGGTCGAAGGAGTTGGCGATGACCGTCTCCTCGTCCCCGCCGATGTCGTCCCCGAAGTTCGCGGGCATCCCTTTCGACGCCAGCAGCTCGATCGCTTCCCGGTACGAGATGCGGGGGAACGGGCGCTGCACTTTCTCGAGCTTCGTGACGTCTCGCTCGAGCGTCTTCAGCTCTTCCTTGCAGCGGTCGAGGCAGCGTCCGACGATGTATTCGACGAACTCCTCCGCGAGCTCCTGCAGGCCGTCGAACTCGAGGAACGCCACCTCGGGCTCGACCATCCAGAACTCCATCAGGTGGCGGCGCGTCTTCGACTTTTCGGCGCGGAAGGTCGGGCCGAAGCAGTAGACCTTCCCGAACGCCGCGGCCGCCGGCTCGAGGTAGAGCTGGCCGGACTGGGAGAGGTACGCCTTCTCGCCAAAGTAGTCGGTCTCGAAGAGCGTGGACGTCCCTTCCGCGGCGTTGGCGGTGAGGATCGGCGAGTCGATCAGGACGAAGTCGCGGTCGTAGAAGAAGTCGCGAATCGCCTTTTCCACTTCATTGCGCACGCGCAGGACCGCGTGCTGCTTGGTCGACCGCAGCCAGAGGTGGCGGTGGTTCATCAGAAAATCGGTGCCGTGCTCTTTCGGGGAGATCGGATACGCCTCCGACTCGCCGAGAAGCTTCAGCTCCTGCACATGCATCTCGACGCCGCCCGGCGCGCGTCCCTCGGCCACGACGTTCCCGGTGACGCTCACGCTCGCTTCCTGCCCCGCGCGGTCGGAGTCGTTCCACGACTCCTCACTGACTTCCTTCTTCGAGACGACGCACTGCAGGTACCCGCTGCCGTCGCGAATGATCGGGAACTGCAGCTTACCGGAGGTGCGTTTGTTGTACAGCCAGCCGTTGATCGTCACTCTCTCCCCGACATGCTGCGGGAGATCCTTGATGCGTACCGTGGTCGACATAAGGCGGCGGATTATAAGGGAGGGATGGGGATGGAGCTGAAGTGACGCTCATGCGTGGTTTGCCGGCGAAAGGCGCGCGTCTTGCCGGTGGCATGGCCCCCTCACCCGGCCGTTGGCCACCCTCTCCCCGCTCGACGCGGGGAGAGGGGCTACTAACTTTCGGTCTTGCGAGACGGGTAATTAGTAGCCCTTCTCGCCGCGTCGAGCGGGGAGAAGGTGCCCGAAGGGCGGATGAGGGGCCATGCCACCGGCGAAAACGTGGCGCTCGGCGAATTTTTCACATCCGAGGCGATGGACCTCGCCGTGCCGGCTTTGAGCTGCTGGTACCGCCGAGCAGCTTCCTCCACCCATACCCGCTCCCATTCTTCCGGGGTCGGATCGAGTTTGCGTTCCATCAAAAGGATTTTACGGCCAGTCCCTCAGAACAACTTCAAAAACACCACATTGGCCACGAACCCGTCCTGCGCGTTCCGGCCGATGGTCTTGCCGATGTCGAGGCGGACCAGGGTGCCGTAGGGGCCGATGGTCTGGCCGGCGATGCCGAGGCCCTGGACCGGCTCGCGGCGCCAGCCTGCCGTCGCGTCGTCGAGGAGGGCGTGGTCGTAGAAGGCTTCGATGCGGAACTGCTGGGAGAAGACGAAGCCGTAGGAGAGGTGGCCGATGATCATCTTCTCGGCACGGATGGAGCCGGACTGCACGCCGTGCACGCGCTGGGAGCCGAAGAAGCCGAGCTCGTACTTCGAGAAGCGGTCGAGGTTCTGGCCGTCGAGGTAGTTCAGGTCGACGCCGATGCGCTGGAACTTCGGGAGGTAGAAGCTCTTGCCGAGCGAGGCACCGAAACGGGAGAAGCTCTGCTGGTCGGGCTCGTACTCCGCGAGATTCCCCCACGGCGCCCACTCTGTGCGGCGGTTGTAGTCGTACGACGCCCCGAAGGACCAGCCGCGGCGGGCGTAGCGGACTTCGATGCCCGGGGTGAGCGTGAACGTGTCGCTCGGGACGGAAAAGCCGGAGCCGGTGGTCTCGGCGCGCTGGTAAGTCTGGTGCGAGACGCCAAATGAGACGTCGATCTTGCCGAACTGCGCGAACGGGTGGCCCGCGCGCACGTACATGCCGAGGGGCAGCGACTTGACGCTCTCCTCCGGACGCTCGAGGCCTCCGCGGAAGAGCTGGTTCTCGGTGGGGAGGGCGATGCCGAAGAAGTCGACGCCGACGTTCGTGCGCGTGCCGCCGACGTTGGGATGCGTCGCATTCACGGCCAGGACGACGCCGGCGAAGAAGACGTTCGTCTGGATGCCTTTACCGAGGAGGTCGAAGTTGAAGTAGTCGACGCCGCCGAGCGGGACGACCGGGTACTCGAGGCCTCCGTCGTGATGGATCCCGCCGAGGGCGAAGATCTGAGAGGTGTCGTAGCCTTCCTTGACGACGCGAATGCCGTCGCGCTTCTCCAGGTAACGCAGACCGCCCTCGGTCTCGCGGACCATGCGCGCATCGGAGGCCGACGCCTGGGCGAGCAGGTTCTCGTACTCGGCGGGCTCGAGGCGGAAGTTGTCGAACGTGGTGGTGCGCTGCACGACACTTGCGCGTCCGGCGGCGGAGATCACCTGCTGTGCGTCGACTTCGTACGGCAGCCAGACGAGCGAGCGCGGATCGGCGCCGGCGACGGCGTTTGCGTCGAGCGGCGCTTTCGTATCGCGCGAGAAGGCGACGAAATCGACGCGCTCCTCGTTCGAGAGGATCTCCCCGGTGAGGTTGAGCTGCACCATGGCGATGCGGATGCGCGCCCACGACTTCGTGTCGATCCACACCGTGCCGCGGTAGAGCGGCAGTTCGGCGGAAGCGTTCGGCGGCGGCTCGAAGCGCACTTCGTAGGTGCGGAAGCCGAGGACGTCGGTCGTGCGCACGAGCTGATAGCGGTATTCGTTGGAGAGGTGAATGTCGAGCGGCAGCTGCGTGACTTTCTCCGGCTGCAGGAGCGGCAGCTCGGGGATGCGGCCGTACTTCCACTTCACGCCGTTGATGTAGAAGTCGGACCAGACCCAGTCCGCCCGTCCTTTCGGCTCGGCGAAGTAGTCGCCGACGATCGAGGCTTCGAGCGCTTCCGCGCCGCCGCCGATGTCGAAGCGGAGCCGGGTGGTGTTGCGGGCGATGTAGCGCGGCTGGATCGACTCCTGGAAGGCGTCGTAGGACTGGTGATTGCGGATGATCTCTTCGACCGTGATTCCGCGCTCGGTCGCGATGTCGAGCGTTTCCTTCACCGCGTTGCGGTCGGGGCGCTCGGTGTAGTCGACCAGCACCGCGTATGGCTCTTTCGCAGTAGGGACGCCGACGAGCAGTTGCGTGCCGCGGCGGCCGACGTCCGTGATGTCGGTGGCATCGATGCGGCGCGGTTTCGTATAACGGTCGGCCGGCAGCGAGAGGATGGTCGCCCCTGTGGCGTCACCGCGCGCGACCAAGAGCGTGCGGAGGTCCTCGCCGCGGACGAACGCCAGCACCGGCATCTCGATCGGGTTGCCCTTCGCGTCGAGCACCTCGGTGCGCGCGGTCGAGTCGTGGGCCCAGTCGCCGGTCATGGAGCGATTGAAGCTCGCCAGCGCCTGCGGGCTCACCGCGCCGCTTGCGTAGGCGCGCGTCGCACCGGCGGCGAAGGCCTGTGCAAGATCGAAGAGCGGGTTCGGGGAGACGGCCGGTACGACGGCGTAGATCTTCTTGGATGGATCGCGCTCGGCGAGAAAGGCGAACGCCTCCCCCACCTGCGGAGCGTCGACAAGGACGGCGTCAAAGTACGCACTGGCCCCTTCCTGGTCGAAGAGAGCGGGATCGTGCGGAGCGATGACGCGCTGCGCCACCCCCTGCCCCTGCGCCGAGACGGCGAGGCGCTTGATGGCGTACGCGGCGAGCGTGGCGTCGGCATTCGGGACGCTGATGCCGATCGCGTCGAAGGGGCCGTGCGTCCGCGCCCAGTCGATGATGGCGCGCGTCTGCGTCTCCACTTCGTCGAGCGTGGCCGCGTTGTACTCGATCACCACCGCGACGTTCGACGGCTGGACCGCGGTGTACGCCGGGTACTCCGTTTCGGTGAGGCGCACCAGCGACGGAACGACGCTGCCGTCATGCCCGGTGAGGCCGGTGCAGAGCGAGCAACCGGGTCCGGCCGCGAAAGCGGACAGGGCGAGAATTTGCAGGAGGACGAGCAGCAGACCGATTCTTCGCATCGACGGCGGTTTGAAACGCCATACATGAGGCCGAAATTGCCAGTACGGGGCACCCTGTTTCTGAACCGCAACTCCGGGAACCGCGCCGGTGCGGACGATTTGACCGCCGCCGCGCGCGCCGAGGAGGTCGAAGTGCTGGAGCTTTCGCCGGAGCTGGACTGCGCGAAAGAGATCCGGGACCGCATCTCCCGCGGCGTGAAGCTCTTCATCGCCGCGGGAGGCGACGGCACCGTCCATCACATCGTGCAGGCGGTCGCCCAGACCGATGCGGTGCTCGCCGTCATCCCCGCCGGCACGTACAACCACTTCGCCCGCGACCTCAACATCCCGCTGACCTGGCGCGAAGCGCTGGACGTGGCGCTGAACGGTGCATCGCGCCAGATCGACGCCGCGCGCATTAACGATCGCTTCTTCATCAACAACGTCTCCCTCGGACTGTACCCGGAGCTGGTGGCGCGGCGGGAAGAGCATGGTCGCGACTACCCGCGCTGGAGGGCCCGTCTTTACGCGCTCTACACGACGCTCCGGAAGTATCCGCACGTGACGCTGAACGTCGAAACGGAGTCGCAGAAGGACGTCATCCGCACGCACGTCTTCATGGTGTCGAACAACTCGTATGACCTGGAGCGCTTCGGCGTGGAAGCGCCGCGCGAGAGGCTGACCGAGGGGAAGCTTACGGTGTACTGGCTGTCGCACCGTTCGCGCTGGCAACTCGCGCGGATCGTGGCGCGCTACATGGCCGGACGCGTGCGCGAGATCCCGGGCTTCACGATGTTCCGCACCAGGCAGATGCGCGTGCAGTCGTCGCGCTCTTTCCTGAAGGTGGGGATCGATGGTGAGTTGTTCACGCTGGAAACGCCGCTCACGATCGTGAGCGTGCCGCGAAGCGTGATGGTGCGGGTGCCGAAATCCGCGTAACGGTAAGTGCAACCCCACCATGAAATAGCACCAATCACGGCACCTTATTCGCAATCAGTTATTTGGCGCGACAAGCGCAAAACTGAATCGAATCAAGGAGGATCCATGGCTCAACGACGTG
Organism: Thermoanaerobaculia bacterium; assembly: GCA_035630815.1. Classification (GTDB taxonomy): domain Bacteria; phylum Acidobacteriota; class Thermoanaerobaculia; order Gp7-AA8; family Gp7-AA8; genus QHVT01. Next base: position 41,068 of record DASQJY010000023.1, read on the forward strand.
AAGAAGAAATCCTCGAGAACACGAAAGAAACCACCACTCTGCGCGAGGACGAGAAGATGATCGGCCGCACGCGCGATGAAGAACGCAGCATCCCGGTCGTCGAGGAAGAGCTCGCGGTCGGCAAACGATCGGTCGAGACCGGCGGCGTCCGCGTTTCGAAGGAAGTCACCGCACAGCCCGTCGAAGAAGACATCCGGCTTCATGAAGAGCGGGTGACGGTCGAGCGCCGCCCCGTGAACCGCGAAGTTGCCCCCGGAGACATGCACGCATTCGAGAACTCGACGATCGAGATGCGCGAGATGGCGGAAGAGGCCGTCGTCGAGAAACGCGCCCGTGTCGTGGAAGAGGTCGTGGTCGGCAAGGAAGCGCACGAGCGCACCGAGCACATCTCGGACACGGTCCGCAAGACCGACGTCCGCGTGGAGCCAATTATCGGCACCACTCCGCACAAGCGCAGCTTCGACACCGTCGACAGCTCCTGCCGCACGCACTACAAACAGAACTTTGCGAACACCGGCTGGGACTACGACAGCGGCTACTCGCATGCCTACCGTTACGGTTACGACCTCGCCGGCAGCAGCAGCGGCGGCGACTGGTCGACGGTCGAGACGGACGTGCAGTCGAAATGGGAGACCCGGAACAAGGGGACGTGGGACCGCTTCAAAGACGCGATCCGCTACGGCTTCGACCAGGGTCGGCAGTAGAGGTAAAGTGGCACTCGGTCGGGGGACAGGCAGACGCCTGTCCTCCACCGGAGCTCTATGAAGAAAAAAGAAGTGGTCATCCCTGTCGTCGAAGAGACCGCGCACGTCACCAAACGCATGGTCGACCGCGGGAGCGTCCGCGTGTCGAAGATCGTTTCCGAACGCGAGGAAGTGATCGACACTTCCACGCTCGAGGACGAGATCGAGATCGAGCACGTGGCCCGCAACACTTGGCTGAAGAAACCGGCCAAACCGCGCCGCGAGGGGGACACGCTGATCGTGCCGGTGATGGAAGAGATCACCGTGGTCGAGAAGCGGATCATGCTCCGCGAGGAGCTCTACATCCGGAAAAAGCAGGTCCGCAAACCGGCCTCGGAGAAAGTACGTCTGCGCCGGGAAGAAGTGCGGGTGGAGGATTCCAGAAAAGGGCGGCGCTGAGTCATGCCCGGCATTTTCGATACGGTCGTCGACGCGAACATCCAGGCGCTCCTGCGCCGCGAGCAGCGCCTGCTCGTCGAGCTGCGGGAGACGCTCGAGCGCGAACAGTCCGACGAACGCCGCCGGGTCGACGAGCTGCTGGCCACGCTCGAAGACCTCTTCACGCTCGTCATCGTCGGCGAGTTCAACGCCGGCAAGTCTTCGCTCATCAATGCCCTGTTCGGCGAAAAGCTGCGAACGGAAGGGCCGATCCCGGTCGATGACGTGATCTCGATCCTCCGCTACGCGGATGAGCCGTCGTCGCGGAAAATCTCGGACTACGTCATCGAGCAGTTCTACCCGATCGAGTTCCTGCGCAACATCACCCTCGTCGACACGCCCGGCACGAACTCGATCGTGCAGCGGCACCAGGAGATCACCGAGGACTTCATCCCGCGCGCGGACCTGATCCTGTTCGTCACGTCGATCGACCGCCCGCTCTCCGAATCGGAGCGGCGCTTCCTCGAGTACATCCGCGAGTGGGGCAAGAAAGTCGTCTTCGTCCTGAACAAGGTGGACACGAAGTCGGACGCCGAGGTGCAGCAGGTGATCGACTACCTGCTGTCGAACACGCGCACGATCTTCGGGTTCGATCCGACGATCTACCCGGTCGCGGCGAAGCTGGCGCTCGAGTCGAAGCTCGGCAACCTGCCGCCGCGCGAGTGGACGCGCAGCCGGTTCGAGCATCTCGAGGACTACATCTTCCAGGTGCTCTCCGAGAAGGAGCGCGTGCGCATCAAGCTGAACGCGCCGCTCGACACGATCCTGAGCCTGGCGAAGAAGCAGTTCCGGATGATCGAGTCGCGCCGCGAAGTGCTCGCGGCCGACAAGCAGCGCATCGACTCCATCAACGATCAGCTCGAGCGCGCCCGCGGCGACCTGGTCTCGAACTTCAAGCAGTTCGTGGTGCGCATCGACAACCTGCTGATGGACCTGGAACGGCGCGGTCTCGAGTTCCTCGACCGCTACGTGCGCATCCAGCACGTGATGATGCTGCGCGACGCGTCGCGGTTCCGCGAGGAGTTCGAGCGGCAGGTGTTCCAAGGATGGAAAGGGAACATCGATACGACCATCCAGGAGGCGGTCGACTGGCTCGTGAAGGAGAACATGAAGCTCTGGAACGGGACCATCGACGCGTTCCATCGCCGCGCCGAGGCGGATGCGAAGAACGACGAGATCATCGGCCGCGTCGGACGCGAGTTCGCGTACAACCGCGAGGAGGTCTACTCCCGCATGCGCGTCAACGCGGAGCAGCGCCTGTCGTCGTACGACGTGAACGTGGAGTCGCGCCGCATCATCGACAACGCAATGCGCGCCGTCCTCCACTCCTTCGGCCTCGGCGCCGGCGCACTCGGCCTCGGTTACCTGCTCACCACCGCGGTCAGCAGCACGGCCATCGACGTGACCGGCCTCACCGCCGCGACCATGCTGCTCGTCACCAGCTTCCTCATCCTCCCCTACAAGCGCACCAAGGCTAAGGATGAGTTCCGCCGCCGCATCGAGGAGATGCGCGGCCAGCTGAAGGACGCCCTCGACCGCGAGTCGAGCGTGGAGATCGACCGCATGCTCCGCAACATCACCTCCGCCTTCGAGCCCTACCAGCGCTTCTACACCGCCGAGTCGGAGAAGATCGAACGGTTCGCGGAGAAGCTCACCAAGATCGAAACGGAAGCCCGCGAGATCGCCGCCGCGATCCGCTGACGCTTCGGCCAGGGAGAGGACCGATGGGAGGCCTCCGGCGGGCCGGTGTGACCGGCGGCACTTGTTTACGCACGGACCGCGCTTCCTGCGAGAGGCGTGCGTTCAGCCTTGGGCGACCAGTGCTGCCGGTCACACCGGCCCGCCGGAGGCCTCTCGTCGTCTCTCTGTAGCCGGAACGCAAGCGGAAACAAAACGGCCCGGCTTGCGCCGGGCCGTTTCGTTCTGCAACGCGTCGAAGGCTCTAGAAATCCTGGGTTTTCCTGGAGATGGGCTGGGGGTTGTTGTTCGCCACGTAGAAATCGACCGAGCCGATCTCCGTGCGATGGCCCTGCGAATCCACCGTGCGCACCGTCAGGCGGTGGCGCGCGTTCGAGAGCAGGCGCGTATCGAACTGGAACGCCCAGCCCGAGTTGTCGGAGTTCGAGATGTGCGGGTACTGGTCGCCGACGTCAGCGCGCGGGAAACCGTACTGCGCGACGCCGACGAAGTTGCCGTCGACGATCACCTCGATCGCCGCGATCTGCGACTGATCCTCGAGAGCCCAGCCGCGGAAGACCACGTCGCCGCCGACGTAATCCATGATCGTCGGGAACTCGATGAAGCCGAAGCCGGCGAAATCGAAGTCCTCATCGTCGATGCACTGGAAGAACACCGGGATACCGTCGGCGTTCGGGAGCTCGGTGAAGGTCTGCTCGCGGTCGCCGACGCGCACCGACAGGCGGTGGTTGCCCGGGCGGACGCCGAGGTTGAGCAGCGCACCGACATCGAGCGTGAAGAGGAAGCCTGCGCGCGGCGCATCGGGGAAGGTCGGGTAATAGCGCGCCACGTCGTAGCGCGGCAGGCCGTAGCAGTTCGCAAACGCGCCGGCCACGACGCCGCAGTCATCGGTCGAAAGCCAGCGAACGCCGTCCACCAGGAGCTCGGCGTAGGCGACGCGGCCGACTTCCTGGCGGGTGCCGAGATCGAGCGCCCAGCCGCGGACCGGCGTGATGTGCTCGCCCGGGGTGACCGGCGGGGAGATCGGGCCCGGTCCCTGTCCGTCGCCGCAGTTCGTCCCGAAGAGGACGGCATCGCGCTGCGGTTCGTCGACGAAGCCGAAGGGCCGGAGGAAATTGTTGTTGTTGATGATCTGCACCGTGCGGCGCCCGATCAGGTTGGACATGCCGAGCCGGTCGATCGCACGGACCGTGAGCACGTGCACACCGTTCTCGATGCGCGTGCTGTCGATGTTCGCCACGTAGCCGCTGAACAGCGCGCCGGTGAAGTCGGGGAACGTGCCGCCGACGTCCGGACGGGGATCGCCGTGCATCGCGCTCTGCACGATGCCGTCGTCGATCAGCACCTCGACGCGCTGGATGCCGTCCAGATCCGCGGCCCAGCCGAGGACCGGGAACGCACCGGAGACGTTGGTGATCGGGCCGGCGCCCGGGATGTCGAGGAAGCCGAACGGCGCCTGGTTGATCGTGTTGTCGATCGTAATCGTGCGGCGCCCGAGGTAATGCACGTCGCCGTTGCTGCTGTAGGCGCGCAGCTCGACCGTGTGGGGGCCGTTGGTGAAGCGGTTCGCCGAGAAGCCGGTGATGAAGCCGGGACGCGCACCATGGATGCCGGGCCAGTCGGGGAACGCTTCCACGATGTCGATGCGCGGCAGGTACAGGATGAGGTTGTGCTGATACTGATCGTCGACCCACAACTCGATGCGCGAGAGCAGGTTCTGGTCGAGAGCCCACCCTTTGACGATGATCATCCCGGAGTGCGTCTTCGACACGTCCGGCGCGTCGACGTCACCAATGAATGTCTGTGCGAAGAGAACGGGCGCGAGAAGCGCCACGAAGGTGAGAACCAGGCCGCGGGTAACCCATCTCCACATAACCCCAACCTCCAACCCGAAAGTGCCTTGATCGTCGGCGGCGGCCGCCGACGGGTGTGCCTTTAAAATCAAATAATCGACGTGAGTTTATACTAGGGCGGGTGAGTTCGCCAAACGTCAGCAACGCTCTCGACATCCGCACCATCCGCGCCGCCGCCGACCGCCTCCGTCCCTGGATTCACCGTACCCCCCTCCTCACGAGCCGCTCGCTCTCCGAGCGCGCAGGGTTCGAGGTGCGCCTGAAGTGCGAAAACCTGCAGCGCGCCGGCTCCTTCAAGATCCGCGGGGCCATGAACGCCCTCCTGCAATTAAATGATGACGAGCGGGCCCGCGGCGTGGTCGCCTTCTCCTCCGGAAACCACGCCCAGGGCGTCGCCCTGGCGGCGAAGCTCCTCGGCATCCGCGCCTCGATCGTGATGCCGGAGAACTCCGTCATGTCGAAAGTCGAGGCCACTGAGGCCTACGGCGCGACCGTCGTCCGCGCCGGCGTGACCTCCGCCACCCGCGACACCATCGCCCGCGAGCTCGCCGACAAGACCGGCGCCGCGGTCATCCCGCCGTTCGATCACGACCACATCATCGCCGGAGCCGGCACCGTCGGCCTGGAGATCGCCGAGGAGTGGCCGGAGGTGACGGCCGTCATCACCCCCCTCGGCGGAGGCGGCCTCCTCTCCGGCACCGCCCTCGGCGCCATGTCCGTCAAGCCGGTCGAGGTCTACGGCGTCGAGCCGGCAGCCGGAAACGACGGCGAGCAATCGTTCCGCAAAGGCGAGATCGTGACCATCGACCCGCCGAACACCATCGCCGACGGCGCCCGGACGCTCGCGATAGGCTCGCGCAACTTCGCGATCATCCGCGAGCTGGTCCGCGACGTGGTCAGCGTCGACGACGACGTGCTGCTCGAAACCACGAAGTGGGCGATGTACCGCACCAAGCTGGTCATCGAGCCGACCGGCGCCCTCGGCATCGCGGCCCTGCTGACCGGCAAGGTCAAGGTCAAGGGACCGGTGGCGGTGGTGGTGAGCGGCGGAAATCTGGACTTTTCGTTACTCGCATGAGGAGATTGTTGTCAGTTGTCAGTTGTCGGTTGTCTGCGAGCTTTCGCTTGGGCAGGACGCTTTCACCCCGCCCAGAGAGAACCGACGAGAGGCCTCCGGCGGGCCGGCGTGGCCGGCAGCACTGGTTGCCCAAGGCTGAACGCACGCCTCTCGCGCTGAACGCCGTCCGCGCGCAAACAAGTGCCGCCGGCCACGCCGGCCCGCCGGAGGCCTCTCGTCGGTCTTCTGTCGTGGGCGGAGTGCGATGAGCGGCTCGCTCTTCGGCGACGAGGACTTCGCACCGGCCGAAAAACCGGCAGGCGAGGACGTCCCGCTTGCCGAGCGCCTGCGCCCCGCGAAGCTCGAGGAGGTGGTCGGCCTCGAAGAGCTCCTCGGCGAGAAGCGCTTCCTGCGCAACGCCATCGAATCCGACCGCATCCCCTCCATGATCTTCTGGGGCCCTCCCGGATCCGGCAAGACCACCCTCGCGCGCATCATCGCCAGGACGACACGAGCGCGCTTCGTCACCTTCTCGGCGACGTCCAGCTCCATCAAGGACATCAAGGCCATCATGGAAGAAGCGCGGCGCGCGAGGCAGACCCGCGGATCCAAGACCATCGTCTTCATCGACGAGATCCATCGCTTCAACAAAGCGCAGCAGGACGCCTTCCTCCCCTACGTCGAAGCCGGCGACATCGTGCTGATCGGCGCGACCACGGAGAACCCGTCGTTCGAGGTGAACTCCGCCCTCCTGTCCCGCTCGAAGGTGGTGGTGATCCCCGCCCTAGAACGCGAGCAGGTCCTGACGATCCTGAAGCGCGCCCTCTCCCACCCCACCGTGGCGAAGTACGGCATCGACATCGAAGAAGGAGCGCTCGACTTCATCGCCGCCACGTCAGCCGGTGACGCGCGCCAGTCGCTCACCAGCCTGCAACTGGTCGTCGAGACCGCGTCGGCCGAAGACAGCCCGATCGGCGTCGAGAAGGTGAAGGAGATCCTGCAGCGCCGCTCGCTGATGTACGACAAGTCGGGCGAAGAGCACTACAACATCATCTCCGCGCTCCACAAGTCGCTGAGAAACGGCGACGCCGACGCCGCGGTCTATTGGCTGGTGCGCATGCTCGAAGGAGGCGAAGATCCGATGTACATCGCGAGACGCCTCGTTCGCGCCGCCTCGGAAGACATCGGCAACGCCGACCCCCAGGCCCTCGTCTTCGCCATCGCCGTGCAGCAGACCGTGCACTTCCTCGGCATGCCCGAAGCCGGCGTCGCCTTGGCCCAACTCGTCACCTACCTCTCGGCGTCGCCCAAATCCAACGCCGCCTACATCGGCTACGGCGAAGCCGTCCGCGAAGTCCGCCAGGGCGACAACCCCGGCGTCCCCCATCACATCCGCAACGCGCCGACCAAACTAATGAAAGACCTCGGCTACGGCCGCGGCTACCAGTACGCCCACGACTTCGAAGACCAGACCGCCGCCATGGAATGCCTCCCCGACGCCCTGGCCGGGCGGCGGTTCTATGAACCGAAGGATGCGGGGTTCGAGAGGGAGATGAAGGAGAGGCTGGAGAGGATGCGGAAGGCGAGATCTGGAAGGGGGTGACGCAGTCACCGCCTATTGCACCCGGAGTTGCTCACCGCTCCACCGATCCCGGTCAGCCCAGTAAGGACAGCGAGGACACACTTCCCCGTCCGGATAATCCTTACCTTCTTCATGCGGGCAACCGATGATGCCTGGACTCATCACCACCGTCTTCACCGCCCGCTGCTGGATGAACTCCATAATCTCTGCGTTCGTCGGCGGAAACCGCCGAAGGTCGTCTGTCTCGGACCTCCACCGTCGCAGCTCCACGACCTCCCCACCTTCAGCCAGCACGATCCCGACAGCCACCTTCGAAGCGCGCGAAGCGTCGAGCCCGTAAAAGGCAACAGTCGCCACCGGATAGCCCTGGTGGCCGCGCTTTGCCTTTTTCTGGAGCCGAGTCGGTTCTCGTTTGATCTTCATGGACTTTAAAGAATACACCTGCAGCATCACGCGGAGACATCGGGAACATCACCCCGGCGACAGCAGGACACCCGCGCGTTGGAGGATGGCGTTCACGATTGCCTCGGGTAGAGCACAGATAAAACGAACGTCTCTTGCACACCAATCCACGCTCTTGATCTGATCTGACAGGACGGCGCCCGGAAGCCGGAAGTTTCGCCGGCAAGACGACCTCGAACGGATAGCCCTTGATCTGTCGCGTAACCGGTACAACGAGGATCAGGCTCGATCGTTCGTTATAGGTTCTGGGCGACACAGCCACGGCAGGTCGCACGCCGGCCTGTTCGTGACCAGCCTGCGGATCGAACGTCAGCGACACCACGTCCCCGCGATTCGGGCTGCACGGCGTCTTACCAGACTTCGTTGCCAACTCCCGGTCCGGTCCCGATCTCGTCGTGCCGATTCTCATCGGTGATCCGTTCGACCAGGGATTCCAGCGTGATCGTCGGTTCAGCGGGAACGACGACCAGCTTCCTCGATTTGATGGTCAGATCCACCGTGGAGTTCTCCTGCTGATCGATCGCTATACGCAAACGGCGGAGGAATCCTGATTGCCAGGCTGCTTCCGCACTTCTGGATGGTTGGTTTCACGTCGACGCTGTAACAACGATTATACCAAACCGTCTGCCAGTGTTCAGCACCTACGACGGCAGTACCTCACGCGAGTGCTACTGTCGCAAACCTGTTCATTCACTCGGTAGCGATGTTTTCGGGATGCGGAACGGAATCGTAGCTCCGGAAGTTGCGCTCAATCTCGGCAAACTCGACTGCGTAAACACCAGTGTCGACCCGAAGAGCGATCTCAAGCGCGAGAAAGCTCGCCCGGAGTTCCCTTTGATCACTTTCCGTCGGTACCTTCTCAGTGCGTACAAGCCGCCTCAACATTTGGCGCACGAACTGGGCCCGTTTCCCACTTTCTTCAGTAAACAAAAGGCCCCACGACGAATCCCACTCGTTGAACTTCTCTTCGACAAGTCGAACCTCTAGCGCCGTTTCGAAAGCGTCCGGATAGTCAATTTGCTTTATAGCCGAGCTAATGAGGAGATACAGCCCTGGATATCGCTTCAGCCGCTCATCTTCGATGACAGCGAGCATAGATTCCCAGAATTTCGAACCGTGCCTTCCGGATCGCACCTTCATGCTGGCGCTCCTGCGACAGCAGGTCTGCGGCCAGCTGACGCCTGTGGATGGTAATGCTTACGGAGACGGTAAGTACCACACCCACCAATGCGAGGAGAGCTACCAAGACCGTTCCGCTCATAATTACATCCACAATAGCAGATCGCTGACTTGGCCACCAACAATCGAAGAAGCGGCGAGTGCGCGCAGCAAGAAGGCGTGATCCTCGTTCATAACCCGCTCCGCGTACTCGGCGCGAGCATCTCTCCGGAAATCAAACTGCGATTACCACTTTCGCCGGACACCATGCAGAGTTGCCACGTGACTTCTGAATGCAATCGTCGAGAAAGTTCAAAACGGAGGGCAGCCGAAGCTGCCCTCCGCAACTACGCTTACTTCGATGGTGCCGAGGGGACGAGGGATGCGGAATCGGGGCTCGAAGTCGTTTTCCGTCCCCTCTTTTGCTTGAGCATCTCCCGGATGGTTTCGACGTACGGGAGGAACTCGGCGCCGTCTTCCTGCTTGCTCAGTCGCGTGGCGATCGCGTAGACGTCGAGGGCCACGGCGCCGGCGCGCGCACGCTCGACGCGGATGGTGTGCGTCACCGTGCGAGCAACGGCCAGCAGCTCCTTCACGACGGGACCGTATGCGATGGCGTATGCATACGAGTCGCGGAGGCTCGGCGCGTCGGCCGCAGCGGCGGTGGCGAGACGCGGCGAGCGCTCGATCTCGACAGTCGTCGCCTCGATGCCTGCTTCAGGGAGCTTGGCCTTGGCGACCAGGCGCCGCGTGAGCTCAGGGGCGACGGGTGCGACGCGGGGGAACTCGTCCTGCAGTGCACGGATCTTTTCGAGAAGCACCCGTGCCGCTTCCGCGTGCGGCGAGGGGGCGGGATCCAATGTTTTCTTCATGATCTTTCTCCTTCGTTTACTTGCTGACGGATCGGGAAGGGTCAAGTCGGCCGGGTGGAGCGCGCGACCGGCGACACGTTCCGGCCGAACTCTCATCCGTTGGCGATGAACGACGATTCGCGGGGAGGGCACGATGATGCGAGGGAAGCGACCGTTCGCAGCGCGCAGGGGAACGATCACGCGATGGGAGCAGACGGTGACTCGGATCGTGTAAGCGATTGCTCGGGACGGCTGGCCGATGATCCGGCGGGAGTGAACGATCACCGATCCGGGATGAAAGTCCATCGATCCGCGATGACGGTTCACACGGGATAGGTAAATGTCCGCACGGTTTGCGCGAACGAGCGCGCGAAGGGAGGCGACGATCACTCCGCAGGAGTGGCCGATCACTCGATCTGAGTGCCTGCCGTGTCCTTTCGCATGATCGAGCACTCCATGTGCGTCGCGGTTTCATCGCGCATATTGAAAGACGCCATTCGCGAAACGCGCCCTCACAGAATTGTCACAGCGCGTGGTTTCGCATCCCCCAGGCTCAAAACACAGGGCTTAGCGCGACGCGAAAAAACGCTGAAATCGCAAATTTTGGACAAATGAGACCAACGATCTCACTGCTGTCCGGCCCAGACGAGCGCGGCGATCACGAAAAAGGCCAGCCAGGAGAGGTGTTTGCCCTTCACAACGATCAGGGACAGCAGGCCGCTGAGCGCGAACGTGGCGGCGATGATCCGGGCGAGCGTGCGGATCTCTTCCCGGGGGTGCGTCGCGAGCACGAGCAGCACGGCCGTGAATCCGAAGGCGAGCAGGGTCGTCACGTGCCACGCCAGGCGCAAGGTCCGCTTGGTGAATTCGTGTTTGCGAAACAGGTCCGGCAGGTTGCCTCGGCGGAAGAGGCGCATGAGGATGTAGCGCTCGCCCAGGTACGAATGGACGACGCCGACAACCGCCGTCAGGACCGCGGCGATGACGAAGGGGGTATTCACATCCGCCTCTTACTGAGGAGGAGTGCGAGCAGGCTCCATTGGATGAGTGCGACGGCGGCAAACACCGCCGTTGCGGCGTCGGAGTGGATCCTGGAGGTACCTCCGGGCTTTGCCTGCAGCAGGTCGAACGTCGTGAGCGCTGCGAGGTAGGCGGGAAGATTGATGATCTGAAACAGACCGACCGGCGCTGACTCCCAGCCACCGCCCACGGGCCGGCGCGCCAACACGACGTTGAGGCTGTGGGGATTGAGAGAGAAGCTGCCATTCAGGCCGGCGGACGTCTCTTTCACGTCCGAACGGTGCCGATCGAGCATGGCCCAGTGGTCGGCCGGCAGAGGTGGCCGGGAAACCAGGAAAGCGCCGATCGCGACCGCGTGCGCGACGAGGATGACGAGCGACACTGTTCTGAAGCGTCCGCGGTCGATGCGCATGATGAATTGTAGAGCGCGCGACAAGTTTGGAGTGCGGTAACGACAGTTACCGCTTTGACTGATTCTCTTCGTCCTGCAAGGCGAGCAGGTCCAGCCTTCGCTCGGGCCACGAGGCGAGCTTGCACCAGCTACGAATGGCTGCACGAACAGAGGCAGTCAGAGCGGTAACTGTGGTTACCGCACTCCATATAGCTCTACACGTACGCGTTTTCGGTGGGCTTCTTCTGAATTGCCTGCGGCTTGCGGTCTTTGCCGAGGTTCACGTAGACCACCTGGGCTTCGGTGACGGTTACTTTCTGGGAGGGGTCGCCGGCTCGGATGGCCTCGACCACCACTTTCGTGGTGATCGAGGTGTTGCCGATGCGCAGGGTCTCGGTCCAGAAGCTCACCAGGTCGCCGACGAAGACCGGCTCGTGGAAGACGACCTTGTCCATCGAGACCGTGACCATGAACTGCAGACCCTGCCGGCGCGCTTCGATCGCGCCGGCCTGGTCGATGTAGGACAGGATCACGCCGCCGAAGATGGTGCCGTGACCGTTGGTGTCGCGCGGCATCATGAGCACGCGGATCGCGGGCTCCTCCCATTTCGCCGGGATTGTTTTTTCAGACACTGCTAGCTACCCGAGACCGGCGTCGTGGGACGCGTGATCTCGTCGTTGACCTCGATCTCCGCGTTCTTGCGGAGGCGCTGCACGAGCACCGAGCGGAGGCTGCGCGCCTGCTGGCTGCGGAGCGAGTCCATCATGGTGGCGCGGTTCTGCTGCAGTTCCTGAGACGTAACCTTCTTCTGCTCGAGCACCTGGAACGCGACCGCACCTTCGGAGACGAGGACCGGCCCCTTCACCGCGCCGATGACCGAGGCGATGGCCGCCTCGACGAGCGCCGTGGTGTCGCCGTTGAAGCCCTGCACGCGGCCGCTGCGGTCGACGGTCGTTTCCTGCGCCGGCTGGCCGGTCTTGGCCGAGACCTGGTCGATGGTCGTGGCGCCTGCCATCTGCTGCGCGAGCGCCGCGCGGGCGGCGTTGCGGGCCTTTTCCATCCGCGCGTCTTCGTCGACCCTCTCGCGGATGTCGTTCAGCGCGCTCACGCCCGCCGGACGGGTGTTCGCCACGTACGCGATCACGATGCCGCGCGGCGTGCCGAGGGGGCCGCTGATGTCGCCCGGCTTCGCCGCGAATGCCCAGTCGACGAGGGGCTGGTGCGGGCCGACGCCGGCGACCTGCTCACCGCGTCCGACCCAGCCGCCGTCGTTCGAGGTGACGTTGCCGCTCGCGAGCGCGGAGAACGCCTGCACGTTGGCCGGCTTGTTCGCCTTGATCTGGTTATTGATGCGGTTGATCTCCTGCGTGGCGAGCTCACGGGCCTTGTCGCCCGTGGCCACCGACATCAGCTCGGTGCGCACTTCCGAGAACGGGCGGACCGACTCGTCGCGGCGCTCTACGACTTTCACGATGTGGTAGCCGAAGTCCGTCGAGCGGATCGGGTCGCTGATCTGGTTGAGGGGCAGCGAGAAGATCGCCTTCTCGAACGGCTCGACGGTGGTGCCCATGTCCACCCATCCCATGTCGCCGCCGTTTGCGGACGAGGAAGGATCCTCGGAGTTGGCGCGGGCGAGCGCCGCAAAGTCGGCGCCGCCGCGGAGCTGCGCGACGATGCCCTGCGCTTTCGCGCGTGCGGCCGCGTCGGTCGCGGGAGGCGCGCCCGGATCGACTTTGACCAGGATGTGCAGGACGTGCGCGGCGCCGGGCTGCTTGTAGCGATCGCGGTTCGCGGCGTACACCTGCTGGAGCTCGGCCTCGGACGGGTTGAGGCTCGCGCGGACCTTGGCGAAGTCGGCGATCAGGTAGCGGATCTGGCGCTGTTCGCCGTGCGTGTACTTGGCCGAGTTGGCCTTGTAGTAGGCCTCGACCTCTGCCGCGGAGACAGTGACGCCGGTCTGCGCGATGGCGGGGACGAGCACGTAACGGATCTTCGCGCTCTCGTTCGTGCGGCGGTACTCGGCCTCGGCGGCCTTGGTCGACACGACGAGGGAGTTCATGAGCGCGCTCTCCATCTTCTGGAGGGTGATGTCGCGCGCCAGGTCCTCTTCGAACGCGGCCGCGCTCGAGTAGCCGAGGGGGCCGGTAACGTAACGGTTGTAGAGCTCCATGCCGACGAACTTGCCGTTCTCGGTGAAGGTCGGGATGGAGAGGAGCTTCTTCCGGACCTCTTCCTGCGTCGCCGTCAGGTTGAGGCGCCGCGCTTCCTGCGTCAGCAGGCGCTGGTCGATGAGGCCGTCGAGCACCTGCTTCGGCAGGCCCATCTGGGCCGCCATCTCCGGCGTGAACTGCTGCTGGTACATCTGCCGGTACATGTTTTCGAGATTGCTGACCGAGCGCTGGTACTCCTGGAGGCTGATGGTCTCGCCGTTCACGATGGCCGCAAAGGCCACGTCGCCGGTCGTGCCGCCGCCGAAGCCGCCGCCGCCCAACCCCATGTCGAGGAAGACAAACCCGAAGATGAACGCCGCAACGACGGCGATGAGAACCCACTTGAGGTGGTGGAAGCTGTCACGCATTACTTTGAGCATGGAAATCTCTTTCGGGCGAAAGGTAGAAGACGATCGCCGCTGCGACTAAAAAGCGGCGCAGTTTACCTATTCCCGCCCCGCGCGCCAACCGTGCTATAACTCAGGCGCCGTCCTTCATGGCCACCAGACGAAAACAAAGCGGCGCGGATATCGACTGGTATCTGATCTCAATCGACCGGCTGAAGCAGATCGGGCTGGTCGTGCTGCTCGTGCTGCTCGGCATCGCCGGCTACTGGTTCTGGCACAACCAGAAAGGGAACCCGAGGACGAACGCCGAGTCCGCCATCGCGGATGCGCGGCAGGCGCTCAACTCCCTCGCCGCCTCGGCCGACTTTAATTCGCATCGCAACGAGTTCAACCGCGCCCAGCAGAAGCTCGAAGAGGCGCGCGCACATCTGAATGCAACGCGTTTCCTCGAAGCGCGCGATTCCGCGGTCGAGTCGCAGACCATCAGCCGCGCCGCCCTCAGCGGCGGCGCCGAGCTCGAGAACGACGCGCAGTTTCTGACCGTCGAGGGGGACGTCGAATACCAGAAAGCGTCCTCCAGCGAATGGAAGAACGCCGACCCGCGGACGCCGTTGGTGAACGGCGACTGGGTGAAGACCGGCAGCCGCGCCTCGGCCGAGCTGATCTTCTCGAACGGCTCGCTCTATACCGTCGGGCCGGACGCGCTGCTGGAGATCTACGCGGCGGTCAATCCCGCCACCAGCCAGAAGACGAACGCCGTGCAGATGCGGGTCGGCACGGTCGAGGTGGCTACAGCCAACGAGTCGTCCGCGGTCCGGACGCCCGGCACGCACGTGGTCATCGAATCGGAGTCGACCACCCAGGTCGGCGTCGACAAGTCGCAGCAGTCGGACATCATGGCTACCCGCGGAGCGGCCTCGGTAGCGCCGGAAGCAGGCGGACCGGCGGTGCGGGTCACGGCCGGGCAGAAAGTCAGCAGCAATCCACAGGGCGCGATCTCGCCGGTCAAGCAGCTGGCCATGCCGCCGGCACTCCTCTCCCCCGGCGACAACCAGGTGTTCCAGCTCTCGCCCGACCTCAAGACCGAGCTGATGTGGGACGCTCGCGAAGGGGCGACCGGGTACGTGCTCCAGGTCTCCCGCTCCCGGCTGTTCTCGACGCAGGAGATCAACACGAAGCGGACGAAGACCACCGCGGTGGCGCGGGTGACGTCCGAGGGGGCGTTCTACTGGCGCGTCGCGGCGATCGGGCCGGACGGCGAGACCGGGCCGTTCTCCACGTTCCGGCGCTTCCGCGTCAGCGGCGGCACCAAGCCGACCTCCGACCGGACGCCGCCGCCGCTGACGATGAAGACGCCGTTCCACGTCGGCGGCCAGTACTACACGATCGCGGGCACGACGGAATCGGGAGCGACGGTCTTCATCAATGACGAAGAAGTGGACGTCGAGTCGAGCGGCGCGTTCCAGAAGCTGATCGCGCTGGCGAAGGTGGGGCGGAACACGATCGTCATCAAGGCCGTCGATGCGGCCGGCAATCAGAAGGTAGAATCGCAGACCGTGATCGTCGAAGAGTAGTCAGTCGTCCCGCAGTCCCAACCCGCCAACCCCATCTGGACCTCGTTTTGCACCGCGGGCGCTTCGGCCCCACATAAGTACCTCAACTAAGGAAACGACAAACCGACATGGCTGTGAAATCGCTTCTCTCGATGTTCTCGAACGATCTGGCGATCGATCTCGGGACAGCGAACACGCTGGTTTACGCGAAGAACAAAGGGATCGTCGTGCGCGAGCCGTCGATCGTCGCGGTCAACAAGATCAACAACAACGTCGAGGCGGTCGGCAAGGAAGCGAAGGAGATGCTCGGCCGCACGCCGGGAAACATCGTCGCGATCCGGCCGATGAAGGACGGCGTCATCGCCGACTTCGAAGTCACCGAGAAGATGATCAAGTACTTCATCGAGAAGGCGCACGGGCGCCGGTTCCTGGTGAAGCCGCGCATCGTCATCTCGGTCCCCTCGGAGATCACGCAGGTCGAGAAGCGCGCGGTCAAGGACAGCGCGCTCCGCGCCGGTGCAACCGAGGTCTACCTGATCGAACAGGCCATGGCCGCCGCGATCGGCGCCGGGCTCCCGATCACCGACCCGACCGGAAACATGATCGTCGACATCGGCGGCGGGACGACCGACGTGGCGGTCATCTCCCTGGCCGGCATCGTCTACTCGCGCTCCGTGCGGGTGGCCGGCAACGAGATGGACGACGCGATCATCCAGTACATCAAGCGCAAGTACAACCTGCTCATCGGCGAGCGTACGGCGGAGCAGATCAAGATGGAGATCGGCTCGGCCTTCCCGCTGGACGACGAGATGACCATGGAGATCAAGGGGCGCGACCTGGTCGAGGGCGTGCCGAAGACGCTCGTCGTCAGCGATGAAGAGATCCGCGAAGCGCTGTCCGAGACGGTCGCCACGATCGTCGAGGCGGTCCGCGTGGCCCTCGAGCGCACCCCGCCCGAGCTCTCCGCCGACATCATGGACAAGGGCATCATCATCGCCGGCGGCGGCTCGATGCTGAAGAACCTCGACCGCCGTCTCCGCGAAGAGACCGGCCTCCCGGTGACGCTCGCCGAGGACCCCCTCGCGTGCGTGGCGCTGGGGACGGGGCAGATGCTGACGGACTTTAATCTGTTGCGGAAGATCTCGATCGAGTAACCGGCGTTAGGCTTTGGGCGTTAGGCGTTTGGGGTGTCTCGCCCGAAGCCGCAGAACCCCAAAAGCCCAACGCCTAAAGCCTAACGCCCGACCAACGCCTCTGGCCCAAAACCTGCTGAAGTCGCAGTTCGAACATGGCAGTCCCGACCGACGTAATCCCTCGCCGCCCGACGCTCCTGTTCATCGTGGTTCTCTCGCTGCTTTTCGTGCTGATGAGCTTCAGCCATCAGACACGCTACCTCGGCGAGACGAGGACGATGTTCGAGCGCACGGTCATGACGATCTTCTCGCCCGTTCCGAAGTTCGTGAACTGGATGGGGGGGACCGTGCAGGACATGCATCACGGCTACCTCGACATGCGCGCGGCCGTGAAGGAGAACGTCGGCCTGCGCCGCAAGGTGGCGGAGCTCACCACCGACAACCTGAAGCTGCGGCAGTCCGAGGGGGACCTCAAACGGCTGCGCAGCCTCCTCGCCTACTCCGAGCAGTTCGACATGCAGACGTCGATGGCCCAGACCATCATGCTCGACACGGCGGGGCGGTTCAAATCGATCATCATCGACCGCGGCGCCGAAGACGGCGTGCA
This sequence comes from Thermoanaerobaculia bacterium, assembly GCA_035630815.1. Classification (GTDB taxonomy): domain Bacteria; phylum Acidobacteriota; class Thermoanaerobaculia; order Gp7-AA8; family Gp7-AA8; genus QHVT01. Next base: position 58,171 of record DASQJY010000023.1, read on the forward strand.
GGTCAACGACGTGATCGCGAATGCGAACGGCCTGATCGGCCGGGTCGTGCTCGTGACGAACGACCTGGCGAAAGTGCAGCTCGTGACGGACGCCAACTGCTCGGTCGGCTCGCTGGTCGAGCGGACCCGCCGCCAGGGCGTCGTCCGCGGCAACGGCGGGACCGGGGTGCAGATGTTCGACATCCCGACGCTGGCCGACGTGCAGGCCGGCGACCGGATCCTCACCGCCGGCATCGACGGCGTCTATCCGCGCGGCATCCCGGTGGGCATCGTGACCCGCTCCGAGCCGGGGCAGTCGCTCTTCAAGAACATCGCCGTGAGGCCGCTGGTGGATTTCGGAACGATCGAGGAAGTGATCGTCATCCACACGCGCAAAATCCCTGAGCCGGTTGTGAGGTACGCGCCTTGAGGTGGTTACGTTTTGCGATCGGACTGCTGATCGCCCTGACGCTGCACTCGCTCCTCGACCGTTTCTACCCGAACGCCCTGGCGTTCTTCAATCCGTACGTGATCCTCGTCGTCTACTACTCGATGGGGGGCAACATCCTCGGCGCGATCGTGGCCGGCGTGGTGGCCGGCTTCGTCCAGGACGCGTTCTCGAACGCCATGTTCGGGCTGCACGCGTTCTCGCTGACGGTGTGCGCGTACGTCGTCGCCTACATCAACTCACGCCTGTCGCTGCGCGGCACGCTCGCCTTCGGGGCCTGTCTCGGCGGCGCGGTGATCGTGAACGAGCTGGTGATCTATGTGCTCGTCAACATCCTGGTGAAACAACGCATCGAGATGTTCGAGCAGGCGTTGCTCGTCAAAACCATCTTCACGCTCCTTTTCGGCATGCTGGTGTACCAGCTGTTGACACTGTTCTTGCGTGAGGAGCCGATCGAGGCCACGCGACGTCAATCCGCGTGGTAATCCCATGCGCGTATATCGAGACGATCAGAAGTTCCTTCAATTCCGCATCAACGCCGTCCTCTGGGGCATCGTCGCAGTCTTCGTCTTCCTGGCCGGATCGTTCTGGTTCGTGCAGGGGGTGCAGGCGGAGAAGTACCGCGGCCTGTCGGAGGCGAACGCGCTCCGCGAGATCGAGATCCCGGCCAAACGCGGCCTGATCATGGACCGCACGGGCAAGATCCTCGCGGACAACCAGCCCGCCTACACGCTGCAGATCGACCGCGTGGTCATGAAGCCGCTGGCCAAGGCGGACAAGGGACGGCGGCAGAAGGTCGAGCAGTTCCTGTCGCGCATCTTCGAGCTGCCGGTGCAGGAGATCACGGCGCGCTGGGACAAGGAATCGGCCAAGCTGCCGGCCACGCAGCCCTTCCCGATCGCGGAAGAGCTGACCATGTCGCAGGTGGCGAAGATCCAGGCGCAGTCGGTCGCCTTCCCCGAGGTAAACGTGCTGCCGGTGCAACGCCGCAACTACCCGTACGGGACCATGGCGGCCCACGTCCTCGGGTTCATCGGCGAGGTGGGCGACAGGGAGCTGACGCAGAACAACGCGCTCGAGCAGGGGGACCTGATCGGCAAGCGCGGCGTGGAGCTGATGTACGACCAGTACCTGCGCGGCAAGGACGGCGCGGAGTTCTGGGAGTACGACGCGGACGGCCGGCGCCTCAGCGAATACGCTCCCGCGCGCCAGCAGCCGGTGCCGGGCGACAACATCTATCTCACGCTCGACTTCGAGCTGCAGCGCCGCGCCGAGCAGTACTTCCTGGAGAACGAGATGGTCGGCGCCGCGGTCGCGCTCGACCCGCGCAACGGCGAAGTGCTGGCCATGGTCTCGTCGCCGGCCTTCAACCCGAACATCTACTCGAAGCGCTTCACCCCCGAGGTCTGGAAGACGATCACCAGCAACCCGTTCAAGATCGAGCTCAATCGCGCGATCCAGGGGCTCTACTCGCCGGGGTCCGTGTTCAAGATGGTCATGTCCATCGCCGGGCTGTCCGACGGCGTGGTGGGCCCGGACACGCAGTTCGGCTGCGGCGGCAGCGGCGTCTTCTTCGGCCGGCGCTTCCGCTGCTGGAAGAAGGAAGGACACGGCTCGGTGGACGTCGAGCGGGCGCTCATGGTGTCGTGCGACATCTACTTCTACCAGACCGGCGCGAAGCTGGGCGTCGACAAGATCAAGGAGTATGCGAACAAGCTGACGTTCGGCGAGATCTCGCACATCGATCTCGACGGCGAGCGCGCGGGGCTCGTGCCGTCGACCAAGTGGCGCGCCGAGCATCCGTACCGCGGGGACAAGAAGTGGTACCCGGCGGAGACGATCTCGGTGGCCATCGGGCAGGGCCCGCTCATCGTGACGCCGCTGCAGGTCGCGAACATGACCGCGGCCGTGGCGAACGGCGGCAAGGTGTTCCAGCCGCACGTGGTCCGCTACGTGGACCGGGTGCAGAAAGACGGCTCGTACAAGCGCTTCCGCGTGCCGAGCAAGGTCATTCACGAGGTGCCGCTGGCACCGGAGGCCGTCCGGGCGGTCCGGAACGGCATGTGGAAAGTGGTGAACGAGCCGGGCGGCACCGGCGCGAACGCGCGCGTGGAGGGGCTGGACGTCTCCGGGAAGACCGGGTCCGTGCAGGTCATCGCGTACGCGGGCCGCGTCAAGGCGACCGCGCTGCCGTTCAAGTTCCGCGACCACGCCTGGTTCGCGTCGTTCGCGCCGCGCGACAATCCGCAGATGGTGGTGGTGGTCTTCGTCGAGCACGGCGGCGCCGGCGGCGCCGATGCGGCTCCGCTTGCGAAGCTGATGTTCGAGTCGCGCTTCCGCGGCGACGTCACAGGGACGCGCCTCGATCTCAGCAATCCTGAAACACTGGAGCAGATCCGGGAAGGCGACCTGCCGCTCCCGAGCACACGATGATGTTTGGTGACCGCGCGACCCCGAGAGTCGATCTGAATTTCATCGGCACGGCCATCGTGCTGGCGATGATCGGCTGCCTGCTCGTCTACAGCGCCACGTTCTTCAACGAGCCGGGCCTCGGCACGTTCAAGCGGCAGATGTTGTGGGTCGCGATCGGGCTGATCCTGGTGGTGATCATCCTGACGGTCGATTACCACGTGCTGTTCGACATCGCGCCGATCCTTTACGGCATCGGGATCGTGCTGCTGATCTACCTGCTGCTGTGGGGGCAGCTGACGGCGAACGTCAAGTCATGGATACGCATCGGCGGCTTTCAGTTCCAGCCGTCGGAGTTCATGAAGGTGTTCACGGCGCTGATGCTGGCGCGCTTCTTCGACTCGAACGACCGGGCGTATCTCGATTTCCGTTCGTTCATGAAGGCGATGGCGATCATCGGCCTGCCGGTCGGGCTGATCATCATCCAGCCCGACTTCGGGACCGCGGCGTCGTTCTTCCCGCTCATCGCGGTGGCGATGTTCTTCGGCGGCATCCGTCCGCGGATCTGGGCGGCCATGATCCTGGTGGCGGTGATCGCGCTGCCGGTGGGCTGGTTTGCGTTCCTCAAGCCGTACCAGAAGGAACGCATCATGATCTTCATGAACCCGGAGCGCGATCCGCTCGGCTCGGGGTATCAGGTCACGCAGGCGAAGATCGCGATCGGCTCCGGCGGCATTCACGGCAAGGGGTTCCGCCACGGGACGCAGGGAAAGTTCGGCTTCGTGCCGGAGCATCACACCGATTTCATCTTCGCGGTCCTCGGGGAGGAGTGGGGGTTCGTCGGGGTGATCGTGGTGCTCGGGCTCTATCTGTACCTGGTGTTTCAGGCGCTGACGTTCGCCAAGCATGCACGTGACCGGGGAGGCACGTTCCTGATCATCTGCCTGATCATGTTCTTCGTGTTCCACGTGCTGATCAACGTGTCGATGCAGATAGGAATCCTGCCGACCACGGGCATTCCTCTGCCCCTGATCTCGTACGGCGGCTCGTCGACCATGATGTTCTTCATGGCCATCGGCCTGATCGCGAACGTGGACATGCGCAGATTCGTGAACGCGCCGTAGAGTTGGTGTCGGGTATCAGGTGTCAGGTGTCTGGGGTGTTGCGGCTTACGGGGACTGTCTTGTGAGCCGCAACACCCCAGACACCTGACACCCGACACCCGCTTCGCTACTCCCTCCGCATCTTCTCGATATCCCTGCGGTCGCGTTTGGTAGGCCGGCCCGCTCCCCGTTCGCGGATCATGGCGGGCATGGGGACCTTTTCGCGGACCGGGGTCTCGTCGGCGTACATGGTGCGGGCAACTTCTTTCGAGACGTTGCCGGCGGGGAGTGCCTGGACCACGACGCGGCGGTAGCGCTCGCCCGAGAAGAGCTCGACGAGATCGCCTTCCTTTATGCCCGCGGCCGGCTTGACGCTCACGCCGTTGACGCGGACGTGACCGCCTTTGCAGGCCTCGGTGGCATCGGTGCGATGCTTGAAGAGGCAGACGTGCTTGAGCCAGAGATCGATGCGGTGTGCAACCATCGTATAATCAGCGCCTTCGGAGGAACTTGATGATCAAGGCGGACATCGTCAACAAAGTCGCTGAGACCTCGGAAATTTCACGAGTGAAGGCCGCGCAGGCGGTCGATACCGTGATCGAAGGGCTCCGCAACGCGCTCGCGCGCGGCCAGCGCATCGAGCTCCGCGGGTTCGGCGTCTTCCAGGTCAAGCAGCGGAAGAAGGGTATCGGCCGCAACCCGAAGACCGGCGTCGAGGTGAAGATCCCGCCGGGGAACACGATCCGCTTCAAGCCCGGCAAGGAGCTGCGGAACCTCCTGTAGAGGCATCGGGCGTCAGGCGTTAGGCTCTTGGGGTGCGGCGCGCAGGGGAAGGACCCCCCCAAGCGCCTACCGCCCAAAGCCCAACGCCATGCCTCGAATAGAATGCGCGGCGTGAATGCCGCGCAGACCGTCCTCGTCCTCGACTTCGGCTCCCAATACACACAACTGATTGCACGGCGGGTTCGCGAGAACCGCGTGTATTCGGTCGTCCATCCGTTCGACTACCCGGTCGAGAAGATCCGGGAGCTCGACCCCACCGCCATCATCCTTTCCGGCGGACCGCAGTCGGTGTATTCCGACGCGGCGCCGTACTGTTCGCGCGAGGTCTTCGAGCTCGGCGTGCCGATCCTCGGCATCTGCTACGGGATGCAGTTGACGGCGTACCTCCTGGACGGGAAGGTGGAAGCAGTAGTCGAGCGGGAGTACGGGCGGGCCGAGATCGACGTGACCGGCGAGTCGCGCCTCTTCACCGACACGCCGAGCCATCAGCACGTCTGGGCCAGCCATGGCGACGCGATTCTGGCCGGTCCTCCCGGCTTCGTCACCACCGCCGTCTCGGCCAGCGCGCCGATCACCGCGTTCGAGCACGTCGAGCGCCGCTGCTACGGGATCCAGTTCCACCCCGAGGTCACGCACAGCGAGGCGGGGGGGCAGATCCTCCGGAACTTTTTGTTCGACATCGCCGGCTGCAAGCCGACCTGGGACCTCGGCGACTACCGCCGCCGCAAGGTGGAAGAGATCCGCGAGCAGGTCGGCGATCGCAAAGTGATCGCGGCGGTCAGCGGCGGCGTCGATTCGACGGTCGCGGCGCTGCTCGTGGCGGAGGCGATCGGGCATCAGCTCACCGCGATCTTCGTCGACAACGGCGTGCTCCGGAAGAACGAGGCGGTGCAGGTCGGCTCGCGTCTCAGCGACCGGCTGGGACTGCATTTCGTGCAGGTCGACGGCCGCCAGCGTTTCTACGAGAAGCTGGCCGGAATCGAAGACCCGGAAACGAAGCGGAAGCGGATCGGGAACGAGTTCATCGCCGTCTTCGAGGAAGAAGCGAAGCGCATCCCCGACGTCGACTTCCTGATGCAGGGGACGCTCTACCCCGACGTCATCGAATCGGTTTCGATCAAGGGGCCGTCCGCGATCATCAAGACCCACCACAACGTCGGCGGGTTGCCGGAGAAGATGGGGCTGAAGCTGATCGAACCGGTGCGCGAGCTGTTCAAGGACGAGGTGCGCCAGCTCGGGATCGAGCTGGGGCTCGAGCCGGAGTTCGTCTGGCGCCATCCCTTCCCCGGTCCCGGCCTGGCCGTGCGCATCCTCGGCGAGGTGACCGCCGAACGCGTGGAGATCCTGCAGAACGCGGACGAGATCGTCATCGACGAGATCCGCAACGCCGGCCTCTATCGCGAGATCTCACAAGCATTTGCGGTGCTGCTGCCCGTGAAGAGCGTCGGCGTGATGGGAGACGAGCGGACGTACGAGAACGTCTGCGCCATCCGCGCCGTCTCGACGACCGACTTCATGACCGCGGACTGGTTCCGTATGCCGCACGAAGTGCTGGACCGGATGTCGCGCCGCATCGTCAACGAAGTGCGCGGGATCAACCGCGTGGTGTACGACGTCTCCTCCAAGCCGCCCAGCACGATCGAGTGGGAGTGAAAAAGGAGGACGGCCGCCCGGCCGTGCTCCTTTTTTTCATGGACCGGGAAAAGGCGTAAACGTATAGTGACTCATCCGCGTCTAGTCTCCAGGTCCCAGATCGTCAGTGGGCAGTAACCCCCAACTACCGGCGGCGTATCCGCTTCGTTGCGGCGTCGGTTCCAATCGGAGGAGGAGAGTCATGTCCAGAAAATCCCTGCAGTCCCGAATTACAGTCGTCTTTTTCGCAGTGACCGTTGCGTTCGGAGCGTTCGCGAAGGACGGCATCGGCCGCGCCACCGGCGGCGGAACGCAGATCGAATGGCAGTCGAAGATCACCGGGCACGAGAAGATCGTGCTGCGCGTCATCGACCTCGACGGGAACGAGCTGCAGCTGAGCTTCGGCCCCGGCAGGAACCCGGTGTTCCGCATCGCGGATCTCGGCGGCGCGGCTGCGGACGGCCAGTACACGTACGAGCTGCGTGTCGAGCCGAGGATCCCCGAGGGTCTGAAGAAGAAGCTCGAGGAAGCGCGCGCGAACGGCGACGACGCCACTGTCCGCAAGATCCAGAAGGACAACGGCCTGGGCCAGGCGATCACCCAGTCGGGCGTCATCACGATCAAGGACAACACGATCGTTTCGCCGGAAGGCACCGAGCCGACGGCGAAGGACAGCGCGTCCGCCTCGCCGGCGGACTCCGCCCGCTTCGGCGGTGTCCAGTCCGACGCCCGTCCGGGCGAAGTGACCGTCGACGACACGGTCATCCCCGACGATCTCATCGTCCAGTCGAGCACCTGCACCGGCTTCGACTGCGTCAACGGTGAGTCCTTCGGAGTCGACACCCTCCGCCTGAAGGAAAACAACCTCCGCATTCACTTCGAGGACACGTCGACGTCGGCAGGCTACGCCGCCAACGACTGGCGCATCATCGCGAACGAGCAGCCCAGCGGCGGCGCGAACATGTTCGCCATCGAGGACTCGACCGCGGGCCGCAACCCGTTCCTCATCGAAGCGGCCGCTCCGGCGAGCTCCATCTACGTTGACAGCACCGGCAACATCGGCTTCCAGCAGTCGGCGCCGGGCCTCGACCTGCACCTCACCACCAGCGACACGCCGGCCCTCCGTCTCGATCAGTCGAACGCCGGCGGCTTCACGGCGCAGACGTGGGACATCGGCGGCAACGAAGCGAACTTCTTCATCCGCGACCTGACCGGCGGCTCGCGCCTCCCCTTCCGTATTCGTCCTGGCGCGCCGACCAGCTCGATCGACATCTCGGCGACCGGCAACATCGGCATCGCCACGGCCAGCCCCGACAACTACATCATGGACATCAACACCGGCACCACGAACGGGTTGAAGATCTTCTACATCGAGAGCGCCACCAGCGAGCCGGGCATCGAGCTGGCGTCGAAGACCACGGGCACGTTCACCCGTCTGCTGAGCTACAACCGTCTCACGAACCTGCCGATCAAATTCTTCATCCAGCACGCGACGGCCAGCTCGGGAACGTACTTCGACACGAACGGCTACGTCGGTTTCGGCGTCGCCTCGCCTACCCAGCCGTTGCAGCATTCGAACGGTGGGTATCTCTCGACCACCGGCCAGTGGATCAACGCTTCTTCGCGCGAGCTCAAGCAGGACATCGCCACGCTTTCGTCCGGTGAAGCACTCGAGGCGCTGAACGGCCTCGCGCCGGTGAAGTACAACTACAGGTCCGATCCCTCCGATGCGCACGTCGGATTCATCGCCGAGGACGTCCCGGAGCTCGTCGCCGAGCCCACCCGCAAGGGCATCAGCTCCCTCGACGTGACCGCGGTCCTCGCGAAAGTCGTGCAGGATCAGCAGAAGCAGATCGAAGAGCTGAGCAGGAAGATCGAGCAGCTCCAGAAGAACCAGCAGTAGACATCCGCTGTAAGAAAGAACGGGGCGCGGGTCGGAAGAACCCGCGCCCCATTCCTTTTGGAGCAGGTGATCCCGGGGCCCTCACCCCAGGATCGCATGTGGCGCACTGAGGGGTACGCCGGCGCAGGGACCAACCCCGCGCAAACCCTTTCGCCGCTAGTCGCTCAAGTTGCGGATCACCGTCGGAATATCGAGGTCACTGCCGAAATCACTCGACGCCATCGGTCCGAATCCTCCGGAGCCGTCGGCTCGGGTGAAGCCTCTGCGAAAAAAGGGAGGATCGTAGATCTCCCCCTCCGCGCCGATCTGCGGCTGTTGCACCGGCTCGGCCTCATGCTGCGCTGCAATCTCTTTCGGTGCGAACGGACGGTGCGGCGCGGACGGAACGGTTACCTGCGCGTGACCGCGCGGCGTGTTCGTCGCGGACAACGCTTCGCCGCGCGAGTTGAGCAGGCCCTTGGTCGCCGCGTCGAATCCGGTCGCGATGACCGTGACCTTGATCTCGTCCTTCATCCTCGGATCGATGACCGTGCCGAAGATGATGTTCGCTTCCTCGTCAGCCGCTTCCTGGATGATCGACGCCGCTTCGTGTACCTCGAACAGCGTCATGTCGTGGCCGCCGGTGACGTTGATCAGGACGCCCTTCGCCCCTTCGATCGACGCCTCTTCCAGCAACGGTGAGGAGATCGCGCGCTGCGCGGCCTCGACGGCGCGATGCTCGCCGCTCGACACGCCGGTGCCCATGAGCGCCATGCCCATGCCGTGCATGATCGTCTTCACGTCCGCGAAGTCGAGGTTGATCTCGCCCGGGACCGTGATCAGGTCGGAGATGCCCTGCACCGCCTGGCGCAGGATGTCGTCGGCGATCTTGAACGCGTCGTTGAGCGACGTACCGCGCTCGACGAAGTTCAGGAGGCGTTCGTTCGGAATGGTGATGAGCGTGTCGACGGTGTCGCGCAGCGCACGGATGCCATGCTCGGCCTGCACGCGCCGGCGCTTTCCTTCGAAGCCGAACGGCTTGGTCACCACCGCGACGGTGAGCGCACCCAGTTCCGCGGCCAGCGAGGCGATGATCGGCGCCGCACCGGTGCCGGTGCCGCCGCCCATGCCGGTGGTGATGAAGATCATGTCGGCGCCGCTGAGCGCCTCGAGGATCCGTTCGGTGTCTTCGAGCGCGGCGTTGCGTCCGATCTCGGGATTGGCGCCGGCGCCGAGGCCTTTGGTGAGCTTGCCGCCGATCTGCAGCTTGGTGGGGGCCAGCGAGTTGCGCATGGCCTGCAGGTCGGTGTTGGCGACGAGGAACTCGACGCCTTTGATGCCTGCCTGGATCATCCGGTTGACGGCGTTCCCACCACCCCCACCAACCCCAATGACCTTGATTTTCGCGCCGAGGTGAAGCTCCTCGTTGAGCGTAACTCCCAGCGCGCCATCGGCAGGTCGTTCGTCAAATGTGAT
>DASQJY010000024.1:0-41975 GCA_035630815.1 Thermoanaerobaculia bacterium
CCCTTGGAAACTCAGCTCTTCCCCGTTACACTCTGTCTGTCTCACGCCGCCGCCTCCGTCGCCATCAAGTTGTTGCTGACACTCAACTTAATAGCACGGGGCGGCGGCTTTTTTATCCCCTTGGTGAGAAATGCGGGTTAGCAGGGGGTGTGCAGGCAGCGTGATTGAGCCCCGAAAACAGCGTTCCCAGATGCCGACGCGGTGGATCCACGCGGAAGGCAACATCAACTGGCTCGATAGCGCGAGAGCCGGCTGGATCTGGCGGGGTCGAAGAGCGGGAGCATGCACACGAACCACTCCGTGCACGAGAACCGAGAGATCTCGTTGTCGCCTGCCGCGCGAAAGCGAGTAGGCCGCGAGGGAAAGGCCAAGGCCGTAACCCCGAGATGAACGACGGCGAGAAGTCACAAACGCCCGTAGTACCTGCGAAGCCCCGGAACAAAGCCGCGAGAGCGGTGGCGGACGGAGTGGAGGGAAGGGGTGTAACCAAGAGGAACCCGGAGGGCAAAACACGCACCGAACGCCGAGTCGGGCAAGCGTGGCCAGTGCGCTCGACCGGGTGCGGGGAGCAAGCGCTTCGACGCCAACACTCAAGGTAAGAACCGGATGCGGTAGTCCCGCACGTCCGGGTCTGTGCGGGGGGCACCCGGCAACGGGTGTCCCTACCGCGATCCTGCGGTGCATGACAAGCGCGCTGTCGGAACGGGGTCCTTCGCTCCCACCCCTGCCACCCACCTCGCTCAGGATGACAGGTTGGCTTATCCTTACGCGCAACAAACCCTGGAGGTCCTCACACCCTTGGACAGTCATCGTGGCGGCTGGATCGAAATCATTGCCGGAGGCATGTTCTCCGGAAAGTCGGAAGAGCTGATTCGCCGTTTGCGGCGCTCTGTGATTGCGCGGCAGCGGGTGCAGGTATTCAAGCCGATCCTCGACGACCGTTTTGCGACGGATGAGGTCGTGTCGCGCGACGAGCGCCGCCTGAAGGCGTTCGCGGTCGCGACCAGCGCGGAACTGCTGGCCCGGGTCGAGATCGGCGTGCAGGTCGTCGGCGTCGACGAGATCCAATTCTTCGACGACGGCATCGTCGACGTCTGCATGCAGCTCGCGGACGCCGGCATCCGCGTCATCGCCGCGGGGCTCGACCAGGACTTCATGCGCCGTCCGTTCGGGCCGATGCCGGCGCTGCTCGCCGTGGCGGAGGAAGTCTCGAAGATGCACGCCGTCTGCGTGCGCTGCCGCGGCGCTGCCCATTACTCGCAGCGCCTCTCGGGGGGGAACGCGCAGGTGGAAGTGGGCGACGCGTCGTACGAGGCGCGCTGCCGTCACTGCTTCGAGTCGTACCGCGCGCTGCCGGAGGAGAAGCCGGCGGTGCAGCTCACGATCCCGCAACCGGTAGCCGGCACCGCTTGATCCCCCGCGGCGCGGCCCTGCTCGCGATTCTCGTGGCGGTGGCCTCGCTGCAGTGCCGCAAGGCGGAAGGTGTTCCGGAGAATGCGATCGAGCGGGAAGCGGAGGAGGCCTTCGTCGCCTACCTGCGCATCGACACGACCAGCGGCAAAGAGACCGCCGGAGCAACGTACCTCCGCGACCTGCTGACGAAGAACGGCATCGCCGCGACGCTGGCCGGTGCCGACCCGGCGCGTCAGGCGGTCTACGCGCGCCTCGCGTCCGGCTCGCCCGAGCCGGCGCTGCTGCTCCTCAGCCACATCGACGTCGTGGCCGCCGACGCGGAGCGCTGGCGCAACCCGCCGTTCAGCGGGAAGCGCGAGGGTGGCTACATCTGGGGCCGCGGCGCGGTCGACGCCAAGTCGCTCACGATCGCGCAGGTGATGTCGCTGCTCGACCTCAAACGGCGGGGAGCGCGGCTCCGCCGCGACGTGATCTTCCTCGCCGTCCCGGATGAAGAGCGCGGCGGCCTGGTGGGGATGAAGCAGCTCCTGGAGCGGCAGCCGGAGCTCTTCACGAACGTCGGTTTCGTGCTCAACGAAGGGGGCGCCAACGAGACCGCGGTGGACCGGGTGCTGTTCTGGGGCGTGGAGGTGCAGCAGAAGGTCCCGCTCTGGCTGCGCGTGACGGCGGAAGCCGCGGGAGGGCACGGAGCGCTTTCGGAGGGGCACGGCGGTGCGCCGGCGAAGCTCGTCCGCGCGCTCGCGGCCATCGATCAGCTCGAGACGCCGTATCGCCTCACCGACACCGTCGCTCGCGTGGCTTCCCTCGGCGCGAAGATGCGCAAGGATCACCGTGGCGCGGCGTTGCAGCTCATCCGCGAGCCGCTCGACATCGCGCGGATCGAGCGGGAGCTCGCCCCCGGCTATCGCACCATGCTGCGCGACTCCATCACCATCACCCAGATCTCGGCGCCGGGGGCGGTGAACGTCGTCCCTTCGCGGGCGTTCGCGGACATCGACATCCGGCTCGTGGCCGGCACGAAGCCGGACGAGATGCTCGCGCGCGTGGAGCAGGCCGCCGGGACGAATGCCATCGTGGAAGTGCTGGTGGCCGGCGATCCGGTGGCGGAGAGTCCGGTCGACACGGAGCTCTTTGCGACGCTCAAGCGCGTCTTCACCGCCGCCGCTCCGGGATCGTCCCTTGCCCCGACGATCTCCCCCGGCGCGACCGACAGCCGCTGGTTCCGCGCGCGGGGCATCACCGCGTACGGGATCGCGCCGTTCAAGCTGAACTACTACGATGCGGATGGAGTACACGGCGACAACGAGCGCATTCGCGCGCGCTTCTTCGCCGAGGGAGTCGGAGTGATGCGGAAAATCGTGCGGGAGTTCTGCGAGAAACGATAGATGCGGCACCGCTTCGCATTCATCCTCCTCGCGCTCGTCGCGGCGACGATCTTCATCCCGGCGCTGGTCACCGGTGAAGTGTTCTCCCTGCGGGACCACTTCGACTACTTCCAGCCGCTGCGCTTCTTCACCGCCGAGCAGTTGCTGACGGGGAAGCTCCCGTTCTGGAATCCATACAGCGCGTCGGGCGAGCCGTGGTTCGCGAATCCGCAGACCGGGGTCTTCTATCCGCCGGCGTGGCTCTTCCTGATCCTTCCGTTCCCGGCCGCGTACATGCTGTTCCTGCTGGCGCACCTGGTGATCCTCGGGTGGGGCGCCTACCTCTTGTTCTCACGCACGGCCTCGGAAGGGGCGGCCATCGCCGGAGCGGCGGCGCTGATGTTCAGCGGACCGGTGCTCTCGCTGCTCGACGTGCAGAACAACCTGGCCACGCTCGCCTGGATCCCGCTCGCGCTCTGGTGCGCGGCCGAAGGGGCGTGGCGCCGCGGCGGGCTCGTCCTCGCGCTCGCATTCCTCGGCGGCGAGCCCTTCTTCGCGGCGCTGGCGGCGCTGCTCTATCTTTGCGTCCGCCGCAAGCGCGACGTGCTCGGGACCGGACTGGTCGCGTTCGGGATCAGCGCGGTGCAGCTCCTCCCGTTTCTCGAGTTCGTGTCGACCAGCGACCGTGTCGCCGGGATGGGGGACGCGCTCATCCTGCGCGACTCCATGTCGGCCGGCGACTGGCTGCGCGTGGCCGTGCCGGGGCCGACGCAGCAGCAGTTCATCCCTGTCGTCTACATGGGACTGGTCGTGCTGGTCCTGGCGCTCATCGGCAGCACGACGGCGCGGCGCAGCAGCGCCACGCGCGCGTGGCTCGCGCTGCTCGCGGGGTCGATCCTCATCTCCATGGGACCCCATCTGCTGACGCGGCTTCCGCTCACGCTCTTCCGCTATCCGGCGCGGCTCGTGCCGATCGCGGCGATCGCCGTGGCGGCGTTGGCGGTCGTGGGGTGGGAGAGGGTGCGGCCGAATCGCCGCTGGGTCGATCTCGTGATCGTCCTCGCGCTCGTCGCCGATCTCCTGCCGCGCGCCGCTTCGCTGCTGCAGACGGCCGAGTTCCGCCGCGACGTGGTGCCGTATCCAATGCAGATCGGCGCGCGCGGGAAAATGCTCCGCTTCGGCGAAGTGGACCCACGGCATCGGCTCGCCTGGATGTCCGGGTACCTCAACCTCTACGACCACCGTTTCGACGCGTTCACCGCCGCGCCGCTCGCGTCTGAGCGCTACCTGCGCATGTACCGGCAGCTGCTCGAGCGGCCGACGTTCGAGAACTTCGCCAACGCCGGGATCGTGCACATCTTCACGCGGTACGAGCTGCCGCCGCCGTGGTTCGCGGTGGCCTCGGCGGAAAACGTCTGGGTGTACGAGAACCGTCAGGCCTTTCCGATGGCGGCGCATTTTTCCCCCGGCTCGCATGCGCTCCGGCACGCTTCGTGGACGCTGGACACCTCGTCGGCGCGCATCAGCGTCAACGCGCCGCGCGACGGGGTGCTCGTGCTCCGGCAGCAGGCCGCGCGGGGATGGAAAGTGACGGTCGACGGCGTTCCGGCGCAGGCGCTCGTCATCGACGGAGTGTTTCGCGGCGTCGACGTACGCGCGGGGCGACACGAGATCGTCTGGATGTATGATCCGCCGCTCTTTTTTGCGGGTTGTGTGATGACGATCATCACGCTGCTTGCGTTGCAGATTTCAGTATTTGTCAAGCGTTCACGGTGACGTTCAAGAGGAAAAATTCTTCTTGCTGTCCGTCGAATACTGAGTAGTAGAATCCCTGCTTCCTCCAACATCACCCACTGAGGTCAGACGACGAAATGGTAAGCATCGACGATCGCTTGAACGCCATCATTCGAGAATTGATTGGCAACGGAATCACGCTCGCTCAGGCAGTCGAGGCATTCGAGGGCAAGTACATCGTGGCCGCCATGACCGCGAGCAAGGGCAACGTGACCCAGGCGTCCCGCAAGCTCGGCGTCCACCGCAACACGCTGCACAACAAGCTCCGCACCCAGACCATGCTGAACGGCTTCGCCGAATCGGTGCGTCCCGTCCGCCGCCGCATTTCGCACAAGCGCGTCTCCGCTCCGGCCTCGCGCCCGGGCAAGACCTCGCGCAGCGCGCGCTGATCGTACGGAGGCCGCATTTGGCGCGCTCCCTGGCGATCCCCCAACGCACACCGCTTCACCAGTCGATCATCACGCTGCTTCGCGAGCGCGGCAACCGCCTGCTCGGCCTCAAGGAGATCTTCGAGAGGCTCGAGGACCCGGACGTCCAGCGCGAGGAAGTCGACCGCGCCGTCGACGAGCTCGAGCAGGAAGGCGCGATCATCGCCGTGCGCGGCAAGCGCTACTCGCTGCTCGAGTTCACCCCCTATCACGCCGGTGCGATCAAGGTCTTCAACGACGGTCACGGCAACGTGCTCGGTGGCGAGGGCGAGCCCGACATCTACATCGAGCGCCGCGTGATCAAAGGGGCGATGAACGGCGACCTGGTGATCGTGCGCGTCGACAAGCGCACCGCCAAGCGCCGCCGCATCCGCGAGCGCGAGTACATCGACGGAGAAGTGATCCGCATCCTCCGCCGCGCGCACCGCACCGTGGTCGGCCGCTTCCACCGCGAGCCGGAGACGTACGTGGTGCCGTTCGATATCCGCATCGACAACGACATCCTGATCGCGCAAGACGCGACGCTCGACGCCCGCGAAGGGGAGATGGTGAACGTCGAGATCGACCGTTACCCGGATCGCACCTCGCACTTTGCGAGCGGCCGCATCGTGGAAGTCCTCGGCTTCATCGGCGATCCCGGCGTGGACATCGAAGTGGTGATCCGCAAGCACCACATCCCTCACAACTTCCCGGAAGAAGTGTTGCGTGAGGCGGAAGCGATCGAGGTCGAGGTGCCGCAGCACGTCATCGCCCAGCGCGTCGACCTCCGCGACCGCAACATCGTCACCATCGACGGCGAAACGGCGAAGGATTTCGACGACGCGGTCGAGGTGCAGCAGCTCCCGAACGGCAACTACCTCCTCGGCGTGCACATCGCCGACGTCGCCCATTACGTGACCGAGGGGAGTGCGCTCGACGCCGAGGCGTTCGAGCGGGCCACGTCGGTCTACTTCCCGGGACGCGCGGTGCCGATGCTCCCGGAACGCCTCTCGAACGGCATCTGCTCGCTGAACCCGAAGGTAGAGCGGCTCACGTTCTCGTGCGACATCGAGATCGACCCGCGCGGGCGCTTCGTCAACCACAAAATCTACAAGTCCGTGATCCGCACGAGAGAGCGGATGACGTACACGAACGTGAACGCGATCCTGGTCGCGCGCGGCGTCGCCAAGTCCTCGGGGGCCGAGCGCGACGCGGCGGCGGAAGCGAACAGCCCCGAACTCCTGGCCCGCTACGAATACCTGATCCCCGACTTCGAGCGGATGCACACGCTCTTCGAGATCCTGCGCAACCGCCGCGAGCAGCGCGGCTCGATCGACTTCGATCTCCCCGAGGCCGAGGTGATGCTCGACGCCACCGGCGACATCGAAGCGATCCGTCCCACGGAGCGCAACGTCGCGCACCGCATCATCGAAGAGTTCATGCTCTCCGCGAACGAGACCATCGCGCGCGAGTTGGTGCTCGCGAACCAGCCGGGCATCTACCGCGTCCACCACGCTCCCGATGCCCAGAAGCTCGAAGACCTGAAAGAGATCCTGAAAGAGTTCAAGCTCAAGCTGCGCGGCAACGTCGAGGACATCCGCCCCGGCGAGCTGCAGCGCGTGCTGAAGGAAGTGGCGGGACGGCCGGAAGAGCGGTTCCTCACGAACCTCGTCCTCCGCTCGATGAAGCGCGCCTTCTACTCGGAAGAGAACTCCGGCCACTTCGCGCTGGCTTTCGAGCACTACTGCCACTTCACCTCACCGATCCGCCGCTATCCCGACCTGATCGTGCACCGGCGGCTGCTGGAGCTGATCACGACCGGACCGCTGATCGGCGACCGGTTGCAGGAAGTGGAGCGCGCGCATCCCGCGTACGCGCTCCAGTCGAGCGAGCGTGAGCGCCGCGCCGAGGAGGCCTCGCGCGAAGTGCTGGAGTGGAAGAAAGTCATCTTCATGCGCGACAAGGTCGGGAACGAGTACACCGGCATCGTCACCGGCGTCGCGCCGTTCGGCCTCTTCGTCGAGCTCGACGAGATCTTCGTGCAGGGGATGGTGCCGGTGGCCACGATCGGCGGCGACTTCTGGCGCTTCCACGACAAGGAGCACGCCATGCGCGGGGAATCGACCAACCGCGAGCTCCGCCTCGGCGACCACGTGAAGATCCGGGTCGAATCGATCGACGAAGACCGGAAACAGATCGAGTTCCGGCTGCTGGAAATCAAGGGGAATGCGATCAAGGAGAGGGAGCGGTAGCAAACGGTGTCGGATATCGGGTGTCAGGTGTCTGGGTTTTTGCGGCTGACGGCATCTGTCTCGTGAGCCGCGGAACCCCAGACACCTGACACCCGGTACCCGACACCTTATCTGGTCCCTCCCTTGCTTCGCGGTGTATCGTTTAGACGTCATGGCAGACCGCACAGATCTCGCGACACGTCTTCGGCAGCTGGTCGATGACCGGGTCGCCCTCGAAACGAAGCTGCAGAATGAGCCGGGCGAGCTCGGGGACGGGGCCGTCCGCGAGTACGACGGCAGGTACCAGTCGCTGCAGCGCCAGCTCGCGTCGATGTTCAAGGAAGCGACCGAGAACCAGCAGCGCGTGACGGTCATGCTCGAGATGATGCGCATCCTCGAGAACCGGCTCGTCTACCTGCAGAACTTCATCGTCGACCCGACCTCCGAGAACCGCCTCCTCGCGCAGCTCGTCACCCGCTTCATCGACGACGCGGGCCGCGACCGGAACGCTGTCCTGACCTCGCTCGAGGCGCTCTACTACCGCGCCGTGGCCGCGCTGTACGCCGGCGAGCTAGGCAAGGCGCGGGAGGGCTTCAGCGCGGCCTGCGCCTCCGAGGAGTCGGACGAGGCGAACGACATCAAATACAAGTCGTACGTCATCCTCGGCCACCTCTCGCACGAGGAAGCCGACTACGCCAAAGCGAAAGACCTGCACGACCAGTCGATGCGCTACTCGCCGAACGACAACGTCACGGCGCAGGCGCTCGCCCTCAAGGCGCTGAACGCCTACGCGCTCCAGGACTTCGACGACGCGCTGCACCTCTTCCAGGACGCGCTCGGCCTCTTCGACGAGAACAAGCCTTTCTTCAACTCGTACTTTTACCGAAACGCGCTGCTCTTCTGCGGCGCGATCTACTTCGACCGCCACGAGCTGGAGCAGGCGGAGTCGTTCTACCGCCGCGTGGCCGCGAACGTCGACCAGAGCTCCTTCGACTTCTTCGACGCCCTCTCGCACCTCGGCCGCATCCAGTACGCGCAGGACCGCTACGACGAGGCGGTGACCTCCTTCGAGCGCGCGGTGCAGACGCACCGCTTCAGCGAAAACGAATACGTCGTCGACACCTGGTTCTGGATCGCGCGCTGCCACCTTCGCCGCAACGATGCCGGCCAGGCGCGCAAGTACCTGGAAAAGATCGCCGCGACCGACGTCCGCTACGAGAAGAAGCCGCAGGCCGTGGAGCTGCTGCAGCGCATCGCATGACCCTCGAAGACTTCGAAAGGCAGATCATGCGGGCGCTGCTCGCGGGCGACGATCCGCTGCTGGTCGCGTTGCGCGAGCAGTACGACGTCGCGACCGTCCGCGACCGCGAGCGGACCGCTTCCGGTTTCGTGACCCGCTTCGAAGTGCCGGACAGCGCTCCCGCGGTCGAGCGGAAGCTGCTGCATCTCGACGACCTGCAGGTCGAGCTCGAGGGCGCTTCCACCCCCGCCGAGACCTCGGTGCACGTGCACAACGGCCGCCTCCGCTCGCTGGAGTGCTTCGTCTACGAGGGCGGCTTCCCCGACTCCCCCGAGATCCGCGCCGCCTGGTTCTACGGCACGAAGCGGTTCCCCGGCATCACGCCGGAGCTGCTGTCGGAGCGGGATGTGGAGGAGTTGCTCGAGGATGAGGACGAATAGATTCACTTCCCCCGCTTCGCCACCACCACATCGCTGTAGTGATCGAAGAGCGAGGTCACCCAGATCTCGGGACGCCTGTCGCGGCGGGTCAGCTCCAGCTCGAACGGCTTGTTCGTCTCCCCGACGGCCATGTCCTCGGCCATCACGCGCGCCTCGACCGACTTGCCGGTGGCGACGTCGCGGGCAGTCACGGTGATGATGTTCTTTCCCGGCTTGAGCTGATCCGGTGACGGCGTGATCTCGACGACCATCTTCGGCACCTCGATCGGCATCGGGAACGTGAGTGGCTTGTATCCCTCGGCGGTGAGCGTGACCAGGGGAGCGGCCACGTCGGAATGCCCCTCCGCGTTCGGCACGCGCTTCAGGCGTCCTCTCCACTCGTTCGGATAGCCGGTCCGCGGCACCGGGCCTTCGGTCGACTTGATCTTGCCGGTCTCGATGGCCATGTACGCGCGGACGGGGATGTGCGTATCGGCGTCATAGGCATGCACCGTCAGCTTCCCGTTGTGATCGAGGCCGACCTTCTCGACAATGAACGCCTGGAGGGTCTTTTCCGTCTGCGGCTGCCCGGCCGCGCACTTCTGCGATGCCTCGTGGAGGGGCTCCTTCGCCTTGAGCCCCAACCAGTAGATCATCGTGAACATCATGCATTGGTCGTGGTCCTCCGAGCCGGCCGGGAAGCGCTCGCACGCGGTGAAGAAGTCCGGCTGCAGCAGGGAGAGACAGTAGGGCCAGTCGTTTCCGGGACCGGTGAAGCAGTTCCCGATCTTCGCGCAGATCGGCTTGTACGCCGTCCGCATCTCGTCCCAGCGGGCATTGATCCACTCGGTCTCGATGTCGAAGCCGCGGTACGTGACACCCGCTTCTTTGAACCTGTTCTTCGGATACGACTCGCACACCGCGTCGGCATCCGCCGCGCAGGGGGAGGGTTTGTAATCGTCGGGAAACTTGTCGCGGATGGGCTCCTGCGCGAACGCGGAGGAAGCGATGAGGAGCAGGAGGGGCAGGAATCTTTTCATTCGGTCAGTGGAAGCGCGTGACGACGAACGCGATGTCGTCTTTGAATTCTTCCGTCGCCAGGAAGTTGCTGACGTCGGCATAGATCGCGTCGTACGTGGTGGCCAGGTCGGCATCGCGCGAGCTTTCGAGCACGGCCGCGATCCGGTCGATCGAGTAGAAGTCGCCGTCGCGGTTCACGCGGTCGGTGAGCCCGTCGGTATAGACGAAGAGCGTGTCGCCCGGCGAAACGGTCACGGAATGTTCCTCGAAGAGCATGTTCGGCATCGCACCCAACAGGTTAGACGGCTGTTCGAGGACCAAGGTTCTGCGGGTCTCCCGCTGATGGAGCAGAAAGGGGGGATGGGCGGCGTTGGAGTAGACCACTTCCCGCCCTTCGTTGATGCGGAAGAGCGCCGCCGTCGCGAACTGCGTCGGCAGGCTGACGCTGAACAAAAAGTCGTTCAGCCGCGCCATGAAATCGGACAGCGACCGGTCGTTCGCCGCCTCGGTGTGGATGTAGCTCTTCAGCAGCGAGACCAGGATGGCCGCCGGGAGGCCGTGCCCGGAGACGTCGGCCACGAAGAGGTACATCGAGTCGTCCTGGACGAAGTAGTCGTAGAAGTCGCCGGAGAGGACTTCGCTGGGGATGTAGGCGGAGCGGATCTCCAGCCGCGGCGAGGAGAACGCGCGCTGCGGGACGAGCGCCTCCTGCACGCGCCTGGCGATCTGCAGGTCGCGCGTCATCTGGCTGTTCATCCGGCGGAGCTGGTCCTGGTAGGCCTTCATGCGCAGGAGCGAGCGCAACCGCGCCACGATGATCTCCATGTCGGAGCCCTTGGTGACGAAGTCCTCCGCCCCGGCGCCCAACCCTTCCACGACGTGCTCGGCCGAATCCGACCCGGTGAGCATGAGCACGGGGATGGTCTGCAGCTCCGGATCGGCCTTGATCCGCCGCGTGACCTCGAACCCGTCCAGCCCCGGCATCCGGTAGTCGACGATGAACGCATCCGGCACATGCTGCTGCGCCAGCTTCAGCCCTTCCTCCCCCGACTGCGCCGGCGTGACGTCATACCCCCGCCGCTCGAGGAACCGCCGCGTGACCTGTAAATCGTTCGCGCTGTCGTCGATCAGCACGATCCGCTGCTTCTGCACTTCCATAGGTGGGGGCATTCTAGGCGAGGAGGGCTCGCAGGCGGACGTGACGCGGAGCACGGGGAGGTTCAGGAGGCCGAGAGGAGAGCGCGGACTCGGTCCAGGAGTAACGGGACCTCACGTTGCACGAGGGCCCAGACGAGCTCGTGGTCCACCTCAGGGTAGTTATGCACGAGCTGGTTCCGGAGCGATACGATTCGCGGATACTCGCCGAGGCGCGCTGCGACATCTTTGTCGGCACGCGCGAGTTGTGCAGTTGCCTAGCCTACGATTGTCAGCTGGCGGATGACAACGTCGGGAAGCAGATCATCGGCGGCGTAATCGTCGAACGTTTTGTCCTCGATGACCCGAAGCACTTTCTCGCACGCAGTCGCGATGTGCCAAAGCCGAGACTCGACTTCAGGCAGCTTCATACACGGAACGCTGCGTCATCTCGAGCACCTGAATGAAGTACGGGTTCTTGACTGAAGACAGCACGACCAGATCAATGTCGCGAGCAAAGAGCGTCTGAAGCGAAAACAGGAGGTCCCAGTAACGGTCCCCGCGCACCAGGGGGTCCGGGTGCGGAAAGAACTCCACCGCGAAATCCAGGTCGCTCGTCGCCGGATCGAACGTCCCCTTCACCGCGCTCCCGAACAGCGTCAGCCGTTTCACGCTGTACTTTTCGCAGAGAGTGCGCACCTCATCGAGGTGTTCGGCGATCTCGGGCGGTAGCGCGTCCATGCGCCGCATTGTACCCTTCGCGGTCGCATGAAACTGATCGTGGGGCTGGGCAATCCGGGGGCGGAGTATGAGCGGACGCGGCACAACGTCGGGTGGCATGTGCTCGACGCGTTTGCGCGCAAGTTCCGCATCGACATCACCCGTCATGAGAAGAACGCGCTCACCGGCTCCGGCCGCGTGGCCGGGGGGAGCGTCATGGTGGCGAAGCCGCTCACCTACATGAACCTCTCCGGCGACGCCGTGAAGCTGCTGGCCAACGCCTACCTCGAATCGACCGACGACCTGCTGGTCGTGTACGACGATATCGACCTGCCGCTCGGCCGGCTGCGCATCCGGCCGCATGGGTCGGCAGGAACGCACAACGGGATGCGCTCCATCATCTCCACCATCAACACGGAGAAGTTCCCGCGCCTGCGCGTCGGGATCGGCTCGGCGGAGCAGGGGAGGCTGCGCGACTACGTCCTGGACGAGTTCACGGCCGCGGAGCAGCCGGTCGTCGACAAGGCGATAGAGCGCGCCGTGGACGCGCTGGTGCTCTTCGCGCGAGGCGATCTGAAGCGCGCCATGAACCAGTTCAACAAGGACCCGGAGCCCGAACCCGACCCTGGTACGCCCGCCTGAGGCCCGTGCTAACCTCCGGGACATGACCTCGATTCACACCCTCGGCGAGCTGCGCGCCTCCGGTTACCGCGTCCGCTCGGTCAAAGACGAGATGCGCGGGAACCTCCTGCGCGCCATCGCCGCCGGCACGCCGACGTTCACCGGCATCCACGGCTACGAGCGCACCGTCATCCCGGCCATCCACAACGCCATCCTGTCGAAGCACGACATCATCCTTCTCGGACTGCGCGGGCAGGCGAAGACGCGCATCCTCCGGTCCCTGACCTCGCTGCTCGACGAGCACGTACCGGTGATCGACGGTTGCGAGATCAACGACTCGCCGCTCGAGCCGACCTGCAAGCGCTGCCGCCGTTTCGCGCTGGAGAAGGGGGAAGAGCTCCCCATTGCGTGGCTCGCCCGCGACGCGCGCTATCGCGAGAAGCTCGCCACGCCCGACGTCACGGTCGCCGATCTCATCGGCGACATCGACCCGATCAAGGCCGCGAACCAGCGCCTCACCTACGCGGACGAAGAGGTGATCCACTACGGCATCATCCCGCGCACGAACCGCGGCATCTTCGCCATCAACGAGCTGCCCGACCTCGCGCCGCGCATCCAGGTGGCCCTGCTGAACATCCTCGAGGAGCGCGACCTGCAGATCCGCGGCTTCCCGATCCGCATCCCGATGGACGTCGTGCTGGTCTTCAGCGCGAACCCGGAGGACTACACGAGCCGTGGCAACATCATCACGCCGCTCAAGGACCGCATCGACTCGCAGATCCTCACGCATTACCCGCAGAAGGTCGAGACCGCGCGCCGGATCACCGACCAGGAAGCATGGCTCGACCGCGACGGCAGCGAAGCCACCATCGAGATGCCGGTGGCCGTCCGCGATCTCGTCGAGTCGATCGCCTTCGTCGCTCGTGAATCCGACCTCGTCGACCAGACCTCAGGGGTCTCCGCGCGCCTGACCATCGCCGCGATCGAGCTCCTGCAGTCCAACCTCGAACGCCGCGCCGCATTGACGGGCGACAAGTACGTCTACCCGCGCCTGGCCGACTTCTCGATGGTCCTCCCGGCGATCACCGGCAAGGTGGAGATGGTCTATGAGGGCGAACAGCAGGGCGCCGAAGTCGTCGCCCGCAAACTCGTCGGCATGGCCCTCGGAAAGCTCTTCGAATCGAAGTTCCCCCCCATCGAACGCGCCGGCCTCGCCCAACGCGCCGAGCGCGAACGCGGCCGCGGCTACGGCGAGATCGACCCCGACGACCTCGACGACGCCTTCGCCGGCCGCCGCCTCAAACACAAGAAGGAAGCGCCCCGCGAGGAGCCGAAGGCGGCGCCGCAGGAACCCGCCTACGAGGCGATCACCGCATGGTTCGCCGAGGGCAATCGCATCACCCTCTCGGACGAGCAACCCTTCGCCGAATACTTCCGCGACCTGAGCCGCGTCCCCGGGTTGAGAGACGTCGCGCGCAAATACGCGAAACCCTCACGCGACGAGGAACTGGCGTTCTGGATGGAGCTGGTCCTCGAAGGGCTGCATCAGGCCCTCCGGCTCTCGCGCGAGGACCTCGATTCGACGATCACCTTCCAGGAGCTGATGAAGTTCAACGTGCTGCGGAAGGTGTGAGCTGAACGCGAAGGATCGATGATGAACTGCGGGCGTGCTGCAGCGCGTCTGGTCACTTATGAACCAGCCGTGCCAGCAGCAGCAACCCGTCGCCGCGTTCCGTCCGGTGCAGCTGGTTCGCCTCGTTGGCGTGATGGGCAGCCTCGCTCCAACGACCGGCGGTCAGGGCCTCGACGGCGGCAATGCGGTGGTGGAAGGCGGTGGCGGCGACGCGCATGAGCGGGGCGAGGTCGGAGCCGCAGCGGGCGCATTCGGGGGCTTCGCGCCAGTGGGCGCGGCAGGTGGGGCATCTCATCGTTCTTCGACGAAGAAAAGGAAGTCTTCGAGGTCCTTCGACAGGCGGGTGACGCGGTCTTTCTCTCCCCGCTGTATGGCCAGGTGGAGGTCTTCGTTGAGCGCGATCGCCTCCTCGCGGTCGGCGGCTGGCATCCTGTCGAGCAACGCGCGCGAGCGGGTCAGCAGCGCCTCGGCGGCGGGCCAGGAATCGGTGGCGACTACGTCGATGGCGTCGTCGAAGTCGTCGTCTTCCGCCCCGTCTGCGAACAGCTCGCGGACGCGCGCGCGGGCTTTGGCGAGATCGGCTTCGTCCAGCGCGGCGGTGGCCCGTTCGATCGTGACCTGTTTCGTGAGGCCGGTCGCTTTCTCGGTGGCGGTGACGCGCAGGATGCCGTCGAGGTCGAGGTCCATGCGGCAGAGGATCTCGTTCGGCGCGGGGACCGGCGAGAGTCCTTCGACCATGAAGTCGCCGATGAAGATGTTCCGGAGCGCGTCCGGATCCTCCCCCTGGAAAATCGAGACGCGCACCGCGTCCTGGCCGTCGTGCATGGTGCCGAACGCCTCGGTGCGGCTGGCGGGGAGTGGGGTGTTGCGGGCGATGACGGCTTTGTAGCAGTGCTCGGTCGGAACATCGCGCAGGTAGCCGAAGTGGGAGACGCCGAAGCTCCAGGGAGAGATGTCGACCAGGACGCGGGCAATGTCGTGGCCTTCGAGTCGCGCCGCCTGCACGCCCGCGCCGAGGGCGACGCAGAGGTCGGGATGGAGATCCTGCCGGGGCGTGAGGCCGGTCGCTTCCTCGAGCAGCGCGGACACGAGCGGCGTGCGCGTCGCTCCTCCGACGAGCAGGATTCCGTCGAGGTCGCGGGCGCTTTTCCCGGCGTCGGTGAGGGCGCGGTGGACGCTCTCCAGGGTCTGCTTGAGCAGCGGCAGGAGCGTTTCTTCGAGCTGTTCGCGGTCGAGCTCGAGGTCGACGTGCTGCGGGACGCCATTGAGCTCGACGAGGTTCTCTTCGCGTACGACGGTGTGCGGCTCGAAGCTGAGCCGCTTTCGCGCCTCCTCGGCCGCCCGGACGATGCGGCTCATGGCGCGGCGATCGGCTTCAATGGCGCGTTTCAGGTCGCCCGGGAGCCGGGCCAGGATCGAGTCGACCACGAGGTGGTCGAAGTCGTCGCCGCCGAGACGGTTGTTGCCGTGCGAGGCCAGGACCTCGGTCACGTCGTTGTCGATGCGCACGAGCGAGACGTCGAACGTGCCGCCGCCGAGGTCGTAGACCAGCAGCGTGCTGGCGCCGGCGCGGCCGGCGCCGTAGGCGAGAGCGGCGGCGGTCGGCTCGTTGAGGATGCGCACGACCTCCAGTCCCGCGATCGCGCCGGCATCGCGCGTGGCCTGCCGCTGCCGGTCGGAAAAGTAGGCCGGCACGGTGATGACGGCGCGTTTGACGGCGGTGCCGAGCTTGCGCTCGGCGCGCTCCTTGAGCGCGCGCAGAATCATGGCGGAGACCTCGGCCGGCGAGTAGGTCGCGCCGTCGCCCATCGACACGACGTCGTCGGTCCCCATCAGGCGCTTGATCGACTTGACGGTCCGCTCGGGATAGACGACGTACTGGTTCCTGGCCGGCGTGCCGACGATCAGCTGGCCGTCGGGCGCGAGGCCGGCGTACGACGGGAGGATGGTCTCGCTCGCGTCGTCGAGGACCTGCACTTCGCCACCGAGGAGGGCCGCGATCTCGGAGTTGGTGGTGCCGAGATCGATGCCGACAATTGGATCATTCATGAACGCTTCTCCCCGGACGAGACTTTCACTTCGGCGTATCGCAGGATGCGCTCCGCGGTCTGGTAGCCGCGTCGCACGACTTCCATGACCAGGCCGGGGCGGACGTCGTTGCGCACGTCGACCTCGACCGCCCGCATGGTGTTCGGATCGAAGGCCGTCCCTTCGCAGACGATCTCGTGCACGCCGTTTCTGCGCAGGATCTCGTCGAGCCGTTCGAGCGCGAGCTCGTTGCCCCGCAGGACGGCTTCGACGACCGGTCGGCTCCCGAAGCGGACGAGCAGGCCGCTGAACGAGCCGAGGCGTTTGCGCGCTTCATCACGGCCGCGCGCGACGCGCTCGCGGACGTCGAGCAGCTCGCCGAGGAGTTCGGCCTGGGCGTCGCGGCGTGCGGCCGAGGCGCGGGCGGTGACCTGTCCGACCGTGTTCTCGGAGACCTCCTGGACGAGCTGCGTGACCTCGGAGCTGAGGCGGTTCGCCGCGCGTCCCTGCAGCTGGACTTCGCGCGTCAGCGCGGCCATCTGCGCGAGTAGCTCGTACAGGTCGGGCGCCGGGGTCTCTGCTTCGAGGAAGGCCCCGGCGATTCCCTCCGGCGGCGTCTCCGCGGTCTCCATTGCGTCGAGCGCGGCTTCGACACGCGCCAGGATCGCGCGCCTTACTTCCGGATCGACCATTCAGCGCGCTCCTCCGCGGATCACGGCGAGCCAGAGAGCCGGACCGGCATGATTGCGCTCGGCGGGGAAGAGGTCCACCAGCGCGTCGACGTCGTCCTGCAGCCGCGGATCGCCGAACGTCCAGAGCCGGAACCGCGCTTCGCGGTCGCGGATCATTTCGTACGCCTCACGGTTGCGCGCGAACCGCTCCGGCTCTTTCTCCGGCGGATGACGGCGGACGCCCTCCAGCCACGCGTGGCGGATGATGTCATCGTCGTTGGTGTCTTCGGGGATGCCGAGCACGCGGTACGGGTTCATGGCTCGAAGAGGCCTCTCTCTTTCTTCCGTTTCGATTTCGATTTCCGCGTTGCCTTCTTGCGCGGCTGCGTGCGCGGTGCCGGCATGGCGGCGGTGCGTTCGTGGTCGACGATCGCCGCGATGTCGTCCGACGAAAGACGCTGCTCGCTTCTGCGAAAAAAGAAGAAGCCATGCTCCAGTTCCGTGGCCCGCGCCACGATGTCGCTGTCGTGAGCTCGCTGCGCCAGCACCTGTGCGGCCTTGATCACGGCAAGCGTACGTATCCGATCGGCCGGTGTGCCGATGAGAATCTCGGCGCGAAAGAGAAGCGTCCGCTGGAGCAGCGGTCCACCGAGCTCCAGCCCGCGCGCCGTTGCCGCCCAGGCCAGGTCGGTCGCTCCACACACCAACGCGACACCGGCGATGGCGAGCAGTTGCCGTTCGTCGGCACGGTCGAGATGGGGCTTCGTCCGTTCGAGGAGCCACGGGGAGTGGCGCGGGGTCACGCCGATGGAGTGCAGCGCCGTGATGCCGCGCCGCACTCCTTCGAGCAGTTCCTCGGGCGAAGGGTGAGAAGCGGGAAGCGCGAACTGCATCCCGAGCGCTCCCGTGACCTCGGCGAGAATGAGCTCGCCGGTGACGCCGCGCTGGGCCAGTTGCGCGAGCAACTCGCCCGCGGCCGCGGGCGGGGCGGCCGCCCATTGCAGTGCCAGCACGTACGCCGCGACGTCCTCGCTGAAGTCCTCGGGACGCGCCGCGAGCTCGGCGAGGAGCGAGGCCGCCGCTTCGCGTTTCTTCGCCGCGAGCAACTGTTCCGCTTTCCGCAGCGAGAGCCGCAGACGGAGCCGCGCGTACTCCGGATCGATGGTCTTCATCCGGTCACCCTGCCGGATCAAGGGGAGCGCCTCGTCGTAGCGATGTTCCTGCTCCGCGAGCCGGAGCAGGCGTACGAGCGGCACGGGCGCGTCGGGGTCGGCCTTTCTCCAAGCGGTGAGAACCCGCCGCAGCTCCTTCTTGTCGAGCTGTTCGAGGTGCGGCGTGAGCCGGTCGAGCACCGCCGGAGCGGGACGCGAGGCGATGATCTTCTCGATGACGCGCGCGGTGTCGAGCTGCTCGCCGGCCGGATGTTCATGCGTCGGGTCCGTGCAGCCGAACGGATCGTCGTCGTCTTCGCCCGCGGTTGCCAGGGCGTGCAGATAGATCTCCGCCGCCTGCCAGGGCTCGAGCTTCCGCTCTTCGAGGAGACCGTCGGCGTACGCCACCCAGATCCCGTCGGCGAAGGGCATGCCGGTCACTTCCATGATCGTCGCGCCGTAGCGCCCCATGGCCGGGTCGCGTTCGCCGATTCGGAACAACCCGGCGAGCTGTTCGGGGCCGAAGTGAATCCCGAGGATGGGAAGCAGCGCGAGACGGAGCTGTTCGCAGGCGTACGGCGGGAGCGTGTCGAACGACCTGGAGAGCGCGCGCATCTCCTCGCGCATTCTTCGCCGGTCGTCCTGGCTCGATGCCGCGTGGAGGCTTCGGATCTGTGCACCGAGCGTGGCGTGTCCGCCGCTGATGCGGTCGATCAGCCGCTCGGCGGCGAACGAGCGCGGGCCTTTCGAGGCCGCGGCGGTCAGCTGCGTCAGGACCGCGGCCGCGCGAGCGGCGGGGGAACGGACGTCGATGGCACCGACATTCGCGGCGACGCGGTCGTCGTCGTGACGGTGAAACGCGTCGATGGCGCGGATGAGCAGCTTCCATGGTGCGAACGGCGAACGGCGCCGGATGTCG
Organism: Thermoanaerobaculia bacterium; assembly: GCA_035630815.1. Taxonomy (GTDB): domain Bacteria; phylum Acidobacteriota; class Thermoanaerobaculia; order Gp7-AA8; family Gp7-AA8; genus QHVT01. The sequence goes on from DASQJY010000024.1 coordinate 18,766, forward strand.
CCGAGTGCGGCCATTTCTTCGGGCGTTGCGATCCGGGAGGTGACGGTCTCGAACAGCCGCGCGACCAGGCGCGCCTCGCTCGCCAGCGGATCGGCGGGGGCGAGGGCGACCGAATTCGCGATCGGCGCAGGATCGACGATCCACGGGAGCAGCCGTTCCTCCAGCACGGCGCGGCGTTCGTCCGAGGCATCCCGCAGCTCGCTCAGAATCGAGTCGAAGTCTCCGGCGGCGAACCGTGCGTCGTCGAGGAGCGAGGTCCAGGGGGAGAGATGCGCCGGATACCGCTCCCGCACGATGGCCGCGATTGCCGCGGCCTCGCGCCCGAGCCCTTCCGCGATCAGCGCTCTGATGCGCTCGGCGTAGGCGCGCACCGCGAGCTCTTCGGAGGCTGTCCCGGGCTGTTCGCGAACGAGCAGCTTGGCCGTCTCGACCGCCGCACGCGTGTCGCCTTTTGCGAGCAGTTGTTCGAGCCGCGTGCGTGTGTCCGGCCCGTGCTGGCGCTGGTTCCGGTGCCGTTTTCCCATCCGGCAGTCATAGCGTGATCGCGGAGTCCGGGCAAGTGAATTTTGAGGGAGGCTCAGCAACGAACCCCGAGTTCCTCAAAGGCGGAGCGTCGCGATCGCCCCTCGCCCATCCGCCCGGTTCTCGAGGCTCAGCGTCCCTCCGTGCGCTTCGGCGATCTGGCGGGAGAGGAAGAGGCCGATGCCGCTGCCCTGCGGCTTGGTGGTGAAGAAGGGGACGAAGAGATTGGCGGTGCCGCTGATGCCGCGGCCTTCGTCGGCGACGCAGATCACGACCGCGTCGTGGGCACGGCGCCATTCGATCGTGACGTTACCGCCGGTTTCGAGCGAGGCGTCGGCGGCGTTTTTCACGAGGTTGATCAGCAGCTGTTCGAGCTGGTCCTCGTCTGCGCGAACGACGAGCTCCGGTCCGGCGAGGGAGACCGGCACGCGTGTCTCGAGCGCGGCGATGCGCTGCACGAGGTCGCGCAGGCGGACGTCGCGTTTGCGCGGTTCGGGGAGCCGCGCGAGCTGGGCGTAGGCGCGCGTGAAGCGCGTCAGCGCCTCGGTGCGCGTGCCGATCACGCGCATGCCGCGGGCGAGGTCGTCGCGCCAGTCGTCGGGCAGCTCTTCGCGTGTGACCAGCCGTTCGAGCGACGCGGCGATCGATTTGATCGGCGCGAGGGAGTTGTTGAGCTCATGCCCAAGGACGCGGACGATGCGGCGCCAGGCCTCGACTTCCTCCTCGCGGAGGGCGCGGGTGATGTCGGCGATGACCAGCATCCGATGCGGCACGCCGCGCTCGCGGAACGTCGACTGGCGCACGTCCCAGCGTCCCGTCCCGCCGGGAAACGTGCGGTCGACCGTCGCGTCTTGGCTGAGATCCCCGATGCCGAGTTGCGAAGCGGTGAGGCCGATGATCCGTTCCGCGGGTTGCGCGAGCAGCCGTTCGGCGGCGCGGTTGACGAGGCGGAGCTTGCCTTGGTCGTCGAATGTGAAAATCGCGACGTCGATCTGTTCCAGCACCCCGCGCAGCAGCGCCGCGGCTTCGACCGCTTCGAGCTTACGCGACTCCATCAGCGTGGCGAGCGCGTTCAGCTCGACCATCGCCTCGCCGAGCGCGTCGTCCCGTTTGGTGTGACGCGCGCGGAGCGAGTAATCCTCCTCCCGCAACGCGGTGATGAGATTCGAGAGAGTACGCAGCGGATAGACGAGGTTCTCGTGCAGGTAGAAGGTGACCGCCAACACCGAAACCGTGATCACCGCGAGCACCGTCCACTGCACCTTGGCCGGGAAATCGCCGAGGAACGCGAGCAGCAGCGCCGTGATGACGACGGGCGTCAACGCGCCGGCGGCGATCAGGATGATTTTGCGCTCGTAGGGCATGGAGTTGGCGTCAGGCTTCAGGCGTCTGGGATTTTTCGCGAAACGGCCCAGAAGCCTGAAGCCCGACGCCAACTTTACAGCCCATACCTCTGCATCCTTCGATACAACGCTCCTCGCGACAGCCCCAGCGCCTCCGCGGCCTTGCTGACGTTGCCGTCGAAGCGGACCAGGGCCTTGCGGATCAGCAGGGCTTCGACGTCCTCGATGCTCATGTCGTCGATGCGGGCTTCGGTGGGGGGCTGGAGGCCGAGGGCGCTGCGGGGGATGGCGGTGCCGGTGGACATGAGCACGGCGCGCTCGACGACGTGCTCGAGCTCGCGGACGTTGCCGGGCCAGGCGTGATCGAGCAGCGCCTTCATCGCCTGCGTGTCGAAGGCGTCGATCCGTTTGCGGTAGCGCTGCGCGTGCAGTTGCAGGAAGTGGGCGGCGAGCGGGGGGATGTCCTCGCGGCGGTCGCGCAGCGGCGGGATGCGGATCTCTACGGTGTTCAGGCGGAAGAGGAGGTCCTGGCGGAAGCGGCCGGCCGCGACTTCGTCTTCGAGGCGTGCATTCGTCGCGGAGAGCAGGCGCACGTCGACGCGGCGCGTCTGGGAGGAGCCGACGCGCTCGAAGTCGCCGGTCTCCACGACGCGCAGCAGCTTCGCCTGTCCGGCCAGCGGCACGTTCGCGATCTCGTCCAGAAAGAGCGTCCCGCCATCGGCGAGCTCGAAGCGGCCGGTGCGATCGGCGCGGGCGTCGGTGAATGCGCCCTTCACATGACCGAAAAGCTCGCTTTCGAAGATCGACTCGGACAGGCCGCCCGCGTTCACGGTGACGAGCGGCTTCTGCGCGCGGCGTGAGGCGGCATGCAGCGCGCGGGCGACGACGCCTTTCCCGCTGCCGTTCTCGCCGCGGATCAGCACGTTCGCCTCGGACGGCCCGACGCGCTCGATGATCTCCAGCACCGGACGCATGGCAGGGGAGGCGGCGATCAGGTCGAAGCCGCGCGGGGCGGCGGTCTCGAAGCGTTCGGTGCGGCGGAGTGCGCGTCCGAGCTCGAGCTGCTTGCGCACGACTGCCAGCAGGCGCTCGTTGTCCCACGGCTTCTGGATGAAGTCGCGCGCCCCTTTCTGCATCGCGTCGACGACCAGCTCGATCGACGCCCATGCCGTCATCACGACCACGGGAAGCGTGCTGTCGAACGCGTGCAGGTGCTCGAGCAGCTCGATCCCTTCGGTTCCCGACGTGGTGTCGCGCGTGTAATTGAGGTCGATCAGGGCCAGGTCGAACTGCCGCGCGCCGATCGCGCGAATGACGGCGCCGGGCGAATTCGCCGTCTCGATCTCGAAGCCCTCCGGCTTGAGCAGCAGCCGGAGAGCCTCGAGGATGTCGGGTTGATCGTCGCCGATGAGGATACGGGTTCGAGTCATGAAAAGCGGCTAATCGTAGCGAATCGCCACGAGGGGATCGACGCGCGCCGCACGGTGTGCCGGAATCCAGCTCGCGAGGAGCGCCACACCGCCGATGACGACGCAGATCGCGGCCACCGTCAGCGGATCGCCTGGTTCGACGCCGTACAGCAGGCTGCGCATCACCCGCGAGCCGGCCACGGCGACCACGACACCGATGCCGAGGCCGATCCCGACGAGCTTGACCGCATGGCCGACAACGAGCCGGAACACGTCGCGCGCCTCGGCGCCGAGGGCCATGCGGATCCCGATCTCCGAGGTGCGCTGCGTGACGGCGTAGCTCATGACGCTGTAGATCCCGACCCCTGCCAGGACGAGCGCGAGCCCCGCCAGGATGCCGAGGAGGATCAGGTTGAAGCGGCGTTCTTCGAGCGACTCCGCGCGCGTCTGCGCGAGCGGCACGATCTCGATGATCGGCTGCTCGCGGTCCATGCGGCGCACCGCCGCCCGCAGTACCGGTCCGAGCGAGGCCGCGGACGGCGAGCGAGCGATCACCGCCATCGTCCGCCCTTCCTGCTGCTGCGCGAACGCGTAGAACATGGTCGACGGCGGTTCGCCCGCCATGTCGCGCCACCGGACGTCGGAGACCACCCCGACGATCTCGATCGTGCGGCCGGTGTCGCGATTCATCAGCAGCCGCTTCCCGATGGCTTCCTCGCCGCTGAAGAATTCGCGCGCGAACGCCTGGTTGACGACCATGACCTCTGGTTTGCCGGCGGTGTCCGTCGCGCTGATGTCGCGCCCTTTCAGCAGCCGGATTCCGGAGGCGTGGAAGAAGCCCGGGGTGACGGTGACGTATTTCGCGGAGAGCTCGCGGCCCGGCTGCGCCAGGGGACGCCCGACGATGTCGAAGCTGTTGACGCTCTCGTTCGGGCTGAGAGGGAGCACGCTCGCCGCGGCAGCGGCCTGGACGCCCGGGATGGCGCGCACCTGTGCGAGCAGGCGATCGTAGAACTGCAGGACGTGAGGCCGCTCGGGATAGGCGAGCGAGCGCGGCGAGATCCTCAGCTCGATCGTGTTGCGGAAGTCGTAGCCGGGATCGACTCCGGTGACGTTCAGGAAGCTGCGCAGCAGCAGGCCGGCACCGGCGAGGAGGACGAGCGACAGAGCCACTGCGGCGACGACGAGCGCGCTGCGCATCCGGTTCGTCTTCCGCCCGGCCGTCGAGCCGCGCGTGGCGTCCTTCAGCGCCTCGGTGAGGTCCGGCTTCGAGGCCGACAGCGCCGGCGCGAGTCCGAAGAGGATCCCGGTGGCGAGCGACAGCCCGGCGCTGAACAGCAGGACCGTGCCGTCCAGCGTCACCGTCTGCAGGCGCGGAAGGTCCTCAGGGGCGAGCGCGAGCAGCACGTCGATGCCCCACGCCGCGAGCAGCAGCCCGACCGCGCCAGCGATCAGGGAGAGGACGACGCTTTCGATCAGCAGCTGCCGGACGATCGTGTTCCGCGACGCGCCGAGGGCGGAGCGGATGGAGATCTCCTTGTGCCGCGCGGTCGCCCGCGCCAGCAGCAGGTTCGCGACGTTCGCGCAGCCGATGAGCAGCACCACGCCGACGGCGCCGAACAGCAGCAGCACGGCCGGCCGGACGTCGCGCACCGTCCGCTCGTGCATGGAGCTGGCGCGGAAGACGATCCCGCCGTTCTCGGTCGCGTACTGCTTCTCGAGACGGCCGGCGATCGTTTTCAGCTCCGCGTCCGCCTGCTCGATGGTCGAGCCGGCACGCACCTTTCCGAAGACGCTGATCCAGATCGAGTCGCGCGACTCGCGGCTGTTGCTGTCGAGCCCGTCGTGGAACGGCGTGATGTAGTCGCGCACGCTCTCGCCGGGAGGGAAGCGGAAGGCGGGCGGCAGGATGCCGATGACGGTGCGCGTCCGGCCGGCGGTGCCGAAGCGGATCGGCCGTCCGATGAGGCTCGGGTCACCTCCGAACTTGCGCTTCCAGATCTCGTGCGAGAGGACGATGACCTGCGGCCCGCCGTCGCGGTCCTCCGCCGCGGTGAAAAAACGGCCGAGCTGCGGGCGTATGCCGAGGACGGTGAAGAGGTTCGCGGTGGCATCGAGCCCGTACATCAGCTCGGGGTCGGTGCCCTCCATGAGGAACGCTCCGCCGCGTGAGAACGCGCCGATCTCCAGCGTCTTCGACTGCGCCCGCATGTCGCTGTAGTTCGGATAGGAGTGCACCGGGAGCTCGTCGCCGGTGAGGTGGTTGTAGGCGTCGATCTCCACGAGCCGCTCCGGATTGGCGAACGGCAGCGGGCGGAGCAGCACCGCGTTGACGACGCTGAAGATCGCGGTATTCGCGCCGAGGGCGATTCCCAGCGTGAGGATGGCCACCGCGGTGAAGCCACGATGCTTGAGCAGCGCCCGGATGGCGTAGCGGAGGTCCTGTGCGAGCATTTGCGTTCCTCTCTCAGGCGATGGCGAAGCCGCTCTCGTGGAGCTTCGTCTCGGCGTCGCGCTCGCGCGTCTCCTCGACGATGCGGCCGTCGAAGAGGTGAATGGCGCGGTCGGCGTAGCGCGTGAAGCGAGGATCGTGCGTGACCATGCAGATCGTGGCGCCGCCCTGGTGCAGCTCGCGCAGGAGCTCCATCACCGCTTCGCCGTTCTTCGAATCGAGGTTGCCGGTCGGTTCATCGGCGAGGAGGATCGCCGGCTCGCCCGCCAGTGCGCGTGCGACGGCCACGCGCTGCTGCTGGCCGCCGGAGAGCTGGGCCGGGAAGTGGCGCATGCGGTGCGCCATGCCGACGCGCTCCAACGCCGCTTCGACGCGCCGCTTGCGGTCCGCGGCAGGGAGGCGGCGGTAGGTGAGCGGCAGCTCGACGTTCTCGTAGACCGTCAGGTCGCCGATGAGGTTGAACGCCTGGAAGATGAAGCCGATCTCCTTGTTGCGGATGCGCGCGCGCTCGGCCGGCCCGAGGGTCTCGATGGCCTGGCCGTTGAGGCGATACGAGCCGGAGCTCGGCGTATCGAGCAGTCCCAGGATCGAGAGCAGCGTCGACTTGCCGCAGCCGGACGGGCCGGCGATCGAGAGGTACTCACCTTTACTGACCTCGAGGTGCACGTTCGTGAGCGCGTGCGTCTCGAGCTCGTCGGTGTAGAAGACTTTGCTCATGTCCTGGATGTGAATCAGCGCTTCGTTGCCCATTTGCGTTTTCCTCACTTGATCTCGAGGCGGTCGGACCGCTCGTAGGTGCTGGTGTCTGAAACGATGACCTGGTCGCCCGGCTGGAGGCCGCGGCGGATCTCGATGGCCTCGGACGACGCGCGTCCGAACTCGACCTTTACCCGCTCGGCCTTGTCGCCCTTGACCCGGAACAGCGAGCCGGACGACATCTCCTGCACGCTCACCGGACGGGCCACGAAGACCGCCCGTGGGACGCGATCGAGCTCGATGGTGGCGTCGACCGTGAGGTCGGGACGGGCGCCCTGCGGCAGCGGGTCGACGATGGTCAGGTCGACCACGACCGTGCCGTTGCTGACCGCCGGATCGACGCGCGCGACGCGCGCTTTCACGATGCCGTTGCGCGTGTCGATCGTTGCTTCCTGCCCGAGGATGACGTCCTTCGCCTGCACTTCGGCGACGCGGACTTCTGCTTTCAGGCGGGACGGCTCGGCGACGCGGGCCAGGTTGGTGCCGGCGGCCACGCGCTGGCCCGCCTGCACGCCGACCTGCTGGAGCACGCCGTCGATGCCGGCGCGCACCTGCAGCGATGCGGTCTGCTGCTGGCGGAGGTCGTTCATCGCACGGGCCTGTTCGACCTGTGCCTGCAGCGTGGCGAGGCGCGCCCGCTGCGACGTGGCGATGGTCTTCACGCGGCGCTCTTCGATCTCCACGCGGCGCGCGAGCTCGTCGGCCGCGCTCTGCGAAAGCTGGCGCGTGATCGAGGCAGCCAGGCCGGCCTTCTCGAGATCGGCATCTGCTTTCGCACGGAGGCGGGCCTGTTCGTGCTCGGCGCGGAGGCTTGCGGCTGCGGCTTCACGATCGAGGAGCTCGCTCTGCAGTTCCGCGCGCGCCGCTTCGTACGCGCCTTCCGCGGCGCGGACCTGCCAGGACGCGTCGCTCGCGCTCTGCTGCTGCTGCGGGTCGGACAGCTCGATGATCACGGTGTCGGCGGTGACGGCGGTGCCGGGCTGCACGACGATCCGCTCGACGCGTGCGTCGGTCGCAGCGGCGATCCAGCGGATGTTCTCCGGGACCAGCGTGCCGGTGGCGCGGATGGCGCGGGTGAAGGGGCCGCTTTTCACCTCATCGATGACCAGCGTGTTGCGCTCGACGGCCGGCGCGGCCGGCTCGAGCCGCCCGAAGGCGACCGTCGCGACGATGAGCGCGAGGACGATCGCGCCGATGCCGGCGTACCGGCGGTACTTTTTGTTTTTCTCGGGGCTGCGGGTGATGTCCATGTTGCCTCGCATAAACGCAACGCCGCTGCCGTGGTTGCGAACGTCGTAAGTTCATGATTCTTCGATGCTTCGCGAAATCGGCTTGCGCGGACGCTGTTCATTCGTGCGATTTCAGTGTCCGGATACGGACAGTCGTACAATCACCCCGGCATGTCGAAAGTCACCACAGAGATCCCGGGGGAGCTCTCCCGCCAGATCGATCGCATCATCCGCGACGGCTGGTTTCCCGATCAGGAGACGATCGTCCGCGAGGCGCTTCTGCACTTCGTCGACGCCAAGTCCTTCCTCGGCGATTCCCCGCGGATGCTGCACCGCTTCGCCGCCGATGCCCTGAACGACTCCAAGCCCGAGGTTGCGCTGAAGTTCGTCAGCCGCGCGCTGTCGCTCATGGCGGCGCAGGACATCACCGATTTCACGCTCTACCAGGCGCTCGTCGAGCTGCGCGTGCAGATCCTGCTGGTGCTCGGCCGCGAGGCGGACGCGCTCGCGTCCGCCGAGGAAGCGCGCGAGAAGCTGCCGAACAACCCCACCATCGCGCGCTGGATCGAGCGCCTCACCAAGAACCGGCCTCGCGGCGAGGCCTGACATGCGCCACCGGTACGCCCACCTCGATCCGGAGCTCATCCAGCGTCTGCTCGAACAGCTCGGATTGCGCCGTCTCTTCAATCACCTCCTGCTCCAGAGCGGCGGCGACGTGGAAGAGGCGATGCGCTGGATGCGCATGCTGCAGGACCGCGGCTACCTCGATCCGAACGTCGACCTCGACGCGTTCTTCGCGCAGCTCCTGCAGGAGAACGTGATCGGCCAGGATGGCGAGGGAAACCTGCGGCTGTCGTCCGGCGGCGAGCGGCAGATCCGTCGCGATGCGCTCGACGAAATCTTCGGCGGTCTGCAGAAGTCGATGAGCGGCTATCACTCGGTGGCAAATGCGGGGCAGGGGACGGAGCGCCTGACGGAGACGCGGCCGTACCACTTCGGGGACGATCCGATGTCGATCGACTCGATCCGCTCGCTGCAGAACGCGATGAAGCACAACGATCCGGCGGACGCGATCAGGATCACCGAGGACGACCTGGAAGTCTTCGAGACCGAGCACAACTCGAGTTGCGCGACGGTGGTCATGATCGACATCTCGCACTCGATGATCCTCTATGGAGAGGATCGCATCACGCCGGCGAAAAAGGTCGCGCTCGCGCTGACGGAGCTGATCCTGACGAAGTACCCGAAGGACGCCATCGACGTGCTGCTGTTCGGCGACGACGCCACCGAGGTGCCGATCAGCGAGATCCCGTACGTGCAGGTCGGGCCGTATCACACGAACACCAAGGCGGGGCTGGAGCTCGCGCAGCGTATCCTCCGGCGCCACAAGCACGCGAACAAGCAGATCTTCATGATCACGGACGGCAAGCCCTCCGCGCTGCACGAGAACGGCCGCCTGTACACGAACTCCTTCGGGCTGGACATGAAGATCGTGAACCGCACCCTCGAAGAGGCGGACCGCTGCCGCCGCGCGGGCGTCCCGATCACGACATTCATGCTCGCCACCGACCCGATGCTGGTGAACTTCGTCGAGCAACTGTCGAAGATCAACCGCGGACGCGCGTTCTACTCGTCACCGGACAGGCTGGGGGAGTACATCCTGGCGGACTACATCCGGAACCGGCGGAAGTTCGTGCACTGAGAGTCCTCAATCCTCAATCCTTCATCCTCCATCCCGTTTCCCCCACGTAAACCCCTCCCGGATGCGCGGATCCACTCCCGGGCTGTACAGATTCGTATACGGCCACGGTTCGGTGCTCGTGAAGTTGCCGTTGTTGGCGAAGCCCCAGGCGCGGAAATCGCGATTGAGCTCGTCCGCGGACTTGCTGGTGAGGGTGGTCAGGGCGTCGTCGGTGTTGCGGCCTTTCGCGAATTCGGCGATGAGCGTGGCGATCGCGGTCTGGCCGTAGCGGGCTTCGAGGAAGCGGATGAAGGTCTGGGCGACGGTGTAGCCGTGCTCCATCGTGAAGGCGTCGATTGCGTTCTCCATCACCGCGTCGAGGAGCGGGACGGGGAGGACGAGCTCCGGGGCGCGGCCGTAGAAGGCGTTCTCCTGGTGGGGGATGAGCTCCATCCGTTGCGCGAGCCCTTCCTGGAACCAGCGCGGGGCGTTGTCGCCGGTGGCCTGGGCCACGAGGGCGTGCGTCAGCTCGTGCGTGATGATGGCCACGACTTCCGGCTTGAACTGCTGCACGACCGCGAAGGGGAAGAGGATCTCGCCGTCGTACAGGCCGAGGATGTGATCGCTGCCGGTCACGTTGCCGCGGAAGTCCTCCCAGGAGAGGACGTTCACCGTCACACGGCGCGGCTTTGGTGCGGGGAGCTTCTGCTGCAGGCGGGCGAGCTCCGCTTCGAGGAGCTCGCCGATCCGGGCCGCGATGGCGGGATTCATCGTCTGCGCGTGCCGGATGTCGAAATGCGCGGTCTGGATGGTGGTGCCGGTCGTGGAGAGGGCACGGCGCAGTTCGAGCTGCCGGACGCGCGCGGCGACCAGGGTCTCGTGCTCCGGCGACTTCACCGCCTGATACAGCTGCGACGCGGTTTCGTGCTGGCCGATGTTGGCCATGGCATCGGCCACGGAGATCAGCGTGGCGGGATATGTGGTTCGTTGCATCAGCGCCTTGACCGCGTCCCCTTCCGCCAGCGCTCGCGCTTCGTCGGGCCGGCCGGCGCGGAGCAGCGCGCGCAGGCGCAGCACCAGGAGCTCGGGAGGGACGGTCTCCGTGCGGGGCGTGACGTCGTTCGTGAGCGTGAGGAGATCGCGCCAGCGGTTGTGGTTCGCGAGGGCATCGGCCGCACGCAGGATGCGTGTGCGAGCCGCGGGAGTGGTGGCGCGGGGGGGGAGCTCGACGAGCGATTCCGCGTCGCGCAGGCCGGCCGCGTCTTCCTGCCGGCTCCAGTATGTCGAGGGGACGACGCGTGCGCTCGTCGGCGCGAGCGGCGCGCCGCCCGGGACGTCGAGAATTGCGTTCCCGATCTCGACGCGAAGGAACTCGCCGCAGACGAAAGCCCTGGCGGCGGGCGGCAGGGCCACCGGCGTCGTGCCGAGGGCCGCGGGGCGCTGCAACGGCTCCTGTGCGCCCAGGAGCGAGACCATGGAGAGGGCGCGCACGTCGTGCAGGAGCGGGAAGAGGCGCGGCTCGCGGACGAGCTCCTCACGCGGGCGCGGCTTCAGTTTCCACGCCACGCGCAGCTGCCGCTGCGCCTCCTCGGCGTCAGCCGTCTTCATGGCCCGGTCGTAGTAGAACGCCGCGTCGCGCGAGCCGGTGAACGTGTAGCCCTCCAGCGAGGCGGCCGCTTCGAGCACCAGGTCGTCCCGCTGCGGCTTCATCGCCAGCGCGCGATCGAACGCCCGGCGTGCTTCTTCCTTGTTGTCGGCGGCGATGGCGATGCGCGCGCGGACCAGCTCCGCCAGTTGCGACGAAGCGGCTCGCGGCAGCAGGCCGGGCGCGCCGCTTTGCAGGATCCAGAGCTGCGCGACTTCATGCGTGGCATTGGCCGGAGGCTCATCGCCGCGGGCCAGCGCCTCGCGCAAGGGGATCAGCTCGCGCAGCTCGACGAACGGCAGGGCCGCCTTTTTCGCGGGCTCATATAGCGCGACGCCGAGAGCGCCGACGGCGAGGAGTGCGAAGAGCACGCGCGTTTTGCGAAAGAAGGCTGCAACCAGCGCCAGCGCGATCGCCGCGATCAACAACGGTCTCCTGCGAGCAGGTGGACCTGCCAGCGGCAGTGGCTTCGCCGCGTTTGCGACCTCGGCCAGCGTGAGGACCTCGTACACCGCGCCGTTCTTCATCCGGAACAGCAGCCCATCCTCGTATCCGCTCGGAAACGTCACCCGGAACGCAGCCTCGTTCGCGCTCCCGTGCGCCGTCTGCAACGTCCACTTCGCCCCGGCGCGCGGCCCCATGCGCGCGTGGAGCTCGCGCAGCGCGTCCGCGTCCGGGAGTGCGCGCAGCAGCGCGTCGGGAGCGAGCCGCGCGTGGAGGGCACTCGGCCCTGCGTCGAGAAACGCCGCCACCGCCGCGACCGCCTCACGCTCCGCGTCGTTGACCGGCCGCGGCTGGGCGGCCGTGCCCAACGCGAACAGCAGGATCAGGAGCGCACGCTTCACGGGGTCCGATGCTAACCGGAATTGAGTTGCAGCCGCTGCCGTTCCGACGCGCGATGCGCAAATTATTTGCGGTCCTCCTGGTGACCCTCACCGCCTCCGCGAACGAGGTTTCGTACCGTTCGCTGCAGTCGGGCTCGCCGACGGGAGCGACGCCGCTGCACGATCGCGGCATCTACGGCCAGGGTCAGGTCATCGCCGTGCTCGATACCGGCGTCGACTACTACTCCTGCTACTTCGCGGAGCCGGGAGCCACGCCGCCGCCGTTCAACACCGGGACGCCGCAGGGCGGCCTCGAATGGCGCAACGTCGATCCGTCGCGGCGCAAGATCATCGCGTACGACTTCCTCTACTCCTGCGACCAGTACCCCGGCCGCCCCGGCTGCGATCAGCCCGGAGCCGCCGGCTCGCTCGACAACCAGGGGCACGGCACGCAGAGCGCGGCGGTTGCCGCGGGCGATCGCGGCACCCCGCTGGCGCACGACTTCGCCGATGCGATCGCTCCCGGCGCGCAACTCGTCGTGCAGGACGGCGGCTATGTCGGCGGCGACGCCTGCACGCAGTTTCCCGGGGTCGGCTGCCCCGCGAAACTGACGCCGATCTTCGAGCAGGCGTACCAGCAGGGGGCGCGCATCCATTCGAATTCCTGGGGCGATCGCCAAGGGACGCTCGCCGCGCCGCCCACCGCGAATTACCCGCAGTCGGCGCGCGACGTCGATGCCTTCGTCTGGTCGCATCCCGATTCGCTGGTGATCTTCAACACCGGCAACCTCGGCACGAACGGCCAGACGCCGCGCCACTCGCTCTCTGCTCCCGGCAGCGCCAAGAACACGCTGCAGGTGGGCGGCACGCGCACCCGTTCGAACGACGACGATTCGCTGGCGATCTTCACGCTCTTCGGCCCCACGCGCGACGGCCGTATCAAGCCGGATCTGGTGGCCCCCGCGCGCGTCATCGCCGGGAGCCGCGACTTCGACGAGAACCCGAACACCTGCGACGACTCACGCCAGGACGGCACGTCGTGGGCCTCGCCGAGCGTGGCCGGTGCGGCCGCGCTCGTGCGGCAGTACTACACCGACGGTTTCTATCCGACAGGTGTGGCCACGCCCGCGAACCGCATCACGCCGAGCGCCGCGTTGCTGAAGGCGACGCTCATCTCCGCCGCCCGCGCGGTTCCGTATCGCGGCCTCGTCACCGGCGGCCGTGTCCCGGCGCTGCCGGTGCCGTCGCACGAGCAGGGATGGGGTTTCCCGGTCCTCGACGACGCGCTCTTCTTCCCGGGCGACCAGGCGAAGCTGCGCATCATGGACGTGCCGCTCGCCAGCGGCCTCGGAGCGGGACTGAAGTCGTCGATCCGCGTGAACGTGAAAGCGGGAACGCCGTTCAAGGCGGTCCTGGTCTGGACCGATCCCCCCGGCCATGTTGCCGGCGTGAGCGACACCACGCCTCAACTCGTGAACGATCTCGACCTCCAGGTGCGCAGCGCGTCCGCCACTCATTTCGGCAACGGCGCCACGCCCGACCGCCTGAACAACGTGGAGGTGGTGGCGCTCGCCGAGCCCGCCGCCGGGACGTACACGATCGAGGTGGCGGCGCACACGATCGCCTTCGGCGCGAAGCAGAGCTACGCGCTGGTGCTGACCGGCGATTTCACGACGGCGTCGAGCCGTACGCGCGCCGTACGGCACTAACCGACAGAGAAACGACGGGAGGCCTCCCGTCGTTCTCTCTGGTCTATGATTCGCGGCTTATGCTGGCCCGTGAATACCTTCGTGAAAACCCAGACCAGTACCGGGAAGCGCTGCGCAATCGCGGTGCGAATGTGGACCTCGAGCGCTTCCTCGAGCTCGACGCCGAGCGCCGCCGCACCATCGCCGAAGTCGAGCAGCTGAAGGCGAAGAAGAACGCCGCGTCGCTGGAGATTGCGACGCTCAAGAAGAACAAGGAGGACGCGTCGTCGCAGATCGAGGCGATGAAAGCGGCCGGCGACGAGATCAGGACGTTCGACGACCGGCTGGCCCAGATCGAGCGCGAACTGCAGTCTCTGGAGCTCTACTTCCCGAACGCTCCGCACGAATCCGTGCCTGTCGGCGCCGACGAATCGGCGAATCGCGTCGAGCGCCATTGGGGCGAAAAGCCCTCCTTCGACTTCACGCCGAAAGCGCACTGGGAGCTCGGCGAATCGCTCGGCATCCTCGACTTCGACCGCGCCGCCAAGGTCACCGGCGCGCGCTTCTCGTTTCTGACCGGAGCGGCGGCGAAGCTGAACCGGGCGCTGATGAACTTCATGCTCGACGTACACGACCGGCAGGGGTACACCGAGGTGCTGGCGCCGTTCATCGTCAACGCCGACTCTTTGCGCGGCACGGGGCAGTTGCCGAAGTTCGAAGAAGACCTCTTCAAGCTCTGCCACGAAAAAGACCTCTATCTCATCCCCACCGCGGAAGTGCCGGTCACGAACCTCTACCGCGACGAGATCCTCGACGCCTCTCGCCTGCCCATCCGCTTTACCGCGTACACGCCGTGCTTCCGCAGCGAAGCGGGGTCGTACGGTAAGGACACGCGCGGCCTGATCCGGCAGCACCAGTTCGAGAAAGTGGAGCTCGTGAAGTTCACGGCGCCCGAGCAGTCGTGGGAGGAGCTCGAAAAGCTCGTCGCCGACGCCGAGGAGATCCTGCAACTGCTGAAGCTCCACTACCGCGTGATCACGCTCTCCACCGGCGACATGGGTTTCTCATCCGCGAAGACGTACGACATCGAGGTATGGCTGCCGGGGCAGGAGACCTACCGCGAGATCTCCTCGTGCTCGAACTTCGCCGACTTTCAGGCGCGCCGCGCGAACATCCGCTACCGCGGCGAGAAGAAGACCAGTTTCGTGCACACCCTCAACGGCTCCGGCCTCCCCCTCGGCCGCACACTCGTCGCGGTCCTGGAGAACTACCAGCAGCCCGACGGTTCGGTGATCGTGCCGGAAGCGCTGCGCGAGTACGTGAAGATGGAGCGGATTACCAGAGAGGGCTGAGGGCCGAGGGCCGAGGGAGAAACCATCGGGAGAACTCCCTTTGGCCCTCAGCCCTCAGCCCTCGGCCCTGCTTCCTGCGTCATCGCTCCCCGAGCGTGTACACCGCGGTCTGCGGGTTGTAGGTGCGCCAGTCGAACCAGTAGTCGCTGAGCACTTCGATCTTCTGCAGCGTCTTCCCGGCGAGCGGGCCGCGGAGGGCGCGGCCGGTGAAATCCCATTCGCTGCCGGTCTGGGTGTCGACCAGCTCCGTGGTACCGGGTTTTGCGAAGAGCTCCAGCGTTTTTCCGTCGACGGTGCGGTTGAAGGCGCGCACTGACTTGCGGTCGGGGCCCAGGATCACGATCACGGGGGTGGTGCCGATCGTGTCGATGATCGGGCTCTGCTTCTGCAGCGCGCCCATCGGATAGGCCTTCGATTTGCCGCCGGTGTGGACGCCGATGACGACGGTTCGCGGCTCGAGACGCCGGTCGATGAGCGGCGTCACCGTCGGCAGCTTCGCGATCTCCGACTCCCAGTTGCGCTCCGCGTACTCTTTCACGCTCGGATCGGGACGCAGTACGCGTCCGCGCGGCTGTTCGCGCTTCCATTGCGCGAACGTCAGCTCGTCCTGCGAGACGCGTTCGAGCTGCTGCCCTTTGAGCGGTCCGCGGATCGCGGCTCCGCTGACCTGCTGCCACCAGCTGCCGGTTTCCTCGTCGCGCATGATGAAGTTCTGGTTGTTGATCCCGGAGAGGCGGAAGTGCAGCTGTCTTCCGTTCACCGTCGCCTTCCACACCAGACCGGTGTGGCAGAGCGTTCAATAGGTGACGACGATCGGGACTCCGCCGACCACGTCGTGGACGATGTGGTGGTACGCGAGCAGCCGCACCGGATAGGCCGCCGCCTCGCCATTCACCTTCACGGCCAGCACCATGTCGTCCGCTTCCACGAAGTTCGCTTCGTGCATCGCAGCGTAGGCGCTGTTCGCCAGCGGCGCGAACATCCATTCGAAGTGGTTCTGCCGGGAAAGCCACACCGTCCCGATGAGCACGAGCAGGGCGAGGACGACCAGCGTCTTGCGCCACCACCGGTTCCACAGCTTCGTGGCCAGCCAGACACCGGCGGCCACGAAGAGCAACGTGACGATCGGCGCGTAGCGCTTGGCGGTGTAGGCGGCCGTCAGTCCGCGCTCCGTCTCCGGCGCGAACGGATTGAGGAGATACGCCGGCAGGAGCACGAGCGCGCATGCGGCGGCGACGAGCAGAAAAAGCGCGAATCCCTTCATCAGAGCAATACCTCGTAGAGCAGGTCGGTCGTGCCGAGGTGCACGCGGTCGCCGCTGGTGAGCGTCAACTGGTACACGCGCTCGCCGTTCACCCAGGTCCCGTTGCGGCTTTTCAGGTCCTCGAGCACGTACCCCTCGGGGCCGCGATAGATGCGAGCGTGAAAGCCCGACACGCCGGGATCGGGGAGCTGGATCGTGTTCTCGCGATGGCGGCCGATCAGGTACTCCGGTTCCGTCAGAGGGACGATGCCGTCGTCCGTCGAGACGCGCAGTTGCGCGACGATGGGGCGGACCACGTCCGCGTACGACAGGTGCGCCTGCGACGAGACGAGCAGGCTGGTGTCGTCGGCCGACTCCTGGTCGCGGACCGTCGACTCTGCGCCGAAGCGCGGTGAGCTCTGCCGGACCGTGGCGTCGTCGGGCTCGCGCCTCGCCTGTGGGATCGGCTCGATCAGCTTGTTCGCGTACAGGCCGTACAGCAGCCGGTACACCTGCGCCGCCTCTTCCTCGCAGTCGTTGCAGAGATCGGCGATCGAGCGCTGGCCGTTGATCAGGAAGAGGATCTTCCACTCGTCGGCCGTCAGCGTGATCTTCTCGTCCCGCGGCCGGGCCACGACGCGGAACACGAGCGACTGGTCGGGGAAGAGCCGCGCGCACTGGTCGCGCTCCTCGATCCGCCGTGCCCCTTCCATGATCAGGTTCGCGAGGTCGACGGTGATGGTGACGGCGTGCTCCGGGAGCGACGTCTCCTGCGCGAACTCGAACGTGCCGCCGTCCCAGACGAACGCGTCGTAGACGATCTCCGAGACCTGCACCTTGAGGAAGTCCTTCAACTGCGCGTCCGTCAGGACGCCGTCCTGCACGGCGAGCTGGCCGAACCGTCCGGCGCCGCGCTGCATGAGCGCGTCGATGCGGTCGCGCTGCTCCGGGGTGATCTTCTTCTTGCGCAACAGGATCGAGCCGAGCCGGAACTGCTCCTGGTTCGAGCCGGCGTACACGAGCGCCCCTTCACGAAAGAAGAGATAGGCCTCGGTCCCCCCATTCGTGACGACGAGCGTCCCGCTCTTGTGCGACGTGCAGAGAAACGTCAGCACCTCGGGCAAACGGAACGTGGAGACGTCTCCCTGGAGCGCGGCCTTCATCGAAGGCTGCGATTCTTACATGAGTACGCGCACGCTCCACAGTCCCACGGCCGAAATCGCGATCCACAGCACCACGCCGAGGATCAGTGGCCGGATGCCGACCTTCTTCAGGCTCTCGCGCGAAAGCGACGAGCCGATGAGAAAGAGCGTCACGGTCAGCCCGATGCGCGCGATGCGCACCAGCAGGTCCCAGGCGAGCTGCGGCGCCGGCACGTACGTCCGGACCACGGAGGCGAGCAGGAAGAAGAGGATGAACCAGGGGAGCGTCAGCTTCGCGCCGTGCTTGCGGAAGGCGTACGCCGTCCCGAGGGTCAGCGGCACGATCCAGAGCGCGCGCGTCAGCTTCACCGTGGTCGCGACCTGCAACGCCTCGGCGCCGAAGGCCGCGGCCGCGCCGACGACGGAGCTCGTGTCGTGGATGGCGATGGCCGCCCAGACGCCGAACTGCGTCTGCGTCAGGTGCAACGCCGCGCCGACCGCCGGGAAGACGAAGAGGGCGATCGAGTTGAGGATGAAGACCGTCCCGAGCGAGACCGACATCTCTTCATCGGAGGCGCCGATCACCGGGCCGACGGCGGCGATCGCGCTGCCGCCGCAGATGGCCGTGCCGGACGAGATCAGGTGCGCGGTGCCGCTGCTGATGCGCATGGCGCGGCCGAGGGCGTAGCCGAGGGCGAGCGTGCCGACGATCGTGGCGATCGTGAAGAGGATCCCGGTCCGGCCGGCTTCGACGACCTTGCCGAGGTTCATGCCGAAGCCGAGGCCGACCACGGAACACTGCAGCAGCAGCTTCGTCGCCTTCGATGTTTTGAACGGACTGCCGAGCGTCAACGCGAACGCCAGGCCGAGCGCGAGAGCGATCGGCGGCGAGCACCACGGCGTGACGCAGAAGAGCAGCAGAGCGACGAACGTCGCGGTACGAATCACAGATTGCGCCGGAAGAGCTCGAGCGTCCTGTTCCACGCGTCCTGCGCCGCCTCGGAGTTGTACACCTCGGGGCGCGCGTCGTTGAAGAAGGCGTGATCCGCGTTCGGATAGACCACGATCTCCGCCTCTTTCCCCAGCTCCTGCAGCTGCGCGTGGAGCTTGCGGCCGCCTTCCGTAATGTCTTTGTCGTTCTCGCCGTAGATCAGGAGGATGGGCGCCTGCAGGTCCTCCCACTTCGGCGTGACCTTCTTGAAGCCGCCGTAGAAGCTGACCGCCGCGCCGACGTTCTGCGCGTCGTTGGTGGCCGCGTACTGCGCGAGCGCGCCGCCCATGCAGAACCCGACCACGCCGTACTTGGTCGACGAGCACTCCGGACGCTGCAGCAGGTACGCGCCGGCGCCGGCGATTTCCTTGACAGCCCGATCGACGTCGAGCTCCATCAGCAGCTTCGTGGCGGTGTCGGGCGACTTGGTGGTTTCACCGTGATAGAGATCGGGCGCGATCGCGACGAAGCCGGCCGCGGCGAAGCGGTTGACCAGGTCTTCGATGTGCTCGACGAGGCCCCACCACTCCTGAATGACGACGACGGCCGGACCCTGGCCCGACTCCGGAGCGGCGAAGTAACCCTGGCAGGTGTGACCGTTGGATTGGAATTGAACGCGCTGTCCCATGACGGCGGATTCTATCGTGTGCCGGCTTATGTCAAAATAGCATCGCAATGCAACTGACCAGGGACCAAGTCAAGGATCTTTCTAAGAAGAAGCAATGCCCCCGCTGCGACCTCGACAAGACCGTGGGGAACGCGCTCTGCCGCCGCTGCCGGAGCAAGCTTCCGCCGCACATGCGCCTCGGCATCGAGAACATCCCGACCAAGGACGCCGGCCTGGTGGGAAACGCGCTCCGCGCCGCCGCGAACTACTTCAACGTGCACTTTGCCTCGGTGAGGAAGTTCGGCGGCGGGAAGAAGCGGTAGCACCCGCTAACGCTCTCCCCCGGTCGACAGGGTCGCCGCCGCCGCGAGCTCGCGTGCACGCGAGTCCTGCGGGTTCTGCGTCGCGAGCTCCTCGGCCCGCTGCGCGATCTCCACGCCCCCTTTCGGGCCCCTGAGCGTCTCGCTCCAGACCGCGCCGAGCGCGGCCAGGCGATGGCGACGGGAGGCGCGGTCCCAGGTCTCGGCGAGATCGCCCCCGCGAATGACGCGCGTGAGCGTCTGCTTGCGGCCGCTCGTCACCGACACGTACTGCAGCCGCACGGTGGCGATGCGCTGGCTGGAGCGGAGGTTCGGCTTCAGCTTCAGCTCGTAGAGCCCGGTCACGGACGTGTTGTAGAGCAGCGCTTCCTCCGATTCCTCGGTGCCGCTGTCGCCGATGCGGCGGAAGCTCGCGACCGCGTTCGTGTCGATGTCGATGTGCAGATGCGCATCGCGCGCGACCGGCGGGACGGACGCCCGGGCGGGCACGGCCAGCTTCGCGGTGTCGACGGTGAAGCGGAGGAGCGCGACGTCTCCCTCGGCGGCAATCGGCGCAGGGGACACTTCGACCTCCAGGCCGACGTCACGGCGCGACGACTGGGCTCCGGCGAAGTAGTTCACGAGCGCCTCGACGTCGACGCTGTCGGGAGCGGGACGGGTGCCGCTCTCGATGGCGGTACGGATCGTCGGGAAGGCGGTCGGATCGAGCGAGATGCCGAAGACATCGCGCTGTTCGAGGTCCAGCTCCGTTGCGTAGGCCTGCGTCACGATCCGTCCGATCGGGAGCTCTTCGAGAAGCTCGGACGACGCCCTCTCCGCCGCGACCGCTCGGGCGGGTGGCGGTGCCGATGCGGGGGCGGCGACCATCGGGGGCGGGGGAGGCGGTGGTGCCGGTGCAGCCGCGCCGAGCGTCGCATCCGCGACCTGCATCGGCGCTGCTTCGGTTGCCGCAATCAAGCCGCTCGAGACGTTCGCTGCTTCGGCACGCCTTTCCTGCGGCGGTGCCACGGGTGCAGGCGCGGGGAGCTCCTGCGCGATGTCGAGGCTGACTTCCGTCTCTGCCGGCGGCATCGACGCGGTTTGTGTTGCCGGCTGCGTCCGATACCGGAGCACGGCCGGAGTGGGGCGTTCGTACTTTGACGCGCTGTTCTGGACCGCGCCTTTCCTGTCCGTCTGGAGCAATTCCATGGTCACGAGTGCGGTGGTGGCGAGCGTGATCAGGGTCGCCGCGATGCGCATGGTGGTTCCCCACGCGAAACGCTGCGGCACCGGACCGGCGTCGAGGTACTTCGGGATATCGGCTTTGATGCGCTCGGCGAGACCTGCCGGCGGGCGCGGAACCGCTCCCATCGACAGTCTTCGCTGCAACTCGGCTCTTCGCTTGGAGTTCATTCCGTGACTTCCTCTTCCTGCAACAACACCTCGAGGATCGAAAACGCGCGGTGCAGGCGCTTGCGGATGCCTACCGTGGTCAGTTTTTCGATCTCGGCGATTTCCTTGATCGGCAATCCGCCCCAGAAGTGCGCCGTGACGGTGAAGCGCAGGTCCTCGGGCAACTGCATGACTGCCGTGCGGAGGCGCGCCGCCTCCTGTTGTTCCGCGAGCACGTCATCGGCTCCCGGATGTTCATCCTGCACATCGGCTGCATCCGGATCGTCGAGCGACTCGAGGTGCCGCGGACGCCGGATCTGGTTCAGAAACGTCGTGTAAGCGATACGGTAAAGCCAGGTGAAGAGTTGCGAACGCCCGTCGAAGTTCGGCAACGCCACCCAGGCCTTGCGAAATGTTTCCTGCGTCAGGTCGGCGGCGACGTCCCTGTCGCCGCAGAGCTGGCAGACCGAAGCGAACAGGGCGGCGTAAGTCCGGTCGACCAGTTCCTCGGCCGCCGCCCGATCCCCGCGCCGGATCGCGTCGAGCAGCGTCCGCTCGTCGGCCCAGGCCGCGGGCATGCTCACTTCACGCTCCGTCTCCCGAGCCGGAAAATGTGCGAGTTCGGCCACACTTGTTTGACACCGCTGGTCGCGAAATGGAAACCACCCGCGCGTATGCTAGCTGCATGAAACACTTCGTTGCCGTTCTGGCCGCTGTCGTGCTCGTCACCGCGTGCAGAGAGGAGGCGCGGGTGTCCCAAGCTCCGGCAGTCGACTCCGCGAGGCACGACCAGGAAATCCTGCAGTGGCAGACGAACCGGGCCGAGCGGCTCAAGAGAGAGGATGGCTGGCTCTCGCTGGTCGGCCTTTTCTGGCTCGAAGAGGGTCAGAACGTGGTCACGATCCCCACCAGGCAGACGCTGAAAGTGGTCCGGAACGGGGAGAAGGTGACGCTGGAGCCGGACCCGGCCATGACCATCGACCAGAAGGTGGTCTCCGGTCCGGCCGAGCTGCGCAACGACACGGATCCGAACGGTCCGACCATCGTGCAGATGGGCTCCGTCCGCTTCAACGTCATCAAGCGGGGCGACCGCCTCGGATTGCGCGTGAAGGACGCGCAGGCGCCGACGCGGACGCACTTCGCCGGTCTCGACTACTTTCCGACGGACGCGAAGTATCGCGTCGAAGCGCGTCTCGATCCATACAACCCGATGAAGAAGATCCCGATCGACGACGTGACCGGCATGCGCTCCGAGTCGGACTCGCCGGGCGCCCTCGTGTTCACGCTCGACGGGAAGGAGTACCGCGTCGATCCGATCCTGGAAGAAGGCTCGGACGAGCTCTTCATCATCTTCCGCGACCTGACCAGCAAGGACGAGACATACCAGGCCGGACGCTATCTCTACGCGGCGAAACCGGGCCCGGAGGGGAAGACGGTGATCGATTTCAACAAGGCGTACAACCCGCCGTGCGCGTTCACCCCGTACGCGACCTGCCCCCTCCCGCCGCAACAGAACCGCCTCGACGTGCGCATCGAGGCAGGGGAGAAGCGGTACGGCGGGGGGCACGCGTAGGCGCGTTGATGGCGTGACCCGCGCCTTGCGCGGGCCACACAGAACATCGCTTACGACTCTTTTTTGGCGGGCTTGGCTGCGGCGGCCGTATTCGGCCCGCCGGCGCGGATCGCTGCGACGGCCGCGCGATCCTTTGCACGCTGCGCGGTGCGGCGCTTCTTCGCGATCGCGGCGCGTGCTTTTTCACCATTGATCTTCGACATGTTTCCTCCGGTCGCGCACTCTAGCAGAACCCGTGTCGCGTCAAGCTTGTTTCCGTGGGCGCTTTGCGGCGGCGGACCGTCTGCTTCGTCGCCGCTCCTCGACGATGTCCCAGCATCGCCTCGTCGCCGCGACTCGCATCCGGCCCACCGGCGCTCGCAAATCACCCACGGAAACAAGCTTGACGCGGCACTAGCCCGCATTTCTCACCAAGGGGATAAAAAAGCCGCCGCCCCGTGCTATTAAGTTGAGTGTCAGCAACAACTTGATGGCGACGGAGGCGGCGGCGTGAGACAGACAGAGTGTAACGGGGAAGAGCTGAGTTTCCAAGGGGTGGGAGGGCGGCAGATCGTGGCTCGTTTCGACGGAGGGCAGCTCAGTTCTGATGGGGGCGGGCTGCTGTTGCGAGAGGTCGAGCGGCGGACTGGGTTGTTGAGTAAGTTTGCGGCCTGTTTTCGTGATTATCGGAACCCGTTGTTGGTCGAGCACACCGTGAAAAGCCTGATCAGCCAACGGGTGATGGGACTGGCGCTGGGCTACGAGGATCTGAACGACCATGACCAGCTCCGTCACGATCCGTTGATCGCGACGCTGGTGGAGAAGGCTGATCCGACGCGGACGTTGGCGGGCAAGAGCACGCTCAACCGGCTGGAGTTGACGCCGGAGGGCAACGGAGAGGACCGGTACAAGCGGATCGTTTACGACGCAGCAGCGATCGACCGATTCCTGGTCAGCGCCTTTCTGCAGTCGTACGAGGAGGCGCCGGAACGGATCGTTCTCGATCTGGACACGACCGACGACGAGATCCATGGTAGCCAGGAAGGACGCTTCTTCCACGGCTATTACGGTTCGTACTGCTAC
>DASQJY010000025.1:0-364615 GCA_035630815.1 Thermoanaerobaculia bacterium
TCTCAAGCAACTGCGTGCCGAACGAGCGTGGTCGCTGGACGCGCTGGCCCGAGCATCGGGCGTGAGCCGATCGATGCTGAGCCAGATCGAGCGAGGCCAGGCCAATCCCACCGTGGGGGTCACCTTTCGCATTGCGCGTGCGTTGGGGATTTCCCTCGCCGAACTGCTCGAGGCGCCCGGTACCACGACGAGCATCACCGTCATTCGCGCGCAGGATCGCGCGTACCACTACCGGTCCGACCGGGATTGCACGATTCGAACGTTGTCTCCCTTGAATCTGGAGAAAGACGTCGAGTTTTACGAAGTCGAGCTCGCCGAAGGAGGGGAGCTACGCAGCGCGGCGCATTTCCGCGGCACGAGGGAATTCCTCACCGTGCAGAAGGGGCGTGTGCGCGTCGAATCGGGCGCTGACGGCGAAGAGCTCGGCAAGGGCGACTCGGTCAGCTACCGCGCCGATCTCCCACACGCCATCGTGAACATCGGTGGTGGGCCCGCGCTGCTCTTCCTCGTCGACATCTACCGCAACGCGTAAGGCCGTCGAAATGAGAGGGTGAACGGCCAAGGCGCCAAGAATTTTTGGGATCACGAAGTTTGGGAGAGACGTCGCTCGACTACAGCGACATCAAGCGCCGTCCATACCCCAGAAAAACTTGGCGCTCTTGGCGGTTGGATGTTTACTGGAACATCGCCGGATCGGGCGCGTCGGTGGCAAAACCGAGTGTCTTCGCGCCCGCTTCTTTGGTTCCGTCGAGCACCGTGATGAACTTCGCGTAGTTGAGCTTGTCCTCGGCAACGACGAAGACGATGCGGTCCTCGGTCTTCTTGACGTCGAGCAGCGGCTTCAGTTTGGGGATGAGCTGCGCCGGCGCGATGCTCTCGGTGTTGAGACGCAAGTCGCCCTTCTGGTTGATGTAGACGATGATCTGGTCGGGAGGGACCTCGGTCTGGACTTCGACCTTCTCGGTGGAGGGCGTCTTGACGGCGATGTCCTTCTCGAGGAGCGGCGTCACGACCATGAAGATGATGAGGAGCACGAGCACGACGTCGACGAGCGGCGTGACGTTGATCTCGGACTTTACGGTACCGCTGCCACCGACTTGCATGGACTTATGCCTCCCCCCCGGCGGCGGACTTCTTCGGCTGAGAGATCAGGCCGACGTCGTTGAAGCCGACCTCGCGGCAGGCCTTCAGGACGTCGAGGACAGGGCCGTACTTCACTTGACGATCCCCTTTGACCGCGATCTCACGGTCGGGCGTCCGCTCGAAAATCTCTTTCAGCTGAGACTCCAGCTGGTCCGCCCGGATGACGTTCGGTCCGAGATAGATGGAACCATCGGCCCGGACGGAGATCTGGAGCTGCTTCTCCGTGTCCGGCGTCTTCTCGGGATCCTCGGTGACCGGCAGGTTCACCGGCACACCTTTCTGCAGCATGGGTGTGACGACCATGAAGATGATCAGCAGAACCAGGCAAACGTCGACCAGCGGAGTGACGTTGATATCCGACGTCAGAGCCGCGTGGCTGACTTTTGTGAGCGAGCTACCCGACAGCTTTCTCATCGCCGATTCCCACTTCCTTCATGAAGTACATCGCCATCTCCGAACCCGAGTTTGACATCTCGACGGTGAAGCGGTCGACGCGGTTCTGGAAGTAGTTATAGGCCCACACGGCCGGGATTGCCACGAGGAGACCGCCGGCCGTGGTGAAGAGTGCTTCGGCGATACCGGCCGAGACGGACGCAATACCGCCGCCGCCCTTGGCCATGCCGGTGAAGGCGTTGATGATGCCGACGACCGTGCCGAAGAGACCGACGAACGGCGCGGTGGCGCCGATGGTGGCGAGAACGCCGAGGTTCTCTTTCAGCTCCGCGACGGTGATCATCGCGGTGCGGTCCATGCCCTGGCGCGCGGCTTCGACGGCCAGCTCCGGATCGGTGATGCGGCGGTCGCGGCGGGAAGCCTCGAACTCGAGCAGACCCGCGGCGATGACTTTCGCCAGGTGGCTCTGCTTGTACTTCTTGGTGACCTCGATCGCCTGGGCGTAGTCACCCTTGGTGAGCAGGTTCGAGAGCGCACCGAGCAGCTTGAGCGACTGGCTCTTGGCCTTGGAGAAGACGATGTAGCGCTCGACCATGACCCAGAGTGAGTAGATCGACATCAGAGCCATCAGGACGATGACGGACCAGCCGACGATCGTCATCTCGCGAAACATGTGTGCCAGATCCATAACTAATTCCTCCTCGTGCGACGCCGGCGTGTGCGGCGACGCTGTTTCTTTAGTTCAGTTTGAAGTTGACGGTGAGATTGAAGATGACGTCGACCGGCTGGCCGTTGAGCGTGCCGGGTTTGAAGCGCCACTTGCGCACCGCGTCCGAGGCAGCCTGGTCGAGGCCGAACGGCAGCGGCTTGAGAACCTTGACGTCACGGACGGTCCCGTTCTTGTCGATGATGCACTCGACGATGACGATGCCGGAGATGCGCGCCTTGCGGGCCACTTCCGGGTAGAACGGATCGACACGGCTGATGATGGTGGGCGCCTTGACGTCGCCGCCGACGCGAAGCGGAGCCTGCTCCTTCGGCGGAGGAGGCTGAGTGTCGGTCACGATGCCGCCCATCACACCGCCGACCACACCACCGACCACGCCGCCTTCCACACCACCCTCGACGCCCCCTTCGACGCCGGCGTCCGGCGAGGAAGCTGCCTCGACCGGCTTGACCTGGTCAGGCACCTGGGTTGGCGCGAGGTCCTGAAGGTCTCTCGGGATCTCGACGGGACGGACTTCGGTGGGACGGACCGACGCGGCCTTCGGGGGCGGGGGCGGCGGCGGAGGCGGAGGAGGGGGAGCGGCGGCGACGGAGTACTGCGCCACCTGGGCGGGCGAGTTCTGAGGGAACTCGACGTTCCAGACCGCACCGAAAATCAGGCCGACGATCACCACGACGTGCAGGCCGAGAGAGACCGGCAGCGTCATGTACTTCTGGATCCCGGCTTTCTGCTTCTTCGATTCGACGACTGTAGTTTCGAACATGGCTGGTTGTCCTAGCTCTTCGTGCCGGCGGCCGCCGCGGCGGCTTTCGCCTTCTGCGCACGGACGATCGCGATCGCATCATTGCGGATCTTGTCGGCCTGCGCGACGAGCTGCTGCTGCTTCACCGGATCGGTTTCGAGCGGCGCCTGCTGGCGGTAGAGCAGGCTGAGGTAGACCATGGCCTCGAAGTAGTCTTTCTTCAGGCCGATGGCTTTCTCGAGCGCGCGCTTGCCGCGCTCGATGATGGCGAGACGCGCGGGAATCTCGGCCGGCGGGTTCTTGGCCACCTTCTCGTAGCAGACCACGCCGTAGGTGTAGTGCGCTTCGGGATTGCGGGCGTCGACGAGGGTGATCTTCTCGTACCAGTTCAGCGATTCCTCGAAGTTGCCCTGCTTCGAGTAGAGCGTGGCGACCGAACGGATGGCTTCGAGATCGTTCGGGTGCGTCTGGAGCCACTCGCGGAAGTAGTTGATCGCCTCGGTGGTCCGGTCGGCGTTGAGGTAGAGGTTGATGAGAGCTTCGCGGGCGATCCGATCGTCGGGACGCTTGCTGAGGTATCGACGCAGCTCGCGGACGGCGGCATCGGCGTTCTTCTCGTTCGCCGGCGACTTGTCCTCGGGTACGTAAAGACCGATCAGCGAATAGCCGACCATTCGATCCAGATCCGGAAAGCTCTTCCCGTCGATCTCTCGTGCCTTCTGGTAGTGACGAAGTGCAACTTCGTACTCTTCGCGTGCGTATGCATCATTCGCGTCGCGAATCTCCATGCGAGCCTGCACTTTCGTGCAGCTGACGAGGGACAAAAGGGAAAGAGAAAGTGCCGCAAGAAGGCACAACTTCTTTTTCATGTGATTCCGAACTCCCTGCTGAGTGATCGCAGAACTACAGGGGGCGCTGTCAGGCTGCTTACCGTCCCGGCCCGCGTCAGGCAATGTGGCGCGAATATACAGATCACCCTATTCACCGTCAACAACATTGGTAATCCCTGAAACCGAAATGTTTAGCGGAAAAACTTCACACAAAAATACAAGTCTGGAACGGCCGCTCCGGGCCGTTCCAGAACCACTCTCTCGATGATGGTTAGACACCGCGGTGCGGTGAAAGGAAACCACCCTATTCAACGATCGTGAACGGCTCCGACAACTCGTACGTCTTGCCGAGCACGGTGTCGGTCAGCTTGACCGTCATCGTGTAGGTTCCAGGTTTGAAGGTTGCGAGCGGCATGGCCTGTCCGATGCCGTAGTGTCCCGGGACACCTTTCAACTCCTGGGCCGGGACTTCCGACGACGGACCGATCATCTTGGTCTTCTTCCCGTCGGCCTTGGTGCCGGCGATCGTGACCGCCATGGTCACCTTGGGCTGGCCGGTCGCGTCCTTGCCTGGGTTGCGCATCTCCATGAAGTACCAGAGCTCGTCCGCCGGGCGGAACGTGGCGTTGCCGCGCGGGACGACCTTCAGGCCGCCGAACGCGTACGGATCGGTTGCCAGCTGCGCCTCGGTGAGCGGGTAGATGTGGGACGACAGCATGAGCTGCGAGACGCCCGGCTGCCCCGCTTCCAGGCCTTTCACCACCAGCGGCTTGGAGACGACCGAGATCGGCTTGCCGTCCTTCGCGAGACCGAACGTCGCGCGATAGCTGCCCGGCGGGAGCTCGAGCGAGCGGGCGTAGAAGACGTCGTCATTCGAGGCCACCAGCTTCACCGGCTCCTCGTACGAGACGATCCGCTGCGTGCCATCCTCGTTCTCGACCGCGCCGAAGAACGTGACGTCGCTCCCCGCGGCGAGACCGGACGTTTTCGGCGCCCAGAGCTGCACCGGGACGAAATTCTTCCCTTCCGGGGTGACGAACTCACCGGTGGTCATGTAGAGCGTGTCCGCCGCTTTCGCGGCGCGCGCGGCGGTGACGGCGGCGACCAGCGCCTCGCTGGTGAGCGTGGGGGTGGCGGCGACCGTCGCGCTGGCAGGCGTCGCGGCCGGTGCGGCCGCCGCGGCGGTCTCGGCCGCGGTGTAGACCGGCACTTCGGTCAGGTTCGGCTGGGTGATGTTCGCTTTGGCGACGCGGTCGAACAGCGTCCGGTAGTCGGTGCGCGGGACGCGCTCCATCTTGAAGTCGTTCGAGGCGTACTGGTCGATGAAGGCGACTTCGGCGATCGGCTGGCCGATGTCGATCTTCACTTCACCGGCCGTGTACTCCCAGAGCTCTTTCGGGCTGTAGCTCTGGAGGCCGCCGCTCGGCGGATCCCCAGCGGCACCCGACATCGGATCGACAGGAGCGCTCGTACCGCCCGTACCACCCGGCGTCTGGATGGTGTTCTGCGGCTCGCTGCCCGTCTTGCGGATCTTGGACGGCGACCCGAGGGCGATGAACACTTTGCCGCGGTCGGTCGCCGAGCCCTTCACCTTGGCAGTGCCGAAGCGGGTGTCGGCCACCCTGGCGCGCTCTTCCATCGCGTTCTTGTACTCGTTGACCGCGGTGCCCGGCGACGGATCGCGGCGCGCCCAGAACAGGTCGATGAACTGCTTGGCCTGCTCGTCGGTCTTGATGGACGACCACTGCTTGGTCTCGTCGATGGTCATGAGGTGCTGGAACGGCCCCTTGGCCCAGTCGGCGTAGGTCTTGGACAGGGCCGCGGACCCGTTCAGGGCCACGGTGAGGAACAGGGCTACTGCGGAAAGACGGACGATCTTCATCTTTGAGGCTCTCCCTCTCAGCTAACTGCGTAGTCGGTATCAGTACGTCGGCTTATATTCTGCGGTGAGCGCGCTGATCGCCGCCCAAAGTTCTGGAAACATCGGCTCCCGGGTCCCTGCTTCCAGCTGGGCCGCCGGGACCCCTTTCAGTGACATAACCCTGTCACCGATGATCCGGAATGCCAGCCGCATGTGGACGAAGCGCCATTTGAGGAATGCCTCGTCGTAGTCGAGCAGGGCCTGCACGAGGCGGAAGAGGTCGTCGTGCTGCCGCGGGGTACGCTCGATCTCGATGATCGTCACGCCGCGCCGCGCGAGCAGCTCCTGGAAGCGCGGCCAGATCTTCTTCGCCACTTCGAGGAGCAGGTGGAATCCGGGCGACTCCTGCCCGCTCCCCCGCCCCAGCGACACCACGCGGAAGGCGTGATAGTCGACCGGCGCCATGGTCTCGAGCAGGACGATCTGCTCGCGAAGCAGGTCGAGGATGAGCCGGGAGCGATGGAGGAGGTCCGCCGCGAGCAGCACTTCGTCTTTTTCGAGGTGTACGACCAGGCGGTCGACCTCGTAGTCGATGTGATGCAGCCAGAGCTCGGCGGTCTGATGGGTGACCTGAAAGAGCCGCTCTTCCGGATTCGACAGCTTGTCGACCGGTTTCTGCAGCTCGAGCAGTTCGGGAACGCGTACGTACCGTTCGTAATCGGACGAGCCTTTCCCTTCGAGGATTGGGCCTGTGTGCGGCATGGCGGCGGATCATACACGCGGGCGGCTTCGCCGCGGGTGTCAGGTGTCAGGTATCTGGGGTGTTTCGCCTGTGGCGCGCCGTCAGCCGACGCACCCCAGACACCTGACACCCGACAACAGCGCGAGGGCGCTAAACCAATTCGAGGATGTGTCCCAGCTTCTTCTTCTTCGTCTCGAGATACTTCTTGGTCGTCAGCGAGGGGGCGATTTCGAGGGGGACGCGCTCGACGATCTTGAGGCCGAAGCCTTCGATGGCGACGTACTTGGCTGGGTTGTTGGTCAGCAGGCGGATCTTGCGGACGCCGAGGTCGCGGAGGATCTGGGAGCCGGTCCCGTAGTTGCGGATGTCGGGGGCGAAGCCGAGCTTTGCGTTTGCTTCAATGGTGTCCGCACCCTGGTCCTGCAGCTCGTAGGCGCGCAGCTTGTTGATCAGGCCGATGCCGCGTCCTTCCTGCAGTAGATAGAGGATGACGCCTTTCCCCTCGGTCTCGATCATCTCGAACGCTCGCTCGAGCTGGTCGCCGCAGTCGCAGCGGCTCGACCCGAAGACGTCGCCGGTCAGGCACGACGAGTGGACGCGCACCAGCACCTCGTCCTCTTCGCTGATCTCCCCCTTCACCAGCGCCACGTGCTCCTCGCCCGTGATGTCGCTCTTGTAGGCGTACACCCGGAACTCGCCGTAGTCCGTCGGCATCTTGGGAGAGGCCAGGCAGTGCACGTGCTTCTCGTTGTTCATCCGGTACTTGATGATGTCGGCGACCGAGATGATCCTGAGGCCGTGCTGGATGGCGAACTCCTTGAGGTCCGGGAGGCGCGCCATCGTGCCGTCTTCGTTCATGATTTCGCAGATCACGGCCGCCGGCGAGCACCCCGCGATGGTCGCGAGATCCACCGAAGCCTCGGTCTGCCCGGCGCGCTTGAGCACGCCGCCTTTTTTCGCCCGCAGCGGAAAGACGTGACCGGGACGTGCCAGGTCGGCCGGCCTGGTTCTCGGGTCGATGGCCACGCGGACCGTCTCCGCGCGGTCGCGCGCCGAGATGCCGGTGGTGACGCGGCCCCGCGCCTCGATCGAGACGGTGAAGGCCGTGCCGAAGTTGGTCGTGTTGTTCTCGACCATCAGCGGCAGCTCGAGCTCGTTGCAGCGCTCTTCGGTCAGCGCGAGGCAGATCAGGCCGCGGCCGAAGCGGGCCATGAAGTTGATCGACTCCGGCGTGACCCGCTCCGCGGCCATGCAGAGGTCGCCTTCGTTTTCGCGGTCCTCGTCATCGACGATGATGACGAACTCGCCGCGGCGATACAGCTCTGCTGCTTCCTGGATCGTGGCAAAGGGCATATCAGACCGCGTTTCTATCCGGCCACCCGGAACTTCTCGTAGAAGGTGTACGACATCTTGCGGACGGTATCGATCACCTTCACGGTGAGCGTGTACTCCCCCGGCTGGAACGAGGCGAGAGGAATGCCGCTGCCGACGCCGTAGTGGCCCGGAACGCCTTTCACCTCGACCGCTTCCACCTCGCGCAGCGGCGCCGAAAGCTTCTTGGCCTTGCCGTTCGCGTCCGTCCCTTCGACGTCGACGCGCAACTGCAGCTTCGGCCCGGCGACCGGCGCGCCGGTGACCGGGACGACGTCCGCCGGCGGGTCGACGACGCCGGGGTTGCGCAGCTCGACGAAGTACCAGAGCTCGTCGGTCGAGCGGAACGCACGGTCCGCCTTCGGTACGACCTTCAGCCCGCCGAACGTGAACGGGTCGACGGGCCCCTGCGCCGCTTCGAGCGGATACAGATGATTGGAGATGATGAGGCGGGAGACTCCCGGCGCGTCCTTGTCGAGCGCTCCGGCGAGCTTCATCTCGGTGGTGGAGATGGTGACGATCTTCCCGTCCTCGGCCAGCCCGAAGTAGCCGCGGTGCTTCCCGGCCGGCAGGCCGAGGAGCGTGGCGTCGACGAAGAAGTCATCACGGGTGGCGTTGAGCTTCGCCGGCACCTCGAACGCGTTGAGGTTCTTCCCGCTCGCGTCCTGCACCACGCCGAAGAACGTGAGGTTCGGCGAGGCCGTGATGCCGCTCGCCTTGGGGATGTACAGCATCACCGGTACGAAGTAGTGGCCGGTGGCCGTGACGTACTCACCCCACGTCACGAACGTCTGCTTCGGGCTGGCACCGACCCTCTTGAACTCGTCGACCGCCGTCTGCAGTGCAGGCGTGGTCAACTCGGTCTGGATGGCGTGCATCGGCGGAGGCGGCGTGGCGGGGGGCGTCTCGGGGAGAGGGGTCGTCGCGGGCAGCGTCTCGACGGGCGGCGTCTGGGGAGCCGTGGTGCTGGGCGCTTGCGAGAACGCGGAACCGCTCACGACGAACGTCATCACGGTGACTGTCAGCAAGGTTTTCGGTGTCATTGGTCTCCCCGAGGGTTTCCCGTGGCAAACAGTTACTGCTGCTCGAAATTCTCCATCTCGTCGTAGAGGCGGTCCATCTCGGCGTCGATCTCGTCCTGCTTGAGGATGCCCTTGCGAACCAGGAGCGTCGCGAGACTGTGCAGCAGGATGCCGTTCTCGATGATCATCTGCTCGATCTGTTCGTCGTCATCCTCGTACTCGGCGTCGGCGCCATTGCTGCGATCCGTGTCGTCCATGTTTGTTCCCTCCTTCACAACTTCTCCGGTGTACCACTGGCAACCGTCAACTGTCCACCCGTAAAATCCGGCGCACATGAAACGAGCTGTGCTTCTCCTCATTCTCGCCACGACTCTCGCCTGTAACAAGAGCGAGACCGCCGCTTCCAGACCTTCGACGGATACGGCCCCGCAACCGTTCCGGGTCGGCCTGCTCACCCCCGGCTCGATCAACGACGGCGGCTGGAACGCGCTGGCCTGGGAAGGAGCGCAGCGCGTCAAGAGCGAGCTCGGTGCGGAGATCTCGCATCAGGAGACCAGGACCCCGCCGGAGATGATCGAGGGCTTCCGCGCGTTCGGCGCGAAAGGCTTCGACGTCGCCTTCGGCCACGGCTTCGAGTACCAGGACCCGGCCAGACAGGCGGGCGCGGAGTATCCGCAGACCATCTTCATCACCACCTCCGGAAACACCGTCACCCAGAACGTCTCCCCGATGCGCTTCCAGATCGAGGAAGCGACCTATCTCCTCGGCATCATCGCCGCCCGGGAGTCGAAGACCGGCAAGGCCGGCCTAGTCGGCGGGATCAACGTGCCGTCCATCGCCTCGTCGTTCCGCGCGTTCAAGGCGGGCGCGGAGTCGGTGAACCCGAAGTTCGAGGTGCGCGAGATCTACATCGGCAAGTTCGACGACCTCGGCGCGGCCAAGATCGCCGCCCTGTCGCTGGTCAACGCCGGCTGCGACTTCCTCTTCCACCAGGCCAATGAATCCGCTGCCGGCGTCTTCCAGGCCTGCAGCGAGCGCAAGATCCGCTGCTTCGGCGCCAACGCCGACCAGAGCTCACTCGCCCCCGACGTGGTGGTCGCCTCGGCCGTGGTCGACGTCGCGGGCGCTTACGTGCAGATGGCGAAGATCGTCAAGGAAGGGCGCTTCAAACCGCAGATCCAGCACTTCGGCATGGATCAGGGCACCGTCGGCGTAGCATGGAACGAGAAGCTGAAGTCGACCATCTCTCCGGAGACCATCGCCGAGGTGGAGCGCGTGACGAAGGCCATCAAGGACGGGACGGTGAAACCTCCAGCGGGGTTCTAGGGATTGAGGATGAAGGATTGAGGATTGGGGATGACGAGGAACAATCCTCAATTCTCAATCCTCAATCCTCAATCCAATATCCTCTCCACGATGACCGTCGCGTTCGCGCATATCTCCAGATCCTTCGGCACCAACCGGGCCGTCGATGACGTGACGCTCGACGTCCGTGGCGGAGAAATCCTCGCGTTGGTCGGCGAGAACGGCGCGGGGAAGACGACGCTGATGCGCATCGCCGCGGGCGAGCTTGCACGCGACTCCGGGGAGGTCCGCGCGGAGGGGCGTGTGGAGCTCGTGCATCAGCACTTCATGCTGGTGAACGAATTCACGATCGCCGAGAACCTCGCCCTCACCCGCCGCTTTCGCTTCGCGACGCGACGCGCTCTCGAGCGCGAGGCGCTGGCGACGGTCGCAGCCGCCGGGATCGAGCTGGGCGACGTCTCCCGGCGCGTGGGCGACCTCTCGGTCGGCGAGAAGTCGAAGCTGGAGCTGATCAAGGCGATCGGCAGGCAGCCCGCGACGCTCATCCTCGATGAGCCGACCTCGGTGCTCACGCCGCGCGAGGCAGACGAGCTGTTCGCGGTCATGCGCCGCGTCGCTGCGGCCGGGACGGCGGTCGTGTTCATCAGCCACAAGCTCCCGGAGGTGCTCGCCGTCGCCGACCGCATCGTGGTGATGCGCGCGGGAAAGATCGTCGCGGAAACGCGCGCCTCCGAAACGACGGCAAGCGCGTTGGCGGACGTCATGGTGGAGCGGCGGGCGCCTCGCCCGGCCTCTCGGATCGGCCACGGCCACGAAGCAGGAGGCGGGACCACGATCGAGGGCGTGACCTTCGAAGGCGGCCAGATCCTGGCCATCGTCGGCGTGGCGGGGAACGGCCAGTCGCAGCTCGCCGCGCGGTTGCGCGCGCGGCTCCCGTCCGCGGGGCACATCCCCGAGGACCGCACACGCGACGGGATCATCGCGGAGATGAGCATCGCGGAGAACCTCGCATTGCGCGGCGTCCGAAACGCGCGCGAGATCATCACCCGCTACTCCATCCGCGCGCAGGACGAGCAGCAGAAAGCGGGCGACCTCTCCGGCGGCAATCAGCAGAAGGTGATCCTGGCGCGGGAGCTCGACCGCCGGCCGCACGTGATCGTCGCCGCCGAGCCGACCCGTGGGCTGGACATCGAGGCCGCGCGCTTCGTGCACGAGCAACTGCGCGACGCCGCGGGCAACGGCGCGGCGGTGCTGCTCATTACGTCCGATCTCGACGAGGCGTTCTCGCTCGCCGATGCGATCCAGGTGATCTATCGCGGCCAACTCAGCGCGCGCATGACGCGCGACGAAGCAGCGGGCCGCGTGGCCAACCTGATGGCAGGCGTGGCGTGAGACGCCTCGCCGTCACGCTCGGAAGGGCGTTCGCAGCGGCCGCGGTTGCGGTGCTGCTGCTCGCGCTCTCCGGCGCCGCGTTCGGACACTCCCCCGCCGAGCTCCTCGGCATCCTGGTCAGCGGCTCGGTCGGATCGCGCTTCGCGCTGGAAGGGACGCTCCTGAAATCGGTCCCGCTGCTGCTGACAGGCCTCAGCGTGGCGGTGGCCTTCCGCGCGGGCGTCTGGAACATCGGCGCCGAGGGGCAGTTCATCGTCGGCGCGCTCGCGGGACTGCTCGCATCGCGCTGGGGGGTGGCGGCGGCGCTGATCGCCTCGATGCTGGCGGGCGCCGCGTGGGCCTCGCTGGCCACGGCCATGCGTCTGCTGCGCAACGCGCCGGAAGTGCTGACCACGATCCTGCTCAACTTCACGGCCATCCATCTCCTCGGCTGGAGCGTGAATGGCCCGCTGCGCGAGAGCATCGCCCAGTACCCGCAGAGCGATCCCGCCGGAGTGGCCCTGCCGGTGCTCGCGGGCCAGGTGCACGCCGGGTTGCCGATCGCCGTCCTGGCCGCCATCGCGCTGTGGGTCCTCATCCATCGCACGAGAGAAGGCCTGCGCCTCCGCGCCACCGGCTTCAGTCCCAACGCGGCCGAGTGGGCCGGCATCAACGTGCGCGCGCAGCTTGCCCGGGCCATGGCCATCTCCGGCGCGGTGGCCGGCCTGGCGGGCGGGATCGAGCTGCTCGGCGTCACGCACCGTCTCTTCGAGCGGTTCGCTTCCGGCTACGGCTACTCCGGCATCGCCGTGGCGCTGCTCGCACAGCTGCACCCGCTGGCCACGGTCCTGTCGGCGCTCTTCTTCGGCGCCCTCGTCACCGGCGCGGGCGAGCTGCAACGCACCGCGAACATCTCCGCCGCCGTGGCCACGCTCGGCCAGGCGCTCGTCATCCTCACGCTGATCGGATTCGAACATGTTCGACGGAACCGTCAAAGCAATCGCTGACGCGATCCCGCTCGCGATCGTCGCGTCGACGCCGCTGTTGCTGGCGGTGCAGGGAGAGCTCGCCGTCCAGCGCAGCGGCATCATCAATCTCGGCATCGAAGGGATGATGCTCGCCGCCGCCCTCGCCGCGGCGTTCACCGCCCACGCGACGGCGAGCGTAGCGGCCGGTTTCCTCGGCGGCATCGCCGGAGCGGCACTGGTCGCGCTGCTCTTCGGCCTTTTCGTGATCGTGCTGAAGGCGGACCAGATCGTGACCGGCACCGCGATCAACCTGCTCGCCGCCGGAGCCACCGCGTTCATCTACCGCGAGCTGCACCTGACGTCCGCGCTCCCGCGCCTGGCGTTCGATCCGATCGTGCCGCTGGCCTGGATCGTCTTCCCGGTCGCGCTCGCGCTGCTGCTCTGGAACACCTCGTTCGGGCTCCGCCTCCGCGCGGCCGGCGAGAACCCCGATGCGATCGCCTCGTCGGTGCGCTCCCATCGCGCGCTCGCGCTTCTCATCGAAGCCGTGCTGGCGGGACTCGCGGGCGCCTACCTCTCCCTCGGCCTCTCGAGCGGATTCGCGGAGAACATGACCTCCGGCCGAGGCTTCATCGCCCTCTCGATCGTGATCTTCGGCCGCTGGAAAGTGAAAGGAGCGTTGGCCGGCACGGCCATCTTCGGCCTGGCCGCGGTGACGCAGTACACGCTCCAGGCTTCCTCCGGCCTGTCGTATCACCTGCTGCTCGCGGTGCCGTACGTGCTGACGCTGCTCATCCTCTGCGGCGTCGCGGGGCGCGTGCGAGCCCCGGAATCACTCGGCCGCTGAAGCGCCCGTCAGAACGCTTTCAGGATGTTCGCGACGTCCTTGCCGATCGCGTGGAGGTTGCGCTTCATGATCTCTTCGTAGCTGCTTCCGCGTCCGAAGCGCTCCATCCCGGAGAGCCGCTCCTGCGTGAACCGGAGCAGGACCTCGCCTGTCGCGGCATCGACGATCTCACCGGTGATCGCGGTGCGGGCCGCGCCCGCACCGTAGCCGATGAACAGCCGCTTGCTGCGGGAGCCCGGATCCATGAGGGTGACCCGGCCGCGGACGATGAGCGTTCCGCGCGCCGCGGCTTTTCCCTCTTCGGTACTCACCTGGAGCGACGAAGCGTTCTTCGCGATCCCCTCGGCGAACGGTTCGGCCGCCATCGAGAGCACGTTCGACACCTTGTTCACCATGTCGGCGTCCTCGGGTTTCGGCGTTGCCGATACATCGAGCGGCTGCACGACCACGTTCGAATAGTCGGAGGCGTCGAAGGCCTTGACGATCTCGAGCTCGTCGATGTCCGGACCCCAGGCCTTGTACGTACCAGGCGCTGTGGGCGCTTTCTTCGCTGCCACCAGCGGCCCCGCGATCATCGCCGTCAGCGCAATGAACGACAAGCGTCTCATCCACGAATTCATGACCATCTCAGCCTCCGAGCCCGATTGTACGGCCACCCTTCCGTCAATGTTTCCGGCTGGTGGTTCCTCCGCGTGTCGGATCGGAGACAGATCGGGAAATGGCGTCCACCTGGAGGTAAACTTAGGCAAGGACGCTCAAGATGCCTCACTCAACGCTCACCACCGAAGGCCAGACCACGGTTCCGAAAGAAGTGCGCGACGCGCTGGCGTTGGAGCCCGGGGACAAACTCTCGTGGGAAATCCGCGGAGGAAGAGTGGCCGTCACGACCGGACGCCCTTCGTTGCTCGAGTTCGAGGGCTTCATCAAGAACAGTTCCGGCGACGTCGTGGGCGAGATCGCCGAAGCCCGCAAACGCCGGGGACGAGTCTGACTTGCGCTATGTGGTCGTAGACGCCAACGTCCTCGTTTCCTTCTTTGTCGAGAGGAACGAGAAACAACGCGCGGCTGGAAAGGCGCTGCTGCTCAGCGCCGAAGAGGGGGAGATGCTTGCCGTCATCCCTCAATTCGTCCTTTTCGAGATCGCTTACGTTCTCGATAGCTTCTACAGAAGCTCATTCGCCAGATGAAGAATCTCGGCGTCCGTTCGTACTTCTGAAACTCGAAGCGCTAGGTTGCGCGCATGTTGCCGCTTGCATCCGCGGCGGCGGCGCGTTTCAATGGCGCTCCTTTCTTCATGTCCCCGGACCGTTCCTACCGTTTCACCCAAACCATCACCATCGGCAGCATCGCCGCGGCGATCGTAGTCGCACTGGTCGTGGCGCTCATCGGATTCGAGCTTCCGGGTGCGGTCTCCACGGCGATCGCCCTGGTCGCGCTCGCCCTCGCCGGCGGCGCATTGCTGCTGCAGTGGAAGCTCTTCCGGCAGGTGACGAAGCCCGACGCCGCGGAACAGAAGCTCCGGCGCAGCGAGGCGCAGCGGCGGGCGCTGTTCGAGGCGTCCCCCGATTCCCTGCTGATCATCGGGCGCGACATGGTCTACCGGGAAGTCATCCAGAGCCGTGGCAGCGATCCGCGGTATTCGCGCGAGGGGCTGATCGGCAGGCACGCGGCGGAGGCGCTGCCGGCGGCCGTGGTGGCCGAGGCCACGGAGCTCGTCGAGAAGGCGTTCACGACGCGGCAGGTGCAGGTGCTCGAGTATCGCCTCCCCGTGTTCGACGAGCTCCGCGACCACGAGGCGCGGATCGTGGCCATCGATGACGACGAGGTGGTCGTGTTCGTGCGGGACCTGACGGCCAAGCGCGAAGCGATCCGCGAGCTCGCGCTCAGCGAAGAGCGGTTTCGCCTCGTGACGCGCGCCACCAATGACGCGGTGTGGGACTGGGACATTGCCACGAACCGCGTCTGGCGCAGCCCGATGTTTCACGCGCTGTTCGGAAAGACGGAGTTCGACGATGACACGTACGAGGGATGGCAGCATCGCGTGCACGCCGAGGATCTCGAACGCATCGTGGCCAGCATCTTCGCGGTCCTGCAGTCGGATCATTCCTCGTGGGAGGTGCAGTACCGGTTCATCCGCGCCGACGGAACTTACGCGTCCGTCAGGGAGCGCTGCTATGTCGTCCGCGATGCGGAGGGCAAGCCGATCCGGGTCCTCGGCGCGATGGCCGACGTGTCGGCCGAGCAGGTCGCGGAACAGCAACGGTCCGAGATCGCGGACCTGATCAGCCGTTCCGCCGAGGAATGGCGGGCCACGTTCGATTCCGTCGGCACGCCCATTCTGCTGCTCGACACCGACGGCCGGGTGGTCCGCCTGAACCGCACCGCGGCGGAATGGGTCGGCGAGGACTTCCGGCAGGCGTTCGAGGCTCCTGTAGAGGAATTCGGCGGCGGACGGTTGAGCGAAGCAGTGCGCGCGCTGCAGGAGTCGGCGGCTCCGGCGGTGACGCGCGAGATCACCGACCCCGAGGGACGCATCTGGTCGGTGCGCGTCACGCGCCGCGAGCATGGGGCGACCGATCGGGTGGCCGCGATCGTGGTGGCGTGGGAGATCACGCAGCTCCTCGCATTGCAACAGTCGCTGCGGCGCAGCGAGACGCTCGCGGCCATGGGATCGCTGGTCGCCGGCGTGGCGCACGAGGTCCGCAATCCGCTCTTCGGCATCTCGGCCACCGTCGATGCATTCGAGCCGGAGCTCGGCGAAAAAGGGCTGGACGAATTCGTCGCGGCGCTCAGGGAGCAGGTGGACCGTCTCACGCAACTCATGACCGACCTGCTCGAATACGGCAAGCCGCCGCGGTTCATCTTCTCCCGGACCGACTTGCGGAACATCGTGCCGCAGGCCATCCGCGGCGTCTCGCTGCATGCCGCGGAACGGAAGGTGAGCATCGACACGTCGTTCGCGGCCGGCGTCCCCGAGGTGATGCTCGACAAGGGACGCATCCTGCAGGTGCTCGAAAACCTCCTCGAGAACGCCATCAACCACACGCCCCCCGGCGGGATGATCCAGGTCGAGGTCAACGCGGTCCGCGACAACGGCTCATCCGCGGTGACGTGCAGCGTGCGCGATTCCGGCAGCGGGTTCGATCCGGCCGACATCCCGCGGCTCTTCCATCCGTTCTTCACCAAGCGGCGCGGCGGGACCGGGCTCGGGCTGGCGATCGCGCACAAGATCATCGAGGCGCACGGCGGGCGGCTCGATGCAGCGAACGGCGAGGGTGGTGGAGGCGTCGTAACCTTTTCCCTCAACGCGGAATCTGCAGCGGTGGAGTGAGGCAGCGTGGGAAAACGAACGGTACTGGTGGTGGATGACGAGGCGGCGATCCGCACCGCGGTGCGGAAGTTCCTTTCGTCGCACGGATTCGAGGTGAGCGAGGCGATGAGCTGCCAGGGGGCGCTCGAACGCGCGCGGACGCTCAATCCCGACGCGATCATCCTCGACTACTCCCTCCCGGACGGAACGGCGCTGGACGTCCTGCCGCAGTTGCGCGAAGCCGGATCGACGGCGGCCACGCTGGTGTTGACCGCGCACGGTTCGATCGACATCGCGGTCGCCGCGGTGCGCGAAGGCGCGGACCACTTCCTCACCAAGCCGATCGAGCTGCCGGCGCTGCTGGTGATCCTCGAGCGCGAGATCGAGAACCAGCGCAACCGGCGCAATACGAAAGCGGTAAAGGCGCAGACCTCGTCGCGGCTCCCCGATCCCTTCACCGGCACCAGTGAGGTGATCCGGCGCCTGGCCGCGGAGGCCGAGCGTGTGACGCGCGGAGAGCATCCGGTGCTGCTGCAGGGGGAGACCGGTTCGGGCAAGGGCGTGCTCGCGCGGTGGCTGCACCTGAACGGCCCGCGCGCGGACGAGCCGTTCCTCGACCTCAACTGCGCCGGACTGTCGCGCGAGTTCCTGGAGACGGAACTGTTCGGGCACGAGCGGGGCGCGTTCACCGGAGCGGTGGAGGCGAAGCAGGGGCTGCTGGAAGTGGCGGACCACGGCACGCTCTTTCTCGACGAGATCGGCGACGTCGACCTGCAGGTCCAGCCGAAGCTGCTGAAGGTGCTGGAAGAGCAGCGCTTCCGCAGGCTGGGCGAAGTGCGGGACCGGCAGGTGAACGTGCGGCTGCTCGCGGCCACGCATCACGACCTGCGGCAGCTCGTGGACGAGAAGAAGTTCCGGCTCGATCTCTTCTTCCGCATCAGCACGATCGTGCTCCGCCTGCCGCCGCTGCGCGAGCGGAAGGAAGACCTCCCCTTGTTGTCGCAGCGGATGCTCGAAGCACTCGCGCCGAAGAGCGGCCACGTGCCGCGGCTGTCGGATGACGCGATGGCGGCACTGATGTCGTACGCGTGGCCGGGCAACCTGCGCGAGCTGCGCAACGTCCTGGAGCGGGCGGTCTTCTTCGCCGGCAGCGAGACCATCCGCCGCGAAGACCTCGCCCTTCAGTTCAGCAGCCGCGAAGACGCGCCGGCGAGCGACGAGATCGTCTCGCTGGTGGAGGCGGAGGCGCGCTACATCCGCCGCGTGCTGCTGCTCGAACAGGGCTCCGTCGAGCGCGCGGCAAAGAAGCTCGGCGTGCCGCGGAACACGCTGTATTACAAGCTGAAGAAGCTGGGCATCGCGCTGGGGTAGCCCTTCCTGTCATCCGGAGCGCGGGTGGTGGGTGGGTGGGAGCGAAGGACCCCCTGCGGTGCACGAGACTCGCGCTGTCGGCAGGGGGTCCTTCGCTTCACGCCCGCCCCGCCACCTCGCTCAGGATGACAGGAAGGGGAGCTCGCCCTTCCTCTGTCCAAGGTTTGAAAATTTCATTTTCAGTTCTTGAAATCCGCGCGATCGGTCGTCTGTGTTTTCAACGACTTACCCCTGCATCTCCGTGGCACCGCGCTTGCGATTGAGGCGGCCAGTCCAAACGGTCAGCAGCACGGAGAAACATGCGTCAAATGCTCGTCATCGATGACGAACGCGTCATCACTCTCGCCATCAAGAACTACTTCACGCGGCTCGGGAGCTCCGTCGATACGGCGGCCGAGCGTGAGGAGGCGGAGGCGCTGCTGGCGACGCGCCGCTACGACGTCGTGATCGCCGACGTCCGCCTCGAAGGGATGGACGGCCGTGAAGGGCTGGACATCCTCCGGTTCGTCCGCGAGCGGTGTCTCGACGCGCGCGTCGTGCTCATGACCGCCTACCCCACCGATGCCACGGAAGCGACGGCGCGCCACCTCGGCGTCGACGCGTTCCTGAAGAAGCCTGTGCCGCTGCAGCACATGGCCAGCGTCGTGGACCAGTTGCTCGGGGTAGCGCGCTGATGGAGTTTTCGCTCATCGACACGATCGTGGCCCCCGGCAGTCTTTCCTTTCTCTTTCAACCGATCGTTCGCGCCGCCGGCTCGCATTACGAGGTGTACTCGTACGAAGCGCTGACGCGCGGCCCGGCGGGCACCAACGTGCACGCCGCGGATGTGCTCTTCGAGTACGTGCGCCGCAAGCAGGAAGAGGTGCGCGTGGACCGGCTGTGTGTGGCCGGGGCGCTCGACGCGGCGACGGTGCTCGACCCGCACGTGCGGCTCAACCTGAACGTGCACGCGTCGACGCTGACCCGCGATCCCGCGTTTCCTGATTACGTCTGCGGTCATGCCGCCGACGCGGGGATCGCCGCGGAGCGGCTGGTGTTCGAGATCGTCGAGTACGCGCCCGGCAGCACCGGTCCGGCCTTCGCGGCGGCGCTGGAGAAGCTCCGGCGGCGCGGGTGCGCCATCGCGCTCGACGACGTGGGGCTCGGCAACTCGAACTACCGGATGATCCTCGACTCGCGGCCCGACTACTACAAGGTCGACCGGTTCCTGGTCGACGGCGTCGCGGCCGATTCGTACCGCTTGGCGATCATCCGCTCGCTCGGGTCGCTGGCCGGAGCGGTCGGCGCCACGGTGGTGGCCGAGGGAGTGGAGTCGGAGGAAGACGTAGCCGCGCTGCGCTCCGCCGGCATCCCGCTGTTCCAGGGATTTTTTTTCGGCCGCCCGAAGCCTGCAGCGGAGCTGGCGGCCGGTACATGGATGACCGGCGCCGACGCGCGTCCGGAAGCGCCGAGTGAGGAGGCATAGATGACGACCAAGAAGATTCTGCTCGTGGACGACTCGCAGACCGTGCTGTTGATGCACAAGATGATTCTCAGCAAGTGGTGGCAGGTGGTCACCGCGCGCGACGGCCAGGAAGGGGTGGAGAAGGCTCTCGCCGAGAAGCCGGACCTGATCCTGATGGACGTGATCATGCCGCGCGTGAACGGCTTCGAGGCGGTGGCGAAGCTGCGCCAGCAGGAAGCGACGCGCGACACGCCGATCATCATGGTCACGACCCGCGGCGAAGAGCACAACATCGAGTCCGGGTACGAGCTCGGCTGCACCGACTACATCACGAAACCGGTGAACAACATCGAGCTGATGACCAAGGTCCGCTGCTACCTCGGCGAATAGGAGTACACGTGTCTCTCAACGACGAAAAGAGCCTCTACATCCAGCGCGTGCAGCACGACGTCGCGCGTCATTCGCAGGAGCTGCTGCGCGAGAACGAGCAGCTGCGCATCCTCGCCGCGAACTTCGAGTTCGAAGTGCGGCGCCTGGAGCGCACGGCCGAGGAGCAGCGCGCCGCCTATGACGCCGAACGGCTGGCCCTGCAGCAGCGCCTCGCCGAGATCGAGGCGGAGAGCCGCCGGCGCGAGCGGGAGGCGATGGAGGTCGAGCAGCAACACGCCAACCTCACCAATCTCTACGTGGCCAGCTATCGCCTGCACTCCACGCTGGAGCGGGAGGAAGTGCTGGAGACCATGCAGGAGATCATCATCAACCTGGTCGGCTGTGAAGAGCTGGCGATCTTCGAGCTGCAGCCCGGAGCCAGGTCGCTGACGCTCTCCGCGTCGTTCGGCATCGACGCGAGCAGCTACGGCTCGTGGCCGGTGGAGCGAGGCCGCATCGGGCAGTCGGTCCGTTCCGGCGAGATGTGGGTGCGGGGCGAAGGTCCGGACGCCGCGCTGGCCATCGGCGAGCAGGAACTGACCGCGTGCATCCCGCTGACTCTCTCGGGACGGGTGACGGGCGCCATTGCGCTCTTCCGCCTCCTGCCACAGAAGCGCAGCATCGAGGCGGTGGACCGGGAGCTGTTCGAGCTGCTCGGAACGCATGCGGCCATGGCGCTCCATACGACGTCGCACACGGGTTGCGAGACGCTCGCGTGAACGTGCTCGAACCGGCGCTCATGGCTCCGCCGAGGAGCGAGGTCACGGCACCGGCGGACGCTCCGGTCCTGCCGACGCGCTACCTGCCGCCGGGACAGCTGATCGCCTCGGCCGAGCCTCTCGTGGTCACGACCATCCTCGGCTCGTGTGTCTCGCTCTGCCTGTGGGATGCGTCGGCGGGCGTGGGGGGGATCAATCACTACCTCCTGCCGGTCGGCGTAGGCGCCGAAAGCCAGCAGGAGCGGTACGGCGACTACGCCAACGAGCACCTGCTGCGGCAGGTGCTGGACCTCGGCGCGCGTGTCTCGCGGCTGAAAGCGAAGATCTTC
Organism: Thermoanaerobaculia bacterium; assembly: GCA_035630815.1. Classification (GTDB taxonomy): domain Bacteria; phylum Acidobacteriota; class Thermoanaerobaculia; order Gp7-AA8; family Gp7-AA8; genus QHVT01. Next base: position 20,925 of record DASQJY010000025.1, read on the forward strand.
GGCGGCGCGTGCGTCCTGGTCGCGTTCCGCAAGGGATCCGACTTCGCCGACCGGAACGCGCGCACCGCGATGGAGTTCCTGCGCGACCGCGGGATCTCCCTCGTTTCGAACGACGTCGGCGGAAACCGCGGACGGAAGCTGCGCTTCCACACCGCCGACGGGACGGCCCTGATCCGCTATGTCTGACATGAACCTCGAATTCGATCGCGAAGCGTTGATCGCGACGTTCCTCGATGAGGCTCGCGAGATGCTCGCGCTCATGGAAGAGTCGCTCGTGACGCTGGAGAAGCACCCCGCGTCCGACGACCTCCTGAATGAGGTGTTTCGCGCCGCCCACACTCTGAAAGGAAGCGCGGCATGCGTCGGCTTCGAGGCGGTGGTGGAGCTCGCACACCGCGTCGAGGACGTTCTCGACCTCGTCCGCTCCCGCGCGCTGGCGTTCGACAGCAGCGCCGCCTCGACGCTCCTGTCGGCGGTCGACGCGCTGAAGCTCGCCGTCCGCTCCGAGACCGAAGGCGACGCCTCGCTGTCTCACGGAGCGCTGGAGGTGATGCGCGAGCTCGCCAAGCTGCAGGCGAGGGCGAACGTCTCCCCTGCCGTGGCGTGCGTGGGGGAGGAATCGTCGCTGGAAGCGGGAGCGGCGTCAGGCACGCGCAGCCTGCGCGTCGACGTCCGCAGGCTCGACCGGCTGGTGGATCTCACCGGCGAGATCGCCATCGCCCGCGGGCGGATGCGCCAGCTCGTCGAGACCGGCGCGACACGAGCAGAGCTGCTGGAGTCGTTCCGCGAATCGGACCGCCTGTACATCGACCTCCAGGAAGTGGTGATGCAGTCGCGGATGGTGCCGCTCGGTCCCACGCTGCGCCAGCACGCGCGGACGGTCCGGGATATCGCCGCGTCGACCGGGAAGGAAGCACGCCTCGTCCTCGAAGGAGAGGACGTGGAGATCGACACGAGCATGGTCGAGCATCTGCGCGGCCCGCTGACACACATGATCCGCAACGCGGTCGACCACGGCGTCGAGCTGCCCGAGGAACGGGTGCGCCGCGGCAAGGAAGCGAGCGGCACGATCCGGGTGCGTGCCTCGCACGACCAGGGCAGCGTCAGGATCGACGTCATCGACGACGGCGCCGGCATCGATCGCACCGCGGTGCTGGAGCGCGCGACCGCACTCGGTCTCGTCGCACCGGAGACCCGCCTTTCCGAGGCTCAGATCGACGCGCTGCTGTTCGAGCCGGGATTCTCCACCGCCAGTGCCGTCACGGCCAGCTCGGGACGCGGCATGGGCATGGACGTGGTCCGCCGCAACGTCGAGACCGTGCACGGACGGGTGGAGATCGCCAGCGAGCGCGGCCTCGGAACGACCATCACCATCCATCTCCCGCTCACGCTTGCGATCATCGACGGGTTCGCGGTCTCGGCGAGCGGCGAGACGTACATCGTCCCGCTGGAGTCGGTGCTGGAATGCCTCGCGTTCGAGCGCGGCACCGCGGACGATGAACATGCGCTGACCGGGGTGACGATGTTGCGCGGCGAGCGTCTCCCGTTCGTCCGCCTTCGCACGTGGTTCGACCTCGGCGGACGCGCGGCTGCCCGCGAGAACCTGCTCATCGTCCGCCACGGCTCCGCGCAGGCGGGCCTGCTGGTGGACGAGCTGCTCGGCAATCAGCAGATCGTCGTGAAACCGCTCTCGCGCATCTTCGATCGCGGAGCAGGGATCTCCGCGTCGGCCCTCACCGGCACCGGCCGCGTTGCGTTGATCCTCGACGTGGCCACGCTGCTCCGCGCAGTCGAGAGTGCGGCTTCCGCGGCGGTGGTGGCGTGAGCGCGCTCATGAGCGACATCGCGGCGCCGGTCACGCCTGTCCTGACGCCCGTATTGACGGACGAGGAGTTCGCGCTGTTCCAGACGCTGATCTATCGCGAGGCGGGCATTCACCTCTCGCCGATGAAGAAAGCGCTGCTCGTCAGCAGGCTGGGAAAACGCCTGCGCGAGCTCGGCCTGCGCTCGTTCGCCGCCTACCACCGCATTGTCCGTGAGGATCGCGGCGGTGAGCTGGTGCGGATGCTCGACGCGATCTGCACCAACGAGACGCACTTCTTCCGCGAGCCGCGCCAGTTCGCGCACATCGAGAGCACGATCGTCCCCGCATGGCGCGCCGACGCCGAGGCGGGGCGCCGCGCGAAGAGCATCCGCGTCTGGAGCGCGGCCTGCTCGACCGGAGAAGAACCGTACTCGATCGCCATGCTGCTCGCGCACTGCTTCGCGGACGATCCGCAGTGGCGCATCGAGATCCTGGCCAGCGACCTGTCGACCCGGGTGCTGCAGCAGGCGCGCGAAGGCGTGTGGCCGATCCAGCGCGCGAAGCACATCCCGGAGCACCTGCTGAAGGCGTACATGATGCGCGGCCGCCGGACGCAGGAAGGATTGATGAAGGCGAAGCCGGGGCTCCGGTCGCTGATCGATTTCGCGCGGGTCAACCTGAACGACCCCTCCCCTGCCGTCACCGGCCGCTTCGACCTGATCTTCTGCCGGAACGTCCTGATCTACTTCGACGACGCCTCCAAGGCGCGCGTCCTCGATCGCCTGCTCGCGCACCTCGCGCCGTCCGGCTTCATCTTTCTCGGTCACGCCGAGAGCCTGAGCCGCTGGACCGACCGCGTGCGCAGCGTCGGTCCCACGATCTACGCACCGCTCCAGGGAGGGTTCTGACGATGCACGTACTCGTCGTCGACGACTCCGCCGTGGTGCGCATGGCGGTCACCGAGATCCTGAAATGCCACGCTGACGTGACGGTTGCCACCGCCGCCGATCCGCTGCTCGCGATCCGCAGGATGCAGGACAAGCGTCCGGACGTAATCCTGCTCGACCTGGCCATGCCGCACATGGACGGCCTGACCTTCCTGCGGCGGATCATGTCGCGCGATCCGATCCCGGTCGTGATCTGTTCCGCGCTCGCGGAGCGAGGGACGGCCACGGCCATCCGCGCCCTGGAAGAAGGTGCGGTCGATCTCGTGACCAAGCCGCAGCTCGGCGTCCGCGATTTCATCGCCGAGTCGGCGATGATCCTCGTCGACACGCTGCGCGGCGCGTCGAAGGTGCGCATGCGCCCGGCGCGCCAGGTCGCGATCGCACCGAAGAACACCGCCGATGCCGTGCTTCCGCCGCGCGTCCGGCCAGCTACCACTGCCGGGCACTCCGAGCGGATCATCGCTGTCGGCGCCTCCACCGGCGGACCTGAAGCCATCCGCGAGTTCCTGCAGCGGATGCCTGCAGACGCCCCCGGCATCGTCATCGTGCAGCACATGCCGGAGGTCTTCACCGCCGCATTCGCGCGCCGCATCGATCAGCTCGTGGGGGTCGAAGTCAAAGAGGCCGAGGAGGGCGACCGCGTCGTCTCCGGCCGTGCGTTCATCGCTCCGGGGAATCGGCACATGCTCGTGCGCCGCCGCGGCGCGGAGTACGTCATCGAGCTGTCGGACGGCCCGCTCGTTTCCCGCCACAAGCCGAGCGTGGATGTGCTCTTCCGCTCCGTCGCGCAGGCGGCGGGAGCGAAGGCAGTCGGCGTGATCATGACCGGCATGGGCGACGACGGCGCGAGCGGACTGCTCGAGCTGCGTCAGAGCGGCGCATCCACCCTCGCGCAGGACGAAGCCACCTGCGCCGTCTTCGGCATGCCGAAGGAAGCGATCGCCCGCGGCGGCGCGGAAAGCGTCCTTCCGCTCCACCGGCTCGGCGACGCCGCGCTGGCGCTGACACGCGCGGCTGCAAGCCGTTCGAATACCCCCAATCGCGTTTCCACACGAATCTCCACTCGAGATTGATCAAAAAAACTGAGTTCTGGAGTCACGGATGAGACTGAACCTTACGGTAGGAAAGAAACTGGCCGCACTGGGCCTCCTCGGCGCAATCCTGGTAGCCACGGTCGGCTACGGCGGCTACTGGGGCCTGACCACGATCGATCGCGCGATGGACGAGATCGTGGTGAACTCGCATGCACTGCGAAGCCACCTCGAGGCCGACATGATGCACGACGCGCTGCGCGCCGACGTGCTGGCGGCGCTCCTGGCGGCACAGCGCAGCGACGTCATGGCCCAGGCCGCGGCGCAGAAGGACCTCGGCGAGCACACGGCCCTGTTCCGCCAGAGCATCATCGGCGTCAAAGAGGCCGCGCTGACGCGCGACGTGCAGTCGGCGCTGCGGCAGGTCGAGGATCCGCTGGCGCGCTACATCGCACTGGCCGAGGACATCGTGGCCACCTCCGGCCGCGACGCCGCGGCGGCGCACGCGAAGATGCCGGGATTCCTCACCGCGTTTTCGCAGCTCGAGACGCAGATGGCGAACCTCAGCGACGTCGTGGAAAAGCACACGGCGGAGTCACAGCGCGCCGGAGACGAAGCGGCCGTGCAGTCGAAGCGCGTCATCCAGGTGATCTCCTGGGTCGCCTTCGTGCTGATGGTGACGTTCGCCTTCCTCATCACGCGCGGGATCACGCGCCGGCTGAATGCCGCGGTGGTGATCGCCGACCGGCTGGCCGAGGGTGACCTCGACGTGCACGTCGTGGCCGATTCCACCGACGAGACCGGGAAGCTGCTCGAATCGATGCAGCGGATGGTGGTCGCGCTCCGCGACATGGTCGATACCGCGCGCGTCATCGCGGACGGCGACCTTTCCGTGAAGGTCACGCCCCGCTCGGAGAAAGACGCTCTCGGCAACGCGCTGGAAATGATGGTCGCGAAGCTCGCCCAGGTCATCAGCGAAGTCCGCTCCGCGGCCGATGCGCTGACCGCCGCGTCGACGCAGGTGTCGGGCGCTTCGCAGACGCTGTCGCAGGGCACGAGCGAACAGGCGGCGGCGGTCGAAGAGACGACCTCCAGCCTCGAAGAGATGAGCGCCTCCATCACCCAGAACGCGGACAACAGCAGCACGATGGAGAAGATGGCCGTGAAGGGCGCACGCGATGCCGGTGAGAGCGGCCAGGCCGTCACCGACACCGTCGAGGCGATGAAGGCGATCGCCGGCAAGATCTCGATCATCGAGGAGATCGCCTACCAGACCAACCTCCTGGCGCTGAACGCCGCGATCGAAGCGGCGCGTGCCGGCGACCACGGCAAGGGCTTCGCGGTCGTGGCCACCGAGGTGCGGAAGCTCGCCGAACGGAGCCAGGAAGCGTCGAGGGAGATCAGCGAGCGCGCGTCGTCGAGCGTCCGCATCGCCGAGCGCTCCGGCCAGTTGCTCACGGACCTCGTGCCCTCGATCCGCAAGACCGCGGACCTGGTGCAGGAAGTCTCCGCAGCCTCGAACGAGCAGGCCTCCGGCGTGACGCAGATCAACAAGGCGCTGGCGAGCGTCGATCAGGTGACGCAGCGCGCGGCCGCCGCGGCGGAGGAGCTCGCGTCCACGGCGGAAGAAGTCGCGGCGCAGGCCGAGGCGCTCCAGCAGCTGATTTCGTTCTTCAAGTTCGGACGGACGGCGCACATGCCGGCCGCCCGTCCCGCCACTGCGCCGATGCTTTCGCCGCGCTTCAACGACCGTGTCGCCATTCCGGCGGCTCGCGCCTCGAAGAAGCCGGCCGCGCGCACCGGCAACGGCCACGATCACGACTTCGTGTCGTTCTGAGGACTCTCATGAGCGCGAATGCAATCTCGCAATACCTCACCTTCACGATTGCCGGCGAGCAGTACGCCGTCGGCGTCGGACACGTGAAGGAGATCATCGGGTACGACGTCCCGACGAAAGTTCCCGGCGCGCCGCCCTGGATCCGCGGAGTGATCAACCTGCGCGGCCTGGTCGTGCCGGTCGTCGATCTCGCGGTGAAGTTCGGCCGTCCGGAGAATGACGTCACCCGGCGCACGTGCGTCGTAATCGTGGACGTGCAGTTCGCGGACGGCGCGGTAACGATGGGTGTCGTGGCGGATGGCGTCAGCCAAGTGCTGGAGCTGACCGCCGGCGACATCCAGCCGCCGCCGACCTTCGGGATGTCCGTGCGCATCGACTATCTCCTCGGGCTGATCACCACCGGCAAGCAGTTCGCCCTGCTGTTGGACATCGACCGCGTGCTGGCCGCCAACGAGCTCCTCACCGCGATTTCCCTCGAGGCGCTTCCGGAGGCACAGCAGCATGCACATGCGTAAGTGGATCGCCGCGGCGATCCTGGCGGCGGCGCCGCTGTTCGCGCAGGAGCCGATCAGCGACAACAGTTTCTTCATCGAGGAGGCGTACAACCAGGAGCCGGACGTCGTGCAGCACATCGGCACGTTCGAACGGATTCGCGGCGGGGACTGGGGAGCGGCGTTCACGCAGGAGTGGCCGCTGTTCTCGCAACAGCACCAGCTCAGTTACACGGTGCCGTTCGACAGCTCCGAACTGGGCGACGTCGCCCTGACCTACCGCTACCAGATGCTCGGTGTGGAAGGCGGCCGGATCGCGTTCGCGCCCAATGTCTCGCTGCTCCTGCCGACAGGCGACGACAGCGAGACGTCCTGGGAGCTCAAGCTTCCGCTCAGCATCGAGCTGAGCGACCGCTTCGTGACCCATTCCAACGCGGGCGCCGCCTTCGCCGGCTCCGACCGGACGATCACGCTCGGTCAGAGCCTCGTCTGGCTCGCCACCCCGCGCATGAACGTCCTCGTCGAAGCGGTCTGGGACGACGACGAAAACCTCCTCGTCAGCCCCGGCATCCGCTGGGCGCACAACCTCGACTCCGGCCTGCAGATCGTCCCCGGCATCGCCGTGCCGATCGGCGTCGGGCCGTCCGCAGGAGAACGAGGAGTGTTTTTGTATCTGAGCTTCGAGCACGCGTACTGACGCGACCTGTGGAGCGGCGGTGGCCATCTCGGCTATCGCCGCTCTCTCGCGATCACGCCAGAAGCGTCAGAGCATCGTCTGTGTCGACACACCTGACGCGAACACCATCCTCGTTGACGAAAGTGTTGTCGAGAGCGAGCAGGTTGCCATCTGTCGTAACGAAGACCTGCGCGCCGTGTGCAAGTGCCGTCGTGACGTGCAGAGCGTCCGCCGCGCGCACGCCGCGCCGCTGTAACTCGACGTTGTCGCACTGGGCGATCACTACCGCCGATGTAAGGTCGAGCAGGGCGATCTTGAACAGCTCGATCGTCACGAGAGTCTGCATGATGACCGCTCGCGCCGCTGGGATGATGTACCGGTCTACGCTCGCCGCCTGAGTGGTAGACCGCCGCAGTTCACGATACATAGCTTCTTCGACTTCGTAGCAGGTCAGGCTGGACGTCAGCCCCGCATGCCTCTGAACGATTGCCGAGAAACACGCCTCCGCGTCCGTGAGCAGACGCTCCGGCGGCCGGCCGCGGCGTTCCGTCGCACGAAGAAAAGAGCTGGTATGCCCTCGCCCGATGAGGTAGTCGATGAAGACGCCTGAGTCGAGGTACACCTTCACGCAGCAGTGCCGAGCTCGTCGAGAAACTCTTCAGGCGTTTCCGAGCGCACGTCCGCAGATGGACCCGCATCGAGAAGATCTCGATCGTACGTGAGCAACACGTCGCACGAACGTGCACCAGCGAGGATGAGCACGTCGTTGGCGTGCACCACCCGGTTGCGAAGCTGCTGGAGCTCAGCGACTACGTCGGGCGAATAGAGATCAACGCCCGCGCCGACAACTTCGAGGTAGGGCACCACCCGCGTCAGGTCGAGTCCACCTTCCGCCTTGTCGCGGGCAAGCAGTAACTCCTGCAATACGATCGCGTTGATGGCGAATGCGGCACGCTCCCGCACCGCTGCGGAGAACAGCGGCTGAAGCTCGGCCTTGCCTCGAATGTATTCGAGGAGGACGTTCGTATCCACAAACACACGAATCTTCCGCGGCGACATGGCTCATTGATGATAGCAAACGCCGGCCGCTTGCCGGTCTGGCCGCGTCACGCTGACGCTTCGACCTGCCACACTCCCGCGTATTCGACCGGAAAGCCGAACTGGTTGACGCGGAGCTGCGCCTTGAAACTGCCGCCGGCACTCTCGTATTCGTACAGGTCGACAGCCGTGCGGCGGTACACCTGCTCGAGCACCTCCAGCTGAAAGCTCGGGAAACGCAGCCATGCCGCGCGTACGACTGCTTCCTCGCCGATGGAGAGATTCAGGCGCCGCACCGGCAATAAATTCGTCGAGGGGCTGAAGTTGAGGTCCACGTCGACACAGCCACTGACCGCCGCTTGCGGGTCGCCGTTCATGAGCCACTGGCGCTCGTCGTTGACCTCGATCTGTACATCAATGGTGCGCGCTCCGATCCATCCGGCGACGGACGCCGAGCGCGTGGTCCATGACGCGTCGCACGAAACGTTGTAATCGAGGCGCACAGGCAGTTCGCCTTCAACGAAGACAGCACAGCCGCTGATGTGCCAGAGGCCATCCGCGCTCGTCACCCGCGCCGCTTCGTGTCCGGCACGATCGAGCCGTCGCCAGAGGATTGCGTCGTGCGGTTTGCTCATGGCTCACATATTACGAAGAGTTTGGAGTGCGCTGCGCGTGTCTGGACATCCGTAAGGAGGAATTGCTCGCTCAGTTCGGCAATTCTGGCTATTTCCGTGGCCAACGATCCCCGTATCCTCACATTCGACGCTCTTCCATCGGCAATCCTGGTGTGGGAGTACGACCCACCGCTCGCCTCGCCGGACGACTTGCGTCTCGTGGCGGCGAACCGCGCCGCCGAGACCATCGGGCCGCGGTGGCCGATGCGCGAGTGGATCGGGCGTGCGCGGCGCGAGATGCAGCCGGGCATCGAAGCGCTCAATGAGCTGTACCTCGACGTCGCACGCACGGGCGAGACGCGCCGGCTGCGAGGGTTGCGCGATGACAAAGGGACGATCTTCGACGCGAGCGTTTTCGCGCTGCCGTCGAACCGCCTGGCGGTCTCTTTCGACAACGTGACCGAGGTGCGGCACATCGAAGAGGCGCATCGCGCCATCTTCGAACGGACACACGACACCATCCTCATCATCGACCCTGACACCGAGGTCGTGCTCGAGACGAACCCGGCCGCGGAGCGGGTCTATGGACGCGACATCGTCGGGCTGTCGATGTTCCAGCTTTCGAAGAACCATAAGCCGGGGATGAGCGCCAGGATCATCAGCTCCGGTTTCGTCCATTTCGAGACGACCCATATCCGGGCGGACGGCGGCGAGATTCACCTCGACGTACACGCGCGGCCGATCGTCCGCGAGGGACGGACCGTCGTTGCAGGAATCTCGTCCGACATCACGGAACAGGTCGAAGCGCGGCGCGCACTGCAGGCCAGCGAAGAGAAGTACCGCACCATCGTCGAGAACGTGCCGGTCATCCTCTGGACCACGGACCTCTCCGGTTCGGCGCGGTTTCTTTCGGGAGGCGTGGAACGGGTCACCGGTTTCGCGTTCGAAGAGGTAAACAGGACTCTCTGGCTGTCGCGCATCGATCCGGCTGACCACGAGCGCCTGGTCACCGCGTACAACGCGCTGTTCGAGTCGAACGTGCCATTCGAGGTGGAGTACCGCTTCCTGCGCAAGGACGGCCGGTGGGCCTGGTTCCTCGACCAGTCCGGACGCACCTACGACAGGGATGGGCAGCGGCTGGCCGACGGCGTCACGCAGGACATCACCGAGCGCAAGCGCGGCGAGTTGCAGCAGCTCGCGCTGGCGGAGCTGGGCCGGCGCGCGCTCGGGCAGACCGAGGCCCAGGCCCTAATGGACGACGCCTGCCGCACGGTCGCCACGGTCCTCGAAGTGCCGATGACCAGCGTGCTGCTGTACGAGGGGGCGGAAAACGCCTTCTTCGTAGCCGCAACGTGCGGCGTGGAGATCTCGCCCGGCTTTCGCGTGCCGAACCTCCCGGACCGCCTCGCCGCGCAGACCTTCGCGGGCGACGAGCCGATCACGTACGACAACGTGTCCGAGGAGCGGCGCTTCGATACGGCCGACCTGGTGCGGCTCAACACGCGGGCGGGGATGTGCGTCCCGATCTCGGGACGGGAGCGCCGGTACGGCGTGCTGCACGCGCATACACACGAGCCGCGGATGTTCACCGCGCGCGAAACGGCGTTCCTGCAGGCGACGGCGAACGTGCTCGCCGAGGCCTTGCACCGCAGCGGCGCCGAGCGCGAGCTGGAGCGCCGCCAGGTCCAGCTCGCGAACGCACAGGAGCTCGCACACATCGGCAGCCTCGAGGTGGATGTGGACAGCGGCCGGATCGAATGGTCGGACGAGATGTACCGCATCGCCGGACTAGAGCCGCAGTCCCGCGAGATCGATGTTGCCTTCGTCAAGCCCCTCGTGGCGGTAGAGATCCGCGCTCTCCTCTCCCCCGACCATCCGCAGCTCGCCCGTGGCGAGATCGTGGAGGTGGATCATGAGGTGTACGCGGCCGACGGACGCACGCGGATCGTCCACTCGCGCGTGCGGCTCCTCTCCGACCGCATGACCGGGAAGCAGAAGATCGTCGCCACGGTGCAGGACATCACCGAGAAGCGGGAAGCCGATGCGGCGCTGCGCGACAAAGAGCGGCGCCTGCAGCTCATCGTGGCGCGGCTGCCGGTGATCCTCTGGTCGACCGACGCGGAGCTACGCATCAATTCCCTGACCGGTGCCGGGTTCGAACCGATCGAGGAACGGCTGACGAATGCGCTCCGCTTCCGCCTCCCCGACCTGATCAGCGATCCGCCCGGCGGACCTGAGGAAGGCGCCCTGGCCGCGCTGCGCGGCCAGAGCGTGTCGTACGAGACGACGCACGGAACGAGGGAGCTGCGCGTGCACATCGAGCCGCTGCTCGACGAGAGCGGCAACGCCGCCGGCACGGTCGGAATCGCCTTCGACGTGACGGAGGAGAAACGCGTCAGCCGCGCCAACAGCACGCTGCTCGAGCAACTGCACGACGCCGCGGAAGAGTGGCGCGAGACCTTCGACTCGATCCAGGCGCCGATCGTCATCACCGACGACGACGCGCGCGTCTGCCGGATGAACGCCGCGGCGCTGCGGCTCTCGCGTTTCGAGGAGTACGTCGAAGCCGTAGGCCAGCCCGTCGAGACCCTTGGCTCCGATGCGATCTGGAAAGAGCTCGACGCACTGGCGCGCGCGTCGGCCGGGCACGGAGAGGCCATCTCCATGCAGGGCGTCGATGCCGACGGCCGTTCGTGGGACCTGCTGGCCAGCCGCTCCGCACGCGGCCAGACGATCATCATCGCCTCGGACGTGACGGAGCTGGTGCGCATGCAGGACAAGCTGATGCGCACCGAGCGGATGTCGCAGATGGGCGCTCTCGTCGCGGGCGTCGCACACGAGGTGCGCAATCCGCTGTTCGGGATCTCCGCGACCCTCGACGCGTTCGAGAACCAGTACGAGATGGAGGAGTTCCGCGAGTACATCGCCGCCCTGCGCGAGCAGGTCGACCGCATGAGCCAGCTCATGCACGAGCTGCTCGAATACGGCCGTCCGTTTGCGTCGGTGCTCCAACCGGAATGCATCGCCGTGGTCGTCAACGGCTCGGCGGCAAACGCCGCGACGCTGGCGCGCCAGCATCAGGTCACGCTGCAGTCGACCGTGCCGCCGTCGCTCGTGTCCGTGCCGATGGACCGCCCCCGCATGGCGCAGGTCTTCGACAACCTGATCGCCAACGCGATCCAGCACTCGCGCGCGGGCGGCGTCGTCTCGATCTCCGCCGAGGTGACGGCGGACGGCAGCTGGGCACGCATCGCGGTCGAAGATCGCGGACCCGGGTTCCGCGAGGACGATCTGCTTCGCGTGTTCGAGCCTTTCTTCACGCGCCGCCGCGGAGGGACAGGACTGGGGCTGTCGGTGGTACACCGCATCGTCGACGAGCACGGCGGCTCGGTCGTGGCCACGAACCGCGACGGAGGTGGCGCGTCGATGATCGTGACGCTGCCGATCGCCCGGGAGACCGCGTGACGGAACCGTCCAGGCAGCCGCGCATGTTGGTCGTCGATGACGAGCGCGTGATCACCTTCGCGCTGAAAAGCTACTTCGGGAAGCACGGCTTCGACGTCGACACGACCACGGAGAGCGAGGAAGCGCTCGCCCTGCTGACGAACTACCACTACGACATCGTCATCGCCGACCTCCGCCTGACCGGCTCGACCGAGGAAGAGGGGCTGGAAGTGGTCCGCCTGGCCCGCGTACGCAACGCGAAGATGGTCATCATCCTGCTCACCGCCTACCGCACCGCCGCCATCACCGAGCGGGCGCAAGCCCTCGGCGCGGACGTGCTCCTGCAGAAACCGAAGCCGCTGCCGGAGCTCGCGCAGACGGTGTTCGCGTTGATGGAATCGCGCACTCCATAGAAGAAAGGACCGGCTCGAGAGCCGGTCCTGCGATTCGGTACTGCTGTTCGTTGCGTTCAGCGGGTGTTGACGTCGCGCACCAGGTAGACGCGCTGCGCGAAGTACGACGAGCCGCTGCCGCTCACCTGCACGTCGACGATGTCGCCGCGCTCGAGACCGGCCATCGGGTGGAGGCTGCCGTTCACGTCCACGCTGGTGTTGTCGTCGTACTGCACGGTGATGGTCCCCATGGTGCTGCCGCCGGCGCCGGTGTTGAAGCCGGAGATCCAGTTCGCGCCCTGCAACTGGAACGTGCGGCGCGAGCGGTCGATCGAGGCGACGGTGCCGCGGATGGTGGAGCGCGTGGTGGACGACGAGTTGTCGTTCCACGTGCCGTTGTTGTTGTTCGTGCCGCTGACGCTGCGGATCACCGTCACGTCCTGCGCGATCCAACGATTGCCGCCGAGATCGCGGACGCGGATCTCGACTTCATCGCCGCGCTCGAGGTCGGTGACCCGGTACGACTGGTTGTTGAAGTACACCGGGGTGCTGTTCTCAAAGTCGAGGACGAGCGAGCCGCCCGTGCTGCGGTCGAGCTCGATCGTGCGACGCGAGGCGTCGATGTACCGGACCGTGCCGCGTACCGGGGAGCCGTACGTCTGCGACGGCGACGGCAGGGATGAACCGGCGGTCGCGTCGTAGGTCACGGCGATGGAGCTGGCCATCAGCCGGTTGCCCGACTCATCCACACGCACGACGACTTCATCGCCGCGCTCCAGATCCTCCGGGCGATGCGACTGTCCCTGATGCTCGACCGCGGTCTGGTTGTCGTAATACACGCGGACCGAGCTGCCCGATCCGCCGTTCGACAGCATGTTGCTGTAACCGCTGACGTTGGTCAGATAGACCGACTGGCTGCTGGTGTCGACATAATCGACCGTTCCTCGAAGCTCGTAATTGGAGCTCCCGTTCCCGCCTCCACCGCCGAGCACGTCACCGATACCCGACGATCCGCAGGCGGTCAGAAAAAGAACCGCTAAAGTAGCTGCTATGAGTGATTTAGGAGTGTGCATCCTGTAGTCCTCCAAGGGAGGAACAGAGCAGGAAGCGTGCCCTATGGACTCTATAACTACAACGCATCAGGAAGTCGGGCCTTCGACTCCACGCGGAGTTTCGGTCTTCCGCTCGGAAAGAACTTGCTCCGTAATTCGTGACAGCTCGAACTCGACGCGCCGGACGTCCACCGGCACATCTCCGATCTGGTTTCTGAGCTCGAGCAGCAGCTTTTCGACCGTAGTGTGGACGATGTCGCCAACGACACGATCGATGTGGCTCGCCAGCGCGGCGACGAGCTGTTGTTCCAACACGTTCGAGCCTGCCGGCCCGTTCAGATCGATTGCTCCGGAGTAAGGCTGGAGAACTCGCGCAACGTACTCGGCCGCCGCCACCGCATCGTTGCCGATGACGTCGACGCCTTCACCATAGCCGCCATGCGGTGCAGCAACACCGAACCCTTTCCCCGGTCGCCATTCGATCGACGCGACCCGGCCATACCGCTGCACGTCGATCCACCAACTCCCGGTCGAGGAAGCTGGAGGATCGATGGTGAAGGTCACGTCGGCCATTCGCCGCCGCACCTGGGTCTCGAGCTCACGAACCGCTGTTACGCTTTCCATACGTACTTTCCGTCCCCTCCGGCCTTGCGAAAGAGAACCTGATCGGCAAGATCTCTGATTTCGATCGCTCCGTTCGACCGGACGAAAGTGTTGTGGGCGCGGCTTCGATACCGGGTGACTTCCGGATGTTCAGGCACTTCGCGTCGACTGTCAGGCTGTGGCGGGTACATGCGCCCATCCGTCATCCATCGCTCCGGATCGGCCGGTACGTCCGTCAGGTCATCTTCGACGGCGGTGAGCGTAGCAGCGATCAGGTTGAGCGCAGTTTCGCTTGATGTCGCCGCCGGCGCCGATCCCAACCTGCGAAAGAACTCCTCGAGTCGCTCATGCTTCGGCGTCTGCAAGCGTGAATAGCATACGGCACGAGACCGGAATCGACCGCTTTTACGCGTCGGCTACTTCGCCGCGACTTCCCTGCCACCATCGTTCCCCCGGCGGAAGAAGACCGACTGCTGGAGCCAGCTCTTGTCCGGGTAGTAGGCGAAGATCGGGCTGCCGCCCTTGACTGTATCGATGATCTTGCGGGCCATCTCGGCGCGGACGGCCGGGCAGCCCCAGCTGCGGCCGAGGCGGCCGAGGGCGTTGATGGCGCCGCGGCTGACGTAGGTCGCACCGTGCATGACGATGGCGCGGTCCCAGGCCATGTCGTTCACCCCTTCTTCGAGGCCCTTCAGGCGGAGCGAGTAGCCGTTGCTGCCGATGTAGGTGTTGGCGGTGACGAAGAGGCCGAGGCTCGTAGCCAGGCTGCCGGGGCTGTTGGAGAAGAAGTTGGCGAGGTTGCCGCCGCTGTTCTTCCCGTGCGCGACCAGCTCGCGGAAGATCAGCTTGCGCGCCGCGACGTTGAACGTGAAGAGGCGCGGCTTGTCGGACGGGAGGGAGTAGTCGATGACGGTGAGGAGGTCCGGGCGCTTGACCAGACCCTTGGCCGAGGCGCAGCGGGTGGCATTGAGCGCGAGGCGCAGCACGTCCGCTTTCAGGCCCGGGGCCTGCTTGAGAAGCGACTTGACCAGCGACTCCGGAGCGTTGCCGCCGCAGGGCGTGTCACCGGCGAGCAGAGCCGGCGCGAACGAGAACAGCAGGACGGCAGCGAAAAGCAGTCGCTTCATTTGGATCTGGCACCCTGGACGGTGGATTCCGGCGGAGGACGTATCCGTCGTTGGACACAGAATAGCAAATAATGGTGAGATGGCAATGAGTCACCGCTCAGTCAGACGCCTCCATCGCGCGATGCCGGACGACATCGGCGACCTCCGCACGCAGCGCCCGCTGCCGAACCGGCAGCTGGAGCAGATCGACCCCTTCCTCTTCCTGAACCATCACGGGCCGCAGGTGTACCCGCCCGACAACCGCGGACTGCCGTTCGGACCGCACCCGCATCGCGGCTTCGAGACCGTGACGTTCATCGTCGAAGGCTCGCTCGCCCATCGCGATACGGGCGGTCATGAGAGCGTGATCCACGCCGGGGGCGTGCAGTGGATGACCGCCGGGCGCGGTCTGGAGCACGCGGAGCTGTCGCCCGAGGAGTTCCTGCGCGACGGCGGTCCGCTGGAGATCCTGCAGTTGTGGGTCAACCTCCCTTCCCGCCTCAAGATGACCGACCCGCGCTACGTCGGATTGCAGAAGGACGAGATCGCCTCGGTCGCGTCCGATGAAGGGCGCGTGACCATCCATCCGATCTCCGGCGATTGGGACGGCCAGCGCGGCCCGATCGAGTCGCTGACCGATGTGGCCATGTCCACCATCGAGCTCGCGGAGGGCGGGCGCGTTTTACTCCCCGCTCCGCAGGGCCGCAATGTCTTCCTCTACGTGGTGCGCGGCCAGGTGAGCGTGAGCGGCACCACCGCACCGGCAATGCACCTCGTCGAGTTGAACGACGACGGCGACGTGGTCGAGCTGGAAGCGCTCGCGTCATCGTTTCTGCTATTCGGACACGCCACGCCTTACCACGAGCCGGTCGTGGCGCAAGGGCCGTTCGTGATGAACACGCAGGCGGAGATCCAGCAGGCGATCCGCGACTACCACGCCGGGCTTTTTGCCTGACATAGGGCGCTCTCCTGTATGCTGACTGACGTAAGGCGATCCAGACGGCACATAAGGAGAATGGAATGAACAGAGCTGTTCGTATGGTCCTCGTGCTTTCGCTGCTGACGGCGTTTTCGGTTCCGGCGTTCCCGTTGGTGTGCAGAGCCTGTAACGACGAGATCGGGTGTTCGGTCGTTTCCCAGCCGACGAACACCTGGTGCAAATTCGTGGACATCGCCAGTGACTGCCGGCAGATCTCGTCACCCGGCTGCACTCCGGCCCCCGGGCTGGCGATGGTGAGTGAGTTCGACGTCGCCTCAATCGAGCTGACGCGTCCCTCCGAAAGCATCACCATCGTCTCGAACCATGAGCCGGCCGTCTCGGAGTTGTCGCCTCCCGCCGACACACCGCAGAAATAACGCAGCATAGGTTTCGGCCGAAGGTCGCCTCACGCGGGCGTTCCGTGGGGGAACGCCCGCGTCCTTCAGAGATCGAAAGGAGCCGCATGCGCACGTTGTCCGTTCTGCTGACTCTCTTCCTCTCCACCACGCTCGCTGCCGGAACGCTGCGCGTGGAGATCGACCGCAATGGGTTCGCCGGCCCGCTCGACGTGGCCGTCGGCACGCGTGAAGAGACGACTGCACCGAAGTGGATCGCCACCCGCACACTCGCCGCGAAACAATCTTCCGCCGCGTTCGAGGAGCTCCAGCCCGGCCTGTTCACCGTGCTCGTACGCGGCCCGAAGCCGCTGCAACGCATCAGCACCCCCATCTCCGTCGGTAACTCGCCGGTCACCACACGTCTGAAGATCCCCCGAAGGGTCCTGACGATGCAGGTCCTCCTCGGCGGCAAGCCGCTGCCGAACGCGTCTCTCACGCTGCAGCACGACGCGTTGCTCTGGACCACAGTGGTGGAGACCGACGCCCGCGGCGCCTTCAAGGGCGAAAGCTGGGAAACCGCGCGGTTCCTCGGCAAGGTCTGGCGCGACCGCAGCACCGCCGGCCATGTCATCGACGTCCTGCTGCCGGAGCGCGGCTCGCTCACCATCGACGTTCCCGACCGCCACGTCCGTGGCCGCGTGGTCGACGAGCAGGGGGAGGTCATCCCGAACGCGGTCGTGATCCTGCGCACCGCGTCCGGCGAGGTGACGCAGTCGCTTCGCACCGCCACGCGTCCGGACGGCACGTTCGAATTCTTCGGCGTCGAAGCGGGAGCGCAGATCCTCTCCGCGCGCGCTTCGTCGCATCTCAACAGCGACGTGCTGACGTTCGAGCTCGCGCCTGATTCTAAGACGCGCGAATTCGAGCTTGCGCTGGCGCACGGCGAGCAACAGGAGCTGAGAGTCGTCGACTCATACGGTGACGGGATCGCCGGCGCGACACTCATCGCCGCCTGCGGCGGCAACGTGAAGTCGACCGCCGTGACCGACGCCACCGGCCGTGCGCCGCTGGCGACGCCGTCCGGCGTTCCGTGCTCGTTCTACGCACTGCCGCGGGAAGGATCGCTCGCCGCCGCCCATACGCACGGGACGGTGCGCGTGCCCGAGGCAGCGTCTTCTCTCCGCCTGCAACTGCTCACGGACGCGAATGAGCCGCTCAGCGACGTCTCGCTGCTCATGCGCGTGAACGGCGAGATGATCCCGCCCGCGGTCGGACGGCAGTTCGCCCTGAGAGGCTTCGATCTCACCACCGCCGCGGACGGCACCGTGTGGCTGAGGCGGATCCCGTCCGGCACCTACGAGTTCTGGCCCTACCGCGGCGACGCCGAAGGGTTGATGCTGTACGAGTTGGCTGGAGACATGGCGGCCCCGATCACGCTGACCGTGAAGACCGGAGACAACGAAGCAAAGATCAAGCTGCGCAAACGGCTCTAGAACGCCAGCCGCACGAATGCTTCCGGGCCCTGGATGGTCATGTCGAGCGAGCCGCCGAAGTCGAGTTGTTCGACGTCGACGTCCAGGCGGAAGTAGTTGTAGGACGCGCCGACGCCGAGCCACCGCAGCGGGCGGTATTCGAGGCGTGCGCGGCCGGTGAGCGCGGTGCCGGTGTAATCGCCGATCGTGACGCGCGGCAGCGTCGAGACGCCCGCCTCGCCGAAAAGCGTCCGTGCGAACGCCACCCGTCCCTGCACGCCCACCAGCGCCACCGGCACCTCGGTCTCCGCGGTCTGCGTCACCGTGAATGTCTCGCCGGGACGCTCGGCGGTGATGCCCGCATTCATCGACAGCGCGGCCACGCCGAGAGTGATGCCGAAGCCGTCGCGGGCACCGCGGCGGGCCCAGTAGGTGTAGGTGGCGCTCGCGTAGTCGAGATCGAACTCCGTGGTCACGAGCGCGCTGACCGGATAGGTCTCGTCGCGGAAAACGATCTCCCGGTCGATCTGCTCCTGCCCGTTGCGGGGCGCCGAAAAATAGGTCGCGGCCAGCTCGTGCCGCGCGAACGGCCGCCACTGCAGCTCGAAACGCTGCAGCGTGCGGGAGTCCTCCAGCCCGAGGTCCGACTCGAAGTTGACGAGCGTTCCTTCGCCCGTCGCCTCCTCGGGATCGATGCGGACGTTCGTGTCGAACGTCGATGGCGACGTCGAGGCCGAGACGCTGAACGTCGGGAAGAGGTCCTGCGCGGCAGCGGACGTGGTTGCGAGGAGGAGCAGCAGCGGGAGGAACGGTCGCATCATTCAGATTTCGCGCCCGGACCCTCCTCAATCCTCAATCCTCAATCCTCAATCCTCAATCCGCTTTATCCTTCCGGGTCATGACGGATCAGATCAACAACCTGACCCACGAAGCCGCGCGGCGGGAGTCGCGCGATGCGGCGGTGCTGCTCCAGCATGCCTCGCCCGGCGATGCCGTGCAGACGCTGCAGGCGCTCAATCCGGCGGTGGCGCAGGACATCCTCGGCGAGCTGTCCTCCGAATCGCGCGGACGCGTGCTGGCCGCGGCGACGCCGACGCAACGCGCGCAGTGGCTGTTCAACGAGCGCTACGACGAGGAGACGATCGGGCGCCTGATGGAGCCGCCCACCGCCGTCTTCCGGCCTACGCAGACCATTGCCGAGACCGTCGAGCACGTGCGCGAGCTCGTGAAGACCGCGCTCGTGACGTACGGCTTCGTCGTCGACGACGGCGGCCGGCTGCGCGGCATCATCACGATGCGCGACCTCCTCCTGTCGAACCACGAGGCACGTCTCGAGGACGTGATGCTGCGCGACGTGTTCTTCCTGACGCCGGAGACGGAAGTCCCCGAGGCGATGAAGCAGGTCGTGCGGCTCCACTTTCCGGTCTATCCGGTCTGCGAAGCGGACGGCACGCTCCTCGGCCAGGTGCGCGGACAGGCCATGTTCGAAGAGCAGGCGTACGAGATCAGCGCGCAGGCCGGCCGCATGGTCGGTGTCGACAAGGAAGAGCGGCTCACCACGCCGTGGCAGCGCAGCCTCCGCTTCCGGCATCCCTGGCTGCAGCTCAATCTCCTCACGGCGTTCATCGCCGCGGCGGTGGTGGGGCTGTTCCAGGGAACGATCGACCGGATCGTGATCCTGGCCGCATTCCTCCCCGTGCTGGCGGGCCAGTCCGGCAATACCGGCTGCCAGGCGCTGGCGGTTGCCCTGCGCGGCCTGACCCTCGGCGAGCTGCAGCCCGGCCGCGAGCGCGCGCTCGTATTCAAGGAAGCGCTGCTCGGCCTGCTCAACGGCAGCCTGGTCGGCGTGACCGCCGGCCTGGGGATGTACGTCACCGCACGCATGCAGGCGCATCCAGCGGCCCTGACCCTCGGCCTGATCGTCTTCTGCGCGATGATCGGCAGCTGCGTCATCAGCGGCATCGCCGGCGCGCTGATTCCGCTCACGCTCCGCCGCCTGGGAGCGGATCCGGCTACCGCGTCGAGCATCTTCCTCACGACCGCGACCGACGTCGCGAGCATGGGGCTCTTCCTTACTTTGGCGACGCTGCTGGTTCGCTGACCTCGCCGCGCTCGAGGCGGGCCACGGCGCGCGAGAGATCCTCGTGCGCGCCGACCAGCAGCATCGTGTCGCCTGCCTGCAGCTTGTCCTCGACCGGCAACGGCGACAGCGCCTTGCCGTCGCGCAACAGCGCGGCCACGCCCACTCCTTCTTCGATCAGGCCGAGCTCGGCGATGGTGCGCCCGTCGGCGAACGTGTCCGGGAGGATCAGGTACGTCTGCGACATGCCGGCCGCGAAGATCGCGGAGAGCCTGCGGCCGTCGGTCGCGCGCACGGCCGGGTCGCGCAGCATGCGGTAGCCCTCGTCACGCAACAGCCGCAGTTGGTTCGCGACGATATTCTGCGGCACGCCCATCACCCGCAACGTGCGCGTGACGATCTCCAGCGAGGTCTCGAACTCCTCCGGGATGACTTCATCCGCGCCGAGCAGGCGCAGCCTCTCCACCTCGGCGATGTAGCGCGTGCGGACGATCAGGCGGATGTCCTTGTTCATGGTCCGGCAGAAGCGGACGATGCGCCGCGTGCCGTCGGGATCGGAGATCGCGACGATGACCGCCACCGCGTCCTCGATGCCGGCCATTTCCAGCGCGTGCGCGTCGGCAGCGTCGGCCATGATGGCGCGGCTGCCGTTCGTACGCGCGGCGGCGATGCGCAGCGGGTCTTCCTCGAGCACGATGTGCCGCAGCCCGGTCGAGACGAGCACGCGCGCGACGTTCTGGCCGTTCAGGCCGTAGCCGATGATGATGATGTGGCCGTGCAGCGGCTCGCGCTCGACCAGGTGCTCTTCGGAGGCGTCCTCGTGGATGCGCTGCGCGATCGCGCTTCCGGCTGAGACGAGCAGCGGCGAGACCGCGAGCGTCATCACCGCGACGGCGACGAACGTCTGCTCGCCGGTCGGTCCGAGCAAGCCGACGCGCTCCCCTGCCTGTGCGAGCAGGAACGAGAACTCCCCGATCGGTGCGATCGCAAACGCGGCGCGGATGGACGTTCGCCGCAACGCCGGCGACAGCCGGAACGCCGGATACGCGGCCAGCACCTTCAGCGTGATCACGCCCGCGCAAAGTCCGACGATCAGCAGCGGATGGCGGATCACGAACTGCGGATCGAGCAGCATGCCGATGGAGGTGAAGAAGAGCGCGGAGAGGAAATCGCGGAACGGCCGCAGCACCCCTTCGATCTCGTGAATGAACTCCGTATCGCCCACCACCAGTCCGGCGGCGAACGCACCGAGCGCGGGAGAGATGCCGATGCGGTCGGCGATGGCGATCGTGGCGACGATGAGTACGAGCGAGGCGGCGGTGAACGTCTCCCGGCCAAGCTTGGCAATGGCGGAGAAGAGCCGCGGCACGACCACGCGCGAGACGACGATCAGCAGCACGACGCCGACGATGGCGATGACCACGCGCGTCAGGACCTCGCGCATGCCCGGAGCGTCCGGACCTCCCATGGCGAACGCGGGCACGAGCAGCATCAGCGGAATGACGGCGAGATCCTGGAAGAGCGAGACGCCGAGGAACTTGCGCGCGAAGGGAGCGCCCACCTCGTCGCGCGTGGTGAGGATCGGGATGACCACCGCCGTCGAGCCGAGGGCCACGAGCAGACCGTAAAAGATGCCGGCCTTGAACTCACGCCCGATCGCGACCGTCACCAACGCCACCCCGAGCGCGGTCAGCCCCATCTGCAGCGGCCCGGAGAGAAACGCGGTGCGGCCGAGCGCGCGCAGCCGCGCCAGCGGCACGTGCAGGCCGATGAAGAAGAGGATCAGCGCAACGCCCAGCTCCGCGATCGTGTCGACCCGCTCCGCCTCCTTGATGAACCCAAGGGCATGCGGGCCGATGATGATCCCGGCCACGATGTAGCTGAGCACCTCCGGCACCCGAAACCGCCGCCCGATGAAGAGCAGCGGAAACGCCGCGAGGAGGATGATCGCCACGTCGAACAGAAGGGGTTCGTCGTGCACGGAGGGAGAGTACCGCGTCTGAAGTGCGGCACACTACGCGCCCTTTGGAGTGCGGTGACCGCAGTCACCGCTTTGACTCGCAACCGCGCGAACCGTGACGCTCGGAGGGAAAGCGGCGACTGCGGTCGCCGCACTCCAAACCCACCTCCCGCGATCCGTGGGCCGTTTTGGAGTGCGGTAACGCCAGTTACCGCTTTGACTGCTTCTGTCCGTGCACCAGGTGACACGGGCGAAGGCTGGACCTGCTCGCGTTGCAGGACGAACAAAACCAGCCAAAGCGGTAACTGGCGTTACCGCACTCCATACCCGGCGGATCGTTTCACGCCTACTCCTCCCACCCTCCACCCAGCGCCCTGTAGAACTGCACCAGCGCGAACAAGCGGTCGCGGCGGGTGCGTACGAGGGCGTTTTCGGCGGTGAAGAGCTGTTGCCGGGCGTCGAGCACCTCAAAGTACGCGGACAAGCCGGAGTCGTAGCGCAGCGTCACGAGGCGTACCGCTTCCTGGTTCACGCGCAGTGCACGCTCTCGTTCGACTTCCGCGGCAGCGAGCTTCTGCAGGGAGACCAGCGATGTGGAGACGTCCGCCAACGCGTTCGTGACCGACTGCTCGTATTGCACTCGGGCTGCGTCGAACTGCGCAACCGCGACGCGGCGCTGGTTGCGGAGCCGGCCGGCGTTGAAGATCGGGCCGAGCAGCCCGGCCTGGATGCTCCAGGTGCGGCCTTCGCCGAACAGCTCCGACAGGTCGGAGCTCTGCACGCCGAGGAGGGCGGTCAGCGACAGCGAGGGATAGAACGCAGCCTCGGCCACACCGACGTTCGCATTCGCGGCGATCAACTGCTGCTCCGCTGCACGCACGTCCGGACGGCGCAACAGCAGCGCGGCAGGCAAACCGGACGGAATGGACGGCGGCAGCGGCTGCTCGTTCAGCGCGGCTCCACGCGCGATCGGGCCGGGGACGCGTCCGAGCAGCACGTTGAGCTGATTTTCGGTGGCGACGATCTCCCGCTCGAGCAGCGGGATCTGCGCCGAGGCATTCGCCAGCAGCGCCTCGGCGCGCGTGGTCTCCAGCGCCGAGGCCGTGCCTCCGCGCAGTCGCCGTTCAAACAGCTCGAACGTATCCGCGAAGCCGGCCGTCGTGCGGCGCGCGACGTCGAGCTCCGCATCGAGCTCGCGCAGGTCAAAGTACGCGGCCGCGACCTCGGAGATGAGCGCGAGCTGCACCGCCCGCCTCCCCTCTTCGGATGCGAGGTATTGCGCACGCGCCGCTTCGTTCAGCCGGCGGATGCGTCCCCACAGGTCGAGCTCCCAACCCGCGCCGACGTTCGCGGCCAGCGCAGCACCGGTCTCGCCGTTCTGGCGGCCGTAGCCCGTGCGCACCTGGTAGTCGACCTCGGGATAACGTGCAGAACCGGCAATGCCATAGCGAGCACGCGCTTCTTCGACGCGCGCGACGGCGATGCGCATGTCCGCACCGTTGCGCAACGCTTCCTCGATCAGGCCGCGCAGCACCGGATCGCTGAACAGCTCGAACCACTTCACGTCCGCGAGCGACTCCGCGGTCGCCGGCTCGGTCGCGCCGTAAATCTGCTCCGGCACTGCCACCGGCGGCCGCTGGTAATCCGGACCGACCGTACACGCCGCGAGCGCCAGCGAGGCAAGGAGGATCAGACCTCGCTGCATCAGTGCGCCCCTTCCGCGACGAGCTCGTCGTCGGCCGCTTCGGCGCGCTTCCGGGCCAGCCTCTTCTCCGAGCCGGCAATGCGCTCGACGACGACGTACAGGGCGGGGATGAGAAAGATCGCGAGAACCGTGGCCGCGAGCATGCCTGAGACGACGACCGTGCCGAGAATGCGTCGCGCCGCCGCACCTGCACCGCTGGCGACCCAGAGCGGGACACACCCGAGGATGAAGGCGAACGAGGTCATGAGAATCGGACGCAGGCGCAGACGCGCGCCTTCGAGCGCCGCGCTGACGAGATCGCGGCCCTTCTCCAGCTCCGCCTTCGCGAACTCGACGATCAGGATGGCGTTCTTCGCCGCGAGCCCGATCAGCACGACCAGGCCGATCTGACCGTAGACGTCGAAGTCGTACTTACGCAGTTGCAGGCCGAGGAACGCGCCGAAGACTGCGACCGGCACGGAGAGCAATACCGAGAACGGCAGCGACCAGCTCTCATAGAGCGCCGCGAGGATCAGGAAGACGAAGATCAGCGACATCACGAAGACGCGCGAGGTCGTACCGGCCGCGCGCTTCTCCTGGAACGAGAGATCGGACCAGTCGTAGCCCATCTCGCGCGGCAGCACCTGGCGCGCGACGTCTTCGAGCGCGGCCATGGCCTGCCCCGAGCTGTAGCCCGGCGCCGCGGCGCCGGTGACCTGGGCCGCGCGATAGAGATTGAAGCGCTGGATGTACTCCGGCCCCGAGGTCTGGCGGACGGTAGTCACGGCCGACAGCGGCACCATGTTGCCGTCGTTGTTGCGGACGTAGAAGTGATTGATGGCGTCGGGCGTGAGGCGATCTTCCGCCTCCGCCTGCACGAACACGCGCCACTGGCGTCCGAAGCGGTTGAACTGATTGACGAACGAACCGCCGAGGAACGTCTGCAGCGTCTGGTAGACCTCGTTCACCGGCACGCCCTGTTTGAGCGCCTTGTCGCGGTCGACGTCGACGAACACCTGCGGCACGGCCGCGCGGAACGTGCTGTTCACGTTCTGCAGCTCGGGGCGCTGGCGTGCGGCTTCGAGGAACTTCTGCAGGTTCTCGTCGAGGAACTCCACCGGGCCGCCGCTGCGGTCCTGCAGCCAGAGCGAGAAGCCGCCGGACGCGCCGAGGCCGGGGATCGATGGGGGCTGAAACGCGAAGATCGTCGCCTCCGGGATCTCGGCCCGGAACCGGCCGTTGAGCTTCTGCACGATGTCGGTGGCCGAGAGCCCTTCCTCGTGACGCTTGTCCCAGGTATGCAACTGCGAGAAGAACGTCGCGCTGTAGGACGCGGAGACGGACGACAGCAGGCTGAAGCCGACGATGGTGTTGTAGTACTGCACGCCCCTGGTCTCGGCCAGGATCTTCTCGACCTTCTTCGCCACTTCATCGGTGCGCTGCAGCGACGAGGCGTCGGGCAGCTGCACGTTGATCAGCATGTACGCCTGGTCTTCCTGCGGCACGAAGCTGCCCGGCAGCTTGCTGCCGAGGAGTCCGGCGAAGAGCGTGAACCCCAGCAGCAGCGCCACACCGATCGCCGCCTTGCGGATCAGCAGCGCCGAGACCTTGACGTAGCCGCGCGTGAAGCGGTCGAAGACGCGATTGAAACCGCCGAAGAAGCGCGCCAGCACTCCCTTCGACTGCTTGCGCGGACGCAGCAGCAGCGCGGAAAGCGCGGGCGACAAAGTAAGAGCATTGAACGCGGAGATGAGCACCGAGACCGCGATCGTGACCGCGAACTGCTGGTTGAGGCGTCCCTGGATGCCGCCCATGAACGCGACCGGCAGGAAGACCGAGGAGAGGATGAGCGCGATCGCCACGACCGGACCGGAGACTTCCTTCATCGCCTGGATGGTCGCGGCGCGCGGCGCCATCCCTTCTTCGATGTGATGCTCGACCGCTTCGACCACGACGATCGCGTCGTCGACGACCAGGCCGATAGCGAGGACCAGTCCGAACAACGACAGCGTGTTGATGGAGAAGCCCAGCAGCGGGAAGATCGCGAACGTGCCGATCAGCGAGACCGGCACCGCCACGATCGGGATCAGCGTGGCGCGCCAGTTCTGCAGGAAGAGGAACACCACCAGGATGACCAGGATCATCGCTTCGATCAGCGTCTGCCGGATCTCCGCGATGCCCGCGGTGACCGGACGCGTGGTGTCGACGGAGATCGTGTAATCGAGGTCCTCGGGGAAGCGCTGCTTCAGCTCCGCCATGGTCTTCTTCACGCCCTCGGCCACTTCGAGCGCGTTCGAGCCCGGCGCCTGGAAGATAGCCACGTTCGCCGACGGGTTGCCGTTGAAACGCCCGCGCTGCCGGTACGACAGCGCGCCGAGCTCGATGCGGGCGACGTCGCTGAGCCGTACCGCCGAGCCGTCCGGGTTGAGGCGCACCACGATCTTCCCGAACTCCTCCGCGGTCACGAGCCGTCCCTGCGCGCGGACGGTGTAGGTGAACTCCTGTCCCGCCGGCACCGGCTCCGCGCCGATCTGGCCGGCCGGGTTGACGCTGTTCTGCGTCTGGATCGCGCGCTGGATGTCGGCGGAGGTGATCCCGAGCTTCGCGAGCGAATCGGGCTTCACCCAGACGCGCATCGCGTACTCCGAGGCGCCGAAGTTCAGGACCTGCCCGACGCCGGGGACGCGGTAGATCGCGTCGTTGACGTTGATCATCGCGTAGTTGCCGATGAAGAGCGGGTCGTACGTCCGCTTCGGCGAATAGAGGGAGATCAGCATCAGCGGCGAGCCCTGCGTCTTGCGGTACGTGAGGCCGAACTGGCTCACTTCCGTCGGCAGGCTGGGCGTGGCCTGCGAGACGCGGTTCTGCGCGTTGACCTGCGCGGTGTTGCGGTCGGTGCCGACGTCGAACGTGACGCGCGTGGAGAACGTCCCGTCGCCGGCGTTGACCGACTGCACGTAGAGCATGTTCTCGACGCCGTTCATCTGCTGCTCGATCGGTGTCGCGACCGACTGCTCGATGGTCAACGCGTCCGCGCCGGAGTACGAGCCCTGAATCTGGATGAGAGGCGGGATGATGTCCGGGAACTGTTCGATCGGGAGGCCGAACAGCGCGACCAGCCCGCCGAGCACCGTGACGATCGAGATGACGATCGCCACGACGGGGCGATTGATGAAGAAACGGGCCATGTCAGTTCGCTACCTTCGCGTTGACGGGCTGGCCGTTCTTCACGCGCGAGAAGCCTTCGATGACCACGCGGTCGCCCGCGCTGACGCCGGACTCGATCAGCCAGTTCGTGCCGATGCGTGCGCCGACCTGCACCGGGCGCACTTCTGCTTTCCCGTCCGCACCAACCACCGCCACCTGATAGATGCCCTGCAGCTCGTTGACCGCGCGCTGCGGGATCAGGATCGCGCCGCGGCGGACGTCCGTCACCGCGCGCACTTTCGCGTACTGGCCGGGACGGAGGAGGTTGCCGGGATTGGGGAAGGTGCCGATCACGGTGATGGTGCCGGTCTTGACGCTGACGTCGCGGCCGGAGAGGGCGATCCGTCCCTTGTGCGGATAGATGCTGCCGTCGGCGAGCGCGAGCTCCAGCTCGGCGTTCTTCAGCGAGGCGGCGTTCTGGTAGTGCAGGTACTCCTGCTCGCTCATCGGAAAGACCACGCGGATCGGGTTCACACGCGAGACGGTGGTCAGCACCGTCTGCGGGCTGACCAGGTTGCCGACCTGCGCCTGCGCGATGCCGGCCACGCCGTCGATCGGCGAGGTGACGCGGGTCCACGACTGGTTCAGCCGCGCGTTCTCGACCGCGGCCCTGAGCGCGCCGACGCTCGCACGCGCCGCATCCTGCGACGAGCGTGCGTTATCGAGCTCCTGCTGGCTGATGGCGCGCTCGGCGGCGAGCGGCTCGTAACGGGCCACGTCGCGATTCGCTTTCGCCAGCGCCGCTTCCGCCTGGGCGAGGTTCGCCTCGGCCTGCCGCAGCTGCGACTGCACCTGCCGCGGATCGACTTCGAACAGAGTCTGCCCCTGCCGCACGTTGCTCCCCTCGACATACGTGCGCCGCAGCAGATAGCCCTCGACCTTGGGGCGGATCTCCGCATTCACGTCGCCTTCCGTGGTGCCGATCCATTCGCGCACCACTTCCTGGTCGCTCTGCGTGGCCGCCGCGACGACCACGGTCGGCGGCGGCGGTGCCGGCTTGGCGGCTTCGGTCTTTCCGGTGCATGCCGCCGCGGCCGTCGAAAGGACGAGCAGCGCGGCGATTGTCTGACGATTCATCAGGCTTCTCCTGCCATGCCACGCAGAAGGATGGAGACGACGGATGCCGCCTGCTCTTCGCGTGGTGTTTTCGATTTCTCTTCGATGCGCCGGACGATGACGCCGCGCACCAGGTCGGCGTAGACCGCCGCCGCTTCCCGCGGATCGAGCCGGACTTCGCCGCGCTCTTTCGCCTCGGCGAACAGCCGTTCGAGCCGCTGCAGATACACGGCGTGCGACGCTTTTTTCTTCACATGCGCGTCGCGATTCGTGAGCGCGGTATACGCGGCGAACAGCTCGCGATGCTCGTCGAAGAAGCGCAACTGCCGCAGCACCAGGCCGGTCAGCCGCGCTTCGAGCGTCCCCGGCGCCTGGAACGCCTCGTCCAGCGAAGCGATCAGCCGCTCGTACGCCCGGGCCGCCGTCTTCGCGAGCAACTCGTCGCGGTCTTTGAAGTAGACGTACAGGGTCCCCTTCGCAATGCCGGCCTCGTCCGCGATCTCCTGCATCGTGGCGTCCGCCACGCCGCGTTTGGCGATGACCGCCATCGCCGCCTCCTGGATGCTGCTGCAGCGATACTCCTCGAGTACTTCTTCCTTCGTCTTGCGGCTCATTTCCAGTCCCGTGCAACATCCGCTGACCGCGCGGTCATTTCACCTGACGCATCGTATGGAGAATCTGACTGGGAGTCATGACGGATGTGTGAACTGTTGATTTGCCGTCATCTTTGAGCGAGGTGGCCGGGAGGGCGTGAAGCGAAGGACCCCCTGCGGATGCGCGACACGCGTGCACCGGAAAGGCCGCAGGTCTCCGTGGCCGCACGCGTGTGCTCGAAGCTGATCGTACGAGTCCCCATCCGCCCAGGTCCCTCGCTCGACGCTCGGGATGACGGGTTTACACGCGCACACCTTGAGTGTCCGTGCGCACACCTCGGGCTGTGCGCACGGACACTCGGGGTGTGCAAACGGACACTCGAGGTGTGCAAACGGACACTCGGGGTGTGCAGACGGACACTCAAGGTGTGCGCACAGACACCCGGGGTGTGCGGACGGACACCTTTGAGTGTCCATGCGCACACCTCGAGTGTCCGTCTGCACACCTTTGAGTGTCCGTGCGCACACCTCGAGTCTCCATGCGCACACCTCGAGTGTCCGTTCGCACACAGCGAGTGTCCGCCTGCACACCTCGCGTGTGCGCCGGCATACCGGGAGACATTCGCTGCAGACTCAGCGTCGTCGAGCGAACGCCAAACCTACCCGCTCTCGTGCCTGTCGCAAGCGGATCGCGACCGGGCGCCACCTGCGGCTTTGGGCGAGATCGTCGAAGAGCGAGTATGCCACCGGCGTCACCAGTAGCGTCAGCAGCAGCGAGAGCGATTGCCCGCCGATGACGACGATGGCGATGGAGCGCCGTTCCTCGGAGCCGGGGCCGGTGCCCAGGGCCAGCGGGAGCATGCCTGCGACGAGGGCGAGGGTGGTCATGAGGATCGGGCGGAGGCGGTCCCTGTTGGCCTGCAGGATCGCGGAGGCGCGGTCCATACCGTGGGCGCGCAGGTTGTTCATGTGGTCGACCTGCAGGATCGAGTTCTTCTTCACGACGCCGAACAGCACCAGGATGCCGAGGGCCGAGTAGAGATTGAGCGTGCTGCCGGTGAGCCACTGCGAGAGCAGCGCGAACGGGATGGCCAGCGGCAGCGACAGCAGGATCGTCACCGGGTGGATCGTGCTCTCGAACTGCGACGCCAGGATCATGTACATGAAGACGATCGAGAGCATGAACGCCCAGAGGAACTCGTTGAAGGTCCGCTCCAGCTCGCGGCCGCGGCCGGTGACGGTGGTCGTGTAGCCGGAGGCGAGTCCCATCTCCGCGATCTCGCCGCGCATCGCTTCGATGCGGTCGGCGAGTGCGAAACCGGGAGCGACGCTCGCGCTCACCGTGACCTGGCGCTCGCGGTCGAGGCGGTCGATGCGCGACGGGCTCACCCCCCGCTCGATGTTCACCACGTTGTCGAGGCGCACCAGCTCCCCGCTCTGCGTCGGGACGTAGAGGCGGCCGATGGCGGCGGGATCGTCGCGGTTGGCGGCTTCCACGCGCAGCTGCACGTCATAGTCCTCGTTGACCGAGGCGTCGCGGTAGCGCGTCACCTCCTGGTCGCCGCCCACCATCACGTTGAGGCTCGTGGCGATGTCGGACGTGCTGATGCCGAGGTCGGCGGCACGGGCGCGGTCAATGTTCGCGCGCAGCTCCGGCTTGTCGAGCTCCAGGTTGGAATCGACGTCGTTGAAGCCAGGCAGCTTTTCGGTACGGTCGACCAGCTCGTCGGCGTATGCGGCGAGCTGCGTGATCTCCGGGCCGCGGATGACGAAGTTGATGTCCGAACGCCCGCCCGGGCCGAAGTTGAACGACGGCGGGTTGCGCGGCGCGACGCGGATCGGCGCGTACTTGCGGGTGCGCTTGCGGACCTCCTGCATCACGTCCTGCGCGGAGTAGTTGCCGCGGAACGCGTTCCACGGCTTGCCCGTCTTCAGCGAGCTCCAGAACTTCGTGAACGAGAGCGTCCGCTCCTCGTGCGGCGCGATGCGCACGTACGCGCTGCCGCTGGAGGTCGCGCTGAGGAAGCCGCCGCCCGCGGACGAGAGCACGAGCCGCACGCCGGGCGTCTCGAGCAGCTCCTTCTCGATCTCCACCATGGCCTCGTTCATCGCCCCGAGACTGGTCCCCTGCGGCGCGTTGATGCTCACGTCGAACTCCGCCTCGTCGACGTTGGTGGGGATGAACTCCTGCTTCACCGCCTTGTAGAGCGGGATGCTGGTCAGGATCACCACCACCGCCACGATGGCGATGACCTTCCGGTTGTTCATCGAGAAACCGAGCATGCGCATGTAGAACGCGTCGATGCGGCCATAGAAGCCGGCGCGCGAGCCGTGTCCCTCCTCCGCGTCTTTGGCGCTGAGGAGGCGCGAGCTCATCATCGGCGTGAGGGTGAACGAGACCAGCAGCGAGACCAGGATGGCCACCGCCGCGGTGATGCCGAACTGGTAGAGGAAGCGGCCGGAGATCGAGGACATGAACGACACCGGCAGGAAGATGACCACCAGCGAGAGCGTGGTGGCCAGGACCGCCAGGCCGATGTCTTTCGTGGCCGCGGCCGCCGCTTCCATCGGGTTCATCTTCTTCTCTTCGATGAAGCGGAAGATGTTCTCGAGCACGACGATGGCGTCGTCGATGACGATGCCGACCATGAGCACGAGGGCGAGCATGGTCACGCTGTTGAGCGTGAAGTCGAGCGCCCACATCATGCCGAAGGTGGCGATGACCGAGGCCGGGATGGCGATGCCGGCGATGATGGTCGAGCGCCAGGAGCGCATGAAGATCAGGACCACGATGCAGGCCAGGATCGAGCCGAGCACGAGGTGGAGCTTGATCTCGTGCATGGCCGCCTCGATGTAGCGCGACTGGTCGCGGATCACTTCGAGCTTGATGTCGGACGGCAGCTGCGCCTCGACGTTCACGAGCGCGGCCTTGATGCCGTTGATGACCTGGATGGTGTTGGCGCCCGACTGGCGGCGGATCTCGAGCGTGACGGTCGGGACGCCGTTCAGGCGCGCGAGGCTGCGCTGTTCCTTGGTGCCGTCTTCGACGCGGCCGACGTCGCGGATGCGGACCGGCGTTCCCGCCGTGTTGTCGGTTGTCGGTTGTCGGTTGTCTGTGGGGTCAGTGCTGCGTTGCGCGGTTCTCGTGGCGATGACGAGGTTCTCGAAGGCGGACGGCTCGCTGTAGCGGCCCATCGTTCTGAGGGTCAGCTCCTGCCGGTCCGTGGTCACGTTGCCGCCGGGGAGGTCGGCGTTCTGGCGGTCGAGCGATTCGCGGACGGCGGTGATCGGCAGCTGGTAGGCGGCCAGGCGGTCGGCGTCGATCCAGACGTTGATGGCCCGTTCGAGCCCTCCGACCACGCGCACTTCGCCGACGCCGCCGGTGCGCTCGAGCTGCACGCGCACGGTCTTGTCGGCGAGCTCGGTCAGCTCGCGCAAGGCGCGCTCGCCGGAGAGGGCGATGGTCAGGATGGGCGAGCTGTCGTTGTCGAACTTCGAGACGACCGGCGGCGTGGCATCCTCCGGCAACTGCCGGACGACCGTGGCCACGCGGTCGCGCACGTCCTGGGCCGCGGTCTCGAGGTCGCGGTCCAGCTTGAACGT
The DNA here is from genome assembly GCA_035630815.1 of Thermoanaerobaculia bacterium. Lineage (GTDB taxonomy): Bacteria > Acidobacteriota > Thermoanaerobaculia > Gp7-AA8 > Gp7-AA8 > QHVT01. The sequence continues at coordinate 52,932 of DASQJY010000025.1, forward strand.
GGCGATGACGTTCGAGGTGCCGGGCCCGGAGACCGAGCGCAGCTCGTCGATCCCGTCGACCGTGTTGACGACTTCTTCGACCTGCTGCGTGATCAGCGACTCGACCTCTTCCGGTGCCGCACCCGGCAGCGAAGTGCGCACGCTGATGGTCGGCAGGTCGACCGAAGGGTAGCGGTCGACGCCGAGCTGCGCGTACCCGGCCGCCCCGACCACGACCAGCGCAAGCACGATCATCGAAGCGAAGACCGGACGGCGGATGCAGATTTCGGCGAGTTTTTGCATTACTGCGTCACCACGGCCTGTCCCGGCTTCAGGTTCATCGGGTTCAGCACGACCTCATCCCCTGCCTCGACGCCGCTCAGGACTTCGACCCACATGCCGGTGCGGCGGCCGGTGGTGACCGGCTTTTCTTTCGTCTTCCCCTTCTCCACCACCACCACCTTCTCGATGCCGGCGAAGGTGATCAGCGCTTCCTTCGGGACGGCCAGCGAGGCGGAGGTGGCGTCGGTGACGATGGTAGCGCGGGCAAAGGAGCCGGCGCGCAGGGCGCCGTCGTTCGGGATGTCGGCTTCCATCTGCAGGACGCGCGTGCGCTCGGTGATGGTAGGGCTGAGACGCGTGACGCGCCCCGTGTACTGCCCCGCGGCGCCGTCGACCGCGAGCTGCACGGTCTGGCCGATGCGGATCGTGGCGGCGTCGCGCTCCGGCACCTCGGCCCGGAAACGCAGCGGATCGATCTTCACCAGCTCGGCCACCGGGGCTCCGGCCGCCAGAAACTCCCCGAGCGAGGCGATGCGCTGCTGCACGACTCCGTCGAACGCTGCCACCACGGCGGTATCCGAGAGCTGCTGCCGCGCCAGCGCCACCTCGGCGCGGCGCTGCGTCGCGACCGCCTGGCGGTTGCGGATCTCTTCGAGCGAGTCCTGGTAGCGGCTCTCGGCCACGCGGCTCTGCGCCTGCACCTGCTCGAAGTCCGCTTTCGAGATCAGCCCGCTCGCGAGCAGCGAGGAGTAGCGCTCGCGGCTGGCGCGCGCTTCTTCGAGGACCGCCCGCGCTTCACGCACGGGCGGGGTGTCGGAGGGGTCGACGCTGTCGGAGCCTCCCTCCGGCGGTAAGCCCAATCGGACACGAGCCTGGGCCAGTCCGGCCTCGGCCTGCTGGAGGCGGATGTTGTAGTCGGTCGGATCGATGCGGGCGATGAGCTGCCCGCGGGAGACGCGGCTGCCGAGGTCGACCGCCATGAACTGCAGGCGCCCGGAGACCTTGGCCCCGACCGTGGCGCGATCGTAGGCGTCGAGCGTGCCGTTGACCAGGACGGACGCGCCGAGCTGGCGCTGCGCCACGCGGTCCGTCTGCACCCGCTTCGGAGCCTGATCGCGCTTCCCCTCCTGCGCGGCAGCCGACGACGCATCCTCGCCACATCCGGCAAGCAGGACGAGCACAGCTGAAACTGCCAACAAACGACCCACCATCAGACGTCTCACGATAGCAAGAACCCTGCTGCTTCCAGAACGCGTTCCCGGAAGGTCACGAATGGCACCTGCTTGTCACGAATGGCGCTTGTTCTGGAGTGCGGTAACGCGAGTTACCGCTCTGACTGCTTCTTTTCGTGCAGCAAACCGTGGTCGGTGCAATCTCGCCTCGTGGCACGGGCGAAGGCTGGACCTGCTCGCGTTGCAGGACGAACAAAACCAGGAAGAGCGGTAACTCGCGTTACCGCACTCCAGAACAGCAAGAACCCTACTCGTCCGTCGTGCGCAAACTCGCGTTCCAGTCCCCGTCGCGGTCGCGGGTCACGTCGACCTGCCACGGCTGGCAGCAGACCGGGCAGTCCTGGACGTAGGACTGCCGGTTGCCGCCCGCCGGGTCGATATCGAGATCGGCGGCCTCGCCGCAGTAGGGACAGCTCACGTAGACGTATTCGGACACTCTTCGATTGTCACATCGAACCGATGATGGCGTTTGCCTCCGCAATCAGCGCCGCTCCCGTGGCGGCCGGGATCGTGCCGTCGCTCACGAGCGACTGGACTTGGTTGATGAACGCGTGCAGCTGGTTCTCGGCGGCGTGCAGGTTGCCGTCCTGGATGCGGGCGATGGCGGCGTTGAGCTTCGCGAGCAGCGAGTGGATGGTGACGTCGTTCTTCAGCAGGGCCACCTGCTGGTCGAGCGGGCGGCGGGAGACGAAGACCGCGGTCGTGCGTGCGGGGACGGTGAACGTGCCGTTCGCGAAGGCCGAGGTCTTTACGGTCGCGTCGGACCCGGCGGCCTGCACCGGGTGCAGGGTCAGCGTGCGCGAGGCGAGCGAGGCGGCGTTGTGGCTCTGCGCGACGCCGGTGGCGTTGATCGCCACCGCGATGAGGTCTCGTTGACGATCGACCGCGCCGTCGGTGTCGGACACCGTCATCACGATCACGCCCGGCGCGGCGCCGGTCAGCGTCTGCACGCGGGCCTGGATGTCGGCGGCGGTGCGGAGGCGGAAGAGGCGCGTGCTCCTGCGGATGGCCAGCAGCTCGCGGAAGTTCTGCGCCGCGGTGGCGATGTCCGTGGTGGCCGGCTTCAGCGAGGCGTTGGCGAGCAGCGGCTGGAAGAGCGGCCAGTTGGCCTGGTTGTCGCCGGCCGGCGGGAGCCCGACGCCCCAGTTGTTGGAGAGATACGTGAAGTCGAGGCGGTTGAACCAGTCGCCGGAGTTGTAGCTGTTGCGATCGAGCGACTTGGAGCGCAGCAGTTCCGTGCCGGCGTGGAAGAACGGGATCCCCTGCCCCAGCGCCACCACCGAGAGGGCCACGTTCTGCGCGCGGACGCGCTGGGCCATGGTCAGCGTCACCGGGAGCTTGAGCGCGAGCGCGTCGAACAGCGTCTCGTTGTCGTGGGCCTCGATATAGTTGATCAGCTCCTGCGGATCGGCCGCATAGCCTGCCTGCTGCCCCTTGTAGTCGAGCTGCGAGCCGGTGATGGTGTTGCCGTTGCGGTCCGTGAAGGTGTAATTCGCGAGATTCCCGGCCAGGCCGAGGCGGATCCAGTCCGTCTCGAGGAGCAGCAGGTCGAGCTGCTCCTGCGTCGAGCCCTGGCTCGTGCCGTTCGGATCGTAGTAGAGGCCGGAGCCGAAGCCCTGCGCCTGCAGCCCGTCGAACGGTCCGCCGCCGCGCACGCCGTCGCGCAGGCGGTCGCTGAACGTGCCGATGCCGGTGCCGGCCATGTTGGCCTGGATGGCGTTCTCGCCGCGGGCGTTGTTCGCCACCTCGCCAAAGTTCCACCCTTCGCCGTAGAGATAGACCTTGCTGCCGTCGACGCCGTCGTTGGCGATCGTGAGCGCATCGAGCGCCGCGCGGAGCCTGGTCATGTTCCGCTTCATGTGATGTCCCATGAGGTCGAAGCGGAAGCCGTCCACCTTGTACTGCCTGGTCCAGGTGAGCACGGAGTCGATGAGCAGCTTCTCCATCATGTTGTGCTCGGAAGCGGTGTTCGGGCAGCAGCTCGACATCTCCACCGCGCCGTCGGCGTTGAGGCGGTGGTAGTAGCCGGGGACGATCCGGTCGAGCACCGACTTGTCGTTCTGCCCCGCGGCGTTGGTGTGGTTGTAGACCACGTCCATGACCGTGCGCAGGCCGCTATTGGACAGCGACTGCACCATCTCCCGGAACTCGACCACGCGCGCCGCCCCGTCCGCATCCGTGGAGTAGCTCCCCTCGGGGACGGTGTAGTGCCACGGGTCATAGCCCCAGTTGAACCCGTCGAGGTCGCGGATCGGCTCGATGGCCGCCTGCTGCTCCTCGGAATCCGGCGGATACGACGAAAGGTCTCCCGGCGACTGCCACTGCGACTTGTCCTCGTTCACCGTGGCGATGTCGAACGCGGGCAGCAGGTGCACGTGCGTCAGTCCCGCGGCCGCGAGCGACGTCAGGTGCTGCATCCCGTTCGACGCGCTCTGCGTGAAGGCCTTGAACGTCCCGCGCTGTACGGCCGGCACGGTCTCGTCGCTCGCGCTGAAGTCGCGGACATGCAGCTCGTACAGCGTGATGTCTTCCGGCGCGTCGAGCTTCGGCTTCACCAGCGCGTCCCACCCGGCCGGCTTCAGGGCCGTGGCCCCGAGGTCGACGATGTGGCTGCGCGCGCTGTTGCGCGCCAGGCTGACGGAGTACGGGTCGGTGACCACGTTGTGCACGACCGTGTTCGTGGCACGCGTGAACACTTCCACGTCGTACAGATAGAACTTGCCGTTCCACGACGCGTTGCCGCTTACAGTCCAGACGCCGTTGGCCGAGGTCATCGCGTGCGACGTGAACGCCGCGGTGGTGGAATCGGCGAAGAGGCGCAGCGTCACGCTGCGCGCGGTCGGCGCCCACAGCTTGATCGTCGGCACGCCAGAGCTCCAGGTGATGCCGAGCGCTCCTTCATACGTGTAGAGGTCGTCGAGCGCACCCGCGATCTGCAGTGAGGTCGCGTCGACCAGCTCGTCGCCGAGCTTCGCCGACACCGCGAGCTGCCCTTTCAGCAGCTCGCCCGCATCCGCCGCCTCGGGGAGCTTGAACGCGGAGAATCCCGCCAGATGCGGGAACTTCGTGGCGATGTCCGCAGGCAGCCCCGCGGAGTCGTACGTCAGCGTGATGGACGTGCCGCCCTGCACGTCGCCCGCGGAGAGCGAGAGCTCGCCGGTGGCGCTCGCGTGCAGCGTGACCGTGGAGGTGGACGGCACGTTCCAGGCGATCGTGTCGCCGGTCAGCCAGTAGGCCTGCGCCTTGGCCAGGTTGCCCTTCGGCGCTCCAGCCGCGGAGATCGTCAGCACGTGTGAATTCGCATCGTAGACGAAGAACGTCTCGGCGCAGGACTGCGTCACGGTGAAACCGATATTCGCGCCGTTCTGCGCGCCGCCGGCGCCGTAATTGAGGTCCCACGACTCGTCGATCGCGACCTTCGCCTCGTAGCTGCCGGCGGGAATCGCGCGCGTGGAGAACGTATAGATGTTGTCGCCGTCCGGGTCCTGGAGCCAGGAGCGGAGGCAGGAGGGATCCCAGTCGCCGCCGCAGCCGAGGAACTGCTGGAAGCTGCCCGGAACCGTGGCGATGGTCTTGTTGACGTTGTCCGCGACCCAGTGCGTCGCGTCGTCGTAATAGAACTTCACGTTCGTGGTGCTGCCGAGGTTGAGGTTGAGATTCGAGCCGTTCGGCTGCGCGTTCGCGCCGTAGTTCTCATCCCACCCGTTGTCGAGCGCGGCCTTGTACTCCCAGTTGCCGGCCGGAATCGAGATGGTCTTCTGCCAGACGCCGTCCGTCGCGTCGTACGCCATGTGCGTAGTGGCGCACGACGGATCCCAGTCGCCCGCGCAGCCGGCTTCGCTCTGGTAGCTGCCCGGGAGTCCGACCACCGCCGGCTGCGCCTCGGCGCCCGCGGGCGAGACCGTCAGCGCGTGCGTCGCGGAGTCGTAGGAGAAGAGCGTCTTCTGGCAGCCGTTCCCGATGCTGAACGCGATGTTCGCGCCATTCTGCACGCCGCCCTGGCCATAGTTCTCGTCCCAGCTCTCGTCGATCGCGGCCTTGACCTCGTAGTTGCCGGCCGGGATGTACAGCGTCATCTCGTACACGCCGTTGCCGTCCGGGTCCTGCAGCCACGAGCGGAGGCACGACGGGTCCCAATCCCCGCCACACCCCACCTCGGACTGGTAGCTTCCGGGAGCCGTGACGATGGTGGCGTTGCGGTTGCTGGTGATCCAGTGAGTCTTCTCGTCGTAGAAGAACTTGACGGAAGTCTGCGCGCCGAGATTCAGCGCGATGTTGCCGCCGTTCAGCTGTCCGCCCGCGCCGTAGTTCACGTCCCACGACCCGTTCAGCGCCGCCTTGTACTCCCACGATCCGGCCGGCACGTCGAACGTCCGCTGCCAGACGTCATCCTCCGGATCGAGCGCCAGCTGCGTCGCCGTACACGGCGGCTCCCAGTCGTTCGGACAGCCGAGCTCCGACTGGAGGCTCCCGGCCACGGTGACGGAGGAAGGATTCGCGGCGAATGCATTCGCGCTGAGGAACAGCGCAAGGACCACGAAGAACGGACGGAGCGAGATCATGGGGCTCTCCTTAAGGGTGGATCGATGGACCGAGGGATAGTACACCCGGCGCGCTCCACTAGAATGCACGCCACATCACGCCGCCCTCGGCGGCTCAGGAGTCACGCAAATGGAATGGTTGTCGGATCCGCAGGCTTGGATCGCACTTCTCACACTGACGCTGCTCGAGATCGTCCTCGGCATCGACAACGTGATCTTCATCTCGATTCTCGCCGGCAAGCTGCCTGCCGATCAGCAGAAGAAAGCGCGGAACATCGGCCTGGCCGGGGCGCTGGTCACGCGCATCCTGCTGCTGCTGTCGCTGGCCTGGATCGTCAAGCTGACGGCGCCGCTGTTCACGGTCCTCGGCGTGGGCATCTCCGGCCGAGATCTCATCCTGATCGCCGGCGGCCTTTTCCTGATGGCGAAAGCGACGCATGAGATTCACGACAAGCTGGAAGGTGAGGAAGGGAGCACGACCAAGCGCGTGGCGCCGACGCTCACCGCGGTCATCGTGCAGATCATGCTGCTGGACATCGTCTTCTCGCTCGACTCGGTCATCACCGCCGTCGGAATGGCCAAGCACCTCGGCGTGATGATCATCGCGGTGATCATCGCCGTCGTGATCATGCTCTTCTCGGCCGGCTCGATCAGCGCGTTCGTCGACCGCCACCCCACCGTGAAGATGCTGGCCCTCAGCTTCCTCCTGCTCATCGGCATGACCCTGATCGCGGAAGGACTCGATTTCCACATCCCGAAGGGTTACATCTACTTTGCGATGGGCTTCTCGGTCTTCGTCGAGCTGCTGAACGTGCGCTTCCGCGGGGTGTCGAAGAAACCGGTCAAGCTGCACGACGCATATCACGAAGAGTGAAAACGGCGGTGTCAGGTGTCGGGTGTCAGGTATCTGGGGTGGATCGCCCGGGCGACCAGCCCCAGACACCTGACACCATCAGGCGAAGCTGAGGCGAACAGGAGGACAGGCACGAGCCCGTCCTCCTTCTCGTCAGTACCGATCGATGAGATCGATGTCGCGGGCGCGGAAGACGCCGTTGCGGGACCAGTCGCCGTACAGCTCGACGTAGTCGCCGGGACGGACGTTCCGGCGGCGGTCGGCGGAGATGACGGTGACGAAACTGCCCGACGCCTCGTTGCGGATCACGAACGTGTCGCGGCGATGATCGACGCTCTCCACGACTCCGCGGATGTCACCGCGCGAGATGCTGCGGCCGTCGTAGTAATCGTAGTAGCCGCCCTGGTTGTAGATGCCGCCGATGTTGATCGAGACGCCGATGCGGAAGCGGTCGCGGTTGTAGTAGCGGCTCGGGACGTAGAACGGGTAGCGCGCGCCGCCGACGTAGATGCGGTAGCCGTCCCCATGACGGTCGACGCGCGAGACGCGACCTTTCGCGTAGTACGGCTGGCTGCGTTGCTGCTGGCGGTCGTTCCGCTCGTAACGGCTGTTGTCGCGGCCATCACCGCGACGATCGTCGCGACCGTTTCGCGAATTGTCACCGCGGCGGTCGTTGTCGCGGCCTCGATCGCCGTCGCGGCGCTCGCTCCCGCGGTTGCCGCCGCGCCAGCTCGTCTCATTCGAAGGACGCGAATCCGCAAAAGCGGACGCGACGACGAGAGTCGCGGCGCCTGCCACCACTGCCATTCGTGCTGCGAACTGCTTGGTTTTGCTCACTTTAGCCTCCAGGGTTCGTTGAACTGCTGTCCTCGGTATTCGCAAGCGGCAAACCAGCGGGTGTAGTCTTTTTCCATGCGTACAATTCAGGCCTCCCTCCTCGCGGCCGTCTTGCTCTCTCCCCTGCTCTATCCAGTGCCCGCGCTCGCGGACGACGATCCGGAAACGCTGGTGCAGTCGCTGCGCACCACGAAAGATCAGGACGACCTCGCGCGGGTAGTGGACCGCGTCGGCGACGTGGGCGACGCGGACGGGGCGAGTCCCGCCGCGGTGAAGCAGTACCTCATCGAACACGCGACGCCGCACCTCGTCGCGATCGCGGAGAACACGGCCTACAAGTGGTCGCTGCGCGGCTCCGCGATTCACGCGTTGCGCGACCTCCGCCCGCCGCGCGCAATCCTGCAGAAGGTCGTGGACATGGCCCTCGTCGACAAGGACGAATACGTGAAGAGCCGCGGCGAGATCCTGCAGAACTACCTCACCACGCTCGTCGACTCCGAGGCCGGCGCCGTCAAGCCTGCCGACGCCGCGACGGAAGCGGATGCGATCGCGTTCCTGCAGACGCGCAACCTCGGCGTCTCACTCGATCAGCTGCGCCTCTCCGCGATCGACGGCAAGGCGGACGAGATCGAGGCGCTGCTGGCAGCCGGCGTCGACCCGAATGCTGGCGAGGCCGGAGACGCCCCGCTGATCCGCGCGATGCTCCGGTGCTCGTCCGACGGGGAGAGCGACGTCGTCGTCGCCACCGTCGCCGCCCTCCTGAAAGGGGGCGCCGACGTGAAACGGAAGGACGACAACCAGAACACGCCCCTCATGAGCGCCGCCCAGTACTGCGGCAGACGCGTCGTCGAGCAGTTGCTCGCCGCTGGCGCCGAGCTGACCCCGCGCAACGGCAGCGGCATCACTCCGTTGGGCATGTCCATCCTCCTCAGCCGCTGGGACGCCTCCGAGGCCCTCATCGAGAAGGGAGCACGGCTGGACGCGACCGAGGCGAAGATGGTGACCGGGTATGCCGTGGACGAGCGGTCCACGGCGATCGTCAAGGCGGCCAGCGCGAAGAAGAAGTGAGCGGCTATCGCATCCCGGGTGCCGCCTGCGGAGCGGGAGGAGGAGGCGGCATCTCGGGCTCGGTCTTGCCGCGATGGCAGGTCCAGCACACTACGCGCATCTCGTTCTCGCCCGGCTCGGCCGGATGTCCCTCGGCCTGCTCGACCCGGTCCATCCACGCGTCATTGATCTGCTGCGTCATCTGCAGCATCACCCGCGCGACCCGCTTCTCCGCCTTCGTGTCCGCCGGGAAGTCGAGCACTTCCTTCGGCTCCGTGGCGGTGACGACGTGGCAGTGATTGCAACGCACGCCGAGGGCGCGCGTGAAGCTGCGCATCGCCGCGATGAGCTCATCGCGAGGGATGTCCTTCGGGAAGATCTGCAGGTTCTTGAACTCGGAGTTGGTGGTCCCCGCCGCAGCCTGCTGCTGCGGGGCGGTTGCGGTGGTGGTGCAGCCGAGGAAGACGATCAGGGCGAAGATCAGCGGCTTCATGGGAGGGGGGGTGTGCATGAGGCGTTCCCGGAGGTTTGGAGTGCGGTGACCGCAGTCGCCGCTTTTCCTGCCGAGAGCCGCGGCTCGCGCACTTGCGAGTAAAAGCGGTGACTGCGGTCACCGCACTCCAAACTACCGCCCCCACTCCCCCAGCTGCTCCCATACGGTCGCCAAGTGCGGGCCTGCGCTCGCCACGGTTTTCTTGGGTACCGACGCGATCGCCGCGGCGATCGCGGGCACCACCTCGGGCATCACGCGCGAGAGCGACGCCTCGTGATCCTGCAAAAACCTCGTGCTCACGAGGCCGTCGCGGAACGCGTCGTGCGTGACGACGCGGCGCAGCCAGGAGACGTTGGTCTTCGTTCCGAGGATCACGTAATCGCGCAGGGCACGGGACAGGCGGTCGATGCAGGTCTCGCGGTCCTCGGCGTAGCAGATCAGTTTGGCCAGCATCGGGTCGAACTTCACGCCCACTTCGCTGCCGCGGGTGACACCTGCGTCGACGCGGACGCCGGGGCCCGTGGGCTCGACGTAATGGGCGATCGTGCCGGACTGCGGGAGGAAGCGGTCGTCCGGGTCCTCGGCGTAGATGCGCACCTGCATGGCGTGGCCGCGCTGGCGGAGGTCGTCCTGCGTCCAGGGCAGCGGCTTGCCGTCCGCGACATGGAGTTGCGCGTGGACCAGGTCGACGCCGGTGACGAGCTCCGTGACCGGGTGCTCGACCTGGAGGCGCGTGTTCATCTCGAGGAAGTAGAACTCCCCTTCCGGCGTGACGATGAACTCCACGGTGCCGGCGTTGCGGTACTGCACGCCGGCGGCGGCGGCGATGGCGGCCTTGGCCATCCGCTGGCGCAGCTCGTCGCTGTAGCGCGGTGCGGGCGTTTCCTCGACCACTTTCTGGTGGCGGCGCTGGATCGAGCAGTCGCGCTCGAAGAGGTGTACGAGGTTGCCGTGCGCGTCGCCGAAGATCTGGAACTCGACGTGCCGCGGCTCCTCGATGTAGCGCTCCAGCAGCAGGCGCGCGTCGCCGAACGCCTTCGTGGCCTCGCGCGCGGCGGATTCGATCTGCGGCTGGATCTCTTCGCGGGAGCGGACGATCTTCATCCCCTTCCCGCCGCCGCCGGCCGACGCTTTCACGAGCAGCGGGAAGCCGATCTTCAATGCTTCCCTGGTCAGCGTCTCGAGCGACTGGTCCTCGCCGTCGTAGCCCGGGACGACCGGGACGCCGAGGGACTGCATCAGGCGGCGCGACTCGGCCTTGGAACCCATCGCGGCGATGGAGGACGATTTTGGCCCGACGAAGATGATGTTCGCCTCTTCGCACGCGGCCGCGAGCTCGGCACGCTCGGAGAGAAAGCCGTAGCCGGGATGGAGGGCGTCCGCTCCGCTGGCTCGCGCTGCGTCCATCACCCTGGCCACGTCTAGATACGACTTGCCGAGCGGCACAGCCTCGTCGAAGAAGCGCCGCGTGTAGCGGACGTCGTCCTCGTCCGCATGCGCGAGCACGGAGACGATACCGAGCTCCCGGCATGCCCGGGCGATGCGCACCGCGATCTCGCCGCGGTTCGGGACGATCAGTTTGCGGATGTGATCCAAGGTGCCAGTCCTTTGCTGAGGAACGCCTGCATCCCCGCCTGCCCTTCTTCGGAGACGCGGCGCGTCGAGATCGCGTCGATGGTGTACGGGATGGCGTCCGCGAGCTCGTGCGTGGCAACGTGCGCGATCAGTTTCTTGCACTCGCTCACCGCCTCGGGGCCGGAGGTCTTGAGCTGCGTCACAGCCTCGTACACCGCGGCGTCGAGCTCCTTGTCCGTCTCTTCGACGCGGTGCACCAAACCGATGCGCAGTGCGCGGTCGGCGGTGAAGCGCTCGCCGGTGAGGAAGAGAGCGCGGGCGTGTGTTTCCCCGATCTTGGCGATCACGTACGGCGAGATGACCGCCGGCAGGATCCCGAGCTTCACCTCGGACAACCCGAACTGCGCGCCCGTGGTGGCAATGGCGACGTCGCAGACGGCGACCAGCCCGACGCCGCCGCCGATCGCCGCCCCCTGGATGCGGCCGACCACCGGCAGCGGGCATTCGTTGATCAGCGCGTACATCTTCGCCAGCAGCGAGGAGTCGCGGACGTTCTCCTCCCGCGTGTACGACACCATGCGCGACATCCAGTTCAGGTCCGCGCCGGCGCAGAAGTTCTTGCCGGTGCCTTTCAGCACGACGACGCGCGAGGCGTCGGTGTCGATGTTCGAGAAGACGTCGATCGCCTCGGCGATCAGTTCGTCGTTGAACGCGTTGTGGACTTCGGGACGCTGGAGGGTGACGGTCAGGACGCCGTCACTGTGCTCGACGAGGAGTGTGTTGTACGCCATAGGCGGCGCATTGTAAGTGGAGGACACGCGAGTGCGTGCCCTCCACTTTCGAGCTCAGCGGCCGACGCTGCGGCGGCGGCCGCCGCCGGTCTGGCCGAAGACAGGGGTGAAGGTGTACGTCGGCTCCTGCCCGTACGCACCGATCGGAGCGATCCGGACCGTGATGGTGGCGGGGAACGCCGCGATCGCCGGAACGTTGATCGTCGTCGCCGAATGAGCGATGACGTCGGTGGTGAGGTTGATGCCGGGGCCGGTGATGACGAAGCGCATGTTCGTGTCGCCGAAAGCCGAGGCGCCGAGGACGACCGGCCCGCTCTTCGAGACGGTGAACGTGAAGTAGTCGACGTCGGCCGCGGTGCAGATCGCGCCCCGGACGAGCGAGCCGGTGACGATGCCGCGCGAGGCGGTCTCCGGAGTGTCGTTGGAACGGCCCACTTCCTGCGGATCGACGCACGGCGGCGCCGCGTTCGCGAGCGAAGCCGACGCCACGAGCACCGCGTCCTGCGGCCCCTCGGTGACGCTGCTGCCGGTGGCCACGATGCGGTAGAGGCCCGGCGCGGCGTTGGCGATCTCGAGCATCTCGATGTTGTCGATCTCATTGACGCCGCGCGTGGCGTTGTCGCGGAAGTTGGCCTTGCTCAGCACCCAGGGGAGATGCGTCGTGCCGTCCGGCCCGATCACCTTCAGGTCGAGGTCGTTGACGAGCGCTTTCTGCGCGATGTCGTCGCCGCCGAGGTACGGAATCGGAGGATCGGCCCAGTTGAGCACGACGCGGAGATTCTGCGTCTGCGTCAGCTGGACCGTCGCCTCCTTGATCTGGTTGAGACCTTCGGCGAACGTGAGGTTGCGGATGCGGTTGCCGGCCCCCGCGTCACCGATGATCGTGTCGACTGCCCTCTGCGCGTTCACGAGCCCGAAGCCGAACGTGTAGTCCGGACCGGGGTTCCCCATGTCGTCGGTGCCGGCGATGATCAACGCCTTCAACTGCGCCGGCGTCGGGCTGGCACCGTTGAAGGTCTTGCGCCACTGCTCCACGAGCAGCGCCGCGACGCCGCTGACGACCGGCGTGGCCATCGACGTGCCGCTCAGGCGGCCGTAAGCGTTGGTGGGAATCGACGAGAGGACACTCGAGCCGCGCGCCACGACGTCCGGCTTGACGCGGCCGTCTTTCGCCGGACCGCGCGAGCTGAAGCCGGAGATGTCGCTGAACGTGCCGTTGTTCACGATGGAGCCGACGGTGATGATGTTCTTCGCGCCGGCCGTGACGCCGATCGTGTCGAACGGCAGGTCGGGATCGTGGCGAACCGTCTCGCAGCCGCCGGTGCAGGTTACCGGGCAGTCGGTGCCGCTGGCATTCTTCGAATAGCAGAAGAGCTGGTTGGTGATGGTCTCGCCTTCGTCGTCCACGTGGCGGTGCTCGGAGAAGCTGCCGTCGAAGGCAGTACCGTTGCCGTCGTTGCCGGCGGAGTGGACGAAGAGGATGCCGTGCTCGTTCGAGATCTCGTCGAGCGGCGCGCCGACGATCAGGTCGTAGGCCCCGAAGTACTCCTCGGAGTCGAGCCACACCGGGTAGCCGCCTTCGGCGGTCCAGCCGAGAACGTAGCCCCAGGAGTTGCTGTCGATGGAGATCCCGAGCGTCGGCAGCACTTCGTCCTTGTCTTCGAGCCAGTCGTTTTCGCAGTCGTTTGCCGGCGCTTCGACGCACTGCTGGAAGAGGCGGACGCCCGGCGCCATCCCTTTCGCGCTCGGGTTGATGCCGGCGGCGCCGATCGTGCCGGCGGTGTGCGTGGCGTGCGCCTTGTCGCTGACCGAGCCGCCGAGAGCGCTCACGGTCATGCGGCCGGTGAACTCGACGTGATCCTGCTGGCCCGCCGCCAGTTCGAAGAGCGACACGTTGACGCCCGCGCCGGTGAGGTTGTACGGCGCAGCCTGCACCTCGGTGACGTGCGACGTCGCCGCGGAGGCGGCGTTGTCGGTGCGCACCTGCCACTTGCGTACGCCGGTGACGGTGAGCACTCGCTCATCCGAGGCCAGGGCATCGAGGGCGGTCGGCGCAATCGTCGCTTCCAGACGGTGCGACGGGGAGAACTTGACGGTGAACGGATCGGGCAGCGCGCCGCCGGCGGAGAGGATCGCCGCTCGTGCGTCGGCAAAGTCGACGTCGCGCTGGAAGATGACGTTGACCTTTACCCAGGTCTTGCCACGGCCGGTTTCGCGCAGCGCGGAGCTGTGGATCTTCTGGCGTGCGGTGAGCGGCTCGATCGAGACGATGCGCGCGTCTTCGGTCGTGGCGCCGTCCTGCACGCGGGCGAGGTAACGTCCGCCTGCGAGCGGATGCTTGACCGCGATCCCCTTTTCGGCGAGCTCGGCCCGGTCTGCCTCCGTGAGCGCCTTGACCGGGTGGAGGATCATCGCCCGTCCGAGGCGTTCCTCGGGAGCGAGCCGGCGTCGCGTGCGCTCTACGTCATCAGCGAACAGGGTGGTGGTGAGGAGCAGCACGAACAGCAGGGGAAGTCGACGCATGACGGTTATTGTACGTTCCTCGCGCGTGAGTTGATGGTGCCCGAGGTCGGACTCGAACCGACATGAGGGTTGACCTCGGCAGATTTTGAGTCTGCTGCGTCTGCCATTTCGCCACTCGGGCAGCGGCTGTTGCGTTCTGTTACTGGGCTACGGAGCTCTGGACGTCCTGCCACCGACGTGCGGCAGAGTGTAGCTCGTCCTCCGTCAGGATGCGATTGGTCGACTTCGCGAGCTGAAAAATTTCCTTCGCCAGCCCTTCTTCCTGCGGGTATCCGTTCGCGTCGAGCCAGTAGATCACGTTGGAGAGTCCGCACATCGGACCGACCTCGATGATCTGCTGCAGACCGAACATGCCTGCCGGAACGCCCGAGTAAACGCGGTCGGCGAGCCAGTCGCTTCCCTTCTTCTTCGCTTTCACGATCGCGGCGGCATGGACGCCGGTGCCGGTGCGGAAGGCGTCCCGCCCGAAGACGGGATAGCGGTCGTCGAGCGGCACGTTGGTCACGCGCGAGACGTGCTTGACGTATTCAGGGAGCGCGGTGAGGTCGTTGTCGATCCACCCCATCAGCTTGAGGTTGACCATCAGCAGGTCCATCGGCGTGTTGCCGACCCGTTCCCCGATGCCGGCCGCGGAGCCATGCACGCGGTCCGCGCCCGCTTCGAGCGCGGCGATGCAGTTGATGATGCCGAGGGCCCGGTCCTCGTGGCCGTGCCAGTCGATCTTCACGGCCGGGTTCACGCGGTCGACGAGCTCGCGCACGAAGCGGACGACGTTGCGCGTCCCCCACGGCGTGGCGTGTCCCACGGTGTCGGCGATGCAGACGCGCGCCGCACCCGCCTCGATCGCGGCGGTGTAGAGCTTCGCGATGTCGTCCGGCTTCGCGCGGGTGGTGTCCTCGGTGACGTACATGACCGGGATCCCGTTCTCGACCGCGAACCGGACCGCCTTCGCCGACTGCTCGATGATCCAGTCGAGCTCCCACTCCTCCGCGAACTGCCGGATGGGCGACGAGCCGATGAAGAGGTCCGCCTCGATGGCGATCCCGACACGCTGGGAGATGTCGATGATGGGCCGGACGTCGTTCTCGTGCGTCCGGCCGGCGGCGCTGGGATAGACGGAGAGCTTCTGGTCCACGATCTCCCGCGCCAGCCGCTCCACGGTCTTCTGCACGTGCGGCCCCGCGCCCGGCAGCCCGATGTCTGCGTTGTCGATGCCGATCGCATTCATGTAATGGAGGATGCGGAGCTTGTCCTCGATGGAAGGATCGGTGACGGACGGTGACTGCAACCCGTCGCGCAGCGTCTCGTCGTCGAACTCGATCCTGCGCGCCGGCCTTTTCGCCTGCTCGCCGGTGACGTTCCAGTCGTAAATCAGGTCCTCGAGGTTCTCGCTCATGGGCTGTCTTATAAACGACAAAGGTTACGCCGGGGTGAATTCCTTGGGGGTTAGAATGACGAACATGGCAGCCGAAACAGACAAGGACATCCGGAAGCTCGAGTCCGAGCTCCTCCAGCTCGAGCCGCTCACCCGGGCGGCCCTTGCGAAGACGCTGCTCGCGAGCCTGGACAGCCTTACCGATGAGGAGTACGAGCAGCTCTGGGCGGAAGAGGCCGAGGCCCGCTACGATGACTTCCTGGCCGGCCGAACGACTGCGATCGACGGCGACGAAGTATTCGCAAAGGCTCGCGCGAGGAGCCGTTGAAGCCGTACCGATTCCTCGAAGAGGCAGACCAGGAGTTTCAGGAACAGATCGCGTACTTCGACGGCCACTCGCTGGCGCTCGGCGACAAGTTCATCGCAGACGTAGAAGCCGCGATCGCGGACGTGCGCCGGTATCACCAAGTCGGCTCCCCGATCTCCCGCCGGGTCCGGCAGCGTGTTCTTCACGGCTTCAAGTACAGCGTCCTCTACATCGATACGCCGGCCGAGATCATCGTGATCGCAGTCGCGCCGCATCGACGACGCCCCCGCTACTGGCGCAGACGGCTGCGGAATCTCGACCGGTAGCAACGCACCCCGCTGCGCGCTTTTGTTTGGAGTGCGGTCACCGCAGTCCAAATCACTTCCCCTTGAAATCCGCCTGGCGCTTCTCGAGGAACGCCCCCATCCCTTCCTTCATGTCCTCGGTTGCCGTGAGGAGGCCGAAGAGGGTGGCTTCGAGGAACTGGCCTTCTTCGAAGGGCATCTCGCTGCCGTTCATCACGGCTTCGATGGCGGCCCGCACGGCCAGAGGGCCGCGCGAGGCGATCTTGCGGGCCATTTCTTCGGCAGTGGGCATCAACTGGTCGGCAGGGACGACTTTGTTGACCAGGCCGATGCGCTCCGCTTCGACAGCGCCGACGCGGTCTCCGGTGAGGATCAGCTCGAGCGCTTTTCCTTTGCCGAGCAGGCGCGCCATGCGCTGCGTGCCACCGTAGCCGGGAATGATGCCGAGCGTCACCTCGGGTAACCCGAGCTGCGCCTTCTCCGAGGCGATGCGGATGTGGCAGGCGAGCGCGATCTCGCAGCCGCCGCCGAGGGCGAAGCCGTTGATCGCGGCGATGACCGGCTTCGGCAGTCGCTCGATCTTGGAGAGGATGCGCTGCCCCCGCTCCGCCACCGCCTTGCCAGTGAGCGGCGTCATCTGCGACAGCTCGTTGATGTCCGCGCCGGCGACGAAGGCCTTCTCGCCTCCCCCGGTGAGGATCACGCAGCGGATGGAGTCGTCGTCACGCGCCTCGTCGAATGCACGCCCGAGCTCGGTGACCGTCTGCGCGTTGAGCGCGTTGAGGACCTTGGGGCGGTCAATGGTGATGGTGAGGACGCCGTCTTTCTGTTCGGTGCGGATGTTTTCGTAGGACATCGGATTGGCTCCTTGATGGTGTCGGGTGTCAGGTGTCTGAGGTGTTACGGCTGGCGGGAACGGTGCCGCAAGCTTGATAGCCACAGACACCTGACACCCGACACCCGCGCGAAGCGCTAACGCTTCGCGTCGAACGGCACCGGCTTCTCGCCGGAGTAGTCATAGAAGCCCGAGCCGGTCTTGTTGCGGCCGAGGCGGCCGGCCAGGACCATCTTCCTGAGCAGCGGCGGAGCGGCGAAACGCTTTTCCTGGTACTCCTCGTACATCACGTGGGTGATGTAGTAAGTCGTGTCGAGGCCGACGAAGTCGAGGAGAGTGAAGGGGCCCATCGGATAGCCGCAGCCGAGCACCATCGCCTTGTCGATGTCTTCGATCGAGCCGACGCCTTCCTCGTACGCGCGGATCGCGTCGAGGATGTAGGGCACGAGCAGGCGGTTCACGATGAAGCCCGAGTTGTCGCGGCACGACACCGCTTCCTTGCCCAGGGACTTCGCGAACGCGAACGCCGCGTCGAACGCTTCGTCGCTGGTGAGGATGGTGCGCACGACCTCGACCAGTTTCATGAGCGGCACCGGGTTGAAGAAATGGAGTCCGACGAACTGCTTCGGCCGCGCGGTGGCCATGGAGAGCTCGGTGATGGTGAGCGACGACGTGTTGGACGCGAAGATGGCGTCCTTCTTCACGATGCGGTCGAGCTCCGCGTAAGTCTCTTTCTTGAGCTGCGCGTTCTCGATGATCGCTTCGATGACGATGTCGCAGTCGGCCAGGTCGTTCAGGTCGGTCGAGCCCTTCAGGCGACCCATGCACGCATCCATGTCGGCCTGCTGCATCTTCCCCTTCTCCACGAACTTGCCCAGCGACTTCTGGATGCCGGAGAGACCCTTGTCGAGGTACTTCTGCTCGACCTCGCGCACCACCACGTCGTACCCCGCCTGCGCCGCGACCTGAGCGATGCCCGAGCCCATCAGCCCACATCCGAGCACGCCCACTTTCCTGATTGCCATGAGTTGAAGCTCCTTCTTGAAAATGCGGGCGCATTCTATGCTCCGCCCCGTGAATTCGGCATCGCAACCGGCACCTTCGCTGAAGCCGCAGGTCAAGCTGCTCGCTTTCGCCGCGCTTCTCAACGATACGGCGAGCGAGTTGATCTATCCCCTGCTGCCCGTTTTCCTGACCGCGACGCTCGGGGCGACGCCGGCGGTGGTGGGGTTGATCGAGGGGGCGGCGGATGGGCTCGCGTCGATCCTGAAGTACGTCTCGGGGGCCTGGTCGGACCGGGCGAAGAAGCGGAAGCCGCTGATCGTGGCGGGGTATGGGCTGGCGGCGGCGTCGC
The DNA here is from genome assembly GCA_035630815.1 of Thermoanaerobaculia bacterium. Taxonomy (GTDB): domain Bacteria; phylum Acidobacteriota; class Thermoanaerobaculia; order Gp7-AA8; family Gp7-AA8; genus QHVT01. The sequence goes on from DASQJY010000025.1 coordinate 71,261, forward strand.
GGGTGCTGATCGCGTTCGCGGCGATGTGGCCGGTCGTGCTGACGGCGCGGCTGCTCGACCGGACGGGAAAGGGGATGCGCTCGGCGCCGCGCGACGCGATGATCTCGGACGTCACGCCGCCGGAGCAGCGCGGCCGCGCGTACGGCTTTCACCGCGCGCTCGATCACACCGGCGCGGTGATCGGGCCGCTGCTGGCCGTGCTGCTGTTGCAGGGAGTGGGCGTGACGCTGCGGCAGGCGATGCTGTTCGCGGTGATCCCCGGGGCGATCGGGGTGCTGATGCTGGCCTTCCTCCTGCGCGAGACGGAGCACGTTCCGAGCACGAAGCCGCGCGACGCAGGGGCACCGCCGCCGCGGACTCCGGTATTCAGGCGCGCGCTCTTCGCGATTGCGCTCTTCTCGCTTGCGAATTCGTCGGACGCGTTCCTGCTCCTGCAGGCGCACGCGGCCGGCGTCTCCACCGCGATGCTGCCGCTGTTGTGGGCGGCGCACCACGTGATCAAGTCGCTCTTCTCGACGCGCGCCGGGGCGCTCTCGGACCGCGTCGACCGCCGCTGGCTGCTGATCGCGGGCTGGACGTCGTACGCACTCATCTACTTCGCCTTTCCGTTCGCGCAGACGCTCACGTCGTTCGTGATCCTGTTCGTGCTGTATGCGATCCCGTTCACGCTCTCCGAGGGGGCGGAACGCGCCTGGATTGCCGACTTGGTGCCGGCGGAATCGCGGGGGAAGAGCTTCGGGGTTTACTACCTCGTGAACGGGCTCTGCGTGCTCGCGGGGACGGCGCTGTTCGGGCTGATCTACCAGCAGGCGTCGGCGCGGGCGGCGTTTTTTACCGGGGCGGTGTTGGCGTTGTGCGCGGTCATCGCGGTGTGGAGCGCCCGGTCGGCAGTCCCGCGCGAACGGTTTGGAGTGCGGTGACCGCAGTCACCGCTCTTACTGACAGCGCGAACTGCGGCTCGCGCGAGGGAAAGCGGTGACTGCAGTCACCGCACTCCAAACAACGGCGCGATCGACCGCACGATGAGGCCTTCCGATTCCAGCTGCCTTGCCCGCGGATGGCTGTCGGTGACGGCGATGTGCTCGAACAGTCCGGAGTCGCGGATGCGCGTGAATGCGTCGCCGGGAAAGACGCCGTGGGTGGCGAGGGCGATCATCCTTCCGGCGCCGGCTTCGCGGTAGGCGCGGGCGGCGTTCATCAGGGAGCTGCCGGTGCGGATCATGTCGTCGTAGACGACGACCGTCTCCCCTGACAGCGCGGCGCTCACGGCCGTGACCTCGGTGGCGTGGCCGCTGATGCGGCGCTTGAACACGAACGCGGCGGGGACGGCGAGGTCGTTCGCCAGCGACTCGACCCATTTGGCGCGGCCGGCGTCGGTGGAGCCGAGGACGAAGGACGGACCGCCGAGCTCGCGGGCGAGCTGTTCGATGACCGGCTTGGCGTAGACGTGGAACGGGCGGATCGTCCCTTCGAAGTAGTGCGGAATGCCTTCGCTGTGCAGGTCGAGCAGGAGGATCTGGTTGCCGAGCTTCGCGCGCGGAATGGAGGAGAGGATGCGCGCGCGATTCTTGGCCATCACCGACTCGCCGGGGGTGACGGAGCGCTCCATGGTCGAGTAGCCGAAGTACGGCACGACCAGGGTGAGGGTGGCGGCGCCGTTCTCGACGAGCGCGCAGCCGAGGTCGTAGAGCTCGAGCGTGGCGTCGTGGTCGACGGTGCCGCCGACCAGCACCACGTCGCGGTCGTTTACCTCCCCATCGACGCGGAGGTAATGCTCGCCGTCGGGGAAGCGGTCGCGGGTGATGCTGCCGAACTGGCCGCCGCGGGCGCTCGCGAGCTCCCTCGCGAGCGGCTCATAGCTCTCGATGGCGTAGACGATCGCGGTCACGGACCGTCTCTACGCCGTCTCCATCATTTCGGCCGGGATGTCGAAGTTCGAGTAGACGTTCTGCGAGTCGTCGTGGTCGTCGAGCATCTCCAGGAGGCGCATCATCGCCTTCGCCTTCGTCTCGTCGACAGCAACGTACGTCGACGGGATCATGCCCAGCTTCGCCTCGACCGTCGCAATCTTGTTCGTCTCGAGCGCCTGGCGCACCGCTTCGAAGGACTCGGGGGCGGTGTAGATCTCGAACACGTCCGCATCGTCGGTCTGCAGGTCGTCGGCTCCCGCTTCGAGCGCGACTTCCATCAGCTTGTCCTCGCTGACGGCCCCTTTCTCGACGGCGAAGTAGCCCTTCTTGTCGAACTGGAACTTGACCGAGCCGGGGGTGCCGAGGTTGCCGCCGTTCTTCTCGAAGATGCGGCGGATCTCGGGAGTGGTGCGGTTGCCGTTGTCGGTGAGCGCCTCGACGAGCACTGCCACGCCGCCGGGACCATAGCCCTCGTACAGCATCTCTTCGTACTGCGCGCCTTCGATCTCACCGGTACCGCGCTTGATGGCGCGCTCGATGTTGTCTTTGGGCATGTTGCTGGCCTTGGCTTCCGCCACGGCCGCACGGAGGCGGGGGTTGCCTTCCACGTCGCCGCCGCCGAGGCGGGCGGCAACCGTCATTTCCTTGATGAGGCGCGTGAAGATCTTGCCGCGCTTGGCATCGGCCGCACCTTTCTTGTGCTTGATCGTGCTCCACTTACTATGGCCGGACATTTTTCAGGGACTCCTTGAGAGCTGGTTAGACTTGAAGGACGGTAAGTCTATCAAATGATGGCACCAGAATTCCCCATCCGCATCATCACGGACGACGGCGAATGCGAGGTCATCGATTCGCCGGAAGCGCTGATGGCGCGGGTCGACTCGATCGATTCGAGCGACCCGCGCGTGTGGGTTCGGGATGCGTATGACCGGACCGTCAGGCTGCGGATGAATGGGGGGATGGTCGAGCTGCTCGAAGTTTGATGTCGGGTATCAGGTGTCAGGTGTCTGGGGCTTTTCGCCCGGCGATACACCCCAGATACCTGACACCCGACACCCGCGAAGCGCAACCCGTAGCTACACCTTCGGCTCCACACCCAGCTCCTTCAGCAACTCATCCGCCCCATCCACCGCGTCCATCACCCAGAGCATGTACTGCGCGTCGACGTGGATCGAGCGGGTGACGGCCGGGTTGAACAGGAAGTCGGCGTCGATGGATTCGTAGTTGCCGTCGAAGAGGAGGCCGACCAGCTCGCCTTTGGCGTTCAGCGTCGGCGAGCCGGAGTTGCCGCCGGTGGTGTCGCAGGTGGAGAGGAAGTTGACCGGGACGTCCTTCAGCTCCGGGTCGAGATACGGGCGGGTCTTCGACTGCTCGGCCGCGGCCGCGAGCAGCGCGGGGGGGTTGTCGAATGGATCCTTTCCGCTCTCCTTCTCCAGCAGGCCGCGCAGCGTGGTCTGCGGCGTGAGGTAGGTCGCGTCTTTCGGCGAGTACCCGACCACGCGGCCGAACGTCAGGCGGAGGGTCGAGTTCGCGTCGGGGTAGAGCGTCCCGCCGGTGACCTTGCGCAGGGCGTCGAAGTAGCCGGGACGAAGCCGCGCCATGGCGCCGGAGGCAGTCGTGTCGCGCTCTTCGCGTTCTTGCATCAGCGGCACGAGGGCCATGGCCAGGTTCAGCATGGCGTCGTTGCGCGCCTTCAGCTGCGCGGTGGTCTCCCCGAGCATCTTCGTCCGCTCTTCCTGGCTCGCGACCTTCGTGTTCGCGTAGAGCTGGTGGATGTCGACGCCGTTCAGCGCGGCGACGCGCTGCGCGGGCGCCAGCCTGGCTGCTTCGGCGAGGAAGTAGCTGACCACGGCGCGGTCGCTGGCGACGTCGATGGTCCGCTGCGCGCGCTCGGAGGCGGTCTTGAGGGCGGGCCAGCCGCGCTCCTGGTACTTGCCGTCGCGGTCGAGGTCCTTCTTCGGACGCTCGTTCGCGAGGCGGACGATCGTGAAGGCCTGCTGCAGCATCGGCGAGCCGCGGCCGACCAGCCAGTCGACGATGAGGTCGCGCTCGCGGGTACGGGTCTGCTCCGCGGTGAGCTTCGAGAGCTCGTCGAGCAGCGAGCCGGCCGCGGGCGATGCGGAGCGGAGCTGCGTCTCACGCGCGACGCGTGCTTCGACGATGCGGTCCTTGCTGAACCCTTCGTTCACGCTGGTGTAGTTCTTGAGCGAGTTCGAGAGGCTCTTGATGCGCGACGCGTTCCTGATCTGGACGTCGCGGTTGTCTTTCCCTGCTGCTTCGAGCAGGCGGATCGCTTCCGTGTAGTAGCGGATGTTCGTGGGGTAGATGAACTCCTTGTAATTCCGCACCTCGTCCGCGGTCTTGTAGCGGAACGTGCGGCCGGGATAGCCGGCCACGATCACGGTGTCGCCTTCGTCGATCCCCTCTTTGGCCAGCTTCAGCCAGTGTTTCGCCTGATACGGCTTGCCGTCGACGTAGGCGCGGTAGAACGCGAAGTCGCCGGTGTGGCGCGGCCATTCGAAGTTGTCGACGTCGCCGCCGAACTCGCCGATGCGGCTGGAGGGGGCATAGACCAGCCGGACGTCGCTGATCTCGGCCTGGGTCAGCCGCAGGTACTGCGAGCCCTCGAAGAACGACGAGACGCGGCAGCGGACGCCACCCGGCTTCTCGCACTCCGCGGTGAGCTCTTTCTCGCGCCGGTCCATGTGCCGGGCGCGGTCGGCGTCGCTGATGCCGGCGGCCATGCCGGCGTTCACGCGCGCGGTGACGTCTTCGATGCTGGTCGTGACCCACACTTTCGTGCCGGGCGCGGCCGGCAGCTCCTCGGCGCGGGTGCGGGCGAGGAAACCGTTGGCGATCAGGTCGCGGTCCGGACGGGAGTTGTGCTGGATCGAGCCGAACGCGCAATGGTGGTTGGTCACGACCAGACCATCCGGCGAGACGAACGAGGCCGTGCAGCCGCCGAGGGAGACGACGGCCCCCATCGGATCGCCGGTGAGGTCGGAGAGGCGCCGCGCATCGAGCTCGACGCCGAGCTTCTGCAGCTCGGAAGCGAGCTGGGGGATCTGCTGGGGCATCCACATGCCTTCGTCGGCGAGCGCGCCGGTGGCAGCGAGAAGAACGATCAGTAGTTTTTTCAGGGGGACTCCTTGGAGGTGGTGTCGGATGTCGGGTGTCAGGTATCCGGGGTGTTTCGCCCGGGCGACGAGCCCCAGACACCTGACACCCGACATCTGACAACAGCTTCTGACACTTGAGAACCTGTAACAAATTTCAACGTAATATCTACCGTCACACGGAGGTCACACGGAAATGGGCTTGTTCGACGCCTTGCGAAACGAATTCATCCAGATCATCGAGTGGCTGGACGATACCAGCAACACGCTCGTCTACCGCTTCCCGGTCCACGACCAGGAAATCAAGATGGGTGCGCAGCTCACCGTGCGCGAGAACCAGGTGGCGATCTTCGTCAACGAAGGCGAAGTGGCCGACATCTTCAAGCCGGGCCGCTACGAGCTGTCGACGCAGAACATGCCCATCCTGTCGACGCTGCGCGGCTGGAAGTACGGCTTCGATACGCCGTTCAAGGCGGAGGTCTACTTCTTCAACACCCGCCTGTTCACGGACCTCAAGTGGGGCACGCAGAACCCGGTCATGATGCGCGACGCGGAGTTCGGCATGATCCGCATGCGCGCGTTCGGCACCTACGCGACCCGCATCTCCGACCCGAAGACGTTCTTCTCGACCGTCGTCGGCACGCAGGGCCTCACCACCACCGAGGAGATCCTCGGGCAGCTGCGGTCGACGATCATCAGCCACTTCTCCGACATCGTGGCGGAGTCGAAGATCGCCGCGCTCGACCTCGCGTCGAGCTACCGCGAGCTGTCGGAGCTGGCGAAGAAGGAGCTGGCGCCGTCGTTCGAGAGCTACGGGCTCGAGCTGTCGCGCTTCAACATCGACAACGTCTCGCTGCCGGAAGAAGTCGAGGCCGCGATCGACCAGCGCACCAAGCTCGGCGTCCTCGGCGACCGGATGCAGCAGTACACGCAGCTCCAGACCGCCGATTCGATCAAGATCGCGGCCGCGAATCCCGGCGGAGTGGCCGGTGCCGGCGTCGGTCTCGGCGCGGGCATCGCGATGGGACAGGCCATGTCGGGATCAATGTCCGGCTCTTACAACGCACCGCCGGCCGCACCCGGCCACTCGTCGGCGCCGCCGCCTCCTCCGGGAGGGCAGGCGAACGTGCCGCGCTGGTCGCTGGCCATCGACGGCAAGACCTACGGCCCGTACACCGATGACGCGCTGAAGGCGATGGTGCAGGGCGGACAGGTGACGCCGTCGACGCAGGCCTGGCGTCCGGGTGCGAGCGGCTGGGCGCCGCTCGACACATACTCGGAGCTCGGTCTCGAAGGCGGCGGCAGCTCGATGCCGCCTCCTCCCCCGCCGAAGGAATGACCGCGGAACCCGTCACGAGCGCCAAGGTCCGCAAGTTCCCCTGCGAGGGGTGCGGTGCCGATCTGCGCTGGGAGCCGGGCGTCACGGCGCTCCGCTGCGAGTACTGCGGCTTCGTGAAAGAAGTCGCGGCTCCGGCGGAGCGCGTCCGTGAAAAGTCCGTCGATGCCGCCCTCCGTGCGCCGCGCGACCTCGGGTGGGGAGCGGAGCGGAAGGTCATCGCGTGCAAGCGCTGCGGCGCGCATACGACGCTCGACCCGCACGTGGCCGCAAGCGCGTGCGCGTTCTGCGGCACCACCGCGGTGGTCGAATCACCGCCCGATCCGAACGTCGTCCGCCCCGAGGGGCTGCTCCCCTTCCGGGTCACGCGCGACTCGGCGCTGCAGTCGTTCCGGAAATGGCTGCACGGGCTGTGGCTGCGCCCCAACGACCTGAAATCGAGATCGCGCGTGTCGACGATGCAGGGGGCGTACATCCCCTTCTGGACGTTCGACGCGGCGACGGACAACTGGTGGACCGCGGACGCCGGGTACTACTACTACGTCCAGGTGCGCCGGAACGGGAAGACCGTCAGCGAGCGCCGCGTGCGCTGGGAACCGGCGTCGGGCGCGCTGCAGCTCTTCTTCGACGACGTGCTCGTCCCCGCCTCACGCGGCGTCGATGAGGCGCTCTGCGGGAAGATCGAGCCCTTCCCGACCGCCGAGCTAACGCCGTACGATCCGTCGTATCTCTCCGGTTTCCTGGCCGAAGAAAACGCGGTCGACCTGCCCGAAGCATTGGAAGGGGCGAAGACCAGGATGCACCGGCAGATTCGCGTCGCCTGCTCGAACGAGGTGCCGGGCGACACGCAGCGCAACCTCGAGGTGGAAACGACGTTCTCCGCGCTCGCCTACAAGAACGCGCTCCTCCCGATCTGGATCGCCGCCTACGACTACAAAGGGACGCCGTACCGCTTCCTGGTGAACGGCGTGACCGGCATGTGCAACGGCACCGCGCCGTATTCGTGGATCAAGGTGACGCTGCTCGTCCTGGCGATCCTGATGGTGCTGGTGTTCGGGATGTACCTCGAGGGGTCGTGACGCCCCTGACCACGGTCCGCAAACACCTCCGCGACGCGGCGAATCCCGCCGATGCCGAGGGTGCGTTGCGCTTTTTCAAGACCGCGCCGGGTGAATACGGCCACGGCGACAAGTTCCTCGGCGTCCGCGCGCCGGCATTGCGGAAGCTCGTGCGCGAGTGCGACGACCTCTCGCTCGACGACCTGTCCACTCTGCTCGATTCGGAGTGGCACGAGGAGCGCTCGCTGGCGCTGCTCTCGATGTCCCGCCATTACGCGAAACGGGCGGAGGAGCGGGATGCGCTCTTCGCGCTGTACTTCGCGAAGATGCGCCGCATCAACAACTGGGACCTCGTCGACGTTTCGGCCGAGCACGTCGTTGGCGCCCACCTCCGCGAGCGCAGCCGCGCGCCGCTCACCAAGCTGGCGAAATCGAAGGTGCTGTGGGAGCGTCGGATCGCCATCCTCGCCACGTTCCACTACATCAGGCGCGGCGAATTCGAGGAGACGCTCCGCATTGCGAAGCTCCTCCTCCACGATCCGCACGACCTGATCCACAAAGCCGTCGGCTGGATGCTCCGCGAAGTCGGCCAGCGCGACCAGGAGGCGGAGGAAGCGTTCGTCCGCGAGCACGCCCACCAGATGCCGCGCACGATGCTGCGATACGCGATCGAGAAGTTTCCCGAGCCGCTGCGGCAGCTGTATTTGAAGAGGTGACGCGCCCCCGGTTTGGAGTGCGGTAACCGCAGTTACCGCTTTTACTCTGTTCCTCGCAGCTGCACGCGTACCGCCGCCGGCACGCAGTCAAAGCGGTGACTGCGGTCACCGCACTCCAAATCGCCAGGATGGGGCGTTGATCTCGAGCGCCGCGAGCACTTCTTCTGCCGCGCGCACACCGTGGTCGAGCGCTTCTTCGCACAGCGCCACCGCGCTGAGATCGGTGTTGGCGAAGTGAATCGCTCCGAGGGGACGTGACGCGTTCACGCGGGCGGGACTCCAGACGAAACCGGGCCGCGGGCGGATCATGGCGTGGCCCCAGCGCATGATGTCGACCTGCGTGGTGAGCGACCGGAGGTCCGGATGCGCGCGGGAGAGGTCGGTCAAGGCGACGTCGGCCCATTCGTCGCGGCCGGCGGAGAGGAGGCGTTCGCGTTCGGCGCGGGCGTTGGATTCGGTGAGTGCGTAGTAGTACGTCAGGACCGTCGGGCCGCGGTCGATGCCGCGCTGGTGGGTGGCGACGACGTAGCCGAGGGAGGGGCTGTCGTAGAGGACGTTGTCCCAGGCCAGCGGGAAGCCGTGCGAGACCGGACGCTCGCGCAATGACAGGTTGGCGACGAGCCAGGAGCCGTATTCGAACTCGCGCAGGTGCGCCGGCGGCTGCTCGCGCCAGGGACGGATGACGCGCGAGGCGACGAACTGCGGTCCGGCGAAGATCACCCGCCTCGCCCGCACGCCCACTGCTTCGTCGCCGCGCAGCGCGATCACGTCGGCGCCATCCGGCGTGGGGGAAACGTCCGCGACCAGCCACCCGGTGCGCAGCGGAGCGGAGCGCGAGAGATGAGAAACGATGCGCCCGTTTCCTTCGGGCCACGTGACCGTCGGACGTTCCTCGCGCGAGGCAAAGTAGAAGATCCCGGCCCAGGCGCTGGTGTTGTGCAGGCGGGAGCCGTAGTCGTCGCGGCAGGCGTAGTCGACGTACCAGCGCAGGCGCGGCGAGGTGAAGCCGCGCGCGTCGAGCCATTCCTCCATCGAGAGGCGATCGAGCGCCGTCACCTCGGCGTCATCCGAGACCATGGCCGTCGGGATCGTGAACGCGCGGCGTCCGCGTCCGTCCCGGAACGCGCTCCAGCGCGCGATCTCCCCCTCGAACGCACGCAACTGGCGAAGATCCTCGTGCGACGCGCCGGCTTCGAGATACAACCCCTCGTACCAGCGGCCGTGATGGAAGAGGCGCTCCTGCGGATCGCGGCAGAGAAACTGCTCCGCGATCGCCTCCCCTTCCATCACCCCCATCTCGCCGAGGAGACGCGTGAGCACGCGATCGTCGGGCGACGGCGCGATGACGTAATGCGCGCCCCATGGATGGCCATTGCTGCTGCGGGACGTGCCGCCGGGCGCCGCTTCGAGGTCGAACACCACCACGTCCCGCACACCGGCAGCTGCGAGCCGCCACGCGGCGGCCAGTCCGGCGATGCCGCCGCCGACGATCACGACCTCGTGCGATTCCCAGCGCGATGGTTCAGGCGGCGGACCTTGCCGTAACCGGTGTCCGACCTCGTGCGACGCTCCGGCGAGCGTGCCGGGCGGCAACTCCGGTGGGCGCGTGCGGCAGGCGGCTGCTGCGAATGGGGCTCCGAGGAAGGTGGCCAGCAGGTCGCGGCGCGTCAGCTCCACTTGCGCCACTCTTCTTCGTAGTAGCGGACCAGCATCTGGTTGTCGAGGCGGTTCACTTCCACCGGAACCGGGGCCATGTCGCGCGGAAAGACGAACATCGACGCGAGCGTCGCGTCATCGAGAAAGCGCGTCGAGATCGCCACACGCGTCGGCGCCTCGAACGGCTGCAGCCGCGCCAGCGCAAAGCCCCACACCCCGAACGACGGCACGGTGGTCTGGTACGCGCGCACGTGCAGCCCCGCCGCTTCCAGCGTCCGGACGATGCACCAGTAGGAGCGCGGCGCGTAGAGCGGCGAAGTGGCCTGTACCGCGACCGCGGCGTCGGGCGTCAGCCGCGCGCGCAGCATGCGGTAGAAGCGCGTGGTGAAGAGCTTCCCGACCGCGAACGAGCTCGGATCGGGGAAGTCGACGATGGCCACGTCGAACGTCTCGCGTACGCGCTCGATCCAGATCATCGCGTCCTCGTTCACGACCTGCACGCGGCGGTCGTCGAGCGCGTGGCGATTGAGCTCCCCCAGCGGCTTGAACGTGTGCGAGAGGGCGGTCATCTTCGGATCGAGGTCCACCAGCGTCACCGCTTCGACGCTCGGGTACTTCAGCACCTCGCGCAGCGCCAGCCCGTCGCCGCCGCCGAGGATCAGCACGCGCCGCGGCGCCTGGAAGGCCATGGCCGGGTGGACGAGCGCCTCGTGATAGCGGTATTCGTCGGCGGAGCTGAACTGCAGGTTGCCGTTCAGGAAGAGCTGAAAGCCGGCGGCGTTCTTCGTCACGAGGATGCGTTGATACGGCGAGCTGGCCGTATAGACGATGTCGTCCGCATACAGCTCATCCTCGGATAACGTGGTCAACCAATCCGCGCGCAGCAAGGCGATCCCGAGGATCACCACCACGATCACCGCGCGGATGCGCAGCACCCCCACGCCCCGCAGCAACGGGCGTAGCAACCAGGTCCCGTACAGCCCGACGAACGCGTTGAGCAGCCCGAATACGATGGACGTGCGCACCACGCCGAGCCGCGGCATCAGGAACATCGGGAACAGCACCGCCGCGACGAGCGAGCCGATGTAGTCGAACGTCAGCACGCGTGCGACGAGGTCCTTGAAATCGAGCTGCTCCTTGAGGATGCGCATCAGGATCGGCAGCTCGAGCCCGACCAGCGTGCCGATCACGAAGACGACCAGGTAGAGGAAGAGGCGGAACCATTCCAGCCGCGCGAAACCGAGGAAGAGCAGCGGCGCCGAAAGCCCGCCGATCAGCGCCACGCACAGCTCGACGTCGACGAACCGCGCCGGCAGGTCGTGCTCGACGAACCGCGAGAGCCACGCCCCGGCACCGAGCGCCGAGAGATAGAGGCCGATGATCAGCGAGAACTGCGTGACCGAATCACCGAGGACGTAGCTGGCCACCGTGCCCGCCAGCAGCTCGTAGACAAGGCCGCACGCCGCGACCACGAGCACGTTCAGGAAGAGGATGGGGGTACGGTTCATGCGCTTCGCGGGTGTCGGTTTTCAGGTGTCGGGTATCTGGGGAGTGTCGCCCGGGCGAGAAGTCCCAGACACCCGACACCCGACATCCGACACCCCTTCTTCACCCGTGCAGCGCCGCCGCGATGATGATCGCCAGCCCGAGGATCACGGAGCCCATCAGGATCGCCACGGCGGTGTTGTGATCGGTCTCCAGCTCCTTGCGGATCGGGAAGGGGGAGATCTTGACCATGAGCCAGAACGAGACGCCGAACACGATCACGCCGAAGACCGTGTAGATCAGGGTGTTGAGAAACACGTTGAGCATCGGATTTCCGCTCATCACTTCCCTCCTCGATAACCGCCATACCAGAACGTCCGCGCGCCGCCGTGAGCGCCGCGGACCGATTGCGGAGCGAACGACTTGCGCGTGCTGGGCAGCTCCATGCCGCGGACGGCGGCATAGCCGTAGCCGCCGATGATCGCGATTGCGAACACTACATAGAGACCTCTCAGCATCGCCTACTCCTCTTCATCGTCGTCATCATCGGTCTTGATCTGCCCGAACGGGCTGTACGCGCTCTCCTGCCAGCGCCGCGCTTCGAACGAGGCGCGGGCGAGCAGCGCGATCACCGGAAAAACCGAAAGGATCAGCAGCGCGAACGCAAAGTGCGGAAAGCGAAATACCCCTTCGCGGACCCGCACGCGCAGCGGCGGCGGGGTCTTCCCCTCTTCCCACATCGTCTCCAGCCGCAGGACGTAACGGCCTTTGTCGGGGCGCGAGAGATAGACGCGGCGGCTCTGCTTCCCTTCGCTCCAGCGCTCGCCGCCGTCCACGCCGGAGTAGTACTCGAGCGGCAGGTCGAAGCTCTGCATCGCCCCGGTGGCTTCGTTCACGAGATCGGCGGTGACGCTCAGCCAGCTGTTGCTCACGCTCGCGCCGGCGTCCACGGCGACGTTGTACTTGCCCGTCAGCTCGAACGGCTCGCTGAAGACGACCCGCCCGTTCGGCGGCGCCCCCTCGGGAGGAGCGAGGGCCAGGAGATCGACCTCGCGCGTAAAAACCTCGCGATTGGGACGCGTCGCCGCGAGCGCGATGGCCACGATCAGCAGCAGGGCCATCATGACCCCCCAGGTGCAGCCGAGACGCGGCCCGCCGTAGGGCTGCATGGGTCCGGGCAGGTGCGGGCGCGGGAGCTTCTCGACGCCGAACGCGCTCTCGACTTCCTCGGGATTCATGTAGCGCCCGTGCGAGTAACTCAGCTCGCGCGCTCCCGCGGTCGTGACTTCCCGCGAGATGCCGAACGGCGGCGCGATGTAATCGGCCGTGTCGACCGTCTCGCCAACGCTCACGCGCCAGTAGAACTCCCCGTCGACGTACGTCACCTTCGCCGTCGCCACCTGGAAGAGCTTGTAGCGCTTTCCCTGATACGAGACCGTCTTCGCCACGTAGCTGCTGTCGGCATCCCCCACTTCCCCGGGGCGCAGCGGTGTGACGAAGCTCCAGTGATCGTCGCTGTGCACGAACCAGCGATAGCCCTGCTCGCGGTTGTAGAGCAGGTACTCGGTCCAGTAGTACGTCTGGTCGAAGACCACCGCGCGCTGCATGAACCCGGCGACGACATACGACACGCCGTCGATCGTGCCGGTCGCGCCGTTCGCGATGACGCGGTCCGGGCGTTTCTTCGGCAGCAGGCCGAAGTACTTCAGCTTGCCCGCGGTGATGTCGTGACCGGCGCCGCAGTTCGGGCACCAGATGCGCTCCGCCCGATCGGGTGCCTTCAGGTCCAGCGCTCCGCCGCACTTTGTGCAGTTGAGCGTGGCCGCCGCGACGCGCGTCGTGCGCGCGGCGTCGCCGGTGATCCCGAGCTCCGAGAACGTGGTCTCGGTGCCCTTGAACACGACCGGCGGTTCTTCGCTGTAATCGATGGTGGCGAAGCGACGGTCCTCCCCCGTCAGGTCGGCGTAGGCATACGTAGCACCCGGCTCCGGACGCCACGGCAACTCCCCTTCCGCCGACGCCACTTCGGCGCGGCCGAGCTCCGCCACGACGAGCGGCTCGAGTCCGGCGACTGTCGCTCCGAGGTCGAGCTGGTCGTACCGCGGCGCATCGGACTCGGTCCTGAACGTGACGTACAGTCGCCCCTGCGCTTCAGCGAGCCAGCCCCACCGTCCGTCGTCGAAGGCTGCGTACCACTCGTCCCACACACCGCCGGCCTGATGGCGCAACTGCGTCCTGCCGGTGATCCGGAATCCCGTGCCGGCGTACCTGCCGCTCACACCCACGGCGAGTGGCGAGCCGGTGTCGATGAGCGCCGCAACCTGGCCGTGCGCCTCGACGCCGCGATCGGTCCGCGCGACGACGGACCGGCAGTACGTGCAGACCACGACCGCCGAGGAGCCGATCGCGAATTCGACCGGGGCACCGCAGGAAGGGCAGTTCGCGCGCGTCACGGCACCAGCTCGGCCACCAGGGCGCGATCCACCACCCGCACGCGGACGTCGCTGGCGCCAAGGATCTCAGCCAGCCGCTCGCGCCACGGCCATTCGGGTCTCGGCCGGCAGCAATAGAGATTGATGGCGATGATGCCGTGCTCGGGATACGTGTGACACGCGAGATGCGACTCCGTGAGCATCACGAACCCGGTCACCCCGCCCGGATCGGGAAACACATGCCACGCCGGCGCGTGCAGAGGATTCAGCTCCAGCTCGGCGATGACGCGCGTGAAGAGGTGGTCGAGCAGCAACGGATCGCGCAGCGCGTCCTCCCGACACCCACCCCCCTCGACCAGCCATTCGCTCCCGATGTGCATTGGACGGAGCAAGGATACCGCGAGGCGGCCGGGAGAGGAGAGACGACGGGAGGCCTCCGGCGGGCCGGCGGCCACGGTGACGTTGCCGATGGAGCGGCGCTAGTTTGTGCATCAGCGGCCAAGTGCAGCGCGGTGAGGTACTTGCATCTACACTTCAATCGGCGTGAAGAGCGCCGTCACAGCGCGTTGTCGGACTTGTAACCGACCGGTCGCGCCGAAAGACCTACGCTGTGTGACGACGTCATCCCCTAGCGCCGGGAATCCGTCGCGGCCACCCATGTCGCCATTACTCCGCTTCGGACCATTCGAGCTCGATCCCGACCGCGAGGAGTTGAGGCGGTCGGGTCTCGACCTCCGCCTCCACGGCCAGCCACTGCAGATCCTGCGGCTGCTGCTCGACAAGGCCGGCCAGGTGGTGACGCGCGAAGAGATCCAGGCGACGATCTGGGGCGACGAGACGCACGTCGGCTTCGAACAGGGGATCAACACCGCCATCCGCCAGATCCGCTCGGTCCTCGTCGACAACGCCGAGGCACCGCGTTATGTGCGGACGGTTCCACGGCGCGGCTATGTATTCATTGCGCCGGTCGAGCGCGTCGAGCATCCGGATGAGGTCGAAGCCGAAGTCGCCGCCGAAGTCCCCGCTGGTATCCCTACTGAAATCGCCGCCGGGATCGCACCGCGGCCGAAGCGGCGTGCGCGGCGGTCGGCGGCAGCGGCCACGATCGCGGCCGCGATGGCCATCATCCTTGCCGCCTCGAGCTTCCTGGCCATTCTCGTCACCAGGCGTCACCGTGTCCGTGCCGCCAAAACCATCGCGGTGAGCCCGTTCCGTGCGATCGGAACGAAGAGCACCGGGATCGACGGGCGCGCCTTCGCCGAGGAACTGCAGGCCGCGATCGGGCTGCTGCCTGCGCGTCACGTCCGCCTGATCACCGAGCCCGACGGCCGCGCCGACATCGTCATCGACGGAACGGTGCAGCGGACGCCGGAAGGGCTGCGCGTGATCGCGTCCGCGGTCCACGGCGATTCCGGCCTGCAGATCTGGAGCGAAACGTACGAGCGTCCAAGCGACTGGACGGACGGCATCGCCATCGAGACCGCGCATCGCGTGGCGCTGGCGATCGCTAGCCGCTACCTTCCGCCCCCGAAGCGCGAGCCGGCTCTGGTGACGCGAGTGAAGCCGAAGGCGCTCGAGCCGTACCGCCGCGCACGCGTGGAACGGGATCAGGACCCCGCTGCCGCGGAGCGGTTCTTCCAGCAGGCGCTGGCCGCGGAGCCGCGGTTTCCCGAAGCGTTGTCCGGACTCGCGGACATCTCCGGCGAGCGCATGCTCGCCGGGCCGCCGCCGACCCGTGCCGAATCGGCGCAGAAAGCGGCGGACTACGCGCGGCGGGCCATCGAGCTGCAGCCGTGCAATCCCGAAGCATGGTCGATACGCGGTCTGATCGCGCTGCAATACGACTACGACCTGGCCCTGGCGGAGGATACGTTCCGGCGCGCGATCGCCTGCGACTCCGAGTACGCGGTCGCGCATTACAACCTCGCCGCGACCCTGGCGGCGCGGGGCAAGTTCGGCGAGGCGCTGCGCGAGTACGAAATCGCGCGCCAGCTCGATCCGGCGGTCTTCGGTGTGCATCCGATGGAGGCGCGCATCTACCTGTACGCCCGCCGCTACGACGACTCCCTGGCGCGTTACCGCGAATCTCTCGCCGTCAGCCGGGAAGCTCCACCGCTGCTCCTCGGCCGCATCGCCGCTTACGCCGCGCAGAACCGCTGGCGCGACGCCATCACCGCGTCGCACAGCCTCGCCGACCTGCGAGACATTCCGAAACGCGACGGACCGCCGACCGAAGAGGGCTTCAAGCAGGTCTATCGCGAGCTCGAGCCGTACATCCGCGAGGCTTGCGAAAGAGGCACGTTCAATGACTACATCGCTGCCGCGTACTATGCCGAGCTCGGAGACCGCGAGCGCGCGCTGGAGTGGCTGCAGCTCTCGATCGACAACCACGCGCCGTCTGTGTCGTACGCGCTCGTCGATCCACGCCTCGATTCGCTTCGCACCGATCCGAGGTTCCACCAGCTCCTGCGCCGGACGAAGCTCGGCGTTCCCCGCGAGCATTTCCTGGTGACGCAGCTTCAGCGGCCGCTGTTGAAGTGAGTGCGGGCCGACACTTGATCCAGCTCCCCAACCTGCACATTCGGCACGACTTGCGCGTTTATCCAGAATTGATGGCGCGTCCATGGACTTCCGCCGTAGCGAGTCTCAGATTCATCGCGGAGGTACATGATGAAAAACAGACTCTTCCTTCTACTGATCGCAGTTCTCATCGTAGTTCCGCTTTATGCCGAGGTCGGTGTGAGGGAGTGCATTGCCCCGGCCGCAGCGCCGGGCACTGCATACCGGCTCGCTCCCGACTCCGTGTGGCGCAACGTTGGAACGCTGCGTTTCAACAACAATGGCGCCAGCGATTACGTGATCAGCGTCATCCCCGAATTCACCGCCGGCAACACGGCCAATCGGCTCGTCGAATATCAGATCACCGTCGACGGCGTTGTCGCCGGAACGTTCACCCGCAGGACGCCGGAGGTGTTCCCGAACACGCAGTTGATGCGTGCGGTCGCATCGGGTCTCGCCGACGGCATTCACACGATCGCATTACGAGCTCGCAATCTGTCGGCCCAGCAGGTGCTTTATGGCCGCGTCTGGATCACGCCGTTGCTGGTCGATGCGGCGGAGAATACGGTCCGGAACGGCTCCGGCGCTGCCGTGACGGTGACGTCGAGCTGGACGAACCTCGCGCAGGTGAACATCGCCGCGGGATCGACCAAGATGCTCTATCTCGTCGCATCCGCCACCGTCACCGGCGGCACGTCGCTCACGAACGTGCAATACCGCCTCAGCAGCGCCAACGTCATCGACACGTACGACGACACCGTGCCGGACGTCATGAGCGACGGCGTGCACGTGGCGGCGATGTACAAGCCGCCGACGACGAGCAGCGCGACTTACTGGTTCCAGGCTAGAACGCTGGGCGGGTCGTTCATCGTGGGCGCCCGCGAGCTGGTGGCGCAGACCATGCCGCATTTCACCGTGTTCGAGGCCACGGGCGGAGCCGCTACGATTCCGAACAATGGTTCGTGGCACACGCTGACGTCATCGACGGTGCCGTCATTGCCCGCCGCGGCGCGCGGCCTGTACGGCAGCGATGGCAGCGGCTACACGTACTTCACGTACAACGGCGCCAAAACCCATGCCGAAGTGCGATTCGAGCTCGAGACGCCTTACCCGGAGCCATACAAATTCTGGGAAGTCGGCTGGATCGGCGTGCAGCCGAGCGGGGATCGAAAGCTCGAAGGCATGATGGCGGACTGGGAACAGCTCGGACTGGACGTCGGCCTACCCTTCACCATGCGCCTGCAGATGCGCGGGTTGTGTTCGGGCGGACCGTCATTGAGCGTGACGAAGTCGCGTTTCCAGGTCGCGGTGGTTCCGGACTCCTACGCCTTCACCAGTGCAGCGTGCAGCGTAAACCCGGGTGTGTGTTGCGCGAACAATCCGGGCGTGTGTCAGGCATACGAGTGCTCGATGGCTCTACCGCTGACGACCGGCGTACCGTCGGGAAGTTGCCCGTAGTGGTCACACGGAGCACGGCGCTCGTCTGAATACCGGCGACCTCCGGCTTGTCACGCCGGAGGTCGCCGCATTGCACCCGCCACCCCACAAGGCATGGCTCTGGCAGTTTTGTCCTGCATGAAGACGAAGGTGCGCTACGCGGTCATCGGTCTCGGCCATCTCGCGCAGGTGGCGGTGCTGCCGGCGTTCGCTCATGCCAGGGGAAGCTCGGTGCTCTCCGCGCTGATCTCCAGCGACGAGAAGAAACTGCGCCTCCTCGGACGTAAGTACGGCGTGGACCGGCTTTACTCCTACGAGCAGTTCGACGAATGCATGCGGAGCGGCGAGATCGACGCCCTGTTCATCGCCCTGCCGAATCATCTGCATGCCGAATACACGATTCGCGCGGCGAGGCACGGCATCCATGTCCTGTGCGAGAAGCCCATGGCCGTGACCGCGAAAGACTGCCGCGCCATGATCGGCGCCTGCGAGAAGAACGACGTGCGGCTGATGATTGCCTATCGGCTGCACTTCGAGAAGGCGAACCTCTCCGCGATCCGGCTCGTGCAGTCGGGAAAGATCGGCGAGCCGCGGATCTTCAGCTCCGTCTTCACGATGGATGTGCGCGAGAAGGACATCCGCCTGCGCCGCGAGACGGGCGGGGGGACGCTGTACGACATCGGCGTCTATTGCATCAACGCCGCGCGCTACCTGTTTCGAGACGAGCCGATCGAGGTGATCGGCGCGATGGCCAGCCGTGACGCCGCCCGCTTCGACGAGGTGGAAGAGATGTTCAGTGCCACGCTCCGCTTTCCCGGCGAGCGCCTGGCCAGCTTCGTCTGCAGCTTCGGCGCGTCAGACGTGGCCGAGTATCGGGTGATTGGCACCAAGGGTGACGTGCGGCTCGATCCGGCATACGAGTACGCGGCGGAGTTGCGGCAGTTCGTGACCACGGGCGGCCAGCCTCGCCAGCAGGTCTTCGCGAAGCGGGACCAGTTCGCCGCCGAACTGGCCTACTTTTCAGATTGCGTGCAGCGCGGCGTCGAGCCTGAGCCCTCGGGATGGGAAGGGCTGGCCGACGTCCGCATCGTCGAGGCGCTGTATCGATCTGCGAAAAAAGGACGGCCCATCGCGCTGGCGCCGTTCGAGAAGAAACGTCGCCCCACGGAGCGTCAAGAGATCCGGCGGCCCGCCGTGCGCAAGCCGCCGAAGCCGGTGAACACGAAGCCGCCGAAACGGAAGTGACGTCCCGGCCGCTGTCGAAATGAGTGCGGGCGAAGTCCGCGCGTACCATGGGACGCATGCCGGAACGGCCGAGCTCCCGCACTTCCCTGCTTTTCGGCTCCACGCTCTCGATGTGGCTGGTCTGGGCCGCAGACCTGGTGTGGCCCGGCAACATCGGACACGGAATCGTGCCCCGCACCGCGTACGGGCTGCGCGGGATCGTCATGGCTCCCTTCATCCACGTCGACCTGCAGCACCTGCTCGCGAACACGATCCCCTTCGTCATCCTCGGCGCGGTGATCCTGCTGCGAGGAACGCGCGCGTTCCTGTTCGTGCTGCTCGTCAGCGCGGCCGTCGCCGGTCTCGGGACCTGGTTGTTCGCTGCGCCGAATACCCATCACGTCGGCGCGAGCGGCGTGGTGTTCGGATTCCTCGGCTATCTCCTGGTCCGTGCGGCATACGACCGCCGCATCAGCTCCGCCCTGATCGCCATCGCCATCGCCGCGTTGTACGGCGCGACGTTCCTGACGTCGCTGATGCCGGCACACGGCATCTCGTGGACGGGACACGTCTTCGGATTCGTCGGCGGCGTGACGTCGGCCCGGATGCGGTACCGCCGGTGATGACGCCCATTCGCATCGGCCCGACGTCGTTCCTCATGGGCTCCGGCGAGGGGCGCGACGACGAGCGTCCTGTCCGACGCGTTTCGGTCGAGGCATTCGAGCTCGGCGCGACGCAGGTGACGAATGCCGAGTACGCGCAGTTCGTGAGCGCGACCGGGCATGAGGCGCCTCCGTTCGGGGATCAGGCGGCGTTCGCAGATCCGGCGCAACCGGTGGTCGGTGTCTCCTGGTTCGACGCGGTCGCCTACTGCGACTGGCTGAGCAACGGATCGGGACGCCGGTTCCGCTTGCCGACCGAAGCGGAGTGGGAATGCGCCGCGCGCGGAGGCCTGGAGCAGGCTCTCTATCCGTGGGGCGACGATCCGCCGCAGTCGCGGCCGGACTACGACACGCGCTGGCGCAACGGGCCGGAACCGGTCGCGCAGCAGGCACCGAACGCGTTCGGTCTGTACGACATCTGCGAGAACGTTCACGAGTGGTGCAGCGACTGGTATGACGCCGGCACGCGCCGCGCGTCGCGCGGCGGTTCGTGGCGGCATCGCGTCAAGATCAGCCGTTGCGCGGCGCGGTCCAGCCTTCCTCCCCACCTGCGTTACGCGGACTACGGATTCCGCGTCGCGTGCGATCCCCAATGGCGGCGGACCGGGCCCGGTCCGCCGCCGTCAGGTGGATAGAGGGGTTACGGTTTGACCGCGGCCGGGGTGTCGGGCGTCTGGGCGGCCGGCGTCTTTCGACGGCCGGAGCGGCCGAGGGCACGGCGCAGGGCCGCGGCGTTGGAGACGGTCGGTTTCCGGTTCGGGCGGTTGGCGCTCTTCACCGTGCCGTAGACGCCGAGGGCGCGTTGGCCGACGTCGTAGCGGCGTTCCGTGACCACGTCCTGAACCGAACGGCCGAGTTGCACGATCTGCTCGCCGAACGCGTTGTACACGCGGCTGAAGACGATCATGTCCCGTGCTTCGTCCGACGTCAGGTCGTGGATCGAGGCCATGCCCGGCGAGTTGTCGACCGAGACCGCGATCTGCTCGAGGAACTCGTCCGGCACAGACGCGGCGTTTGCAATCCGCCTGCGCTCGACCTTACTCGTCCCCGCGAGCTCCGGCAGGTGCTCGGTCACGATCGCCATGATGCGGACGATCATGTCCCGCACCGTCTCCTCGTGAGAGAGGGTGATTTGGGTTGCTTCTGTCATCTTGCTTCACCTCCTTCTTTTCGACGCTCGCCTCAGCCGTGCGCACAACTCAGGCGCTCTTATCCGTTGAGACGGAGCAGCAATGGAAAGGTCACGGAGACCGGAAAATGACAACTAAATGTTCCGTCTGTTGCCAAAATCAGGTGATTGACTGCATCAACGACTCCGTGATCCGGGTGGAGTAACCCAATTCACTGCATCAACGACTCTGTGAGTCGGGTTGGGTGACCCGATTCATCGAGTCGTGGACCCGGTGATTCGGGTTGATGACTCGATCCATCGGGTCAGCGACCTGGTGATTCGGGTTGTCGACTCGACTCATCGGGTCAGCGACCCCGTGATTCGGGTTGTCGACTCGATTCATTGGGCCAGCGACGCGGTGATTCGGGTTGTTGACTCGATTCATTGGGTCAGCGACCTGATGATTCGGGTTGATGACTCGATTCATCGGGTTATCGACGCCGTGATTCGGGTTGTTGACTCGAGTCATCGGGCCAGCGTCGGGGTGATCCGGATGGGTGGCTCAGTTGACCTGGTCATCAACCCTATCCACTCGGGGAGGCACCCGACGATTCGGGTTGTGGACGCAATTCACCGCGTCCTCGTCGGGACGATTCGGGTCGAAGGCCCGGTTCGTCGCGTCATCGTCCTGGTGATTCTGGTCACGGTTCACCGTACGGTTCACCGCCGTCTCGAAGCTCCCGCTCATCGCGGATCCCATCGGAATCTTTCGGTCAGGCCGTCATGACGGCATCAATCATGAAAAGAGACGCGGGGCCGCACGAACAAAGGAGATTTGGATGAAAAGACGACTGATTCTGATGATGATGGTATTCGCCATTGTCCTGACCATCGCGCCGCTCGCGATAGCCGATCACTGCACGACCTGCCGCTTTGGGAATTGCCGCCCGGCCACGGATCCGGCGTACTACTTCTGCGAAGACCTCGGCGCCACCTGCGCCTTGAGCGCCCCGTGCGGAGGCCCGCACCCGTTCACCGAGGAGCCGCTCGCGGCCGAGTTCACCGTAGCGTCGGTCGAACGGCTGGACGACCGGCTGAACGAGCGGCAGCCCGCTGCCGAACAGACGCGCGTCGCCTCGCTCGAGACGCCTGCCCCCTCCCACCGCTGATCGCCGCCGGCCCCGCGTCTCGATTCAACCGCGAAGGAGATCCGCCATGCTGTTCCTGATCCTGATGATGCTCGCCGCCCCCGCCGCGGCGCCCGCGGGCTCGATCGATGCCACCATCCGCGGCACCACGCAGCCGCTGGAGGTGCAGCTTCTGCTGCGCGATGCCGGAGACAACTGGAAGGCGGTCGCTCAGAAGAGTCTTCCCGCGCAAACGCGGCGCGTGCGCTTCGACGGCCTCGAAGCCGGCGTCTATCAGATCCTGGTGCGCGGTCCGGTGGCCACCGAGCAGCTGGCGACGAAGATCGCCGTCGGCCGCACCGACGCGCGCCGCATCACCATCAACATCGAGCCGTTCGTCCTCGCGGGCCGGGTGACCCTCGGCGGCACGGAGCTCGGCGCCGGGGGCCTGCTCCTCAAGCACCGCGAGCTCCACTCGCGCTCGGAGATCTTCCTCGGGGCGGACGGCACGTTCCGCGTCCCGTTCTGGCAGCGCGGCACGTTTTCGTACGGCGTGCGCGGTCCGGCGCTGCCGACCGCCTACTCGTTCGAGACGGAGCTCGAAGGGGCGTCGCCGGGACCGCTCCACATCGACATTCCGGACGGCCGCATCAGCGGCATCCTCCGCGACGAGAAAAGCGGGCAGCCGGTGGCCGACGCCACCGTGACGCTGCAGACGAACGTCGACGACCGCGAGGAGCACGTGAGACTGACCACCGGTCCCGAGGGACGGTTCGACTTCGTCGGGATCAAGCACGGCAGCCAGACCGTACGAATTCATGCGCCGCAGCATCTCGAGCCGGCGCCGATCGTCTTCGAGCTGACGGACGCCGCGCCGCTGCGCGAGCTGGACCTGCGCCTCGATCCGGGCCGCTCGGTGCCGATCGTAGTCATCGACAAGGAGTACGACCCGATCGCGAACGCGAAGGTGTTCGTCGTTGCGGACTCGAAGCTCCGCGCCCGCGGGACCACGGATGAGGACGGGCGAGCCAGCGTGGCGGTGCCGGCCGGCGAGCCGGCGACGCTGTTCGTGGTCTCGGAGGAGGGACCATTCGCGATGCTGCGCGTGCCGCGTAACGACGAGAAGCGGCGCCTGCAGGTCTTCCTTCCCTCGTCGGCGTCGTCGCTCCTGATCCGCGCGCAGACGACGGACGGGAAGACGATGCCGCCGTTCTCGCTGCTCATGCGCTACAACGGCGAGCTCGTGCCGACCGAGGTGGCGGAGGAGCTGACGGAAGTGCAGGGGTTGCAGCTCGCGACGGGGCCGGACAGCGAAGCGCATCTGCGGAACATCCCCAGCGGCAGCTACGAATTCTGGCCCTACCGCTCCGAGGCGGAAGCGGAGTCGATCGTGGCCGCCGGCTCGATGTTCCTCGCCCCGATCCAGGTGAACGTGCTGACGGGCGAGAACAAGATCGCTGTAAAGTTCGCCGGCCGGCGGTAAGCGCGCCGAGTGAAACGTTTTCTCCTTTCGATTCACTATTTCTTCGAAAACCAGCTCTTCGCCACCGTCGACGTCGCCTGGCACAGCGAGCACCTCGGCTACACGAGCGTCGGGGCGGTCGACATCGTGCGCGAAGTGATCGCCTCATGGCGCGCGTTGCTGCTGCGCCAATCCGCCCCACTGACGGTCTCCCTGCTCGAGGAGCGGAAGCGGTTCGCGGTCACCACCGTCGAGGAGTCGCCGTTCGCGGCGGAGCTCGCGTGCTCGTTTCTGGCGGACTATGTCGCAGACGACGACCCTCTCGTCGCAGCGGCCGCGCAGTTCGAGACCCTGATGCTGCGCCACGCCCTCGGCGACGAAGTACCAACCCCGGCTGAAGCCGGGGTCTATTTCCTGGAGCCGCCTACGGCGGCAAACTCGCCCGCGTAGCGGGCGACAGTCAGAGGCTGTGACAGAAACTAGACCCCTACCTTCTCCTCCACTCCCTGCAGCAGCGCACGCGCGGCGAGCAGTTCCGGGGTGTCGTCGTCGCCGCGATACGCGTTGCAGGCCTCGGTCAGGAGGAGCTTCGCTTCATCGCTGCGGCCACGCGCGAGAAGGTGACGGGCCAGGCTTCCGGCGGTGCGGAGCGAGAGCACTGCCGCTTCCTGCCCCGCGCTGATGCGCAACGCGGTCTGGAACGCCTCGGCGATGGCCGCGCTGTCGCCCCCCTTCGCCTCCAGCGCCTCCCCTTTCAGACGGTATAGCTCGGAGAGCTGGCAGACGTCGTCGTTGGTCCGTGCGGTTGCGAACCCCGCCTCGATCCATTGCAGCGCCTCGTCGAAACGTCCGGCCGGCAGGAGGAGCTCCGCCATCAGTGCCGGAAACCAGCACGCCTCCACGCCCGCGCCGCTCTCGTGCCAGCGGCGGCGGGCGCCGGCCATCAGCTCCAGGCCGCGGTCCAGCTCTCCCTGGAAGGCCATGGCCCAGCCCTGCCAGAATGTGGCGAGGGTGTTCCAGGCTTCGAGGTGATGCTCGACGGCCATCTCCATCATCTTCTGCGTGTAGCTGAGGGCATTCGCGACGTCTCGCCGATCGACGTAGTGCGTAATGACGCCGAAGAGGAGGAACCCGCGGCTGTGCAGGTGGGTGAAGCGCTCCAGCAGCTCCTGAGCCTCGTCGACGCGCTGCTGCGCTTCGCGCCGGCGGCCGAAGAGATTCAGGCTGGCCACGCCATAGCTGTAGAAGCTCGGAGCCGGGTCCTCGCCGAAGTTCTGGCAATGCCAGGCGTAGTGCGATTCGAAGTCGTACAACTCGAGTCCCGCCTGTGCGTGCGCGAGCGCGTCGGCCGGCCTGCCGAGCCACCAGAGGGTGTCGCAGAGCATGGCGTGGCTCTGGAGCAGCAGGTTCTCGTCGTCCGAGGCCTGGGCCACGGCGTGCATTTTTTCGGCGGCGGTGAGCGCCTGGTGCAGCCGCGCGGCAACGATGTCGTTGGTCCAGACTCCGCGCAGGATGCCGAACAGCGTCTTCGTCTGCGGCAGCAGCGCGCACAGCTCCTGGGCCCGCGCGTAGCAGCGACCAACCTCGACGGACGCCGCGCCTCTCAGGGCCACGAGCGCCGGCCCCGCGATCATGCGCAGGTCGAGCTCCCGCTGCCAACGGTCGGCGTCGTCCGGAAGCGCCGCCAGGTTCTCGACCGCGCGCTCCACCTGCGAGAGTGCTTCGCGGTTCGCGCCGCGCGACAGCGCGCGCCCGGCGGCGCGCTGCCAGTACTCGGCCGCCTTGTCGGGCAGGCCGCCTTCCTCGCAGTGATACGCCACGAGCTCCGGCTGCGACTCCGCCACCTCGTGAAACTTCTCTTCCAGCACGCCGGTGATGACCCTGTGGTACTGGCGGCGCTGCTTCTTGAGGAGCGACTGCTGCAACGCTTCCTGCACCAGCGCGTGCTTGAAAACATATTTCGCGCGCGAGAGCATGCCGCGCCGGTAGAGCAGCCCCGCCTGCACGAGCTGGTTCAGCCCCTCGGTGAGCGCCTTGTCGACGAAGCCGCCCACTTCGCGGAGCATGTCGAAGACGAACTCCCGCCCGATGGTCGCGCCGATCTGGGCCACCGGCTTGGCCGTCGCGAGCTTCGCCAGCCGCGCCATGAGCGTCTCCTGCAGCGTGTCCGGGATGGCCAGCGAGTGGAACGGCCCCACCAGCTCGTAACGGTCTTCCCGCTCCACGACGAGGTCCGACTCCAGCACCATGGTGGTCAGGTCTTCGATGAACAGCGGGAAGCCCTCGGTCTTCTGGTAGATCTCGTCGAATACCTGGGGTGGCAGCGGCTTGCCGCCGGCGACGGCGAGCACCATCTGCTGCGCCTCCTCGCGTCCGAGCCGGTCCAGCGCGATCTGGCTGGCGTTCTCCCGGTTCAGCCACTGCGGAGGCGGCGTGTACTCGGGACGGAAGGCCAGGAGCAACAGCAGCGGCATCGCCGACGCCTGGTCGATCAGCAGGTCGAGGAACTCCACCGTCGAAGGGTCGACCCAGTGCAGGTCCTCGACGATGAAGAGCACCGGCGTCTCCGCCGCCAGCTCCACCACCAGTTGCACCATGATCTCGAGGGCCAGCTGCTTCTGCTCCTGCGGACTGGCGGTCGAGACCGGGTACTGCGGCGCGGGGACGGACATCACCTTGGCCAGCGGAGGCACGAGCTCCTCGAGTGTGCCGTACTGCTGCACGGTGCGCTCGATCTTCGCGAGCTTCGCCGCGTCGTCGTCGCCCTGCTCGAACCCGAACCACGACTCCAGCGACACGCCGACCGCGTAAAGGGAGGTGTTCTGGTGATACGGCGAGCAGCGGCACTCGATCGAGGCCAGGCTGTCGGTGGCGGTGCGCTTCTTCACTTCCGCGAGGACGCGCGACTTGCCGACGCCCGCCTCGCTTCGCAGCAGCACCACCTGACCCTTGCCTGCACGCGCGTCCGCCCAGCGGTCGAGCAACAGCGCGAGCTCCTTGTCCCGGCCGACCAGCGGCGTCAGGCCTTTGGCGACGGCAGCGGTGACGCGGCTATGGCCCGTGTCCCGGAGAATGCGGAAGACGGCGATCTGCCTCGACTGCGGCAGCGGGATGTTGCCGGCCGGAGCGGTCGTGAAATAGTTCTGCACCAGCTTGCGCGTGGTCTCGGTGATGACCACGGCGTCGGGTACGGCCGCCTCCTGGACGCGCGAGATGAGGGCCGTGAGCTCGCTGTCGTCGACGTCATCCGCCGCCGCGCCGCCGCCGGCGATGATCACGCCGGTGTGGATCCCTACGCGCACGGCCAGCCGCACGCCCAGCTCCTGCTCGATCTTCGCGTTCAGTTTCCCGAGGGTCGCGATCAGGGCCTGCCCCGCATGCACGGCACGGCGGCTGTCGTCCCCGAGGGCGACGGGATAGCCGAAGTACACGACCATCGTGCTGCCGCCCGACCGCACGATGTGTCCTCCGAACTGATCGAAGACCTGCGACGCCACGCGCAGAAACTCCGGCGCGAGCTCGTGGAGGATCTCCGGCAGGTCTTCGTCAGAGACGGGAGTGCCGTCCCTCTCCGTCGGCGCGAGGGCGCACTGCAGGATCGTGAGCTGGCGCCGTTCCGCCAGCTGCTGGATGCCCGCGGGAGCAGCCTCCGCGGCTGCGCCGGCCTCGGGCCGCACGCGCTCCCGCGCACGGGCGATCGCGCTCCGCAGTTCCTGCCGGATCTTCAGAAAGAGCCGCTTCCGCTTGCCCGGCTCCGCGTAATGCTCCTCGATCGTTTCCCCGCCGCCCGGCAGGAACTGCCGTGAGGCAAGCCACTCATGCCGGTCCCATTCGCAGGGGGAGAGGATGACCGGAAAGATGATCAGTCCGTCCTCGCGGCAGCGGGCCAGGAACGCGCTCATCTCCACGCTCGTGCAGTAGGGGGAGTCGAGGAAGCCTTGGCTCACCAGCACCAGGGCGATATCCGACTCGCGCAGGCGCTTCTGGATCTCTTCGTCCCAGAACGTCCCTCCCTCCAGGCGTTGGTCGGTCCAGAACTCGACGCCTTCCTCCGCCTCCAGGCCGCGGAGAAAGCCGACGAGCGAATCGTCGCCAAGGTATTGCGGATCGCGATGGCTGTAACTGATGAAAATCCGCACGGGGGTCATGGACTGTGTCAGGAGCTCTCTCTTTCTCTCGACTGAGGAGTGACGGGAGCCGGCATTTCCCTACCTCTGCCCGCCCCCGCGAAATGCCGTGGCGTACACCTGGAAAGAAGGCATAATGAACGAAATCCCGATCAACGGAAACCTGCCGGAGGTCATCAGGCATGCGCGGAAGAAGTCGTGTCTTCATTCCCCGGGACGCGGTGCGTCGCGCGAAGGCGCCCGCCGCGGGCCCGGGACAGTCGGTCACCATTCCCCTCGTCAGTGGCAAGTACTTCGAGAACGGCGCCACCCAATGGTTCGCCAACCTGGGCATCGGCACACCCGGCCAGTCGCTCAGGATCGCCATCGATACCGGCGGGAGCTTCATCTGGACCACCTCCAGCCTCTGCGCGCCCTACTCCTGCCTCCACGCCGGCGGTGGGCGATTCGTCTGGGAGGACTCGTCGACCTTCCACTGGGTCGACCAGACGCCGATCCCCGTCGACTTCGGGCCGTGGGGCTCGATGACCGTCGAGATCGGGCGGGACGAGATCGCGTTCGGCGCCGCCGCGCCGCTCGACCTGACCATGTTCCTCTCCGAGCAGTACAAGGGCAAACAGTTCGACGAGCTCGTTTGGGACGGCGGCATCGGCATGCCCTCGGGGAGCGACTACAGCGATCCGCGCAGCTCCTACTTCCCCGCGGAGCTGATGAACGCCGGCCTGTGGGACCCGGACATGCCGTTCGTCTCCTTCATCACGGACGAGGGATCGGACTCGGGCAGCGTCTCTTTTGGCAGCGTCGATCTCGATGCGGTCGACCTCCACTCCGCGGTCTTCCTGCCGTGGACGCCGTACACCGCGTACCCGAACGAGAAGTGCCTCTGGACCACCCCGCTCTACCAGTACCTCGTCGGCCACGACGTCGTCGCCGCCGGGAACGTGCAGTTCTGCCTCGACAGCGGCTCGTCGGCGTTCAAAGGCGACGACTACATCATGGAGAGGACCCTGAAGCTGGTCGGCACCACGCCGCCCCAGCCCGACGTGACGCTGGTCCTCGGGATCACCCCCTCGGGCGAGCCGGCACGGATCGTCGTTCCGCCGAGCGTCTACATGGTCCAGGTCGAGGGGGTGCAGGAACCGGTGCCGCAGTTCCAGCCCCTCGGCATGAAAGACGCCGTGCTGGTCGGCTCCGTGTTGATGGATCAGATCTACTCGGTCTTCTGGTACGACGTCACCGAAACCGGGGCCGGGTACCACCTCGCCCCGATCGGCATGTGGATCTTCAACAAGAAGGACGGGCCGCAGTTGATTCAGACACGCAGCGAGACGCCGTTCGAGCTGCCGCGCCGCAAACACAACACGGGAGCGGGTGCATGAGCGTCACCGGCAGCTGGCTCAACGGCTATGGATCGGTCATGTTCCTCACGCAGGGCGACGGCGGGAGCGTGACCGGTACCTACACCTCCACCACCGGCTCCTCCGGCTCGTACTGGGTGACCGGCTTCACCGGCAGCGCAGCGAGCCAGAGCACCGGCCAGCCGCTCGCCTTCAGCATCCTCTGGCGCTCCTTCGCCAACGGCGAGCCCGATCCGAGCTGGCACTGGGTCTCCGGCTTCAGCGGCCAGATGCTGCCGCTCGATCCGGTCAACAATGGTCCGACGCTGATCCTCTTCAACGACCTGGTGGCCACGGTCGCCGATCCGGTCATGACCTCCGTGCCCGGCAGCTACATCGACAAGCTCGCCTACGTGCCGTACACCGGCGGGCAGGCCAATCCCGGCCAGTGGCCGCCGCCGTTCACCCCTCCCTCCTATCCCGATCCGATCGACGGCGCGTGGCAGTGCATCGAGAATCCGGCCATCAGCCTGTTCCTGCAGGTCGAGGACGTGACCTCCGGCTACGTCGCCGGCACGCTGACTACCGGCGCGGGCACCAGCGTGGTGGTGGGCTTCACCGACAACGGCGCCGGCAGCGCCGGGCTTTTGTTACAGGGACTCACCCTCTCCGCGGTGCTGCCGGACGGACAAACCGTCGTGGCACTGGCCGGCGATCTCGTGCTGTCCGCCGGAACGCTGACGATGGAGTGGGTGCACAGCGTCGGCACCGCCCCCGACGTCAGCTACATGCAGACCAACATCGAGGGAATGAACTTCGGGAGGGCGTGAGGATGCGCTTCTCGCTTTTCCCGTTGACGCCGCTTCCCTCCGCGGTTAACTTCATCTCACTTTCAAATCTGGTTGTCCCAAGCGTCTGAGGAGGATTGCGCGTCATGGCCCTTCGCCTGCCCGTCCGTACACTGTTCCTCGGCTTCTGCATTCTTTTGCTCACCACCTCGGCGTTCGCGGCCAACGGCCGCATCGCCGGACGGATCACGCGCGCGAACGGCGCCGGGATCGGTGGAGTGATCGTGCAGGTAGTCGAGCTCTCGAAAGTCGAGTTGACCGATGTCAACGGTGACTTTCGTTTCGACGTGCCTCCCGGCACGTACACCCTCTCGTTCGTCGCCGCCGACCAGGCAGCGACCGAGAACAACGTCGTCGTGACGAGCGGCGGCAGCACCCGCGTCGACAAGCAGGTGGACTGGAACCTGAGCGTCGCCGAGACGATCACGGTCTACTCGGCCTCGCGGCGCACCGAGCGCATCGTCGAGGCCCCGGCCGCCGTTACCGTCGCGACCGAGCAGCAGATCGAGGCCGCGGCTCCTTCGGGCCAGGCACCCCGGATCATCGAGAGCGCGCCCGGCGTCGACTTCACGCAGAGCGGCCTTTATGACTTCAACTTCAACGCGCGCGGCTTCAACAGCTCTCTCAACCGCCGCATCCTGACGCTCGTCGACGGACGCGACCCCTCGGTCCCGTTCCTCGGCGCGCAGGAGTGGGCCGCGCTCTCTTTCCCCATCGACGAGATGGCGAGCGTCGAGCTCGTGCGCGGTCCCGGCTCCGCGCTCTACGGTGCGAACGCGTTCAGCGGCGTGCTGAACATGACCACCAAAGACCCGAAGACCTATCAAGGCGGACGGGCCCTGCTGACGGGCGGCGATCTCAGCACCCGCCGAGCCGACGTCCGTCACGCCGGCGCCGTCGGCACCGAGTGGTACTACCGCGTCGTGGGCGGCTACGGCGTGAGCGACGACTACACCCGCTCGCGCAACGTCACTGTCGAGTA
Source organism: Thermoanaerobaculia bacterium (assembly GCA_035630815.1). GTDB lineage: Bacteria > Acidobacteriota > Thermoanaerobaculia > Gp7-AA8 > Gp7-AA8 > QHVT01. The sequence goes on from DASQJY010000025.1 coordinate 101,846, forward strand.
CAGCGTTCCGTGCACCCGGTCCGGGCAGTTCGACTGCCTTCCGCGCGAGCCGGCACCGCTCGGTCTCGAAGAGGTGACGGTCGCCTTCGGCGGCCTGCGCATGGATAAGCATTTCGCCTCTTCGAACGTGCTCACGCTCGAAGGCGGCTACGCCAAGCTCGAAGGTCCGACCTTCCAGACCGGCATCGGCCGCGTACAGGTGACCGACGTCGCCCACCCGTGGGGCCGCGTCAACTACTCGATGCCGCACTGGAACTTCCTCGGCTACTACGACGGCCGGATCGCGGAGCAGCAGATCGCGCTCTCGTCCGGCTCGGGCGTCATCCCGGGAACCCCGGGCCTGTGGGAAGACTCGAACAACATGCACGGCGAAGTGCAGACGAACTGGGGCCTCTTCCGCGACCGCGCGAACGTGGTCCTCGGCGTCGCCTATAACCGGCAGGAAGTGGACACGGCCGATCCGAACGGCTTCCACACGCTGATGCCGGAAGCAAAGTCGGAGCGGCAGCAGGCGGCCTTCGGGCAGCTCGAGTTCGATCCGATCACCAACCTCAAGGTGCTGCTCGCGGCGCGCTGGGATGACTCGACGCTGCACGAGGCGCAGTTCTCGCCGAAGGGCGCGCTGGTCTACACCTTCGCGCAGAACCACAGCATCCGCTACGGCTACAACGAGGCCTTCCAGCGTCCGAACTACTCGGAGCTGTTCCTCCGCGCTCCCGCGGGCGCGCCGGCGAATCTCGCGGCCGCGGCAGCTGCGAATCCGCAGGCTGCACCGCTCGCGCCGCTCCTGACGCAGCTCGGCTTCGCTGCGATGCCGGTCTTGGCCCTCGGCAACACCGATCTCGAAGTCGAAAAGGTGCGCAGCCACGAGATCGGCTACGCCGGCATCTTCAACGGCAAGCTGTTCGTCACCGTCGACATCTACGAAAGCTATCTCGAGAATTTCGTGACCGACCTGCTGCCGGGCGTGAACCCGGCCTTCGCGCCATACCAGGTTCCGGGCACCGTGCCGGCGCCGTTCGTCGCACCGTTGACCGGCTTCCTGCAGGCGGCCCTGCAGACCCGCTACGTCGGACTGACCACGCTCAATGGCGCCCCGGCGCTCGTCCTCTCCTACGCCAATGCCGGCGAGGTCGACACGCGCGGTGCCGAGTTCGCGATGAACTACTACCTCACGAACAACTGGCTGCTCGACTTCAACTACGCCTGGTTCGACTTCGACGTGAAGGAGAGGCTGACCACCGACCAGCTCGAGCCGAACGCTCCGGAGCACAAGTTCAACCTCGGCCTCGGCTATCGCGGCTCGCGTTTCGACGCGCGCGTCGGCTACCGCTGGGTGGATGAGTTCCGCTGGGCGGCCGGTCTCTTCGTCGGCGACGTGAAGAAGTATTACGTCCTCAACGCCTCCGCGAACTTCCGCGTCAACGACATGTTCGGGGTCGGGGTGGACCTCGCGAACGTGAACGACCACGAGCACTACGAGGCGTTCGGCGGCGACATCCTCGGCCGCCGCGCGCTCGGCTTCGTCAGCGTGAACTGGTAGCGTCTACAGGGAGCGCCGAGGAACCCCTCGGCGCTCCACACTCCCACCTCAATACTCAGCCGGAAACGGCAACGTCTGAAGAAAGTCGGTCACTACAGGTCGAGGTGTGCCATTCGAGCGGTAGATGCCGAACGTGGCTCCCGATGTGTAGTCCGACAGCACATAGATGAACGCCTGTGTGATGCGGTCGGTCAGGTGAGCACCGCCGGGTATGAAATACGAGTCGCAGATCCCGTACCCACCGCGATACTCAATCAGAGACGCCTTGATATTCGTGAGCTGGTCGGCCTCGCCGTACAACGCGAGGTAGCCAAACTCCGTAATCCACTGCTCCTTGCAGTCGAGACTGGGCGCATTCGTCTGCATGTCACGGATGTTGTCGACCAGCCACCAATCGGTATCCTGAGCGAGGTCGTCTCCCAGAGCAGTATTGTGGAACGACACGACGTCTACATACGACGACGCACGCTGGCTGTTGTAGAACGTGTTCTGCAACTGCTGCCAGACCTGCTTCGTCCGCGTCGGACGATCCTTGTACGCACGGGTCGACATCGCCGGTGCGACCACCTTCGTCCCCGGCGCCCATTGTCTGATCTCGATCGCCGAATGGATCACGAGGTCGACGTACTTCGGCCGTGACGAGATCTCGTTGTGCTGCGCGTTCCAGCCGACACCGTCTCCGCTGTTCATCAGGTCCGGCTCGTTCCAGATCTCGTACGCATCAATCCGGCCATTGAAATGCTGTGCTACCGCGCGGACGTAGTTCTTCCAGTCGGTAAGGTTGCTCGGAGGCGTGGTCCCATTCGTGTTCGAGCCTGCCCACACGGGAGGATGCGCGAGAATTGCGAGCACCTTCAAGCCTCTCGCGCGCGCATCATCGATGTCGGCATCGACACCGCTGAAATCGAAGACACCCTTCGTCTTTTCGACCTGCGACCAGCGAACCGACGTGCGGATCCAGCCAATATTGGCGTTGCGGGCGAGATCGTTGAACGCAGGCGCCTGAACGTTGACGCCGATCTTGATCGGCGGGTGAGCAAAATTACCGGTGGCGGGATCCGTATCCCAGCTATTCAGACAGGTACACGCGGACGCGGGTCCGGCGAACAGAACAGCGGCCAAAGCGAAAGCTACTGCCACGAGCAAACGACGTTGCATGAGAAACCCCTTGTTGGTTGAGTTGGACGACAGCGGCCGCTATCGGGTCGCAGTAACCCAACCCACCAAAGAAGGTATTCCGGACGGCCTGATTTAATTCAAGCCGAATCAGCCGTCCAGGCGCTTCAGGATCGCATCCCCCGCCGCCTTCGTTCCCAGCGTTCCGCCGAGGTCTTTCGTCGTCTCTCCTGCCTGGATTGCGTCGACCACCGCGCGCTCGAGTTGCGCCGCGGGCTCCTGGAACCCGAGGTAGTCGAGCATCATGGCGGCGGTGAGGATCGCGCCGATCGGGTTGGCGACGTCCTGGCCGGCGTACTTCGGGGCGCTGCCGTGGATCGGCTCGAAGAGGGAGACGCGGCCGGGATGGATGTTGCCGGATGCGGCCACGCCGAGGCCGCCCTGCAGCGCGGCGCCGAGGTCGGTGACGATGTCGCCGAACATGTTGTTCGTGACGATCACCTCGAACATCTCCGGCGCGCGGACCATCTGCATCGTCAACGCGTCGACGAACATGTGGAAGTGCTCGATCTCGGGATAGCCGGCCGCCACTTCCTCGAACGTGCGCATCCAGAGGTCGCCGCCGAAGCGCATGACGTTGTTCTTGTCGGACATGCAGACCGACTTGCGTCCGTGCTTCTTGGCGTACTCGAAGGCGTAGCGGATGATCCGCTCCACGCCGCGGCGCGTCGAGACGTCTTCCTGCACCGCGATCTCGTCCTGCGTCCCCTTCTTGAAGTTCCCGCCCATGCCCACGTAGGCACCTTCGGTGTTCTCGCGGAAGATGACGAAGTCGATGTCGGCGGTCCCTTTGCCTTTGATCGGCGTGAGGCGCTCGTCGAGGAGCTTGACCGGGCGGTAGTTGACGTAGAGGTCGAGCTGAAAGCGCATGCCGAGGAGGATGTCGGCGGCGTGCTTCATGTCGGGGATGCGCGGATCGCCGAACGCGCCGAGGTAGACCGCATCGTAGTTGACGCGGATGTCGTCCATCGCGCCTTCGGGCATGGAGATGCCGGTGCGGAGGTACTCGTCGGCATTCCAGCCGAAGTAGGTGAACCGGAGTCCGAGGTTGTGCGCGGCGTTGACGTGCTCGAGGACGCGCATGCCGGCGTCGATGACTTCAGGGCCGATACCGTCGCCGGGGACGACTGCGATCTTTTTGCTCATAGGCGGGGCGGATTCTATAGGAGCCGCAAAGATCGGCGTTCGGCTTTAGGCGTTGGGCGTTTGGGGTGTCGTGCAGCCCGCGATGCACCCCAAGAGCCTAACGCCCAACGCCTAACGCCCCGCTCGGCGCGATCAGCTCGATCCCTCGCTTCGCGAGCTCTTCTCGCAAACGCGGGTCGCAGAGTGCGCGCGTTTCGCGCTCCCAGTCATACCCCCATCCGTACTCGGTGACGCCGACGCCGGGATGGGTCACCAGTTCCGTCACTCCCTCGACGTGGTCGAGCAGCGGGACGACGTCCTGGAGGTGGCCGGCGATGGAGACGCCGATGGTACGGGTGTTCGTGAAGGACGCGCGTGCCCGGCGGCCGAGAGCGCTGAGGGCGCGCATGGAGAGCGGACGGGCGGTGGCGCCGTGGTCGTCGACGATGCGCACGTAGCCGATTCCGTACTCGCGGGCGAGCTGCGCTACGAGACGGAAGATGCGCGGCAGGAGGTGGAGGTGCTGGTGTCCGTTGAGGTGCGTCACGCGGAGGCCGGTGGCGAGGACGCGCTCGAGCTGGGCGCGCAGTTCACGCTCGATGGCGGCCAGAGAGATGACGCGCGCAAGGTAGAGCGGGAGGAACGACGTGTACCTGCGCGGGAAGCGGATCGCCGTCAGGGGACGCTCTTCGACGAGCGTGAGGTGCACGCCCACTTCGAGCGACGGCACGTCTCGTAAACGGGCCACCGCGTCGTCGAACGCGGCACCGTTCGCGACGAGGCTGCAGGCGGTCACGATCCCGTTGCGATGGGCGAGGATCGCCCCTTCGGTCATGCCGGGATGCAGGCCTACGTCGTCGGCCGTGACAATCAGGCGCCGGGGATTCATAATACTAGCCATAGGGGGATCTTTCATGAAGAAAGTCAGTGGACTCCTGTTCCTGCTCCTCATCTCGACGTCGGCATTCGCGCAGTCTCAGTTTCGCGGCTCGGCGAAATTTGTCTGCGGCAAGACCGGCCAGGACGTCATCGACGCGTTCGCGTTCGCACCCGGCGCGTACTTTACGAGCATCAACGTCACCAACCCCAACGCCATCACGGTCTCCGGGACCAAGCGCTTCAGCATCGGCCTGCTCAGCCAGGTGCCGGGCAAGTTCACGCCGCTCATCGGCTGGGCCCTCAAGCCGTCCGAAACGATGCAGGTCGACTGCGGCGACATTTACAAGCAGATGAACATCCCGCCCGGTACGTTCATCGACGGTTTCGTGCACTTCGTCGGCTCGCCGTCACGCTTCGACGTCACCGCCGTTCACACGGTCACGGACGGCGACAGCAGGCTCGTGTCGATGGACGTCGAGCAGATCGTCCTTCGCTGAGCGGCGGCGCATTTCGGGAAAGAGCGTCACGAGCTCCCGCAGAATCTTCAGGACCACTCCGAACGAGGCGAGGTGCGACTCGCCTCGTGTCCTCGGGAAGTAGTCGATGCCGATCTGCTGGATGATGAAGCCGCGGTTCTTCGCCTTCACCACCAGCTCGGCATCGATCAGCGACCCCTCGGATTTCAGATGGACCGCCTGCAGCACGCGCCGCTTCATCAGCTTGAACGAGAAGTTGATGTCGCGGTGCGGCCAGCCGAAGAGGATCCCGATCAGCCAGTTGTAGATGACGGTGTAGACGCCGCGCTTGAACCCTTCGAGGGTCCGGTCGTGGCGGTAGGCGGCGACCATGTCGGCGTCGGTCAGCTCCATGGCGCGGATGGCGCGCCCGAGGACGTCCGGGTCGAAGGGGATGTCGGCGTCCATGTAGAAGACGAGGTCCTTCGCGCAGGCGGAGAAGCCGGTGCGCAGGGTCGCGCCGAGCTTCCGGTTGACGGGATGGGTCAGCACCTTGATGCGCGGCTCGTTTGCGGCGAGGCGGGCCGCAAGCTGCGGCGAGGTGTCGGTCGAGGCGTCGTCGACGATTAGCAACTCCCAGTCGCCCGCGTATTTCGAGAGCGACTCGATCGACGCCGCGACGGCGAGCTCGATGTTGAGCTCCTCGTTGTACATCGGGATGACGAGCGAGACAGACGGTTTCATTGGGGGCGCCTCGCCGTGAAGATCATGTGCGGGTGCAGATAGCCGCGGTCGATGGCCCGCGCCTGGAAGTCGGTGAAGCCGATCTCCGTCAGCATCGCCCGCAGCTCATCGGGACGCTGGTAGACGAAGCCGCGGCCGATGCTGATGCTGAGGAAGGTGTCGGAGAGCCATTCCTGGAAGCGGGCCCACTTCATCTTGAACGAGGTCGCGTCCATGTCCTTGAGGATGAACGTCCCTCCCGGCCTGAGGCGGGCGAACGAGCGCTCGAAGACGCCGCGGCGGACGTCGAGGGACATGCGGTAGGTGGCGTCGTAGATCACGACCGCGTCGAACGCGCCGCGGATCGCGTCGTCGTAGGCCGCGACCTTGCGGATCTTCGCCGAAGGCGACGGGAGGAGGCTCTTGCGCTCGTCGGGATCGACGGCGACGACTTCCCTCGCCCGCTCCTCGGTGATCAGGCGGGCGTAGAGACCGTGACCGGCACCGATCTCCAGCACCCGCGCGCCGGCCGGGACGTCGTCGATGGTCCGGGTGAACGGGCAGGTGAAGAAGCGGATGAGCATGTGCAGGCGGTGACCGGCCGGGTAGTGGCCGAACGCGCGGTGCAGGATGCGCAGCGCGCGGACGTATCCTATTGACATCGGGGCGATTATAGAGCGCCTTTGAGGTCAGAACTGAGTCGCTGGAACCTGCTCGCCGCCCTCGCGCTGCTCGCCGTCGCGGCGCTGCATTTCGCGTCCGTGCCGCGGACGATCTGGGAGTTCGACGAGAGCTACTTTGCGTACGGGGTGGAGCGCTACGAGCCGCTCCAGCATCACCCGCCGCCCCCCGGCTATCCGCTCTACATGGGCTTCGCGAAGCTCGTTCCCGGCAATTCGTTCAACGCGCTCCTGGCGACGAGCATCCTTGCCCTGCTGGCAGGCCTGGCCGCGTGGTTCTTCGCCTTCCGCGAGCTTTCGGATGAGCGGACGGCGGTGGTCGCGACGGTGCTGCTGTACGCCTGCCCCGCGCTGTTGATCTCCGGGACGCTGCCGCAGTCGGATGCAGGGGCGGTGGCGTTGTTCGGGTTGGCGGTCTGGGCGTGCGCGCGCGGCAATCCGCTCTGGATGGCCATCGCCTGCGCAGCGGCCATCGGCTGGCGTCTGCAGTTCTCCATCGCCATCGTGCCGATGTTCCTCGTGGCCGTACTGCTGCTGCGCAGCTGGCGGGCAAGGTTCATCGCCGTCGGCGTCTTCGGCGCCGCCTGCCTGGCCTGGTTCGTCCCGCTGGTCCTCGCGGCGGGCGGCCCGCCCTCGTACTGGAAATGGCTCTCCGGCCAGGCCGCGTATTACGCGGCCCATGACGCCGACCTGTCCCGCAGCGGCCATTCGGCGTCGCACATCGCACTGCGGTTCATCGCCCATCCCTGGGGCCCGAAATGGCTGGCCCTCCCGCTGCTCCTCTGTGCGCTGTATGGAGTGCGGCGACCGCAGTCGCCGCTTTCACTCCGGACGGAACCGCCGCGCGATCCGGACGCCAGTGAAAGCGGTGACTGCGGTCACCGCACTCCATACCCTTTGCTCGCGGGCTGTCTGGGTTACCTCGCTTTCGCGCTGTGGTCGATGGATCCGGCGGACGCCGTGCGCTACGCCATTCCCTCGCTGCCGATTGTGGCTTTCCTGGCTGCACGAGGGTTGAGACGCGTGCCGGCAGCGGCCATCCTCTACGTCGTGGGCGCTTACTGGTACGCCTCCCCTGTCCTGCGTGTACGCGCCACCACCCCCGCCCCGCCCGCCGCGGCCGCGGCCTGGATTCAGGCCAACGTGCCGAAGCAGACCATCGTGCTGTTCGACATGACGCTCGCACCCCACGCGAGCTATCTCCTGCGCGAGTACAAAACCATGCGCATCGACGCCGGACTGGCGCGGTACGGGGGCTCCGAGACGCCGATGGTCATCTACGCCGACGGAGAGCGCGGCAGCGCGCCGGGCGTCACGTTCCGCTGGCCGGACACCGATGCCTATCGCAAGCTCACCCGCCAGCACTACGGCGCGGTGAGCGTGATCCCGCTGCCGCTCTCGCAGCGCTATCGGGTAGTGGAAGGGGTGCATGCACCGGAGCGGCGCCGCGACGGCAAGGCGTGGCGCTGGCTCGGTGCGCGCGGCGTGCTCGAGCTGCCGCATCGGCGCGGGTCGCATGTACGCGTCACGCTGCGCACGCCACCGGAGTATCCGCTGGACGCGAACCGGGTGAACGTCAACGGCACGATCGTCGACATTAAACGCGATCAGACCGTGGGCGTGGTGGTGCCGTTCGCGGAGCGCATCGTCATCACCGCGGAGAGGACCTTCGTCCCTGCGCGCATCCGCGGCGCGAACAATCGCGATGCACGCACGCTCTCCGTGATGCTCACGTCCGTCGAGCAACTCGACGGGCCGCCAGCCGGAGGATGATCGCCGCGGCGGCGATCAGCACGCAGGCGGCCACGATCTTCGCCTGCGTCGCCACCCCCATCGCGCTGCCCGCGAGAGTATCGACGAAGTAGGCGAACAGCACCGCGCTCGGGATCGAGCCGGCCAGCGTCACCAGCACGTAGTCGCGCGTCCGGATCCGCGTCGCTCCGGCGATGTAGTTCAGGGCAACGAAGGGCACGACCGGCACGACCCGCAGCAGGAAGAGGTTGAACGGCGAGTCGAGCGCCGGCAGGTCGCGGCGATCGATGCGCCGCTCCACGAAACCCGACAGCCCCCGCCGCGCCAGCACGAACGGGAGCAGCGACGCGACGCTCAGCGTCGCCAGTTCGACGGCCGCGCCGAGCTTCCACCCCCACATCAGCGTCGCGGCCGCGGAGAGCAGGCCCACCGGCAGCAGGAAGACCGTGAAGAGCGTGTACGCGAGCACGAACAGCGGCAGCGACCACCACTCCCCCGCCGCGCCCTGCATGGTGGCGATCGCCGCACGCGCGGCCGGGAAGTCGCCGAGCCGGGTGGCCACGAACGCGACCGCCACGATCGGCACGACGATCGGCGCCAGCGGCAGGAAGCGGCGCAGCCGCGTCAGCAGCATCACCACCGGCCCGGCCGCGAAGACGATCAGCAGCGGATCGGTGAGCGGCATGCGCAACCGGATCGACGGAAAGTACGGCACGTGCGCCAGCCACATCGCGGCGAAAAACAGCAGCACCGCGAGCACCAGTCGGCGGTCGGGATGCTGCCAGAGCCCGAGCCCGCCGAGGAGGTAGAGACCGAGGATCACGACCACGCTCAGGGCGATCGTCTTTGGACCGTGCTCGCCGGGATGGAGCCAGGGGCGCCAGTAGAGTGCAGCCTTCTTCAGCGTCGACCGGAACGCGTACCCGGGATCGCCGCGGACCTGCTGCAGTGCCAGCGCGCGCCAGGTCCGGTCGCGCTCACCGGGCGTCTTCGCCCGCGCGTCGACCGCCGCTACCGCGGCCGGGACGGTGCGTGTCTCGAAGGCCACCGAGCGCTGCGCGAAGAGATTGCGGTCCGTCGTCTCGACAACCTGCATCAGCTCCGGATGCGTCCCGCGCCAGAGGTTGAAGCCGGAGGCGTCGTTCACGACGATCGGCTCCCCGAAACGGACGACGTTCCGCGCCACCCACGGAGAAAGCGTCAGCGCCGCCGCGAGCAGCACCACATGCGCCCGCCGCCAGGCGAAGAGCGCGAAGAGAGGAATGCAGAGCAGCCCGGTGGGACGCACGAGCGCCGCCAGCGCGACGGCCACCCCCGCCAAGGCGTGCTGCCGCCGCACCAGGAACAGCAGCGAAGCGACCAGCAGCATCATGAAGAGAGGCTCGGTCCGGATGTCGGTCACGCTCCCGACGAAGAAGGGGTGAAAGGTGGCGAGGAGACCGGCGATGAGCGCTCTCTTCGAATCTTTCGAGACGAACGCCGCCAGCATCATGATCAGCAGGACCGTGATCGCGTCGCAGAGCGCCAACCCGTACTTCACCAGCCGCACGTTGTCGGGATGGCACCCGGTCACCGCCGCCATGAAGAATGGCAGCCCCGGTGCGCGGAAGAACGGCAGGTTGCCTCTCTCCGGGTACTCGTGCTGAATGCAGAGCGTCCGGGCGGCATTCACATAATCGGGGGCATCGCCGAACGCGAGCGTGTCCGCCCCCGTCCACTCGATGGCGGCGATCCGCACCGCCAGGGCGAGGATGAAAACAGCAATTCTCATCGGATATGATGCCGCGCTCGGAGCCAACCCTCTCACCCTGACATAAGGAGCAACACGTGGCCAGTTTCCCCGGTGTCGACTATTTGGAAATCGATTCTCTTCTCACCGAAGAAGAGCTGATGGTAAGGCAGACCGTCCGCGACTTCGTGGACGAAGAAGTGCTCCCCATCATCGAGGAAGCGAATCGCGAAGAGAAGTTCCCGCATCACCTGATCCCGAAGATGGCGGAGATGGGCCTCTTCGGCGCCACGATCAAGGAGTACGACCTACCCGGCCTCGGCCACGTCGCCTACGGCCTGATCATGCAGGAGCTCGAGCGCGGCGACTCCGGTCTCCGCTCCTTCGCCTCCGTGCAGTCCGGGCTGGTGATGTACCCGATCTACACCTACGGCTCGCAGGAACAGCGCGACCACTGGATCCCGAAGCTCGCCGCCGGCCAGGCCATCGGCTGCTTCGGCCTCACCGAGCCCGACTTCGGCTCGAATCCCGGCGGCATGCGCACGCACGCCCGCAAGGACGGTGACTCCTGGGTGCTGAACGGCGCGAAGGCGTGGATCACGAACGGCTCGATCGCCGACGTCGCGGTGGTCTGGGCAAAGGCCGAAGGCACGATCCGCGGCTTCCTGGTCGAGAAAGGGACGCCCGGCTTCTCCACCGCCTACCACATGGGCAAGTTCTCGCTGCGCGCGTCGGTGACGTCGCAGCTCTTCTTCGAAGACTGCCGCATCCCGCTCGAGAACGTGCTCCCCGAGACGAACGGCCTGAAGTACCCGCTCGGCTGCCTGACCCAGGCTCGCTACGGCATCGGCTGGGGCGTCCTAGGCGCGGCGATGGGGGTCTACAACACCGCCCTCGAGTACACGAAGTCGCGCATCCAGTTCGGCGGCCAGCCGATCGCCTCGCACCAGCTCGTGCAGAACAAGCTCGCCTGGATGATCACCGAGATCACCAAGGGGCAGCTCCTCGCGATCCAGGCGGGGCGGATGAAAGAGCGCGGCACGCTCAAGCCGCAGCACGTCTCGATGCTGAAGATGAACAACACCAACATCGCCCTCGAGTGCGCCCGCATCGCGCGCGACATGCTGGGCGCGAACGGCGTCTCGGACGAATACCCGGTGATCCGCCACATGATGAACCTCGAGTCGGTGAAGACGTACGAGGGGACGCACGACATCCACAACCTCATCATCGGCCACACCGTGACCGGCATCGCCGCCTACAACCCGCCGATGTCGAACAAGCAGGAACAGGAACTGACCGCCGCCGCGGAAGCGGCAGCGATGGCCAGGAAATGACACTGCCGCGCAGTAACGGCGCGCGGCGCCGTTACTGCGCGGGCGTTACTGCGCGATCAGGGCGTTGCTCAGCTCCGAGGTGTCCATCCCCAGGTCGTTCTGAAACTCCTCCGTCGACACGTCCGGCGGCCTGAGGAAACCGGTGCGGTGGCCGCGCGTATGCGTCGCGGTGATGTACTTGCCGCGGAAGTCGCCCGGGACGCGCGCGGTGAACTCGAACACCGGCAGCGTCTCGTACTGCGGGATGCCGCCGATCGCCAGCTCCGCCTGCGGCTGGCCGCGGCGGCTGAGACCCGTGCTGGCATAGAAGTCGATGATCGAGAAGCCGCGGAACACCAGCGTGCTCTCCACGATCCCGTGGATGACGGTCTCGTTCGTCGCGGCGTCATAGGTCGCCGAGAAGAGCGCCGGCCTGTTCGGGGCGGCATTCAGGTCGTCGTCGCGGCGATTCGGCGTCTCGAAGTCGAGGTTGACGTCGATGGCCATGTACCCGTTGTCGAAGATGCGGTTGCCGCGCAGCGCCATGTCGCCGCGGTTCGTGCGGGCGATCCCCCACTGCGCGTTGTTCGTGATGACGTTGTTGAACACGTCCGCGCCGTACGCCACGTTGCCGTCGTTGCGAATGCCGGCGTCGAGGAACATGCCGCTCGCGCCGTTGCCGGTGATGATGTTGTTGAAGGCCACGAGGTGTCGGGCGCGCTCGGCGAAGACGCCCGAGCGGCGATTCGAGGCGATGTGGTTGTCGACCACGGCGGTGACGCGCGCCGCAGTCGTGACGACGCCACGGCCGTTCGGCACGGCATCTTTCTTCCGCGCGTCGACACCGATGTAGTTGCCCAGGATGACCGTGTCGAAGTAGAGCGCCTGCCCACCGACGAAAAGCTTCGTCACGTCGCGGCAGTCCGCCAGCGACGCGGTGCGGTCCGTCGTCTCGACTGCGCCCCACGGGAAGCCGTTGATGGCCAGCCCGAAGACGTGCAGCTGGCATCCGCCTCCGAGGAGCAGACCTGGGCCGTGGGTGAGGAAGGAGCCGTTCAACTCCACCTCCGGACCGTCCGGGTTCGTATCGCCGCTGAATGCGGTCTGGGTCCTGCCGTCGACGCTCACCGTGCCGCTCACCTCCGGCAGCGGTGTGCGCGGACGGATTGTGTAGACGCCGTTCAGGGCCGCCTCCGGCGGAATGCGGAAATCGATCGTGCACGGCGACTCGGCGCAGAGGATCCGTGCGTCGAGCAGCGCCTGACGCAGCGAGCCGCTGCCTTCGTCATTGACGTTCGACACGACCAGATGCCGGACCAGCAGGAACAGGAAGTCGCGAGCCGTCAGCTGCGGCGTGAACGCGGCCTGATCGGCGGCCACCGCGGTATGGATCAGGAGCTCGCCTCCCGTGAGGCGTTCCTCGACCACGTCGACCTCCGCGCCGATGCCGTTCAACACGTCTACCTGTGCCTTCGTGCAGACCACCACGTCCGGTGCTACGCTGCAGGCCGTCGCGGAAGTGAGCGGCCGCGCCGCCACGAACCGCCCGCCGGCGGGGAGCGTCATCGTCAGCGTCACGTTCGTCGCTGAACCGGCGTTGCTCCCGGCGAAAATGCGGCGCGACGTGACCGTCCCCGGCGTGAGACGCGGGCGTTCGGTGAAAATGTTGTCGCCGGAAACGAACAGCAACGGCAGATCCACCACCTCCACCGCCACGGTTGCGACGTTGTTCTCAGGCCTCGTGTCGGAAGCGCTGCTGATGCGCATCGTTGCCGTCTGCACCCCGGGCGTGTCGAGGAGGGTGCTGATCTGCACGGAATGAAACTCCGACGCCCGGAACGTGCAGACGATCGGGCGCGTCTGCGGGCCGGTGCAGTTGTCGCTGCCGACGTGCCCGACCTGGCCGGGGACGTCGAGCTCGATCGTGAGCAACGCGTCCTCCACCCCGCTGCGCTCGACGCTGGCGATGAACGACACGGGCGCTCCGCGCGGTACGCGCGCCACCTCGGACGTGCCGTCATATGCCGCGTAGATGCGGGCCGCGAAGTCGCCGTCCTGCGCGCTCAGGGGGAACGTGCAGACCGCAAGGAGAACGAGCAGCAGGCCGCGGATCGGGTTCATGGTGCTCGATCTTCGCGCCGCCGGCTCGATCTCACAACACCGAAGTGTCGAAAGTGTCGTTGCGTGATGTGAAACGCGCGTGCGGCGACGCGAGCCGCCGCACGCGCCGGCACTACAGCGTCAGCAGAAACGCGGTCAGGTCCTTCTTCTCGTCAGCAGTGAGCTTCACGCCGGTGACCAGATTGAAGAACTCCACGGCATCTTCCAGCGTCAACAAACGTCCGTCGTGCAGGTAGGGCGGCGAGTCCTTGATGCCGCGCAGCGGGAAGGTCTTGATCGGTCCTTCCTGCTCGGTCCTGCGGCCGTTCACGTCCTGCACCTTGTAGAAGCGGTGCACCTGCAGGTTGTGCATGTTGAGGTCCGTGTAATTCGGCGCCGGATGGCAGGAGCCGCAGTTCGCCTTGCCGAAGAAGAGCTGCTGGCCGCGCATCTCCGCCGCGGTCGCTTTGGCCGGATCGAGCTTGCCGTCGATCCCGAGCTTCGGCGCAGGCGGGAAGTCGAGCAGCGCCTGCACCTCACTCATGTGATGCACCTGTGTCGAGCGCTCCAGGATGTTGACGCCCTTCTTGTTCGCGATCACGTGATCGCCGTCGAAATACGCGGCGCGCTGTTCGAACTCCGTGAAGTCTTCCACCGTCTTCAACGCGCGCTGCGAGCCGAACAGGCGCTGCACGTTCACGCCGCGCAGACTGGGGCTGTCGATGCGGCGGCGCAGCTCCTGCGGCCTGATGTCGCCGACCAGATGTGTGGCGGCGTTGGTGTGGCCGTTCGCGTGGCAGTCGAAACACGTCACTCCGTCGCTCGGGCGGTCGGAGCGGCGGTCGTGCGTGGCGTTGAACTGCTGCTGCGGGAACGGCGTCACCAGCAGGCGCAGGCCGTCGATGTCCTTCGGGTTCAGCACGCCGTTGGCGAGCTCGAAGAAGTTGTCCATCGTGATCAGCTTCCCCTGCGAGAAATCGCCGAGGTCGGGGCGCGTGGTCAGGAACATCGGGGGCGGGAACTCCGGGAGGAAATGCTGCGGGATGTCGAAGTCGAGGTCGAAGCGCTGGAGATCGCGCCGCGTCTGCCGCTTCACCTCGTCGATGTGCACTTGCGGGAAGACCATGCCGCCTTCCTTGTGGTTCGGATGCGACAACGGGAGGAACCCGGCCGGGAAGAGATCGCGGTCGCGGATGTCGGCAGGCGACATCGCAGCCAGGCGCTCCCACGTCGCGCCGCTCGGTAGCTTGACGCGCACGCCGCCCTGGATCGGCTTACCGCGGAACATCGTCGCATTCGGCGCCGGACGATCCGCCAGGTCGTACCGCATGTTGAGGAGATCGAGCTGCCGGCGCATGATGGCCGGCTTCTCGGCGACCATCCGGGTGCGCGTGGCTTCGAACGATTCGCGGAGCACAACCGGGCTGAAACTGTCTTTCGGTGGCTTGGACGGCTCCTGGGCGGCGAGGACGAGGGCCAGGGCGACGAGAGACACGACGAGGACGAAAGGTTTCCAACGGGACATGGTGGACGCTCCTTTCCTGCGTAAGGAGCGTGCACGACGGGTTCCAGAACCGGCTACTGCACTGAGGTAGCCGCTGTTGTCGGAGAGGATGCCGCGGTGGCTCGCCGTGAGGTCGTTGCGGGCAATGATCGTGTTGAGGAAGATCGGACGGCACCGGGCCAGGTCGTAGGGGCCGCGCAGCACTTCAATCGCCGAACGCGCGAAGCCGTTGGATGGAGAGGCCGAGCACCTGGATGTGGCCGCCGGGTCCGAGGAGCAGCCCGTTCGCGTCGCCGGCGTCGGTGCCGACGATCTCGACCAGTGGCCGCCCGTCCTGCAGCGGCCCGTCGATCGTCACCCACTCCGCACTTCCGGCAGTTGCGAGAGCGGCCGGATGGTGCCGGTGACCTCGAAGGCGACGGTGCAGCGCTCGATGCAGAGCGTCTGCGCGTCGAGCAGCGCCTGGCGCAGCGAGCCGCTGCCGGAGTCGTTCGTATATGTGACCGCCAGGCGCGTGGCGGCGTTTGCCGCCCCCGCAAGGAACAGCCCGATGAGACAGAGCAGGGATCGGAGTACGCGCATCACTGCACCACCAGCACGTTACTCAGCTCCGACGTGTCGGAGGGAATGGCGAAAAGGTGCGACTCGGAGCCGACGTCCGGCGGCTTGGCCAGGCCGACGATGCGGGTACGCGTCGTTGCGGCGTTGATGGAGAGGCCGCGCATGTCGCCGTCGAGCTCGACGGTGAAATCGGAGTCGACGTCGCCGCCCGGGAACCTCCGGACGCCGACCCACTGCTCGGCCGACGCCTGACCGGTGTCGCTGAGGAACCTGCTCGCGTAGACGTCGATCTCGATCGAGGCACCGACGACGTTCTGGCTCTTGATGTGGCCCCGCACGACCGTCTTTCCCGTGGCCGGATCGTATTGCGCGGAGAAGAGCACCGGCTTGTTCGGCACGCCGTTATAGTCGTCATTGGCGCGGTTGGCGGTCTCGAAGTCGAGATTCAGGTCGATGGCCTGGTAGCGGTTCAGCGCGATGGCGTTGCGCTGGATGCCGTACTCGCCCCGGTCCGTCCGGGCGATCCCCCACTCCCCGTTGTCGACGATCGAGTTCTCGTGCACGTCCGCGCCGCCCGGGAAGCCGCCACGGCTGCCGACGTCGAGGAAGATCCCGCTGCCGACGTTCGTGCTGATGTTGTTGCGCGCGATCTCGACGTAGACACCCCCGGTGGCGTAGATGCCCGAGCGGACGTTGTGGGTGATGGTGTTGTCGACGATGCTCACGTACGCGCTGTCGACGCTCATGACGCCGCGATGGTTCGAGGTGAGGTGATTGCGCGCGATGAGCGTGTTCGGGAAGACCTCCAGCTCATCGCGCCGGCAGCTCTCGTCGTAAGGGCCGCGGAGTACCTCCAGCGCCGAACGGGTGAAGCCGTTGATGGTCAGTCCGAGCACCTGGATCTCGCAGCCGCGTCCCAGGACCAGGCCGTGCGCGTCGCCGGCGCCGACGCCGAGAATCTCGACCTCAGGCCGCGCGAGGCGGAGCGGGCCGTCGATCTTGACCCAGCCGCGCACTTCCGGCAGTTGCGAGAGCGGCCGGATCGCGTACCGCCCGTTCGACGGCAAGGGCTCCTCGACCCTGAAGACGATCGTGCAGGGTGAGGTGGCACAGAGGGTCTGCGATTCGAGCAAGACCTGCCGGAACGAGCCGCTGCCGGAGTCACGTGTGTTCGTGACCACCAGCTCGCGAGCGGCCGGCTGGGCGAAAAGGGAGGCTGACGAGAGGACTGCGATCAGGCAGGTCAGGGATCGAAGCACCGAATTTTTCCTCCGCCAACAAGTACGGGTGCGGCGGAGCAATCGTCCTGCAACTCTTCTGCTAGAGTGTGCGGCAAATTCCGGAGTGAACGGAGCATCATGGAATCGAGTCTCGAAGTCGGGTTTCTGCGTGCCGCCGAGAAGGCAGCCATCGCCTCGGCGCGCACGATGGGTTACGGGAAGCGCAAGTACTCCGACCAGGTCGCCGTCGAGGCGATGCGCGAGGAGCTGAACAAGCTCAAGATGCGCGGCAGCATCGTCATCGGCGAGGGGGAGCGCGACAAGGCGCCGATGCTCTACGTCGGCGAGCCGCTCGGCCGCGGCTGGACCGAGGGGGAGATCTATCCGGAAGTCGACATCGCCGTCGATCCGCTGGAAGGGACGAACCTCTGCGCCACCGGTTCGGCGAACTCGATCGCCACTATCGCCGCCTCGGAAAAAGGCGGCCTGCTGAACGCCCCCGACATCTATATGGACAAGATCGTGGTCGGCCCCACCGCGGCGGATCACGTGAGCCTCAACGCCTCGGTCGAGGAGAACCTCAACCGCATGGCCGAGGCCTTCCAGCGCGACGTCGATGAGCTGACGATCATCGTCCTCGACCGCGAGCGCCATCACGACCTCATCGCGCAGATCCGCGAAGCGGGCGCGCGCATCAAGCTGATCACCGACGGCGACCTCTCCGGCGGCATCTCGGCCGCCGTCCGCGGCACCGGCGTGCACGCGGCCATGGGCATCGGCGGCGCGCCGGAAGGCGTGCTCACCGCGGCGGCCATGCGCTGCCTCGGCGGCCGCATGCAGGGCAAGCTCAAGCCTCTCGAGAAGTGGCAGGAGGACCGTCTTCGCGCGATGGGCTTCAAGGACGACGAGAAGGTCTACGACACCGTGGAGCTCGCGTCCGGCAACGACATTATCTTCTGCGCCAGCGGCGTGACCGACGGAGACCTCCTCCGCGGCGTCCGCTTCTTCGGCGGCGGCATCCGCGTCTCCTCTCTCTTCATGTCCCTCAAGAGCGGCGTGATCCGCTTCGTGGATACGATCTATCGCGAAGAGGGCAGCAAGCTGGCGGTAAGCTTCTCGTAAGGTTAGCGACTGGTATCAGGTGTCAGGTGTCTGGGGTGTTTCGCCCGGGCGATAAGCCCCAGGCACCTGATACCCGACACCTGACACCTGACACCAACTATCTCCCCTTCTTGAACACATCCTTAAAATTCTTCGGCACCGGCGCCGTGAACACCAGGTGCTTTCGCGTCACCGGGTGATCGAAGCCGAGCAGCTTGGCGTGGAGGCCTAACCGGCCGATCGGGTTGATCTCGCTGCCGTACATCCGGTCGCCGACCACGGGATGTCCTGACTCGGAGAGATGGGCGCGGATCTGGTTCTTGCGGCCGGTCTCGAGCTTCACTTCCAGCAGTGAAAAGCGGCCGTTCGTTTCGACGGTGCGGTAATGCGTCACCGCGAACTTGGCGTCCGGGTGGACGTCGACGCTGACCATCTTCAGGTCGCGCATCTCGCGGAGGTAGGAGCGGAACGTCCCCTCTTCCGGGTCCATCTCCCCTTCCACCAGCGCGACGTAGAGGCGTTCGGTCGTGTGTGCGGCGAACTGCTCCTTGAGCTGCTCGCGGGCGTAGGCGTTCTTGGCGAAGACGAGCACCCCCGAGGTCTCGCGATCGAGACGGTGCACCACCTGGATGCGCTCCTTCCCTTTGTTCTGGCCGAGATACGCGTTCAGGTACGCCTGCACCGTCGTCTCGCGCTCGCGCTCCGTCGGCACCGTGAGGATGCCGTGCGACTTGAAGATCACGATCACGTCGGCGTCCTCGTGCAGGACCGTCAGTCCCGCCGGCAGGTTGCGGTGCACCGCCTTCTCGGCAACGTCGACCGCGTCCTCCGGCTCGAGGTCGCGCTTGGCGTTCTTCTCCACCTCGCCGTTGACGCGCACCCGTCCGGTCTGCAGCATCTGCCGCAGCGTGGACTTGCTCGATTCGGGGAAGAGCGCCGCAAGCGCGTCGAGCAGCGCCTGCGGTTCCGAGACGCTGTAGCGCACTAGTCGCTCTCGCCCTCGAAGACGGCGTCGCTGCGGAAGTAGACGCCCTTCGGCAGGTCGGCCGCCTTGCCGCCCTTCTTGATGTCGAACATGAGCGCCTGCCGCGACGCCTCCGGCTCGAACCGGCGGGCCAGGTCGCGCGCCTCGTCTTCATCGTCGGCCACGACCTCGTACGTCACGAGATAGCGCCGCCCTTTCAGCGCCCCTTCGACGATCAGGCGGAACTGCATCGCCTTCTTCGACTTGCGGCGCTCCAGCTCGCGGATCAGCCACATCGCGTCTTCGTTCGACGCGTGCAGCGCGATCGCATCCCAGGCCGCCTGCAGCGCGGCGCTGTTGTCGCCTTTCGACCAGAGCGCGTACGCGATCGAGTACTGCAGCCGCGCGCGCTCCTGGTCGTCCTCGGCGTCATCGAGCGCTTCCCGCGCGGTGGCGATCGCCTCGTCGTGCCGATCGAGCTCGCTGAGCGCGTGTGCGCGTGCGACGCTGTCGGCCGCTTCGTTCGCCAGCACCTGCTCGTACGACTCTTTCGCACGCTTCTCGTCGCCCACGTCGGTCCAGTAATCGCCGAGGAGCTGCCAGAGCGGCCAGAGTTTCGGCGCTTTGGCGACTCCGTCCTGCAGCGTGCGAATGGCTTTCGTCTTCTCGTCGCGGGCCCAGTAGGCACGCGCGAGCACTTCGAACCCGTATGCGTGGCGCAGCTCGATGAGGCGCTGTCCGGCCGCGATCGCGACCTGGTCGTTGCCCGTTTCGAGGGCTTCATCGGCATGTTGAATGAGTGAATCGATGTCCATCAGGCCCCACGATACAATCGGGACGCGGAGGAAGTGAACCATGGATTATCGAATCGTCGGCGATGTCATGCAGGCTCTGGAGATCACCCTGAGCCCCGGCGAGGAGGTTTTCGCCGAAGCCGGCGCCATGCTTTACATGAGCTCGGGCATCGAACTGCAGGCCAGAATGCAGGGGGGCGTGCTCAAGGGGCTGATGCGGAAGTTCCTCGCCGGCGAGTCGATGTTCATGAGCGTTTTCCGCTCGAACGGCCCTCGGGCGAAGATGGCCCTGGCGAACCCGATCTCGGGCAAGATCTTCCCCCTCGAGCTGCGCGGCAACACCATCCTGGCCGAGCGCAACGCCTTCCTCTGCGGCATCGGCAACGTCGATCTCTCCATCGCCTTCACGAAGCGCTTCGGCGCGGGGCTCTTCGGGGGTGAAGGGTTCATCCTCCAGAAGCTCACCGGACACGGCCTGGTCTTCCTCCACGCCGGCGGCAACATGCTGGAGTTCGACCTCGCCCCGGGCGAGCAGATCCGCGTCGACACCGGCTGCATCGTCTCTATGGCCGAGACGGTGACGTACGAGATCGTCTTCGTCGGCGGCGTGAAGAACGCCCTCTTCGGCGGCGAAGGGCTCTTCTACGCCGCGCTGACGGGGCCGGGACACGTGGTCCTCCAGACCCTCCCCTTCAGCCGCTTCGCGAACCGCATCACCGCCGCCGCCGGCGGCAGCCGCGGCGAGTCGCGCGGGCTGGGCGGCCTGGGCGGGAACATCCTCGGCGACATCATCTCGGATTAGGACCTATCCGCTTTTTTTGGAGTTCGGTCACCGGTCACCGCATTCCAAACTGTTGGCAAGCCCTGCCGTATTAATTGACCACCAGCAGTTTCGACACCCCTACGCCTGAAAAGCAGTAGAATCCGCCACGGGTTTCCCAAAGATCAGGAGGAGTGTCATGGTGATGCGAGTGCTCGTGCGTTCGCGCAACGGCAACTTCATTCTCGCTTTCGTCGGTGCGGTGTATGCGCTCAGCGCGCTGGCGGTCCTGGCCTGGTTCGTCGTCGACGTCTGGCAGGCGGCCGCGCTGATCGACTTCCTGTTGCAGGTGGCGCTCGGCGGCTCGGCCATCTGCGGCTTCTGGTTCATCTCGATCGCGCTCGACAACCTGCGTCAGCGCGCCGGTGCGTCGAAGCCCGCTTCGATCCAGAGATAGCGGAGCGTGTTCGCGTCGCGTGCGCGCGTCGCGATCGCGTAGCTCGCAAAGAGCAGTACGCGCCGCACGATCGAGTGCGGCGCTGCTTTCGCGGCGAGATGCGCGCGGTGCTCGTCTGTCGTCGCGAAGGTCACGGACCGGAATGCGTTCGCCAGCCGCACCACGCTTCCCTGCACCGTGATCTCGTCCCACTCCCCCTTGTTCGCGTAGCGCATGTAATTGCGCCGGTGGAAGAGGCGCACTTCCCCTTCATCGCGCGCCACACGCAGCGGCGCGCCCGAGTAGTACGGAACCGCACGTACGCGAAACCCGCGCGCCCTTGCGGCGGACACTGCGTCGAACAGCTCCTGCGCCAGCGCCTCGTCCACCGTCTCGCGCTCGCGGATGACCAGCATCCAGTCGGCGGTCGCGGCATCGACGGCGCGGTTGAACTCCGCGCGGTGCTTCGAGAGCGGCTCGCGCGGCGGGATGTCGAGCACGAGTTGCTCGATATGCTCGAACTTCGTGGTGAGCGGTTGCAGGTCTTCGGCGTGAACGTCGCCGAGGGCGATCACGGAGAGGCGCAACTACTCCCCCAGATCTTCGCGGATGCGCGCGACGCGCACGGCCTTGCCCGTCGACTCGTCGACTTCCACGAGCACGCCCGAGAGGCGGATGTCGCGCTTCGCGACCTCCAGCTTCTTCGGCGTGTTCATGAGAAAGCGGTGCAGCGCTTCGTCGGGACGGAAGCCGATCACCGAATCGTACGCGCCGGTCATGCCGACGTCGGTCTGATACGCCGTGCCGAGGGGGAGGATGCGCTCATCCGCGGTCGGCACGTGCGTGTGCGTGCCGAACACGCCGGAGACACGGCCGTCGAGATAGCGGCCGAAAGCCTGCTTCTCCGAGGTCGCCTCGCCGTGAATGTCCACGATGATCACCTTCGCCGCGTCGCCGAGCTCCTTCAGCTCGCGATCCACGCAGTAGAACGGATTGTCGATCGGCGGCATGAACACGTTGCCCATGAACTGCATCACGGCCACGTTCACGCCGGCGGCCGTCTGCCGCACCACTTTCCCCTTGCCCGGATTGCCGGCCGGATAATTCGCCGGCCGGATCACGTGCGGGTAGTGGTCGTAGTTCTCGACGAAATCCTTCTTGTCCCAGATGTGATTGCCCGAGGTGTAGGCGTTGATCGGCAGCTCCGAGAGCTCGTCCATGATGGCCTCGGTCACCCCGAAGCCTCCGGCCGCGTTCTCGATGTTGACGATCGTGAAGTCGACCATCTCCCGGCCGACCACCGTCTCGAGCTTCTGATGCAAAGCGCGACGCCCTGGTTGCCCCACGACGTCGCCGATATAAAGAATTCGAACCATTATTTCGCGAACTCGGTTGCCCGCATCTCCCGGATGACCGTGACTTTGATCTGACCCGGATACTGCAGCTCGCTCTCGATCTTGCGGGCCACATCCTTCGACAGCCAGATCGACTGCTCGTCCGAGATCTTCTCGGAGTTCACGATGATGCGAAGCTCGCGCCCTGCCTGGATCGCGAAGCTCTTCGAGACGCCGTCCATCGCATTGGCGATCGACTCGAGCCGCTCGAGGCGGTGGACGTAGTTCTCGAGGATCTCGCGGCGTGCACCGGGACGGGCCGCCGAAAGAGCGTCAGCCGCATTGACGAGCACGGCCTCGACGGTGGTCGGGTCGTAGTCGCCGTGGTGGCACTCCATGGCGTGGATGATGTCGCGCTTCTCGCCGTACTTTTCGAGCACCTGGCGGCCGAGCTCGAGATGCGTGCCTTCCATCTCGCGGTCGATGGCCTTCCCGATGTCGTGCAGCAGGCCGCCGCGCTTGGCGATCGTGTCGTTGACGCCCAGCTCGACCGCCATGAGGGCCGCCAGCTGCGCCACTTCGAGGGAGTGCACCAGCACGTTCTGCCCGTACGACGTCCTGTAGCGAAGGCGTCCGAGGAGCTTCAGCAGCTCGGGATGGAGGTCAGTGATGCCGATGGAGAAGGCCGCGGCCTCCCCTTCCTCGAACAGCTTCTGGTCGAGCTCCTGGCGAACCTTCTCGACCAGCTCCTCGATGCGGGCCGGGTGAATGCGGCCGTCCTGCATCAGGCGCTCGAGGGAGATGCGTGCGATCTCGCGGCGGATCGGGTCGAAGCCGGAGAGGATGACCGCCTCGGGCGTGTCGTCGACGATCAGGTCGACGCCGGTCGCGAGCTCGAGCGCGCGGATGTTGCGTCCTTCGCGGCCGATGATGCGCCCCTTCATGTCTTCGCTGGGGAGGTCGACGACGGAGACGGTGTTCTCGGCGACGTAGTCCGAGGCCATGCGCTGGATGGCCATGCCGAGGATCTTCTTCGCCTTCTGGTTGCCGAGCTCCGTCGCCTCGGACTCGATGCGCTTCATGATGTTCGCCGCTTCGAGCCTGGCTTCGTTCTCGATGCCGCGGATCAGCTCGCGCTTCGCTTCCTCGACGGTCAGGCCGGCGACCTGCTCGAGCTTGTGGCGCTGCGCTTCGACCAGCTCGTCGAGCTCGGTCTCGCGCCCTTCCACCCGCTTCTCGCGGTCGTTGAGGCTCCGGTCGCGCTTCTCGACCTCGGCGACGCGGCTCTCGACCTGCAGGGTCTTCTTGTCGAGGGCTTCTTCCTTCTGCTGGAGCCGCCGTTCGACGACCTTGATCTCGTCGCGGCGCTGCTGCGCCTGCTTGTCGAAATCGGAGCGCATCTGGAGGAGCTTCTCTTTCGCCTCCAGGTCGGCTTCTTTGACGCGCGACGCGGCCTGCTTCTTCGCATCCTCGATGAGGCGGTCGGCCGAAGCCTTTGCCTCGTCGAGCTGCGCCTGCGCACGCTTACGGTAAGTGGCGGCCCATACCAGGGCCAGAGCGACGGCGAGGACGATCCCTGCGCCGACGGCGATCAATACCTGTTCAAGATCCAAAACCGCACCTCCACGTGGGAGGCCTGTGCAAAGGGAGGAAAAGTATCGGAGATCCCCGCCTGAGCCGTGTGGTGATTCTTACCTGAACCTGTACGAGACAGGTGGGCGCCCTACTCGTGCCGTTATGGCTACCTTCTGAGCTTCCGCTTCTGGCGGAAGGAAGGTGTGCACGCGACCCGAGACGCGAGCTACCCGGATAAGAAAGTACGGTTCAAGTGCTAGATTTCGCATCACGAACCCTGCAGGGAAACTCCGAAACAGTTGCAACTAAAACCAAGTTGCTCAGCCTATTACCTCGCTGAGCCGCTCTGATATTTCCTCCGTTTTCTCGAGCCATATTCCAGCGGCATCATCCCTCTGGCGTCTGAATCGGGAAAACTCGTCGGCTATGTTCAAAGCCGCCAGGATTGCGATCTTCATCGGGTCGACGGTCGCTACCTGCGCCGCCACCTCCCGCATCCTGTTATCGACAAATTGCGCAAGCTCCGCTAAATAGTCCGGGTCGCCGTTTCCACGTACGTTGTACGTCTGGCCGAAGATCTCGACGCTGGTGGCCGAGTTGGCCGGGTCGTATTTCGCGTCCATGGAAAAAGTTACCTGAAACGGCGCGGATTATAGCAGAGGGCTTCGGCGGTAAACCGCGCAATCTCAAAGGGGTGGGGAGGTCCGCTACTCCGCGCCGGTAAACGTCGTCCCCGGCCGCCAGTCGACGGTCGTGACGCCGTTGCTGCAGACCCAGGCCACCGCGCTCATGTCCGGGAGGAGCACGCCCTTTTTGCTCTCGATCCGCTTCCAGTCGGCGGCCGTGAACGGCTGCGCCTCGATGAGGTACGCGTGACGCGGATCCCTGTCGCGGTGCGCCACCTTGATCGTTTCGACCGTATCCGCGCTGGTGTGCATCACCAGCACGGTCATGTCTTCCCCGCGGCGGTAGCTCGTCACCTTCCCGGCGAACGAGGTCAGCTCATTCCGGTCGCACTTCACCGCATCCGGCGGGCGGAGCCGTCCGCCTCCTGCCAGCGAGGTTGCCGTTTCCGGCCGCTGGTCGAAATAGACGGTCGTGTCTTTGGTCGTCTCGGCCAGTTCTTCGTCCGCCGCGACCGGCAGGCCGGCCTCTTTCCAGGCTGGGTAACCGCCCTGCAGGACGGCCACGCGCGTGAAGCCATGCTGGTTTGCCAGGAGCGTTACTGCCTCGAGGCTGAGCTCTTCCGCCTTGCACGTGCAGTACGCGACGACCAGCTTGTCCTGCGGAAGCTCCCCGAAGCGTTCCTTGATCAGGCCGAGGGGCATCCAGGTCGCGCCGTCGATCCGGCCGAGCTTGAACGGCACGCTGCCGCGCACGTCGAGCGCGATCGCGTCCCCCTTCTTCATCAGTTCATGGAGCTCGGTGACCGAGACGCGGGGAACGTCGGCTTTGGCGAGAGTGGCGGCGAGAACGATCGAAATGAGGAACATGGCTCTAATGAAAAAGGGGCGGGCATGACGCCCGCCCCTGTGATTCTAAAGGATCGGTCGATTACTTGCCGGCGCGGTACGAGGTCCAGTACGAGGAGGCGCGCGACGACTGACCCGCGGTGAACTTGTACATGCAGTAGTCGTCGGTGTAATCCATGAAGTTCTCGATCGGATCGACGCCCGGGTACTGCTTGCCGGCGCAGGAGTCGCGGCCGTTCGGGCACCCAAACGCGGGCGAGCGTTCGGCGTTCGTGTCCGTGACGCCGTCGTTGGTCTTGCTGCAGCCGCCCTGGAACGTGTGGTACAGGCCGACCCAGTGGCCGACTTCGTGCGTGCCCGTGTCGCCTTCGTTGTACGGCGAGAACGAACCGCCCGGGAGGGTGCGCCAGTCGCAGATCACGCCGTCCATCTTCGGCTTGCTGGCATAGCTCGACGGGAACGTCGCCCAGCCCAGCTCGCCGGTGCTCGGCTGGTTCGTGTAGAAGTTCAGGTCATCGGCAGTGCCGACGCGGAGCGCGTTCTTCATGCTCGTCTCAGCGGCCGAACCGTAACCCGCACCGAAGTACGTGTTGTTCGCGGTGCGCGTGATGCCGGCCAGCACGAACTGGAATCCGGTGTCCACGCCACCCGTCAGACCCGCATACGCCTCATTGAGGACGGCGATCTGCGCGGCAATCCGGGCGTCGGTGATGTTGCCGACTCCGCTGGTGTTCGTGATCACGTGGAAGTAGACCGGAACGGTCCGGAGGGTCGCGTTCGCCTCGATCTGGCGGCCGCTGGCGCGGAGCTGCTCCATGACGCTGTCGGTGTACGCGTCGATGGCCTCGATTTCCATCTCGCTCGGCTGGTGCGTCGCGCAAGCGCGATCCTGCCTCAGACCGCCACGAGCTTCCACGCGGTCACGAAAGGTTTCCTGCGCAAACGCGCTGAGGGAGACAACCAGGGAAAGGGCAACGATGAGGCTACGATGCATTCAATTTTCTCCTGTTGGTATTGCTGAACGTCTCGACTGCGACTGTGCCCCCTAGAGCAGCGGCGGTGCCACGCCTCGCATCGCCGTAAGTCATTGATTCCATTGAATCCCATTTTTCACATATGGGTCACTTTCTAGGCCGAGTGCTCACTCTTTGCCCCGGCCTCCTGACCCACTGGCGCGATTTGATCCCCCTTCCCGCGATGCATGATCTCCCCACGTTGACTTACGCCTCTTCACCGCCTAAGTTGAACATCGCTTGTCTGCTTCCGCACCCGTTCTCGATCAGCAGTTTCCCCTTCTCGATGTGAGACCGGCGCCGCTGAGGCCCATCCTTCTCCCGGAACCACCACTTGTAGAGTCGCTGATCGAGGCACCCGCCCCGGACAGCGTCCGTGACGACGTCAAGCGCCTCCGCGAGTCGCTCAAGGGAACCGCGGCCGCGAAGCTCATGAACGCCACCGAGCTCCTGCGCGCGCTGGAAAAGGAACGCCGCGACGAGCAGCTCCCCACCACCCTCGACGCGTTCGATTCCCTCCTCGGCGGCGGATTGCCCCGCGGCAAGATGGTCGAGCTCACCGGACGCCGCGGTGCCGGCCGTTTTTCGATCGTCCTCTCCGCCCTCGCCGCCGCCACCAGCATGGGGGAGGCGGCGGTCTTCGTCGACCTCGGCGATCATCTCGATCCGCGCACCGCCGAGGAGATGGGCGTCGATCTCCAGCGCGTGCTCTGGATCCGCCCGAAGACGCTGAAGCAGGCGGTGATGAGCGCGGAGATGATCACCGCCACCGGCTTCCAGCTGGTCGTGCTCGACGCCGGTACATATCCCGTCCGCGGCCGCCGCGCTCCCGAAGCTGCCTGGGTGCGCCTCGCCCGCGCCGCCGAGGCCCACGGTACGGCCATGCTGATCTCCACTCCCTACCCAGCCACCGGGACTGCATCGGAGGCGGTGATCGTCGCGCAACGCACTCGCCTTCAGTGGCACGGCCGCGGCAAGTCGCCGCGCCTGCTCCTCGGTGCACAAACCGAGTTGCACCTCGAGAAGCACCGGCACCGGAAGGCGGGAGCGGTGACGACGCTGGCGTTGACGATGGAGGAGGGCCGAGGGCTGAGGGCCGAGGGCCGAGGGGAAACCCCTGCACCGCACCAATCTCGCGAACGCGTCGCTTCTCCCTCAGCCCTCAGCCCTCTGCCCTCGGCCCTATCATCATGACCCGCATCGCCTGCATCCACGTGCCGATGTTCCCGCTCGCCGCGCGGCTGCGCAGCGAGCCGGACCTGCTGAACGAAGCGGTGGCCATCGTCGATGGCGACGGCGGCGGCGCGCACATCATCGCGGCCACGCGCCGCGCGCGGACGAAGGGCATCGGCCCCGGGATGTCGCTCGCGCAGGCGCGCTCGCTCGTGCCGAAGCTGATCGCACGCGCCCGCGATACCGAATGCGAGCGCACGGCGCAGGAAGCGCTGGTGGAAGTGGCGGAGACGTTCTCGCCGCGTGTCGAGGATGCGGGCGAAGGGCTGGTGTTCCTCGACGTGAGCGGCCTCGAACGCCATTTCGCGTCCGAGCTCGACCTCGGCAAGGCGATCCTTCGCGCGGCCGAGGACGTCGGACTTCCCGCGCGCTGCGGCCTGGCGGCGAGCAAGCTCGCCTCGCGCGTCGCCGCGGAGCTGCCCAAATCGCCGACGGTCGTCGAAGCAGGCACGGAGGCGGAGTTCCTCGCGCCACTCCCGCTCGCGCGGCTCACTCCGGAGCTCGACGCGGCGTCGACGCTCAACCGCTGGGGGCTGACCTCGATCGGCGACCTGGCGCGCCTCCCGGAATCCGAAGTCGCTTCCCGCCTCGGGCATCTCGGCCGCGAGTTGCACTACGCCGCGCGCGGCATCGATCCCCGTCCGCTGATCCCGCGTCCCGTGCCGCAGGAGTTCCACGAAGGGATGGAGCTCGAATGGCCGCTCGTCGCGCTCGACCCCTTCCTGTTCATCGCCAGCGCGGCGCTGGACCGCCTCGCGAAACGGATGGAGCTCCAGGGCTTCGCCTGCAGGCGTCTCGAACTGACCATGACGCTCGAGCCGGACGGCTTTCACTCGCGCGCCATCGACCTTCCCGCGCCGACGCGCGACGTGAAGACGATGCTCACGCTGCTCCGCCTGGACCTCGAGAAAACTCCGCCCGGTGCCCCCGTGGTCGGCTTCTCCCTCGCCGCCCATCCCGACCGCCCGCGCCGCGCGCAGCTGTCGCTCTTCGGCCCCGCCGCCCTGTCGCCGGAGAAGCTCGCCACGACCATCGCCAAGCTCATCTCCATGCTCGGCGAAGATCGCGTCGGCATGCCGATGACCGTCGACAGCCATCTTCCCGACCGCTACGCCCTCGGCTCGTTCGAGCCTCCACCCCCACCCGACCTCCGCCGCGGCCCACGCCGTTCCCACGGCCTGCTGGCGGTGCGCGTCTTCCGTCCACCCATCCCGGTCGAAGTGGTCACCCGCCCCTCCCGCCCCGACGAATCAGGCGACGTGCAGATCGAAGCCCTGCGCGGCGAAGGCGACATCTCCGGCGAAGTCCGCACCTGCGCTGGCCCCTGGCGCGTCCAGGAAGGCTGGTGGTCCGCCACCCCCGCCGACCGCGATTACTGGGACGTGGAGCTCTCCCGCGGCAGCTCCTACCGCGTCTACCGCGAGGACGCGCAAAGCGAGTGGTTCGTGGAGGCCGCGTACGGGTGAAACGCGCGGGCAGCCGCCGAAGGCAGCAACGGGCCTCGGCTTCGCGATGCTACGCTTCCTGCCATGAGCACGTTCATCCTTCTCGGTGCGATTGCGGTCTGCGTGGGGATTGCCGTGGCCTTTCAAGGGCACTTCATGGGATCAATGGACCGCACCGTCGGCACGGCCACTTCCGTTCTCGTCACCTATGGTGTGGGCGCGGTGATCGCGGCCATGATCTGGCTCGGCGCTCGCGGACCGGCAGTGGCTGGCCGGCAGGTTCCCTGGTATGGATGGCTGGCCGGACCGCTTGGACTCGTCATCGTCGGCGGGATCGGTTTCGCGGCACCGCGGCTCGGCCTCGCGCGAACGCTCGTCATTACGGTTGCGGCTCAGATGGTCGCCGCGTTGATCCTCGATCACTTCGGCGCGTTCGGCGGCGTGCAGCGTGCCTTCGACGGGATGAGAGCAGCCGGCCTGCTGCTCACAGTGGGCGGCGTGTGGCTCATCGTGCGGTAGCGACGCGCACCAACAGGCGGAGCTGATCGTCCGTCAGATCCAGCTCTCCACCTGCGACCCTGCGCGACGTCTTCGGATCGCTCAATGCGGCAGGAAGACTGCCGGTGAGCGCGTGATAGGTCGTCAGCGCGGCCAGATACGTTCCGGCCATCGCCGGGTGGAAGCCATCCGCCCCGAGGACTTTTAACGATGGATCCTGCTGCATGGCCAGCCGCAGATTCACGCCGGCCGGGATCAGCAGTCCGTCCACAGCTTCGGCCGCGACCCGGTAGGACTCGGCGACGCGCTCCCACAGCTGCACGCGGTTCGAGGCCGGCCACACCGCGAGCAACGCGATCCTGCTCCCCGACAGCGCGGCGATCGCTTTCGTATCGCGCACCAGCTGCTGCCGGCTTTCGTCGAGCGACGACGGCCCCTGCTGCAGGACGACGACGTCCCACTTCCCGCGAATCTCCCGCCGGAAGCGAGGCGACTCCAGGTGATCGGCGAGCGAGTAGTTCGCGACCGCGATCGTCGTGATCTCGCACGAGCGCCCATCGAGTTCGGCCAGTCGCGAGACCATCCCGGGCAGGTCGTTCGTGTACGTCAGGCTGTTGCCGACGAAAAGCACGCGCAACGGCGCCCGCTTGTCACCCGCTCCGGCAAACGGAGCGAGGACGAGCAGGACGGCCAGCAGCAGGCGCGAAGACCTCACGCAACTCGTTTGAAGCGGCGCAGGTACGTGGTCCGGTCACCGATCAACAGCTCGCCCTCCACGATGGCGAAGGGCCGCCCTTGGGAAGTGCCGGTGTACTGGCGCAGGACGTCCGTGGTCACGTTGTGCGTCACGGTGCCGCTGTCGTAGTCGACCGTATACGTGCCGAAATACGCCATGTAGTTGTTGAACGACGTGATCATCTCGTCTACAGGCGGCGGCGTGTTGGTCCACCACGAATCGCCGAGGTTCGACAGCGGCGGATTCAGCGAGATCTGCACCGACACGTTTCCGGCCGAGTCGTAGACCCAGTACCCGAGCGGCGGATCGCCCCACGGATAAGACTTGCCCGGTTTGCCCGGGTCGTTCATGTCCCACGCCTCGACCATCATCCAGCAACCAACGATCGATGGTGCGGCCGGGCGTTCCCTCTCCTGCTCGTCCTGATATCGCATGAGTGCAGTATAGATGGGACCGGCTGATGCACGTGAAAGCCACGTTTCATGGCTTTCACGTGCCCTCACCGGCCCCGAAAGCCAGAATTCATGGCTTTCACGTGTTCCCGGCGATGCCAAAAGCCGGAAATCCTGGCTTTCAGATGCTCCGGACGGTGCCGAAAGCCGGAATCCATGGCTTTCGGGTGTCCTCAGAGGCCGTAAAAGCCGGAATTCATGGCTTCCAACGCCTCCGCGATCGGATGAACGATCTCCGGACGTGCGTTCGCAGCAAAACCTGTCGGCTGCTCGTTCGTCTCACTCACATGGAACCGACACTTCCTGCCGCTCCGTCGCTCACCTACCACCAGCGTCTGGCCGAAGAGATCATGCGCGACCTCGAAGCCGTCGCGGCGAAGATCCCATACCTCGAAGACCCTCATCACTCGAAGGCCGCTTTCGTCCGCTCGCACGGCAACGTGCCGATCCCGTTCCTTCAGACGGCCACGACAGCCGTCGAGCAGACGGACGAGCTTCAGGCGGTCAAAAAACTCGACCCGGCGCAGGCGCACGACACGTTGCAGTACGCTCACGCCTTCCGGCCGGTGATCGACCAGATATTCGCGCTCGGCCGGCGCCTGAAGTTCACGGTCGCCTCACGGCGTGCGCGGCTCGCGTTCCAGTCGCTCCAGATCTACGCGATCGCGCAGCCAATGGCGAAGATGGATCCGAACATCGCCGCCCACGTCGCGAATCTCCGCCGCGACCTCGGTCCGCGCGGACGCCCGCGCAAGAAGCGCCCGTAGACGGTGCGGCGAGGCCGCGCTCTACAACCCTCGCACCTGAACCGCCGCGAGCAGCAGCCCGAAGCCGACGATCCACGCCCAGTCAGCGTAGCCGCCGGTGATCCGCACGAGCGCAAAGTGGCCGGCCAGCGCGATGACATAAAGGATGAGACAGATGATCCACGTGATCTGTTTTGGAGCTTTGCCCGCGCCTCGTGACATGAAGCCCTCCTGTGATGCAGCGGGCCACAATACTCCAGGCTACCTCAGCGCCGCCGGGGTTTCAGCCTCGCCACTCACGAGCGCCATGGCTATTCGTCGCTGGCTTCGCGAATGAAGGCGAGCGCCTGCGACCGCCGCTCGTGACCCTTGATCTTCCGCGCAATCTCCTGCAGCGCGTCGTACAGCTCCGGCCCGAACGTCTCGCGCAGGCGCCGGTCATGACTGGCATCGTCACGCTCGCGCCGCTGCCTCGCACGCCACTCGACAGTCCAGAACTCATCGATCCGCTCGAGCAGGTGACGCTCCGCGAGACTGGACCACTCTCCCGCATCAAACCAGACCCCATGACAACTGCCACACCGCTCCAGATGGATCGGCGGACGCTCGGGTCCCAGCTCGATTTCCGCGCGGCTCATGATCGACCGGTCGATCGGACACCGCCCTGTGGTCGCATCCAGGCTCTCGGCGGCCGGGCTGTCGGCCGGAGAAGCAGCCTCCTCGTGAACCAGCTCCACGAGCATCCGAGGAACGAACATCCCTCCGCAGACGCTGCATTTGTACGCACCGCGCGCCATCGGCGTGAGCTCATCGCCCGACTTTGGGCAGATCCGTTTCATGCGCCGGAATGTAGCACGGGGTTGGAGTGCATCTCCTCCTCGTAGAACATTTGCCTCCCCCCTTCTCCCGAGGAACAATTCTCAAGTTGAACGGCCGCAAAACCACGCGCGATCTGGACGCGCTTGTGATTACCCATAACCCTCCCGGGGCGGAGAAGGCGAAGGTGAAGGAACGCGCGTCCGCGAACGCGGCGGTGCCGCTTTCGGGGGAGTACGACCATCTCTCCTATGTCGAGCAGGTGCTCGCGCCGAAGAGACCGAAGGGGCCGGAGCAGACGAAGCGGGTAACGAAGCAGGCGAAGAGGCCGTACGCGGAGCTGCGCAGCGCGACGAGCTTCTCCTTCCTCAATGGCGCGAGTCTCCCCGAGGACCTGATCTACCACGCCGCGCAGAAGGACATCCCGGCCATGGCGGTCATCGACATCAACGGCGTTTACGGTGCGCCGCGGTTCTACTCAGCGGCCAAAAAAGCCGGAATCAAGGCGCTGGTCGGGGCGGAGCTGAAGATCGAGGAGAGCAGCAAAGGGCTGCGGCTGGCCACCACGCCACGGGACAGCAGGCTCACGCTGCTGGTCGAGAACCGCACCGGGTACAGGAACCTCTGCCGCCTGCTCACCGCCGGCGCGCTGGCGCATCCGAAGGGGCAGGCACGCTACACGTGGGAGCTCATCGAGCAGTACAACGAAGGGCTGCGCTGCCTCACCGGCGGCGACGAAGGACCGCTCGCCGATGTCGCGAACGCCGAAAGCGCACTGCACAGGATCGGGGGCATCTTCAAGGGGCGCACGCACGTCGAGCTGCAGCGCCATCACCGGCGTGACGAAGAGCATCGCAACGTCGCCCTGCTCGATCTCGCGAAACGGATGCGTCTACCGGTTGTAGCGACGAACGGCGTCCGGTACGCGCGCCGGGAAGACAAGCAACTGCAGGACGTCCTGACCTGCATCCGCGAAGGACGCAACGTCGACAATGCCGGCCGCCTGCTCGGCATCAACGCCGAGCGGCACGTCAAAGGGGCCGACGAGATGTGCGCGCTCTTCGCCGATCTGCCCGAGGCCATCGACGGGGCGTGGGAGCTCGCGAGTACGCTCGACTTCACGCTCGCCGACCTCGGGTACCAGTTCCCCGACTACCCGCTCCCGCCCGGCGAGACGAACGATTCCTTCCTCCGGAAGATCACCTGGAACGCCGCCACGGTGCGCTTCCGGCCGCTGCACGCGAAAGCGCAGGCGCAGATCGAGAAAGAGCTGAACATGATCGAGAAGCTGGAACTGGCCGGCTACTTCCTGATCGTGTGGGACATCGTGCAGTTCTGCCAGCGGGAGAAGATCCTCGTGCAGGGCCGCGGCTCGGCAGCGAACAGCGCGGTCTGCTTTGCGCTCGGCATCACCGCCGTCGATCCGGTGAAGATGGACCTGCTCTTCGAGCGCTTCCTCTCCGAGGAGCGCGGCGAGTGGCCGGACATCGACCTCGACCTCCCCTCCGGCTCGCAGCGCGAGAAAGTCATCCAGCACGTCTACGCCAAGTACGGCCAGCACGGCGCGGCGATGACGGCGAACGTCATCACCTACCGCGACCGCAGCGCGGCGCGCGAAGTCGGCAAAGCGCTCGGCTTCTCGCTCGAGCAGGCGGACAAGCTGTCGAAGACCGTCAGCACCTGGAACTTCGGCGAGATCAAGGAGCGCATCGAGAGCCTGCCCGGGCAGCTCGCGCAGAGCGGCTTCGACGCCGAGGACCTGCGCGTGCAGCACTTCATGCGCCTCTACCTCCAGATCCAGAACCTGCCGCGCCACCTCGGGCAGCACTCCGGCGGGATGGTGCTGGCCAAGGGACGCCTCGACGAGGTCGTGCCGCTCGAGCCGGCGTCGATGCCCGGCCGCGTGGTCATCCAATGGGACAAGGAAGACTGCGCCGACCTCGGCCTGATCAAGGTGGACCTCCTCGGGCTGGGCATGCTGGCGGCGCTGGAAGACGCGATCCCGCTCATCCGCGAATGCGAAGGGGTCGAGGTCGACCTCGCGCACCTCCCGCAGGACGATCCGCTCGTCTACAAGATGCTGAACGAGGCCGACACGATCGGCATGTTCCAGGTCGAGAGCCGCGCGCAGATGGCGTCGCTGCCGAGAAACGCGCCGAAGTGCTTCTACGACATCGTCGTGCAGGTCGCGATCATCCGCCCCGGCCCGATCGTCGGCGGCATGATCCGCCCGTTCTTCGATCGCCGGCAGAGCAAGCTTCCGATCGAATATCCGCACCCCTGCCTCGAGCCGATCCTCAAACGCACCCTCGGCGTGCCTCTCTTTCAGGAGCAACTGTTGAAGATGGCCATGGTCGCGGCGAACTTCACCGGCGGCGAAGCCGAGGAGCTGCGCCGTGCGATGGGGTTCAAGCGCTCGATGGAGCGGATGGCGGACATCGAGACCCGCCTGCGCGACGGAATGACGAAGAACGGCATCGCCACCGAGGCGCAGGACCAGATCGTCAAGTCGATCACCTCGTTCGCGCTGTACGGGTTCCCGGAATCGCACGCGGCGAGCTTCGCGCTCATCGCCTACGCCAGCGCGTACGTCAAGGCGCGGCATCCGGCCGCGTTCTACATCGCCCTGCTCAACGCCTGGCCGATGGGTTTCTATCACCCGGCCACGCTGATCAAGGATGCGCAACGGCACGGCGTGAAAGTGCTGCCGGTCGACGTCAACAAGTCCGCCTGGAAGTGCCGCTGGGAGGACGGCGCCGTGCGCCTCGGCCTGCGGTTCGTGAAAGGACTGCGTGGCGAGTCAGGACTGCGCGTGCAGGACGCACAGCCGTTCGCCTCGGTCGACGAGCTCGCGCGCCGCGCCCGGCTCCGTGACGATCAACTGACCAAGCTCGCCTACGCCGGCGCGCTGGCGTCATTCGGAAAGACGCGCAGAGCGGCGCTCTGGCAGGCCGCGCAGGCGGCCCGCGACACGGGAGAGTTGTTCGAGGAAGCTGTTGAGGACACCACCCCAAGCCCGCTCCCCGAGATGTCGGCCGCCGAAGACACGATGGCCGATTACAACGCCATGGAGCTGACCACCGGTAAACACCTGATGGAGCACTTCCGCCCGCACCTCAACCAGAACGGCGTGCTGACCGCGCAGCAATTGAAGGAAGTGGAAAACGGCATCCGCGCCACTACCGCCGGCGCCGTGATCGTCCGCCAGCGCCCGGGAACGGCAAAAGGGTTCGTCTTCCTCACCCTCGAAGACGAGACCGGCCTCTCGCAGGCCATCGTCAACCCCCAACTCTTCGCCGACGAGCGCGCCACGATCCTCGGCCACTCAGGCCTGATCGTCCAGGGCGTCGTGCAGAACCTCGCAGGCCAACCCTCGGTGCGCGCGGAGAAGTTCTGGCCGCTGGCGGGGATCGAGAACGTGAACAGCTATGACTTTCATTGAGGGTAAAGACCGAGGCGCTTCTACCGTTGCTCCTGTTTGCGGTAACCTGAGAGCCATGGTCGCCGACGTAGACTTTGTCTTAGAGTCGCCGAGCACGAGTACCGTTCTGCTCGTCGAGGCGAAGAGCACCAGCGCTCCCTCAACAGAATGGGCGGGACGATTTGCCCGGACGTTGTTCGCGGACACCGCACCACAGTCTGACCTTTTCTTCCTGTTGGTGCTTCGCAACTTCCTCTACCTCTGGAAACGCGTTCCTGGAGAGGGCTCGGAGCTTCCTGACTTTTCAACGCCAACCGAGGAAGCGTTGCGTCCTTACCTCGAGAAGATGCAAACGCCGCTGAAGGAGATCCTTCCCCTCAGTTTCGAGCTACTGGTCAAATCGTGGCTTACGGATCTCAGCGAGGGAAGCATCCCACCGTCCGTCGAGGACTGGTTGCGTGACGCGGGCCTCCAGCAGTTCGAGAACGGCCTGCTTCGCGAGGAACAGCGTAATTGATCGTCTACGTCGAGACCAATTTCGTTCTCGAGCTTGCGTATCTCAGAGCCACCTCAGACCACTGCCAGCATCTGCTCGATCTCGCTCGTGACCATGAGATTCAGATCGTGGTCTCGTCGTTCGCCCTGATCGAAGCGAGGTTGGCGTGGCAACGGAACGCAAAACGACGCAACCGTCTCCATTCCGCGGTCCGGACGGAACTGGGCGAACTTTCTCGATCTCGTCCGCTCACTGACATCCCCCTGCAGAGCCAGGCATTCGTGGCAGCGCTGATCGCCACTGCCCAGCAGGACCGTGAGCGTCTGGAAACAGCTATCAACACACTCGCCCGCGTCGGTACGGTCACAGTGACGCCGCCGGCAACCCTGGCCAGAGCGTATGAAGTGGAGCACCGGATCGGCCTCTCGCCACAGGATGCGCTCGTCTATGCCTCGGTCGTTGAGCACATCCAATCCAACAGCTCTCCCGAGAAGCTGTTCGTCACGCAGAACAGGCGCGACTTTCTCGTTGTCGAAGACGAGCTCGCACGCCACGGCTGCAAGTTGGTGTTCACGTTTGACGCGGCCGAAGGGTACGTCCGCAGCAAAATGGCGACGTAGACAACATCCTCGTGCGCGGCGCGACCCGACGGTCGCTACTCGATCCTGGCGAGAGTCTTTTCGATTGCGGCGGGTAGCTCGATGGCGACGAAAAATTCGCTCGGGTACAAGTAGTCTTCGCCAGATTCGTCGATGACGCGAACCATCCCGTGCTGAGCGGCGGAAGCATCCTCGAGGACGGGATAGAGCTTTCGCAACTCGAGTGACGCCGGATAGTCGTCATTGCGGACACATACAGCGTAGTGCTGCACGACTGGTGTTGCCGCGGCTCGTCTCGCCGATTTCCGCGGAGCTTTCGCGGCCGAATCGCGCACCGAGACTCGCTTACCTGCCACCGACGGGCTTTTTGAACTTACGATTTTCACTGAGAGAGCTCCGCAAACAGCAACTCACCAAGGGCAAGGCATCGCGATCCAGCCACTGCCGTCCCAGTAGTTACACGACGCCCAGGTGTTGGAGAGGTCGCATTCCGAAATCTCACGGCGGCGGTACGTGGCTTCATCTCCGCCTCGGGTAATCCCGTAGCCACCACCACTGTGGTACCAGCCGACCTGGTTCGTCATCGCGGCGTCGGTGTAGTAGCACATCCAGACATCAGTACCCGGACCGGCATTCGTGGCGGAAGCGGTAGAGAAGATCAGGGCAAACCCAACGATCACACGCGCGAAGACTCGCAGTCCATACCTCCGCCATTAATTTTACTAGCGAACGGGGTGCGGCAACGATTCAATTCGCGCGGGCGGGATCGGATCGCCGCCGCGATCGATGGATTCTCTCCCGCACACCGCACACTGCATACTGCATGCTGCATACTGCCTACCGATGAGCACGAATCCCCTTGTGCCGATGCCAGTCGAGCCGGCACCGGTCCAGCCGTCCGCACCTGCGCCGCGGCAGCGGATGCCGTGGGAGGAGATCGCCGCCTATTCGGTGATCGGGGCGGGGGTGCTGTTCATCCTCATGCAGCACCTCGTCTCGGCGGCAGTGGTCGGGCTGGCGTTGTACCTGATTCTCGACCGGGTCTCGGAGCGCTTTCAGGGACGGATGTCCCGCGGGATCGTGCGACCGCTGGCGCTGCTGGTCGTCACGACTGCTACGGCCGCGATCATCACCGCTGCGATCGCGCTGATGGTCACGATGCTTCGGCGCGGCGCGGGAAACGTGCCGGCGATGATGGAGCAAATGGCCGAGATCCTCGGTTCGGTGCGCCTCTTCCTCGGCGGACTCGGGTCGCAGGTCATCCCCGAGGTCATGACGGACGCCGAAGACTTCAAGCTGGCGATCATGACCTGGCTCAAGACGCACGCGCAGACGCTGCGCGCCGGCAGCCTCTGGCTGGGCATTGGCCTGGTGCACATGATCATGGGCGTACTGCTGGCGGTGCTGGTCTTCTTCCGCCACATCACCCAGCACGATGAAGTGAACCGCGGCCCGCTCGCGCGCCATCTCGTCGAGAAGGTGGACCGCTTCGCCCACGCGTTCGGCCGCATCGCCACCGCGCAGATGAAGATCTCCGCGGTCAACACCACCCTGACCGGCATCTACCTGCTGGTGATCCTGCCGCTGTTCGGCATCCGGATCCCGTTCGGGACGACGCTGATCGTGATCACGTTCCTCTGCGGCCTCATCCCGGTCCTCGGGAACCTGATCTCGAACACCGTCATCACCATCCTCTCGATGGGCATCTCGATCGGCACCGCCGTGGCCTCGCTCACCTTCCTGGTGGTCATCCACAAGCTCGAATACCTGATCAATTCACGCATCGTCGGCGGCGAGACGGACTCGCAGGCGTGGGAGATCCTCCTCGCCATCATCGTCGGCGAAGCGGCCTTCGGTGTCGGCGGCGTGGTGATGGCGCCGATCGTCTACGCCTTCGTCAAACGCGAGTTGCGTGACCGCGGACTGGTTTAGCGGTGCACGCTGACGCGGGGGTATCAGGTATCGGGTGTCTGGGGTTTCTTGCCCAGGCGACACTCCCAGACACCTGACACCTGACACCCGATCTCGGCGGTACTGCCGCATAATGTTCGGGAGAGGTCCAAATGCGTCCAGTTTCGAGATGGGTGGTCGGGTTATGCGCAGCCATTGCGCCGCTGTTCGTGCAGGCGCAGAGCTCGCTCGTCATCGGCGGCGGCGTCTTCGAAGATCGCGCGGCGCTGGCGGTGCGCTCGAACTTCGTCCCTGCCGCCAACGTGACGGTCAGGCTGTACCGCGACGGCAACGCAGCCGCGGTCGCTACCGAGAAGACGAACGCCGGCGGCATGTACGTCTTCCGCAGGCTCAGCGCGGGAACGTACTGGGTGGCCGTCGACTCGAAGACGTTCGGTCCTGCAGACACCTGGGCCGAGCAGACGTTCGGACCGGCCGGGTCGCTCTGCGCCAGTCCCGACGGCACAGCTCGCACGACCTGGTTCGAAGGGGCCTGCTTCTCCGGCCGCGGCGCGAACGTCTCCGATGACGCCTCGGCGTTCGCGACGTCCGAGCATGTCGCCCGCGTCGAGCTCCGCGAGCCGGCGACCAGCGTCGACTTCGCGTTCAGCTTCAACGCCGTCACCAACACCGCCGACGGGGAGCGCGTCCAGGGCTCTCTGCGCCAGTTCATCGTGAACGGAAACGCGGTCGGCGGCCCGAACCGCATGCGCTTCGTGCCGCTCGAGCGGCCGCGCGAGCAGCGGGAGACCATCGCCGGCGTGCCGCCTCGCTGGTGGTCGATCGTCCTCGGCAGCGCGTTGCCGGAGCTGCGCGACGCCGACACCTGGATCGACGGCACCGCGTACAACTTCGCATCCCCTGCCTCCATCATCAATGCGAATCCCGGCCGCTACGGCGAGGCGCCGACCATCAAGCCGGACGAGAGGATGGTGCCGCGCCTCGAGAAGCCGGAGCTCGAGCTGACGCTCACCGGCTCCGAGGGAATCGTCTGCGGCGCGCGCTGCGCGATGAGCTTCGTCGCGCTGCACGGCGCGCCGAACGCGGTAGTGGCGCGTGCGGATGCCCGTCTCGAGCACGTGCTCGTCGGCGCCGCACCCGACGTGACGCCGTCCGCCACGTTCGGCACGGTCGGCGTCCAGGTCGAGGCGGGAACGCTGGTCGCGCGGCATCTGCTCGTCACCGCTCAGACGCGCGCCGGCATCATCGTCGGCCAGAACGCGCACCTCAACGGCGAGCGCCTCGACATCAGCCGCTGCGGAGATCCCGCTTCCGGCGGTGCGATCGTGCTGCTCTCCGACGGCTCGTCGGTGCGCACATCGACGATCGCCGCGAACGGCGGCGCCGGCATCGTCATCGGCGCGCCCGACGGCTCCGCGCCCGCGAACGCGAACACGATCGACGGCTGCACGATCAGCGGCAACCAGGCGGGCGTGCTCCTCGGTCCCGGCTCGTCGCGGAACGTGATCACGCGCAATGAGATCATGTGGAACCGCCTCGGCGGCGTGACCAGCGCGCCGTTCGACGCTCCGGCCGCCGCTCCGCGCGAGAACCGGTTCAGCGCGAACCGCTTCAACGAGAACGGCCTCCGTCCGATCATCCTCCACCTCGGCGCGGAGAACCCGAACCAGCTCGCGCGCTCCGAAGCGAACTGCGAACGCATCACTGCGGACGCGAACGGCGGCATCACCGCACCGCGTCTCACCGAGGTGCAGGTGATTGCGGACGGCACCGCCGCCAGGGTCATCCTGCGCGGCCGCGCGTGCCCGGGCGAGATCGTGGAGTTGTACCAGTCCTACGTGACCTCCGGTGTACGCGAGGCGGAGCAGGCCGAGTTGCCGGAGATCCGCAACGAGCGCACCGAGGCGCGGGAGACGATCACCAACAACGAGCGTGAGATGGGCCTGCCGTCGATCGGCGAGTTCAACTACCTTGGCGCGACCAACACCGCCGCCGACGGGACCTTCGAAGCCTCCTTCCCGCTCCCGACGCTCGCCGCCGAGCGCGAGCAGTCGAGCACGATCGAAGAAACGAACATCTGGGCGAGCCAGGTACTCCCGGGAGCCGATGCCTCGGACCGCGCATTCTCCGCGCTCGCGATCGACGCGGCAGGGAACACCTCGGAGATGAGCGTGCGGAGGGTCGTGGATTAGCGGGCGGCACGGCGCAGGCGCCGCAGCCACCGCACGAACACATACTCCCGCTCCACGTGCCGCCTCTCGCCCTCCCGTTCCACCCAGGTCACCTTTCCCAGCACCTGCGCGAGCGGGACCGGGGCGTCGGCCTCGGGGGTGTTGTCGCCGCGGGTCACGACGGTCTCGCCTCGGCGCTCGATCACGCGATGGGCGGTCAGGCCGCGGTTGGCGAGGGTGAGCACGACGTCGCCGCGGCGGATGTCGCGGGAGGGCTCGACGTGGACGGAATCGTCTTCGCGGATGACGGGATGCATGCTGTCGCCGCGGACGCGGAACTCGACGGCGTGCCCGCGCTGCAGCAGGTCGATGATGACCTCCGCCGCGTCGATGGCGGTCACGCGGCCCCGCGCAGGATGAGCTCGACCGCGGCGCGGTCGCGCGTGAAGAGCAGCTCGCGCACCGGCACCTTGCCGGCGAGCCGGGCCAGGAAGGAGAGCGTGAACTCGAGCGCCTCTCCGTCGTGGAAGAGCGGAAACGTGCAGCGGAACAGCCGCGCGACGGCGGTCGCGTGCGACAGCGGCTGCAGCGCATTCGAATCCGACTGCACGAGCAGATAGACGCCCGCGAGCGGCACGCCTGCGGCCATGGAAAGCTCGGCCTCACCGTGCCACGGGGTGCCGAACATGTGCATCACGCCGTCCTGCTCGCGCACGATCACGCGGTCGTCGCTCACGATCCCGGCCGCGTCGTCGGCCCACAGGCGCGCGGTGGTGGTCTTCCCTGCACCGGAGACGCCGACGAAGAGATGCCCCCGCCCGTTGCGGTCGATGATGCCGCACGAATGCAGCTCGACGCCTCGTCCGCGGCCGAGGAGGTTGGCCACGACCACCTCGTCGAGCGGGTAATCGAGTGGGTTGAGGTCGAGCACGTCCTCGCGCAGGTAGATCGTGCCGCGCGTGAACGCCTCGTCGAAGATCGCCACTTTGTACGGCGTTTCGCCGAACGCCTCGGAGCGGCATTCGATGCGCAGCGTGTCGCCGTCGCGCAGCATCCGCCAGACGGATTCGGATTCGAACACGACCTCGCCGGCGGTGGAGAGCGGCTCGTCCAGGACGCGCACGGTCAGGTCGAGATCGGGAGTGGAGGGCGTGGTGAGAAAGCGGCGAACGGGATCGAGCCACTCGCAGCGGATGCGTTCATCGGCGCAGCGGACGGCGATCGTCAGCCCGCCGATGCCGAGGAAGTGATCCAAGCGGTCAGGACCCCGGGGAGAAGCAGCTTCCGACGCCGCGGCAGCCGCCGCCGCTCGGTCCGGACGAAGCGTTCGACTTGCAGAAGCCGAGGACAGCCTCCTCGGGACGCAGCGGAAAGCGCGTCACGACCGGCTTCTCGTACTTTTTCTTCTCTTCGTTGTTCTCTTTTTTCATCGTGTTCCTTTCAGCGGACGTGGCACGAACCGCAACCGCCCGAGCCGCATGCTGCACGCGCGGCTGCCGCGGGGACGTCCGCAATCGCCGCGGCGACGTCGCCGTGGCGTGAGTGTACCTTGTCGAAGAGCTCGTCGATGACGTCGCGGTGCACGCCGTCGGGGCAGTACTCGCAGTCGCCGTGCGCCGGCACCGGCACGCCGAACACCTCCGCGCGCAGGTGGGCCGTGCGGCAGAGGAAGTCGACCGGCGCCTCGGGGTCGCCCATCTCCAGCTCGCCGTTGGCCGCGCAGGAGCCGCAGAGCGACTTGAGCGCGCAGGCCGTGCACTTCGTCACCCGCGTGGTGCGCTTGCTGCGGATCGAGTAGAGATACTGGCTCCACCCCTCGCGCACCGAGCCGTCGCGGACGTTGTACTTGTCGACGTGGGACAGCACGCAGATGGTCATGTCGCCGTACGGATCGATGGCGAACGAGTTCACGCCGCCGCCGCATTCGTACAGCAGCCGCGC
The DNA here is from genome assembly GCA_035630815.1 of Thermoanaerobaculia bacterium. Taxonomy (GTDB): domain Bacteria; phylum Acidobacteriota; class Thermoanaerobaculia; order Gp7-AA8; family Gp7-AA8; genus QHVT01. The sequence goes on from DASQJY010000025.1 coordinate 144,523, forward strand.
CTCCCCTTCCTCGGGGAGCGTCGGCGCGCATTCGAGCGCCAGGCGGCGCCACTCGGAGACGCGCTCGCTGTCGTCGAGATCGAGTGCGACCACGTCCGCCGGCGAAAGGCGTACCGCGAGCGGGCTGGACGAGCAGTCGATGCGGGGGTTGATCATCGGGTCGAACTTGAACTCGACCCCCAGCTCCTCCGCGAACGCCTTCATGGCCTTGATCTCGTGCTTGTTGATCGTCAGCGCGACGGTCTTCAGCTTCAGCGGCAGGTTGCGCTCGAGCAGGAGATGGATGCCGCGGATGCACTTCTCGAACGAGCCGGGAATGCCGGTCAGCGTCTCGTAGGTCGCTTTCGTGCGGCCGTAGAGCGTGATCTCGATGTCGAACGGCGGGTTCGCCGCGAGGAAGTCGGCCACGCGCTCGGTGATCAGCGTCCCGTTGGTGAAGAGCGTGATCAGGAAACCTTTGGAGCGCGCGTAGCTGTAGATCTCGAGAAAGTCCGCGCGGGCGAAGATCTCGCCGCCGCTGTAGAGCAGCCAGAGGCAGCCGAGCTCCGAGAGCTCATCGAGGAGGCGCTTGTGCTCGTCCGTCGACAGCTCGCGGCGGCGCGCACCGGCGTCGTTCATCGGCAGGTTGTTGTAGCAGTGCGCGCATTCGAGCGGGCAGCGGTTGGTGATCTCGATCGTGCCGTTGACCGGGATGCGCATCGGGTTCACTTCTTCGTGAACGACGCGGCTGAACTCGGCGTAGGACTGGGTCTCGATCATGTCAGCTGGGTAATGAGCGATGCGCTTGCCAGATCCGCCAGCAGATCGCTGACATCGGCCGCGGCAGCCGCAGGCTCAACCTCGAATTCATTGCAGAGCTCGTGCGCGATCTCGTCCACCGTCCTGACGCCGTCGAGCAGCGACCAGATCTTCGCTGCGACCGGCGACAGCGTGTAGACGAAGTCGAGGTTCCCGACGTTGTGCCGGATCGGCACGAGGATCGACTCCAGCCCGACCTGGCGGCAAACCACGTCGGGAGAACGTCGATAGATGGCGGTGGTTTCGGCGACCATGTGGAGATGTGTCAACATGATAGCGCGCTTCGGGAACGTTATCGGGTATTACCTGTCAGCGTTTCGATAATCACCGAATCTTGACGCCGGCGTGCCGTTTTTGCTACGAAAGAGGCGAGAGATTCGCCACCAGCGCGCGGAATGGCAGTGGCTTTGCTCCGTCCGCGGCGCGGAGGATTTGTTGTCAGAGCAGCCGAAGAAGAAAGTCCTGGTCGTCGATGACGACGACGCAATCCGGTCGATGGTCGAGCGCGTGCTCCGCCGCGAGCACTTCGATGTGGAGAGTGCCCGTGATGGCTTCGAAGCGATCGAGAAGCTCGCCCGCAACAACTACGCGGCCGTGCTGCTCGACCTGATGATGCCGCGCGTCGACGGGCACGGCGTGCTCCGCTTCCTCGAGACTGAGCGCCCCGCGGAGAAGCCATGGGTGATCGTCATGACCGCCAATATGCAGGGGGCGAACGAGACCGCCGCCGCCAAACCGGTCTTCCGCGTCCTCCCGAAGCCGTTCGACATCCGGCAGCTCATCTCGCACGTCAAAGAGTGCGGGCAGCTCGCCGACGCCTGAGCTGATTCGGGCCAATCCTCCACTTCCGGAAGAGTACCGCCCGGCAGGCGCCTTGCTATCCAATGAGGGAGATGTCATCCCTCATCACACTCGCCCTCGTCGTTCTCGCCCTGGTCGTGGCCGTCGCCATCGGCATCGGCCTCGCCTACCTGCCGATGCGCCTGCTCCTCGGACAGATGGCGCGGAACATCAGCAATTTCATCCAGAGACAGCGCGACCGCCGCGCTGCCGAGCGCGGCACGCCGGACAGGCGGCAACTGTGAGTTAGTTGCTGGTTGCTAGTTGCTGGTTCAAGGTGTTTCTACGCCTGACCCACACTGGCGTACCTGCCTCAGGCGTAACACCCCTTGAACCAACAACCAGCAACGTTTCTACAGCGCCGCCTCGATCGCCTTCACCAGCTCCTGATCGTTCTTCTCGATCATGCCGAGCCGCTTCCAGACAATTTTGCCGTTGCGGTCCAGCAGGACGGTGGTCGGGAGCACCGAGGTCTGCAGCACGTTGGCGAGCTTTCCTTCGGCATCCAGGACGATCGGGTAGGTCATCTTGTGGTCGGTGACGAACTGCTTGACCGGCTCCGGGCCGCTCTCGTCCACGCTGACGCCGATCACTTCGAACTTCTGCGCTTTGAAGCGGTCGTGGAGCGCCTGGAGCTCGGGGATCTCGAAGCGGCAGGGGCCGCACCAGGTGGCCCAGACGTTCAGCAGCACGACGTTCTCGCGGCGCGTGGCGAGGTCGAACTTCGCGCCGTCGAGCCAGAGAGCGGAGTAGTCCGGCAGCCTCGAGCCGACTTCGGTGCCGGTGGCAGTCGCGGCGGCAGTGCCGGTCGCGGCTTTGCCGCCGGACGCAGCCGTCTCCTCCCCTTGTTTGCACGAGGCAGCCAGCAGCAGAGTCAGAGTGAGCAGAACACCGATCTTCTTCATCGCGGGAGATTCTCCAAAAACAAAAACCCCGCGGCAAGCGCGGGGTCGGAAACGTTCAGGATGAGACGCGTTACTTCTTCTCGTCCTCGGGCTTGCCCTTCTTGATGACCTCGGGCTCGATGACCGCTTCGACAACCGGCTCGGCCTCGACCTTGGCGTGGGTGACACCGACGACCACGCGCTCTTCGTCATCGAGCACTCGCACGCCCTCGGGGAGCTTGAGGTCCTTGATGCGGAAGTAGTCGTGGCTGCCCAGCGGGGTGACGTCGACGTCGATCGAATCGGGGATCGCGTTCGGGAGGCACTCCACGTGGAGCTCGCGGACCTGAAAGTCGAGCAGGCCGCCTTCCTTGACGCCGATGGCCGTACCGATGACGTGCACCGGGATCGTGACCTTGACCACCTCGTCCATGATGACGCGGACGAAGTCGATGTGCTTCATCTTGCGCGAGATCGGGTCGATGGTCAGTTCCTTGATCATCGCGTGCCGCTGCTGGTCGCTGCCCGCCATCTTGAGCAGGAACACCGAGCGGATGCCGTGCTCGCTCTTCTGAATGAGCTCGGAGACCGTCTTCCGGTCGACCGTAATCGCCACCGGCTCGCGGTGACCGCCGTAAACCACCGCCGGGACCTTCCCGTCGCGGCGGAGCTTCTTCGCCACTTCCTTGCCGGTCGCTTCTCGGCGTGTGACTTCCAACGTGACCTCAGCCATGATGCTGACTCCTTGTAATTCCAGGTAGAAAACCGCGTAAAGGGTTGAGAACGCGGGGTTATTCCCGCGCTGCGCGCGGGAGGTGTCGGGTGTCAGGTGTCTGGGGTGTTCTGGCTTACGACACCCGCGCCGACAGCCGCAACACCCCAGACACCTGACACCTGACACCCGCAGCGCAGCCGCGCTACATATCGAACAGCGAGCTCACCGAGTCCTCACTATGAATCCTCTTGATCGCCTCCGCCAGCAGGCTACCGATGGAAAGCGTCTTGAGTTTCGAGCACTCCGCGGCCTTGTCCTCGGTCGGGATGCTGTTGGTGGTGATCACGCTGTGCAGCTGGGAGTTGTTGATGCGGCCGATGGCGGGGCCGGAGAGCACGGCGTGAGTGCAGGCGGCTGAGATCGACTTCGCTCCCTGCTCCAGGAGCGCCTGGACGGAGTGGATCAGCGTTCCGGCGGTGTCGATGATGTCGTCGACGATCACCACGTTGCGCCCTTCCACCTCACCGATGATGTTCATCACCTCGGTCTGGTTCTTCGCGAAGCGCCGTTTGTCGATGATGGCCAGCGAGGCGCCCAACCTCTTCGCGTACGCCCGGGCGCGCTCCACGCCGCCAGCGTCGGGAGAGACGATGGTCAGGTCCTCGAGGTCGGGAAGCTGCTTCAGGTGTCCGATGATCACCGGTGCCGCGAAGAGGTGGTCGACCGGGATGTTGAAGAAGCCCTGGATCTGCGCCGCGTGCAGGTCGAGCGTGAGGACGCGGTCCGCCCCCGCCGCGCTGATGAGGTCTGCCGCCAGCTTGGCGGTGATCGGCACGCGCGGCTTGTCCTTGCGGTCCTGCCGCGCGTAACCGTAGTACGGGACCACCGCGGTGACGCGCTTCGCCGACGAGCGCTTGAACGCGTCCAGCATGATCAACAGCTCCATCAGGTGATCGTTCACCGACGGAGGACAGGTGGGTTGCACGATGAAGACGTCCGCACCGCGCACGTTCTCGTCGATCTGCACGTAATGCTCGCCGTCGGAGAAGCTGTACAGGGTCACGTGACCCTGGCCGACGCCGAGGTGCGCGCAGATCTCCTGCGTGAGCGAGGGATGGGAACGACCGGAGAAGATTTTGAGGTCGCGCAAAGCGGCGCGATTATACCGGCATGCGCATCGTCATTCCTGACGACTATCAGGACGCAGTTCGCCACCTCGCCTGCTTCTCGAAACTGGCAGGCCACCACGTCACGATTTTCAACGACACGGTCAGGGACATCGACGCGCTGGCGGAGCGATTCCGCGACGCCGACGCGCTGGTGCTGATCCGCGAGCGGACCGCCATCACTGAAGAATTGCTCGCGCGCCTCCCCCGCCTGCGCATCATCAGCCAGACCGGCAAAGGGACGGCGCACATCGATCTGGATGCGTGCGAGCAGCGCGGCGTGAAGGTCCTGGCCGGAACCGGTTCCCCCCACGCTCCGGCCGAGCTGACGTGGGCGCTGGTCCTCGCCGCGATGCGCCGCATCCCGCAGGAAGCGGCGCGCCTGCGCTTCGGCGGCTGGCAGGGCGACCTCGGCACGACCGTGCGTGGCCGCACGCTCGGCATCTTCGGCTACGGCAAGATCGGGACGCTCGTCGCCGGTTTCGGAAGAGCGTTCGGGATGAAGGTAGTGGTGGCGGGGCGTGAAGGCTCACGCTCGCGAGCGCTCGCGGACGGCTTCACGGTCGCGAACGACATCTTCGAGGAAGCGGACGTGCTCTCGCTGCACCTCCGGCTGACCGACGAGACGCGCGGCATCGTCACGCGCCATGACCTCGGACGCATGAAGCCCGACGCGCTCCTCGTCAACACCAGCCGCGCGGAGCTGATCGAGCCGGGAGCGCTCGAAGCGGCACTCCGCGCCGGCCGTCCCGGACTGGCCGCGGTCGACGTCTACGAAGACGAGCCGGTCGTGAATGCCAGCCATCCCCTCCTCTCCCTCCCCAACGCCGTCTGCACCCCGCACCTCGGCTATGTGGAACGAGACAGTTACGAGCTGTACTTCGGACAGGCGTTCGACAACATCCTCGCATTACAATAACCACTCCCTAAGGAGATGATCTTGTCGACAAGAATCCCTGCCGCGCTCGTGCTGTGCCTGCTGACCGCAACTGCCGCCTCCGCACAGGTTTCGGAGAAATACACGCAGTGGCGCGAAGGTCCGGTGCAGTGGATCATGACCGGCGACGAGCAGAAGGCCTGGCGCAACGTCAAGACCGACGCCGAAGCGAGCGCGTTCGTCGATCTCTTCTGGGCCCGCCGCGATCCGACGCCCGGCACGTTCGAGAACGAGTTCCGCGCCGAGCATGAAGGGCGCGTGCTCGTCGCCGATCGCGACTGGACCGAGGAAAAGAAACGCGGCTCGATGACCGACCGCGGCCGCGTCTACATCGTGCTCGGCAACCCCTCCAAGATGGCCAAGCACGCCGCGCGCACGACCGGCAGCGACAGGGACGCCAGCACCATCGGCGGCACAGGGCGCGTGATGAGCGGCCGCGAAGACTGGCTCTACGAGCGGGAGCTCACGAAGAAGTGGGGGGTGCCGGAAGCGATGGTCTCCTTCATCCTGCACGCGCAGAGCGGCCGCGTCACCCGCGACGTGCAGCGCACCGACTTCATCACCGCCTCCTCCGGGGCCATCAAGTCGTACATCGTCGACCGTGACATGAAGACCGTGCCTGAATGGGCGGCCACCGGCGGCCTCAATCCGATCACGTTCCGTCTCGTCCCCGCGGCCGCCGGCTCCTCAGCGCCAGCGGCAACGCCGGCCACCGCGGGGGCTGCACCCGCGCAATCGGCCGCACCAGCCGTTGTCTCGAGCGCCACGATCCCCGCCCCGCAGTCGTTCGCGCCGAAAGGCATCTCGCGCCTCACGCTGTCGAACGACGTGTTTGAGGTCGATACCGAGACGAAGACCGATCCGTTCCTGACGCTCACGCCCGTCGACGCCTTCAAGCCGAGCGAGGAGCTCGGCTGGGCCTCGCAGATCTGCACCGGCTCCAACGACGAACCGACGGTCAAATATCAGTTGAGGCTCACCGGCAAGGCCGCCGGCGAAGAGATCGACCGGGCGGCCGAACCGGACGAGCTCGTACCCGACCGCATCCGTGCGCTCAACGGCTGTTACATGATGCGCGGCGCCGTTCCGCTCGAAGGAATGTCACCCGGCAACTACGAGCTCGAAGTCTCGATCTACGACCCTGAAGCACGCAGGGATACCGTACTCAGGAAAGCCTTCCGGATCGAGTAGCATCCGGACGGATGTCTGCCCCGCCGGAACTGAAGATCTCATCGCCGGACGAACGCCTCGACGCGCTCGCCCGGGTCTCGTCCCTGCTGCGCTCCGGCCTCCCGGCGCGCGAGGCGATGCAGCACCTGCTCGCGGAGGTGCATGCGATCTTCCCGGCCGACGCGTACGCGGTCTGGCGCTTTCACCACCGCACGAACGACTGGCGCATCGTGGCCTGCGACGGCCTCTCGCGCGATTACGCCGATCACGCCGTCAGCGAGCGCCGCAACGAAGGGATGCTCGCCGACGGTCCGGTCTTCATCGCGGACGTCTTCGCCTCCTCGACGGCTGCCGAGCGGCACGCGTTCTACGAAGCGGAGGGGATCCGCTCGATGTTCGTCCTCCCGCTGCACCTGCAGGGAGAGATGACCGGGACGTTCGTCTGCTACTACCGGACGCCGCATGCCATCGACCCGCACGACCGCCAGCTGGCGAGCGTCTTCGCCGACGTCGTCGCCTCGGTGCTGAGCGCGCGGAAGTTCGACCGCTTCGCGGAAGCGGCGCGCGTGGTCTCCGGCGAGCTCGATCTCTCCCGCGTCGTGCAGAGCGTCACCGACGCCGCGACCGAGATGACGAACGCGCAGTTCGGCGCGTTCTTCTACAACGTCCTCGACGACGCCGGCGGCTCGTACGTGCTCTACACGATCTCCGGCGTGCCGCGCGAAGCGTTCGAGCGCTTCCCGATGCCGCGCAACACGGCGGTCTTCGGACCGACGTTCGCCGGCACCGGCACCGTGCGCAGCGACAACATCCGCAAGGACCCGCGTTACGGGCACAACGCGCCGTACCACGGCATGCCCGAGGGGCATCTCCCCGTCACCAGCTACCTCGCGGTGCCGGTCGTGTCGCGCTCGGGCGAAGTCCTCGGAGGCCTGTTCTTCGGTCACTCCGAGGAAGGGATCTTCACCGAGAACGAAGAGCAGATCGTCGAAGCGCTGGCCGGACAGGCGGCAGTGGCCATCGACAACGCCCGCCTCTACGACGCGCTGCAGCGCGAGCGCGAGCGGCTCGTGCGCAGCGAATCGCGCTATCGCGCCCTCGTCGACATCACGCCCGCGCATCAGTTCATCTGGACGACCGGCCCTGACGGCCGTCTCACCGACGACCTGCCGGCCTGGCGCGAGCTGACCGGACAGACGCTCGAGCAGTTGAGCGGCTGGGGCTGGGCCGACGTCCTCCACCCGCAGGACCGCGACCGCATCGCCGGCGCCTGGCGCGACGCGCTCGAGGCGCGCCGTCCCATGCAGGAGCAGTTCCGCGTCCTCGCGCGCGACGGCGCGTACCGCTGGATCGCCACCACGAGCGCACCGGTGTTCGCCGAGGACGGCTCGGTCATCGAATGGGTCGGCACGCTCGCCGACGTGCACGACCGGAAAACCGCCGACGACAACCTCCGCTTTCTGGCGCAGGTCAGCGACCTCCTCGCCTCTTCACTCGACTACGAGACCACTCTCCGCACCGTCGCGAAGCTCGCCGTGCCGGCGATCGCGGACTGGTGCGCGGTCGACATCGCCGACGAGCAGGGCGGACATCACCGGCTCGCGGTCGCGCACGTCGATCCGGCCAAAGTCGAGCTCGCGCTCGACCTGCAGACCCGCTTTCCTCCCGCGGCGGAGAACGACAGCGTCGCACGCGTGATCCGCACCGGGAAATCGGAATGGCTGCCGCACATCCCGCCGGAGATGATCGACAGCGCGCCTCTCGCGCCGGAGCATCGCGCGATCCTCCACTCGCTCGGGCTGCAGTCGTTCATGCTCGTGCCGCTGCGGATGCACGACCGCAACCTCGGCGCGCTCACCTTCGCCCTCTCCGATTCGCGGCGCCGCTTCAACGAGGCCGACCTGGCGTTCGCGGAGGAGCTCGGACGCCGCGCCGCGGTGGCGATCGAGAACGCCCGTCTTTACGGCGCCGCCCAGGCGGCGAACCGCGCCAAGGACGACTTCCTGGCCACGCTCTCCCACGAGCTGCGCACGCCGATGACCGCGGTCCTCGGCTGGTCGCGCATGCTCAAGATGGGGCTCGACGCGAGCGAGACCGGCGAGGCCATCGATGCCATCGAGCGGAGCGCATCGGTGCAGATGCAGCTGATCGAAGACATCCTCGACATGTCGCGGATCATGGCCGGCAAGATGCGCATCGAGGCGGTGCCGGTCGACCTCTGCGCCATCACCCAGTCGGCGCTCGGGGCGGTGCATCCTGCCGCCGACGCGAAAGAGATCGAGATCTTCACCAGTTTCCCGCGCGAAGGAGCGACGGTCCTCGGCGACGAGGGACGCCTGCAGCAGATCGTCTGGAACCTGCTCACGAACGCGATCAAGTTCACGCACCGCCACGGCCAGGTCTCCGTGCGCGTGACCGCGAACGATGAAACGGTGACGCTCAGCGTGCGCGACAGCGGCGAAGGGATCGATCCCGCGTTCCTGCCTCACGTCTTCGAGCGCTTCCGCCAGCAGGACAGCTCGACGACGCGCGCCCACGGCGGCATCGGCCTCGGGCTGGCGATCGTCCGGCACCTCGTCGAGCTGCACGGCGGCCGCATCACCGCCGAAAGCGAAGGCACCGGCCACGGCTCGACATTCACGATCGAGCTCCCCGCGATCCGCACCCGCCGCTCCGGCACTCCCGCCGCACCGCGTGCCACCGAGGAGATGCCGTCGCTCGCCGGCATCTCACTCCTGGTGATCGACGACGAAGCGATGACCCGCGACGTCATCGCCGCGATCCTCCGCCGCGCCGGCGCACATGTCGTGACCGCCGATTCCGTCCGAGCCGCACACGAAGCGCTCGCCGAATTCACCCCGAACGTGATCCTCTGCGACATCGCCATGCCGATCGACGACGGCTACGCCTTCCTCCGCGAGTACCGCCACCGCGGCGGCACATCCCCCGTCATCGCCCTCACCGCCTTCGGCCGCCCCGAAGACCGCGACAAGGCCCTGAGCAGCGGCTTCAACGCCTTCCTCAAGAAGCCGGTGGAACCGGTGGTGCTGGCGGAGACGGTGCTGGAGATGGTGTGAGTTGTTGCTGGTTACTGGTTGTTCGTTGCTTGTGATGCATCGCCTGGGCCGCAGGCCTCTACGTCACAAGCAACCAACAACCAGTAACCAGCAACAACTCACACCATCTCCAGCACCGCACTCACCACCTTCCTCAACTCGCGCGCCTCGAACGGCTTCTGCAGCACCACTCGGACGAGGTGGGGGTCGAGGTCGGGGGAGTCGGAGACGGCGGTGAGCACGACGACCGGGGTGTCGAGGGCGCGCTCCTTCATGAACGAGAGGACGCCGTGGCCGTCGAGCCGGGGCATCAGGAGGTCGAGCAGCACGGCCGCGTAGCGGCGTTCGGCGAGCAAGGCGATCGCACGCTCGCCGTCCTCGGCGATGTCGACTTCGATGCCGTCCCGCTCCAGCAGCACGCGCACGATCTGGCGCACCGCGGGGTCGTCCTCCACGATCAGCACACGTTTCTTCACGTCAGGCCACAACAGACGCAGGATAGTTGAACGCGCGCATCCACGCGGGGACATCTTCCGCGGGCAGCGGCCGGCTGAAGTGGTAGCCCTGCATGCCGTCGCATTGCTGCCGCTCCACGAGCTCGCGGTCCGCGTGCGTCTCGATCCCCTCGGCCACCACGTACAGGCCGAGGCTGTGCCCGAGCTCCACGATGGACCGGAAGATCGCCGCGTCGCTCGCCTCGCGCTGCACGTCGCGCAGGAACTCACGGTCGATCTTCAGCGTCGTGATCGGGAAGCGCTTCAGGTAGACCAGGGACGATTGCCCGGTCCCGAAATCGTCGACCGCGATTCCGACGCCGAGGCTGCGCAGCTGATCGAGGACGCTCAGCGTCCACTCCAGATTCTGCAATGCCGCGCTCTCGGTCAGCTCCAGCTCCAGATCGTGCGGCTTCAGGCCGTTGATCAGCAGCGTGTCGTGGACCGAATGGATGAAGTGCGGCTGCGCGATCTGGTGCGCCGAGAGATTGACACCGATCGAGAAGCCGTCGATCCCCTGCTCGCGCCATTCGCGCAACTGCGTGCACGCGGTGCGCATCACCCAGTCCCCGATCGGCAGGATCAGGCGCGTCTCCTCGGCGATCTCGATGAACTCAGCCGGATTGACCATGCCGTGGCCGGGGCGGTTCCAGCGGATCAGCGCCTCGAACGAACGGACGCGGCGCGTCTGGCGGTCGCAGATCGGCTGGTAGACGAGCGTGAACTCTTCGCGCTCGATGGCGCGGTGCAGGCTCAGCTCCAGCTCGAGCCGTTCCGTATAGCGCCGGTTCATGGTCGACGCGAAGAGCTGCACCGTGTTCCGGCCGAGCTCCTTCGACCGGTACAGCGCCGCGTCGGCGTGCTTGACGAGCGTGACCACGTCCTCGCCGTCGGTCGGATACATGCTGATGCCGGCACTGGCCGTGACGTGCAGTTCGTGGCCATCGACGCGGATCGTCTCGCGCACGGCCGCGATCAGTTTGCGCGCAACCGAGCCCGCGTCCTCGGCCCGTTGCACCTCGGGGAGGATGACCGCGAACTCGTCGCCGCCGAGCCGCGCGATCGTGTCGTCGCTGCGCAGCACGTCGCGCAGCCGTTTCGCGACGACCTGCAGCAGGTGATCGCCGACCGTGTGCCCGAGGGTGTCGTTCACGACCTTGAAGCGATCGAGATCGACGTACATGATCGCCACGCCGTTGCCGCGCCTCCTGGCCTGCTCCAGCGCGTGGTCGAGGCGGTCCTGGAACAGGAAGCGGTTCGGCAGGTCGGTCAGCGTGTCGCGGTACGCGAGCTGCTGCAGCGTGTCCTCGGCCTGCTTGCGCGCCTCCTCCGTCTGCGTGCTGATGATGATCGCGCCGGTGATGTCGGCGATGGCGCGGAGGAACTCCACCTCGTCCGCCGCGAACGTCCGGTCGTCGTCGGTGTAGACGGTGAGAAGTCCGAACGCCCGCTCCCGGCCGGGGATCGGCAGGCAGGCTCCCGCCTCGACATGATGGACGCCGAACAGGTGATCGCGGTTCACGCGCGGATCGGCGCCGCGGTTGCGGAACGTCATCGGCTCGTTGAGTGTCAGCGTGCAGAGAAGCAGCGGCGTGTGCTCCGGCGCAGCGTCGTTGCAGTGGGAGAAGGTCTGGTTGAAGCCGAGACCGAAGCGCAGCGCGAGCTCGTTGCCCGAGGCCTCGACCACGCTGACGTAGGAGGCGGAGAGCGCCCATTCGACGAGCGCGCAGGTCTGGCCGACGAGAAGTCCCACGTCGGCGCGTGTCAGCGCAGCCTGACCCAATTCGGCCAGCGCAGCCTGCTGGCGCGTGCGTCGCGCAATCTCCGCCTCAGCGGCAGTCAGCCGTTCGTCTACCGCCACCTCATATCATCTCCCCGCACCTGTCACAGAATGCAACCGCGCCGCCATAAACTGCGCGCGTGACGTTCCTCGGAATCGCGCTTCCCGGGCTGCTGGTGGTGCTCGCGCTCCGGCGCTGGTTCGGGCCTCTGCCGTGGAGCGTCGCCGCGGCTGCGTTTGCGCTGACAGTGGCGTTCGTCCCGGCGTTCACGACGGACGTGCCGGTGCCGCTCGACGAGGTGCTGCGCGGCTATCCGTACCGTGGCGTGACCGGCGCGATGACCCCGCGCAATCCGCTGACGAACGACACGGTCAAGCAGATCCTCCCCTGGATGCAGGTGGCGCGCGAGGAGCTGTTCCACGGCAGGCTGCCGCTCTGGAACCGCTACCACTTCTCCGGCTACCCGCTCCTCGGCAACGGCCAGTCCGCTCCGTTCGCACCACTGTTCCTGGCCACACTCTTCGTGCCGTTGCCCGGGCAGCTCGTGGCCATGGCAGGATTGAAGATCTTCCTCTCCCTGCTCTTCGGCTGGCTCTTCCTGCGCAGTGAAGGCCTCTCCGGCACAGCCGCGCTCTTCGGCAGCCTCGTCTTCGCGTTCTCCGTCTTCCAGACGGTCTACCTCTACTACCCGATGACCACCGTCACCTCGCTCCTGCCGGCCGCCGCGTTCGCCGTCCGCGGCTGCATGCGCTTCCGCGAGCGACGTTGGATGGTGCTGCTGGCGCTCGTGACCGCGGCCGTCGCGGCAGGAGGGCATCCGGAGAGCGCGGTGCATGTGGGGATCGCGTGCGCGATCGTCCTCGGTATGGAGTGCGGTGACCGCAGTCACCGCTTTTCCTCCCGAGAGCCACAGCTGGTGCGACCCGGAGGAAAAGCGGTGACTGCGGTCACCGCACTCCAAACGTTCGTCGCGGTTGGTTACGGCCTCGCCTTTTCCGCCCCTGCCTGGCTTCCCGTCGTCGAGCAGGCGCTGCTCTCCGTGCGTGCCGCGTCGCTCGCGGCGGCGCCGCACGCGGCGATGAACCCGCTCATCGCCTGGCTGTTCCTCAATCCGAACGGGTTCGGCAACCCGGTGCATGGCAACTGGAACTGGCTCTACAACTACTCGATCGCCGCGCCGACGTACCTCGGGCTGATCCCGCTCGCGCTCGCGTTCTCGGCGCGGAAGAAGCGCGACCTGCTGCTGCTCGCCATCTGCATCGTGCTGTTCCTCCTGGCCATGAACTGGACGTTCATCGGCCATGCGCTCAACGCGATCCCGCCGCTCAGCCTCATCGCGCAGGACCGCCTTCGCTTCGTGATCGTTTTCTTCGTCGCTTGGCTTGCAGCGCGTACGATCGGCGACCGCTGGGTCCTGCTCCCCGGCCTCGCGCTGCTCGCCGCCGCAACCTGGCTCCTGCGCGTGAAGTGGAACGTAACGCTCGGCTGGCACTCCGCCTCGGGGGTCCTCGCGCTGGCGGCGTTTCTCCTCGTCGTCGCGATCCGGCCGAGGCTCGCGCCGGCCGCCGCGTGTATCGCGATCATCTTCGAGCTGTTCGCGTTCAACCACGGTTTCAACGTGCCGGTCCGCCGCGCGTACTACAAGCCGTCGATGCCGATTCTCAACAAACTGCAGGAGCTGTCCAAAGGCGAGCCGTCGCGGATCGTCGGACACGACTGGACGTTCCTTCCCAACGCGGCGGCGCAGTACGGCCTCGAGGACGTACGCGGCCACGATCCGATGGCGCTGGCGAGCTACGCGAAGTTCTTCAGACAGGCCGCGGTCGACGATCCGGCCAGCGACGTGCTGCGCGTGCAGAACGTCGACCATCCCGCCCTCGCCTACCTCGGCGTCCGCTTCCTGCTCACCGATCCGAGCTTCACCCCGTCCGCACAATGGCAGCTGCGCTACGAAGGTCCGGACGGCAGGCTGTACGAATCGACGCAATGGCAGCGGCGCTTCTTCGGCGACGCGACCATCGGCACCATCACGCAGCACAGCCCGATGCGCCTCACCGTCGACATCGACGCGCCTAGAGAAACGCTCATCCACTCCAGCCAGGTCTTCGCGCCCGGGTGGCGCGCCGACGGCGCGCTCTCCACCGTTCGCCTCCACGACACGTTCCTCGGCTTCCACGTCGCGGCGGGCAAACAGCGCATCACCGTGCGCTACATGCCGCGGTCGTTTCTGGCCGGCTGCGCAATCGCCCTGTTCGCCTTGTGCGGCGCCGTTGTACATTGGCGGCTATGCAACGCAAGCAGGTCCTCATCGCCGCGGCCCTCATAGCGCTGGCGTTCCTCATCGGCTACATCCCGAACGAGCTCGGCTCGCGCCGCCTCGCGCAGCAGTTGCGCCGGACGGAGCTCGACCTGCGCCTCGCCAACCTCCACCGCCAGTTGGGCGTGGCCAGCCACGAGGCGCAGCGCAACAACTACGGCGTCGCCAGCGACATCGCCAAGCGCTTCTTCGAGGAGTGCCGGAAGACGGTGCACGAGTTCCGGTTCGAGAACCGTCCCCGCACCCAGATCGCGCTGCAGGGCTACGCGCAATCGGGCGACGTGATCCTCGGCGAGCTCGCCAACGGCGACCCGATGGTCAAGGAACGGCTGGCCTCGATGTACATCACCATGAACGGCGTCATCGATCGCCGGCAATAAGCGGGCGGCAGCAATAGCGGGCACGGCAACTGCTCCCCTCCCCGCGGCATGGAGATCCGCTCGATTTCCTCCGCCGCCGCGCTCAAGGTCGCGCTGATCGCCATCGGCGTCACCGTGGCGCTGCGCTTCCTCTGGATCGCGCACGCGATCTTCATCGTCACCTTTCTCGGCATCCTCCTCGGACTGGCGATGGCGCGGGCGGTCGATTACCTAGAGAAGATCAAGATCCGCCGCGGCCTCGGCGCGCCGCTCGTGCTCGTCACCCTGATCGGCCTGGCGATCGGCCTCGGCGCGCTGATCGGTCCGTCCCTGCGCGATCAGACCAAACAGTTGACGACCGAGCTGCCGAAGGCGATGGAGCAGGTCGAGCACTGGATCAACCAGACCCCCGCGAAAGCACTCGTGCAGCAGCACCTGCCGCCGGAGGGACCGCAACAGCAGCCGCAGCAGAAGCAGCAATCGCCGCAGGGACAACCGCAGCAGCCGCAGCAGCAGGGACAAGAGCAGCAGCAACAGCAGGGCGGTCTCACCGCGCAGATCGGCCGCGAGCTCCGCAACGCGACGAAGTTCCTCTTCCCGATCATCACCTCGGTGTTCGGCGCGATCGGCGGGCTGGTGATCGTGCTGTTCCTGGCGATGTACATCGCGGCGACGCCGGGGCTCTATCGCGAAGGGCTGCGCCATCTCATCCCGCACCGCCATCGCGACCGCGGCGATGACCTGCTCGACGCGCTGCGCGATACGTTGCGGCAATGGCTGATCGCGCGGGCGATGGCCATGGTGATCATCGGCCTCGTCACGGGCGGCGCACTGGCGCTGCTCGGCGTCAAGGGGGCGGGCGCGCTCGGCGTCCTGGCCGGGATCATGGAGTTCGTCCCCTTCTTCGGACCGGTCATCAGTGCGATCCCCGCCATCGGCATCGCGCTGGTCGACTCGCCGCAGAAAGCGCTCTGGGTGATCGGGCTCTACCTGTTCGTCCAGCAGCTGGAAGGAAACGTCGTCACGCCGCTGCTGCTCGAGAAACGGCTGGACATCCCTCCGGTGCTGACCGTCGTGGCCGTCTCGGCGCTCGGCGTCGTGTTCGGCGTACTGGGCATGCTCATCGCTGAACCGCTGCTCGCGGCGGTGCTCGTCACGACGAAGCTGCTCTACGTGCAGGACGTCGTCGGCGACGAAGTAAAGCTGGGACATGAAAAGGAGTGAACGTGATGAAACGAACTGTGATCGTAGGGCTGCTGCTGGTCGTACTCGCCTGCCGCAAGGAGACCGAAGCAGAAAAGAAAGAGACCTGGCTCGGCACGCCGAACCCGACCGAAACGTCCGGGACCGCCGCCGATACCACCGCGGCGGCGACCGGAACGCATCCAGCCTCGCCGGGCGGCACCGCCCTCGTCCCGGACGTCGAGTCGGGCACGACCGTGCTGGTGATGCTCAACGAGAATTCGATCGCCGTACGCGAACAGGCCATCCCGCCGGGCCCGGCCGTGCTGACGGTCCAGAACGGCGGCAAGGAAGTGCACAACCTCTTCATCGAGGGAGCGGACCTCAGCCGCGCCGCCGGCGACACGATCGCCCAGGGAGGGTCGGCGACGGTCGAGGTGAACTTCAAGCCGGGAACCTACACGCTCTACTGCCCGATTGCGAAACACCGGGAGAACGGCGAACAGGTGACGGTGACGATCGCCGCGCCGTAGGGGAACGGGATTGAGGATTGAGAATTGGGGATTGAGGATTGCTTCGCCGAGAGCCATCCTTCTCAATCCTCAATCCTCAATCCTCAATCCAGTCCCAGGAATCGCCCACGTGCGGGAGAGGGTTTCGGTGGGATATGGAGCCCCTCCCCGCCCGAGTCGCGACACCGATCGGCACCGTGCTGAGCCGCGGCATTCGCGGACGCTGCCCGCGCTGCGGCGAAGGACCTCTCTTCCGGCGCTGGATCGAGACGTTCGACCGCTGCTCGTCGTGCGACCTGCTGCTGCAGCGCAACTACGGCGACATCTGGATGTTCACGAACCTCATGGATCGCATCCCGATCGCGTTCGGCATCATCGCGCTCTTCTTCGGCTTCCGCGTGACTTCGTTTACGAGCGGCGCGATCTTCATCACCCTGCTGGCGATCCCGATGATCGCCACCGTCCGCCATCGCCAGGGCCTCGCCCTCGCGCTCGACTACCTCTGGCGCAAGCGCATCAACGATCCCGGCGACCCGGTCGGATAACCTTCATCCGGCGCCGCTCCACGCGTTACGCCGCGTGACGTGAGTACACGAGCAATCATCGATCGTGGCTCTCCGACAAAGCACGAGTGAAGCGGCCCTTACGCACGCGAGCCACAGGGCCGCTTCACTCGTTTCGCAACTACGGTTTCGTCGCGGTCGCGGCCGGGGCCGGGGCTTCCGGCTTTCGGCGGCGGCGCGTCGAGGCGCGGCGTGTTTCATCGATGAGGGAGATGTGGGCGCGGATGGCGAGCCCCGCTTCCCCCTTCATCTCCTTCCCGATCTTGTAGGCGGAGCGCGCCTTCTCCACCGCGAGGAAATGGTGATAGCGCGATTTGTACGTCAGGACCTCGCCGTACGTCTGGACTTCGTCCACCAGCGCGCGATTCTCCTCCGAGAGATCGCGATGGGTGCGAAGGTCTGTCGGCGTGGTGTCCGCGGACTGCTGCCACAGCTCCGAGTTCTCCATGGCATTGACCATGGTGTCCACATACTCCGGAGAGACCGACCGCGCCGCGCGGATGCGCAGCAGCAGGCGGTCGTCCGGTTCCACGAGTCCGGGGGTGGTATCGCGCAGCGCGCGAACGATCGCCACCCGGTCGGCGGTCGAGAGCTCGGCCGTGCGCACCGCATTCACGATGTCGACGGCCGTGAGGGTTGATTCACCCATATGGTTATTCCTCCAGTTGTCGTCAGTTCTGCGTTGACCGGTCCCGCGCTGCCGCCCATTCGGCAGTTCCCCGGGCTGTCCGGCGTTGGTCGCGTGCGTTCCATTCCTACTTGAGACTGTTCAGCCCGGAAAAAGGTTTCGCCGCACCATGCAGAACTGCAGGACGAGAGTGATTTGTCTGTGGAATCAGTGACTTATCGTCACTGCGAGTGAGTAATCAGCCACTGCGAGTGAGTAATCAGCCACTCCGGGTGAGTAATCAGCCACGCGGAGAGGCTAATTAGCCTCTCCGCGTGGCTAATCAGCCTCTCCGAGTCAGTAATTGGTCTCCCGGAGTGGGCAAATAGTCTCTCGGAGTCAGCTCTCGCTCACTCCGAGTCACTACGCGGCCACTCGCGCTGACCTCCGTGCTAGACTTTCTTCGACGTGAACATCAATCGCACGACGCAGCACCACCATCACCACCACGAGCGGTAGGGGTGCGTGCAGCTGTGCCCCTTCACAACGGAAGGGGCGCGCGATGAGTCGTGGCGAGCAATCAAGAGCCTCTTCCTGATCCAGGAAAGAGGCTTTTGACTTTGAAGACCACCCAGTTCAGATACCCCACCGGAGCGCGGCCTCTGCTCGTCGAGGAGACGGCGCGGCGGAGGCGGATCGAGACGCGCTTCGTCTCGCTGCTCGAAGAGGCCGGGTTCGCCGAGGTCGTGCTGCCGATCATCGACTTCGCGGAGGCGTACGCCGACGTCCTCGGCGGCGATGCCGCGCGGCAGAGCTACCGCTTCACCGATCGCGACGGCGAGCTGGTGGCGATCCGCTCCGACTTCACTCCCATGCTCGCGCGAGCGCTGGCGCCGTCGCTCGATCCCGCACGGCTGCCGCTGCGCGTCTTTTATCGCGGCGATGTCATCCGCTGCGAGGCGACGCGCCTCGGCCGGAACCGCGAGCTGTTCCAGATCGGCGCGGAGGTCATCGGACCGGCGGACGACAGCGAACTGCTCCGCCTCGCGGCCTCCTTCGTCGACAACCCGCTGGTCGTCTACAGCGCCTCCGAGGAGCAGCGCGAGCTCGATCCAAGCTTCGTCTTTCATCCCGACGAAGATGCGCACGCCGGCTACTACACGGGGCTGCGCTTCTGGGTCTACGGCGCCGACCGGCGCACGCCGCTCGCGCAGGGGGGGCGTTACGACTCCCTCTACGGCCGCTTCGGCACGGACGCACCCGCCGTCGGCTTCACGTTCACGATCGATCTCCTGGAGGACTGATGCGCATCGCCATCCCCAAAGGCCGCCTGCTCGAACCGTCGCTGGCGACGTTCGGCGCCGCCGGCTACGACGTCCCGTCGGAGGCCGACCTGCGCACGCGCAAGCTCGTCTTCACGCGCGGCGGCATCGAGTGGCTCTTCGTCAAAGACTGCGACGTGCCGGTGTACGTCGACCACGGCGCCGCCGACGCCGGCATCGCGGGCCTCGACCAGATCCTCGAGCACGACTGCGGCGCGATCCAGACCGTCGAGCTGCCGTTCGGCCGCTGCCGGATGATGGTCATCGGCGCCGCCGGCGCGCCGCGCCTCTCGGACCGCTCCAAAGTGGCGACCAAGTACCCCCGCATCGCCCGCCAGTATCTGGACAGCCGCGGCGTACGCGCCGAGGTCGTGGCGCTGGGGGGCTCGGTCGAGCTGGCGGCCGTGCTCGCGCTCACCTCGCACGTCATCGACGTCGTCGAGACCGGCGAGACCGTGCGCGTGCACAAGCTCGAGCTGCAGGACTTCGTCACCGAGATCACCCCGCGGCTGGATCGTCGCGAAGAGCACCTACCGCACCAACAACGCAATCGTGCGCGACCTGATCGCGCGCGTGGAGAACGCCAAGAATGAGCTGGCTCAAAGTATCGTCGCCTGAAGCCGAAGCCGCGCTGCGCGCCCTCGAAGCGCGCCGCAACGAATCGAATGAAAACGCCTTCCGCGTCGCCGACGGGATGATCGCCGGCGTGCGCGCCCGCGGCGACGCCTTCGTCGCCGAACAGATCGCCCGCTTCGACGGCGTCGAGCTCGCACCCGGCGCCATCCGCATCGAGCCGCGCCGCGTCTCCATCGACCCGGAGCTGGCCTACGCCCTGGACGCGGCCATCGACCGCGTGGAAGCGTTCCACCTCCGGCAACTGCCGCGGTCATACGAGTGGCAGGGCGTCACCCACCGCGTCCGCCCGCTGCGCCGCGCGGGGCTGTATGTACCCGGCGGCCGGGCGGTGTACGTCTCCACGCTGATCATGTGCGCCGTCCCGGCACGCATCGCCGGCGTCGCGGAGCTGGTCGTGGCCACCACGCCCGCCGCGGCCGAGCGCGATGAGCTGCACTACGTCTGCACCCGCCTCGGCATCCGCGAGCTGTATCGCTCCGGCGGCGCGGCCGGCATCGCCGCGCTTGCGCTGGGGACGGAGTCGCTGGAACGCGTCGACAAGATCGCCGGCCCCGGCAACGCATACGTGACCGCGGCCAAGGCGCGCCTCATCGGAGAGGTAGGCATCGACATGACCGCCGGCCCCACCGAGCTGGTGATCATCGCCGACGACTCCGCGAACGCGGCGTTCGTGCAGGCCGACCTCGACGCACAGCAGGAGCACGGCCCCGACTCCGCCGTGATCTGCATCTCCGTCGGCGGGCCACTGGACGTCCGTGCAACGCTGAACCTCGTCGCCGATTCGATGGAGGAGGCGCTCGCCCTCTCCGACCGCATCGCCCCCGAGCACCTCTCCATCCACGCCCGCGACGCGCGCGCCATCGCGGAGCGCGCCCAGAACGCCGGCGCGATCTACGCCGGTTCGTTCGCTCCTCCAGCGGCAGGCGATTACGTGATCGGCTCGAACCACGTCCTCCCCACCGCCGGCAGCGCGCGCTTCTTCTCCCCCCTCGGCGTCTACGACTTCGTGAAGCGCTCCAACGTCGTGACGCTGACCGAAAGCGCGCTGCAGGAGCTGGCGCCGCTGGCGGCGAGGATCGCCAGGTTCGAGGGATTGCCGATGCACGCCCAGTCGGTCGAAGCGCGGTTCGTGGAGGTGAACGCATGAGCGCGCGCGCTGCAGTGGCGGCCATGACCGCATACGCGCTCGAACTGCGCGAAGCCGAGATCAAGCTCAATCAGAACGAGTCTCCGTACGACTTTCCGTGCAAGGCCGAGCTCCTCGCCTCGCTCGCCTCGCAGCCGTGGAACCGCTATCCCGACTTCGAGTCCTCCACGCTGCGCAATGCGCTGGCAAATGCGTATGGATTGACCGCGGAGAACATCCTGGTCGGCAACGGCTCGAACGAGCTGCTGGCCGCGGCCATCGGCGCGTTCGTCGGTCCGGGCACGCGGGTCGTCTTTCCGCGCCCGACGTTCGCGCTGTACGAGAAGCTGGTCACCATCGCCGGCGGGCTGCCGATCCCCATCGACTTCGATCCGTCGACCGGCCTCCTGCCGCTCGACGCCATGCTCCGCGAGCTCGCGCCCGGCGCTGTGGCCATCGTCTGCTCGCCGAACAATCCCACCGGCAGCGTGCTCCCGCCGCGCGGCCTGCAGCGCGTGCTGGCCACCGGCGCGACCGTGCTCTTCGACCGCGCCTACGGCGACTTTGCGCTCGACGAGGTGCCGCCACTCCACGACCGGCTGGTCACGTTCTCCACGTTCTCGAAGGCGTGGGGACTGGCCGCGCTGCGCGTCGGCTGGCTCGCATCGACAGAAGCAACCTGCCGCGAGATCCGCAAGGTGAAGCTCCCCGACTCGCTCAACACGCTCAGCGAAGCGATCGCCGCGATTGCACTCGAGAAGCGCTCCATCCGCGACGCGAACGTGGCCCGCACGCTCGCCGAGCGCGAACGGCTGCTCGTCGCGATGCGCGCCATCCCCTCCATCACCGTCTACCCCACCGGCGCGAACTTCATCGCCTTCCGCACCCGCGCCACGTTCGACGATTTCTTCGAGCGCGGCATCCTCATCCGCAAGACCGCGCTCGACGGCGTGCTGCGCGTCTCCGTCGGCACGCGCGCGGAGAACGACCGCTTCCTCGCCGCACTGGAGTCGCTGACATGAGAACCGCCACCACCACCCGCGCCACCAAAGAGACCGCGGTCGCCGTGACGCTCGACCTCGACGGCACCGGCCGCGCGCGGATCGACACGCCGGTCGGCTTCCTCTCGCACATGCTCGACGCCATCGCCCGCCACGCGCAGGTCGACCTCGACGTCACCGCCACCGGCGACACGTTCATCGATTACCACCACACCGTCGAAGACGTCGGCCTCACGCTCGGCGAGACGTTCGCCACCGCCCTCGGCGACAAGCGCGGCATCCGCCGCTTCGGCCACGCCTACGTCCCGCTCGACGAGTCGCTGGCGCGGGTGGTGGTCGACTTCTCCGGCCGCCCGTTCCTCGTGTTCGAGGCGCCGATCGACCGGGAAATGCTGCTCATCCACCGCGATTTCCCGTTCGCGCTGGTCGAGGAGTTCTTCAAGTCGTTCGCGAACAAGTGCGCCTGCAACATCCACGTCGACCTCATTCGCGGCCGCAACGGACATCACGCCGCGGAAGCGATCTTCAAGGCGTTCGCGATGGCGGTGCGGGCGGCGAAGGAAGTGGTGACGAGCGAAGTGCCGAGCACGAAGGGGGTCATCTGATCCTCATCGACTCCCCCGTCGCCAACACCGCCAATATCGCCCGCGCGCTCCGCGCCGCCGGTGCCACGCTCGAGCTGTCGCGCGATCCGGCCGTCATCGCGGGCGCGGAGAGACTCGTGCTCCCCGGCGTCGGCTCCTTCGCCGCGGCCATGCACTGGCTCACGTCCACTCGCATCGACGCCGCGATTCGCGCGGCGGTCGCAAACCGCGCCTTCCTCCTCGGCATCTGCGTCGGCCATCAACTGCTCTTCGACCGCTCCTCCGAGCTGACCGACACCCGCGGCCTCGGCCTGCTCGCCGGAGACGTCGATCGTTTCGAAGGAACGCTCCCGGTGCCGCAGATCGGCTGGAACCGCGTCACCGCCCGCGGCCCGCTCTTCGACGGCGTCGAAAACGAGTCCTTCTACTTCGTCAACTCCTACGCCGCGCGCGGCGCCGCGGACGAGATCGCACGCGCCGACTACAACGGCCCCTTCACCGCCGCCGTGCAGAGAGAGCGCGTCTTCGGCGTGCAGTTCCACCCGGAGAAATCGTCGGCCGCCGGGCTGCGCGTGCTCAGGAACTTCGTGCAATGCAACTGATCCCTTCTCTCGATCTGCTGAACGGCCGCGTGGTCCGCCTCACCCACGGCGACTTCGACACCGCGCGCGTCTACGGCGAGCCGGAGGTGGTGCTCGACGCACTCGACGTCCCGCGAGGCGCACGCCTGCACGTGGTCGACCTCGAAGCGTCGCGCAGCGGCCGTCCCATCGAGACAGGCGTCGTGCGCCGCCTGGCCACACGCGACCTGATCGTGCAGGTCGGCGGCGGCATCCGCTCGCTCGCCGACGCGCAGCGCTGGCTGAACTGCGGCGCGCAGCGCATCGTGGTCGGCACCGTCGCTGCCGAATCGCCCGCGCTGCTCGCCTCGCTCGTGGCTGCCTTCGGCGCGCAGCGCATCGTCCCCGCCATCGACGTCCGCGACGGAGTGGTGCGCACCGACGGCTGGTCGCGCGCCTCGGCGACGCCGCTGTCCGAGGTCTTCGCGCGGATCGAAGACCTCGGCATCGAAGAAGCGCTCGTCACCGACATCGCCAAAGACGGCGCGCTGCGCGGCCCGTCGTTCGCGCTCTATCGCGAGCTGCGCGCGCTCACGCGCCTCCGCCTGATCGCCTCGGGCGGAGTGTCCACGACCAGCGACGTCGTCTCGCTCTCCCGCCTCGGCAACGTCAGCGGCTGCGTGATCGGCAAGGCCTTGCTCGAACGGCGCATCAACCTCGGCGAGCTGCAGGCCCGCCTGGCTACCACCAACACCATTCCCGAGCGCGTCATCCCCTGCCTCGACGTTCGCGACGGCCGCGTCGTGAAAGGAGTTTCCTTCGAGCACATCCGCGACGCCGGTGATCCTGTCGAAGCAGCCATGCGCTACGAAGCCGAGGGGGCGGACGAACTGGTGCTGCTCGACATCTCGGCCACCGATCGCACCGCCTCAACCGCGCTCGATACGGTTCGTCGCGTGGCCGAATCGCTCTTCATCCCGCTCACTGTGGGCGGAGGCGTACGCACCATCGACGACTTCCGCGCGCTCCTCCGCGCCGGCGCCGACCGCGTGGCCATCAACACCGCCGCCCTGCGGCGCCCGGAGCTGCTCCGCGAATGCGCCGAGGAGTTCGGCGTGCAGGCGGTGGTCCTCTCCTGCGACGCCAAAGGGGGCTTCGCCACGGTCCGCGGCGGCAGGGAGCTGACGGACGTCGACGCCGCCGACTGGTGCCTGCGCGCGGAAGACCTCGGCACGGGCGAGATCCTGCTCACGTCGGTCGACCGCGACGGCACGAACAGCGGCTTCGACCTCGAGCTGCTGCGCGCCGTGACCTCGCGCCTGAAGATCGGCGTCATCGCCTCCGGCGGAGCGGGCGCGCTCTCCCACTTCCTCGACGCCATCGAATCCGGCGGAGCCCGCGCCGTCCTCGCCGCCTCCCTCTTTCACGACCGCGTCTTCACAGTCTCCGACGTGAAGCGCTATCTCGCCACGGAAGGAATCCCCATCCGATGAACCTCACCCCGGCCATCATCCGCGACGCCCGCACCGGCGCCATCCTCACCCTCGCCTACATGAACGAGGAATCGCTCGCCAGAACGCGCGAGACCGGCGAGACCTGGCTCTGGAGCCGCAGCCGCCAGGAGCTCTGGCACAAAGGCGCCACCTCCGGCAACACCCAGCGCGTCGTCCACATCGCCACCGACTGCGACAACGACGCCCTCGTCGTCTCCGTCGAGCCCGCGGGCCCTGCCTGCCACACCGGCGCCGCGTCCTGCTTCGACGGCGTACCCCCGTTGCCGCTCGACCGCCTGATGTCCGTGCTCCGCTCACGCCACGAGTCCCGCCCCGAGGGATCGTACGCCGCGCGCTTGTTCAACGAAGGCCGCAACCGCATCCTCAAAAAGATCGGCGAGGAAGCGACGGAGGTGGTCATCGCCGCGAACGGCGAAGGCCGCGAGAGGATCGTCAGCGAAATCGCGGATCTCGTGTTTCACATGTCGGTGTTGATGGTGGATGAAGGGATCGACTGGGCGGATGTGGGAGCGGAGTTGCACAAGCGGGCGAGGTAAGTATGGAGTGCGGGGACCGCAGTCACCGCTTTACTCCCAGAGCCACATCTTGTTGTTGTGCGACCCGGAGTAAAAGCGGTGACTGCGGTCACCGCACTCCATACTCTGGCAGGAGCAGTGAGGTGTCATACTCCAGGCCGCCTTCCGCACGACACGACGTCGTCGTCCGCATCGGCGGTCTCTCGCTCATCTTCGGCGCCGTGGCGTTCATGGGCGTGTTCGCCTGGCTGGCGGCGCGGTTCAATTATCCCGAGGTGCTGGATGGGCGGGCGGCGGACGTGCTGCCGGCGCTGCTCGCGACTGGGGACACAGGACGCGCGGTCTGGGCGTTGTATGCGCTGCTGCCGTTGTGCTGGATCCCGGCGTCGGTCGGTGCGTTTCACGCGCTTCGCGCTCGGAGCGAGGGGGCGATGCGTGCGGCGATGTACTTTGCGGTGGTCTCCTCGATCGCGATGATCCTCGGGCTGGTGCGCTGGCCGAGCTTTCACTGGGAGCTCGCACGCACCTGGGCGGCCGACCCGGCCGTCCGTCCCGCGCTCGATGCCGTGTTCAACGCCGCGAACGTCTACCTCGGCAACTACATCGGCGAGTTCCTCGGCGAGCTTTGCTTCAGCCTCTTCTTCCTGCTCTCCGCGGCCGCCATGCTCGCCGAGGACAGCGGCTTCCCCCGCTGGATGGGGTGGCTGGGCGTCGCCACGGGCGCGGCGGGGCTGATCGGCATGTTCCGGAACGTCACCGGTGCGGTGAACGTCGTGGCGGAGGTGAACAACTACCTGCTGCCGCTCTGGATGATCGTGTTCGGGGTGGGTTTGCTGCGGGTAGGTGGTGCGCCCAGTAGGATTCGAACCTACGACCTTTAGCTCCGGAGGCTAACGCTCTATCCAGCTGAGCTATGGGCGCCCGATGGAGTGCGGATTGTACTCAACGATCCGCCGATCCCGCACATTTCGTTTGTGCACGCCTACTTCGACGCGCGGAAGAGCACGATCAGCACGACGAGCCCGATGAGGATCAGGATCGTAGGGAGGACGACCGAGCGCGCGCGCGAGGCGCCAGTCGTCGTCGTGGGCACGGGAGACGGAGCGGTATCGGTGGTGACCGTGGTGTCGGTGGTGGGGGCCGCGGGGGATTCTCCCGCGGCCGGCGACGTGGTGGCCGTTGCTGGTTCTGGTGCTTCGGCCACCGGCGCCGCCGGCTCGGGAGCCGCCGCCGTGGTAGGAGGCGCCGAGGGATTGGGTGAGAGGCCCGGCGCGGGTGTCACGGGGGCGGACGTTCCGGGTTCGGGTGTCGAGGAAGTGCGGGGGCGTGAGGCGATGGCAGGTGCACTACGGCGCGGTCGTGGCGGGCGGACGGTGCCCGTCGTTGCGGTGGTCGTGCGGCGGGGTGTGGTTCGCGATGTGGTTGCAGACGGAGTGTTGGTCGTGACGGTCGGAGCGAGCGTGGTCGTCGAACGCGGGCGCGACGTCGAAGCGGGCGTTCTTTCGGCGACGCGGGTCGGTGCCTGGATGCCGATGCCGCGCAGGCGGTCTGCGGCGACGCGGCCGAGGAAATCGCGCGACTCGGCGGCGGGATAGAAACGCTGGCCGGAAGGATCGGTGAGCGTGCTGCGGCGGACCGCTTCCGCGTAGCCGGGATAAGCACTCACGATCTGGTACTCCGGCGACGCCTGGTCGAAGAACGGCGACTGGTACTGCGCGTCCCAGAGGCGCGCGGCCCCTTCGTAGATGCGCACCAGCTCCTCGCCGGTCCGTTTTTCCGCGCCGCCAGGATAGGTCGCCAGCAGCGAGCGGGTGGAGCGGAGACTCTCGTCGAATGCCGTCCGGTCGTTTTCCGCGAGCGCGGTCTGCGTCGCATGCAACGCCCCGCGGAGCGAGCCGCTCGGCGGCGCCGGCGCTTCCACCGGTTCGATCGCGGGCCGCGGAATCTCCTCCACCGCCACGCGCGGCGGCGGGACCGGAGCGAGCCCCTGGTCGCAGTCAGCGGGAGCGGTTCCGGGCTGCGGCGTGCGCACCACCAGCGGATTGACGGGCCTCGGCGACTGCGCGGTCAGCGACAGCAGTGCCGCCGTGACGAGCAGGAGGAGTCCGATCCGCCGTTCGCGCAATTTCATTCGTTCACTACCTGTGGAGCCGACCTCGGGCGTTTGCAGAGAGCGAGCCAGCGGCCTCTCAATTCGCCGCCGAGACTTCCTGGGGCAGATGCTTCTTGAACAGCTTGATCAGGTCGTCGACCGCGAGCGGCTTGGCCACGTAGTCGTCCACCTTGAAGTAGTCGAGCGCCTCGTTGCGATACTTCCGGTCGGTGTAGAGGCCGGTCATGATGATCGCCTTCGCGCGCGCGGTCATCGGATCCTCCTTGAGCAGCCGGCACATCTCGCGGCCGTCGAGCTTCGGCATGAACGCGTCCGACAGGATCAGGTCGGGGTTGTATTCGCGCGCGAGCGACAGCCCCTCCTGCCCGTTCGCCCCGACCACGAAGCCGTAGCCCATGCTCGACACGACAGTGCGCACGATGAGCTGCACGTTCTCGTCGTCCTCGACCAGCAGGATCAGCGGACGCTTCACGTCGGCCGGGAGCGGGTTCGTGCCCGCGCTGAGGGCGCGCTTGGAGCCGATCATCTTCCGCTCGAAGAGCGACGGCGGCGCGTCGATCCAGAACCGCTCGCGGTACGCCGCCGGCGCCTTGCAGAAGCAGCCGTGGCAGTGCTCGCAGACCAGCGTGTTGTCGCGGCCGACGCAACTGCACCACTCCGCATGCGTCGCGTCGAAGGTCAACTGGCAGTTGTAGCAGGAGACGTCGTACGAATCGTTCCGCGAGCGAGGCGCCTTCGGTGCGGCGGGGGTGAGGATGTCGGACAACGGCACGTCGCCGTCCATGGTCCCGTCATCCAGCATGATCCCGTCCCCGTCATCGATGTCCTTCCGATGCAGCTCGTGCAGGTCCTCCTGCTGCGGCAGGCCGGTCACGCCTTCGAGGTGCTTCTGCAGCAGGTTGATGAGGTCCGTGATCGAGACCGGCTTGGCGATGTAGTCGTCGACGTGGAAGCGCTTCACCGCCTCGCTGCGGTACTTGGTGTCGGTGTAGAGCCCCGTCATCACGACCATGCGCATGTCGGCGCCGAGCGGCTCTTCCTTCAGGATGCGGCACATCTCGCGGCCGTCGAGCTTCGGCATGAACGCGTCCGACAGGATCATGTTCGGCTTGTACTCGCGGGCGATGTCGAGGCCGTCCTGCCCGTTGTTGGCCCAGATGAAGCCGTACCCGAGGTTCGAGCAGACGCGCTGCACGATCGCCTGGATCTCCTCGTCGTCCTCGACGGCGAGGACGAGCGGACGCGTGACCTGGTCCTTCGGCGGATTGACCCGCAGCGCACCGTCCTGCCGGCGTCCCTCGACGGTCTTGCGCTCGAAGAGCCGCGGCGGCGCCTCGACCCAGAACTTCTCCTTGTACGCCGGTGGGGCCTTGCAGAAGCACGACAGGCAGTTCGTGCAGACCAGCGAGCGCTCCTTCGCCAGGCAGCTGCACCAGTCGGCGTCCACCGCGTCGTACGGCACGCGGCAGGAGTAACAGGTCACTTCGTAATTCCCGTTCGGCGCGGAAGCGGCGACCGCAGCAGGACGGATCGGAACGACATTCGTCGGCGGCGCGGGCAGGGGCGCGGTCGCAGCCGGCTGCGCGGCCTTCTGTGAGGGCGCCGCAGGCGGTGCAGGCGCAGCGACAGGCCGCGAAGCAGGCGCGGGACGCTGCCCCGCCGTGTGATGCTGCTGCGCCAGCGGCTTGGTCATCTCACGCGGGATCGACTGCTCCAGCAGCAGGTCCTCGGGACGCGCGAACGCCACCTGCGCGATGCGGGCGATGTCGTCCGAGTCATACGGGCGGTTCACGAAGGCGGCGTAGCGCATTGTCGGCGGAACGACAGCGACGGAGCGTCCGGTCAGGACGACCGGCAGCTGCGAGGTCTTGTCCGAGAGCGTCTTGTGGATCTTTTCGAACTCCGGATGCTCGATGTCGAGGAGGAGCGCGCTCGGGCGGAAGCGGAAGATCTCGTCCACCGCGTCGACCCACCGCTCCACGACTTCCACGTCGATGTTGCGCTGGCGCAGCTTCGCAATGACGGGCTCCGCGGTGCCGCGGCGGCGCTCGATGAAGAGCAGGCGCGGCTTGGCCGGTGCGCCCTGTGACACGGACGAGCGCCGCACCGGGGATGCGGCGGACGATGACGGCTGCGCCGGACGTTTGGTCGCGGTCGTATTGCCGTTGACCGGCAGGCGCTTCGTGCTGAGGTTCACGTGACTGCCCGACGCCGGCTCCCGCTTGAACCAGCCGCTGATCGTGCCGAGGAACGACGGCCTCGAGTCCGGCGCGGTCTTCGACGGACGGGAGGTGCGGACGTTCGCGGTGGCCGCTTCCGCGGCGCGTTGCGCCTCCGCCACGCGCTCGGACGCCTCTTTCTCGATGCGCGCGCGCTCGGTCGCAAACTCCTGCCCCGCCTGCGCGCGCATCGCTTCACGCTCCGATTCGAGCTGGCGCCGCAGGTCTTCCTCGGCTGCGCGGCGCTCCGCTTCCAGCCGCTCGTGCAGGTCGCGCTCCGTGGCCTGCCGCTCCTGCGCGAGGC
Source organism: Thermoanaerobaculia bacterium (assembly GCA_035630815.1). Taxonomy (GTDB): domain Bacteria; phylum Acidobacteriota; class Thermoanaerobaculia; order Gp7-AA8; family Gp7-AA8; genus QHVT01. The sequence goes on from DASQJY010000025.1 coordinate 173,798, forward strand.
GCTCCTGCAGTTCCGCTTCGGCGCGCAAGCGCACTTCTTCGGCATCGCGCACGCCGGCTCCGGCCTGCTCCACCTGCGACGCGGCACGGGCGACCAGCTCCTCGAGCTCCTTCGCGATCCGTTCGCGCTCCGCCTCGGCTGCAGCCCGCGCTTCGTCGGCGGCCCTGCGCTCGCTCTCGAGGCGCTCCTGCTCGCGGCGCGCTTCTTCGCGCTCGCGCGCTACGCGCTCCTCGAGCTCCTTCGCGACGCGCTGGCGCTCCTCTTCCGCGCGTGCGCGCGCTTCGTCCGCTTCGCGCCGCTCCGCCTCGAGGCGCATCGCCTCTTCACGCTCTCGGGCGCGCTGCTCTTCCAGCTCTTTTGCCAGCCGCTGGCGCTCTTCCTCGGCGGCCACGCGCTCCGCTTCGCGGCGCTGCGCTTCTTCGCGCTCGCGCGCGAGCTGTTCTTCGAGCTCGCGGGCGATCCGCGCACGTTCCTCTTCGGCGGCAATGCGTGCTGCTTCGGCCCGTTGCGCTTCTTCCCTTTCGCGCGCCAGTTGCTCTTCCAGCTCGCGTGCGATCCGCGCGCGCTCCTCCTCGGCCCGCAGGCGCGCTTCCTCGGCGGCGACGCGCTCGGCTTCGATGCGCTGCGCTTCTTCCCGTTCCCGTGCGAGCTGCGCTTCCAGCTCGCGGGCGATGCGTTTCCGTTCCTCTTCCGCCGCGGCGGCGGCGCGCTGCGCCTCTTCCCGCTCCTTCGCGAGCCGCGCCTGCCGTTCGCGAAGCTCACGATCGGCATCGGCGCGCTGGCGTGCTTCCGCCTCGCGCCGGACACGCTCCTCGTCCTGCTTCCGCTTCTTCCCGTTCTTCTTGTGGTTGCGCACCGGCTCCAGCGGCGTGGGCGCTTCCTGTTCGTCGTTCTGCCGCAGCAGCACCACGTCGGCCAGCGCGCTTCGCTGGGCGGGCGCCACCTGAGGCTGCGGCATCGGCGCCGGATTGGGCACGGCGATCGGCGCTGCCGCGGCCGCGATCGCGGCCGGCTGGAACGCGGGGGCGATCGTGCGCTGCCTCGTGGCCATGGCCACCGCGACACTGCCGGCCGCGCCGAGGGCGATGAACGTCGCCAGGTGCACGGGGCGGATCACCTCCGGGAAGATCAGCGCCAGCGCGGCGAGGGAGAGGAAGCCTGCCAGCAGTCCCCCCTGCCATCCTCCGCGCCACACCGAAAGGGCGGTAGCGACCGCGAAGGTCCCCAGGAGAAGTCCCGCGCTGGCGGGGAAAAGCAGTCCTACGCCTGCAGCCAGGATCACCAGGTCGATGGCGATACCGTATCGAAAGACGTTGCGCCGGGTCTGTTCCGTCATTGGTCGGGGTAATGCCGTGGTTAGAAATTCCTCGCGATGTTCACTGCCGCTGACTGCTCGATCTTCAACCGGTACCGCGCCACGTCGTCCGTCACCTGGATGAACGGCAGCGCGCACGAAAGCTCTTTCTGCGCCTCGCGGTAAGCGCCCGTTTCGTAGAGCGCGACCGCGAAGTAGTAACGGAGGTCTTCCTCGCCGCGCGCGAACACGTCCATGCGCCGGAACGCCGCGACCGATTCGTCATACGAGGCGATGCGGTACAGCCCGACCGCCGACTCCGCGAGCACTTCGCGCGTCACGTTGCGATCGCCGGCCAGACGGACGTACAGCTCGTGCGCCGCCGCGTGCTCCCCCGCCGTCACAAAGTCGTTTGCCTGCCGCAGCGCCGTGAGCGCTTCGCTGCCGCTGAGCGAGGCGCTGCGGCTGGGAGCGGGCGTGGGCAGCGGCGCCTGCGTCTCGACCCGCGCCTCGAGCTGTTCGGGGACGACGACCGGCCCCGAAGGAACGATCCCAGGCATGCGCGGCTCCATCTCCGCGATGCGGGCATCGGCTTCGCGCTCCGCCTGCCGTTCCGCGGACGCCACGCGCTCGTTCGCAGCGGCCTGCGCCGCGGCCACCCGCTCGTTTGCGGCCGCCTGTGCCGCGGCGATGCGCCGGTCGGCATCGGCCTGGATCTCGGCGATGCGCCGGTCCGCTTCTGCCTGAATCTCCGCGATCCGGCGATCCGTCTCCCGCTGGATCTCCTCGACCCGCACGTCCGTCGCCGCCTCGATTGCCGGTGCCGCGGGACGGACGGCAGGCAGCGGGGCCGACTGATCCTCCGTCACGATCTGCGGATTCCGTGGCAGGCCGGAGTCGGGGACGAGCGCCGCCACCAGTGCCGCAAAGTCGGCGGCGTCCGTATCGAGCGGCAACGTGGCGAAGACCGGCGTGACCCGCTCCGCCTCCACCAGCCGCAGGATCGTGTCGCGCGATTCATCCTCCCGCCCGGCCCGGAACTGCGCCAGGGCCAGGTAGACCAGCGCGGTCTCGTACGACTCCGCGCGGCCGGTGCCGGCGGCAAATCCCTCGGACGCCGCGCGCAGGTCGACCATCGCCGAGGCGTAATCGCCGGCCCGGAACGCACGCATTCCGAGATCGAACAGAGCTTCCGGCGTTGCCGCGGCCCGCGCGGAAAATGCCGCTACTGCAAGGAGCAGCAGGACGCCGAATGATCTACGCACGATGAAGCCTCCGGACTGTCTCGAATTTTAGGGAACGGCTGAAGTCGACCCGTACTGCCGAAAGCGGCTCCATTCAATTTTGTTGCCGACTTGGTGACCGGGGTCACAAAAGGCACGAGAACCGCACTGTCGCGCTCGCGGTGCACGAGAATCTCATCCACTTCCTACGGCAGAAGCAGGACGCCTTCCCGTTCAGGCGCAACATCGACCTGCGGCACTTTCTCAACGACGCCGTCGGCTCCTCGGCCGACCTGCTCCCCGTGCCGGCAAAAATTTTCCTCCTCGACGAGCTCGAGCCGAAAGGCTACGGCTTCCCGGTCACGAAATCGCCCGCGCTCGACGAGCTCGAGTCGAAGTTCGAGAAATGGGCGGCCGAGCAGGTCGAAGGACAGGCGCGCGAGACCACGCGGGCTCGCGACCTCCTCAACGCCTACCGCGAGCAGGCCGTGAAGCTGGCGCGCAACGCCGCGGAGTCGAGCGTCCTGGCGGACTACGAATCGGTGTTCTGGCTGCTGCACACACAGCAGCTCTCGCGGCAGTTCTCCCTCTTCGCGCGCAACGCCATCAAGGCCGGCCTCAGCCGCGACGAAGCCGACCGCCTGAAGTACGCGCTGCACAGTAAATGGGTGAACGCGATGCGAGAGTCGGTCCGCGTCTCCGGGTTCGTGGAGCTGATGTTCGAGAACCCGCTCGTGGCGTGCGAAGAGTTCATCAGCCCCGACCTGCGCGAGCTGCGGGCGTACTTTCAGGGCTACCTGCGGCGGGACTTCAACTCGTTCAAGAGCTCGTTCGAGGTGCTGCGGAAGATGGCCACGGAGCTCCTGTCCGGCGACCGCATCCTCCGCCGCGCCATCACGCTCCTCGGGTATCCGGAATCGTCGGCGCCGCACGTGGTCACGCTCCTCGACCAGCGCATCTGGCAGCTGCTGGCGGAGCATCCCGCGTTCAAGGCGCCGGCCGAGCTCTCGGTGATCGACACCACCTCGCGCAAGCTGCTCGAGTTCTTCGTCGTGCAGTCGCTGCGGCGCGGCATCCTCTGGATGAAGACGTCGCCGGAAGGGGAAAACGTCGCCGATGATTCGAGCGGCGCGGTCTACTCGCGGGCCATCCGTCCGATGAACTTCGGCCGGCGCGGCGTGGTCGAGCCGATCGTCTACCGCTACGGCCTGGTGTACGACATCACCTCCTTCACCGAGACTCTCGGCGAGATCGCGCGCGGCGGCAAAGGGGAGGAACAGAGCTCGTACCGCCAGATGCTCGACTTCCAGCGCGAGCTGGCCGACATCACCCGCCACCACGCGCTGACGTTCGAGAAGTTCCTCGGCGACGGCGCCTTCTACACCTCGCGCCGCGCCACCAGGACCGTCCAGGCGGCGATCGCGGTGCAGCGCTTCTACTCCAGCGCCCGCGCGAAGGGGTTCGCGTTCAACAAAGGGATGCGCATCGCACTCAACTACGGCTACTACCGCCTCCTCCCGATGCAGGTCTCGGCCGACGGCACCCAGATCATGGAGTTCTACGGCCCCGGCATCGTCGAGCTCTCGCGCCTCACCACCGGCAAGACCACCAAAGAGCTGGAGGACATCCAGCATCTCCTCCTGGCCCACGGCTACGACCAGAACGAGGTGTACCGCTTCTTCGCGCCGCTCTCGCGCAGTGTCGACACCGGCGACGTGACGCAGCAGCAGCGGGAGTTCTACGCGTACGTCAACGAGAACGGCCACCTGGTCAACGAAGGGATCGTCGCCTCGATCCCCTTCCTGCGGCAACTGTCGACGGAGCTCCTCGAGGACAACCAGAAGATCTACCGGCTGCGGACGCCCTGGAACGTCTACCTCGGCTTTCCCGCCTCCGGCGAGCAGTTGGGTTATCTCGGCATCCGCCTGCTCGGCTCGGTCTCCCTGAAAGGCATCGGCATGCAGGACATCGCGGAAGTGGTGTCGGTGATGGCCGAAGAGACGGAGGTCTCGCTCATCGACGACCCGAAACCGCTGCTGCAGCTCCTGCAGCAGGAGCGCAACCGCACCGCCGCGTCGACGTTCAAGCAATCGCCGGAGTTCGACGGCGAAGCCGGCGCCGCCGACCTCGTGGTCTGCGAGTCGTTCTCCCAGGGCGGCAGCGCGCCCGTGATCCTGGTCGGCGAATGGGACCCGCTTTCCGAGGAAGTGCGGCGTCCGATCCGGTTGGACGAGGTGGACGCGGAGCGTTACGGCCTGGCCGTGCCGCTGACGGCCGCGGCCGTCGAGTCGCAGAGCATCGCCTACCAGAAGCTGTATCGCACGCTGAGCCGCATCGAGACCCTCCCCAGCTTCTCGGTCGACGCCATCCGCCACAACACGAACTTCAGCGGCTTCATCATCGGAGCGACGGTGGAGCCGTTGTAGCGTTCCTTAAGCCGCATTTGAGGTTTCGCCAACCTCGTCGCGTGATGGTGTCGGGTGTCAGGTGTCTGGGGCGTGCAGGCTTACGGGACGTTGATCGTAAGCCTGCAAACCCCAGACACCTGACACCCGATACCCGACACCTTTTACGTCACCCGCGGCCCCGTCCCCCCCGCCGCTCCCGCCGAGCGCATCCAGCTCACTACTCCGGCGATCTTGCCGATGTCGACCTGGCGGTCGAGGTACTCCCAGATGCCGAGGACTTCCTCGCGGTCGCGGGGGCGCTGGGGGGCGGCGCGGCGGACGGTCTCGTCGGAGAGGGCGAAGCGCGCGCGCGAGTACCAGCGGCTCGCTTCGACGGGATCGCCGGCGAACTTCTGCACCGCGGCGGTGACCAGGGCCATCTCTTCGTCGGAGATGCCGCTGATCACCGACATCGTGTCGGTCGCGCGGCGCAGGCTGCCGCGGCGCTCGGGCTGGAGCTCGTTCGTCGAGCGCATGCCGTCGATGGCGGCGGCCACGCGGTCCTGATGCTCGGTGATGCGCAGGCCGCTGATCGAGAAGCGCTCCGTCCCCGACTTGGCGAGGCTCGTCCAGACGACGCGCGCGCGTACGACCACCGACCGCGCCGGACGCATGAGCGCGAACGACAGCTTGGCCTCGTCGCCCGGCATGAGCGGCTCGTTGTGGCGGATGCGGAGACCGGTCGCGGAGAGCTGCATGACCACGAACTTCACGTCGCCGAAGATCCCGCCGAGCTGGCGCAGCGGCACGAAGCGCGTGGCGATGCGCTGCTCCGGCTCGTCGTGCTGCGGCTGCGGTTTCGGCTCCGGCGCCGGAGAGGCGAAGATCGGCGCGGAGACCTCCACGGCTGGCCGGGGCTCCGGTTCCGCTTCCGGTTCGGGCTCCGATACAGGTTCGCCCATGGGCTCGGAGTCCGGCTCACGCTCGGGCCGGGGCGAGCGCGCGGGCGGCGCTTCGACCGGCACGCCCTGCGATTCGGCCTGGTAGAGCCGCAGCAGCGCGTCGCGGAAGAACTCCTCGAGCTGCGCCAGCGGAACGCGCGGCTCTCCTCCACGTACGTGGCAGAGCACCCGGCCGCTGTCGAGCAGGGCGTCGACGACGTCCAGCGGGACGTTCAGGAGCTCGCTGAGCTCCTCGCGGGAAACAGAGGATGTGAGAGGTCGCATGCGCGCCGGTGCGAAACTACCGCAGCGGGCTTATGCGACGGAAATGCCTGACAGCCCGTTCGGGTGCGCCGTGGCGCCGAGGCAGCGGCGCACGGAGGCGACGAGCTTGGTCGGCATGACCGGTTTCGAGAGCGTCTCGCGGACCGCCGGGAAGAGCTTTCGGATCTCCTGCACCTCGAGCCCGGTCACCACCACGATCGCCGCGAGCTGCGCCGGATTCGTGCTGGCGATGTACTCCATCACGTCGGTGCCGCTCAGCTTCGGCAGCGCAAGGTCGAGCACCACCACGTCGAAGCTCTTTCGCGCCAGGCAGCCGACGGCCTTCTCCCCGTCGATGGCCAGGTCGACGGTGCAGCCCTCGGACTCCAGAATCTTCCGGAGTGCCTCCCGGGTGGCGAAGTCGTCTTCGACGACCAATACGTGCGGACGCATGTCTGGAAGTAACTCTATCAGCAAAGGTAGAGCCACGGGAAGGAGGAAATGCGTCAAACGCTGACAATAAATGCTCGCGCGAGCTCCGCGGCCTCAGAAACACGCCTCCGGAGCGAGTGATCGCCCCCTTCGAGCCATGAGACGCGGATCGAAGGCGACAGTTTATACGAAGCCACCTCCTCCGGTGAACCGAACGGATCGCGCGTTCCCTGGAGGATCAAGGCGGGGGTGCGTAACCGCTCCAGGTGCGCCGTGCGCGGCTGCTCCGGCTTCCCCGGCGGATGCCACGGATACGAAAAGCAGACCAGCGCCCGCGCCCCCACCTCGTCCGCGATCATGCTCGCCATCCGCCCTCCCATCGACGTGCCGCCGATGAAGACCGCCGGACCGCCGCCCTGCTCGTCGATGACGCGGCGCCAGGTGTCGAGGAGGACCGGCTGCCGGTCGGGCGGACCTTTCTTCTTCTTCTCCATATAGGGGAACTCGAAGCGGACCACCCGGATACCGCCCCCCGCCAGCGTCTGCGCAATGGTGGTGAGCATCGGCGACGTCATCGGCGCACCGGCACCGTGGGCGAGGATGTAGGTGTGGTTGGCGTTTGCTGGGCCGTCGGTTAGATACATGGTGTCAGGTGTCGGGTGTCAGGTATCTGGGGTGTTTCGCCTGGACGCCATGTTGCACCGCTCTGCAAGTCGCGTCCAGGCGAAAAGCCCCAGACACCTGACACCCGCCGAAGGCGCGTTACCACCCCCGCACCGGCCGCCACTGATCGACGATCTTCCCGCGATCGACGATCTGGTAAACGTCGAACATCGCGGCGGTGAGGCAGGAGTGGTTCGGGAGGATGCGCAGGCGGGTGCCGACCGGCATCGTGACGTGTGTTTCCGACGTGATCTTGCCGTGCTCCTGTGACAGCGCCTCGATGCGCAGTGGGAGGGGGCGGAGGTCGAGATCGCAAACGAGGCCGTAGCCGAAGCGCGGGATGATGTGCTCCGGTCCCGTGTCCTTCGACAGCGCCAGAGCGCCGGCGTCGACGATGAGCGTGTTGCGCTCGGGATACGAGCCGACCACCGTGGTCAGCACCGACACCGCCACATCCTCCAATCTGCACGAGCCGAGCGTCGCCTGGAACGCGTCGTAGAAAACGTAGTTGCCGGGACGCACTTCGTCGCATTCGCTGAAGCGCTCCACGACCGCCGCCGTCGGCGTCGAGCCGACGCTGCGGCGCGTCTCGGCCAGGCCTTCGCCGGCCAGTAACGCGCGGAAGCGGCTCAGGCACGCCGACTCCTCCGCCGCCACGCGGCGGATCTCCTCGACGTCGCGCGCGTGGTACGAATGCCCGGCGTGCGTGAGCAGGCCCTGAAAGCGCACCGACTCCGAGCGGGCCAGCGCCATGGCCAGCCTCACGCTGTCCGGACTGCCGGGATCGACGCCGGCCCGGTGATAGCCGCAATCGACCTTCAGGAAGACGTCGAACGTCACCCCCTGCCCGCTCGCGAACTCTTCGATCGCGCGGAAGGCGTGGTCGGAGTCGACCAGGACGCTCAGCCGCTCGATCCGCGCCGCGAGCGACGCTACTCTGTGTAGTTTTTCGGGCGCGATCGGCATCGCGTACGTAATATCCCGCGCGCCGTCCGCCGCGAACGCTTCTGCTTCCGCGAGCGTCGAAACCGTGATCGGTCCGGTCGAGCCGCCGTGCTGCATCCGCCCGATTTCAACGGTCTTATGGGTCTTGACGTGCGGCCGGAAGGCCACGCCGGACAGGCGCGCCTTCTCGCGCATCGAGTCGCAGTTGCGGGCCACCGTGGCGCGGTCGACCAGGAAGGCAGGGGTACTGACGTTCAGCATCCCGTGCAGAATGCACCATGTGCGCAAGATCCTCCATATCGACATGGACGCTTTCTACGCGTCGGTCGAGCAGCGCGACGATCCGTCCCTGAAGGGACGGCCGGTCATCGTCGGCTGGGCCGGCGAGCGCTCGGTGGTCTGCGCGGCGTCGTACGAGGCGCGCAAGTTCGGCGTGCACTCCGCGATGCCCGCCTCGCGCGCGAAGCGCCTCTGCCCCGAGGGAGTGTGGCGGGTGCCGGACTTTGACCGGTACCGGGAGGTGTCGAGACAGATCCGGGAGATCTTCGAGCGGCACACTCCGCTGGTGGAGCCGCTCTCGCTCGATGAAGCCTACCTCGACGTCACGCACGAGCTGACCGGCATCCCCACCGCCACCGAGACGGCGGAGAAGATCCGCGGCGAGATCCGCGAGGAGACGCACCTCACCGCCTCCGCCGGCGTCGCGCCGAACAAGTTCCTGGCCAAGATCGCCTCCGACTGGCGCAAGCCGGACGGCTGCTTCGTCATCAGGCCGCATCAGGTGGAGCGCTTCCTGGTCGGCCTGCCGGTGCGCAAGATCCCGGGCGTCGGCAAGGCCACCGAGGCGCTGCTGCTGGAGATGAACATCCAGACGGTGGGCGACCTGTACCGGTTCGAGCAGCAGGAGCTCATCGCGCGCTTCGGCAAGTGGGGCACGCGCTTGTGGGAGCTCGCGCGCGGCATCGACGAGAGCCCGGTCGAGCCGTCGCGCAAGCGGAAGTCGTGGTCGAGCGAGAACACGTTCGCCACCGACATCACGCGCGAGGAAGCGGCGGGGTGGATCCGCGAGCAGGCGCACAAGCTGTGGGAGTCGCTCGAGCAGCGCTCGATGCGCGGCCGCACGGTGACGGTGAAGTTGCGCACGCCCGATTTCAAGACCGCCACGCGCCAGCAAAGCCCCCCCGAACTGCCGGCCAGCGGCGACGATGTGGCCCGCGTGGCGGTGTCGCTGCTGGAGCGCTTCGACTTCCCGGAAGGCGCGCGCTTCAGGCTGGTGGGCGTCGGAGTCTCGAACTTTCTCGACGAGGAAGACGAGGCGGAGACGGGCGAGCCGAAACTGTTCGCTTAGAATGCGCCGCCATGAATCACCTGCAACCCATTACAGTCGCTCAATACGGCATCGGTCCGATCGGCGCGGAGATCGCGCGCCTGCTGCTGACCAAGTCGTGGATTCGCGTCGTCGGCGCGATCGACATCGATCCGGAAAAGATCGGTAAGGACCTCGGCGAAGTGATCGGCCTCGATCGCAAGCTCGGCGTCCTCGTGACCGCGGAGCTGGAGGGGAAGCCCGACGTGGTCTGCCACTCCACCGGCTCCCGCCTGCGCGAAGTCGCCGGCCAGCTCGACTCGCTGCTCTCGCGCGGCTGCCACGTCGTCTCGACGTGCGAGGAGCTCTCGTTCCCGCTCGATACCGAGATCCGCGAGCGCCTGCAGAAAGTCGCCCGCGCCGCGAACGTCGCCCTCCTCGGCACCGGCGTCAATCCCGGCTTCGTGATGGACAAGCTCCCGCTCACCATCACCTCCGTCTGCCAGGAAGTGAAGTCGGTCGAGATCATCCGCATCCAGAACGCCTCCACCCGCCGCGAGCCGCTCCAGCGCAAGGTCGGCGCCGGCATGACCACGGACGAATTCCGCGCCGCCGTCGCCGCGGGCCGCATCAAGCACATGGGGCTCGAGGAGTCGCTCATGATGGTCGGCAACGGCCTGGGAGTGGAGTTCGACAGCGTCTCCGAGGAGACGATCGAGCCGATCGTCGCCGAGCGCGAGGTCACGACGAAATACCTGACCGTCGCCCCCGGCCAGGTCGCCGGCGTGCACCAGACCATCTACGGAAAGGGCCGCATCAACGTCTCGCTCGAGCTACGCATGTACGTCGGCGCCGAGGACGTCGCCGCCGACAAGGTGATCGTGCGCGGCGTCCCGGACGTCGAGATGACGATCAAGGACGGCGTCCACGGCGACCGCGCCACCGCCGCCATGGTCGTCAACTCCATCCCCCGCATCATGCAGGCCAGACCGGGCGTGCTGACGATGGACGACATTCCGATCTCGTTCCGCTGATTGTTGTCGGTTGCCGGAGCTAAAATAGACGACATGAGCCCGAACGTCCGTGATCTGTACGAGAAAGCGTCCGAGCGGTCGGACGACTCAATCACCGAGGCGTGGGCGAAAGAGATCGAGCGCCGCATGGCTGACTACCGGGCCGGGCGCATCAAGACGATCTCCTGGCAACAAGTTCGTGCGCATCTTCACCGCCCGAACCGCTAAGCCGATACTAAGACTCGCCACAATTTGGAGTGCGGTGACCGCAGTCACCGCTTTTCCTCCGGCTCGCACGAGCTTTGGCTCTCGGGAGTGAAAGCGGTGACTGCGGTCACCGCACTCCAAACTAAACTTGCCTGATGCACATCTTCCTCACCGGCGCGACCGGTTTTCTCGGCTCGGGTATCGCCGCAACGCTGATCCGGGCGCGTCATGACGTGACGGCGCTGGTCCGTTCGAGCACGAGTGCCGCTCGGGTGCTGAGCTACGGGATCGAGCCGCATCACGGCGATCTGCGTGATCCCGCTACCTATCGCGATGCCGCACGCGCAGCCGACGCGATCGTGCATGCGGGCGTCGAAGGGGGTGCGGACCGGATCGACGTCGACCGCATCTTCGTCGACGCCGTTGCCGGTCCGAATCTCATCTACACCTCCACGCTCTTCCTCCTCGGCAACGTCGTGCATGGCGACGAGTCCTCCCCTGCATCCGGGCCGCGCGCGGAACATGAGCAAGCCGCGCTGAAGGCCGGCGGTGCGGTCATCCGGCCGGGGATGATCTGGGGCGCGGAAGGGGCGTACCTGTTCGAGCATCCGATCACGATCGGCGACGGCAGCAACCGCTGGCCGCTCGTGCACCGCGACGACGTGGCGGAGCTCTATCGCCTCGTCGTCGAAACGGGATCGCGAGGGCTCTTTCACGCCGTCGCCGAGGTGCTGCGCGCCGCGGATGTCTTCCCCGGAAAAAACGTGCCGCTCGAAGAAGCGCGCAAGGAGCTCGGCGGATTTGCGGACGCGCTGGCGCTCGATCAGGATGTGAGGGCGGTGCGGTCGGCGTCCATCGGATGGACGCCGGTGCACCGCTTCAACGCTTCTTCGACTTCTTCTGCATGTGGGCGATGATGCCCTTGCTCACGCCGCCCTTGGCGAGCGCGATCAACCCGGCCGGCGAGACATCAAAGTCCGTGCGTTCCGCGTCGTCGATGGCCAGCTTGATGTTCTCGTCCGAGAGACCGGCTTTCGCGAGCTCGATCACGGTGTCGTTGCCCATGTCATCCCGCGGCTCCGGTTCCGGCTCGTAGTCCGGCTCCGGCTCGCGCGATGCGACTCGCACGCTGCCGCCGGAAGTCCACTTCTCGTAACGCGCGACGGAGTCGTTCAGCCGCGAGGTCGGTACGCCGATCGATCCTGACGACAACAGACTCGTATACCCCTTGCGGAACAGCTCCTCGCTTCCGTTCGAGCTGATCGCGAGCTCCAGATGCGCCCGTGCGCGCGTCAGCAGCTCGAGCGCCTGTTTGCGGTCGGCCGTTTGATAGGCGAGCGCTTCCTTCGCGATCCCGATCGCGTACTGCCGGTATGCCTCGTCCTGCGGATTGCGATTGGCCGGCACGCCTTCGACAGCCGCGAGGTAGCGATCCCAGGAGCCGCTCTCGGCGAGCGGGATGAATTTCTCGAACGTGGAGCGCGGGAGGAGCACGCTCACCGTGTCCTGCGTCGGCACGAGATGCGCGACGATCGCGGCCGCGGCTTTGCGCAGCAGGTCGTCTTCGACTTCGGAGGGCGTGCGCGAATCCTCGCCGTCGCCGTACTTTTCGCGGAACTGCTGGTCGATCGCGCCCGACGCCACATCGTCATTGCGCGCGGCGATGTCGAATACGCCGTTCACGCTCGCGGTCAGCACCTTGTAGGTCTTCTGCACCGGGACGTTGCTGTAGATCGGCTCGTCCTCGTATTTCTGCTTCTTCTCGTTCCACTTGCGCTTCGTGCCGGTCTGCTGGCGCACGTATTCGGTCTCGGTGTCGTAGGACTCGTGCGATTCCACGCGATCGAGCGCTACGTCGATCGTGACCTCCGGCTTCCCGGAGTCCGCCAGCGTTCCGGCGCCGGCGAGGATGGCGTCGCCGATGTAGCGATTCAGCGTCTTCGCGTCATCGCGCGCATCGCTGCGATCGCTCGTCACGTTCACTCTGACCCGCCGAGCGCCGGCATTCGTCGACGGAGGAATCGTGCGCGCCACCTGCACGGATTTCTTCGCGAATCCGAATCCCTCGCGCGCGAGCACGGGCATCGCGACCGCGGCTGCGAGCAGCACCGCAATGAGCTGTCTTTTCATGGCCCGAGAATGGACCTTCAGCGTCTGCGAATCAACCAGAGGATCAGCGCACCGGCACCGAAAATCGCCCACAGCACGACCCAGGCGACGTGTGCCGACTCCAGCCAGTTCCAGCCTGCGAGCGTAAATGCCCAGAGGCCGTAGATCAGCAGGAACACGCGGCGATGGCCGGCGTCGTCCTCGATCCCGGCGGCGATGCTCGCGCCGAGGACGAGGGTGGGGATCAGGCCGAGAACGATGTTGAGGACGATGGTCATCGATACCGCAGGTCGATGACCTTCCGCACCGCGTCCTTCGCGGCGTTCGGGAGGTTCTGCACGCGGGTCAGCACGTCGTTGAACGCATGCGACTCGCCGCCGTGCTTGAAGCACTCGCCGCAGCGCGGGAGGTTCGTGAAGTCGCGACGGTTGAAGGCATCCTGCATCATGGCCATCCGGTCGCCGTCGATGATCTCCTGCAGCGACTGGGTCTTGAGATCGCCCATGACCTGGTCGCCGTGCGCGTCGTAGCAGCAGTGCGTGACCCGGCCGTCGGCGAAGACCACCACCCAGGTGAAGAACGCCCCCTGCACGCAACCGTAGAACTTGCCGTGCAGGTCGGTCTCCTCGTTCACGTCGAGCGCCTCGCAGGTCTTCTCGATCACGCGCGCGTTCCTGAACTGCTTGAGGTCGAAGACGCGCTTGAAGTCGTCGGTCGTCTCTTCCAGCGTCAGGCGCGAGCGCATCTTCTGGATCTCGATGCGCAACGGCGCGCCCTTCGCCTGCACGAGGAACTTCCGCGTCAGGTCGACCAGCTTGTCGAAATCGCCGCCGGTGCGGAGCTGCGGATAGACCTTCGGGTTGATCGAGTCGACGCAGATGCGGATGCGTTTCAGCGGAGTCGCGAGCAGCTTCGCCCCGATCTCCGGCGTCAGCACGAGCCCGTTCGTCGACAGGCTGGCCTCGGGGAAGAGGCGGATCGCGTCATCGATCCGCGAGTAGAGAAGCGGTTCCCCCATCTCGTGCAGCCACTTGAGCTTCAGCCCCAGGCCGTGGATCTCCCGCTCCGCCTTCTCGACGAGATGCCACTCCATGTCCTCGTACGGACGGCGCAACACCGGCAGCGGACACATCCCGCAGCGGAGATTGCACTTGGAGGTGAGCTCGAGCCCGACTTTGATCCGGGAAGGGGAAAACTTCATTCGCGTTCCGAAAGTGCAGACAGCCGCAACCTATTCCGCCTTCCCCATGCTGCCGAGGGCAGCAAACGATATGGAGTGCGGTAACGCCAGTTACCGCTTTGGCTGGTTCTGTTCGTGCGTTGCGCGAAAACCGCACTGCCGGGCGGACGCTCTTTGCGCAGGGCACGAACAGAATCAGTCAAAGCGGTAACTGGCGTTACCGCACTCCATAACACGGCCGAACAGGTCGCCGTACTCCGCCCACGAGTACTTACGGGCCGCAGCCTCCGCCCGTCGCTCCATCGCTTCACGATCGCCGCGCGCAAAGAACGCATCCACCGCCTTCGCCAGCGCCGCAGGGTTCTCGGGGGGCACGAGCATTCCGTTCTGCCCTTCTTCGATGATCTCCGGCAGTCCGCCCACGTCGGTGGCGATGACGGGGCGGGCGAAGTGGAAGGCGGTCAGGGCGACGCCGCTCTGGGCTTCGATGCGGTACGGGGCGAGGACGACGTCCGCGGCCGCAAAGTACGTCGCGATCTCGGCGTCCGGGATGAAGCGAAAGTCGAGGCGGACGTTGGCCAGACCTTTCGCCAGCTCGCGGTACTCGGCCTCCCCTTTCCACCACGCCTCCCCGGCCACGACCAGGGTGACGTCGGTCGTCAGGAGACGCCAGGCGCGCAGGGCGATGTCGAGTCCCTTGAAAGGACGGACGTGGCCGAAGAACAGCGCGACGTTGCCCTTCAGACCGAGCTTGCGGCGCGCTTCATCACGAGACGGGATGGCGCCGCCCAGCTCGTGCACCGGCAGGAAGGTGGTCACGATCGGGCGCGACGTCCGCCGCGCCGCATCCTCCGCCTCGGTCTTCGCGTGCACTACCAGCACATCCCCACGCCACAGCACGCGATTCGTCAGGAAGCGCTTCCACGCCGCCGGCTCCTTGTCGCCGATGTTGTGGCACTGCAGGATCACGCGCGTCGACCTCGGCAGGAGGAGCAGCAACGTCAGATACGGCAGCGCCCACACCCACACCCACCAGACGAAGATCACAGCGTCCGGACGCTCGCGGCGCAGCAGGAGCGCCGTGCGGAGCCACGTCAGCGGATTGACGATGTCGAGCAGGAAACGCGCTCGCTCGAAGCGCGGCAGCGTCTCATCGACGTCGCTCCCGCCGGGATAGAACATCCTCGGGAACTGGCGTTTGAACGAGATCACGTCCGCGTCCAGCTCCTGCGCGAGGCGGCTCGTGCAGTACGCGATACCGGCGCGGTAAGGAAAGACCGGCCCGATGATGAGAGTCTTCACGCCGCCGACAGGAAGTTCACGACCGTCGACTGCAGGTACGCGCCCCACGTCCGCCAGTCGAACACGAGCGAGGACGACATGAAGCAGGAGTGCGTGCAGTGGCACTCCTTGGCGCGGATGGAGCGGCGCTGCTCGTCGGCGGCCGGCGAGAACCAGAGCTTGTTCCAGTCGTAGTTCGCGTCGCGCACGTTGCCGACCGGATCGCGCAGCTCGCACATCCGCACCTCGCCGCGCGCGTCGAGCACGCCCGAGACGCGTCCCGCGTGGCACGGGCGCACCTGCGTCTCCTGCTCGAGCACCGCCAGCTCCATGCGGCGCGAATACACCTTCACGAACTTCAGGAAGCCGTCGTAGTTCCGGTAGCCGTCCCAGTAGCTCTCCAGCTTCGGGAGGAGCTCGCGATAGCGCTCGGTGGTGATCGGCTGGATGTTCTTGTCCGGCTGGTCGCCGCGCAGCATCTCGAACGAGTGGAACGAGACTTCCGGGAAGTCGCGGCGGACGCCTTCGAACAACACGTCCAGTTCCTCGGCGTTGTAGGTGCAGAGGCACGTGTGCACGTTCACCGTCAGGTTCGAATACTGCTGGCGGAGCGGCATCAGGCGCGCGTAGGTCTTCTTTGCCTTCTCATAGTTGCCGGGGACGCCGCGGATCCAGTCGTGCTTCTCGCCGATGTGATCGATCGAGAGGTTCACCACGATCTGCGTGTTCGGGCAGCGCTGGAGAGTCGTCTCGACCTGCCGTGCGATGAGGTCGCTCGTGATCGCGCCGGTCGGGATGGTGATCTGCTTGACGTTGTTGTTCGTCGACAGGAACTCGCAGATGTCCGGCAGGTCGCGGCGAAGGAACGGCTCGCCGCCGCTCATGACGATGAAGAGGAGGTCGCCCATGGACGAGAGCGTCTTCTTGATCTCGTCGAACGACAGCTCGTGCTCCTTGTTCTTCCGCAGCTGCTCCCAGTTGAAACAGGTGCGGCAGAAGGAGTTGCAGTCGTAGGTCAGGCCGAGGATCAGGTAGACCGGCTGCATGCCGCGCTTGTCGACCAGGTAACGGAGATACTGCGCTTTGTCGGAGAACTTCATCGTCTGCGGTCAGCAACCGCAGGGGAAGTGTAACGATTCCGGGGGCTTGAGCTCAAAAGAGCGTTCGAATCCGCTCCGCGACCTCCGGCTCGGTTTCGGATGCGATCTCGAGGGCGAAGACGCGCAACTGCTGGCGGTCCACCTCGTCCAGGTCGCGGACCCGGCGGCGGAGGACGGCGCGGGCCAGGCTGAACTTCGTCTCGGAGAGCAACGCGAATCCGGGGAGGTCGACCAGGAGCTTGTCGAGAGGACGCTCTTCCATCGTGGAGACGAAGCGCGTCATCTCGCTGATCGTCGTCGCCTGCAGGCCGCGCCGGATGAGGGTCGAGTCCATATCGAGGCTCATGGCCAGGAGCCAGTGCAGCACACATGCCTTACTTCCGGACCCGTGTGATGCGCATCACACGTTTCGCGACGTCAGCATCCCGGTGACGATCCCGAACCAGTAGGTCGCGTGGTGTGCCGCAAAGGCGAACGGGATGGCGGGCCACCAGCGCATGGGCAAACGCGTGGCGGGGATCCCGAGGGCGAGCGTCAGCAGCGCGTACGGCAGGGCGAAGATCGGAGCGAGCAACAGGCCGAAGAACCCTGCCACCACGAACGCGAGGATCTTCGGGTTGCCGCGATGCGCGCGGGAGCCGCCCGCGAACATCTGTCCCGTCTTCACGCGATAGCGCCACCGCTGGCGGAGATACGGCCCGGGAAACGCGCGCCGCCGGTGAAAGACGCGCACTCCGTCGTGATAGACCACCCGGCCGCGCTGCAGGAGCCCGTCGATGAGGCCGGTGTCCTCGCCGATGTAGCCGATCGCTTCGTCGAACCCGGTAAACGCCGACCGGCGGACGAAGAGGTTCACCAGCGCGATGTCGGTCGCGTGCCGTAAATCGAACACGCCGCGGCGGTTCTCGTGACAGGCCACGCCGCTGCCGATGAAGCGCGTCGCCAGGAGCGTGTCGGAGATCAATTCGGGAATCGTCGAGTCCGGCGGAGCGGGGTCCGGGCCGCCGATTGCGAGCACGTCCGGATGGGCATCCAGATAGGCAACGGCGGTCGCCAGCCAGCGCGGATCGGCGGCCGCATCGTCGTCGATAAAGGCCAGTAACTCCCCCCGCGCCACGGAAACTGCTCGATTTCTTCGGGTTGCGGGATTACGATTCGTCTCGACGACGTTCGTTACGCGGGTCTCGCCGCCCAGCGACAGCGGCACGGCGGAGACCACGATCAGCTCGAACGGAAACGGCGCATCCTGTCCCAGAATGGACGCGACCGCGCGCTCTGCATCACCGCCGACCCGTTCGACCGGCATGATCACCGACACCTTCGGGATTGAGGATGAAGGATTGAGGATTGAGGATGGGTTCGGCAACTCAATCCTCAATCCTCAATCCTCAATCCTCAATTCCCGACACAGACGAACTTATGAAACTGATCATCCAGATCCCCGCCTTCAATGAGGAGGCGACGATCGCGCAGGCGTTGCGCGATCTCCCGAAGAAGATCGACGGCATCAGCTCGATCGAAACCCTGGTCATCGACGACGGCTCATCCGACAAGACCGTCGAGGCGGCGCGCAAGGCGGGAGCGAACCACATCCTCCAGCTCAAATCGCACCGCGGCCTCTCCTCCGCGTTCGTGGCCGGCATCGACGCCGCCCTCCGCCTCGGCGCGGACATCATCGTCAACACCGACGCCGACAACCAGTACAACGCGGCCGACATCGTCCGCCTCGTCAATCCGATCCTCCGCGGCACCGCGGAAGTGGTGATCGGCGACCGCGAAGTGGCGAAGTCGCCGCACATGTCCGGGATGAAGCGCGCCCTGCAGCGGCTCGGAAGCTGGACCGTAGGCCTCGCCTCCGGCCTCCAGGTCTCCGACGTGACGAGCGGCTTCCGCGCGTTCACGCGCGACGCCGCGATGCAGATCAACGTCTTCAACCCCTTCACCTACACGCTCGAAACGGTGATCCAGGCGGGCAACCGCAACCTCGGCGTGCAGAGTGTCGCCGTGCGCACGAACGCGCCGACACGTCCCTCGCGCCTTTACAGCGGGATGGGGACGTACCTGCGCAAGTCGATCGCCACGATCTTCCGCATCTATGCTCTCTACCGTCCCCTGAAGACGTTCTTCGCCATCGGCGCGGTGCTGGTCTTCCTCGGCACGATCCTCGGCGCGCGCTTCCTCTGGTACTTCCTCCAAGGCGACCGAGGCGGTCACATCCAGTCGCTGATCCTCGCCGCGGTGTTCCTGATCACCGGCTTCCACACGTGGCTGATCGCGCTGCTCGCGGATCTCATCGCGGTGAACCGGAGGCTGAGCGAGGACGTGCTCGTGCGCGTGAAGCGGCTCGAGTCGCCGGCGCGCAATCGCCAGCTGCTTCCACAGACAACCGAGCGCCGTCCGGAACGCACCGAGCGGCCGGAGCGTCCCCCGCGCCCGGAGCGCACCGAACGCCCGCCGCGCGAGCCGCGCCGTGACGCTCCGGCAGCAGCACCCGCGGCCGCGGAACCGGCCAAGGCAACGCAGTGGGTGTGGCTCCTCGACGAGGAAAAACTCAACGAGCGCGAGCGCGGCACGAAGACTCCTGAGCCGAAGGCCTTGCCGCCAAAGGCGCCTCCGGTACCGAAGCCGCCGGTGCCCGACGAGCCATTCGACGATACGGAAGACGACGCCGCGCCGATGGGCGCAACCGCTGAGGGCGGCACCGGCCGACGCCGGCGACGCCGCCGTGGCGGTTCCCGGCAGCACAACGAGCTGCCGGGAAACCGCGGGAAACATCTGGCGGGTGGCGACGAAGGCAGCGACTAAGGGAGCGGCTGGTTCTCGACCGGCGGATCGATCGTCTGCTCGATGCGCCTCCGCGCCAGCGCGTCGTGCGCGCTGATCACGTCCTCCACCTGCGGTCCCTCCGCCCCACGCGTGCTGTCGCGCATGATGTGGATGTCGTACGCGTAGAACTTCCGCGGCTGCCCGTGCGGAATCTGGTCATTGGCATCCGCTGAATACGTCGTTTCGTCGCCGACCGGAGTCGTTCCCGTCCACTTGGAGTAGGGCGGTGGCGGCGAGGGCGGCGGCCAGGGGAAGGTGATGCCTCCAGGCACCTTGAACTTCGCGTTGAGCCCCGACGCGTCGACGAGCTCCCAGGTGATCGTCTGTACGTCCCGATTGATCTGCCCGATGGGCGGAGTGAGCGTTACGTCGTTCGGCCCGTTATAGGTGATGGTCACCTGACCAAGAATGGGGTCTGCCATTTTCTTCTCTCCTTTTCAGCCGCGTCCACCTCGGACGCGCACAGCCAAAGCTTCCAGATCGCGATGGGCGTACCCATATGAGTGGAGCCGCGCCAGTACTTTTCCCGCGGCGTCCGGGCCGCGCGCGCGCATGAGCGCGCGGCTCCAGACGTCGAGAATGCGAGGCTCGGTGGTGCGCTCTCCCAGCGCCTCGATCGTGGCGAGGGAGCGGGACCACGCTTCCGCCGCCAACGCAGCTTCGCCCGAGGCGGCGTGTACCTCACCCGCCATCAATTGCGCATCGGCCAGCGACCGGCGGTTGACCGGGTCGCTGAGCGAGAGTTGCTGCAACGTCGCCTCGGCCGTGCGCGCGAGACGTCCCGCCTGCGCCGTCGAGCCGGCGGCGAGGAACGCCCGTGCGCGCGCGATCTGCACGACCGCCTGATCGCGCCGCCAGGTCGGCCGGGTGACGTCGGACGCCACGAGGCTGCCGAGAAGCGTCTCGCTGCGCTCGAAAAGCGGCATGGCCGCGCGGAGGTCGCCGTTCCAGCGAAGCAGGTCCGCCACACGCATCATCGCCAGCGCGTAATTGCGCGTCCAGTCGGCGTTCATCGCGTCGTGGGCGTGCAACTGGCCGTAGATCATCATCTCGGCGCGGCGATGCTTGGTCGCCTCGACCGTGTTGCCGGTCAATTCGAAGACCGAGGCGAGATAGCTGTGGCTGTTCGCGAGGCGGTCCTGCCATTTGCGCTGCCGTGGATCGGCCGCCACGAGGCGCGCGTAGATGGCGTGCTCCTGCTCGAAATGCTGCTCCGCCTCTTCGAGGCGCCCGAGGCTCTGCATCACGTTGCCGGTCTTGTTGAGCGTGTACGCCAGCTCGAGCTGTTTGGCGGTGCTCGAGGGATCGGCCGCGAGGCGGGCGCGGTTCACCGCCAGGGCAGGCGCATGTTCGCGCAGTGCGCCGGCGAGATCGCCCTGCGCTTCGAGGATGCTCGCCACCGCACTGTGTCCGTAGGCCCGCTCCACCTGGTACTCGTCATTGTGCGGATGCGCGACGGCCAGCTTCACCATGAGATCGCGGTACCGCTGCATCTGCTGCAGCGCTTCCGGATACTCGCCGCGCAGGCGCCGGATGTTGCCGACCCAGAAGTGGCTCATCGCGAGCGACATCTGCTCTTCCGCTCCCGCATCCTTCCGTTTCGCCGCCTCGGAAGCCAGCAACAGCGCGTGATTGGCACTGTTGAACCCCTCATTGAGCTTCCCCTGCGCGATGCGAACCTGCGCGAGTTGATGGAGCGCGTTCGCGTTCTGCACGAGCTCCGAGCCGGAGAGCGACTCCGGGCGCGACGTGCCGCTGTAGGCGAGCGCGCGCTCCGCGACGTCGTCCATGATGTCGAGCTTTCCGACCGGCTCGAGCTTCTTGCGCAGATCCCCGAGCATGAAGTTGATCAGGTCATCCGCCTGTGCCCGGCGGGCGTCTGCCTCCGCCCTGGCTTCCACGGCGATCGCCCGCTCCGCCTTCAGGTCGACGGTGTAGCGCCACGCTCCGATCGCGGCGATCAGCGCCAGCGTTGCCGCGATCGCGCGGCGGGCGATGCGTTGCGGCTTCTGTTCGAGGAGCCGCAGGCGCTCCAGCCCTTCGACCGCCGTGGGCCGGTCCGCCGGGGCGAACTGCTTCAGACGGTTGATGAGCGCCGTGACATCGCCGGGCGCCCCCTTCACCGGCAGCGTCTCCCCTCTCGCAACGCGGAGGAGCACTTCGCGCGCGGTGAGCCCCATCGGATGAGGATCCTCGCCGGTGAAGAGCGTCTGCAGCAGAAGGCCGAACGAGAACATGTCGCTCGCGGGGGTGAGCGTCTCACCGCGCGCCTGCTCGGGACTCATGAAGAGCGGTGTGCCGAGGGTAATGCCGACCGCCGTCGCCAGGAACTGCCGCCGCCCGCCGGTCGAAGATGCCGCGTGCGAATCGTCCGGCGGCAGGATCATCGTCTCCGTCATCGGGCTCGTGTGCTCGGGCATCGGCGTATTGCGCACGGCGAGGCGCGCGGGTGAAAGCCGGTCGCTGGACTTCCCCCGGGCACGCGTCAGCCAGCGTGCGAGTCCGAAGTCGAGCACCTTGACCTCGGCCGTGCGCGTGAGCATGACGTTCTCGGGCTTGAGATCGCGATGGACGATGCCCGCGCGGTGTGCCGTGACCAGCACTTCCGCGATGGCAACGGCGATGCGCAGCTTCTCGCTCCGGGGCATCTTCTCGCCGAGGGCGTCGTGGAGCGTCCGGCCGTCGATGTACTCCAGGACCAGCAGGTCGACGTCGCCGGTCTCGATGTAGTCGTGAATGCGGCAGATGTTGGGATGCTCGAGCCGGGAGAGGGCCCGCGCCTCGCGCAGCAGCCGCTCGCGCGCCTCGTCGTCGAGCCGCTGGTCCGAGTTCAGGACCTTCAGCGCGACTCTGCGCTCGAGCTTCTCGTCGTACCCTCCATACACGTCCCCCATTCCGCCCTGACCGACGACTTCAGTGACGCGGATATGCCCGAAACGGCGCCCTATGAGCTCCATTGATGTGATCCCAAAAGTGATTGGTAAGACCCGTCGCCATTGTACGCCTTAGAGGAGGAGGGCCGAGGGCCGGTTGCCCCGCCTGTCATCCTGAGCGAGGGCGGGTGGAAGGGGGAAGCGAAGGACCCCCTTCCGACAGAGCGCTCATCCGACCTCGGCGGTTGGGAACCTCTCTTGCAACGGGCGCGATTTGTCAGATGACGATTACCTGCGCGGACTGCGGCAGCACGCAAACCATCCCTGACCTCCCCAGCGGTGCAAAAGCCGCGTGCTATCGCTGCGACCGGCTGCTCGACCGCCGTACCCACACCGGCATCGACGTCACCCTCGCCTGCGCCGCCGCGGTGTTCGTGCTCCTCCCCCCGGCCGTCTTTCTCCCCCTCATGGACTCGACCATCCGGAACCTCGTCTTCGAGGAAAGCAGGCTCGTCTCCAGCGTCCCGGTCATCTACAGCGAAGTGTGGTTCCCCTTCGCGTTCGGCTTTCTCTTCTTCGCCTTTCTCTTTCCGGCCATCCGGGCGCTGTTCCTCGTGATCGTGCTCAGCTCGATCCGCTTCGGCTTCAACGTCTGGCAGCGCGGGCGGCTCTTCCGCTGGAGCGAGGAGCTGCGCATCTGGAGCATGACCGACGTGGTCCTGATCGCCGGGATCGTCGCCTATTACCGCGCTTCGGTTCCGGCTGACGTCCAGATCCGGGTCGGCGCGTGGTGTTACGCGGCGGTCGCAATCCTCGCCCTCGTCGGCGACCGCGCTCTCGACCGCCGCACCGTCTGGAACGCGATCCTTCCCGATCACGCCTCCGGGGAGACGCGGCACTCCGTATCCTGCGATGTCTGCGAGCTGGTGGTGACGGACCGGCGGACGCACGATCCCTGTCCGCGCTGCGGCTCGAGGCTCGACCGCGACGTCATTCCGCGCTTCGCTCCCGCCATCGGAGCGGTCGCGGCAGCCATCCCGCTCTGCCTTCCGGCCTATGCCGCCTCCGTGATGGTGAACGACCAGCTCACCGGGGTGCTCGAGCACACGGTGATCGGCACGGTGCAGCTCCTCGCGGACCGCGGCTACTGGCAGATCGGCGTCGTGATCCTCATCGCCGGCGTGGCGATCCCGTTTCTGGAGGTCGTCGGGCTGACGTGGCTGCTGGCGCGCGTGCGCTTTCCGAGCAGGCGTGGACTGGTGCTGCGGACGCGGGTCTACAGGATGCTGCACCGGCTCGTGCGGTGGCCGATGATCATCCCGTTCATCGCCGCGATCGCCGCCCCGATCGTCGATTTCCGCGGCCTCGATGACATCGTGGCTGGCCCCGGCGCGACTCCGCTTTTCCTGCTGATCGCGCTGCTGATGCTCGCCGTGCGGCTGTTCGAGCCGCGACTCATGTGGAAGACAGCGGGAGAGGTGCGATGAGCGAGTACGACGACGTCGAAGACCGCCGGAAAGAGACGCCGCCCGAGGCGCGCGTGCAGGTGGCGAAGTGGAACCCCTGGATCTGGGTGATCCCGGTGATCGCCATCTTCTTCGTCGGATACCTGGTGGTGCGTTACGGATTCTTCGGCGGCGGCGACATCACGGTGCGCTTCGCCGAGGCGCGCGGCCTCGATCGATACAGCCCGGTGCGTTTCCGCGGCGCCAAGGTCGGCACCGTGCAGAAAATCACCGTGGATGAAGAGCTCAAGGCCGTCCTGGTGCGCATCACCATGGATGCCTCGATGAACCATGTGCTGAAGAAAGGAACGCGCTTCTGGATCGTCGAGCCGGACATCCAGGGAGGAGGCCTCGGCAGCATCCTTTCCGGCACCTACGTCGGCATCTCGCCCGGCGGAGAAGAGGGGGAAGACACGCGCGAGTTCGTCGGGCAGGAGTACCCGCCCGTGCTCGCGACGCCGGAGGCGGGAAAGACGTTCATCCTCGAAGGGCCGAACGTCGGCTCGATCGTGGCCGGGACGCCGGTGCAGTTCGAGGGCATCCGCGTCGGACGCGTCCTCGGCGCCGAGCACAATGAGAAGACCGGCACGACCGCCGTGCACGTGTTCGTGGTGCAGCGGTTCGCGCATCACGTGAAGGAGACGACGCGCTTCTGGCGCGCGGGCGGCCTCTCGTTCTCGCTCGGCGGCGGCGGCGTGTCGATGGGCGATGCGTCGCTCTCGTCCCTGCTGAATGCCCCGCTCGCGTTCTACACACCGGACGTACTGGCCGGAAAGCCGGCCGCGGACCTGTCGCGCTTCCAGCTCTACGAGTCGCGCGGCGCCGCCATCGCCGCCTCGGACGGCCCGCATCTCACCTACCTCACCTACTTCCCCGGCCCCATCGGAGGATTGAAACCGGGAACGCCGGTGCAGATGAAAGGCGTACAGGTCGGCCGCGTGCGCGACGTCCGCCTGCGCTACCTGCCGCAGACGGCCACGCTGGAGACCCCGGTCACGATCGAGATCGATCCCCGCCTGCTGGAGATGCCGGTCAGCGAGGGGATGACCCGCGACGAAGTGCGCGGCAACATGAACGCCGCCTTGTCGCGCCTCATCAACAAAGGCATGCGCGCCACGCTGGCGACGAGTCTCGTGCTTCCCGGTGCGAGCGCGGTGTCGCTCGAGAACGTCGCCGCGGCCGGCACCGGGCAACTGGTCACGACGACCGATCCGCCGATCATCCCGGCCGCGGCGGACAGCAACGGTCTGGCGGGAGCGATGGCGTCGCTCACCGGCGTCGCAGAGACCATCCGCAGCCTGCCGCTGCGCGAGATCGCGGGTCACATGCGCAGCTCGGCGCAGAAGCTCGATGCGCTGATGAGCGACCCGCGGCTCGACCAGAGCCTGCAGCGGCTCAACTCATCGCTCGCTGCGATCGAGCGGGTCGCTGCGACCGCCGAGCGCAACGCCGACCCGATCGTGAGCAGCATCCGCAACGCAGCGGAATCGGCGGAATCGGCGGCGAAGACGATCGATTCCACGGCTACGTCGGCGTCGCAGAGCATCGAGCCGATCGTGAGGAGCCTGACCAATGCCGCCGCCTCAGCGGAAGCGGCCGCGAAGAGAGCGGAGCAGTTGCTCGGCACCTCGCAGAAGCAGAACTACGACGTGGCGGAGCTGATCCGTGAGCTGACGCGTGCCGCGGAAGCGGTGCGGACGCTGGCCAACTACCTGAGTGAAAATCCCGAATCGCTGATCCGAGGGAGACGCGAATGATGATGCGCCGGACCACACTGCTGGTCGTATGCGTGCTGCTGAGCGGCTGCGGCTTCTTCTCCCGTGCGAAGAGCCAGTTCTATTCGCTCGAAACGATCGAGACCACCGCCGCCCGCGGCACCATGGGCGGCGTCCCCATCGGCATCGACGCCATCGAGCTCCCGCCCGGCCTCGACCGCCGCGAGATCGTCGCCCGCGGCGCCGATCACCGCCTCGAAGTGCGCGGCACGCACCAGTGGGCCTCCCCGCTCGAAGAGATGGTCATCCACACCCTCGCCTTCGACCTCGCGAACCGCTTGCCCGAGGGAATGGTCGTCCTCCCCGGCCAACCCAAACCCGCCGCCATGCGCTCCCTCTCCGTCGTCTTCGAAGACCTCGCCTCCGGCCCCGACAACGTCTTCGTCCTCGACGCCCGCTGGACCATCGGCGAATTGACCAAACACGAGCGCATCACCGTGCCGCTGCAGTCGAAGGAAAGCGAGAGCATCGTCGCCGCCATGAGCCAGGCGCTGGCGACGCTGGCGGACCGGGTGGCGGGGGGAGTGTAGAGAGTTAGAATGTGACCATGGCTCGCGACCTGAAAGACGTTTTCCGAGAAGCTTTCGACCTGCCCGACAGCGAACGCGCCACGCTCGCAGGGTTGCTGATCAAAAGCCTCGAACCGCCCGCGGAACCGGATGTCGAGGAGCTCTGGGCGGAGGAAGCTGAGCGCCGGTGGCGCGAGATCGAATCCGGAGCCGTGGAAACGATCCCATGGGAAGAGGTCAGGGCGAAACTCTTCCGTCATCGATAAATGAAAGCGCTCCGATTCCATCCGGAAGCGGACGAGGAGCTGACCGAGGCGCGGGATTGGTACGGCGCGCAGCGAAGTCGCCGCACAGGCGTTCGCGCTGGAGATTTCAGGCGCAATCGAACGTGTTCTGCAAACCCCTCTCAGGTATCCGTCCGGTCACCGCGGCGAGCACCGGTTTGTGCTGGATCGCTTCCCCTACACAATCCTCTACCGTGTCCGTGAGGATCATGTGTTCATCACCGCGGTGGCGCATCAGAGCAGGCGGCCGAACTACTGGCGGCACCGGCGATAGCACCCGCACGCGCGCCATGAGTTTGGAGTGCGGTGACCGCAGGAGGCTGTCTCAAAACTATTGGCACGTGGTTCGCGCATCCACTGCAGGGTGAATAAGCCGGCGTAAATTGATGGCATTGACCACTGCGAGTGTAAAAAACATCATGTAACGCAGCGTTTCGCCCACTTGAATTTCGCGAATTTGGGTTTTGACACACCCTCCCGCAGTCACCGCTTTTCCTGCGGCGTAGCCGCCGATCCCGCAAGGAACTCCTGCCATTCCGTAGCGAGTTAAAGCGGTGACTGCGGTCACCGCACTCCATAAGACCCTACGCGTGCGCGTAGATGAAATGCGCCGTCGCCTCCGCGGCCAGCGTGAGCTCGAACGGCACGTGCACCAGCGGGTGGATCGCGTTGAACGTATGGCCGGCTCGGTCGATCACGAGCAGTGACGCGTCGGCGTTCGAGGAGGCGAGCAGGCGGCCTTCGTCGACGGGGACGCTTTCGTCGCGGGCGCCGTGGACGACGAGGAGCGGGACGGTCAGCGACCGCGCGGCGGCGACGATGTCGAAACGCGAAGGGTCGGCCTCGTAGTCGTCGAGGATGGCGGGCGACATGCGCATCACCTGTTTCGTGCGGGTGTTGAGCTGCTCGAGGAAGCCGCGGGAGCGCCAGTCGCGCTTTGTGGTCTCGTCCCAGCGGTCGCAGCGGGAGATCGGGGCCCAGGCCGCGACGCCGCGCAGTGAGGGGACGGCGGCGGCGCCGAGGAGGGCGACGCCTCCTCCGCGGGAATGGCCGAAGAGGAACAGCGGGACGTTCGGGACCTGCTGCCGCGCGTATTCGGCGACGCGTCGCAGGTCGGCCAGCTGCGTGGAGTAGGTGTCGTCCTCGAAGAGATCGAGGCGGTCGAACGACTCCGGATCGTCGCCGATGCCGGAGCGCGACATGTTGAAGCGGCAGACCGCGAGGCGGTGCTGCGTGAAGCGTTGCGCGACCCAGGGGAAGAAGCCCCAGTCCTTGAATCCCTTGAACCCATGCACTACCACCACGAGCGCACGCGGGCGATCGGGGACGTCGAGATCGCCGCGGATGGGGAGCCCCTGATCGGAGGTCAGTGTGAATTGCACGTTCAGACGTTGAAGCGGAACAGGATCACGTCTCCGTCCTGTACCTCGTATTCCTTCCCCTCGCTTCGCATCTTCCCTGCCGCTTTCGCGCCCTGCTCGCCGGCGTACGCCAGATAGTCGTCGTAGCCGATCGTCTCGGCGCGAATGAAGCCTCTCTCGAAGTCGGAGTGAATCTCTCCGGCCGCCTGCGGCGCTTTCGATCCGCGATGGATCGTCCACGCCCGCGCCTCTTTCGGGCCGGCGGTGAAGAACGTCTCCAGCCCGAGCAACGAGTATGCCGCGCGGATGAGGGCATTCAGCCCCGGCTCCTCGAGGCCCATGTCCTTGAGGAACTCGCCGCGGTCTTCCTGCGGCAGCTGGGAGATCTGCGCTTCGATCTCGCCGGAGATCACGACCACCTCTCCCCGCTTCTCCGCTGCCTGCTTGCGCACCTTCTGCAGCATCGGCGTCTCGGTGCCGAGGTCGCCCTCGGCGACGTTGGCGACGTAGAGCACCGGTTTCATGGTGATGAGGTTCAGCTCCGCGAGCGCCGCTTTCTCCGCGTCGCTGAACTCGATTGCGCGCAGCGGCGTCCCCTTCTCCACGGCCGCGATCGCTTTCGTCAGAGCCTCCGCCTGGGCGATGTACTCCTTCTGCCCCACGCGGGCGAGACGGCCGACGCGGTCGTTGCGTTTGGACAGCGCGTCGAGGTCGGCCAGCAGCAACTCGGTCTCGATCACCTCGATGTCCCGCTCCGGGTCGACGCTCCCCTCGACGTGCACGACGTTCGGATCTTCGAAGCAGCGGACGACATGCAGGATCGCATCGGTCTCGCGGATGTTCGCCAGGAACTGGTTCCCCAGTCCCTCCCCTTTGCTCGCACCACGCACCAGGCCGGCGATGTCGACGACTTTCAGGTCGGTGAAGATGATCTGCTTGCTGGCCGCCAGGGCCGCGATCTTCTGCAGCCGCGGGTCGACGACCGGCACGATGCCGACGTTCGGCTCGATCGTGCAGAACGGATAGTTCGCGCTCTGCGCGCCCGCCGCGGTGAGCGCGTTGAAGATGGTGGATTTGCCGACGTTAGGAAGACCGACGATGCCTACAGAAAGTCCCATGCGCGCGCACTAACCGGGAGGGGGGAGCGGCGATTCCTGAGCAGCCCGCCGCGCTCCTTCCGCCGCCCCGATCAACCCGACGTTCTCGTTCAGGATCAGGTCCACCGGAATGGTCTCGACGAGGTCGCGGAAACGCCCCTTCCGGAGGAAGGCCTCGACGAAGCGGCCGTCGGTGAAGCGGTCGATATTCTTGGCGGCGATGCCGCCGGCGAGGTAGATGCCGCCGCGGGCGAGGACGCGCAACGCCATGTTGCCGGCCTCGGCGCCGTAGGCGTCGACGAAGATCTCGAAGGCGTGCTCCGCGCGGGGATCGCCGGCATCGGCGCGCTCCGCGATCTCGGCGGGCGAGAGCTCGTCGCCGCCGAGGAAGGTATGGATGCTGGTCAGGCCCATGCCGGAGACGACGCGCTCCCAGCTCACGTGGCCGAGCTGCTTATGCAGATGAAGAAAGAGGCGCGCCTGCTCTTCATCCTGTGGCGCGAAGTCCTGATGTCCCCCCTCGGACGGAAGGACGTGATACAGGTCGCCGTGGCGGGTCACGATCGCTTCGCCGAGGCCGGTGCCGGCGCCGAGGATGCCGATCGGCGCGTCGCGGTCGCGCTTCCCCTCGTGCAGCGACAGCAGGTCGCCCGCGGTCAGGAGCGGCACGCCGAGGGCGATGCCGTAGAAGTCATTGATCAATGAGACGCGGCCGATCGGGAACGCCCGCCGCAGTGCCGCCTCCTCGATCGTCCAGCCGACGTTCGTGACTTCGGCGCGGCCACCGAGCACCGGGCCGGCGACGGCGAAGCAGGCCGCGTCGATCGAGCCGGGGGCACGGGCGAGAAACTCGCGCAGCAGGTCGTCGAACGTCCCATATGCGCTGCTTTCGTAGCGCTCCTCGATAATCGTCGCACCGTTTTCGCCGATACAGCGCAGGAGCGTCTTCGTTCCGCCGATGTCACCGGCCAGCAGTGTCATGCGCAAAGTCTACTGCGAGCGTGCACAGAGTCGAGACGATGTATGCCTGTAGATGCGACTCCATACAACTCCGCACCGCATATACTGCCGTCATGGTTCCCACAGGCGACGACGACTCGCCGGCTTCCAGGCCGACTGCGCTCAGTGTCGCCGTCGAGGACGCGTACAGGGAGCACGCGGCATTGCTCCGGGAAATCGCGGAAAAGAAATTCAACCTGCCGCCGCCTGATGCCGCGGCGATCGTGCACGATGTTTTTTCGTCGTTCATGATCCATAAAGACAATATCCGCGACGCGCGGCGCTGGCTGGTGGGCGCGGTCTGCCACGCGAGCCGCAGCTATCGGCGGACCTCGCAGCGCACGAGCCAGTTGCCTGAGAATGTCGGCGATTATGTCGATCCGAAATCGCCCGGACTGGAGGGACGCATCGTCGACCGCGTCACAGTGGAGCGTGCGCTCAGCGAGATCGACCCGAAATGCCGCGAGACGCTGCGGCTCTTTTATGCCGAGGGATATTCGGCGGCGGAAATTGCCACGCGCCTCGGCACCACTGCCGGCTACGTCATGCAACTGCTCCATACTGGGCGGAAGCGCGTACGCAAGGCTTACGACGACCTGCTGAAGGACGGTAAACGGTGAGCGGCCACTACGACGAGCTGGCGCTGCAGGAGTATCTCGACGATCCCGAGGCCTTCGAAGGACGCTCGGATCTGGAGATGCATCTCGCGTTCTGCCGCACGTGCAACGTGCGGCTCGAGGAGCTGCGCGCGTTCGAGGCCACGCTGTCGTCGAACGAGCTCTGGTCGGTCGCGGAAGCGGGCGGGGAAGAGTCTCCCCCGGAGCTGCGCGTGCTGGCAGAGCTGCTCGAACAGGAAGAGGCGGCCGCGGAGCAATTGCTCGCGCCGCTCCTCTCCAGTCCAGCCTCGTTCCGGCGCGCGAACGTGACCGCGCGCCCCGAAATGCGCACCGCGGGCGTAGTGCGCCGCCTCAGGGCGGAGTCGCGCGCATTGAGGGAACGCCAGCCGATGCACGCCCTCGTCCTGGCCGATGCGGCGATCGCGATCTCCGACCTGCTGCCGCCGCGGCGCTATCCGGATTCGCTTCTGTACGACCTGCGCGGCGGCAGCTGGCTGGAGCGCGCGAACGTCCTGCGCTATCTCGGCCGCTATCCCGAGGCGCTCGATGCGACCGACATCGCCGCGCGCGCGTTCGCGCAGTCCACGGTGGCCGTCTTCTCATTGGCGCTGGTCGACTACCTGCGCGCGGTGATCTTCGTCGAGACCGAGCGCCGGGACGAGGCGCTGCTGCTGGTGCGCAAGTGCGCGCGCGTGTTCCGGCAGTTCGGAGAGGACGACCGCTACGTGCACGCGAAGATCGTCGAGGCCTCGGTGCTGTTCGACCAGAACCAATACCGCGACGCGCGCGACCTCTTCGTTTCCCTCGTGCGCGTGGCGAAGGGCCTCGGCGACGCGGGGACGCTGGCCCGCCTGTACGCGAACGTCGCCAACTGCCAGTTGCGCCTGCACGAGCTGGAGTCGGCCGACGTCTACTTTGCGCGCGCGCTGTCGCTCTACGAAGCCCTCGGCTTGGAGACGGAGCGCATCCGCACGCGCTGGAGCATCGGCTCCCTGCGCATCGCCAACGGCGACATCCCGGACGGACTGGGACGCCTGCGCGAAGCGCGCCGCGAGTTCGAGCAGCTCGGCCTCCGCAGCGACGCCGCGCTGGTCACGCTCGACATCGCCGAGGCCCTGCTCGCCTCCGGAACCTCCGCGGGAGCGCGCGAGGCAGCGGAGCTCTGCGCGTCCATCGTCGAAAGCTTCACCTCGGTCGGCATGACCGGCCACGCCCTGACCGCCCTCGCTTTCCTCAACGAAGCCTTCGAAGCCGGCCGCGCCACCCCCGCCCTCGTCCGCCACGTCCGCCATTACCTGGAAACCAGGCCGGACCACGGGGGGCACGCGTTCGTGCCTCCGGCCTGACCCTCACTTCCCCTTCACCGCCGTCACGTACCGGATGTCCCCTCCGCCGATCGCGAGGCGGAACGGGTGTACTTCCACGCGGTCGTCGCCGCGCATGACCAGGACGATGCCGCGGCTGATGCCCATCGGGCCGGCGGCGAAGTAGCGGACGCCGACGTGGTACGTACCGGGCGAGAGTTTGCCGGTGCGCACGACTTCCGGTCCGAGGCCCTGCGTGATGTCCTCGTAGAGGCGGAGGCCCGATTTCGACTCGACGTTGCGGTACGAGACCTCCTCGCCGGACGGCTCGACCACGTGCAGGTCGACGTCGTTCGCGTCGGTCTCCCAGACGAGCGTGATCCGCAGCGCGTCGGTGCGCGCGAGATCGACGTTGTACTGGCGGGCGCGTTCCGCGATCTCGTCCCTGCGGGACGGCTCCGCTTTCTGCCAGGCGCGGTAGATGAAGCCGAGCTCCTCGCGGATCACGCGCTGCACGTCGCGATACCACTGCGGGAACTGTTGCTTCGTCGCCGACTCCAACACGCGCGCCGCTTCTTCGTGGCGGCCGCCCTGCCACAGCAGCAGCGCGAGATGGCGATATCCGTTCGCGCGGTCGGGACGCGCTTCCAGCGCCTTCCGCAGCGGCGCCTCGGCCAGCTTCGCGCGGTTCGCGCGCAACAGCAGCAGTCCGGCGCGCTGCAGCAGCTCCGTCTTCGCCGGCCCGAGCTCGATCAGCGACGCGTATGCGCGCGCCGCTTCTGCGTCATCGCGGGCCGCCATGCCGAGGAGCTCGTACACCTGCGGGTTCTCCGGATCGAACGGCTGCCAGCGGATCGCCAGCGCCCGCAAAGCGGACCACTCCTCGAGCGCCGCCAGCGTCTCGCCGAGCTGGTTGTACAACTCGCGGTTCGCCGGGTCGTCGCGGAGCTCGCGCTCCAGCTCCGCGATGCGCGAGCGCGGCGGCTTCGTCACGTGCGTCCACCGGACCTCATGTTTCGGCTCGGAGATGGGGCGACTCCGTTCGCGCTGGATCCGAGCCTGAGACGGCGGGACCGTGCGTCCGATTGGCAACTCCTCCGACAGAAGGTCGGCCCCCTGGACGGCTTCCTTCGGGGCTTCCGGGATCGCCGGCGCTGCCGCCGTCACGGTAATGGACTCCTCCGGGCCGGGGACTTCGACCCGCAGTGGCGCGGGTGATTCATTCGGGGCATCGCGCTCGGACGGCATCGCTTCCAGGCGCGGAGTCGGGCCTGGCCTGAAGGCGGTCTGCCGCTCGATGATTTGCCGATCGACTTTCGTGATCCCGCCCGCATCGATGGTCAGGATGTCGGCGAGCGCGTGGCGCGCGAGGCCGAAGCGCTGGTACTCGAACTCGTTCTCGAGCACGAGCATCGTCGTGCGCGGGATGACCACGCGGTGATCGACGCTGATCTTCACCTGCTCGGCCGCCAGCGCGCGGCGCACGGCTTCGGTGGGCTCCGAGGCCTCGCGCTCCGCGAGGTACTGGAGATAGGCGCGATACGCCTCGCGCTCCAACAACGGCGCGAACGCGGAATCGAGCTGCTGCGTCGCGGCACCGGACGCGATGCGGATCTCCTCGCCGATGCGCACCTTGCCGAGGATCAGCACCTCATCGCCCGCGGCTACGTCGTTCACCCGCGTCGGGTAGAGCCATTCGGCGCCGCTGTCGCTCACGTCGACGTCCGCGCCGAGGGGACGCTGGAGCTCGCGGACGTCCGGAGTGGCGGTGAACGGCACCCGCACGATCCTGCCGCGGCCGGCGGTGAGCGCGCGTGCGACGGGCGCATCCTCGCGGCTGCCGAGGATCAGCGCGTGCACGCGTGCGTTGCGCGGCAACGCGTTCGCGGCCGACTGGATGTCGCTGGATGCGGTGCGCCCGAGGGTCGGGACGAGATCGCTCACGATCACGGCGGTACGCGACGCGATGCGGGAGGAGAGATCGCGCAGCATCGCCTCGACGTCGGTGCCGCCGAGGAAAAGGCGCGCGCGGAGACGGTCGCCGATGGTGCGCGCCACTTCGCGAACGGTGCCCTTCGCGAGCGGCACGACCTCGTTGTCGAACGCGAGCAGCTCCACTGTGTCGCCCGAGGGGAGCCCATTCAGCAGCGATTCGAGTGCTCGGATGCGCAGTGCGGCTCCCTCGGCGGCCGACGCCGACGTGTCGATGTAGAACAGCCAATTCGTTGCCGGTTGTCTGTTGTCAGTTGTCTGTACGTTCGGACGGAGCGAGGCGATGTAGAAATCGCCGGCGCGGAGAATGCGCGCGCCCGATTCCATCGCGCGCCAGTTCATGACGATGTCGCGGTCGGGGGTCCAGTTGCGCTCATCGAGCGTCGTGACCTCGGCGGTGCTCGTCGTCAGCTCGCCTGTCTTCCGTTCGCCGGGCAGCGGCGAGGTGACGGCGCGGAACGAGAACCGGCTCACCTTCGGCAGCCCGCGCAGCGGTAGCGTGTACGTGCGGACGCCGTCGCGCATCGGCAGGAGCTGCGTGTACGACAGGATCAGCCGCACCGGCGCGTTCGGCTCGATCGGGAAGATGCGCGCGGAGAAGCGGTTCCCCTGGTCCTGCTCCAGCAGCGCCGGATCCCGCATCTGATGCAGGAACTGCTCGTAGACCTGATTCGCGCGCAGCCGCTCCACCACCTCCCCTTCCATCAACTGCCCGTTGACGTCCTTCGCGAAACGGCTGATCGCCGCGTCGGCGGGCAGCGTCGCGGTGAAGCGCCCCTCGATCCGCGCCGCACGCGGATTGCGGAAGCGCAGCTCCAGCTCCGTCAGCGAAAGCATCCCGTGGATGGCCGTGCGGGCCGAGAGCTCCTCGAGGATCAGCTCCTGCCCGTCGGGATCCGCGAACGTGATCGGCGAGACAGCGTGAGCTGCGGTGGCAAGAAGAAGTGTGGCGAGCGCGGCGAGAAGTCTCATGGGGGTTAGACGGTATCGCGGGGGGAAAGGAAACTCCGTGGCGGAGTGGTGTCGGGTATCAGGTGTCAGGTGTCTGGGGCTTGCAGGCTATCGGGACAGCTCCCGCAAGCCCGCAAACCCCAGACACCTGACACCCGACACCAAACCCACGACCACTTCCTCCGAAACTGTGAACCACGTCACTGCCGCAAGCCGCACGCGGCTGTATCTTTCAGCCTAATCCCATTCGCCCCGTTTTGTTATTCACAGTGTAAGATCTCTCGGGTTCCGAACTAATCCGATCTCTCGCGCGCGGGCGATCACTTCGTCTGCTCGGATTGCGTCTCCAGGAGAATGCATGGCGTTCGTCAAATCGATCCGTCCCGTGGTGCTGTCGCTCGTGCTCGCGCTGCTGGGCGCTCCTGCCTCGTTCGCCGCTGCCTTCCAGAGCATCGGCAGCGGCGACTGGAACAACGGCAGTACCTGGAACCAGCTCGGCGCGGTCCCCGGGAGCGGCGACACGGTCCAGATCAACGACTCGCATACGGTCACGGTCACGACGACCGCTGACACGGCCGCGTCGGTGAGCTTCGGCACGCTCGCATTCGGTGCGACGCTGCAGATCAATCCGGGCGCGAAGCTGACCGTGGTCGGCAACGTCGACATCGATGCCGACGCCCTCGGACCCGCGACTCTCGACGTCGCCAGCGGCACGCTCGTGGTGGGCGGGAACATCAACGTCAGCGAAGGGTCTACGGGCGGCATGGCCACGCTGCGCATCGGCGCCGGCAGCGCCTCCGGCAACAGCCTCACCTTCTCCTGGCTCCTCAGCTCCAACAACACCCGCCTCGAATTCACCGGCACCGGGCTGCTGGCGCTGAAAGGCTCGCTCGACTCCGACGGCACTTTGATCAACCACACCGCGGGCGCCGGTTCCACCATCAAGTTCGACGGCACCGGCAGCCAGACCATCGGCAACTACACCTACCAGAACCTCGGCATGGCCAACACCGGTGCGAGCCCCGTCGAAGCCACGGGCGCCTTCACCGTCGACGGCACGCTGGCCATGCAGTCCGGCTCCTTCCTCGTGAAGAACAGCTTCAGCGCCGGCGGCACGTCGACCCTGCAGATGAACGGCAACTCGATCCTCAAGCTGGGCGACGCGACCACCGGCTTCGGCGTGGCGCTGCCGAACTTCGGGTCGTACAGCCTCGCCTCGACCACCACCATCTATTACGGAGCGAACGCCAGCCAGAACATCAACCCCGCGCCGACCTACCAGAACCTCTTCGTCGCCTACACCGGCTCCGTCGGCAGCCAGACCAAGCAGATGGTGTCGGACACCACCATCCTCGGCGACCTGACCATCGACCAGCAGGCGCCCGGCAGCGTGACGCTCGACGGCGGCGCCGGCATCGTCACGGTCGGCGGCTCGCTCCTCGGCGACGGCGGCCTGACCATGGTTTCCGGCGGCGAGCTCCGTCTGGCCGGGAACTTCAACAACACCGGCACGTTCAGCGCCGGCACCGGGTTGTTCACCTACAACGGCGGCCAGTTCCAGAACGTCCGCGCCGTCGCATACAACGACCTTTACATCACCGGGCTGAACACGAACGCGACGCTCTCTTCGAACGGCGGCAGCGCGGTCACGCTCACCATCGACGGCAACAGCTACTTCGACCTCAGCACCTCGTTCACGGTCTCCGGCGACCTGACCGTCAACGGCTTCCTGAACGGCACCGGCGACACGCTCACGCTCAGCACCTCGGCGGGCTCGATCCTCGGGAGCGGTGAGATCTACGCGCACGTCATTTCCGGCACGCGCGCGATCGTCCCGGCCGCGGACCTCCTCTTCGGCGGCAACTTCACGGTCAACACCTCCGAGACGGTCACGAACAACGGCACCGTCGAGATCCTGAACTCCCTCATCGGCACCAGCTCGACCTGGATCAATGCCGCCAACTCCTCGCTGTCGGTCGGCGGCAACGTGATGGCCTCCGGCACGCTCAACGCCCTGGCCGCCGGCAACACCGTCAGCTACAACGGCCTCGGTCAGACGGTCATCGGCACCACGTACCACCACCTCATCCTGACCACTCCCGGGATCACGCCCGGCCTGAAGACGATGCCGACGGGGCTCATCGAGACCAACGGCGACTTCACGATCGGCGGCGCCGCGAACGTCACCCCCGCCAACGCCATCGCCGTCGACGGCGACTTCACGCTCACCGGCACGGCCACGTTCAACGGAGCCGGCTTCGCGTATCCGGTGGTCGGCAACTGGACGCAGAGCGGCGGCACCTTCACCGCCGGGACCTCGGTCGTTCAATTCAACGGCGGCAACCAGACCATCACCGGCACTACCGCCTTCCACGACCTCGACTTCGACGGCACCGGCGTCAAGACGCTCACCGGCAACCTCGATCTCTCCGGCAACCTGGCCATCTTCTCCGGCGTGAGCGTCCTCGGCGGCACGTACACGATCAACGTCGGCGCCAACTGGACCGACAGCGGCGCCACGTTCGTTCCCGGCAGCGGGAGCGTGGTCATGGACGGCTCGACCGCACAGTCGATCGCGGGGACCTTCCACCGGCTCGAGATCGCGAAGAGCGGCGGAACGATCTCCCTGATCGGCGACGTCGACACCGTCGACTTCGACCTCACCAGCGGCACGTTCGACCTCGTCTCGAGCAACCTCGACGTGGCCGACGACTTCACCCTCGCTTCCGGCTCGACGTTCAACTTCAGCAGCGGCAGCGTCAACGCCGCGGGCCCGATCTCCACCAGCGGCACCATGATGGCCGGCACCGGCACGTTCACGGTCGACGGCACCTCGGCCATCCAGACCTGGGGCGGCAGCGCCCCGCCGCTCCTGCACAACCTCACCGTCAACAAAGCGTCCGGCAGCCTGAACCCCTCCGTCGACCTCAACGTCTCCGGCTTCCTCACGCTCGACAACGGCACCGTCGTCACCGGCACGAACGCGGTCAAGGTCACGAGCGGCCAGGTGCTCCGCACCAACGGCTACATCGACGGACGGCTCGACGTCACGCACAGCACCACGGGCGCGAAGGTCTACCCTCTCGGCACGACCTTCGGCTACTCCCCCGTCGCGGTGACCATCGGAGTCGCCGGCCAGCTCGACATCTCCATCGACGACATCGCGCAGCCGGACAACACCGGCGCCGAGGCAAACATCCTCCAGAGCTACTGGACGATCCATCCCAGCACCGTGACCGGCCCGGTCGATCTCGCCTTCGAATGGCCGGTCGCCGCGGTCCATGGCACCGAGGCGAGCTACGTCCTGGCGAGGTACAACGGCTCGTGGACCCAGCCCACGGCCACCGTCACCCCTGCCATTCATCTCGCGAACGCCACCGGCGTCGCGGCGTTCACCGGCGACTGGACGGTCGGCGCACCCGCCAGCGTCACCACCTCGTACGACCTCGAGATCGCGACCGACGGCAACGCCGACGCGGGCGTGGCCGAGAGCATCACCATCACGGCGAAGGACGGTCTGGGCAACCCCATCACCTCCTACAGCGGCGACCACACCCTCGTCTTCGCCGGCGCCACCACCTCCCCGAACGGCAACGCCCCCACGGCGAAAGACAAGAACAACGTCGCGCAGGCGTTCGGCAGCAACACCGTGCTCACGTTCACGGCCGGCGTCGCAACGACCTCGGTCCTCCTCTATACCAACGAATCGGTCTCCCTGAATGCGAGCGAGCCGAGCACCTCCACCACCGGCACGCAGGTCAACATCACGGTGGCCCCCGGAGCGGCGACGGCGCTCGACGTCAGCGACGTCAACGCGGGCCAGACGCTTTACGCCACCGCGCCGTTCACGCTCTCCGTCACCGCGACTGACCCCTACGGCAACCCGTCCAACGTCGTCGCCAACACCGACATCACGCTTTCCACCGGCAGCTGCGGCGGCTGCACCGGCACGCTCGGCGGCACGCTCACGCTGCAGATCCCGAGCGGCAACACCACCGCGAACTTCTCCGCCCTCACCTACTCGATCGCCGAGGCCGGCGTCGTCATCAGCGCCGCCGCGACCGCGGGCGACTCGCTCACCGGTACGAACAGCGCGTCGCTCACCTTCGCCACGCAGGCCACGGGCGTCATCGTCACGAACAACATGGACAGCGGGGCCGGCTCCCTGCGCGAGGCGATCAACCAGGCCAACAGCGGCGCGTGCGGCACGCCCTGCAACATCACCTTCGACATCCTCCCGGCGGGTGCGTACACCTTCCAGCTCACGTCGCGCCTCCCGAACATCACCGTGCCGGTGGTCATCGACGGCGACACGCAGGACGGCTTCACCGGCACGCCCATCCTGGCCATCGACGGTGCGCTCTTCACCGGCTCGCTCGCCTTCGAGCTCACCGGCGGCAACTCCACCGTCAAGGGCTTCATCCTGCAGAACCTCGGCGGCGCCGCGATCAAGATCGCCAGCGACGGCAACATCGTGCAGAACTGCTGGATCGGCACCAATCTCACCGGCACCGGCGCGGCAGCCAACGGCACTGGCATCTCCATCGACGGCAACGGCAACACGGTCGGCGGCAACGTCGCCGCGTCGCGCAACGTCATCTCCGGCAACACCACCGGCATCCTGCTCAGCGGCTCCGCGAGCGGCAACACGATCCGCGGCAACTACATCGGCACGAACGCCACGGGGAACGCGGCCGTCGGCAACGGCAAAGGCATCTTCCTGATGCAGGACGCCGGCAGCAACACCATCGGCGGCAACAGCGCGGGCGACCGGAACGTCATCTCCGGCAACACCGGCTCCGGCATCCTGCTCTCCGGCGGCAGCCTGGTCTCGGTCGACGAGGCGCGCGGCCGTGTCGAGACCAACACCCTCGACAAGGTCCTGAACAACGAGATTTTCAACAACTACATCGGCGTGGCCCAGAACGGCACGACCACGCTCGGCAACGTCGCCGGCATCGAGGTCAGCGACGATGCCGAAGGGACGGTCATCGGCCAGCCGGGCTCCGGCAATGTGATCTCCGGCAACGCCACCGCCATCATCCTCGGCGGCTCGAGCGTCACCGACACCACCATCCAGTCGAACCTGATCGGCGTCGCCGCGGATGGCACCACCGCCGCCGGCAACATCAACGCCGCCATCACCCTCACCGCTTCGTCGGGCAACCTGATCGGCGGCCTCGGCGCGGGCGAAGGGAACGACATCTCCCACAACGGCGGCGCGGGCGTGCGCATCCTGGGCGCGGGCAGCGGCAACGCGATCCTCGGCAACTCGATGCATGCCTACGCCACGCTCCCGATCGACCTCGACGGCGACGGAGCGGACGTGCAGGACGCGGGGGACGCCGACACGGGCGCGAACGGCAACCAGAACTACCCGCTCATATCCACGGCCAACGTGAACGGCTCGAACCTCGACGTCACGTTCTCCGTCAACTCCAGCGCCACCGCCGCGGGCAGCATGCGCATCGAGCTCTTCGAAGCCGACGCCACCGGCGCGCCGCTAACCTCCCTCGGCACTGCCTGCTTTACCGGCAACAACCTGACCAACGTGCTCGTGACCGTGGCGGCGGGCGGCGTGGCCGTGGGCGACAAAGTCGTGGCCACCGCCACCTCGTTCACCAGCGGCGGTTGCACCACGATCGGCGACGGCACCTCGGAAGTCTCACCCGCCGCGACCGCCGGCTGCGTCGCGCCGCTGGTGACGATCACCGGCCCCGCCTCGACCTGCCCCGCCACGCCGGTCACTCTCGACGCCGGCGCCGGCTTCGTCTCCTACGCCTGGTCCACCGGCGACAACACCCGCTTCATCACCGTCACCCCGACCGGGACCACGACCTACACGGTCACCGCCACCGGCGCGAACGGCTGCCCCGGCAACGACTCCCACGTCGTCACGCTCAACACGCCCACGCCCGTCACCATTACCGGTCCGTCCAATGCCTGCACCAGCGCGACCCTCGACGCCGGGGCCGGCTTCGCGACGTACATGTGGACCACGGGCGAGACCACGCGCACCATCATCGTCTCGTCCAGCGGCACGTACGGCGTGACCGTGACCGACGGAAACGGCTGCACGGCCACCGACTCCCACGCCATCACCATCGACAACATCCCGGGCAACGCGGTCACCGCCAGCGGCCCGACCACCTTCTGCGCCGGCGGCAGCGTCGTCCTCACCGCCAGCACCGCCGCCTCCTACCTCTGGTCCACCGGCGCGACGACGCCGTCCATCACCGTCACCGCCTCCGGCAGCTACAGCGTCCAGACCACGAACGGCAGCTGCAGCGCGACCTCGGCTCCCGTGAGCGTGACCGTCAATTCGTTGCCGGTCGCGACCATCACCGGCCCGTCGACCGCCTGCGACAGCGCGACGCTCAACGCCGGCGCCGGCTTCGCCTCGTACCTCTGGAACACCGGCGCCACCACGCCGACCATCAACGTCACGACCACCGGCATCTACAGCGTCACAGTGACCGACGCGAACGGCTGCAGCGGCAGCGACACGCACAACATCAGCATCACCACCACGCCCGGCGACACCATCACCCCGGGCGGGCCGACCACGTTCTGCGACGGCGGCAGCGTCGTCCTCACCGCGAGCACGGCCAACGCGTATCTCTGGTCGACCGGCGAGACCACGCAGTCCATCACCGTCAGCACGAACGGCAGCTTCCACGTGCAGACCTCGAACGGCAGCTGCACCGCCACGTCGGCGTCGATCGGCGTCACCGTCACCGCGGCGCCCAACATCACCATCCTCGGCCCGGCCAGCGCCTGCGACAGCGCGGTGCTCGACGCCGGCTCCGGCTGGGCGTCGTACCTCTGGTCCAACGGCGCTACCACGCCCACCACCACCGTCACGTCCACCGGCACCTACAGCGTCACGGTCACGTCCAGCAACGGCTGCAGCGGCAGCGCGACGCACAACATCACCATCACCCCGACCACCCCGGTGACCATCACCGGCCCGTCGAGCGCGTGCGACAGCGCCGTCCTCGATGCCGGCACCGGCTTCGCGACCTACCTCTGGTCCACCGGCGCCACCACGCCGACCATCACCGTCACCACCAGCGGCATCTACAACGTCACGGTCACCAACGGCGGCGGCTGCACCGCCACCGACTCGCACGCCATCACCATCAACGGCACGCTCACGCCGGTCATCGCCGGTCCAACCACCGCCTGCACGCCGGACAGCGTGACCCTCGACGCCGGCGCCGGCTTCACCAGCTACCTCTGGTCCACCGGCGCGACCACGCGGACCATCGACGTCACCACCACCGGCACCTATAACGTCACGGTCACGACCGGTGCCGGCTGCAGCGGCAGCGACTCGCACAGCATCACGTTCAACAGCGCCCCGCCGGCCAGCATCACCGCGGGCGGCCCGACCACGTTCTGCAGCGGCGGCGACGTCACCCTCACCGCCAGCGCCGGCGCGTCCTGGCTCTGGTCGACGGGTGAAACCACCCAGTCGATCACGACCGGCCTGAGCGGCTCGTACAGCGTCACGATCACCGCGGCCAACGGCTGCACGTCCACCTCCGCGCCCGTGACCGTGACGCAGAATGGGTCGCCCGGCGTCGACATCCAGGGCCCGACCTCGACCTGCGCCGGCACGCCGGTCACGCTCGACGCCGGCACCGGCTTCGCGTCGTATCTCTGGTCCAACGGCGCCACCACGCAGACCATCACGGTCGCGCCGGCAATCCACGACAGCTACAGCGTCACGGTGACGAACGGCTTCGGCTGCACCGGCAGCGATTCGCATCCTGTCAACGTCTCGTCGACCCCGGTCGCCACGATCGCCGCACCGGCGAACCTCTGCGCCGGCGCCGCGGGCCAGGGCGCCTCCGTCGCCGCGCAGGCCGGCGCGACGTACGCCTGGACCATCACCAACGGCACCATCACCTCGGCCGCCAACCTCGACGCCATCACCTTCAAAGCCGGCGGAAGCGGGAATCTCACGCTCGAC
This sequence comes from Thermoanaerobaculia bacterium, assembly GCA_035630815.1. Taxonomy (GTDB): domain Bacteria; phylum Acidobacteriota; class Thermoanaerobaculia; order Gp7-AA8; family Gp7-AA8; genus QHVT01. The sequence goes on from DASQJY010000025.1 coordinate 216,214, forward strand.
GTCACGGTCACGAAGGGCGCCTGCGTCACCACCGGCAACGTGGTCATCCCGATCGCCCCGCAGCCGGTCGCCACCATCACCGCCCCGTCGTCCCCCGCTGCAAACGCGAGCGGCCTCGCCGCCAGCGTTCCGCTCCAGCCGGGCGCGACGTACGTCTGGGGCGACGTGAACGCCACCATCACCTCCGGCCAGGGCACCAACGCGGTCACGTTCTCCGTCGGCGGCAGCGGCACCGCCAAGCTAACGGTCAGCGTCACGAAGGACGGCTGTGCCGCGAGCGCGAGCAAGAACATCACCATCACCGGCGGCACGCAGTCCACCGCCGACCTCGCGATCGCGAAGACCGCCCCTGCCACCGTGAATGCCGGCGCGAACCTGACGTACACCCTCGCCGTCACGAACCACGGCCCGTCCGACGCCTCCGACGTCACCATCACCGACGCGCTGCCACTCGGCACGACGCTCGTCAGCATCGACGGCGGACCGTGGAGCTGCAGCGAGTTCTCGGCCGGCGTCTTCTGCAACGGCAACCTCGCCGCCGGCGCGAGCAGCGCCGTCACGATCACCGTCACCGCGCCGCAGCAGGGCGGCACCATCACCAATACCGCCACCGTCGACGCGGGCAGCGCCAGCGACCCGGTCTTCGCCAACAACAGTTCTTCCGCCGCGACGAACGTCCTCGGCGGCACACCGGGCTGCTCCACCGTGCCCCCGGCGCTCCTCGCTCCGGCGAATGGCGCCGAGGTGCTCTCGCCGGTCGCATTCTCCTGGAGCGCGGTCACCGGCGCGAGCGAATACGAAGTCTGGCTCGTCACCGCGGACGGCACGTTCCTCGCCGGCACCACCAACACCACTTCGCTGGTCGAAGCGCTGCCGAGCATCGACAGCAGCTGGTACGTCGTGGCGCGCTTCACGGGTGACTGCACGCCGCTCGTCTCCGAGCAGCGCACGTTCAGCGTCGCCGAGGGCGGCGCGTGCACGAACGTCGGTCCGCAACTCACCTCCCCCGCAGCCGGCAGCACCGTCGGCACGAGCGTCACGTTCGCCTGGACCCCCGTCCCGGGCGCGATCGGCTACCGCGTCTGGGTCGAAGCCAACGGCACGGCCGCGCAGGACGTCGGCACCACCGACGGTGCGATCGCGTTGACGGCCGACGTCCCCACCGGCGCGCTCGTCGCGTACGTCGACGCGCTCTTCAGCGGCTGCCCGAGCGGACGCTCGGCACCGGTCGCGTTCAACGTCGCGGCGCCCGATCCATGCGCGGGCCGCACCGCCGCGTCGCCGCTCTCCCCCGCCAACGGCTCGACCATCGCCTCCTCCTCGATCGACTTCTCCTGGAGCCCGGCCAATGCCGCCGACGGCTACCGCCTCTGGGCCGAGATCGACGGCGGCATTGCCGAAGTCCTCGGCGAGACCGGCGAGACGTCGTTCACCGCCACCATCGCCGGCGGCAGCCTGAGCTGGTGGGTGGAAGCGCTCTACAACGGCTGCGCGTCGACCGAATCGCAGCGCTCCGGCTTCACGGTGCCGAGGCGCAGCAACTGCAGCACGCAGCGTCCGGAGCTCACGGCGCCCGCGAACAACAGCACGACCGGTCTCAGCTTCGTCACTTTCAACTGGAGCGCCGTCCAGGACGCGGCCGGCTACGAGGTCTGGCTCGCGCCGGACGGCGGCCTGCCCGCGCTCGTCGCCACCACCACCTTGCCGGTGCTCCAGCACCTGATCGCGCCCGGCCGGTACGAATGGTTCGTGCGCGTGCTCGGCGACCGCTGCCCGTCGCGCGACTCGCAGACCTTCCGCTTCACCTACACGCCACCGGCCGGCTGCTTCGACAACCAGCGCCCGATCGCCATCGCGCCGCTCTCCAACGCGAGGGTCGCCTCGCCGGTGAGCTTCTCCTGGAGCGCGGCGCCGGGAGCCTCGGCCTACGAGGTGTTGGTCATCCGCGGCAACCAGACGCAACTCGTCGCCACCTCGAGCACCAACCACACCGGCCCGGTCTCGCTCCCGAACGGCCACCTGCGCTGGTTCGTCCGCGCCTCCTTCCCCAACGGCTGCTCGGCGCTCGAGTCGGGTGAAGAGAAGCTCGAAGTCGTCGCGCCGCCTGCCGCCTGCGCGCCGCTGACCGCACCGGAGATCGCCGCGATCGGCCAGATCTCGAGCGGCGTGCCGTTCACCATCCAGTGGACCGACATCGCCGGCGCCACGTCCTACCAGTTGCAGCTCGCATCCGACAGCCAGTTCAGCGACGCGCAGATCATCTCGACCGGCGACACGCAGCACCACCTCACGCGCACCAACCTCGGCGCGGCGCCGCTCACGCTCTACGCCCGCGTCCGCGCCATCGACAGCCGCTGCAAGCCGGACGCGAACATCACGCCGTACGGCCCGGCCAGCGCCATCTTCATCCTGCCGGTCCAGGGCACCGACGCCGCCGCGCCGGTCGACGGCGGCATCGTCACCTACAACCTCCCGCTCGGTCCCGAGCTGGCCGGCCAGTCCTTCACCGCCACCTCGAAAGAGCCGTGGATCACGGTCGTCCCCTCTTCCGGCGTCGTCCCGCCGGGCGGCCTGATGCTGGTCGTAACCGCGAACACGAACGGCCTCCCGCTCGGCACGAGCCTCAGCGCGATCCGCATCACGCTCGACACCCCCGCTTCGGCCGGCAGCGTCGGCACGAATGCCACCACGCTCGTCCTGCCGGTGGTGGGCATCAGCAAGGCCACACCGGTCAACCCGACGGCGAAGTCGGCGCCGCCGCCCGACGCGCTGATCATCCCGGCCGTGGCGCATGCGGACGGCATGAACTCGAAGTTCCAGTCCGACGTGCGGGTGACCAACACCTCGTCCAAGCTGCTGCAGTACCAGGTGACGTTCACCCCCAGCGGCGGCAACGGGCTGGCCGGCGGGAAGCAGACCACGTTCAGCATCGAGCCGGGACGGACCATCGCCCTCGACGACGTGCTCCGCACCTGGTTCGGCACCGGCGGCGACAGCAGCATCGGCACGCTGGAAGTGCGCCCGCTGACGCAGACCACCACCACCACTCCGGCTGCCGCGCTGCGCGGGCTCCCGAACCTCGTCACCTTCGCCTCGTCGCGCACGTTCAACGTCACGGCCAACGGGACCTTCGGCCAGTACATCCCGGCCATCCCGTTCGCCAACTTCATCGGCCTCGGCGGCGACAGCATCTCCTCGCTCTCGCTCCAGCAGATCGCGCAATCGGTCCGTTACCGCACCAACCTCGGCATCGTCGAAGGCTCCGGCCAGCCGGCGTCGCTGCTGGTGAAGGTCTTCGGTGAGACCGGCCAGAAGCTCACCGAGTTCCCGGTCCAGCTCAAGGGCGGCGAGCACACGCAGCTCAACGCGTTCCTAGCGAACAACGGCGTCCCGACCCTGAACGACGGCCGCGTCGAGATCTCGGTCATCGGCGGCGGCGGCAAGGTGACGGCGTACGCCTCGGTCCTCGACAACGAGACCAACGACCCGCTGCTCGTCACGCCGGTCACGATCACCGACGCCGGCGACTCGAAGTGGGTCATGCCCGGCGTCGCCGACATCGACAACGGCACCGCCAACTGGCAGACCGACATGCGCGTCTTCAACGGCGGCACGGAAGACGTCACCGCTACGTTCTCCTTCTACTCCCAGAACGGCGGCGCGGCGAAGACCGCGGACGTCACCATCCCGGCCGGCCAGGTCCGCCAGTTCGACCGCACCCTCAGCAGCGTCTTCGGCGTGTCGAACGACGGCGGCGCCGTGCACATCTCCACCGCGTCCGCCGCCCGCCTCGTCGCCACGGCCCGTACCTACAACCAGACCAACGGCGGCACCTACGGCCAGTTCATCTCCGCCGTGACCCCCGCCGAATCCGCATCGCGCGAGACCCGCGCTCTGCAGGTCCTGCAGGTCGAGGAATCCGCCCGCTTCCGCACCAACCTCGGCTTGGCCGAAGTGACCGGCAACCCGGTCACCGTCCAGCTCTCCATCGTCACCCCCGACACCAAGACCACCGCCTTCACCGAGCTGACCCTCGCCCCGAACGAGTTCCGCCAGCTCCCGTCCATCCTCCGGTCTTTCGGTCTGGCAGACACCTTCAACGCCCGCATCACCGTCCGCGTCATCGACGGCCCCGGCCGCGTGACGGCCTACGGCTCGATGATCGACATGCTCACCAACGACCCGACCTACGTACGGGCGCAGTAAGTTGATCTGGGGAGCGGCGACGCCAGTCGCCGCTCTCCGACACCTTTATGGAGTGCGGTAACGCCAGTTACCGCTCTGACTGCTTCTATTCGTGCAGCGATCCGTGGCTGGTGCAATCTCGCCTGGTGGCACGAGCGAAGGCTGGACCTGCTCGCGTTGCAGGACGAACAAAAACAGTAAGAGCGGTAACTCGCGTTACCGCACTCCATAAAGGTTCTCGCTCGACGCTCGGGATGACCGTTGGGAAAGGGACGCGGCGCTATTGCAATAGCTCGCGGCGTCATTCGCACGTCGCGCGGAGCTATCTCAATTGCTCACGGCAGCTATTGAATCGCTCGCGGAGCTATTTCAAATAGCGTTTTGCATCGGTCCAATGGCGCGCCGGGCTATTGCAATAGCTCGCGGCGTCATTTCAATTGCTCGCGGAGCCTTTGAAATAGCTCGCGGCATCGTTGTAATCGCTCCGGGAGCTATTGCAATTGCTCCGCGAGCTATTAGATCGTTCCCGGAGCTATTCGAAATAGCTCCGCGCGACGTTGCAATAGCTCCGTTCACTATTGCAATGGCTCCGTTCACCGTTGCAATAGCCCGCCGCGCCATTGCAATAGCCCGCGGCGCCATTGCAATAGCCCCTCACGCCCCTCGCATGTTGCGGATCAGTGCTTCCATGTGCCCGAGGTACTTTTCGAGCGCCTTCTTGCCCGCGCTGGTCAGGGAGTACTCGGTCTTGGGCATGCGGCCTTCGAACGACTTTTTGCACGAGAGGTAGCCGGCTTCCTCCAGCTTGCGGGCGTGGACGCTCACGTTGCCGTCGGTGGTCTTGAGGATCGCCTTCAGCTCGTTGAACGAGAGGGTCGGATTCACGGCCAGCGCGCTGACCAGGGCCAGGCGGGTCTTCTCGTGGATCAGGCGGTCGAAATCGGGGAAGTGCGTCTCCACCGGCTCGCGGCGCGGCGCGGGTGTGTCGGCGATCTTGCGTGCTGGTCTAGCCACCGTACCTCCTTGCGATCATCACTCCGAAGATCACGTGCAACGCCCCGAAGCCGGCGCCCAGGAGCGCGTTCGCGACCGCGAACGGCACGAAGCAGGCGGCCAGGCCGAGGAGCATGAAACAGACGCCCATCACCGGCACGACCGGGATGGAGAAGGCGCCGCTGCTGACGAATGACGCCCCGTAGAGCAGCAGCCAGGTCGCCGGCAGCACCGCGAAGAACCCCGCCCGCACCATGAACAGCGTCAGCACCGCCGCCGCCACCGCCGGCGCGAAGTAGCTGACGAAGAAGCGGCGCGCGGCCGCGTTCCGGAACGAAACGCCCGCCTTCCCCGCCTTCCGGGCCATCGTCACCGCCGCGATCAAGGCGGCAATTACGGCTTCCGTGAGCCAGATCACGACCCAGAGGCGTCCCTCGGACGCATTGTGTGCGATGAAGGTCGCAACGAGCGCCGTCACGCCGATCGCAACGCCGCCCCAGCCCGGTATCGACGTGAACGCGCTCGCACGCTCCATCGTTTCCCGGATGTAACGGAGATTGCTGAGCGCATGCTCGTGCATCGGTGCGGGTTCGGGCATCCTGTACATGCTAGCGCAAAGCGCTTTGTTTGTCGTTCTCGCGTACAATAACTCTTCCACTTCGGTCCGGAGGATTCTGAATGCGTCATGCCCTCTCTGCTGTAGCCGTGTTGTGTCTCGCGCTCGGAACGCTTTCCGCCGCGACGTTCGAGCCCGTCTCCGACGCCACGCTCGTCGCCCGCGCGGAGCTCATCGTCCGCGCGCACGTCCTCGATACCGCCTCGCGCGTCACCGCCGAGGGGGTGATCGTGACGGACTACCGACTGGCCGTCGAAGACGTGCTCAAAGGCCGCGCAGGCTCCGAGCTCGTGGTCACGGAGATCGGCGGCAGCGCCGACGGCCTCAGGATGATCATCCCCGGCTCGGCCGAATACCTCCCCGGCACGCGCGTCCTGGCCTTCCTGCGCCAGCGCCCCGACGGGACCTGGTTCACCTCGCACATGGCCCTCGGACACTTCCGCTTCTCGCGCGGAGCCGACGGTCTCGACCGCGTGGCCCGCGTCGACAGCGGCCTCGAAGTTGATGACGCCGACGCGTTCCGCCCCCGTTCCGCCGAGGCCTTCTCGGCCTTCGTGCGGGAAACCGCGCGCGGGAACGATGCGGCGCCCGTCGCGCCGCTCGCGAAGAGCGCCCCCAACGACCGCTTCGAGCCCCGCAGCGAGCTTCACGCCTCGGAGTACGTGTTCAAGGGAGGCTCCCCGCAGCTGCCGATCCGCTGGGAAGGCTGCGAAGACGGCTGCAGCATCCCGTTCACCGTCTCCGGTGGCGCGCAGGCCGGAGTGCCCGACACCGTCGGCGGCATCGAAGACGCGATGGCTGCCTGGAACAATCACAGCCAGTCGTTCGTCAACCTCAGCCTGGGCGGCGTCTCCGGGAGCAGCAATCCGAACGACTTCGACAACGAGAACACCATCTGGCTGAACAACAACACCAACGTGGTCGGTCAGTGCGACGCCTCCCTCGGCTGCGGCGTCGTCTGGATCAACGACGGCACGCCGACGTCCAGCAATTCCCATGTCTTCCGCGGCGTCACGTTTTACGACGTGCTCGACGCCGACGTCCTGATCCGCACCACGTCGATGTCGCAGAACTTCTTCGAAGCCGTGCTCGCCCACGAGCTCGGCCACGCCATGTCGCTCAAGCACGGCCCCTCCGGCTCGCTCATGGCGTCGAACATCCCCTCCAACTCCACCGCCACCCTCAAAGCGTACGACCAGGAAGCGATGGCCGAGGTCTACGGCGCCGGCGCGCCCTGCACGCCCCCCGCGATCACCGGCACCTCGGGCGGAGGCAGCGTGCCGTTCAACAGCTCGCGCCAGCTCGAAGTGACGATCAATGCCTCCACCACCCTCCCGGTCACCTACCAGTGGTACCGCGGCCTGACCGGCGACATCTCCAATCCGGTCGGCACGAACAACAACAAGTACACCATCCCCAACGTGACCGGCACGATGCACCACTGGGTGCGCGTGACCAGCCAGTGCGGCACCAACGTCGCGGTCAGCAGCGACACCATCACCGTCACCGCCGAGGCGTGCAACGAGCCGGAGATCACGCAGCAGCCCGCCGGCTCCCGCGTGACCCCGGGCAGCACCGCCACGCTCCACGTCGACGCGAGCGGCACCTCCACCCTCACCGTCAAATGGTTCGAAGCGGCGAGCAACCTCGACGAGACGAAGGAAGTCGGCAGCGGCTTCACCTTCACCACCCCGCCGCTCAACGAGCAGAAGTCGTACTGGGCGAAGGTCAGCAACGCCTGCGGCATCGCGCGCAGCAATGTCGCGACCATCACCGTCGGCGACGTCTGCGTCCCGGCCACGATCGTCAGCCAGCCCTCGAACATCTCCATCCCGCTCGGCAGCGGCACGACCCTCGACGTCACGCCGGCCGGCGACGCGCCGTTCACCTACCAGTGGTTCACGGGCGACTCGCCGAACGAGACGCAGCCGATCCCCGGCGCGACGAATTCCGCGCTCGCGCTCCCCGAGTTCACCGCCTCCGGCACGTACAAGTACTGGGTGCGCGTCTCGAACGGCTGCGGCCAGACGCCCGCGCGCAGCGCGACCATCACCGTGACGGTGCTCTGCGGCTCGCTGGCGACGCCGGAGATCTCCGCCCCGCCGATCGGCCACGTCAGCGCCGGGTACGACGTCTCCTGGACGGGCGACCTCGGCGGCACCTCTTCCTTCGAGCTGCAGGAAGCGACCAACGCCGCGTTCACCGCGAACCTGCGCACGTTCACCATCACCGGTGAGCTGACGAAGCACATCGACGCGCACACGGAGATCACGGACGACACCCGCTTCTACTACCGCGTGCGCGCGTTCAGCTCCTGCACGCAGCAGTCGACGCTCTTCTCGACCACGGCCAGTACGGTCATCACCAAGCCGCTGCCGCCGGACAGCACCGAGTTCTCGATCAGCGTGCCGGAGAGCGCGGACCAGCCGTTCACGCAGGACTACCTCGTGCCCGGCTTCGGCGAGACCGCGACCATCAACGACACGTTCAGCATCTCCATCGACCAGCCGTGGCTGACGGTCTTCCCGCAGAACGGCGCCTTGTCGGCCGGCGGCACGACCGTGCAGTTCAGCATCGCGCCGGGCGGCCTCGAGGTCGGCACCACCACCGCCACGATCGTCGTCTCGCGCACGCAGCCGTCCGGCGTCCGCGGCGGCGTCACGACGCACGGCACCAGCAGCACGTCGCTGCCGTTCTCGATCAGCAAGGTCACGCCGGTCACGCCGACTCCGCGCAGCCAGACACCTCCTCCGGGCACGCTCATCATCCCGGCCGTCGCGCACGCGGACGGCATCGGCGCGCGCTTCCAGTCCGACGTCCGCATCGCCAATACGAGCAACACTCCGCTGACGTACGAGCTCTCCTTCACGCCGTCCGGCGCGAACGGGACCGTGACCGGCAAGATGACGCTCCTGACCGTCGCCGCGGGCGAGTCGAAGGGGCTCGATGACATCGTGAAGGCGTGGTACGGCGCCGGCGTCCTCGGCGAAGGTGGTCTCGGCACGCTCGAGATCCGTCCGACCACGACCAACCCGCAGTTCTCGACCTACGCCTCCAGCCGCACCTACGCGGTCACGCCGCGCGGCACGCTGGGGCAGTACATCCCCGCGCTCGGCCTCGACAAGTTCGTCGGCGACATCAACCAGGATTCGCTCGGCAAGATCAGCCTCCAGCAGATCGCCAACAGCGAGAAGTACCGCACCAACCTCGGCTTCGTCGAAGGCTCCGGCCAGACCGCGCAGTTCCGCGTGCGCCTGCTCGACGCCAACAACAACGTGCTGAAGGAGATCGACCGCACCATCCAGCCGTACGGCCACGAGCAGGCCGGCCTCAGCGCCTATTTCGGCAACGTGCAGGTCGACGACGGCCGCGTCGAGATGTTCGTCCTCACTCCAGGCGGCAAGGTCACGACCTACGCCTCGGTGGTCGACAACAAGACCACCGACCCGCTGCTCGTCTTCCCGACCCAGGCCGAGCGCTCGCAGACGAAGACCTACGTCGTCCCGGGCGTCGCGGAGCTCGAGAACGGCGCTTCGAACTTCCACACCGACATGCGCATCTTCAACGCCTCCCAGCAGGCGGTGACCGTGTCGCTGAACTACTACGCGCAGGGCAACCCGACCGCCGTCCCGGCCACGGAGACCATCACCATCGAAGGCGGCCACGTGAAGGCGCTCGACAACATCCTGCCGTCGCTCTGGAACCTCACCGCCACCGGCGGCGCGGTCACGGTCACGGCCGATCGCGATGCGTCGCTCGTCCTCACCGCCCGCACCTACAGCCGCGACCCGGAAGGAGGCACCTACGGCCAGTTCATCCCCGGCGTCACCTCCGCCGACGCCGTCGGCGTCAACGACAGCCGCGCCATCGAACTGCTGCAGCTCGAAGACACCCCGCAGTACCGCACCAACATCGGCTTCGTCGAAGTGACCGGCAAGCCGGTGCTGGTCGAAGTCCGCGCCGAAAGCCCGCAGTCGAAGGTGAGCCACGTGGTACACGTCCAGCTCCGCGCCAACGAGTTCATCCAGCAGCGCCTCTTCCCGGCCATGGGCTTCTCGAACAACGTCTACAACGGCCGCGTCACCATCCGCGCCATCGGCGGCGAAGGCAAAGTCGCCGCGTATGGCTCGGTGGTCGACAACGACACGGTCGATCCGACCTACGTGCCGGCGCAATAAGCGTTTCTAGAAGCGGCGGGCTTTTCAGCCCGCCGCTTCCCGATCCACGAACCACCACGTCTCCACGCCGTTCGTCGCGCGCGCGATGGGGTAATCCGCCCCCTCCCGCACCTCGCGGATGATGTTCGCCTTCGACGCACCCGTAGCCAGCACCATCCTCGTCTTCGCGGCGCGGATCACGGGCATGGTGAGCGTCTCGCGCCACTGGTCGAGGCGCGGTACGAACACCTCGCTGGCGATGCGGTCCTCGACCTCCAGCACCGGCGTCCCCGGAAAGAGCGACGCGGTGTGCCCGTCGTCGCCGCAGCCGAGGAGCACGAGATCGACGTCGCCGATCCCGAGCCGACACCAGTCGTCCTCGAAGACACGCGCCGTTTCGGCAGGATCCTCGAGCTCCGTCCTGAACCGCAACCACCGCTCTGGCACGCCGCGCGCGAACAGCGTCCGCTCGATCATGGCCGCATTCGACTGCGGATCGCTCAGCGGCACATAACGCTCGTCGAGCAGGATCCAGGTGACGTTCTCCGGCAGCGACTCGCCGAGGATCTCGTAGAGCCTCTTCGGCGTCGACCCGCCCGTGACCACGATCGTCTTCGCACCGCTCTGCAGGATCGTGCGCGCGGCGGCATGCGCGAGGGATTCGGCGTCATCCAGGATGCGCAGGTTCATTTCCCTGTCATCCCCCGATCGCCACCTTCAACGCCTTCAAATACACCTTGTCCGCCTCCGGGCGTTTCAGAAGCCGCACGATCAGGTCCTCGGTGGCATGGGCGAGCGGGCGGGCGATGCAGTCGAGCGGCGCTTCTCCCTCGCCGAAGTGGGCGATCACCGCACCGTCTTCGCGCTCGCGGCGGATGCGGGCCTTGCCGCCGTCGTCGAAATGCAGCTCGATCGTGCGTACGCCCGGCGTGTCGCCTTCGCGCCTGATCTCGACTTTCGGCCGCGTGCCGCTCTGCGCCGAGATCCACGAGCCGTACAACAGGCCCGCGGCTTTGTCGCCGAACGAACCGTTGCCGCCGCACGTCACGTGTACGGTGCGGATCGCGCGCAGGCGGTCGCGCATCGGGTGGGGATCGAACAGCGTGGCCGTGGCCGCGCGCCATTCCTCGAGCCGCGCCCAGTTCAGGTCCGCCGGCGCGGTGGTGGTGCGCTCCGCGATGTGCGACACCAGCTCTAGATCGTTCGCTCCGCTGAAGTGCGCGGAGTCGACGATCAGCCGGTCGGCGGGATCGAGCAGCGTCTCCGCGTACTCGCGCTGCTCGTCCGGCAGGTCGCCGATCCACCAGAGCGCCACCGGCATGTCGGGCAGCAGCAGCGCCTTCACGAGCGGCGGCACGTGATGCACCCGCTCCCCCGCCGCCACGATCGATACTTCCTCGGAGCAGACCTGCCGTCCGCCGCCGATGAGGTGGCAGTTCGCCGAGATCCACGACGCGATGCCGGCATCGCCGCGCGGGTCCGCCTGGATGACGATCGTCCGCTGCGGCACCGACGCGCTCGCGAGCGCGAGCGTCTCGGTCGCGTGTGCCTTCTGCTCGCCGTTCCACGTATGCGCGACCACGTTCCAGAGTGCCGCGCGCGTAATCGCCCCGTCCTTCTCGCTCTTCTCCGCGCGCCAGAGCTCCGCGAGCTGCTTCTCGATCGTCGTCACGTCGACGCGGACGTCCGTTCCATCTACGGCCTGCGCCATTTGCGTCCGTCCTTTTCGAGCAGTTCGTCCGCTGCGTCCGGGCCCCACGTGCCGGCGGAGTAAAAGGGCGGCGGATCGGAATCCTCGCTCCACCGCTTCAGCAGCGGATCGAGCCACGCCCACGCCGTCTCGATCTCGTCGCGGCGCGCGAAGAGCGTCGCATCGCCGAGCATCGTCTCCAGCAGCAGCCGCTCGTACGCCTCGGGCGGTTCCGCGCCGAACGACGTCGCGTAGCGGAACTCCATCGTCACCGGCGCGGTGCGCACGGTCGGTCCGGGCAGCTTCGAATCGAACTTGAGCGAGATCCCTTCGTCCGGCTGGATGCGGATCGCGAGCACGTTCGCATGCATCTTCATGCCGAGGCGGCTGAAGAGCGGGTAGGGCGCAGGGCGGAAATGGATCGAGATGTCGGTGACTCGCTTCGGCAGCCGCTTGCCGGCGCGCACGTAGAACGGCACGTCCGCCCAGCGCCAGTTGTCGATGAAGATCTTGAGCGCCGCGTAGGTCTCGGTGTTCGAGCGCGGCTTCACCTTCTCTTCCTTCCGGTACGCCACGGCGTGCTCGCCAAGGACCGAGCCCTCGGCGTACTGGCCGCGCACTGCCTCCTCGATCGGACGGAGCGCGCGCAGCACCTTCACCTTCTCGTCGCGCACCGAGTCCGCCTCGAACGCGACCGGCGGCTCCATGGCGATCAGCGACACGAGCTGCAGCATATGGTTCTGCAGGATGTCGCGCGTGATGCCGGCGCTGTCGAAGTAGTTCCCCCGCTTCTCGACGCCGATCGACTCCGCCACCGTGAACTGCACGTGGTCGATGTACTGCCGGTTCCAGAACGGCTCGAAGATCCCGTTCGCGAAGCGGAGCACGAGGAGATTCTGGACCGTCTCCTTGCCGAGGTAGTGATCGATGCGGAAGACCTGCCGCTCGCGGAACGTCGAGACGGCGACGCGGTTCAGCTCGTGCGCGCTCGGCAGGTCGTGGCCGAACGGCTTCTCGATGATGACCCGGGTGTACGGGCCGCCGCGCTCCGGGTCCGTGACCATGTCCTCGCCGCCGAGGAACTCGGCGATCTGCGAAAAGAACTCGGGCGGGACGGCGAGATAGTAGATGCGGCGCCCGCCGGTGCGGCGCGTGCGGTCGAACTCCTCCAGGCGCACCCGGAGCTTGTTGTACGAGCGGGAGTCGGTGAACTCGCCGGAGACGTAGAAGAGCCCGCGCGCGAAGTTCTCCCAGATCTCCTCGTCGACCGGACGGGTGCGCGCGTGCTCGTCGCACGCCTCGCGCATCGCGGCACGGAACTGGTCGTCCGTCATCTCCGAACGCGACATCCCGACGATGGTCTGCCCCGGCGGCAGCAGCCCGTCGTGCGCGAGCGAATAGAGGCCGGGGATCAGCTTGCGCTGCGTCAGATCGCCCGACGCGCCGAAGATCACAAGGCACGAAGGCTCCGGGACGCGCTCCTGTTCGAGGCCTTCGCGGAGGGGGTTCGGTTGCATGCGCGCAGTCTATGACAGGGCCGAGGGCAGAGGGCCGAGGGGTGCCGATGAATTGGTATCGGGTGTCAGGTGTCCGGGGTTTTACGACTGACGGGACCAGTGCCGCAAGCCGCCAAGCCCCAGACACCTGACACCCGACACCAATCCGTCAGCACCCTCTGCCATCGGCCCTCCCGTTGTATGCTCCAATTCATGACCTGGCAATACTCGCCGCGCGTCGCTGTCGTCCGGGGACTCCGTACCCCTTTCGCGAAATCGGGAACGCACTACGGGCATCTCAGCGCCCTCGATCTCGGCAAGCTCGTGGTCGCGGAGCTCGTGCAGCGCTCCGGCCTCGATCCGAACGAGATCCAGGAAGTCGTCTTCGGCAACGTCATCCCCTCGGTCAAGGCGCCGAACATCGCGCGCGAGATCGTTCTCGGCACCGGCCTGCCGCGGAAGATTCCGGGATTCAGCGTCAGCATGGCCTGCGCCTCGGCGAACCAGGCGATCACGGCCGCATCCGACATCATCGCGCGCGGTTACGCCGACACGGTCATCGCGGGCGGCTCGGAATCGCTCTCCGACATCCCCATTCTCTTCTCGAAGAAGTTCTCCGACGCGCTCGTCTCGGCGAGCAAGCAGAAGTCGGTCGGCGGCAAGCTCGGCGCGTTCTCGAAGATCCGCCCGAGGGACCTCGCTCCCGACGCGCCGGCCATCGCGGAATCGACCACCGGCCTGACCATGGGCGAGTCGGCCGAGAAGATGGCCAAGGCGAACGGCATCACGCGCGAGGCGCAGGACAAGTTCGCGCTGCAGAGCCACCTCCGCGCCGCCGCGGCGACCGAAAGCGGCCGTTTCAAGGAAGAAGTGATGCCGGTGGTCGTCCCGCCGTCCTTTGACAACGTGGTGGAGACCGACAACCTCATCCGCGGCGACTCCACGCTCGAGGCGATGGCCAAGCTGCGCCCCGTCTTCGACCGCAAGTACGGCACGATCACCGCCGCAAACGCCTCTCCTCTCACCGACGGCGCCGCCGCGGTGCTGCTGATGTCGGAAGAGAAGGCGAAAGCAATCGGCGTGAAGCCGATCGGCTTCATCAAGAGCTACGCGTACGCCGCGACCGATCCGTTCGACCAGCTCCTGCAAGGCCCCGTCTTCGCGCTGCCGATCGCCCTCGACCGCGCGAAGGTGAAGCTGGAAGACATCGGCGTCATCGAGATGCACGAAGCGTTCGCCGCCCAGGTGCTGTCGAACATCCAATGGATCGGCTCGAAGAAGATCGCGAAGGAGAAGCTCGGCCGCCCCGATCCGGTCGGCGACATCGACCCGGAAAAGATCAACCGCACCGGCGGCTCCATCGCCCTCGGCCACCCCTTCGGCGCCACCGGCGCCCGCATCGTCACCACCGTCTGCAACGAGCTCCAGCGCACCGGCGAGCAGTACGGCATGGTGACGGTCTGCGCGGCAGGCGGGATCGGTGTGGCAATGGTGCTGGAACGGGAGTAGCCTCGTAGTCAAAGCGGCGACTTCGCTGCACTCCATACCGGGGCGCGTGAAACGGTATTGCACTTCGTCTCACTACTGAAAGGACCAGAAGCGTCCGAGGCCTGGCGGCCGGTAGAAAGAGAGAGGTGCAGCATGGCTGTATCGAGCAAGGAAACAAACCTGAACGCCCCGAGCGAACAAGCGGTGAAAGCGGCATTGGCCGCTCCGGCAAAACCAGCGATCTCGAACCCGCAGCGTTGCTGCGTTCGCCAGTACTGGGCGGTCATCGAGCGCAACGGAAAGATCGTCCGCGGCCGCAACGTGGTGAGCGCGCAGCGTCTCGCCACGGGGCAGTACGAGGTGATCTTCAATGACAACATGACCAACGGCGTCTATCAGGCGACGATCGGCCGCCCCGGAATCGCGACCGAGCCCGCGGGAGAAATCGGCGTGGCGCTTCGTTTCGGAAACAACAACGGCGTGTGGATCGACACCCACGACTCCGCGGGTAACTTCAGCGATCGCGCGTTCCACGTCATCGCATTCACGGACTGACAACAACACGCCGCCGCCAGCCTCGGTCACTCCCCGACAGAATTCTCCCGTCCCGCGTAAAATCCGTCGCAATGCAAGTCCGCGCCGTCTGCCCCCACGATTGCCCCGATACCTGCGCCATGCTCGTCACCGTCGAGGACGGGCGCGCCACGCGCATCGCGGGCGATCCGGAGCATCCGGTGACGCAGGGGTTTCTCTGCACGAAGGTGGCGAAGTATCTGGAGCGGTCGTATCACGAGGAGCGGTTGCTCTATCCGCAGATCCGCGTGGGAGCAAAGGGGGAGGGGAAGTTCCGGCGGGCTTCGTGGGATGAGGCGCTGGAGCTGATCGCGACGAACCTGCAGCGCGTCATCGATGAGGACGGGCCGCAGGCGATCCTCCCCTACTCGTACGCCGGCACGATGGGATTGCTGCACGGCGAATCGATGGACCGGCGGTTCTTCCACCGCATCGGAGCGTCGCTGCTCGACCGCACCATCTGCGCGAGCGCGGGCACCGAGGCGCTGAACGTCACGTACGGCACCCGCATGGGGCCCGATCCCGAGGACATCGTCGAGGCGAAACTGATCGTGCTGTGGGGGACGAACACGCTCACCTCCAATCCGCACCTCTGGCCGTTCGTGCGGAAGGCGAAGGCGAACGGCGCGACCACGATCTGCATCGATCCGCTGCGCACGCGCACCGCCGTCGCATGCGACGAGCACATCGCGATCCGTCCCGGCACCGACGCCGCGCTGGCGCTGTCGATGATGCACGTCCTCTTCCGAGACGGCTTCGAAAATCGCGCTTACCTGGACGAAATGACCCTCGGCTGGGAAGAGCTGCGCGAGCGCGTGCTCAATGAGTACGCACCGGAACGCGTCGCGAAGATCTGCCGCATCCCCGCGGGGACGATCGAAAGCCTGGCGAAGCGCTACGGCACCACCCGCCCAACCTTCATCCGCCTGAATTACGGTCTCCAGCGGCACGCGGGCGGCGGTTCCGCGGTGCGCGCCATCTCCATCCTCCCCGCGATCACAGGCGCCTGGAACGACGCCGGCGGCGGCGCGACGCTGTCCACGTCGGGGACGTTCTCGAAGCTCGACACGGCAACCCTCGCGCGGAAGGACCTGATCCGCGAAGGGACGCGCACCATCAACATGTCCCAACTCGGCGAGGCGTTGACGAAGATCGACGATCCGCCGGTGAAGGCGATCGTGGTCTACAACTCGAACCCCGCGGCAGTCGCACCGGATCGCGAGAACGTCACCGCCGGTTTCAAGCGCGACGACCTCTTCACGGTGGTGCTTGAGCACTTCCAGACCGATACCGCCGATTTCGCGGACGTGCTCCTTCCCGCCACGACCCAGCTCGAGCACGAGGATCTGCACAAGGCGTACGGCCACACGTACGTGATGTACAACGCGAAATCGATCGAGCCGCTCGGCGAGGCGCTTCCCAACACCGAGATCTTCCGCCGCATCGCCGCGAAGATGAACCTCAATTTCCCCGAGTTGCGCGAGACCGACGAAGAGCTGATGCGCCAGGCGCTGCGAGCGATGCCGTTCACGCTCGACGAGCTGAAAGAACGCAGCTCGATCCGCCTCGACATCGCCAGCCCGCACCGCCCGTTCGCGAGCGGCATGCGCCTCCCGACGCCGAGCGGGAAGATCGAGATCGACTCCGCACGCGCCGCCGCGCACGGACTGGACCGGCTCCCCGAATACGTCCCGCCCTACGAGTCAGAGGAGCGCGATCCGGAGCTCGTGCGCCGCTACCCGCTCGCGCTGATCTCCCCTCCCGCTCACTCGTTCCTCAATTCCACGTTCGTCAACGTCGCTTCGCTCCGCCGCGCGGCCGGCAAGCCGACGCTCGAGATCCACGCCGAGGACGCGAACGCGCGCGGGATCGCACCCGGCGCGCGGGTCGCGATCTTCAACGACCGCGGCACGTTCACGGCCGAGGCGGTGGTGACGGATCGCGTACGCCCCGGCGTCGTCTCGGCGCCGTCGGTCTGGTGGCCGAAGATCACCGCCGACCGCACGAACGCGAACCACACCACCTCCCAGGCCATCACCGACATCGGCGGCGGCGCCACGTTCTACGACAACCAGGTCGACGTGCGGGCGCTGTAGCGGGGAACGACGTGGGGCCTCCGGCGGGCCGGCGTGGCCGGCAGCACTGGTTGCCCAAGGCTGAACGCACGCCTCTCGCGTAAGGCGCCGTCCGTGCGCAAACAAGTGCTGCCGGCCACGCCGGCCCGCCGGAGGCCTCCCGTCGTTCCCCGGTTATACTCGCCCGCGCGCATGATCTACGCGGTGTCGGGCGGTTTTGTCTTTCTGATCTGGCTGGCGATCGTGGTGCTGAACGAGCGCGTCAACCTCCTGAGTTGCGACCGCTTTCCGAGCACGTTCGCGAAATGGTTCGCCTACCTCTGGCTCGGGCTGTTCATGGTCGGGCTCGCGCTCATGGTCACGAACTCCGCGCTCACTCCGGCAACGCCGAAGCAGCTTTCGAGCACACCCTTCTACGGACTGTTCCTGCTGCACGCGGTGCTGGTGATCTTCCTCATAGGCTGGTGGGCGGCCAGCGGCCGGCCGCCGCTGAAGGAGTTCCTGAACATCCGCCACGAGCGTCCGGCGGAAGTGCTCGCGATCGGGACCGCGGTCGGTGTCGGCGGCTGGATGATCACGCTCACCGCCGCCCTGATCGCCACCTTGATCCTGCGCGGCGTCGGCGCGATGGACACTCCTCCGGAGCCGCCGGCCATGATCGGCTGGATGGCCAACCTCGCGCTCTGGAAGAAAGCGCTGATCGTCCTCTCCGCGATGACGGTGGAGGAAGCGTTCTTCCGCTCCTTCCTGCAGAAGCGCGTCGGCCTCGTCGCCTCGACCATCCTCTTCGCCCTCGCGCACTTCACGTACGGGAACCCGCTGCTGCTGATCGGCGTGACCGTCGTCTCGCTCGTCATCGGCATCACGTTCTACCGCACCAAGAACGTCGTCCCCGGCGTGATCGCGCACGGCGTCTTCGACGCGATTCAGCTCTTCGTGATCGTGCCGCTGGCGGTGCGGATGATGGGGATGTGACGGCGAACCGCGCCGCTACTGTTCGCTCACCACGACGCCGTCGCCCTCGAACCGGATCTTGAAGCCGGCGTTGCCGACGTTCTCGATCATCACGTTCTCCAGCGACTGGTCATCGACCACCGTGGGGATCACGTTCCCGGTCCAGGCCACCAGGGCGGCGGAGGAGATGGAGAGCGGGTAGTCGCGCGTGACGCGCAGGGTCAACGGCTCGATGTGCGTGGAGATGGCGAGCGAGCCTTTGCCGAAAATCTTCACCGTGTCGATCTTGCGCTGGTACGAAGCGTCGTAGATCGGCTCGACGCGATAGGTGAGCGAGTCCTCGAGCGCGAGGAGGTTGCGTCCTTCGACGTAGATGAACTCGTCGTTCAGGTCGAGCAGGAACGTCTTGCGTCCCTTCTCGTAGACGAAGATCTTCCCCTGCCCGACCGCTTTCACGAGCGTCTGCGCGGTCGTGCCGAGGAGGCCGGATTCAGCGATGAACTTCAGGTTGCCGGAGTAGCTGGAGACGGTGCCGCGCTTCACGTGCACGTTGCGCGCGAAGTTGATCTCGAGGAAGCCGTTCTCGTGCAGCGCGAACGTGCGCGAGGCGCCTTCGATCTTCCGTGCGACGTCGATCCGTTTCGCTTCGACGTGCTGCGTCTCGTCGACCGCATCCTGCAGCTTGCGCGCGGCGGTGGTCGCCGCATGTGGAGCGGGGGGCGGTTCGGGCGGCGGCGGCGGGACCGGAACCGGCGTCCTGCCGGGCATCGTGTGCGACACCACCGGCTGGTCCGGCTTCAGCGCCGGGATCTTCTGCGTCGTGACGGCCGGTTTCGCGGGCGCCGCCGGAGGAGCCACGGGCGCGGGCGGACGCATCTCCTGCTCGACTTCGCGCACCAGCTTGTCCGCGCCTGCGAACTTCAGGTGCTCGAGCGCGAGGCCGAACTTCTTCTTCTGTCGGTACAGCAGCCCGAGGTAGAGGTGCGACTTCGCGTAATTCGGGCGGAGATCGATGGCGCGGCGGAGGAACTGTTCCGCATCCTCGTTCTTCCCCTGCTTGAACAGGATCAGGCCGAGGTTCGAGTGCAGGATGAAGACGTTCGGGTTCTCCCCGATCAGCCGCCGGTAGATCACCTCGGCCTCGGGGAACGCGTTGGACTTGAAGTAAACGAGCCCGAGGAGGTTCAGGACGTCCGCGTCGTCGGGGCGCAGACGTTGTGCGGCCTCCAGCTCGCGGCGAGCTTCGGCGTAGCGTCCCTCCTGGAACGCTTCGCGTCCACGGTTGTAGTGCAGGAGGAAGACGCCCTGATCGAATGGCGGCGCAACGGCCGGATCGCGCTCAGGCATGCGGCGCGGATTGTACCTCTTGCGCCGCGGGCGTCAGCGGGTACCGAGATATTTGGCACCGGGGATTAACGCCGCCGCCAGCGGAGCCGCCACCTGGCGCCCGAAGCCGCCGCGCAGCGTGTTCTTCCCGCGCGAGCCCGCAAACGTCACGCCGGCGCCGTACGGGCGGCCGTGGTAGACGGTCATGGCGCGGACGACGTACGTCGACGTCTCCTCGTATGGAGGAATGCCGCCGTACTTCAGCACCGCGTTCTCCCCCGCGTTGTAACCGGCCAGGACGCGCGGCAGGTCGCCGTTGAAGAGGCGCAGCAGGTACGCGAGAAAGCGCACCCCGCCGTGGATGTTCTGCTCGACGTCGTGGATGTTCGTGACGCCGAAGCGGCGGGCGGTACCCGGCATGAGCTGCATCAGCCCGCGGGCGCCCTTGTTCGAGACGCAGTTCGGGTTGAAGTTCGATTCGACCTGGATCACGGCGCGCACGAGGGTCGGATTGACGTCGTACTGCGCGGCGTAGCGCTCGATGATAGGGTCGAACTTCGAGCGGCGATCGTTCTGTTTCGCGAGCCAGTTCAGGTCGGAGCCGCGCGCGCCGCCGGGTGCGCGGCCTACGTTGTAGATCACCTTCTTGCCGTCGCGCTTCGTGGCCAGCTTCACGTCGGCCTGCGCCGCGCCCGCGACCAGCATGACTCCACCCAGCACCGCACTCATGACCCGCATTGCCGGAAATCATACACTGCGCGTCATGAGCTTCAAGAGCATCCAGCAGGAAGTCGACCAGTGGATCTCGCAGTTCGAGGAGGGCTACTTCCCCCCGCTCCCGATGCTGGCCAGACTGACCGAGGAGGTCGGCGAGCTCGCGCGCGTGCTGATGCACCAGTACGGCGGCAAGAAGCCGAAACCGGGCGAAGACCCCGGCGATACCGGCGAGGAGATCGCCGACGCGATCTTCGTTTTGGTCTGCCTCGCGAACTCGCTCGGAATCGACCTGGACGAAAAGTTCGGCGCGATGATGGAGAAGTATCGGGTGCGGGATGCGGAGAGGTGGACGAGGAAGGCGTGAGTATGGGCGTTGGGCTTCAGGCGTTTGGCGTTTGGGTATCTCGGCTGGATGATGCCGTAAGCCAAGAAACCCCAAAAGCCTAACGCCCAGCGCCTAACGCCTGCTCACCGATTACACATCGCATACGCCTCGCGGAAGGTCGGGTTCTCGATCAGCGCGCGGTTGACTTCGAAATAGCTGCGCACGACGTCGTTGGTCTGGAGGAGGCGGCGGCGGAGGTCGACGGCGATCTCCCGCCAGAACTTGGCGGCGGCGCTCGGATTGTGGCGGAGAAACTCCGCGAGGTCGGTCATCGACACCGACAGCACTTCCGTGTCGGTGACGGCGCGCAGTGAGGCGGATGCGACTCCGTCTTCAATGATCGACAGCTCGCCGAACGTCTGTCCCTCGCCGAGGTCGCAGAGAGGGACGTCGTGCTCGTGCACGGTGCGCGTCACGCGAATGCGTCCGCTGCGGACGATGTGCAGGGCGCGATTGGCGTTGCCTTCCTGAAGGATCACGTCACCGGGAGCGAAATTCGATTTGTGCAGCGCGCGGCGGAGATGGTCGAGCTCGGCTGTGTCGAATTCGACAAAAAGCGGGACTTTTCTCAGGAAATCGTCTTCGGGCACTCGTCAACTCCGTTTTTGCGCTATCATTATCGCCATCCAAAAAAGCTGGTTGTACGACGCTTCCCGCGCTGCATCGACAGAGTAGCGCGGGAGGACGACTCATTCAACGTGGGGTCCAACTCAAGGAGATCTTATGGACGGCCTGCTGCGATCACTGATCAAGACGGTGCGGCGTCGCCTGCGCGCGGACGAAGAAGTCACTGTCGAAGCCGTAACCAAGGAGCTCGGCTACACGCGCCAGTACATTTCCGGCCGCTTCCACCGGATTACGGGACGCCTGCTCAGCCAGTTTCTGAAGGAGAAACGGCTCGAGAAGGCCGCACGCCTGCTGAAGGCGGGCAACGTCCGCGTGTCGCAGGTGGCGCGCCGTTGCGGGTTCGATTCCGAGAACTACTTCCGCCAGCAGTTCCGCATCCGTTACGGGATGTCGCCGCGCCAGTTCCGCGTGCATGGCACGATCCGGACCTCGCCGCGCCGCCAGCTCGCTATGGCTGCGGCCATGGCTTAGCGCTCTTCTTCGGACGCGTCGAACAATTGCTGCAGTCGCGTCGTGACGTCGCCTCGGCGGCTGTTGCGGATGACGCGTCCGTCGATCTCCGTCACCGGCATGACCCCCTGGGTCGTGCTGGTGATGAAGGCCTCGTCGAGGTCGAACAATTCGGCCTCGCGCAATGGCCGCTCGTCGACGCGGATCTTCGCGCGTAATGCGAGGCCGATCACCCGGTCTCGCACGACGCCCGGCAGGATGTGCTCGTCGAGCGGATGGGTCACGACGTAGCCGTTCTTGACGGCGAAGAAGTTGGAGCTCGCTCCCTCGCGGACAAAGTCGGCCGCGAGGAGGATCGCTTCTTCCGCGCCGCCGCGCTGCGCTTCTTTCTTGGCCAGCGCGTTCGCCAGGAGGTTCACCGACTTGATGTCGCAGAACGTCCAGCGCCGGTCGCGGGTGGTGATGACCGGGATTCCGCGCTCTTTCTTCGCCGCGTCGGGAAAGGTGAAGCGGCGCGAGTAGGCGACCACGGTCGGCTCGACGTTGTCCGGCCAGAAGTGCGCGCGTGGGGCTTCCCCGCGCGAGACCTGGATGTAGACGATGCCGTCGCCGAACTCGGTCCGCTGGAGCAGCTCGCGCATTACTTCCGCGAACTCGCTCTCGCTCCAGGGGGAACGGATCTCGAGTTGCCGCAGCGACCTTTGCATGCGCCGGTAGTGATCGACCAGGAACACCGGCCGCTTGCCGACGAACTTGAAGACCTCGTACACGGCGTCTCCGAACTGAAACCCGCGGTCTTCGACGCCGAGGACCCGCTCGTCGGTGGTGGTGAATCGGCCGTTGAAATAGAGGACGTCAGGCATCGGGGTGCATGATACTGAGTACAGCTGTGTACTAGACGTCGACCGCCTTGATGATCACCACGGTGCGGTCGTCTTCCTCTTCTCTCCCCCACTTCGCGACGCGCGCGAGCACTTCCTGCCCGATCTCCTGCGAGGTGCGGGTGCGGTTGGCCTTGATGAGCCTGACCAGGCGGTCGATGCCGAACTCTCGGTCTTTCGAGTCGTGCGCCTCGATGATGCCGTCGGTGTACATGCAGAGAAGGTCGCCCGGCCGCAGTTGCGCGAAGCCGCGCGTGTACGTGGCGTCGGGCGTCGGCCCGAGGACCGGACCGCCGTTGCGGAGGAAGTCGATTTGCCCGTTCGCGTGCAGGAGGAACGGCGGGTTGTGCCCGGCGTTGCAGTAGATGAGGATGCCGCCGGTCTCGAGCTCCCCATAGAAGAGGGAGACGAACTTCGTGGTCAGGCGGCCGCGGTGGATGATGTGGTTGAGCTTCTCGAGCGTCCTGACGATCTTGAAGTCGCGGTCGGTGGCCATGCGCAGGCCCATGTAGACGTCGCGCACGATGAGCGCCGCGGGGAGGCCGTGGCCGGAGCCGTCGGCGATGGCGATGCCGAGGATGTTGTCGGAGACGGGGATGTAATCGTAGAAGTCGCCGCTGACGACTTCGGCGGCCACCGTGCGCCCCCAGATGTCGTATCCGGCGTACTGCGGGATGCGCGACGGCAGAATCGACTGCTGGATGCGCTGCGCCTCGACGATCAGCGATTCGTACCACTGCGTCCGGATGCGCTGGTTGATGGCGTAGCGAATGAGGTTGAGCGAGAAGAGGATGTCCTCCCGCCCCAGCTCCGCCGCGACGTTGAAGGCGATGATGTAGTCCTCGTCGCCGACCGAGATCGCGCAGAACCGCTGCGCCCCGATCTTCTCTTCGAGTACCGGGTCGAAGCCTGAGTCGGTCGGATCCATGACCAGGATGCCGTTCTCGGTCACCAGTTCGATCGGCTTGTAACTCTTCGGCACCTGGATGCCGATCTGCCCTTCCTGCGATTCCCCGAACCGCGCCCTGAGCTCGTAGGAGTCATCGCGCAACTCGTAAACGCGCCCGCCGGTGATCCCGAGCTCTTCCCGGAAGTTGACCGCGATGGTCTCGGCAATCTCCGCGACGTGGGCAGTCGTGTCGATCTGTTCGAGCGTACGCTCGACCTGGGTGAGGAGTCTTTTGTAGTCCAATTGTTAGGTCTTAGCTGTTAGGTGTTGGGTCTTAGGCGCTTCGCTGTCTTTGATGTCTTTGCGAATGCGCGTGATCAGTCCGTTGAGGAGGCGGCCGACCTCGGCTGCCTTGGCTTCGAGGTCGACAAAACGGTCGTTCGCGAGAAAGCCGACGTTGCAGGAGATTTCGAGTTGCGTCTGCACTTCATACGTCGAGCCCCGCGCTCGGTCGAGCATCTGCAGGAATTCTTTCTTCGATGTACGTCCTTTGCCCTCGGCGATGTCGCTCGGGATTGCTACTGCGGCCCGGCAGAGCTGATCGACGAGACCGTACCGCTCGCGTGAAGGGAACGAGCCGGTCGCGCGATAGATGTCCGTGACAAGCGCCATCGCTTTCTGCCAGACGATCAGATCACGAAACGTCTTCTCGTTCACCGTCTCCCTCCTAAGACCTAACGCCTAATAGCTAAGCGCCACCCCATCGACTTCATAAGGGAGACGAACGCCCAGAGCGCCAAGAACTGTGGGGTAGATATCAGCAATGTACGGCGCGCGGCTCGTGGCCAGCTTCCGGTTGGTGAAGAAGATCCCCTTCACGATCTCCGGATCGACCGAGCAGTGGTCGCCGCTCCACACCGCCTTGTTGTCGGCGAAGATGTCTTTCGGGACGCCGCCGAGGGAGGTCTGCCAGGAGACGCGGTAACCGTCGTTGTTCATGACGAAGAGGTCGGGGATCATGTTCGGGTCGAACTTCTTGTAGGCCTGCTCGCGGGAGACGACGCGGCGGACCGGGTGCTCGCCGGTGGCGGGATCGACCATCTCCACGAGACGGGTCTGGAGCTCCTTCTTCAGCGCGTCGTAGTCGGCACCGGGGTTCACGATGCCCTGCGACTCGCGGCCTTTCAGGTTCACGTACACCTCGCCGAGGCCCATGGCGTAGGCGCGGGTCTTCGACCAGTCGACGTTCTCCCAGAACTGCCCCTGGTCGAAGAGCATCTCCAGGTTGCGGTCCTTCACCTGCACGCCGGTCTTCAGGGTCATGTAGCCGTTGAGGACCAGCCAGGTGTTGTAGTGGACGTGGCGGCGAAACGAGGCGAAACCGTGGTCGGACGCGACGAGCAGCAGCGCGTTCTTCCGCTCGGCGGCCTTCATCGCGTCGCCTACGATCTGGTCCATGAGCTGGTAGGACTTCAGGATCGCGTCGCCCCACTCGGCGGCGAGCTTCGCGTCGTAGGCTGGATGCTTCGGGTCGACGATGCGCCAGAAGACGTGGCCGACGCGGTCGGGGAACTCGAAGCACTGCACGAGCAGGTCATCGTCCCGCTCCAGCAGCTTCGCGAACATCTTCCGCGACTGCGCGACCGTCCATTCCATGTCGTCCCAGAAGATCTTCTCGGTGGCGAAGCCTTCGGAGATGGCCCAGGTGTCGATCTGCCAGCCGAGGGTCTTGTAGGGGCCGATCTCCTTCGCCAGCTGCGGCGCCCATTTCGCCGGAGCCGAGACCTTGAATCCCGGCGGCAGGTGGCGGGGGTCGAAGTTGATCGGCGAGAGGTAGAGCTTCACTTCCGGCTGGACCGAGATCAGGTGGAAGCGGCTGATGCCGCGCACCTTGATGAGCGGGTTGAAGGGAAAGACGAAGTCGACCCAGCCGGTCCACTCCCCTGCCTTCAGCGGATACTTCTTGCCGCTCACCTCGATGATCACCGAGTTGCGGTCGTCCGAGACCGAGATCGTCATCGGGATGACGATGTACGGCGGCTCGTCGAAGAGCTTGTTCGGCGGCCCCTGGATCTTCGTGTTGATGACGCCCTTGTTGTCCTCGAGCTGCACCACTTCGATCGAGAACTCGTTCCCGCCGGAGCGTTTGAAGTCGAGCTCGGACGTGAAGTAGAACGGCTTGCCCACCCGCCCCGACATGTCGGGAACGCCGAGGCCGGCGAGCATGTGGCCCTCGTGATCCCCATGGCCGAAGTCGGTGGCGGGGAACGTCACCGGCACGTGCACGATGGTCGCTTTCTTCCCTGCATCCGTGGCGGCTTCCCAGAAGGGGATCCCCTGGCGGCGGTTGACCACGCCGGGACGCGACTCGGGGATGTACTTCTTCACGCCGACGAAGGCGGCGGCGCCGAGGAGCAGGCCGAGCAGGATGAAGACGATGCCGCCGATGCGGCGGCGGCGCGCGAGCAGAATCGCGGCGACGAGCGCGAAGAGCAGCACCACCGCCGCGGCGAACGCGGCGGGGTTGTTCTTCCCGAAGAGCAGCGGCTCCTTCACCTCGTCGAAGGCAGCGAAGACCGGGAGGTACGTTTTCGGATCGCGGCGGAGAAAGTCGAAGATGCCGGTGCGGCCGGGATCGATGCCGGTGCTGAACGTCGACCAGGATACGGGCGTTTGCGCGGGAGTGGTCGGGAGGAGGGGGCGGAACGTGCCGTTCGCGCGGAGGCGGGCGAGGTTCGGAAGCTTCCCTTCATTCATCCACCGCTCGGTGTAGCGGGCGTCGACTCCGTCGAAGCCGAGGACGATGACCTTCTGCTGCGCGGAAACCTGTGCGCCCGCGAACGCGAGCAACAGCATGAAAATGAAGCGTCTACCCATCGCCGCGAATGATACAAGGGCTCGGCATTGCATTTGTAAACCCGGCAGTGGAGGAGTAACAGTATGCACACCAGTAAGTTGGTAACGCTCGCGGCTGCTGCGGCGCTCGTGCTCGCCTGCGGCGGCGGCGAGAAGAAAGCGGGCGGCGGAGGCGGCGGTGATGCCAGCCGGATCGTTCTCCCCCTCCAGAGCAGCCCCACGAACCTCGATCCGCGCGTCGGCAACGACAACGCCTCGGGGCGCATTTTCGATCTCTGCTGCCGCGGCCTCGTGCGCGCGACGCCGGAGATGGACTACGCACCCGACATTGCACAGAGCTGGGAGACTCCGGACGACAAGACCATCATCTTCAAGCTGAACCCGAATGCGAAGTTCCACGACGGCCGCCCCGTGACCGCGCAGGACGTGAAGTGGACCTATGACTCGCTGATGGCCGAGAGCTTCGCCAGCGCGAAGAAGTCGGGCTACGCCGCCGTGGCCTCGATCGAGGCGCCCGATCCGGCGACGGTGATCTTCCGCCTGAAGGAGCCGAATGCCGGTCTCTTCGACAACCTCAACCTCGGCATCGTGCCGCAGGGGACCGACACCAACACCGCCAAAGTGAGACCGATCAGCACCGGCCCGTACCGCGTCACGGAGTTCCGGACCGACGAGGTGGTCGAGCTGGAAGCGGTCGACAACTGGATCCACGGCGCACCGAAGATCAAGAACATCAGCGTGCGGGTCATCCCCGACGCGACCACGATGGTGCTCGAGATGCGCCGCGGCACGATCGACCTGGAGATCAACCAGATCCCCTTCGAGAACGTGGGGGAGTTCGAGAACAGCCCCAAGCACCAGGTCGTCAAGAAGCCGGGCTCGGTTTACCAGTATCTCGCCTTCAACCTGAAGGACCCGGTGCTCTCGAAGGTGGGAGTACGCCGCGCGATCGCCCACGCCATCGACCGGCAGAAAATCGTGCGCGACCTGATGAGCGGCCACGGTGTCCCGACGGACACGCTGTTCGGCCAGGGTCACTGGGTGCGCGCAGAGAACCTGCCGGCCTATCCGTATGACCCGAACAAGGCCAGGCAGCTACTCGACGAGGCGGGCTATCGGGACCCGGACGGCGACGGGCCGCGGCCGCGCCTGACGCTGACGTTCAAGTCGTCCACGAACGCCGAGGCGAACCTGCGCGCGGAGATGATCCAGCAGATGCTGCGGCAGGTCGGGATCGACATGAAGATCCAGACCAGCGAGCTCGGAACGTTCCTCGAGGACATCGGCAAGGGGAACTTCCAGATGTACTCGCTGAGCCGGAACGGGATCTCCGATCCGGACTGGTACTACATCCTCTTCCACTCCGAGAACTTCCCGCCCGAGGGGCAGAACCGCGGCTATTACAGCAACCCGCGCGTCGATCAGCTGATCACCGAGGGACGGTCGACGTTCGACCGCGCGAAGCGGAAGCAGGCGTACGGTGAGATCCAGCGCATCCTGCAGGAAGACCTCCCCTACCTCTCGCTGTACCACCAGATCAATGTCGCGATCATGGACAAGGATCTTCAGGGATACGTGATGTATCCGGCCGGCTTCTGGCTCGGGATCCCGCAGATGTCGCGTCAGCCGCAGCAGTGATCGCGCGGTCCGCGTGATTTGAGGAGCGGCGACGGACGTCGCCGCTCCTCACGGCAATCTAGTAATCGCCGCAGACGGAGTCGAGGATGACCGCGCAGACCTGATACGGGTCCATGTTCGCGGCGGGGCGCCGGTCTTCGAAGTAGCCGTAGCCGAGGTTCGCGGTCGCCATCGGAATGCGCACCGAGGCGCCGCGGTCGCTGGTGCCCCAGCGGAACTGGTGGATCGGCGCGGTCTCGTGGAGGCCGGTCAGGCGCTCTTCGTTGTGCGCGCCGTAGACCTTCATGTGCTCGTCGTGGCGCTTCTCGAGCTTGCGCATCGCCTCCTCGATCACCTTCATGCCGCCTTCCTGGCGCATGTCCTTGGTCGAAAAGTTCGTGTGCGCGCCGGCGCCGTTCCAGTCGCCTTTGACCGGCTTCGGGTAGAGCGTCGCGCTCACGCCGAAGTCTTCGCCGATGCGGTACAGCAGCCACCGTGCGAGCCACAGCTCGTCCGCCACGTCCAATGGCCCGAGCGGCCCGATCTGGAACTCCCACTGCGCCGGCATGACCTCGGCGTTCGTCCCTTCGATGTGGATCCCTGCGCGCATGCAGGCGTCGGCATGCGCTTCCACCAGGTCGCGGCCGAAGACCTCATCGCTGCCGACACCACAGTAGTAGCCGCCCTGCGGCGCCGGGAAGCCGTGGTCCGGCCAGCCCATGGGACGGTTGCCTTCGAACAGGGTGTACTCCTGCTCGATGCCGTACCACGCATCCTTGTCGGCGTATTTCTGCGCATACTCGCGGAGCTGCGCGCGGGTGTTGCTCCAGTGCACGCTGCCGTCGGGGTTCAGCACCTCGCAAAGGACGAGCAGGTCACCCTCGCGATGCAGCGGATCCTGGATCGCCTTGACGGGACGCAGCAGCAGGTCGCTGAAATGACCGCTTGCCTGCGACGTGCTCGAACCGTCGAATCCCCACTCGGGGAGGTCGGCGAGCTTTTTGACCGACGCGTCGAGGATTTTGGTCTTCGAGCGAAGCTTCGCGGTCGGTTTCTGTCCATCGATCCAGATGTATTCAGCAGTAATGGGGGCCACGTGGCACCTCCTGAAAAAGATGGGTGAAGATAGCAGATATCAGACCGCGTCCGAGAGCCCGCTCGCGGACGTCGTGAGCATCGACTGATCCCATACCACCACCTGGTTCTTCCCCAGCGACTTCGCGTGGTACATGGCGATGTCGGCGCGGCGCAACAGCTCGCTTTTTTCGACCTCGAAGGAGGTGGTGCTGTCGCGGTTCGGAAGGTAGCGGGCCACGCCGATGGAGGCGGAGAGGATCCCGCGCAGGTGGAGCGGCGGCATGCTGAAGCCCCACTCCCGCTCGAGGAACGTCGTCCCTTCGATCGTGCGGCGGATCTCCTCGCAGACGCCCAGACCTTCTTCGAGCGTGGTCTCCGGCAGGATCATGACGAACTCGTCACCGCCGTAGCGCGCGACGGTGGCGTCGCCGCGCTGGATAGTGCGCTTGAGGAGGAAGCCGACCTCGCGCAGCACCTGGCTGCCGGCCAGGTGGCCGTGGCAGTCGTTGACGAACTTGAACCGGTCGAGGTCCATGAAGAGCAGCACCGCTTCCTTGCCGGTCTTCCTGGCCTGGGAGAGCGTTTCGGTGAGGCGCACGTGGAACCAGCGGTCGTTGTAGAGACCGGTGAGATCGTCCTTCTTCGCCAGCTCGTGCGCGCGCTTCGCGTCGAGCGCGTTCTGGAGCGTGAAGGAGGTGTAGCCGGCGAAGATCTCGAGCAGCGTCATGTCGCGCTTGGTGAAGCTCTTCCCCTCCAGGCGGTTGATGAGCTCGAGGACGCCGCAGACGGTCTTGCCGATGTAGATCGGCACGGCCACGACCGAGTGGGTCTTGTGACCGATCTGCTGGTCGATGTTGCCGTAGAAGTTCGGATCTTTCTCCACGTCGGCGGAGAGATACGGGGTGCCGGTCTGGTAGACCCGGCCGACGATGCCGTGCTGCGCCGGGAGGCGGCGGCCGACGAGATCGGCGCTGGAGTCGCCGAAGGTGGCGATGAACACCAGCTCGTTGTCCTTGCGCGTGGCGAGCTTGCGGAACGGGTCGTCGAGCAGGATCGAGCCCGATTCCGACGGCACGAACTCGTACGCTTTCTGGAGGATCTGCCGCAGCACGAGGTCGAGGTCGACTTCGTGCCGCAGCGAGAGACCGGCCTTCTGCCGCTCGAGAAAGCGCTCGAGTTGTGGGGCCTCGAGGGAGTGAAATTGGATCATCTACCGCGCCGTCATCGGTCCGATTATAGGTCTTCTTCAGCAGCGACCGCTTCGATCTCGAACGAGATCATGGTGTACGCCTCCCCGATGGAGCGGACGCGGCGGACGTGGCGGACGAACTCCGTGACGTAAAGAACGTAGAAGCGGAAGAGGCCGTGCCGCTCGATCTGGCGGACGTGGGCGAGCTCGTGGCGGAGAAGCCGCTCCATGTACGACTCGGCGATGCCGGCGCGGACGTAGATGCGCCGCCCGAGGGTGATCGCGGCGACGTTCTTCATCAGGAACGGACGGAGCCACCAGGGATAGCCGATCCGGATCTTCGCATCCGAGTTCATATAATTCCCGCCCATGCGCAGACTGTACCTTGCTATCGCGACCCTCTTCCTCGCCGCCGCCGCATTCGCCCAGCAGGACTTCAGCAAGGTGGAAGTGAAGGCGACGAAGATCGCCGGGAGCGTCTACATGCTCACCGGCGCGGGCGGCAACATCGGCGTCTCCGTCGGCGACGACGGGATCGTGATCATCGACGACCAGTACGCTCCCCTCGCCCCGAAGATCGAGGCGGCGCTGAAGACGATCACGGACCGGCCGGTGCGCTTCATCCTCAATACCCACTATCACGGCGATCACACCGGCGGGAACGAGCATTTCGGCAAGACGGCCCCGATCGTCGCGCATGAGAACGTGCGCAAACGTCTCGTCTCCGGCTCCCGCCGCGGCGAGCACACGGTGCCGCCCGCGCCGCCTGTTGCGCTGCCGGTCGTGACGTTCAACGATACGCTGACGATTCACCTCAACGGCGAAGACGTCCGCGCCGTGCACATGCCGCACGGCCACACCGACGGCGACTCGGTGATCTGGTTCACCCGCTCGAACGTCGTGCACATGGGCGACGACTACTTCAACGCTTTCTTCCCGTTCGTCGACACCGAGAACGGCGGCAGCGTCCGCGGTCTGATCGCCAACATCGAGAAGGTGCTGGCCACCGTCCCCGACGACGCGAAGATCATCCCCGGCCACGGCACCCTTTCCGACAAAGCGGGCCTGCGCCGCTTCCACGACATGCTCCGCGGCACGCTGGCCGCGGTGGAGAGCGGCGTCGCTGCCGGCAAGTCCGTCGATCAGTTGAAATCGGAGAAGGTACTCGCGCAGTGGGACGAGTGGGGCAAGGGCTACATCAAGACCGACGTCTGGATCACCACCCTGCACGCGGAAGCCACGGCGCCGAGGGAGCGTGGACATAAGCACTGACCGATGACGTCCGTCCCGACAAAAGGAAGCGCCTCGTAACCGCAGGGATTTAACTGCTGAACGACTCTTGCTATCATCGCGCTCGGTCCGTTCGGCTTCTAAATTCAAATGCGGGCGAGCCGGGTATGCCGGCTCGCGAGAGGTTTCATTGACTCGCTTTCGGGCGTGGTGTGTCATCGCTGTTTCCTCGTTCTTCGCTTCCCTCGTTTCCGCGGCTGACGCACCGCCGCTGCAACTGACGATCGGCGCAGCGGAGGTGCGCGTCGGAAACGTCTCCGCGGGCGCGGAGGTCGTCGTGCTCGTGGCCAGTGTCGAAGGCGAAGGCGGTGTCCTTCGTCAACGCACCGGCGCGAAAAACTTTCGCGATGACGATGGCGACGGAGTCGTGACCGTCGCCGACGGCCGCGGAGTCCCGCTCCGCTCCGTGTGGATCGCGGTCGACGTCGAGACCGGCCGCAGTGCGGTTGCCGCTCCGGCTGATTTCCCTCTGCAAAGCTCATCGCTTCCTGACTCCCTGCTCGACCGGGATGCCGACGGAGTGATCGGCGTCTTCGAGCTCCAGCAGCGCAACGTCGAGATGCTGCTCGTCCGCCCGAAGTCCGGCGCTTGGCGGTTGCGCGCCCATGAAGGAGGGAACGGCGATGCCGACCAGCGCGCGAACGGGAAGCTGCGCCTCGCGGCGGCAGACGCGATCGCCGTTGCCGGCGATGCACCACCACCGAAACGGCTGAAGAAGGGAGACGTGATCGCGCTGATCGATCCGGTCAACCTCGAGGCGATCGTCGGAGAGGTGGAAAAATGAAGCGCCTCGGGCTCCTCCTGCTCGTTGCGGTGAGTGCGTTCGGCCAGAAACCGGCGCCGATCGAGCTCGGGTTCAAACCAGGACGCGTGTACGACTTCGGGGGCCTCGACAGCGTCAATGCGTTCAACGGCAACGTGATCGTCAACATCCCCCTCGGCTTGCAGTATCCGACCACCTCGTCGTTCAGCTACGGGTTCAGGCTCACCTACAACAGCAAGGTGTGGGATTACCGCCAGGTGGAGGACTACTTCGATCTGAGCGGGAGTTTCATGTGGGCCAACCCCAACAGGCGCAGCAATGCCGGTGTCGGCTGGCGTCTCTCGCTCGGACGCCTGCTCCCGCCGAGCGACCCGATGAGCGATTACGTCGAGGCGTACGGCGGCTGGGTGTACGAAGGACCGTCCGGCGACGAGCACGCTTTCGCCGAGGTGATCGAGGCCGGCGCACAGGCGTTCACCACCGACGCGTCGCACCTGCGCATGAGGGTGATCACCTCGACCTCGCGCGTCGTCGATTTCCCCAACGGCCAGCAGCACCTGTTCGTATACGAGGAAAACGCGTGGCGTCTTCGCTCGATCTCCGACCAGTTCGGCACCCAGGTCTCCTGCACGTACACCTACATCGCAAACGTAGCAGGCGCGCCGTCCGGCCGGGTCGGCGTCTGGAAAGTGACGGACACGCACGGGCGGCAACACACGATCACGTTCGAGTATCTGAACGCCCTCCGCGATTCCGTCGATCGCGGCATGGTGGTGAAAACTGTCGACCTCGCGGGCGTCGGAGGGGCGATGCGGTACGAGCTGCAGTACGAGGTGCCGCTCGTTGCCTTCGGGATCTATCACAACGTTCCCTCATGGTATCCGGGCGCTCCCTCGGGGACGACGACGCCGTTTCCCCTCCTGAAGACGATCACGCTCCCCGATCAGACGACGTACACGTTCGGCTACAACGAGACGTTCGACAGCGCCGGCTGGTCGCAGGGCCTCATCACGAGCTTCACCCTCCCGACCCGCGGCACGATTGCATACACCTATCAGCTCTATTCGCTCCCGTCGGAGGATCCATGTATCCATGCCGGTCCGCGGAACTCTTCACCCGGCGTTCACCTCCGGACGGTCGATGGCGACACCTGGAAGTACGTTCCGACCCTCGGCCCACCTGCCGAGATGCTCACCGCGTCGAATCGCCGTTACGACTGCGACGGTAACGAGCTCGACGCGGAAAGGATGCCGCCCGTATGGCCGCGGCACTGGGCGAGGACGAGCATCATCAGCCCCGGCGACCCGGCCAATGCGCACACGAGGACGGATCATTACTTCAACGTCTTCGCCGCGTACGACTTCGACCTGTACGGAGATCCGTTGCAGGGCGGCGGCGAGTACGGTCATCCGACCACGGCCGGGTGGCCGGGAATCGATTCCGCTCGACTCGCCCCGTCATCCGACGTGTCGGGGCTCGATGTCTCGGCCGCGCATACGGCTGGCGGTGAGACCTTGTATCTGTCCGAGCAGACCTGGGGTGGCTGCGATGCGTCAGGCGATTGCTCCGGCGGAGACTTGCTGCGGTCCACCTATCGCCGCTTCACCGATTTTATTGGTGAGTTCCACGTCGAACGCACGCTGCTGCGGGAACGCACGTTGTTCCACGACGACCTGGGATGTGAGGAGGACGAGCCGTGCTTCACCGAGACCGCTCATTCCGAGTATGACGGCGCGGGTCATTTCCTGCAGACGGAAGCGACGAGCAACTTTCCGGGGATCAGCGGGAGCACGGCCCGCACCGAGTACCGGACGTGGACGAAGGCGGCGTTGCAGCAGGCTGAGAAGTGGCTGCTGAATACGTTTACGGAGAAGAGCCGCACCGTCGATTCGGAGACGAGCCGCGGCACCTATTGCTTCGACGCCTCCGGCCGCCTCACCCGCGCGCGCGTGTTCGCCGGAAGCGCTCGCGGTCCGAACGACCTCGTCACCGAGTTCACGTACGACGGCGCGAGCCTGACGGAGGAGAAGAGTTATGGAGGCGACCTCCAGGCGGTCGACGTCGCGAGCGCCGTGCTCTGCACGATGCCGCTGCCGGCAAAGCCGCAATACTGGACGCGGTATTCATGGACCGGAGGCTACGGTGTGCTCCGGACAGCGCAGGCCATCGACCCGGACACGGGAGCGGCGCTGCCATTCGAGTCCCTCGACTACAACGCCGACCCGACCGGGCTGGTGGTGACGAGCAGAACCCCGGACGATCTCGCCACGTCCTATGGATACAAGCGATGGGGCGCTCTCGAGATGGTCAGTCCACCCGGCGAAGCCGCCACGACGTACCTGTACACGCCCGCGACGTCGTCGGCGAAAGCGAAAGTCACGGCCACGACTGCCGCCGGAACCGCGGCCGAGGTCGCGACGGTTTACGAGTACGACGCGGTCGGCCGCCACGTGCGGACCGAGCGAACGCTCCCTGGCGCCGGCTGCTCCGAGCAGCTCGTCACGTACGACGCACTCGGTCGCAAGCGCACGGAATCGGTCTGGAAAAGCTGCGGCGGCACCGGCGGTTCCACCACCTACACGTACGACTCGTTCGGGAGGCCGACGAAGGTCACGTCGCCGGACGGCAAGAGCTCGTCGCTCACTTATACGGGAGCACGATTCGTGACCCGCACGTCCGAGGTGGGGGCGAAGAACGTCAGCACCCGCGAGGAGTACGATGTTCTCGGGCGGCTGGTGAACGTGACGGAAAATGCCGGTGCGGACTACGGCGAAGTGACGACGGTCTACACGTACGACGCCGGCGATCGCCTGACGAGCGTCACGATGCCGGGTGACAACGGCGCGATCCAGCGGCGTCTCTTCACTTATGACAACCGTGGCTTTCTCCTCTCCGAGCGGCACCCGGAGCTTGGAGCGGCTGGAGACGGCACCACGACGTACACCTATGACGCGCGCGGCCACGCCCGGCGGAAGGTCATGGGCAGTCTCGACCTCACGATGACCTACGACGACGCGGAACGCCTCACGTCCGTCCGTGAGACGAACACCCAGCGCGAGTTGAAGACGTTCGTCTACGACTCGTTCGGTCAATGCACCGGGACCGCCTGCTACGGCAAGCTCGCCGCCGCCGCTCGCTACCACTACGACGCAAACCTCGGCGATCCGTCGACGCATCAACTCGCGGTCACCGAAACATACCAGTACGATCCGGCCACCGGCCGGCCGGCACGGCGCGACCAGACGGTCGGAACGATCGCCGGACGTTTCACCGGGCAGACGTTCTTCCACACCCAGACCTACGACACGCTCGGCAGCCCGCTCACGACCGGCTATCCCTGCCCCGCCATCGACGGCGGCTGCGACTTTGCGCAACGCGAGTTTTCGGTCACCAACGGATATACGAAAGGAACGCTGACCACCGTCGGCTCGTACGCCACCGGGATCACCTACCAGCCGAGCGGCATCATCGACACCGTCCCGCACGGCGACGGCACGCTGGAGACCTGGACCGCCGATCCGCACAAGATGCCCCGCCCCCGCCGCATCACGCTCAAGAACAGTGCGAACACCACCCTCTGGAGCACGGGCGACTACGGGTATGACGGCAGCGGCAACATCACGCGGATCGGCAACGCGATGTACGGCTACGACGCATTCGGCCGCCTGGCCTCGATGACTACCACCGCGGGTGCGGCGTATACGTCGGAGCTCCGGAGCTACGATCCGTTCGGCAACTTCATGCACTCGACCTATTCCTTCTGCGGCGCCAATCCCGACGGCACCCGTGGACCGTGCGGCACGACGTCGGTGCTGCCGCTCGAGCTTACCGGCACCACAAACCGCTACGCGCACCTGACGTACGACCGCGCCGGCAACGTGATCCGCAACGGCTCACAGAGCTATACCTACGACTCCGCCGGCATGATGACGAGCTACAAGCACGACACCGTCGACTTCCGCTACCTCTACACGCCCAGCGACGAGCGCATCGCGGCCGTCCAGCGGATCACCGGCAGCGACGGCGTGACCCGCAACCGCACCACCTACACGCTCCGCAACTTCAACAACCAGCTCCTGAGCGTCTGGACGACGGACCCGAACAGCGGCGCCCTGCATTGGAAGGAAGACGAGATCTGGCGCGACACCGCCCTCCTCGCCCGCCGCTCCCCGACGGGCCTGACCCACTACGCCCTCGACCACCTCGGCTCCCCCCGCGCCATCACCAACTCCTCCGGCACCCTCCTGGGCACCCAGGAATTCACCCCCTTCGGCTACGGCGGCACCAGCAATGGCGGAGCCCTGCAGTTCACAGGACACGAACGCGACGCCGCCAACCTCCTCGACGGCGCCGGCAGCATGCCGGATTACATGCATGCGAGGTACTACGACGTGGACGGGGGGCGGTTTTTGTCGGTGGATCCGGTGCTGGACGTCAAGCGAGCCCTGAAGTCGCCGCAGATGTGGAATCGATACTCCTACGTACTGAACAACCCGCTAAACCGTATCGATCCTGATGGTCGTCTTGTTCGCGTGACGGGTTCGGAAGAGGAGCGCAAGAAGGCACTGGAATTGATCCTGGCTAACCTGCGCGAGCAGGATCGCAAGTACGTAAAGATGAACGCTAAGGGGGTGATTGCCGTCGATTCGAAGGCAAGTGGCGGACTAGGACTATCCATGCTGAGGCAGTTGGCTCGTCCGGATACGGCTGCTGTTCAAGTGCACATCGGAACGACTGTGACTATGAACTCGGGAACACGGAGCCTGCAAGAGTCGGGGGGCGGTACGACAGTGCGCGCACAATCATCTACCAGCGGAAATATCGAGGTCCACGTCGATCCCAACGGTGGCTTCGCTGTTGATTTTACGTCGCCGGAGTTCCCTAGACGTCCGGCACCGGCGACGCTGCTAATGGGACACGAGCTTTTCGGGCATGCATTCGATCTAATGGTTCGTGGCAGGTCATCGGAACGGAGCGCGGTAAACACAGAAAGCAATTTGCTATTGCAGCTTGGAAAGCCGCAATTTAGACCAGTGGATTGGAATGATGTGGAATGGTGAGCCGTCCTAGCGTTGTGATTTTGCTGTTCTTGAGCGCCGCTTGTCGTGAGGAGCCGCGCGAAGTTGTTATGCGCATTGTGTCACTTGAACGTGAGGCAATCCTTATGAGCGTCACCAACAATACCGCTCACGACGTGGTACTCCTGTCACCGGAAGCACCAACCCGGCAGGTCGACGGGCCCAAATGCGCCATCACGGTCTCCACGGTTGCCGATCGGCAGACTTATGCATTCGCCTTCACTCCGACGCTCCATAGGGTGCGAGCCCGTAGCGCGACGCGCTTTCGGGCGACCCTGAAGCCGCTTACTGTGTCACGCCAGTGTCAAGAATGGAACATCGAAGCCAGGTTGGCATACTTGACCGATGAAGAAGTCCAGAGATTTCGTACGAAGAGCTCAGCGGAGTTTCACGGGTATGTGCTTGCACAGCAACACGTCGTGACAGTTCACTCGAAAGCTCGTTGTTGCGCGCGCGGTGTGGAATGAGGCGATCACCCGTCCTTGCGGAGTGCTGATCAAGTACAGGAGACGCTAAGAGTTGCACACCGATGATCCTACGTCCGTGGAATCATGGACCCGCGAAGTTTTTGCTTTTGTCTTGTGGAGCGTGGCGCTGACGTTTGCCATACCACCCGTACAATAATCGGTGGAAACACAGCTCGACCTCTGGCCGAGCGCCTTTTCGGTCTTCTGTTTTTCATGGCATCTCATTGGCTCCTACGCGGTCGTGCGGAGTCGCAAGGTCTTGTAGCGGCGCGAGCCGTGGGCTACCTGATCTTATGCTGGGTCATTCTCGTGCGCATTCGGTATGGGGCGCTTTAATGATCAACCTTGCTCCGTGCGGCTTGCACCGCCGTGTTGATGCCCACGCCGAGCCATGGCCTCGAGATCGGTTGGGCCTCATATGGTTCTCGCCGCGATCGTTGCCATCGGTGGGCTCGCATTGACCGGCTACGCGCACGACCTGTCACGTGCTTCACTCCACGCCTACGGAATGGAGGTTCAGACCATCATCGGTGCGCCGGTTGTATGGATCGCCCTCCATATACCGCAACTGCAGTGGGCGGCGATGGCGATGCCTATCCTTCTGTTCATTGCGTGGCGCATGCGCCGGATACGGCAGATGACATATCTGCTGTACATGGTCTCGGTAGCGTATGTAGTAATCACATGGACCATCACGGTCGCGTATTTCAGCTTGCAGCCGGCGATACTTGGATAGCCTGACGTGTTGCTGCCGCCGACCACGCGCAGAGGTTTTCGGTCACCGCTCACCGTTTCTTCAGCGACAACGTCAACTCAAACCTCGCCACCGGCTCGTTCCCCAGTTTCGATGGCACCGTTGCCACCACCCGCACGGTTCCCTCCACGCGCTCGCCGGTTTCGGTGGTGCGGCGGACGAGGTCCTGGACGACGGGGCCGTCTTCGTTGGTGAAGAGGACGTCGCCTTCGGCGCGTTTGAGGAACTCGCCTTTGATGTCTTTGAAGATGAAGGAGACCTTCGCCTTGCGCTCGCGCACGAGCTTGAAAGCGATCAGGCCGGCCGCGACGTCGGCGCCCATGCAGAGGGTGCCGAGGTACATGGCGTGGATGTCGCGGCGGCGGGTGCGCCAGTTCAGGGGGATGCGGATTACGCAGCGGTCGTCGGTCAGCTCGACCACTTTAGGCGAGGCCAGCCAGAGGAAGAACACGTTCTGCAGCGCCCAGAAGCGGACCATCGTCGTCGTCATCGTTTCACCTTCGCCGGATCGATTTTGCGGCGCGCGTACGGAACCATGATCCGTTCGTACAGCGCGTCCGGGATGTAGCGCACGAGGCGCATCAGCAGCGACATCGGCAGCGGGAACTCGACGACTCGCGAACCGCGCTCGAGGCCGTTCGCGATGACGACGGCTGCGTCGCCGGGCTGCATCAGGAACGGCATCCGGAAGCGGTTCTTCTCGGTCATCGGCGTGGCGACGAAGCCGGGGTTCACGATCGTGATGCCGACTCCGTACGGCTTCAGCTCGATGCGCGCCGCTTCGAGGAACGCCTGCACTGCGGCCTTGCTCGCGGAGTAGGGGCCGGAGGTCGGCAGCCCGCGCAGGCCGGCGATCGAGGCGACGCCGGCGAAGCGACCGCTTCCCTGCTCCACCATCGACGGGATCACCGCGTCGTAGAGGTACATCAGCCCGAGGACGTTGACCCGGATCATCTGTTCCGCGTCATCCAGCTTGAACTTCGTGGCGTGGCTCGGGATGCTCACCCCGGCATTCGCGATCGCGAGGTCGAACGTGCCGCCGAGCTCCGTCTGCGCGCGCTGCACGGCGTCGCGCAAGGCGCCGGCATCGAGGACGTCACAAGCGATCGCCACCGCCTGTTTCCCGCGCGCGCGCAACTCGGACGCGAGACCTTCGAGCAACTCCGCGCGACGGGCCAGCAGCGCCAGGTCATACCCGCGCTTCGCCAGCTCGTGAGCAAGCGCATGCCCGATCCCCGTCGACGCGCCCGTGATGATCGCCCTCATGAACGCAGTCTATCTTGGACTCATCGAACGAGTCGGCGAAGGTGTGGAAAAGCTGTGCTCGCAACACTCCTCTATGAAGGAGTGAACTATGGCCAGCTCGAAAAAAGCCGCGAAACGCCCCCCAATCACCACGCTCATCCTCGGCGAAGAGACGATCCTGACGACGAAAGCGATCGGCGAAGAGGTGCCGGTCACGACCCTCGCGATCGGCGAGGAAAACCCGACCACTCGCAAGAAAGGCGAGGAAGATCCGTTCACCACGCTCCGTCTCGGCGAAGAGCAGCCGCCCACCAAGAAGATCGGCGAAGACGTGACGACGCTCGCCATCGGCGAGGAGGGGACGACCAAGGCGCTCGGCGAGGAAGGAGGCCCCACCACCTTCGCCCTCGGCGAGGAAGGTCCGACCACGCTCGCCAAGGGTGAAGAAGGCCCAACCACGAGGAAGAAGGGAGAGGAAGGGACGTTCACGACGCTCGCCGTCGGCGAGGAAGACGACGTGACGACCGCGAAAAAGGCCGATGACGACCTGACGACGCTCGTCCTCGGCGAAGAGGAAGGGACCAAGCCGGTCGAAGGGGGCGGTAACCCGTTTGGCTCGTTCTGACCGCGCCCCTTCGATTGTCATCGCCGGCGGAGACGCCGATCCCAATCTGGAGTCGCTCGGGAACCAGCTCGAGCGACTCGGCATCCCGTTCCTGCCGATGCTCGTCGGCGCGAGCTCGCACCCGCGTTTCCACTGGAACCTCGAAAACGACGAGCTCCGCTTCGACGGCAAGCGCATCAGCCCCGCCGCACTCTTCATCCGCTACGACGTCTTCACCAACCTGAGCGACGGCGGACGGCCTGAATCGGCCGGACGCGCGAACGCCTGGTACACCGCCGTCGCATCGTGGGCTGCCGCGCACGACGAGGTTCGGCTGCTCAACCGGCAGCACTCCTCGCATCTCCTGAAGCCGCAGCAACTGATGGCCGCGCGTGCATGCGGACTGGCGATTCCGAAGACGCTCGTGACCAATGACCTCGATCAGCTGGCGCGGCTGAACGTCGCGAAGAGCGTCGTGAAGCCGGTCGCAGGCGGCGATTACTGCCGCGAGCTGGCGGACGTGCTGCCGTCGACCGACGAGCGAGGGCGCGCCGCGGCGTCCCCGGCGATCGTGCAGGAGCGGCTGGAGCCGCCGGAGCTGCGGATCTATCGCGTCGGCAGGACGTTCCTGTCGTTCGACGTCAGCTCGGACGCACTCGACTACCGCACCTCGAACAACACGGCAGTCACGTTCCGGAAGAACGAGCAGACCCTGATCGCGCCACTGCGGAAACTGATGAACGTCCTGCGGCTCGATTTCGGCGCGGCCGATTTCAAGACCTGTCCGAAGACAGGGCGCTTTCTCTTCCTCGAGGTGAACTCGTCTCCGATGTTCGCGGCATTCGACGCGGCCTCGGACGGAGCGGTTTCGCGCGCCATCGCGCACTACCTCCGCTCATGACAGCTTCGGCAGCTTCACCTTCTTCTCGAACACTTCCGCGAACAGGTCGCCGACCTTGGCCAGGCGATCCGGCATCGTGCGGATGTTGTACTTCAGCGGATCGAGCTTCTTCGTGATCTCGCTCCACTCGAGCGGCGCGGAGACGGGGGCGCCGTCGATGGCGCGCAGCGAGTACGGCGCGACGACGGTCTTGCCGTAGCCGTTCTGCATGCAATCGAGATAGAGCCGCCCGCGCCGCTTCGAGAGACTCCGCTCCACCGTCAGGCCCGGCACTTTCGCCGAGACGGCGGCGGCGACGGAGCACGCAAAGTCCGCCACCTCCTCGTGCGTGTAGCCGGAGACGAGTGGGACGAAGACGTGGATCCCGCGCTTGCCCGAGGTCTTGGGGACGCTCGGCAGTTCCAGCTCGTCGAGGAGACGGCGCATCACGCCGGCCGCTTCGATGGCCTGCTCGATCCCCTTCCCTTTCGCGGGATCGAGATCGAAGAGGATCCAGTCCGGCTCCTCGAGACTTTCGCCGCGCGAGGACCACATGTGCACCGTCAGTACCGACATCTGCGCGAGCCAGCGGAGCGCGTCGACGCTGTCGACGACGAGGTGCTTGACCGTGCTGCGGCTGACGGTGCGCGTGGGGGTGTCGATGATGGTCAGCCAGTCGGGACCTTCGCGGCCGATGTTCTGGTGGAACCACGACGGCTTGTCGATGCCCTGGTTCCAGTGCTCGAGCGTGAGCGGGCGGTCGCGCAGCGTGCGCAGCATCGGCTCGGCGACCGCTTCGTAATAGGCCGCGACGTCGGCTTTGGTGATGCGATCGCGTGGGTAGAGGATGCGGTCGGGGTTGGAGAGGGTGACGCGAGTAGGGGCGTCAGGCGTCGGGCGTCCGGGATTCTTCGCCTTCGCGCGAGAAGTCCCGGATGCCTGCCGCCCGACGCCCGCTTTCTTCGGCTCCGGTACCGCGCTCGGCTTCTCCCTCACCACTTCGTTCACGCTCTTGTCCTCGCGCAAGCCGAGAAAGGACGGATGCCGCAGCCGGTTGTCGGACGTCCATTCGGTGAACGACACCTGCGCGACGAAGCGCGGCTTCACCCAATGCGCGACCTTCACCCGCGGAGCACCCTTGACGAGCGGCGCCGGTACTTCGTCTTTTGCCAGCTCGTC
This sequence comes from Thermoanaerobaculia bacterium, assembly GCA_035630815.1. Lineage (GTDB taxonomy): Bacteria > Acidobacteriota > Thermoanaerobaculia > Gp7-AA8 > Gp7-AA8 > QHVT01. Next base: position 258,715 of record DASQJY010000025.1, read on the forward strand.
GCGCAACGAGCCGCGCAGCTTCGCCGAGAAGCCTGTCCCGACTTTGCCGCCGTAGCGGAGCTCCCCCTTGTCGTCGAAGAAACCGAGATGAAGGGAGCCGATGTCGCGATCGGAGGCGGTGCTCGGATTCCAGCCGACGATCACCATCTCCTGCTGGTTCTGCGCTTTGATCTTCAGCCACTCCTTCGACCGGCGCGGCTCGTAGGTCGACGAGTTGCGCTTGGCGATGATCCCTTCCCAGCCGCCCGACGACGCGTGCCGCAGCGCTTCTTCGCCGCTCATGTCGAGCGTCTGGGCGATGTAGATGCCGGCAGGCGGCTTGAGCTTCTCCAGGATCTTGCGGCGCTCGAGGTACGTGCGCCTGCGGAGGTCTTCGCCGTCGAGCCAGAGCACGTCGAAGATCACCATCCGCTCCTTCCCGCTCCCCTGCTGGAGGAGCTGGAAACGCGGCGCCCCCTGTTCGTCGAGCACCACCACCTCGCCGTCGATGACGATGTCCTTCGTCTTCCACTTCTGCAGGGCGGCGTAGATGCGCGGGAAGCGCGGGGCCAGATCGAGCTCGTTGCGGCTGAGCATCGTCACCTCGCCTCCGGCGATTGCGGCGACGGCGCGGAAGCCGTCGTACTTGAGCTCGTAGGACCAGTTCTGCTCATCGCGCGGCGAGCCTTCGGCCAGCGTTGCGAGCATCGGCGGGAAGAGTTTCTTCAGCAGTTGCTTCGGCGTCATGTCGTCGCAGTCGTCGCGATCGAAGCGATCGCGGTACCCTTCATCCTTGGAAACTGATCTCTCGTCACATCGTAACGTTTCACGCGCCGAATGGCGTGTTAGCATGACCGGGTCAAATCCACAACCGAATAACCATATGTTCGAGACTGTCGCGCCAGAGACTTTTTACCCGCGAAGCCGCAAAGTCTTCTACGAGTCGTTGCCGCTTTCGATCCTGGTTCACGCCATCGTCATCGGCGCGTTCATGGGCGTTGGTCTGTGGAAGGTGACGTTCCCGGACCACACCCCGAAGATGCTGATGCTGTACACGCTGGCGGCAGAACCGACGCCGCCGCCTCCCCCGCCGCCTCCCGCGGCGCCGCGCCGCGTCGTGACGCAGGTGCAGCCGGTCCCGGTGGCGCCGATGGAAGATATGGCGCCGACGATCATCCCGGAAGAAGTTCCAATCGTGCTCCCCTCCGCGTCGCTCGCCGACCTCGGGCCGACTCCGACCGGCGTCGTAGGCGGTGTGGACGGCGGGATCGAGGGTGGTGTCGTGGGAGGCGTCGTCGACGGCTCCTCGGATGGCGTGGTCGGCGGAACGGTGGGCAGTATCGCCGTGGCGGACGTCCAGCCGCCCGATACCGTGATCATCAAGCGCGACCAGCCGCTGCCGATGCGGGCGATGTCGCAGGTCTATCCCCGCTATCCCGAGGAAGCGCGCATCCGCGGGCAGCAGGACATGCTGCTCATCCGCTACATTATCGGGAAGAACGGCCGCGTGCGCGAGGTGATCGTGCTGCAGAAGCCGGAGCGGAAGATCTTCGAGGAGGCCACCGTCAGGGCAATCCGCCAGTGGCGCTTCAAGCCGTTCATCAAGGACGGCGTGCCGCAGGAAGTCATCCACGAGCTGACGGTCTTCTTCAAGCTCAACGCGTAGGCGCCCGCCTCCGCCCGATGGGTCGCTACATCAAGAAATTCAAGCGGGTGGGGTCGATGGGGCCGACGGAAGAGCGTGGGTTCGCGGTGTGGGCCGGGTACGAGCTGATCGGGATGGAAGACGATCTCTCGGACGCGGGCCTGATCCGTGTCGACGACTGGTCGGAAGCTCGCATCGCGGAACATGGCATCGCCACGTTCGCGCGCGTAGAGCCGGACGATGAAGCGACCTACGCGAAGCTGGGTGTGAGGAGGAAGTAGATGAGTGCTGACCAGGAAAAACATCCGATCGCGATCGCGATCCCGGAGCTGAAGCAGCTGGCCACGGCCGTGGCGGACGAGCTGAAGTCGGCCGGCACCCCGGTGGAGGGTGCGCTGCGCGCTCGGTTCATCGAAGTGCGCAGCGCGCTGTTCCAGCGAGGGATCTACGACCCCGTGCTGGTGCGCTTCGACAGCGCGACCGCTCCGCGGGCGGCGGTCGAGGAAGTGGCGGAGCAGTTGGGACAGGTGGCCGAGGCACTGTAAACGGGAGAACCGACCAGAGGCCTCCGGCGGGCCGGCGTGGCCGGCAGCACTGGTTGCCCAAGGCTGAACGCACGCTTCTCGCGACAGGCGCCGTCCGTGCGCAAGCAAGTGCCGCCGGCCACGCCGGCCCGCCGGAGGCCCCTGGTCGGTCTTCTCTCCCGCCTGCACATGACGGCGCAGAGTTTGCTCCAGCGCTGTCCGTCCAGGTATGTCCAACGACCCATTACGCTTCCCCTATCGCAACGAGCTCGACCTGCCGGTGGTCGGCCTCGAAGCCGAGTTCAAGGTCTTCATCGACGAAGAAGAGATCGTGCCCGAGGAGTACTGGCGCGCACCGACTTCGTTCATCGACCGTCCGCTGCTGCAGCGCACGTCGAAGTCGTCGCAACTGCCGACCGGCGGTGCGGTCTACTTCGACGGTGGGGTGCTCGAGGTCGTCACGCCGGTCATCGAGATGGCGCCGCAGTGCACCGCCCGCGTGGTACGCAGCCTGTGGGAGCAGCTCGGCTTCGTGCGCGACCAGCTGGACCGCTGGGAGAAACGCAACGCCAAGCGGGTGCGGCTCCAGGCCTACAGCTGTCACTTCAACATCTCGTACGAGCTGGAACGGAGCGAGCGGAACCGCAACCGGACCGTGCAGAAGCTCGCGCTCCTGCTCGCCCACCTGCTCCCCGTCCCGGTGCTCGTCACCGGCGCGAACAAAGAATCGACCGGCATCGGCGTCCGCCCGCGGCGCGAACGGATCGAGATCACGCTCGACTTCACCCCCGACCCCGGCCTGATGGCCGCGACGACGGCGCTCATCGTCGGCATCGTGCGCGACGTGATCGGCTGGCCCTCGTATCGCGTCGAGGAGCTGGAAGCGCGGCGGATCCCGGTCGTGGCCGGCGTCACCCCCGGCAAGCACGCCACGCGCAACGGCTGGGTCACGCGCGACTTTCACTTTCCACGGAATCCGTTCGCGACGCATCCCGACGAACGCGTATGGCCGCTGACCGATGGGCGCACGCTCTCGATGCGGGAGATCGCCCTCGAGATCGCGACGGCGTTCCGCGAGTCGATCCGGCAGTGGTCGGACCCGTTCAGCTACCGCGTGCTCTTCTCGGTGCTGTGCGGCGAGACGCCGTCGCTGCTCGACCTCGACCGCCGGCCGCCCGCATACGACGACGTCGGGCGCGAAGTGCGCTGGGGCACCACGCTCCCGGAGCTGCGCAATTTCGCCGGCGCGATGCAGGACGAGTCGAACGAATCGCCGCGCCGCCGCCGTGCGGACGTGGAGGAGAAGCTCGCGCCGCCGTGGCGCGGCGAAGCGGCCAACCGGCGTGAGCGCGTGACCCTCCCCGCGCGCATCGAGCGCCGCGACGCACCCGATCGACGCGGCCGGCCGGCCGGACCGTCGTCTGCTTCGCCGCGGCTTTCGCGCTCGGCATACGAGAAGGTCTTCCGTCAGCTCGCCAGCGGCAAGCGGCTGCGGATCGGCCGCGAAGTGCTCACCCCCGTCGCCGTGCGCGGCTGGTATCACGCCATCTTCGAGAACGCCCGCGGCGAGGAACGAACGCTCTCGATCGACCAGGTGCTGCAGAACATGAGCGGCTGGCGGGAGTGACCGACAGGTCAGTTGGCATCCAATTTGTTAACACAGTCCCACAGCGCTGGCGACACCCAGAAGCGCGCCGATATTCGCAAGGCGGTCGGCGCGCTTTGTTTTTTTTTTCGCGTCCCGTCGATATGCCGCTCCTCCATTCGTCTGTAGAGTGAAAGAAGGAGGAGACGATGTCCCAGTTCATGCTCATGCTCCGCGATTCCGGAGCGTTTCCGGGGAACATTTCCGCCGAGGAGATCCAGGCCATCATCGAGCGCTACGGCGCGTGGGTGGCCAAGGTGCGCGGCAGCGGCCAGAAGCTGTTCGATGGTGAAGGGCGCGTGGTCGTGCGCAAGGATGGCGGTCTCGCGGTGACCGATGGCCCGTTCGTCGAGGCGAAGGAAATCATCGGAGGCTATTTCGTGATCGAAGCGGATGACTACGACGCGGCGGCGAAGCTGGTCGAGGATTGTCCGCATCTCGACTTCGGGTCGATCGAGATCCGCAGGATCGAAGCGACGTAAGCGGCGGAGATGCACGACCCCGCTCCCCTCATCGAGCACCTCTTCCGCCACAGCGCCGGCCAGATGGTGGCCACGCTCACGCGCATCTTCGGCGCCGGGCATCTCGAGCTGGCGGAAGAGGTGGTCCAGGAGGCGCTGATCTCCGCGATGCAGCAGTGGAGCATCTCCGGCGTCCCGGAGAACCCGCGCGGGTGGCTGTTCCGCGTCGCGCGGAACCGGGCCCTCGACCAGTTGCGGCGCGACGCGAACCTCCGCTCGAAGGAGCCGGAGATCGTGGCCACGTTCCACGAGCGCTTCTCCGAGGACGAGCCGGCGTTCGCGCACGAGCTGCGCGACGACCAGCTTCGCATGATGCTCATGTGTGCGCATCCGGCCATCCCCTCGGAGAGCCGGATCGCGCTCGTGCTGAAGACGGTGGGCGGGTTCTCGGTGGACGAGATCGCGCGCGCGTTCCTGACGAAGAAGGAGACGATCGCGCAGCGGATCGTACGGGCCAGGAAACTCATTCGCGACGAGCGGATCGAGCTCGAGTTCCCATCGCGCGCGGAGCTGCCGCGGCGGCTGGACACGCTGCTCGACGTCCTCTATTTGATGTTCAACGAGGGCTACAGCGCGCGAGCCGGGGAGGAGCTGGTCCGCCACGACCTCTGCACCGAAGCAATCCGGCTGGGGCGAACGCTCGCGGACCATCCGGCCACGTCCGGGCCGGCGGTGCATGCACTGCTGGCGTTGATGCTGCTGCAGGCGGCGCGGCTGCCGGCGCGCGTCGACGCGGCGGGCGAGCTCGCGATCCTCGCGGAACAGGAGCGTGCGCTGTGGGACGGAGCGATGCTGGCCGAGGGGCTGCGGATGCTCGGGCGCTCGGCGAGCGGCGAGCGGTTGACGCCGTACCACGTCGAGGCGGCGATCGCGTCGTGTCATGCGGCCGCCCCCTCGTTCGAAGAGACCGACTGGCGCACCATCGTCGCGCACTACGACGAGCTGCTGGAGTTGAAACCCTCCCCCGTCGTCGCGCTCAACCGGGCCGTGGCCGTGGCCATGGCGGACGGTCCCGCGGCGGGCATCGAGGCCATCGAAGCGATCGCGTCGCATCCGTCGCTCGCGTCCTACCTGCCGCTCTTCGCCACGCTCGGGGAGCTCTGGCTGCGCCGCGGCGACTCCGCCCGCGCGGCGGCCTACTTTACGAGAACGCTCGAGCTGCCCGGCTCCATGACCGAGAAAAGATTCTTGTTACGGAAACTGCACTCGCTTCCGGCCGTCGGATAAGATCCGGGCCATGAATCACGGTATGGACGACGCACTCGCGACCATCTACACGGCCCACGTCACCATCTGCAAGCTTCGCTACGACGTGGCTCTGAAAGATTCGAATTTCGACCACGCCCTGGTCTTCTCCGGAGCGCTGCACTACCAGTTCGTCGACGACATGCCCTACCCGTTCAAGGTGAACCCGCAGTTCAAGGCGTGGGCGCCGGTGACCGACAACCCCAACTGCTTCATCATCTACACGCCCGGCATGAAGCCGAAGCTCGTTTACTACCAGCCGGTCGATTACTGGCACAAGGTGGCGGGGACGCCCACTGACAAGTGGGTCGAGAAGTTCGACATCGTCATGATCGCGAACCCGGACGACGCGAAGCAGCACATCCCGCGCGGCCGTTGCGCGTTCCTCGGCGAATGGGACGAGCGGTTCGCGTCGTGGGGCGACCTCACCCCGAACCCGCAGGCGGTCGTGAACAGCCTCGACTACGACCGTGCGCACAAGACCGAGTACGAGGTCGAGTGCGTGCGGCGCGCGAACATCCGCGGCGCGCGCGGCCACGTCGCCGCCGAGCGCGCCTTCCGCGAAGGGCTGTCGGAGTACGAGATCCACCTCGCCTATCTCGCCGCGGCCGATCACGTCGACGAGGAGCTGCCGTACGGCAACATCATCGCGCTCAACGAAAACGGCTCGACCCTGCACTACTACGCTCACGTGCGCAGCCGCATCGACGAGTCGAACCTCTACTCGTTCCTGATCGACGCCGGCGCGTCGTACAACGGCTATGGCTGCGACATCACCCGCACGTACGCCCGCAAGCCGGGCGAGTTCCAGGAGCTGATCGACGCGATGGACGCGATGCAGCTCGAGCTGGTCGACGCCTGCAAGCCGAACACGAATTACATCGACGTGCACCTCCTCGCCCACCGCAGGGTGGCGGAGATCCTGGTGCGCTTCGGTTTCGTGCGCGAGCTCGATGCGGACGGCGTGCTCGAGAAGCGCATCAGCTCGACCTTCTTCCCTCACGGCGTCGGCCACTACCTCGGCCTGCAGGTGCACGACGTCGGGGCGTTCATGGCTGACCGCTCCGGCAAGACCATCCCGCGGCCGGAGGGGCATCCCTACCTGCGCCTGACGCGCGTGGTCGATCCCGGCCACCTCTTCACGATCGAGCCCGGCCTCTACTTCATCGACTCGCTCCTCGGCGAGTTGAAGCAGAGCGAAAACTCGCGCTACGTCGACTGGAGCCGGGTCGACTCGTTCCGCAAGTACGGCGGCATCCGCATCGAGGACAACATCGTGGTCACGGAGATCGGGAACGAGAACCTGACGCGGTACGCGTTCGACCATGTTTCCTGATCTCGCCTCCACCCGCGACCTGTCGTCGGTCCTCGACGTCCTCGGCGCGATGATCACGCCGGCGGTGTTGATCCTCGCGTCGAGCTCCCTGCTCATCACCACCTCCAGCCGCTCGATCCGCTGCATCGACCGCGTCCGCGAGCGGGCCGAGGAGCTGGAGGCGCTGGGCAAGGGGCAGGACGAAGGGACGGAGCGGCGGAGATCGCACCTGTTCACGCAGCTCGAGATCAACACCCGGCGTGCGCGCCTCCTGCAGAAGGCGATGTCGCGCCTCTATATCGGCATCAGCTTCTTCATCGCCACCAGCGTGGCCATCGGCGTCGTGTCGCTGATCCATGTCGACATCGGCTGGGTCCCGCTCCTCCTCGGCTTCATCGGGGCCGGCCTGCTCTTCTCCGCCAGCATCTTCCTCATCTTCGAGTCGCGCCTCGCGCTGACGACCACGTACGCGGAGATGGATTACATCGACCGCAACTACATGCACCATCGCGGCGCATGAGCGAGCTCCTGCTGTTCGCTGTCGCCGGCTTCCTGGCGCAGATGATCGACGGGATGCTGAGCATGGGCTACGGCGTGTCGGCGACGACGCTGCTGCTGGCGTTCGGCGTGGCCCCGGCCGGCGCGAGCGCGAGCGTGCACACCGCCGAAGTCGTCACCACCGCGTTCAGCGCGTACAGCCACTGGCGCAACGGCAACGTGATCGCGTCGTTCGTGAAGAAGCTGCTCATCCCCGGCGTCCTCGGCGCGATCGCCGGCGCATACGTCCTGACCACCGTCCCGGGCGAGGCCATCAAGCCCTTCATCGCCGCCTACCTCGCCGTCATGGGAGCGGTCATCCTCTACAAAGCCTTCCGCCCGCGGCGCGAGGTGGAGTCGCACGCCCACCTCGTCCCCCTCGGCCTGGCGGGCGGCTTCTGCGACTCCATCGGCGGCGGCGGCTGGGGACCGATCGTGGCCGGAACGCTGGTCGCACGCGGCAATCCCCCGCGCACGACCATCGGCTCGGTGGCCTTCGCCGAGTTCTTCGTGACCTTCGCCGCCTCCGCCACCCTCCTCCTGACGATCGGCGTCACGAACTGGAAGCCGATCGCCGGACTGGCAATCGGCGGCGCCATCGCCTCCCCGATCGCGGCGCGCCTCACCGGACGGATCGCCGCGAAACCACTGATGATCTTCGTGGGCGTGCTGGTCATCCTGCTCAGCGCGCGGACGTTGTGGCAAGCGCTGGGTTAGTTTGGAGTGCGGTGACCGCAGTCACCGCTTTTCCTGCGACCGAGTCAAAGCGGTGACTGCGGTCACCGCACTCCAAATCGCTTGCGGATGAGTCGCAAGGACTTCTCCAGCAACGCCCGATGCTCCGGTTTGTTCGTCCAGGTCGAGCGGCCCGAGGGGTGCGGGAGGACGATCACGTCGCAGGTGTGGCCGGCGCGGGTGAGGCGGTGGACGCGGCCGACGGCGTGCTTCAGCTCGGCGATGCCGAGGAGGTTCTTCGAGGCGAGCGTGCCGACGGCGATGATCAGCTCCGGGCGCAGGAGCGCGAGCTCGCGGTCGAGATGGACGGCGCAATTCGCGATCTCCGTGGCGTCGGGAACGCGGTCGCCGCCCGCCTTCGGATCGCGTCCCGGAAAGCAGCGCGCCATCGCGCCGATGTACACCGTGCGCCGGAACTCCTCCTCCGCGATCCCGCAGTGCTCGGCAAACCATTGGAAGAGGCGCTTGCCGGCCGTGTAGGCGAACGGGCGGCCGTAGTCCTGCTCGCGCGGGCCGGGGGCCTGCCCCACCAGCATCACGCGGGCGTTCTCGACGAAGCCGGTCACCGGCTGCCCCATCACGTTCGGGCAGGCGCGGCAGGCGAACAGCGCGTCCAGATGAGCTGCAAAGTCACGGTTCATACGTTACGATCACGACCAAACAATGAGGCGCTTCGGATTCGTCCTCCTTCTCCTATTTCCCCTGACCGCCACCGCCTGGACGCGCATCTCCGACCAGAAGATCGCGAAGAAGGCAGCCGCGCTTGCGCCGCCGGACCTCTCGATGCTCATCGAAAAGTTCGATGCCGAGTACCATCGCGGCCTGGACCGGGCGCAGGTGGATGAGGGAACCGAGGGGCATCAGTACTTCGTCCTCTCGCGCAAAGGGCAGCTGCGGACGCGGATCGAGCGCGAGACGCGCGGCACGATCGACGCGATCCGCAAAGGCGATCCGATGCCGCTGGTGATCGAGCGGCTCGGCGGGCTCGTCCATCTCATCGCCGACGCCAACAATCCCTTCCACGTCGCCAACGACAACCCGCGCCTCAGCGCCTCGCAGGACGACTACGAGAAGTACTTCGAGCGGCGCCTGGCGAAGTTCCCGACCGTCTTCTACGGCCTCGACCCGCAGTTCCGTCTCTCCAGCTATCTCGACCGGACGTTCGCGCGCTCGGCGAAGTTCTACCCGCTCGTGGCCGAGGAGTACTTCCGGCATGGAGAGCGCCGCACGTCGGCCGCGTTCGACGATCGCTCGACCGCCTTCGGCATCGCCTCGGTGAGCTATTCACGCGCGGTCACCGACGTCGTCAACGTTTACTACTACATCTGGAAGGAAGCCGGCGGCGACGTCCGTTCGGCAGCCGTCATGCGTGACGGCAACCTGTTGTTGAATGCAGATTGAACGCGCCATCCTCTCCGTCTCCGACAAGACCGGCATCATCGAGCTCGCCCGCGCGCTCGATGCAAAAGGGGTCGAGCTCCTCTCGACCGGCGGCACCGCGAAACACCTCACCGACGCCGGCATCAAGGTCACGCCGATCTCGCAATGGTCGGGCGCACCGGAGATCCTCGGCGGACGCGTGAAGACGCTGACGCCGAAGGTCTTCGGCGCCATCCTGCACGACCGCACCAACGCGGACCACGTCGCGGACGTGGAGCGCCTCGCGATCCCGCGCGTCGACCTGGTGGTGGTGAACCTCTACCCGTTCGAGGCGACCGTCGCGAAGGAAGGCGTCACCGTGCCGGAAGCGATCGAGCAGATCGACGTCGGCGGCCCCTCCATGCTGCGCGCCTCGGCCAAGAATCACCGTCACGTGGTGGTGCTTTGCGATCCGGCGATGTACGGAGAGTTCGTCCGCGAATTCGAAGCCGGCGAAGTGAGCGAGGAGTTTCGCTATCGCTGCGCGGTGAAGGTGTTCGAGAAGACCAGCGCGTACGACGCGGCGATCGCGGCATTCCTCGGACGCGGCAACCGCCTCACGCTCAGCCTGGAAAAGTTCCAGGACCTCCGCTACGGCGAGAACCCGCACCAGACCGCCGGGTTCTACGTGCGCGCCGGAGAGCGTCCGTTCGAGCAGCTGCACGGCAAGGAGCTGTCGTACAACAACCTCCTCGACCTCGACGCGGCGATCAAGCTCGCCAACGCGTTCGCCGAGCCGGCGGCGGCGATCATCAAGCACACCAATCCCTGCGGTGTGGCGCGACGTGACTCGCTCAGCGAAGCGCTCCGCGCCGCGATCGAGTCCGATCCGGTCAGCGCGTTCGGCGGCATCATCGGCGCGAACCGGGAGTTCGACGGCGACAGCGCCCGCGCCATCGCCGACCTGTTCCTCGAAGTGATCGTGGCGCCTTCGTTCTCCGGGGAAGCGCAGGATCTGCTCGGCAAAAAGAAGAACCTGCGCCTGGTCGTCACCAGTAACCAGCAACCAGCAACAGACCTCCGCAGCGCCGCGAACGGCATCCTCATCCAGTCCGCCGACCGCATCGCGTCGCGCGAGAGCTGGAAGGTCGTCACCGAGCGGCAACCCACGCCGGAAGAGCTGAAGGGGGTGGAGTTCGCCTGGATCGTCTGCGCGCACGTAAAATCGAATGCGATCGTGCTCACACGCGAGTCGCAGTCGGTCGGCATCGGCGCGGGACAGATGAGCCGCGTCGACGCGGCAAGGGTCGCAATGATGAAGGCGACGGCCGACTTGGTGAAAGGCTCATTCGCCGCCTCCGACGCCTTCTTCCCCTTCCGCGACGGGCTGGACATCCTGGCCGAAGCGGGGGTGCGTGCCGTCATCCAGCCGGGCGGCTCCGTGCGCGACGCGGAAGTGATCGCCGCCGCAAATGAGCGCGGCCTGACCATGCTCTTCACCGGCGAAAGGCACTTCCGGCATTGAGCGCCGCCTCGAAGATCAAGATGATCGTGTCGGACGTCGACGGCGTCTGGACCGACGGCCGCATCATCTATACGAGCGAACACGTCGAGATCAAGGAGTTCAACGTCCGTGACGGGCTGGCGGTCAAGCTCGCGCAACGCGTCGGGATCACGGTCGCACTGCTGACCAGCCGCAGGTCGCCGTCGCTGGAGATCCGTGCAAAGGAGCTCGGCATCACCGAATTGCGGCAGGGAGCGACGAACAAGCTCGAGGAGCTGGAGCGGCTCGCGGTGCAGTGCGGCCTGTCGTTCGACCAGATCCTCTACGCCGGCGATGACCTCCCCGACCTCGCGCCGATGACGCAGGTCGCGATCTCGGCCGCACCGTGCGACGCGGCGCCGGAAGTGCTCGCGGCGGCGACTTGGAAGCTCGCGACGGCCGGCGGGCGCGGCGCGTTCCGGGAGCTGGTGGAACGTCTCCTGCGCGAGCGCGGCGACTGGGATCAACTGGTGCGGGAGTTCGCCGTTGGCAAGCCCGAAGCTGCGAGCATTTAGGGAGCGCGCGCTTTACCGCGCCCTCGTCTTCGTCAGCGCCATCGGGCGCCGGATCCCGCTCCGCATCGGCCAGGCCCTCGGCAGTGCCCTCGGCAGATTGGCCTGGCACGTCGCGCGCCGCGAGCGGCGAAAGGCGCTGGCGCACATCGCCATCGCCTTCCCGAGTTGGTCCGACGCGCAGCGCCGCGATGCCATCCGCGCGATGTTCCGCCACCTCGGGATGTCCGTCTTCGAGCTGGCCTGGCTGCCGAACCTGAAGCACGGTTCCCGCTATTCGAAGTTCGAAGGGCACGAACGCCTGCTGGAGGTCATCGACAGCGGCCGCGGCGTCGTGATCTTCACCGCACACTGCGGCAACTGGGAGTGGCTCTCGTTCGCCACCGGGCTCCTCGGCCGCCCGGTGAGCGTGCTGCAGCGCGAGCGCGATTCGCCCGAGATGAACCGCTACATCACCGCCCTCCGCGCCCACGCCGGCGTGCATACGATCGACCGCGGCTCCCTCTCCTCGGCGCGCGACATGATCCAGGCCATCCGCCGCGGCGGCATCCTCGCCTTCGTCATCGACCAGAACATCCGCACCGAAAGCGTGCGCGTGCCGTTCTTCGGCCGCGACGCGCTGACGCCGATCGGTCCCGCGAAGCTGGCCGTGCGCACCGAGGCGGTGGTGGTCCCCGCCGTCGCCGCACGGCTGGCGGACGGCACGCACCGCCTGCAGTTCCTCGAGCCGATTCAATGCAAACGCGACGACGATCCGACCGAGCTCACCGCGCGCGTGACCAGGATCATCGAAGAACAGATTCGACGCGTCCCCGAGCAGTGGGTCTGGATGCACGACCGCTGGCGTGAGCGCCCGAAGTGGGATGTAACCGGGGAGAGATGATTCCTCTACCGGCGCACATGAAATGTGTGCCGACGCTCACGAAATCATGATCTGTTGGCATGATTTCATGATCCGCGGTCACTAATTCATGATCCGTGGTCACTAATTCATGATCCCCGGTCACTAATTCATGATCCGCGGTCACTAATTCATGATCTTTGAACACGATTTCATGATTCACGAACACGATTTCATGATTCGTGAACACGATTCGATGCTCCGTGCGAGTGATTTCATGGATCGCGGCAGTGTCGCCGGCGGCACTCGCAACGAACCTGACTACGGTTTGGAGTGCGGTGACCGCAGTCACCGCTTTGACTCTGTGCCGGGGACGCTGAACGCACACGACGGCAGCTGCGGCTGCCGAAGGAAAAGCGGTGACTGCGGTCACCGCACTCCAAACTGTGATTCTTACCGCGCGATCTTCTCGCTTCCCAGCGGCCATTCCCCTCGCAGAAACGCACGCATGGCGGCGTACGTGGTGACCGGGTCGTCGAGCCACATCAGGTGCGCGGCGCCGGGGACGGTGACGAGCCTCGCATCGGGGAGCTGGGCGGCCCAGTTGCGGCCGTTCTGGTAGACCGACGTGCGGTCGTTCGAGCCGTGGATGGTCAGGACCGGGACGCTGATCGTCTTCAGCTCCGCCTCGGTGAGGATGTGCGGCGGTGCGGAGAAGAGCTTCTCGAAGACGGGGTTCACGTTCACCGGCCATTCGTTCTCGAGGTCGCACGTCTCGTCGATCCGAAACCGTGGCGCGTGCGCCGGGTCGCCGACGAACATGTAGCGGAGCGCGGTCCACTGCGCGACGCAGAACTCGCGGGGCGTTTTCTCCATCGCCCCTTCCTTGTTCAGCTTCTGCCACAAGGCCAGGTCGGCCGCGGGGATGCCGGGATCCTGACCGGCGGGACGCTCGACATTCTGGTTGCCCGCGGGGCCGAGTTGGACGATGCGGCGCACGCGGTCGGGATGCGCGGCGGCGTACAGCATCACCATCTTGCCGAGGTAGGAGAAGCCGACCGGCGTGAACTTCTCCAGCTTGAAATGCGCGCGCACTGTCTCCAGGTCCCGCACGTCCTGGTCGATCGTCCACGTCGACGTGTCGCTGCTGCGGGTCGAGCGGCCGCGGTTGCGCATGTCGTAGGCGATGACGGTGCCGAGGTCGGCGAACTGCTTCATCGGCTCGAAGAGCATGAAATCGAGCGGGACGATGATGGCCGGACCGCGTCCCGCCTTGCGGTAGTGCAGCTTCACGCCGTCCGGCGTGGTGATCTCCCCTTCTTCTACCTTATCGATGACCGCCGGTCCGGGGCCGGAGCCGTCGAACGCGATCTTCCAGGTGCCGTCGGACTGCTTCCGCCACGTGGACATGAACGAGCCGGCGTGGTTGCCGTCCGGATCGAAGACCGGACCGCTGGACAGTCCGAGTTGACCGTCGGCGGAGACCGTGACGCGGTCGGGCGCCCAGGCGAACGGCGCCTGCGGCCCGTCGAAGAACGGAGACCAGCCGGCCACGACCTTCTGTTTCCCCTCGAGGGTCCGCCCGGCGGAGAGGAAGGTCGCGTCGTCGAGGACGAACGAGAAGAACTTCGCCTTGTCGCGGTCCGCGAATGCCTTCGCGAACGCGAGCTCGGTCTGGCGAACGTCTTCGACGGCGTCGGCGAGGAGCGGGGTGGTCATGAGCAGCGAGAGGATGACGGCGGTGAATCGCATGGGGCGTACAGTCTCACGCGATGTGCCGGGGCTGGGCAACGTTTTCGTCAACGCCTGAAGACGTTCTTCAGGATGAAGATGGCGTTGGCGGGACGTTCCGCGAGGCGGCGCATGAGGTACGGATACCACTCCGTGCCGAACGGGATGTAGACGCGCATCCCCCAGCCATCCCTCACCAACTGCTCCTGCAGGTCGCGCCGGACGCCGTACAGCATCTGGAACTCGAACGACTTCGGCGGGATGTTCTCCGCGCGCGCGAACTCGATCGTGGCGTCGATCATCTTCGGGTCGTGCGTGGCGATGCCGTGGTAGACGCCGCTCTTCAGCATGATCTTCATGAGCCGGACGAAGTTCGCATCCACCTCGCCCTTGTCCTGGTACGCGATCTCCGCCGGCTCCTTGTACGCCCCCTTGCAGAGGCGGATGCGGATCCCTTCCGCGCAGAGCTCCTCGACGTCGCGCTGGCTGCGGTGCAGGTAGGCCTGGATCACCGCGCCGACGTGGCCGGCGTTGCCCGGACGGCGATGCAGGTCGCGCACGAAGTCGAGCGTCTTCTGCGTGTAGGCCGAGCCTTCCATGTCGATGCGCACGAAGTTGTCGATGCGGGCGGCGTGGGCGACCACCTCGTCGGCGATCTGCCTGGCCACGTTCTCGTCGACGTCGAGCCCCATGTGCGTCAGCTTGAGGCTGACGTTCGCATCGAGCTTGCGCTTCTCGAGCTCGTTCAGCATGTCGTGGTAGAGCTGCGCGCTGTGGCGTGCTTCCTCGAGATTGGTGACGTTCTCGCCGAGGTTGTCGACGCTGACGGACATCCCCCGCTGGTTCGTGGCCACTGTGGCTTGCAACGCCTCCTCGACCGACATCCCGGCCACGAAACGCCCGGACATCCTGCGGCCGATGCGCGAGCGCTCGGCGACGTTGCGCAGGGCGCGGCTTTCGGAGAGTGCGATGAAAAAGGCTCGGAACAAAGTCAGCTCGCTTTCGCGACGGCGATCGCACAGACGCGTGCCGCACCCGCTTCGCGGAGCGCGGACGCACAGGCGCGCAGTGTCTCGCCGGTCGTGCAGATGTCGTCGACTATGAGAATGGATCGGTCTTTCACGAGGGATGACGCCGCAAA
Organism: Thermoanaerobaculia bacterium; assembly: GCA_035630815.1. GTDB lineage: Bacteria > Acidobacteriota > Thermoanaerobaculia > Gp7-AA8 > Gp7-AA8 > QHVT01. The sequence continues at coordinate 273,988 of DASQJY010000025.1, forward strand.
TGCGCCGCGGACGTTCGCCGCGCGCGCCCGCTTCTGCAGCGTCGACTGCGTGGCTCGCTCGCCGCGGCGCGTCAGCAGCGTCATATCACAACGGACGCCGCTGCGGCGCGCGAGCGCCTGCCCGAGGAGCTCGGCCTGGTTGTAGCCGCGCCTCCGTTCGCGCGACCGCGACATCGGGACGGCGGCGATGGCATCGAACGCCAGGTCGCCCCGCTCCCGCAGCGTCTCGTGCAGCAGCCCGCCGAGGGCGTGGTCGAGAAAGTCGTGGCGCTCGAACTTCAGCGCCTGCAGCAGTCGCTCGAGCGGACCGCGGTAGTGCCCCCAGGCGTCGCACCAATCCACCGGGAGCGGCTGGAGGTGGCACTCGAGGCAGAGAGGCGATTCGACCGGCAGCGGCCTGGCGCACGAGCGGCATTTCGGCGTGGTGATCTTCGGCAGGGCGGACCAGCAGGAGGCGCAGCAGGAGGCGGTCCGTTCCCGCCAGGGAAGCTCCCGGTCGCAGGCCACGCACCACGACGGCAGAACGATTTTCAGCGCCTCACGTCCTACTATTGATAACGCGCCGCGGAGCCTGCTCTGCACGCCCGCCATTCTAAGGAGTGTCACTTTGAACAACCAGAAATCATCCCGTATAGTGCCGGCCATGAAACGGACTTCCCTCTTTGCCGCGCTGCTGCTCTGCGCGCTCCCCCTGTTTGGCCAGTCGAACGAGTTCGGGTTCATCGTCGGCGGCAGCCGCATGTTCGTCGACGGAGCCGACAGCGAGCCGGGCGTGGAGTTCAGCAACTCCAACTTCTCCCTGTCGAACAACTCGTTCGATCTCTTCTGGGCTACGCAGATGGATCCGTCCACCTGGCTGCGCTTCAAGATCGGCCGCATCGAGTCCGCGATTCCGGTTGCGTACATCGGTCCCGACAGTCCCGATGACGTAGATACCGAGCCGAACCTCTACCGCCGCGACGCGGATGGTGAAGTTCAGCACGCCGAGGTCAACGTCGAATACCGGTTTTCGGAGCCGTACGGTTCGACCGGGCTCTTCGCCGGGGTCGGCATGTACCGCCAGAGCGCGCCCGATGAAGAGACGACCAGCAACTTCGGCTTCAACGCCGGCGTGAATGCTGATTTCCCGATCACCCGGCGCTATGGAGTCGTGCTCGAGGCCGCTTACCACTGGAACCGTACCGACTTCCAGCCGCGCTATCTGACCCTCGGCGGCGGCCTGCGCATCTCGTTCTAAGCCATACGGGCACTGTCATTGCTCTCTCTTCTTCGGTTGCGAAAGCAATCTGAAGGAGGGAAAACCATGGCAAGTTCAGACAACTCGCGGCACGTGCGCGACGTGATGACCCCGAACCCCGAGACCGTCAGCGACAAGGACAGCATCCGTGACGTCGCCCGGATCATGAAGGATTCGGATACGGGTGTCGTCCCGGTGGTCGACGGGGGAAGGAAGATCCTCGGGTTGATCACCGATCGCGACATCGTCATCCGCGGGCTCGCCGAGGGGAAAGACCTCGAGAGCATGCGGGTCAACGAGATCATGACGAAGTCGGTCCGGAGCGTCCGCGAGGACGCGACGGTGAATGACGCACTCCAGATGATGAGCAGCGCCGACATCCGCCGCGTCGCGGTCGTGAACCAGAACGACGAGCTCGTCGGGATCGTGTCGATCGGGGACATCTCGACGAATACGAACTCGGACGGGAAGGTCGGAAAGGCGATCGAGTCGATCAGCGAAGCGCCGCCGAACAACTGACGTCATCGAAGATGACGGCAACGCTCGAGGACGCCGGGCTTTGGCCCGGCGTTCTTTTTTCGGAATGTCCGTCCCTCCCGCCACGGTTCAACCCGGCGTGAAATCCCTTCTCTTTTCCGCTCTCGCGCTCGTGATGTGTGCGCCGCTCTTCGCGGCGGATGTCGACCCGAAGCTGGATCGCGCCGTGCGCGACGCGCTGCCGGTCTGCAAGGACGCCAGGATCACGTACTCGGAACTGCCGCTGAAGCTGCCGGCCCGCTTCACCGGCCAGCTCGTGCGGGTCGAGAGCCCGAGCCAGAGCCACACCTGCGACACGCAGCTGGCGGCCGTGCTTTCCCCTTCCGGCAACATCTTCGTCGGCTCGCCCTGGCCGATTGCCGACGAAGAAGGGAAGACGCTCGAAGAGAAGCTGACGAATTTCGTCTGGCGCAACATGCAGGAGAACGTGACGGTCGTGGTCGACAAGACCCGCACCGTGGACGGACTCTTCAAGATCACGCTCCTCCAGACGACCGAGAACGGCAAGATGCCGATGGAAGGCTACGTCGACGAGAACCTGCGCACGTTCTTCTTCGGGACGTTCCGTCCGCTGAACGGCGACTTCCGCGCCTCCCGCGCGAAGACGTACGAGCCGCTCCTGGCCGGCTCGCCGGCGAAAGGCGCCTCGAATGCGAAGGTGACGGTGGTCGAGTTCTCCGACTTCCAGTGCCCCTCCTGCCAGCGCGCGGCCGGTTACCTCGATCCGATCCTCGCCAAGCACGGCGATAAGGTCCGCTACATCCGCTTCGACCTGCCGCTCAGCGGCCACGCCTGGGCCTTCCCGGCCGCGCTCGCCGGCCGCGCCATCTATCGCCAGAAGCCGGAAGTGTTCTGGGAGTACAAGAAGCAGGTGTACGCGAATCAGCAGAACCTGAACGCCTTCACCTTCTGGGACTGGGCCCGCGGCTTCGCCGGAGACAACGAGCTCGACCTCGCCAAATACGACGCCGACCTCGCCTCGCAGGAGCTGAAGGATCAGATCCTCAAGGGCGCCGGCCTCGCCTTCGTGAACGACGTCCGCGCCACCCCGAGCTACATGGTGAACGGCGCGATGGTCGACTCGGGCGAGGAAGGGAAGGACTTGGCGGCGTATGTGGATGAGTTGCTGAAGTAGCGGCTTCGCCGCGGTGTCGGTTGTCAGGTGTCAGGTGTCTGTGGGGTATCGCCTGAACCAGACCTCGCCGATGACTCGCCTCAGGTGGTGCCCCACAGACACCCGACACCTGACACCGCGGCGGCAAAGCCGCCCATCAGATCGCCTGCCACACCACGTCCAGAAACGCTTTCAGCATCCTGCCCGTCAGTCCCCAGATCTCGTGCGGGCCGTGCTGGTAAAAGTAGGCGGGGAACTGTTTCTTGCGGAAGGGGACGTAGCGGACTTCGGGGTTGCGCGGGTCGAGCAGCGCTTCGATGGGCACCTCGAAGACTTCGACCACTTCTGCTTCCTGCATCACGTAGTCGAACGGCTCGTGCACGATGCCGGCGAAGGGGGCGACCAGGAAGCCGCTGTGGGTGATGACGTCGTCGAGGCGGCCGATCAGCTCGACGTGGCGGCCGGGGATGCCGACTTCTTCCTCCGCCTCGCGGATGGCCGCCTGTTCCAGCGACTCCTCTCCTTCGACCGAGCCGCCGGGAAAGGCGATCTGGCCGCTGTGCGCGGCGAGGTTCTCCGAGCGGCGCGTGAAGAGGATCGACCAGCCGCCGCCGTTGCGGATCAGGGGGATGAGCACGCACGCGCGCCGGTGCTGCGGTGCGTCGATCTCGATGGCCGGCCGGCTGGCGAGGATGGCCCGCAGGCGCTCGAGCGCTGCGTCATCGAACATCGTCGACCTCGACGAGCGGCACGTCCTGCAGCGCGTGATAGAGGCGCAGCGTGCCCGCCGCGCGCGGCGTGTAGTCGATCGCGACGGTCTCGCCGGGGCGGACGTCCCGCGGGAGCGCGAGCCAGCGGTCGTCGACCACCTTCCCGTCCTGCATCACCTGCGCGATGAGGCGGTATTCGGGTTGGCCGTCGGTGCGCGTTCTCACGGTGGACTGGCCGTTGTTTTTGAGCGTGATGCCGTTGGCGGTGTCGACGAGGGTGAGTTGGGGGAAGAGGGGGATTGTTGCTGGTTGCTGGTTGCTGGTTGCTCGTGGAGTGTCGCGTAACGCGTCGTTGTAGCCGGCGACACACTTTTCGAGGGTGGCGTTTTGTTCGAGCCACGTCCGCTGCGCTTTTGCCGGGTCCGGGAGGTCGGCGGTGAAGAATTCGAGCAGACGCTCGCGCTCCTCGGCGAACGGCACCTTGAACACGCAGTCGACCGGGAGCTCGGCGAACTGCGCGTAGTCGCTCACGGCCACCGGCTTTCCGGCGTCGAAGGCGCGGATGAGCGTGCCGCTGGTCTCCCCTGCTGTCGGATAGCGGAGATTCACGAAGCGATCGGCGATCGCGTAGTACGACGCGAATTCTTCGTCGGCGACGTACCCGGTCAGCACGATCCCTTCGCCTTGCAGCGAGGCGAGGTCGATGTTCGGCGCCGGCTCGCCGACGATCAGCAGCTTCAGTCGCGGGTCCTTCACGGCGCGGAAGGTATCCAGCACCACCTCGGCGCGCTTGGCCGAGGTCAGGAAGCCGAAGAAGCCAATCACGCGGTCCTCCGGCGTGAAGCCGTAGCGCGCGCGCAAGGCCTCGCGGTCGAACGTGCGGGTCTCGGGGATGTAGGGGTGCGGCACGACGTGGATCGGCGTGGTCACGCCGAACGAGAGCAGGCGCTCGCGGGCGTAGCGGTTGTGCACGATCACGCTCTTTGCGCGCTGCGCGATTTCGACCGAGGCGGGATAGAGAAAGTTGCCCATCTCGCTGTGCAGGCCGGCGGCGCGGCCACGCGCCCATGCCGCGCCGGGATCGCCGTGGTTCGCGTGGAGTGCTTCGACGTAGCCGTCGGCGTCACCGCGGGCGAGCGTCAGCTCGACGATCAGGTGATGCAGCACGAGATCGTGCAGGACCACCACGCCCGGGTGGTGCATCGCTTCGCGGTACATCAGCTCGTGATGCGGGTTGTTGCCGAGCTGGTAGATGACGTGGTCGAAGTCCTCGGGGCGGTAGCCGTCGAGCGAGTCGAAGGCCGTGGCGCCGAGGGCGGGGACGACCAGGGACGAGTAATGCGCGACACCGCTCTTCGTCGGAGGAAGAGGAGTGAACACGGCGATACGCGTCATTCCGCCGTCTTCCGCGCCTGCGCCGCCAGGTACGCCTCGATGAACTCGTCGAGATCTCCGTTCAGGATGCGCTCGGGATCGCCCGACTCGTGCTGCGTGCGCAGGTCCTTCACGAGCTGATACGGCTGCAGCACGTACGAACGGATCTGCGAGCCCCAGCCGATGTCCTTCTTCTCCCCCGCCAGCTTCGCGTTCTCTTCCTGCTGCTTCTCGAGCTCGAGCGCGTAGAGCCGCGCGCGGAGCATGCGCATGGCGGTGTCGCGGTTCTTGTGCTGGCTGCGCTCGTTCTGGCAGGTGACGACCGTGTTGGTGGGGATGTGCGTGATGCGGATGGCGGAGTCGGTGACGTTGACGTGCTGGCCGCCGGCGCCGGAGGAGCGATAGGTGTCGACGCGCAGGTCCTTGTCGTTGATCTCGACCTCGATCGTGTCGTCGATGTCCGGCATGACCATGACCGAGGCGAAGGAGGTGTGGCGGCGTTTCGCGGCATCAAACGGCGAGATGCGCACGAGGCGGTGCACGCCGGTCTCGGCCTTCATGTAGCCGTACGCGTACTCGCCGCGGATCATCACCGAGGCGCCCTTGAGGCCTGCTTCCTCGCCGGCCTGGTAATCGACCACCTCGCCCGACCACCCCTTCTTCTCGCAGTAGCGGAGGTACATGCGCAGCAGCATCTCGGCCCAGTCCTGCGACTCGGTGCCGCCGGCGCCGGCGTGGATGGTGAGGATGCAGTCGCGGAGGTCGTGCTCGCCGGAGAGCTTCATGGTCAGCTCGATGGCGTTGATCTCCTGCTCGAGCTGCGCGACCAGCGCCTCGATGTCGCCCTCGACGCTCTCCCCTTCGCGCTCGAATTCGACGAGCACGTCGAGGTCGTCCGCTTTCCGGTCGATCGATTCGCCGGCCTGGATGCGCTTCTCGATCGCGGAGCGGCGGCGGCCGACTTCCTGCGCCTTCTCCTGGTTGTCCCAGAAGGCGGGGACGCCCATCTCACGCTCGACTTCGTCGAGCTGCCTGCGTGCGGAGGCTAGGTCAAAGATAGCTCCGGACGGAGAGGATTCGGGAACGGAGCTCGTCGATGCGGGTGAGGGTCGTGTCGTTCATGATTTTCGTTTTCTAAACAGGGCGAGAAGTACCACGCCGCAGGCCAGCCACGCAAACCAATCGCCGAAGCGGACGTAGGGCGTGATGCTCGTCCGCGACTGGAACTTCGCGTAGATGATCCCGTCCTGCCCCATCGGGAGCGACGACAGTACGCGGCCGGTGGGATCGACGAACGCCGAGATGCCGGTGGTCGCGGCGCGGAGCATGTAGCGGTCGGTCTCGATGGCCCGCAGGCGCGCCTGCCAGAGATGCTGCGCCGGTGCGGACGTGCCTTCGAACCAGGCGTCGTTCGTGATCGTGACGATCACGTCCGCGCCGTTCCTCACCTGCGTGCGCGCGATCTGCGGGTAGACCACCTCGTAACAGATGGCCGGGCCGTAGCTGCGCTTGCCGACGAGCGGGCGGTCGTTCGTACCGAACTCGAACTCGCCGACGGCGTGTACGAGCTTCTCGGCGAAGAAGAGCATCCGCCGCAGCGGGACGTACTCGCCGAAGGGCACGAGGCGGATCTTGTCGTAATGGCCGGTGGTCGTGCCGTTGCTGACCAGGAAGGCGGAGTTCCAGATCCGCTGCGGGCGATTCGGATCGGTGGCCACGGAGCCGAGGATGATGTCGATGCCGTACTGCTTCGAGAGGTTCTCGATCCCTTCGCGGAAGTACTCGGTCTCGGTGTACGCCGCCGGTACGGTCGACTCGGGCCAGACCACGATCTGCGCGCCGTTCTTCGCCGCCTGCTCGGTCATTTCGACCATCCTGCGATAGATCGCGAGCGTGTTCTCGAGGTCCCAGCGCATCTGCTGGGTGATGTTGGGCTGCAGGAGGGCGGCCGTCGCGAGCTCCGCGCCGGTCGGACGCGCGTTGAGCTTCGAGGCGACGAGGCCGGTGCCCCACCACACCAGGATCAGGATGCCGATCGCGCCGCCGACGACGACGCGCGCGATGGCGGGAGGCTGCTGCGTGATCCACCAGGCCGCCACGGTCGCCGGCAGCAGGAGCAGCGCGCCGAGGAAGTACGGCCCGGCGAACCGGTCGAGCTGGATGAAGCTCGGATACTCGATGAGCGCCGTGGCGATGAGGTTCCACGGAAAGCCGGTCAGAAAGTACGTGCGCAGGTATTCGACCGCCGCCCAGGCCAGCGGCACGAGCAGCCACGGCGCGAATCGCTCGCCGAGCGGCAAGCGCTTCACGACCACGGCGAAGAGCGCGCCGTAAAGCCCGAGGATCAGCGCCATGGCCACGTAGAGCAGCACGCCGACCGCGTACGGCAAGCCCCCGTAGTACGACATCACCCGCACCACCCACGGCACCATCAACAGCCAGGCCGTGGTCTGCGCCAGCCACCCCTGCCCGAACGCCTCACGCGTGCTCTCCGCGCGCACCACCGCGATCAGCAGCGGAGCGAGCGCGATGAACGAGAGCCAGCCCTGGGCGAGGGGGGGGAAGGCGGACGCGAAGAGGACGCCCGACGAGATCGAGAGGATGATGCGGAAGATCATGATGTTGCTGGTTGCTGGTTACTTGTGAGGTGTCGCCTGGACGAAAAGTCACAAGCAACTAACAACCAGCAACCGCGCGTCAGCGCGCTACTTCTTATTGAACAGCGCGTCGAACGCCTTCCTCGCCTCGTCCGGCGACTGCAGCTTCTGGCCCTTGTCGGCCGCGAGGTCTTTCACGATCTTCGGGGTGAAGAAGGTGCAGGTGTTTTTCGCGTGCTTGCCGACCACGCGAACGGGGATGTTCTCACGGCACTCCCAGAGGGTGGTGGTATCGAAGAAGCGGCAGTTGCCGCAGGTGTGCAGGTCCGCGCCGCAGCCGTTGCAGACGTCTTCGTGCGTCAGCTCGCCGAGGTTGTGGCGGATCTGGCTGCACTTGTTGCATTTGAACGCATCGGGTCCGAAGCCGCCGGCGGTGCGTCCGCGCGGGGCGTCTTCGAGACGTTCCTTCAGGAACTCGCGCGGTTGCTGCGGCGGGCGCTGTGAGCCGCCGGTGTGGGAGCCGAACCCACCACCGCTGTCCTGGTAACCACGATGCTTGTATTTGCGATCGCTCAACTCGTCACCTCATGAATAGATGCCAGAGCACTCCTCCGACGATGGCAAGCGTGACGACGAAAAGAATCACGCGGATCGCGAGACGCGCCAGCTTCAGCAGGAACCACAGCACGAAGATGGCGATCAGGAGAATGAGGAGCTCTTGAGTGCTCGGCATTCGGGGATGTTGCTAGTGTAACAGCCGTTTCGCGGGATTTATGCGCGAAACGGGCAAACTCACACCACCAGCCGCAAAGGCTGCTCGATGTACTGCCTCAGCGTCTTGAGGAAATCGGCCCCGAGGGCACCGTCCACGACGCGGTGATCGCACGACATCGTCACCTTCATCCGGTCGCGGATTACGACCTGGCGGTTGGCATCGGCGACCGGCCGTGCTTCCGCGGCACCGATGGCCAGGATGGCGGCGTTGGGAGGGTTGATGATGGCGGTGAACTCCTCGATGCCCCAGGCGCCGAGGTTGGAGATCGTGAAGGTCGAGTTCTGGTACTCGTCCGGCTTGAGGCGGCGGTTCTTCGCCTTCTCCGCGAGCGCCCGCACCTCGGTGGCGATGTCCGTCACCGCTTTGTGGTCCGCGTTGCGGATCACCGGCGTGATGAGACCGTCCGGCGTGGCCACTGCCACCCCGATGTGCACCTCGCCGTGCTGCGTGATCGCCTCGTCGCCCCAGCTCGCGTTGACGCTCGGGTGATGGCGCAGAGCGAGCGCGATCGCCCGGATGATGAAGTCGTTGAGGCTGACCTTCACGCTGGAGATCTCGATGAGCTGCTGGCGCAGCGACATGAGGTTCGTCACGTCGTAGTCGGCGGTGAGATAGAAGGTCGGGATCGGGCCGATCGACTCGGCCAGCCGTTTCGCGATCGTACGGCGCATCGCCGTGAGCGGAATGATCTTCGTCTCGAGCGTTGGCACACCCGCTGCGGCGGGAGCCCGCATTTCCTGCGAAGCGGCGGTTCCTTCAGGCGCCGGCTTCTTCGCGGCGGGGCGTTCGCTCCCCTGCGCGCCTTTGATGTCCGCGGCGACGATCCTGCCCCCGGGACCGCTCCCCTGCACGTCCTCGAGGTTGACGCCGAGCTCTTTCGCCATCCGCCGTGCGAGCGGAGACGAGCGCCTGCGATCGCCGGACTCCGAGGAGCCGGACTGCGCCGCCGGCTCAGGAGCGGTGCGATCGCGGCGCGGTCCCTTGTGCTCGACCGTCTCGCCATACTCGCCGGTGCTGTGGCGGATGCTGTCCTTCTTGTCGGTCGCGCGGCGCTGCTGCGTCTCGTCCGCCTTCGCCTCTTCCTTCTCAGGTGCTGCCTGCTGCGCGTCTTCTTTGGGAGCGGGCGCTTCGTCCTTCTCCCCTTCCGCGAGGATCCGCGCGAGGACGTTGCCGACCGGCACCATGTCCCCTTCTTTTGCCGCGTGCGCGCCGAGGGTGCCGTCGGCTTCCGCTTCGAGATCGAGGTTGACCTTGTCGGTCTCGATCTCCGCGATCGCCTCCCCCTTCTTCACCGCATCGCCCGGCTGTTTGTACCAGCGGACGACCTTCCCCTCGGTCATCGCATCGCCCGCTTTGGGCATGATGAGCTCAGCCATTCGCGTACATCACCCTTCTGATCCCCGCCAGGATTTCCGGCTCGTGCGGCGTCGCGAGCAGTTCCAGGTTGCGCGCGTACGGCATCGGCACATCCTCGCCCGTCACGCGCGCCACCGGCGCATCGAGCTCGTCGAACATGTTTTCCGTGATGCTCGCGGCGATCTCCGCTCCGGCGCCGTACAGCTTCCACTGCTCCTGCACGACCACGGCGCGATGGGTCTTCGCCACCGAGGCGTACACCGGGTCCATGTCCAGCGGACGAATGGAACGGAGGTCGATCACCTCGCATTCGATGCCTTCATCCTTCCACAGCTTGTCGGCAACCTGCAGCGAGAGCTGGAGCATGCGGCTGTACGAGACGATGGTCACGTCCTTCCCTTCGCGGGCCACGCGTGACTTCCCGAACGGCACCGTGAAATCGGGATCGTCCGGCACTTCGCCTTTCATCCCGTACAGAGCCGCGCTTTCGAGGAAGAGCACCGGGTCCTTACCGCGGATCGCGGTCTTGAGCATCCCCTTGGCGTCGGCCGGCGTGGCCGGGGCGACGACGTGCATGCCGGGGAAGTGGCCGTAGAACGACTCGAACGTCTGCGAATGCTGCGCGGAGAGCTGCACGCCCGCGCCCTGCGGTCCGCGCACGACGATCGGCACGTCCACCTGGCCGCCGGAAAAGTAACGCACTTTCGCGGCGTGATTGATGATCTGGTCGGCGGCGACGATCGAGAAGTTCATGGTCATCATCTCGACGATCGGCCGGAGGCCGAGCATGGCCATGCCGACCGCGGTGCCGATCATGCCGGCTTCGGCGATCGGCGTGTCGACCACGCGCTTCGGGCCGTACTTCTTGAGCATGCCGGCGGTGATGCGGAACGTTCCTTCGTAGACGCCGATGTCCTCCCCCATGATGAGGACGTTCGGGTCGCGGTCCATCTCTTCGATCATCGCGTCGCGGATCGCGTCGCGGTAGCTTTTCTCAGCCATCAGTGTGTCTCGTCCTCCGCCACCCAGCGCGGCTGGTGCTCCGCGACGACGTCCTTCAGCAGCTCTTCGCGGTCCGGCTGCGGACTCTCCTCGGCGAACTTCACGGCTTTCGCCGCCGCTTCGGTCGCCTGTTCGTCCATCGCCTTCACGTCCTCGTCCGTCAGCCCGCACATTTCGGAGAGGCGCGTGCGGAGGATCGAGATCGGATCGCGCTGGCGGTGCTTCTCGACTTCTTCCTTCGGGCGGTACGGCTGCAGGATGTCGGCCGCGCCATGTCCGCTGAAGCGGTACGTGACCGCTTCGATGCAGTACGGCTTACCCGTCTCGCGCACCTGCCGGAAGACGCGGTCGGCGACTCCGCGGACGGCAAAGATGTCCTGCCCGTCGACCTTCTCGGTGGGGATGTCGTACGCGCGGACGCGGGCGGAGAGGTCGGTGAGCGCGGAGTGGCGCTCGACCGAGGTGCCCATCGCGTAACCGTTGTTCTCGATGATGAAGACGATCGGGCACATCCCCTGATGGCCCCACAGCCCGGCCATGTTCATCGCCTCGTGGAACGAGCCGATGTTCATCGCGCCGTCGCCGAAGTAGCAGAGCACGATCCCGTCGCCACCCTGGTAGCGCATCGAATAGGCGGCGCCGGCCGCGAGCGGAAGGTGTCCCCCCACGATGCCGTAGCCGCCGTAGAGGCCGTGCTCGACGTCGAAGAGGTGCATGGAGCCCCCCTTCCCCTTCGAGATGCCGGTGCCTTTTCCGAACAGCTCGGCCATGACCTTGTCAGGATTGGAGCCGAGCGCGAGCGCCTGCGCGTGATCGCGATAGCCGCAGAAGACGACATCGTCGTCCTTCAGCGCGCTGATGAGGCCGGAGGCGATCGCCTCCTGTCCGATGTAGACGTGGAGGTAACCGCCGATCTTGCCCTTGCGGAACTCACGCTCCGTCGCCTCTTCGAAGCGGCGGATGAAGATCATCTCCTTGAGGAGGTCGGTCCACTCCGGCGCACAGGTGAACTCCGCGGGCGGCTCGGCGACCGCGGAACTGCTTTCTTTCTTTGCTTTAGCCATCGTTTCCGTACGGCGGAAATGCACATCGTGCGCCGTGGCGGCGGATTCTATACGCGATGTAAGCGCTGGGTAAGCGGACGATAGAATTCTGGCGCCATGCGGTACCTGCTCACGCTCGCCTCTCTCCTCCTCGCCTCGACCACCTTCGCCGCCAACTACGCCGGCCCTCAGGTGTTCGTTCCGGTGGTCACACACGTGGCCGGCGCGAACGGGACACAGTGGCGGACCGACGTCGTGATCTCGAGCCGTCACGCCACCCGCACCACCACGGTGGGGATGGTCTACGACCCCGTCAATCGCATCCCGATCGTCATGAGCATGACCCTCGGACCGCGCGAGAGCGTCACGATCACCGACTTCGTCGGCGAGCGCGCCAGCGTCCCCGGCTCGTTCGGGACCCTGACGCTCACCACCGACAGCGAAGACGTCCCCATCGTCGCATTCGCCCGCGTCTACAACACCGGCAACGCCGCGGGCGAGTTCGGTCAGCTCATCCAGGGAATGCCGCCCTCGCAGCTTCCAAAGAACATCTGGCTGAACGGCCTGATCGGCGTCCGCGGCTTCCGCACGAACGTCGGCATCGCCAACCCGCACGGCACCGCCACCTCGTTCTGGCTGACCTGGTACGACAAGGAAGGCAACTCGCACGGCGGCGCCGGCATGGTCACCATCCCCGCCTACGGCCTCATCCTCTACAACGACATCTTCAACGTGGTGGGGATGCCGCCGGACGAAGGTCTCTCCCTCAATATCGACGCCGACCTGCCGCTCTACGCCTACGCCTCGGTGGTACGGAACGACACGGGCGATGCGTACACGATCGTGGGTGACGGGAGGGAGTGAGGGGCGGCGATCACTTCTTCGCTACGTCCGCCACCTCGGGACGCCGAGGCTCGAGCGTAACGACCCGTTCGGGGTGCTCGCGTTCCTTCTCGCGCAGATACCGGCACAACGCCGCCAGATCGTGATTGAAGCGCGCGTAAGCTCCTGATTGCCTACCACGATCACATCGCGGCTCAGCCGCCCGACGATGTAGCTCACAACGCTCGTTTCCAGATACACGCGCGGTTTCACGCTCACAACCGTAGCCCATTCGGAGCTACGTCGTCGAGGAGGAGCTACCCCGCCACCGGTTCCTCATCCAATTTCGTCCCGCGCAGGATGAAGAACAGCGCCACCGACGCCAGCACGATGCCGTTGATGCCGAGGGCCACGCTGATCGACCAGCGTTGCGCCACGTAGCCGGCGATCAGGTTGCCGAGGGGCATGCCGCCGCGGAAGGCGAGCATGAAGATGGACATCACCCGCCCGCGCATGGCGTCGCTCGCGGTCAACTGCACGAGGGAGCTGTAGAGCGAGATCACGCCGACGATGCACGCTCCGGCAAAGAACGAGATGACGAGCGACAGCGGGAGGGAGCGCGAGAATGCGAAGCCGATCAGGAGACAGGCGAACGCGAGTTGCAGCTCCAGCGCGACCTTCCCCTTCCTCGCCGCATGCACCGTCGCCGCGACGAGCAGCGCGCCGGTCACCGAGCCGAGGCCGTACGTGGTCATCATCCAGGCGTAGCCGCTCGCGTTCAGGCCGAAGATCGACTTCGCGACCACCGGCAGGAACGTGACGATCGGCATCCCCAGGAACGTGCCGGCGAAGGCGAGGAACGTCAGCACGAGCAGCTTCGGGCGATGTGCCACGAAGCGGAATCCTTCCTTCATCTCCGCCATCACGCCGCGGCGTTCGTCGGCGGGCGGCGGTCCCGGCGAGCGGATGAGCAGCATGGCGATGATCACGGCGATGAACGAGAGCCCGTTCACCAGGAAGCAGACCGCCGCTCCCCACGCCAGCAGCGCGCCGCCCGCGAGGATCGGGCCGATGACTCGGGCCAGGTTGAACTGCATCGAGTTCATCGCCACCGCGTTCGGCAGGTCCTCGCGCTTCACGAGCGTCGGCAATAGAGAGATGTAGGCCGGGCCGCTGAACGACTGGGCGCTCCCGGTCAGGAACGAGAGCACGAAGATGTGCCACACCTGCACGTTCCCTGAGAAGAGCAGCGCCGCGAGGATGAACGCGAACGACATCTGCAGGTACTGCGACAGCAGCATGATCTTGCGGCGCTCGACGCGGTCGGCCACGACGCCGCCGAAGAGCGAGAAGAAGAGCATCGGACCGGTGGCCAGGAAGCCGTCCACGCCGAGGAGGAAGGCGGAGTCGGTCATCTGCAGGACCACCCATCCCTGCGCCACGGTCTGCATCCAGGTGCCGGTCGTCGAGAGGAACGCGCCGATCCACACCAGCCGGAAGTCGCGGTAGTGCAACGCGCCGAACGTACGCGCGAGCGGGCTCCGTGGAGGAGCCGGTTCGCATTCGTTCTCGAGAGCCTGTTCTTCGGGGAGCGACGCGCTCATGCTCTTATCTTCAGGCGCGCCGCGGTGCCGGCGGTGTGCGCGTGGCAGATCGCGATCGCAAGCGCGTCCGTCGCGTCGGCCGACATCTTCACCGTGCCGCAACCGGGAATCAGCATGCGCACCATCTTCGCGACCTGTTCCTTCTCCGCCCCGCCGTACCCGACCACCGCGCTCTTCACCGAGCGCGGCGCGTATTCGAAGATCTCGAGCTCCGCCGACCGCGCCGCGAGCAGCACCACGCCGCGCGCGTGCGCGAGCTGAATCAGGCTGTTGACGTTCTTGCCGGCAAACGGCGTCTCGATGGCGATGGCCTGCGGCCGCGTCCGGGCGATGACTTCGCGCAATCCTTCGTGAATGACGCCGAGACGCTCCGGAAGCTCGGCGCCGCGCCGCGTGCCGATCGCTCCCTGTTCTACGAGGAGTAGTTTGCCTTTTTCGTAGTCGATGACTCCGAAGCCGGTGGTGATGGAGCCAGGGTCGACGCCGAGGATGCGCACTGCGGGAGATTATGAATGAAGAGGTTCACTTCCAGAACCTGATCTCGAAAATCGGCCGCCCCTCGGCGCGATACTTCGCCTCGTAGTTCGTCCGCGGGAGGTCGTCCGCCCCCGGTACGCGCCGCTGCGCGCCCGGAAACTCCGCTTCGACGAACGGCGCCGCCGCCTCGAAGTACTCCTGATGATCGGTGACGTAGATCCCCGAGCCGCCGTCGGCGAGCACGCGCCGCATCTCCGCCAGCGCTTCGGGACGGATGATCCTCCGCTTCTGCTGCCTGGCTCTCGGCCAGGGGTCCGGGAAGTACACATGCACCTCGGCGATCGAGGCCGCCGGAATCATGTCCCGCATCACGAGGAACGCGTCGTGGTTGATGAGGCGGATGTTCGTGAGGTGTCGCTTGATCACCCGGTCGCGGATGAGCCGGTGGTAGTGCAGCGACTTCTCGACGCCGAGCAGGTTGACGCCCGGACGCTCCATCGCGGTCGAGATGAGGAAGCGCCCTTTTCCCGAGCCGATCTCGAGGATCACCGGGTTGGTGTTGCCGAACAACTGCTGCAGGTCGAGCCGGTGAAAACCGCTCTCGCGCGGGTTGACGACGAGCTCCGATTCGGTCATGCGGCGCGCAAGGTACCTCACCCCTCCGCGACGCGCCAGAACGGAGTGGCGTCCACCATGTCCCGGATCGCCGCGAGCAGCGCCGGGTCCTGGCGCAGCCGCGAACGGATCCACCGGACGAAGCGGAGATCGCCGCCGTCGGCCGCGCTTCCGCGCGCCTGCAAGTGGGCGAGCCACGCGTCGGGATCGCCGTGAAACAAGCGGATGAGTACGTGGTAGCGGAGGAACTGCGCGATCGTCGGGTCTCCACTGGTCGGCATCGGCACGACGTTCGACGGCATGCGCCTGGCCGTGCGACTGGCCAGGGCGGCGGTGAAGAGCTCCGTCACATGTTCGACGGCGTCTTCGCGATCCTCGACGCGCGTCGAGATCGACGTCACGCGCAGCCTCACTCCATGCGCGCGGACGATGTCGCCGACGGCGATCGACCGGAACGGACTCCGCGACACGCGGCGCGACGCAACGCGCGTTCTGCTGCGCGGCTCATGGACAACTAGAACGTATAAGTTACTGATCCTGCTGGTTTTGACTCTCATGCGCGTCAATTAGCGTCTCCTTGTAAGGAGTGTGCGTAAATCCATGTTTACCTACCTCCACCTCGTGGTAACGTGGCCACAAATCAGAGAGACACCATGACGCCGCAAACCAGTCCGCGAATCGACGACCGGCTCTTCGAAGCGATGTACGAGCAGTACTTCGACCTGCTGGTGAAGATTTCTGTTTACAAGTTCCGCGTACCCGATTCGGAAGCGGAGGGGCTCGTCCACGACGTGCTCCTGGCCTACCTCCGGAAGTCGGATCTCGTGCTCGACCTCAAGTCGTGGCTGGTGGGCGCGATCTGTCACGCCAGCCGTCACTACTGGCGGCAGAACGGACGGAACGTTACCGGCGACGCGCAGATGGACGTCGATCGTGTCGATCCGGCGTCGCTGCGGATTCTCGACAGCCTGACGGACCAGATCGCGGCGCGCGAAGCGCTGGAGTGTCTCCCGCCGCGCTATCAGGAGATCCTGCGCCTGAGGTACTTCGAAGGGTGCACCGTAGCCGAGGTGGCGGAGCGGATGGGGATCAAGCCGAAGTCGGCGCAGAAGCTGATCACGAAAGGTCTCCGCCGCGCCGAGCGTCTCTACGGTGAGAAGGGACGGCCGAAATGAATCGCGACGAAACGTCGAAGGTAGTGCCGTTCGACCGGAGGCGCCGCTATCCCGACCCGGCACGCGTCGCGGCATTCGGAGCCACCGCGCGCCAGTTGATGCAGGAAAAGGCGGATTCGGCGGACGCGGTGCTGCGGGTGTTGCGGGAGACGCCGAGGGATCGCTGGGCGACGCTGGTGGATCGTCCCGAGTTTCTGACGAGCGGTACGCTGGACAGCCTCGCAAAACTCGCGGCTGAACTGGAGCGCGATCCGCAGGAAAGTCTCGCCGCTACGGCACTGGCGATCGCGATCGCCGAGGCACTTCCGGACGGCGCCTATCCGATCGTCGTCATTGAGCAGCATCGCGGTCAGGCATGGAAGGATCGCGCGAGGGCTCTCTGCTATCTCGCCCGCTATGAGGAGGCCCTCGCCGCCCTCGATCGCGCCGATGCGTTTTTCGAAGGACACGGGACGCTCGCGCACGACCGTGCGATCGCTGACTTCGTGCGCTCGATCGTGCTCTCGCACCTCCGCCGTTTCGACGAAGCACAGGAGCTCCTGGAATCGTGCCGCTCCGTGTTCAACGATCACGGCGATGTCCCGCTGTATCGAAAGTGCACAGTGGCGGCCGGGAATCTGCTCGTGCGACGCGGGGACTATCGCGCCGCGCGCGAGGTACTGCGGGAACTGCTCAGAGATGGCGACGCCGAGGCAACAGCACGCGCCCGCTTCGCGCTCGGATGGTGCGCGATTCACCTCGGAGTGCCCGAGGAAGCCCTCGAACATTTCAACGACGCGGTCCGGAGGCAGAAGCAACTCGCGTCACAGTTGGAAGTCGTCCGCGCCACGTACGGTGCTGGATGCGCACTCGTCCGCCTTGGACGTCTCGACGACGCCATTGAACACCTCACATATGCGCGTTCACATTTTCTCGAGCACGCCTTCATCGAGGAGGCGGGCCTCAGCGGGCTGGAGATCGTCGAAGCGTGCATGCTTCGCGACGAGTTCGAACCTGCACGAACGCTGGCAGCGACGATAGTCCAGGAGTTCACCGACGCCGCGCTCAACCGTCGCGCCGTCGCCGCACTCGCATATCTCAACGATGCGATTGCGGCGAGCAGCGCGACGCCCGAGATCGTTCGCCATGTGCACGCGTACATCACGGAGTTGCGGTTTGACCCGACCCGCGAGTTCGTGCTCGTGAACTGATTACGGCTTCGGATCGGAAAGGCCGTCACCGAAAGTCCGGATGACGCCTTTCACCTTCTTCACGATCTTCAGGATCTTCGCGATCTGATCGCGCCCCGGCCCGCTCCAGCCCTGCTCTTCGTTCTTCGTCCGCCCCTGCGCCGGCACCGCCAGCACCATCACCACTGCCACGGCGAGCACACCTCGGCCCACCAGATTCATCTGTCGCATAAGCCCTCCTGGTCCGGCCTCAGCCGGCGTTATTTGAGTTAGTGAGGGCGCGCTCTCATCTGGCGGTGTGACGCAAAAGGAACTTATACCCCCTGCGAGACGTGCATATTGCTGCACACCGCACGGGCTCCGGCCGCCGCGAGGCTATGAAGAAATAGCCGCCGAAGACGGCGAAAGATCTGTAGCCCCGGGCTGGAGCCCCAATGGCGGCGAAACGGCCCGGCACGCCGTGAGGCACAGCCCCTCACCCGGCCCGGCACCTGGTCTTCTAACCACACGTCACCAGGAGCGCGCCGGAAGTGCGGATCGGAACCCGCAGGTGCCGAGCATCCCTCTCCCCGCTCGACGCGGGGCGAGGGGCTACAGACCCATCCTCGCCACGCGCTGCTTTGTAGCCCCTCGCCCCTTTTAGGGGAGAGGGAGATGGGCGCCTGCGCGCGGCAATTTCGAACGACGTTCGAGTCGAGAGGAACAGACGTCAGAAGATCAGGCGCCCAGCGGGGTGAGGGGTCGTGCGACCACCGTAAGTTAACGCCCTTGGCGCTGAAGCCCGGGTCTACAGATCTTTCGCCGCCTTACCGTATCGGCAAACTCTTGGTGACGCCCGCCGCACTTCCGTCAGAAATGGCCGGTAGCGGACGGAATTCGTCTTTTCTGACAGAAGCGCGTCCGTTAAAGTGCCGGTTCTTTCCCGGCCGACCGGTCGGTGCTATCGATTCCAGGAGAACCAGAACCAAATTGACCTGTCCGACCCCCGCCGCTGGTCTGTCCGGCGGTTTGTACCGTGCCGCGTTCGACGAGCATCCGCAGCCGATGTGGATCTACGACGCCGACGACCTCTCGGTGATCGCCGCCAATGACGCCGCTCTCCGGCAGTACGGCCACCCGGCCGGCGCCCTCGCGCAGTTGCGCGTGCACGAGCTGCATCCGGCGGCCGACGCGGAGCGCGCCGTCGCGTACTACCTCGACGGCGTGCTCACGCAGGGCCGCAAGCGCGCCTGGGTCCACGTCCGGCAGGACGGCAGCATTCTCGAGGTCGAGACGATGCTGGCGCGCCTCGGCGGCGACTTCAACCGGCGCCTCCTGATCGCGGACGACGTCACGGAGCGCAACCGCGCCGAGCGCGCTCTCCGCGAGGCGAAGCAGCGCTACACCGCGCTGGTCGGCGACTCGTACGAGGCGATCTGTCTGGTCGACGCCGAGGGACGCATCCTCTATCTCAGTCCCGCGCTGCATCGGATGTTCGGTTACGACGACGAAGAGCTCCTCGGCCTCGACGGGTTTGCGATCCTGCACCGCGAGGACGTCACGCGCATCGAAGAGCTGCGCCGCGACCTCCTCGCCCGCCCCGGCACGACCGTGATGTTCGAATGCCGCGCACGCCACAAGGGTGGAGAATGGCGCTGGCTGCAGGGAGTGGCGGTGAACATGCTCGAGGATCCGAGCATCGCCGCGCTCGTCCTCAACTACCGCGACGTCACCGATCGCCGCCGGTCCGACAACGCGCTGCGCCAGGGAGAGCCCGCCGGGGGCGTGGACGACTGGGTGTTCGAGCTCGATCGCGAAGGGCGCTTCACCTACTGCAGCCCCGCCGTCGAGCGGATGATCGGCTACAAGTCGGAAGAGCTGGTCGGGCATGCCATGACCGACTTCTACTTCCCGGAATCGCGGGAGAAAGTCGCGCAGTTCTTCGCGCGCATCGTCTCCGCGCGCAGCGGCTGGACGGATCTCGTGCAGCGGCTTCGTCACCGCGACGGCTCCGAGTGTTTCGTCGAAGCGAGCGGCGTCCCGCTCTTCGACGAAGGTGGCGAGCTGACTGGCTTCCGCGGCAGCGACCGCGACGTCACCAGCCGCGCGCGGTTCGAACAGAAGGTGCGGCACGGCTCGCGCCGCGATCCGCTGACCGGGCTGCCGAACCGCCTCTATTTTCAGGAGCGGCTCGCCTCGGTGTTGACGCGCATCGCGCGCAATGCCAGCGGCGAGCAGACCGCGGTGCTGTTCATCGATCTCGACCACTTCAAGCTGATCAACGACACGTTCGGGCATGCAGTCGGCGACAACGCGCTGCAGGTGATCGCGAGCATGATCCGCTCCGTGGCCGGCAATGACGACAACGTGGCTCGCGTCGGCGGCGACGAATTCACCGTCTTCCTGCCGGGCGTGGAAGGAGTCGCGGAAGCGCAACGCCTCGCGAAGATGATCTTCGAGGCCATCTCGGTGCCGCTCGTGCTCGACCGGAACCAGGTGCACGTCTCCGCGACCATCGGCATCGCCCTGGCGCCGTGGGACGGCGAGACGTCCGCGGCGCTGATCCGCAACGCGGAGCATGCCATGCATCGCGCGAAGGAGCTCGGACGCGGCCGCGTGCAGCACTTCACGCCGGAGATGCGCGATCAGCAGGCGCGCCAGATGGCGCTCGAATCCGACCTCCGCCGCGCCCTGGAGCGCAACGAGCTGCTCCTGCACTACCAGCCGATCTACGACGCCCGCTCGACCGAGATGGTCGGCGTCGAGGCGCTGCTGCGCTGGCAGCACCCCTCCCGGGGATTGCTGCCGCCGGACGAATTCATCGCCATCGCCGAACGTACAGGCCAGATCGTGCCGGTCGGAGCGTGGGTCCTGCGGCAGGCGTGCCTCGACCTGCAGCGCCTGCGCGAAGCTCGCGGTGCCGACCTGCGCGTCTCCGTCAATCTCTCCGCGCGCCAGCTGCAGGAGCCGGAGCTCCTCGACACGATGCGCGCCATCATGCGCGAGACCGGCACCGATCCCCGCCTCCTCGAGCTCGAGATCACGGAGAGCGTGGCCATGCAGAACGCGGAAGCGACGCTCGCAACGTTGCGCGCACTGAAGGAGATGGGCGTGTCGCTCGCGGTCGACGACTTCGGGACCGGCTACTCCTCGCTCCTCTACCTGACGCGCTTTCCGATCGACACGGTGAAGGTCGACCGCCAGTTCGTCGGCAACGTCACCAGCGACCCCGGCGCGGCCGCGGTGGTCGGAGCAGTCATCGCGCTCGCGCACAGCCTGCAACTGAAGACCGTGGCCGAGGGCGTCGAGACGGCGGAGCAGCGCGACTTTCTGCTGTCGCACATGTGCTCGGAGCTGCAGGGGTTCCTGCTGGGGAGGCCCGTGCCTCTCGGGGAGTTGTTAGGAGATGTCGGGTGTCAGGTGTCTGGGGTGTCTCGCCAGGGCGATAAGCCCCAGACACCTGACACCTGACACCCGACACCAATTACGCCAGGTCCTCCCACAACCTCACATACGTTTCATACCTAGCCTCGCTCAACTCCCCTGCCTCCACCTGCGCCTTGACTTCGCAATTGGGCTCGTGCACGTGGGTGCAGTCGGTGAAGCGGCACGACTCGTTCGGCTCGTCGAACTCGGGAAAGTAGTCGCGCAGCGAATCGCGGTCGAGGTCCCAGAGCCCGAACTCGCGGATGCCGGGTGTGTCGATGAGGTACGTCCCGCCGCCGAAGTCGTAGAGCGTGGAGGCGGTGGTGGTGTGACGCCCGGTGGCGCGTTTCCGGTGCAGCGTGTTCGTCGCGAGCTGCAGCGTCTCGTCGAGCGCGTTGAGGATCGACGACTTGCCGACGCCGCTGTGGCCGACGAGCGCCGCCATCTTCCCTTCCACTTCGCGGCGGAGCTGGTCCAGCCCTTCACCGGTCTTCGTCGAGCAGCCGATCACCGGCACGCCGAGGTCGAGATACGGCGCAAGCTTCGGCAGCTCGCGATCCCGCTCCTCGGGCGAGAGGAGGTCGACCTTGTTGACGCAGATCACCGGATGCGCGCCGCCGCGCTGGATGGCGATGAGGTAACGGTCGATGAGGCGTGGACGCAGCGGCGGCGATTTCAGGGAGATCACGTGGATCACCACGTCGACGTTCGCGGCGATGAGACGCTGCATGTGCTTGTGCAGCGGATCGGGACGCGCGAGCACCGTGCGGCGAGGGAGGACGGCCTTCAGTCGCCAGATGCCGCTTTCTTCCGCGATCAGCACGCGGTCGCCGACGGCGAGGGCGCTCTTCTGCCGCACCGCGAGCTCGGGAGGGATGACGCAGTCGATCTCTTCGCCGTCGAGCAGGACCCGGCACCGGCCGCTCGCGACGTTGAAGACCACCGCGGCGCCCGCGGCGTCTTCCTCCTCGACCTCCACCATCGCGTCGGCGTGCTCGAGGTGCAGGACCAGCTCGCTGATCTGCGGCCGCTTGCGCGACTGGCCGTGCTGGTCGAGCAGCGCTTCCCAGTTGTCCTCGGTCACGCGCTGATCGCGCGCGCCGCCTTTATCTTTACGGAATGCGCCGCGGATCCTGCCTGACGGTTTTTTAGGTTTCATCTCGTGGAATCCATGTGAGACCCATAGGTTACAATCTCCGGCAGGCGTCCAACACCTTCCGGGAGAACTTCACAACGTGGAAAAACCGTTCGTCCTGCTGGCGGACGACAACGAGGCGACCTGCACGCTCATCACCGCGCTGCTGCAGGCGGATTTCGTCGTCGACGTGGCGAGCGACGGCGGCGAGGCGATCGAGAAGCTGAAAAGCAGGCAGTATGCGGCGATTCTGCTCGACCTGCTGATGCCGCTCGTCGATGGGTATGCCGTGCTGGACTTCCTCGCGGAGCACCGCCCCGACCTGCTCCGCCGTGTCATCGTCGTGACGGCCTCGCTTTCCTCGCGCCACAGTCAGCGCATCAAGGAGTACGACGTGTTCGGGGTGATCGCGAAACCGTTCGAGGTCGACGCGCTGCAGGCCGCCGTCCACGAGGTCTCAGGCGACCGCGATGCACCGCCGATGCGCGGCCCGCTCCTCTCGAGCGGCGTGATCCTGCTGCTCGGCGAACTGCTCAAGCGCGTCTGAGCTTCCTTGGCGCCGATTCACTGTGGTCCTGAGCGTGCCGCACCACGCCTGTCATCCTGACGAGAGCGTGTGACGAAATCGGCGAAAGACTCGCATCTCGCCTGTGGCACGACCCCTCACCCTCTCCCCGCTCGACGCGGGGAGAGGGGCTACTAATTTTCACTCTCGCAAGACGGGTAGTTTGTAGCCCTTCTCCCCTGCAAGGGGAGAAGGTGCCCGAAGGGCGGATGAGGGGTCGCGCCACAGGCCAGGAGCGTGGCTCTCGGCGACTTTTTTCACAGCCTCTGAGTCGCCGCGCTGTCGGAAGAGGATCCTTCGACCGTCCTCCGCCGCAAGAAGCCGCGGCTCCGGCGGCTTCCAAGAAACTCGATTTTCCGTGTTCGCAACCGATGTATTTGCAAGCACTTGCATTTTGCCTTGAGCGCGATGCACTCAAGGCGGTTTCTTTCCCTCAGGCGCGGCGCAGCGCGCAGTCCATTGCTCAGGATGACAACTAACACCCTCAGTTGGCGCCCATTGGGCTCGCAGGCCGGGTAACGCGATGCCCACATTCCAGCCCGCGAAGCGGCCGACAGAGCAGGTCTAGGGGAAGAAATGGTCAATCGACCACCACATTGATGACCACCGAGGCCACCAACCCATTCAGCGCGAACTTCGAGAACGGCGCCATCCGCTTCGTATCGGCTTGCGTCATCTCCGCACGATCGCCCCCCTCACACCCCTTCCACCACCACCATGTTCGAGCGCGCGCACGTCTCGCGGACCTTCTTCGCCTCGGCGTATTCAGGCGACGCGCGCCACGCCTTCGCCTGCTCCACCGAATCGAACTGCAGGACCACCAGGCGCCGCGGCGTCCACTCCCCGTCCAGCACCTCGCTCGCGCCGCCGCGCACGAGGTAACGGCCGCCGTGCGCCGCGATCGACGCCGAGGCCAGGCGCTTGTACTCCTCGTACTGAACGGGATCGGTCACTTCGATGTCGATGATCATCAAGGCACTCATGGCGCGCGATTATAAAGACGGACCG
The DNA here is from genome assembly GCA_035630815.1 of Thermoanaerobaculia bacterium. GTDB lineage: Bacteria > Acidobacteriota > Thermoanaerobaculia > Gp7-AA8 > Gp7-AA8 > QHVT01. Next base: position 297,708 of record DASQJY010000025.1, read on the forward strand.
CTCCCCGCTACCCTGCATTGCGCCACCAGTTTGAAGTGCGGTCACGGCATCGAGCCGTCCGAGGGCGAGGAGAGCGTCGTCGATCCGGCGTCGCATGACGGACCTTAAAATTAGAGCAGACGCTATTTCAGGTTAGCGGCATTTCGTGAATCAGCGGCTCTACCGCTGGACGGTGCGCGCCCACCACAAACACGCCAACCAGAAGTACCTGCGACACCCTCACAGCGTACTTACTATGGAGTGAGGCGACGCCAGTCGCCGCTCTGACTGCCATTGTGCGTGCACCAGGTGCACGACGATCATGGCTTAGGAAGAAGTCCGAGCTCCCGATAGGCAGCCAGATCCTCCTCGAGATCGGCTTCCGTGTACTGCAGCGGCACACGATGACCCTTCAGCAGGGAGTGCACCTCAAATCGCGTTTCGAACTGGAGGAGCCGTCGCATCTGCCCCTCCGTCAGCGCACCGGTACGGTAGCCTTCAACCGCGAGTGCTTCGAGCGCCTGCCTCGGGAGATCAGGCCACCGTGCTTCGAGAGCGTCCGCGATATCGTCTGGCAGATCCAAGGTCAGTTGCATGGGCTTCCTCAGCAGTTCCTGTAAACCACGGGACTCTGCAGCCCCTGCGGAAACTCAGCCGCGACGCTCCGCCCGACGTACTTGTCGCGGATCTCCGCATCCGCCACCCTCCCGAGGAACTCGCTGCGGCCATTCGTCTTCAGTTGTGACTCGTCGCGCGTCGTGTACGGCGTCGTCGCAGCCGGGTGCCACGACTCGATCTCGTACACCTCGCGCACGAGGCCTTCGAAGACGGCGAAGGCGTACCGCGCCTTCGTGCAGCGCGCGCCGAGTTTCCAGACTCCGCGCGTCGCCTCGTACAGTTCCCGCCGCGTCATGTTGTGCCGGTACAGCCGGTTGATGCGGATCAGCAGCGCCGGGACCTCGACCGTGACCGGCTTGGCGGCGTAGTACATCGTCAACTCGGGAAGCGGAATCCGTCCGAGCTGCAGACTGCGCCACCCGCGCACCTCGTTCGTGAGCAGGTCGAGACCGAACAGGTCGATGATCGCCGCCTCGATCCGGAACGCCGTCTCCTCATCCCGCAGCCCGTGCGCGAGGATGTCGATCCGCGGCTCCTTCCCCTCCGCCCGCAACTCGGCAATCCTCGCGCACTTGCGCGACTCCGCCTCCTCGCTGAGATGCGACAGAGCCCGCTCGCCCTGGCCTTTGCCGACGTAGAACGGCTGCTCGTTACGAGGGTCGATGTAGAGGTAGACGTAGTTGCCGAGGCGACGGGCGACTTCGGGACGGACAACGAGATCATCGGTCACTTCGTCCTCGGCCATGGCGTGTCCTCTGGAGCGCAACATCACGAACGACGTGGATGGTCGGTGAGAGAGGCGTCGACCGCCCGCGGAGGTTAGGTGAATCAGTTAGAGTAGGTGTTGCCGACAAGCAGCGCATGAGTATTTATCGTCGCGTGAAAGGAGTGTTCCGCGACTCGAGGAACCTCCGATATAGCAGGAGAGCGCTTTTCAGAGAGGCGGTGCCGTTGCTGATGTTACCGGCGATCGGGACCGAATGCGTCGGCTCAACGCCCGTCATTGACGCATCTGTCGGATACCTGAATTTCCCCAGCAGGTTACTCATGTGATCACGCAGGTAGTGTGCGTCAAGATCCCCTTCGTGACGCTCGACGCGGCGGCAGCGCGAGATGGCGTCACCTTGTGCAGGGGCAACAAGCGGCGCACCTCGCCGTGTTACATACTCATGCTCTAGCCACTCCTGAAATTCAGCATCTCTCATTTAGATGTACTTCGACCGAAGACCCCGCTCGTCGATACGTAATTACTCGAGTGGCTCTCCCGCGGCGCCATCAGCGCACCCGGGACACCGACGATTATGCGCGTCGCAGCTATTGCTTCCATACTCAAGGCCGCACTTTCCGCAACGCATTCTCCAGATCGTCGCGTACGGGTGTGTAGTGCTCTTCCGTCCCGTTCGTTCGAGCAACTCCTGTCGATTGTCGGTTAGGTCGCCAATCTTCATCGTTACCACTCACGACGCAGTTCTCTTCTGCATAGGAACAACCTCTCACCCCCTCGCGCGTCTCAAACCAATTGCGACAGCATCCTGTCCACCAGATCGCGCGCGGCGCGTGCGTCAGGGGCGCAGTCGTAGAGCAGCGAGAAGACCTCCTGATACGCGCGGCGGCGGTGCGGAGCAAGACGCTCGAGTGGCGCGGCTTTCCGGTCGGTCGCATCAACTCGCCCCAACTGCCCTTCCAACTTCCGGACTCGCTGCTGTAGGTCGGCGCGCTGCCCTTCAGACAGGACGCCGGAGGAAACGAGCTTCGACATCTTCTGAAGCGTTGTGTAGGCGTCGGCGGCCCGCTGCGCTCGCGCCTCTCGCGTGATCGCGCCCTGTTTCAGAATCGCCAGATCCCGCTGGATACGTTCTTCAAAGAGCACGGCATTCCGCATACGCTGCCGATTCTGCGACTCGGTGCGGCAGCGGCCGGTGATCGCCCGCGCGAGCGGAACGAGATGGTTCACGACATTCGCAAAGTGCGTCGACTGCTCATAGTTATCACGTCGTCCGTTCGGCAAGATACGGCGGTCCAGGATGTACACCTCCGCCACGGACCACGCGTTGAATCGCGGCTCCGGAAACAGATCCACCAGGATGTCGTCAGCGCCAACCTGAATGTTATTGCTGCGAAGACGCACCCCGCGCACACCCTCAGCGCGCGGGATCGCGCCCAGGTAATCATGGTGCAGCACCCATCCGCACGCGCCGGCACTGCCGTCGATGCTGGGAATGTCGAAGAACTCCGGCGCGGCGACCGTCATCGCGACACCTTCCTTGATGCCGATCGTGTCCCGATGCGGCCGGGATAGCGGTCCGGAGGCGTTGATATAGATGTCGACGTCGGCACGGACGCCGCGTTCCAGCAGAAACGTGTTCATCGCATTGCCGTAGCTGAACTCGGACGAAAAGGGTACGGGCCCAACCTCAGCGAGGTATTGACGGACGACTGCCTCGTTGAGCATGTCGTCGTTTCCCCGCCGGGTCACTCCGCGGAGTTCGACTTCAAAAAAACGATCGCTCGTCCTTGCCTGCAGTGTCCGATGCGCCGTGATGCTCCGAACTGCGTCTGCCAGCGAGCCAGTAAAATCAGAGCTGCGCAACATCTCGCGCAGCAGACGCCCGTCCCACCGAAGCTCCGAGATGACGCTCTCGCCCTCTGCCTGCGATCGAAAGACCAGTTCCTGACAATGACCGAGCGCTGCGAGACGGCCGACCCCACGGAAGCCTCGACGCTCCCGGTGGCGCTTATCGCTAGCGCCGAACGCCGTCATTCGTCGCACGAATGTGCGTCGCGGGACACCCGTTCCATCGTCGCGGATGTACACCGAGCGCGAGGCTGGATCGATGGTGATGTCGATGCGACCGGCGTCGAGACCCTGCTCCCGCGCGTCATCAATCGCATCGGCGGCGTTTTGCACGTATTCCCGGTACGCGGTAAGGGCGTCGACGTACATCGACGAGCTCACGAGTTCGATGATGTCCACCCCGAGGAGGATATCGTCGGGCCCCGCCTGCCACGCAGGCTCGGCCGTTGTGTACTTCGGGTTCATCACGCGCGCGCCCCCGCCGCTGCGACAAGCGGAACCGGCAACTGCGGCATGGCGTCGTCGGCATCGAGCCCGGCATCTTCGACACGCTCGTCATCAGCCACGGAGGGAGCCGCGCTCTGCGCGCGCCGTTCAGCCCAGATTGCCACCTCCGCGTCCTTGGAGATCGGGACGTAGAACGGAAGGATGCGCTTCACGGCTGATGATGTCGCCTTCTTCGGCAGCAGCCGGAAGTCGCGCGGATCACAGGACGAAAGCAACGCGATGAGTTCCGCACGGTCACTCTCGGAGAGCTTCCGAAAGGCGCGTCGGAAGTCGAGATGGTCATCTTGTCCGCCCCCAGCGTCGTACCACTCGCGGTTGAAGATCTGGTGGTGAGGCCGGAGCAGCAGGTCGTGGAACTCCTCCACGGAAGCGCCGAACGCCCTGTAGAAGAAGTCCGGCTCGCCGCTCACGACGCCGTGCGTTGCCTGCAGGATCAGCTGCATCGAGCGCAGCTGATATCGCGACCAGTTCTTGCCGATGTGCGACCGGTTGGGAAGGTCGGTCGGCTGGTAGCGCATAGGGAACGACCAGATGCGCATGTCCAGCTCCTCATTCAGCTTCACGTTCAGGACCATCCGCTCGTACAAGTCGGCGGGCGTGTCGTGGAAGTTATAGAGCATGTAGTTCGATAGTTCCCTCAGCCCAAACTCGTGCGCGTAACGGATAGCCTGTTCGTAGGGCGCCTTCAAACCTAAGTGATCGAACGCAATCCTCAGCGGCTTGATGCAGATGGTTGAAAGCTCACGGAGGTACATCGGCGACTTGCAGAGGATGCGAGCGTCGACACCCTGGTTGAAATCGACACGCCTCTGCACGGGCACGCGCCCACGCTTCAGCTTCGCGTTGGGTGTGAACCCTAGGTCGCGAATCTCAGCGATCAGCTCGCGAAATCGTGGTGACGCGACCACGTTATTGTCCATGAGCGTCAGGTCTTTCTTGGGGCCGTACAACTCATCGATGCTCCGGACCATCGCCGTCAACGACTCGGTGTCGCGCTGATCGCCTTCGAGCTGGGGAACACCGCAGAACGTGCATTTCCGAATGCAGCCGCGCGAGGCGTACGCGAAGTACGCGTCATGAACCGGGTACTTGTAGGTGATCTGGTCGAGGATGCTGTAGTCCGGAATCAGGTCCTCGATTGCCATGCCGGTCAGGTCATCGGAGTAGAGCTCTTCCGAGAACGAGTCAAGCTGCAGCGAGGCAGCGGGCGCGTCGCCGAGAAGGCCTTTGATGAATCTGACACCGCGCCACTTCGAGACTGACAGGAAGCGCTCGTGCATCAGTGACGCTGCAATGCCACCCACAAAGACGCGATCCCGGTGCCCGTTCGCAACGTAGACCGCGAAGTCAATGCTGCTTTCGATCCGATCGTATTCAAACGAGAAGAGAGTCGTGACATAGATACGGTCCCACGCGGTTGTGAGGACGGATCGGTCTTCGCCCTTGATGAACCGGACGTTGTCCTTCTTACCGCGGGGGCCGTGGTACTGCGCAATCTTCATGAGCCCGAGCGGCGGGTACTTGTTCTTGTATCCGGGCTCGATGAGCAGGATGTTCTTGTTAGCCACGTCGCACCACCTTCATACGGGTCTTTTTGCGTGCCGATCGGAGCAACGCGACCGCCTCTTTCACGCCCACCTCGCCGCCAAGTCCGCGGAAGGCTCCGTCCGTCGACCAGTCGACCGCGGGAAGAAATTCTGACAGCTTCGCCCTGAAGTACCGTTTGTCACACGAAGCGAGGGTCTCAGCCTCCTGGACGAGATCACCTCCGATCACCATCAGCGCATAGACACCGACGCCCTTGTTTACGAGATGGCGGCGCGGCTCACTCCACGCTGATTCGAGTACCTGCGCAACCGCTGACCAGAACGCGAGGACGGTTGTGGCCACGACTTCGATGTCTTTCGTTTTGCTGAGCTTCGTCTGCGTCAGGAAGTGCTTCACCGCTTTCTGCATCGTACGCAGTGATGCCCGGCGCTGCAGGCCCGACGTCGTCGTCCCGCCAAGGTCCAGCTGGCGGTGCCATGGAGACGACGGATCGGCATTCAGGTGCAGCGCGATCAGGAGCTCCGGTCGCTCGGCGGCAAGGTTCGTCGCGAGTGTGGCAGCGTGATAGTCGAGGAGGCTCGTGCTGAGACCCTTCGCCTTGCTGTTGATGACGCTGAAAATCTCCATCTCTTCGCGCTCGGTAAGTCCGAGGAAGCACATGAAGGGTAGTTGCGTGTCTACGTCGTGGAGAGTGCCGAGCCGGTGCTGACAGTCCACTTGCGTCAGGATACGGCCGGCGTCCGCTCGGATTTCTAACTTCGCCCCTGAGGCCGTCGTCGTGAGACGCCACGCGTCATCCGCGCACGGGCGGGCATTCAGCGTTAGCGGGATGGTCGCGCTGCCGTCCTGCTGAATGTACTTCCGGAAGTCAAAGCTGTGTTGCTGGTTCAGCCGACGCTGGTACCCTCGGCCGGTGTCTTCGTTCAGCACGTCCGCGAAGCTGATCGCGTGAAGCACGCGCGCCGGTGCGAAACCGAGGAACACGCGGCGATCAGCAGACTGGCCGATGATCCCGTGGAAGGTGAGGAGTTTCTGTCGCACGTGCAGGCACCCGCTCCCATAACTGCAGCGGTTGACTGCAAGTCTCGCACACCAAGACTGCACCTTCAAGAGTTCATTTTTCTTCCAGTCCCTGAATCGTGGACGCACCGCGGCCTTCACGCTCGGTTCGCCCCTCTCATCGACGAGCATGCTGAGCCTGCAACCATGTCGGGCAGCGCTTCCGTGGGCAACGCCTGCCTAGCGCTTGCAACTTCGGCGTAGCTGAAGGGAGTCGCACGTCGTTCCGGACTTCGTCTTGGCCACCGCCGCGCCGGCCCACGCACGCCTCGATTTTTCGCCTCGAACTATTTACTATAGCCGCGCCCGCGACCAATCCAGCACATGATCCAAAACAAAGCTACCCCCATCGTCGCCGAACGCGTACTGGCTCTCGACCGAACAGGCGTGTCGCCGGCCAACATTGCGATGCAGGTCGGCCTCAGTCGAATGGAGGTCCTCGCTATCCTCGGGCACGCACGCTTGAACGCGGCGGAGCCCGTAGCCTTCGACGAGCCTGCGACCCTGCCGGAGCTTCCTGTTCCGTATACCCCCTCCGAGGTCTTTGTTCCCCCGGCTCCTCTGCAGCCGGGAAGCGAAGTGGTCGACGGAGCCATCTACATCGGAGATGACTCCTACGATGAAGCCGCGTACTGGCACCCTTCCTCGCCCGATCTCGTGCCGAACCCGCATCTCATGATCATGGGCGAGAGTGGATCCGGAAAGACGTACGCCACTCAAGGCATCGTCGCCGAACTCGCGTTGGCTGGCATCCCCACTATTATTTTCGACTACGGCCAGAGCTTCGAACTTGAAACCCTCGACGCTCAGTTCCGGGGATACTGCGAGCCTAAAGAACATCTGGTCGGCGAAGAGGGGCTTGCGCTCAACCCTCTGCAGATCTTCGAACGCGATACTCACGGTCCAGCTTCTGTCGCGACTCGCCTGTCCGACGTCTTCGATGCCGCATATAAACTAGGGGACATCCAGCGTAAGGTCGTGATCGACGCCGTGGTGCGCGTGTTTGAAGACGTAGGCATCACCCGCACGGACCCCACGACCTGGTCGCAGACGCCTCCGACAATCGAACAACTTCAGCTCGTAATCGATTCTATGGCCGCCGATCGCCACTATGCGAGTAGCAAGAACGCGCTGAGTCTTTCAGCTCGCCTGACTACCTTTTTTATGCTCGCACAGTTCCGCGCCACGGGAAGCTGGTCGTGGTCAGACCTACTTCAAAGTGATCAGAAAGTGCAGATACTGCAATTCAGGGGGCTAGAAGGGAAGACCCAGCGCGTGCTCGTCGAAATGTTGCTCTGGCACCTATTCTTCCATCTTAAAAACCAGGGCCAGAACGCGCTCCGCGTCTTTTGTGTTCTCGATGAAGCACATCATCTTTCGTTTCGCGAGAGTGGGCCCGTGAACGCGCTGTTGCGCGAAGCGCGGAAGTTCGGCGTCGGTCTCATCTTCGCTTCTCAACAGCCGGAAGACTTTAGCCCTGTAGCTTATTCGAACAGCGCATCAAAATTGATCTTTCAGACCGCCGATCCAGCGCTACGCATTTCCCGTTTTCTCGCGCCAAAGCTATCAAACTTCGACTCGCCTGAGGAAGTACGCGACGCTATCGCCGCTCTTCAACGCGGCAAGGCTCTTTTCATCAGCCGCAACAGAGGACATGTCGTGAATGTCGCGTCATTCCCGAAACGCACGACACTTTGGGGACCGAGGACATGACCGACACATCCGAGATGGCGCAGGCACCATTTTCCGAAGAGTTGGTGTATGCGCCAGCGATCGTAATCCTCGCGGATGATCTGTACCCCAGAAAGCTGGAGATCATTCGCGAATACATCCAGAATGCAAGCGACGCTCTCGACAGCTATGGGCGCGTAGCGGACATACTCGACGATACGTCACATCCCGTGATTAAGGTCTCCGTCCAAGGACAGAGCTTACTCATCTGGGATAACGGCGTCGGAATGGACGCCACGGAGATCACGAAGCTGAAGCGGATTGCTTATTCCGAAAAGAAACGAGGACGGGACGCCGGCCACAAGGGAATTGGGCGTCTGGCTGGTATCGCCGTCGCGAGTAAGCTGATAATCTCCTCTACGTCGGTCGGCGATCCTCTTTTGCACCGTTTTGAGTTCGACGCACGTGCATTACACAACGACATCGACGAAGGTCGAGCACGTGGACATCAAGAGGCTGCGTCCGTAGTTCTGAACCGCCATATCACTATCTCGTCAGTAGAAATTGACCCGCACGAGCACTACACGATGGTGGAGTTGCACGAGATAAACGATCCCAACTCACCCCTATTGGACCCAATCGCTATTCGTGAGTACATCGGCGACATCGGTCCGGTGGGGTTCTCGCCCGAGTTCCGTTATGCAGCCGAGTTAACAGAAGCACTCAGACGCGAAGTGCCAGACTTCTCGCCGAAGACCGTATGGCTCTCGACGTCCCCGGGAGTGCGCGAACAAGTCTACAAGCCATACGTGAACGAGATGCATTTGGCGAAACCGGAGATGCTTTCCATCCGCAACGATACTGGGGAAATGCTCGCGTTCTGCTGGTATGCCGCAAAGGGCCAAGAATTCCTCGGTAGGTTGCGGCCAGCGGGCAAGATCTTTTCCGTCCCGGGGAAAACGAAAGACGAGAAGCGTCGCTACGCTGGATTGGTCTACAAGTTGTTCGGCCTGTCAGTTGGAGACCGCGGACTGGTTCTCAGGACTATATGGCCCGCGATGGAGTTCACCCGGGCGTTGTGGTTTACGGGAGAGATTCACATCGTTGACAAAGACGTAAGCCCTACGACCGACCGGTCGAACTTTGTCGAGAGCGAAGCAACTAAACGCCTCTATAGCGCCGCTCAGAAATTGCTGGCGAAGCCACTAAACCGCCGCGCCGAAGCGATCAGCGAGGACCGCCTGACTTTCGCGTCAGCAGAAAAGGCTACTAACAAGATCGCAAAACTTGAACAACGACTGGCGGAAGGGAAACTCGCGGCAGCACAGGTAAAGGCAACCAAAGCAGAAATCGATGAGCTTATCAACGATAACCTGCAGAGAACATCGTGCAAGGACGCCGATATTGCCCAGTACGTCCGCGAGACGGTAGCACGCGGTCGTGCACTAAGAAAACGCATCGATGAAATGAAGGCACGCGGAGGCGAAGAGCGGGATCGCCTCAGAGACGTCGCAGGAACGCTGACAACACAGGGACGTAAGGTATATACGATCGTAATGGAAGTGCTCGAACAGCACTATGCCGACGTCGATGATCTCGATACTTTTCACGAGCTCTCCGATAAGATCCACGACGCGCTCAGGAAGAAGCTGCTTTGAACGACAGGAAACCCGGGGGGTTCCGGAGCAACCCGAACAAGAACTACATTCGCTCTCGTATCGACAAGCCGTTGATTCGGAAGTGGTCCGAGAACGCTGGCCGGCACCTCGAGTATTTGGGCCTTCCGGGCTGGGAGATGCTGGACATCGTCGAGTGGCAATCGTTTCTGGCGAACTTCTCGACGATCGAGCGCGAGGAGCGAGAGCAGCATCGTCTATATCTCACAGCGAACGTACGCGATGTCGAACACCGCCTGCATGCTCTTTATGGCGACTTCGACGACATCCTAATAACGGGGCGTGACAAGTATGGTCGGATGCCGCGCTGGCCGTACGATGTTGTTAACCTCGACTTCTACGGTGGGCTACTCTACAGTGACTTGAGGCGTCCGATGGCGCTTCGGAAGCTTATAGAGAACCAAGCAGCGCACGAACGCAGTTTCCTACTAATCGTGACGCACGACCTCCGAGACTCCGACAGAGGCCGCGAGAAACAATCTTTCCTTACTGACATGCACAAGTTTCTGGCGCGAGGTATTTCCATGCGAGCATCGACCATCGCGCTTGACTGGTATGAGCGTGCGGACACACCGGATGCGGCGCGGCAATCCGTCTACACAAACGTTTTCCTGCACGACGTCGGCGAAAATCATCAGTTCCACGTCACCTGTCGAACGCCGCTCGTGTATGTCGGTACGGGCGGCACGAAGATGATTCACTACACTACTGACTTCGCCTTCAGAAGAGCCGCCCACAGGATTGTAAGTGACCAGTCAATCGTAGACATTCTGAATCTTGGTGTACATGAAGTTGCCGATGAACGGGTACTCGTGGCCTTCGAAACTCCATATTTCGGTATCGCCTAAATTCTGGTCGGCTTCCTAGTCTGCGCGTCAGCGAAACTCTACCGCGATTCAACGTTGTTCTATGCTCCCGCACCGAAGCCGGCGGGCTGCACCGCGCCGCTCTCCTCGTCGCGGCACACCCGTTCCGTCGTCACAGATGTGCACGGACACGCGACGCTGGATCGATGGTTATGTCGATGCGCCCGGCCTTGAGACCATGCTCTCGCGCGTCATCGGTCCCATCAGCGGCGTTCTGCACGTCCTCCGAGGACTTCCGCGGTGTCAACGGCCTACAAGCTTAGAATCGATGCCAGTTCTGACTGCGCAGTTAAGTTAGGGGGCCGCTGACGAACGAGGATGCGTTGTATGTGCGCGCGGTCGCCTGACACTCCGCACCCTCGTAGGCTGCCACACGAGACGTCAACGTCGCAGGCGAAATGTGTAGCCAATCTGAGCATCTGCTGCGTCGCTTCGAGCTGCAATGCCGCGGGACCAGTAATGCTCTCAAGCTTGGAGCTCTTGAACGTACGATGGAAATGCGTCGCGGCTTCCCATGCATAGTGCATGTCATAGTTTACGTTGTTACGCTCGCCGATCTGCCAAGAGACGTCGCCGTTTACCGGGTCGAGCGCGGACGCCAGCGTAGGCGGCGCCCATGCCACAATGCCTGGTGTCGCATCATAGAAGAAGTCCCAGAAGGCGCGGTGCGAGCCAGCTGCGCGATTGGGCGAACGTTGTCGCCGATGGATGCGAAGTCGCTGCGATCCAGGAGTACGCTGCTCCACATCCACGATCGTCGTACTGCCACGAACTTGACCTACCCAGCCGCCGAACATCCCTAAGATGGCATTAGCAGCAAAGAACGAACTGTAGTAAAGCGTAACTTGAGCCCAGGGTGCGGCGACGGGAACGAGCATCTCTATCGCGCGTCGGTAGTTCGATATCGAATATGCAATCCAGCGCTCCACTGAGCTGAGCAGGTTGGCTTGATGCACCACGAATGATGTTGTGCCTTCTGTTAATGTAGTAATTCCCGAAAGCGACGCGTGAAATCCCGCAAGAGATTGTGCTTGTCCTGGGCCACCCACTCCCGCAGGTTTACAGAAGTGCTGTGCCTGCGGCAGGTCAAAAAGTCTCATGCCGCGCCGGTCTTGAAAACCTGTTTCCGCATCTGGATGTATAAATCCTGTACGCCGGCCGTCCCCTGCATTCGCCTTACCGCAGCCTCCGAGAGGGTAGACGCGTCAATCCGTGCTAAGCGCCGTCGAATTTTTTCCGTTGAAAGCTCACCAATGGTAGTCTCAGACAGGACGTCGGAGAGGACCCGAATGAGCGCTCGGAGTACGCGCGCTTTGAAAAAGGGTGACTGCGGATCTCCCCACCCGTCGGGATCGAGTGAGCGGATAGCCACGAAGAATCGCACAAACAAGTCGAGATACTGATCATAGGTGCCACCCATCTTCCGAAGATGTTTGTTCACCAGCGTACGGATCTCCGGTGCCAACGATCCCTGCTTTATTGTGACTTCCTTTCTCTCACCAGTCAGATCGATACCGACGGCATAAAACGGACTCTCGGGACGCGTAGCAAGATCGAAGATCAAGTCCGACGTGATCGCAGTCGCTTGGTCGTCGCTTCGGACGAGCCGGACAAGGTCCCAACGCAGCGATGAGGGTACGCGCCGCTGATTATCGTTGATCTCTAAAAAGAGCGAGGCCATCTGTTCTTCGGTACGGGCCATATGAATGATGCAAGGATAAGTACCTTCGACTTCAGAATACTTTTGAGCCCACAGCCTGTGCTGACCGTCTACAACGAGAAACTTAGTATTCGGCGGAAGCGATAATTCCTGATCAGCAAACGAGAAGCTCTTCGCGGTTGTAGCGAGCGTGAGCGCGTTCGGAAACGTCCGGTTAACGTCCAGAACCGTGCGTGCGATCTCTCGCGCTCGCTGTTCTTTCACAATGCGCTGAAAGCCCTTCTGTGGGTCATCCAATCTCCATGACGGAGTCGAGTGCTGAAGAAGCCACATCCCCGGCAGCGCTGTTACGTAAACTGGCGGCTTTTCGTGCAGCAGGATTCCCGGAACGGAGATCGAGGTACCCTTTCGCCGAGACGTCGTCATAATTGCTTCCCAGAATAGCGTAGACGGCGCATCGCCGCCGGGGTGAAATCTTGAAACAGAGACGCCGGCGGCAGCTCGAAGGCGCGACAGATCAGCAGCAGGCTCCACACCCCCGTGTTCCGAGCCCCCAGCTCGATGTCCGCGACGTGGTTCCGGGAGACGCCCATGGCTTCGGCGAGGGCTTCCTGCGTCATTCCCTTCTCGCGCCGGAGGTCGGCGATTCGCCGGCCGAGCGTCTTGAGGGCTTCCTCGCGCGTCATCTCGTCGTTGATTGCACAGCATCATTGGCGTAGACTCCATCCATGATACTTGGCAGACACGCAAAGGAGTCGCGATGATGAATGCCGCGATGATTCGGGACCTCTTCCTCAGCCCCCGCCCCACCTACCCCATCTCCGAAGCGGCCTCGCTCCTCGGCATGAGTTGGCGGGACGTGCGGGCTTGGATGGAGGTGGGGGAGCTGGAGGGAGTGGATACGGACGAAGGGTTGGTGGTGCCGTGGGGGGAGCTGGTGTCGTTCGGGATGGAGTTCTGGTCGCAGGAAGCCGTCGAGGAGGCGCTGGGGGCGGAGGTGGCGGAGGCTCTGCCGGAGTTGTTGCGGTTGACGGACCTGGAGGTGCGGATTCCGCGGATGGAGGTGGTGGCGCTGGAGCGGGTGGCGGCGCGGGAGCGGCAGTCGGTGAGTCAGGTGCTCGCGCGGGAGTTGCGGGATTTCGTCTCCGTGCATTCGGAGTGGCTGTCAGGCGAGGTGCCGGGGTTTGCGCAGGCGCTGGCTTGGCCGGAGGCGTGACTTCGGAATTGAAAATTGAAAATTGAAAATTGAAAAATCGGAACGGCTTCGGCGGCAGCGACGCTAGTCACCGAACTTGCGGCCCAGGACCGGGTTGAAGGTGACCGGCGACGGGTTGAGTCTGGCCTGGAAGACAGTTCAAGGTGGCGGTGGTCGGGTTGAAGGTGACGGACGACGGGTTGAGTCTCGCCTGGAGGACAGTTCAAGGTGACGGCGATGGGGTTGAAGGTGACCGCCGTCGAGTTGAGTCTCGCCTGGAGGACAGTTCAAGGTGACGGCGATGGGGTTGAAGATGACCGCCGTCGGGTTGAGTCTCGCCTGGAGGACAGTTCTAGGCGGCGGCGATGGGGTTGAAGGCGGTGATGGTCGTTCACATGTCCGTCGGGGAACAGGTGGATCGGAGCGGGAGTCGCACTCGGGCGCGGTGTCGTCGCGCATGTGCGGCTCCGGCGGACAGGGAAAGCGGTGACTGCGGTCACCGCACTCCAAATTAGCTGCTGCCAGGCGTTACGTGCGGCAGTCGGCGGGCGCGCAACGGGGCGCCGTAGATGGCGCCGGAGCCGGGATCGGCGGCGAAAGGCGGTCACCTGTTGCTTTCGGAACGAGACGCGGCGCCGTCGGTGCCGGGATCGGCGGCGAAAGGCGTCCGCCCGTTGCTCTGACGAAACGCAGGATGCGCATGACGGTGTCCGGCATGCGGAAGTCGTCTGAGGGGGCAGCGTGCAGCGGCGCGGAACCGGCCAACAGGACGGCAAGAATGAGGATGCTCAGGCGAGTGCGCATGGTGTGTCCTTCCCTCAGCTACAGAATGGCACCGACACCTAAAAGTCTCACCCCTGCGCCAAAAAAAAGCCGGACGGCCTGCTACTGACCGTCCGGAGGGAGGAAGCGGAGCGTCGGCTCGTCGCGCAGACGGCTGAGATACGTGCGGACGTGGCGCGCCGTCTCCGGCCGCGCCTCGGGTAGGACATCGTGCAGGTACTGCAGGCCGTCGAGTGCGCCCTCGTTCAGGCCGGAGGTGCGGAACTCTTCGATCACGGCGAGGAGCAGACGCCGGGCGGCGTTGTGTTGCTGCACCGCCAGATAGGCGTGGACGAGATCGACGCCGGCGATCCCTGCCTCTTCCGGCAGAGAGAGCATCCGCAACTGCTGTCGCGCGTCTCTCAGAACCGGGATGGCTGCTGTGTAGCGCGCGACGGAGAGCAGTGTGAAGCCGATGCCCCACGCGGCTCGTGTGACTTCGGTGTGAGCGCCGAGATCGGTGAAGATCGCGCGCGCCTGCCGGAAGGCATCCAGCGCGTCGTTCGGACGACCATCATCCGCGTCCAGCACGCCGAGGTTCGAGAGCGCGCTGGCGGTGATCCGGGCTTCGCCGATTTTCCGCGCGCCGGCGAGCGCTCGACGATAGGCGGCGCGGGCGCGGCCGGCGTCGCTCTGGCGCTGGTGAATCATCCGCGCAGCAGCTCGCATTGCGCGATGCGGTGCTCGTCCCCGTGGTCGCCGAAGATCTCCGCGGCGTCGCGGAGCAACGCGAGCGCCTCGGGGAAGCGGTTGATCTCGCTGAGTGTGGTGGCGCGGGCGAATTCGAGGATGGCGCGGTCGTGCGCGAGCCCGGGCTCGTCCTTGAGGGCGAGGTCGGCGCGGTACAGCGCGGCGAGTGCTTCGTCGTAGTTGCTGCGGTATTTGTGGGCGTTCGCCACTTCTTTCCACGCACCGGCGACGGCCATCACGCGCATGACCGACGGGTAGTCGTCGTCGAGGTTCGCGGCGACGATTGTGGCCAGTTCGGCGAGGGCCGCGCCGGCGCCGGAAGGTGGCCACGCCGGCGGAGCCGCCGGAGGAGGTGAAGGAGACGAATGATCGGAGGGCCGGAGGAGAGTGTGTGATCTGGCGACCAACACCTCCCCGGTCCCCCTTGTTGCATCCGGCCGCGGCGGGTTTGAGTCCCGCCGCGGCCATTTTGCATTGTAGGACGTCGCGCGCCGCGTCATCTCTGAAAACAATGAGAGCGCGCTCTACTCCGCCGGGATGTTTACAGCCGCGACGCTGACCGGATATCTGCGCAGGCCGCGGTACTCCGGGCGGGTGAACGGATCGGAGAACGGACCCGGCGCCGCCGGCAGGTCCGGGATGAACGCTACCGTGATCGGACCCGTCTCGAAGATGTCGCTGATCGGAAAAGCGCGATCGCGCCGCACGAGCACGTCGACGCCGCGGTGGTCGCCGTGAAATGCCAGAAGATCGAGCGGGACATATCGCCCGCCGACCCACAGCCCGACATAACCGTGGCTGGTCCGCATTCCCTGCACCGTCACGGTGAACGAGCGAACCGGCCCTGCAGGCAGCGTCAACACCAGTTCCTCAGGATGGAGAGCGTCCGTGGGGATCGGCAATACGGCGAGGGGGCGGCTGCTGGAGGCATACACGACGTGCTCTCGCCCGGTATGGACCCGTTGAAAGGAGAACGTACCTTCGGCTCCGATCGGAGCCTCCTCGATAACCTGCCCGGTCTCGTCGACAAACGCGACGATCGCCACACCGTCATGTCCGATGACGCGCCCGCGGCGGACCGCACCCGCAAGTGAGACCGTCGCCTTCCCCTTCCTGACGTCGGATGGCGACAGCCGCGGGCCGCACGCCGGGGCATAAGCATCGTGCGCCGCACACACCACCAACGCTCTGCCGGCAGGCACGTTGGCAAAAACTGCGCGCCCCGCCTCGTTCGTGATCTCAGCAGCCGAGGTGTAATGGATGGTTTGCTCGGCAGGATCCGTCGAGGCGCTGGGCGAGAAGGTCACGCTGGCACCTTTGACCGGCGCACCGGATGACGCGTCGAGGACGGTCACGGCGAGCTCCTCTTCCATGATGCTGATGTCGTAAGCCGAATTCTCGGCAATGCGACCGTCCGGAATCCAGGTCGACGTCCGTCCATCGGCACACAGCACGACTCGAATCAGATTGCCCAGCGGATCGGCCGCCAGAGCGGCGTCATACCTGCCGGTCGAATCGCTCCGGGCGTCTCCGCTTGCAAAGCGGAGCAGGGCCTGCACGGGCTTGCCGTTGACGGTCACAGCGCCGAAAAAGCGGAAAGCCGTAAGAGGGACAGTCACCTCTTCGATCTCGCCGGCGTCGAGGCTCACCTGCACCTCGACCGCCTTTGCCGCGGGTGGCTGCACCTCGACCGTGTACGTCCCTGCCGGGACGCCGTCGAAGTCGATCGCGCCGCTGCTGAACGACGTCGAGCGTCTCGCCACGGGCGTGCACGACGGCGTTCCCACGCCCGATCCGGCGCACGATAGCAAGGTCGCACGGATCTCGCTCTCCTCTGCGTGGCCGGCCTCTCTGCACCGCTCCGGTGGTGTCTGGTCGGCACTGACGTTCCAGTTGACCGACAGTGCCGCTCCCGGAACGAGCACGATCGGCGGCCTCAGCACGGTCACGCCGCGGCCGACGTCCACTTCGACGTCGCTGTGGACCCACGTCCTCCCTCGTACGGCAAGGTGTGCCGGTCCCACCGCCGACGGTTTGAAAAACATGAGCGTATGCGTCGCTCCTGCGCCATGCAGCGGAAACAACGGCTCCACCTTCCCGTCGGCAGTCACCAGCGCAACCTCGGCCGGCACGAGACGCTCGGGAATCGTTCCCTCGGCTGCGTGCACCTTGACCCACCCGACGAAGTCAGCCCGGTTCGCCGATTCGAAGGAAGGGATTTTGGTACGCGCTCCCGCCCGGAGCGTCAGAGGATCGCCGACCGCGACGGGAACGCCCTTCGCGATCATCAGCGGCAGGAACGGCCGGCCAGCGGGAACCAGGATGTCCGTCTCCCCCTCGATCAGCGGAAGGTACGTCCCGGTCTCGGTCTCGGTCGGCGCGAGCCAGACGCCTATCCGCTGTCCGCGATCGAGACGCAACAGGAGGTCCGAGACGTCGGCACGGGCTGCCGGCCGGAGCGGGATCTCGAGCCGTCCATACCCCTCCTCTGGAGCCGGCTCTCCCTGGTACACGAAGAAATCGTCGAAGCCGCTCACGTACCCGTCGGCGTGGCGTGCGAAGACGTGAAACAGGCCCGGCGGCAGATCGACCACCGCGTCTGCAGGAAGACATGCCGCGCGATCGTAGGAGAAGTAGAGAGAGAAAGCGTCCGACGCAGACGCACCGCGATAGAAGCACACCTCACTCCCCGGCTTCCTCACTCCGTCGAACGTCACCACATACTCGCGGCGATAGGCGAACGCCGGTGCCGCGAGCAGCAGGGCGATCACGCTGGCGAGCACCAGACGGATATGAATCCGGAATCGGGGCATCGGTGTCAGGCGCCGCAGTCCTTCGTACAATCGGCGCAAGTACCGTTCGTCAGCTTGCATTGTTTGAACGGATCGCTGGTGAGCTTGCACTGATATGGGTTCACGCTCGTGCACTCGCGTTTGCAGTTGCACTGGTTCACGGTGTAGGCACCCGACCCCGGATCCCATTCACCCGGGTCATCGACCAGGTTCGAGCCATACTGTCCGGGCCGGGTCTGGTCCATTGCGATGCTCGGGAACGGCGCGGCCGCGCTCGGAGCGTCGCTCGTCTGATCTGCACGCCCCTTCGGGGATTTCTCTTCCGCAGCTGCAAGACCCGACACGAGAAGAACCACTAAAAAGTAGCCGAGAGAACGTCTCACACTGTCTCCTTCCGGTTTCGATGAGTCCGACGACTTTAACCAGCGTTCCACCCATACGTCAAGACGGCCCACATCTACCGAGGGAACGGCTCTCGCAGCGTGGCCGGAGGGTTGACTAACTGGCGCGTTCGGTGCCGAGGAAGTCCAGCATGCGTCGGGCGATGGCGTGGCCGCGTTGCTTCGCGTAGTCGGCGCGGAGGCCGGCGAAGGATTCGTCGACGCTGGAGGCGAACAGCGGAAAGCCCAATGGCGTCAACTTAGGGTCGATCGCACGACCCCTCACCCCGCTGGGCGCCTGGTCTTCTAACATCCGTACTTCTAGCCGGGGATCATTCCAACTGCCGCGCGCAGGCGCCCATCTCCCTCTCCCCTGAAAGGGGCGAGGGGCTACAAAGCAGCGCGTCGCCAGCGGTCAGGGTTGTAGCCCCTCGCCCCGCGTCCAGCGGGGAGAGGGATGCTCGGCACCTGCGCGTGCCGACTGGCACCGCCGGGGCGAGCCTCGCGAACTTGGCGTTAGAAGACCAAGTGCCGGGCCGGGTGAGGGGCTGTGCCTCACGCGACGCAGGTGCTTTCGTCCGAAGTTGAGCCATTGGGGCTGAAGCCCGGGCCTACAGGTCTTATGCTGCCTTCGGCAGCAGGGAGCCGCCCCGCCCCCCGCACAGATCCCTCGCTCGACGCTCGGGATGACCCGGGGCTACGCCCGGGTCACTGCACCTGGACCGCCCTGCTCAGTTCCGAGGTGTCGAACGCAAAGTCTTCGAAGTTGGCGAGGTGTCTCCGGGTGTTGGTGGCGGTGATGGATTTGCCGCGCAGGTCGCCGTCGAGCTCTACCTCGAAATCGGTGTGGCCTTCGAAGAGGACGAGGTCGGCGAGCCATTGGGCGGCTTCGGGCTGGCCGGCGGCGCTGAGGGAGGGGCTGGCGTAGAAGTCGAGGATGAAGTGCGGGAGCGTCGGGGCGTTGTCGCTGTCGAGGCGGCCGCGGACGCGGGTCTTGTTGGTGGTGGGGTCGTAGTGGGCGGAGAGCAGGACCGGCTTGTTGGGGATGCCGGGGCCGTAGGCGGGGTCGTTCGGCAGGTTCGGGGTGTCGCCGTCGAGGTTGGCGTCGATGCCGAGGTAGCGGTTGTCGAAGATGGCGTTCCTGCGGATGCTCACGTCGCCGATCGGCACCCGGGCGATGCCCCACTCGCCGTTGCCGCTGATGACGTTGTTCTCGACCGTTCCGGCGCGCTCGGCCTGTCCTGGTTGCCCGAGGTGCAGGAGGATTCCGCTGGCGCCATTGCTGGTGATGCGGTTGCGGAGGATCTCGACGTACGAGCTGCGGTCGGTGAAGATGCCGGCGCGCTGGTTGGCGTCGATCACGTTGTCGGCGATGGTGGTGGCTCCCGCGCCGACGAGCATGAGGCCGCGGTAGTTGGCGCTGAGGTGATTCCCGGTGATGAGGGTGTTCGGGAAGAGGAAGACGCCGCAATCCTGGAAGACGTACGGGCCGCGGTGGACCTGGATGCCGGACGCGGGGAAGTTCACGATGGCCAGGTCGTGGACGTACATCTCGCACGACGGCCCGCCGAGGAGCAGGCCGCGGGCGGGGTCGGGTGCGAGCGAGCCGTCGATGACCACTTCCGGGCCGTCGGGATTGGTGTCGCCGCCGAACGCGGTCTGCGTCCTGCCGTCGATGCGCACCCTCCCCTGCACCTCGGGGAGCTCGCTGCGCACGCGGATGATGGCCTGGCCGCCAGCCCCGACTTCGGGGATGCGGAAGTCGATGGTGCAGAGCGCGTTCGCGCAGAGCTGCCGCGCGTCGAGGAGCGCCTGCCGCAGCGAGCCCGCTCCTTCGTCATTGGTGTTGACCACCAGGAGGTGGCGGATCAGGGCGGAGGTGAAGGTGGCGGTGTTGTCGGCGGGAGCGAATTCCGGTCCGCTGGAGGTGACGTTCGCGGTGAACGCGACGTCGCTGCCGTCGAGACGGTCCGGGACGAGGACTTCAGGATGGACGGAGAAGAAGCCGGTACCGTCGATCGACGCCCGCGTACAGACGATGGTGTCGGGGGAGGTGATGCAGGTGACGGTGGGATCGGAGACCACGACCTCGCCGGTGAACGTGCCTCCCTGCGGCGGCGTCAGCGTCAAGACGACGTCATTCGCCGGCGCGCCGCGGTTCTCGACGCGAGCGGAGAACGTGGCCACGCTGCGGGGCTCCAGGCGTACGGGGGCGGAGAGCGAGACGGACAGCGAGGGCTGCGCGACCACTTCGATGGTCCAGGAGGCCTGGTCGTTCTGCGGGTTCGCGTCGCGCGGGGAGAGGATGCGCGCGGTGGCGGTGACCGTGCCGGCGGTGCTCAGGGTCGAGACGATGGTGAGGGAGCCGTATTCGGCCGGAACTTCGCAGCGCAGGAGGTTCGTGCCGGAACAGGTGCCGTCGTAGCTGAGGTCCTCGCCGGGGATGTCCAGCTCCAGGGTGAGCGGCCAGGCGTGCTCGGGGCGAATGAGCTCGACGCGAAAGACGACGCGGGTGTTCAGCGAGGCGCGCGTGACGCCTCCGCTGATCGTCAAGCCGTGATCGCCCACTTCCTGCCCGAGAAGCGGCACGGCGGCGAGCAGCAGCAGGAGCGCGGCAACGGTCCGTTTGTTCATGACCGGATGATACGGGCCGGGTGCGGGCGGCGTCGGGAGGTTGGGACGAAGGGTGCGGGATTGAGGATGAAGGATGGCGGATGGAGGATTGAGGATGGAAGATCCACTACCATTCGCACCCATGACTCTCCCCTTCTCCTCCCCACTCGCGCCGATGCTGTCCAGTGCCGCGGATGCGCTCCCCGAGGGCGATGGCTGGTTGTTCGAGCCGAAGTGGGACGGGTTCCGGACGCTCGTCTTTCGCGATGGCGATGAGCTCGTGCTGCAGAGCCGCGATGAGAAGCCATTGAACCGCTACTTTCCCGAGCTCGTCGCGCCGCTCACCAAAGCGTTGCCGGAGCGGTGCGTGCTGGATGGGGAGATCGTGATCGTCGGCGAGCATGGGCTCGACTTCGAGGCGCTGCTGCTGCGCATCCATCCGGCGGCGAAGCGCGTGAAGCTGCTCGCGGAGCAGACGCCGGCGTCGTTCGTCGCCTGGGACCTGCTGGCGATCGGCGACGAGGATCTGCGCGCGGTGCCGCTGGAGCAGCGACGCGAGCGGCTGGAGGCGGTGCTGAGCGGCGCGGATGCGGTGCGCCTTTCCCCCGCGACGCAGGATCGCGCGCTGGCGGAGGATTGGTTCCGCCGCTTCGAGGGGGCGGGGCTGGACGGCGTGATGGCCAAGCGGC
The DNA here is from genome assembly GCA_035630815.1 of Thermoanaerobaculia bacterium. Taxonomy (GTDB): domain Bacteria; phylum Acidobacteriota; class Thermoanaerobaculia; order Gp7-AA8; family Gp7-AA8; genus QHVT01. Next base: position 319,048 of record DASQJY010000025.1, read on the forward strand.
TCGATTCGCCGTACAGCGCCGGCGAGCGGACCATGATCAAGGTCAAGCACTCGCGTACCGCGGACTGCGTGGTGGCGGGCTTCCGGTGGCACAAGAACGGTCCCGGCACGATGGTCGGCTCGCTGCTCCTCGGCCTCTACGACGAGGAGGGGACGCTGCATCACGTCGGCGTGACCTCGGCGTTCACGAACGTGAAGCGGAAGCAGCTCGTGGAGGAGCTGGAGCCGTTGCGCGAAAACGCGCTGAAGGACCATCCCTGGCGCGACTGGGCCGAGGCGCAGAGCGAGGCGAATGCGAAAGGGCAGCGGCTGCCCGGGGCGGCGAGCCGCTGGAACAGCGGCAAGGACCTGAGCTGGGAGGCGCTGCGGCCGGAGCGGGTGTGCGAGGTGGCGTACGACCACATGCAGGGGACCCGCTTCCGTCACGCCGCGCGCTTCGTCCGCTGGCGTTTCGACAAGCCGCCCAGCCAGTGCGGGTACGACCAGCTCGAGGTCACGCCCGCTTACGAGCTCGAACGCGTCTTCGGCGCCGAGCGCCCGCGCCACGGGTCGTAATCGGGATCGGGCGCTTCCTCGGCGGGACGCTCGCTCTCCGGCACGTTGCGGAGGTTGACGCGGATGCGCGTCCAGGTCGACGAGCTGCCGCGCATCGCATCGACCAGCACGTCGTCCATCTGCAGCTTTTCCGCGGCTTCGGGGTGGCGTGCTTTCCAGCGTTCCAGCCCCGCCAGCGCGTCCTCTTTGTGCTCCGCCTTAGCGATGGTGATGAGCGGGTTCTCCTTCGCGCGCGCAGCGGTCTTCGTGGCAGGGCTCTTCTTTGGACGCGCCGCGCTCTTCGCGCGTGAGGGCGCGACGCGCGGCGGCTCCCCTTCCTGCTTCTTGTAGTTCGGCGGCCACGGTGCATCGCCCAGCCCCGCCGCCTCGTGCGCGGCGGAGAGCGCGAGCAGCTTGTCGAGCGAGCCCGCCGCTTCGTCGATCCCCGCGGACGCATCGCCGCGCTCCGCGAAGCGCGCCGGCGCGGTGACGAGCGTGAACGCGGCCGGGTCGCAATCCGCGACCTCGTCCCACGTCAGCGGCATCGAGACGCGCGCATCGGGCGTCGGCCGGACCGAGTACGCCGAGGCGACGGTGCGGTCTTTCGCATTCTGGTTGTAGTCGAGGAAGACGCCGTGACGCTCCTCCTTCCACCACTTGCTCGTCGCGATCTCCGGCACGCGATGCTCCACCTCGCGCGCGATCGCCAGCGCCGCGCGGCGCACCTGGTCGAAGCTCCACCGCCGCTCGATGCGCACGTTCACGTGAATGCCGCGCGACCCGGAAGTCTTCGGCCACCCGCGGAGGTCATGGTCCTCCAGCACCTCGCGTACCACCAGCGCCACGCGCCGCACGTCCTCGAAGCTCACGCCGGGCCCGGGATCGAGATCGACACGCAACTCGTCCGGATGCTCGAGATCATCCGCGCGCACGGGATGCGGATTGAGATCGATGCACCCGAGGTTCACGATCCAGAGCAGCTGCGCGGCGTTGTTGATCACAATCTCGCGCGCCGTGCGGCCGGAGGGGAAGAACAGCTCCACGGTCTCGACCCAGTCGGGATGGTTGTCCGGCGCGCGCTTCTGGAAGAACGGCTCTTTATCGGCCCCGTTCACGTAGCGCTTGAGCACTATCGGCCGGTTCGCGATGCCTCTTAATGCACCCTCGGCCACGGCAGCGTAGTAGTTGACCAGATCGAGCTTCGTGTACCCGGCTTTGGGGAAGAAGACCTTGCCGGGATTCGTGATCACGACCTCGTGGCCAGCGACTTCGAGAACGACCTGCTCGGACTTTGCCATTCACGAAGAGTTTATCTGGAGTGCGGCGAGCGTGGTTGCCGGATGGACGGCATGAGCCGATACTGGCGACGGGTCTCCCTTAACCGAGGCGGATTGTGATGACGATCGACAACAAGCCTGCCGTCTTCAAAGGGGTGATGGTCTCCAGCACGTTCACCGACCTGCGCGAGCATCGCGACGCTTTGATCCTGGCGATCGACGGGCAGGAGCTCAAGCCGGTCGGCATGGATCGCGACTCGGCAGCGCCGGTCGACGTCCTCGCCTCTTCGCTGCTCAAGGTGAGGAAGGCTGCCGCGTACATCGGCGTAATCAGCCACAAATACGGCCAGATTCCGGAGGACGCACAGCGTAATCCGAGCTCGCTTTCTCTGACGGAGCTGGAATTCGACGAGGCGATCCACCTCGGACGACCGGTACTGCTTTTCATCATGGGGCCGAAGCATCCCGTGCCGGCGGATGAGGTAGAGACTGACCCCGACAAGAAGCGCAAGCTGGACGCGTTCCGCGAGCGCGCCAAGCGTTTCGACGCCGGCTCGGGCGTGGAGCGCGTTTACCGCGTCTTCAACGACTTGCATGAATTCCAGCTCGCGGCGCTTCCCGCGATTGCGGAGCTTCGCCGGTATCTCGAGGCACAGGATGCCGCGACGCCGGAGCCGGCTGCCGAACGCGAACGCGATTTCATCCCCACTGCGCCGGCTCTATACGCCGAGCCTCCGTACATCGGCTCCCACAGGTTCGTGGGCCGGCAGGCGCAACTCGAGACGCTCAGCGACTGGGCGGCGGCCGCCGATCCTCATCCCGTCCTGCTGTTCGAGGCCATCGGCGGCGCGGGCAAGAGCATGCTCACCTGGGAATGGACCACCCGGCATGCCACGGACGCCCGGACGGATTGGGCGGGCCGCTTCTGGTATTCGTTCTACGAAAAGGGGGCGGTCATGGCGGACTTCTGCCGCCGCGCTCTCGCCTATACGACCCGACGCCCGCTGGCGGACTTTCGCAAAAGAAAAACGTCCGAACTGAGCGAGCTGCTCCTGCAGCAGCTCCGACAGCGCCCGTGGCTGCTCGTGCTCGACGGCCTGGAGCGCGTGCTCGTCGCCTATCACCGCATCGATGCCGCACATCTCGCTGACGAAGTGGCAGGGAGCAGCGACGAGATCGCCGGACGCGATCCCTGCGCCGCGATTCGGCCCGAAGACGATGACCTGCTGCGCGCCCTCGCCTCCGCCGCTCCTTCGAAGCTGCTGCTCACGTCGAGGCTCATTCCGCGCGTGCTGCTTAACTCCTCCAGCCAGCCGATTCCCGGAATCCTGCACGAACGTCTTCCCGGGCTTCGTCCCGCCGATGCCGAGGCGCTCCTGCGTTCGTGCGGAGTCACGGGAGAGACGCAGGCGATCCAGAGTTACCTGAAGAGCCACTGCGACTGCCATGCGCTCGTCACCGGGGTATTGGCCGGACTGATCAATAATTACCTGCCCGGGCGTGGAGACTTCGACGTCTGGGCTTCCGCGCGGGACGGTGGTGCCGCGCTCAATCTCGCCAGTCTCGATCTAGCGCAGAAGCGCAACCACATTCTGCGCGCCGCGCTCGAGGCGCTGTCGGAGCCGAGTCGGCAGCTGCTCTCGACACTGGCGCTGCTGTCGGAAGCGGTGGATTACTCCACCCTCAGCGCAATCATTCCGCAACTGCCGCATCAGCTCGCGACCACCGTGCGCGATCTCGAAAGCCGCGGGCTCCTGCAATACGACTTGCAGGCCCGACGCTATGACCTCCACCCTGTGGTGCGCGGAATCGCCGCAGGCAATTTACAGCAGGAGGAGCGGCTCACTTACGGGAAGCGTGTGGTCGATTACTTCTCGCAGCAGAGCCACGGTGCATACGATCAGGCGGAGACGTTCGACGACCTGCGTAATGGCGTCCACGTCGTCAGGACGTTCCTGCAGATGGGCCAGTACCAGGAAGCGTTTTCCGCGTATCGTGGCGCTTTGTCGAACGCACTTACGTTCAATCTCGAAGCTCACACCAGCATTCTCGCGCTCATCCAGCCCTTCTTTCCGAATGGGTGGGGCAGCTTGCCCGAGGATCTCGACACCCCTTCCGCATGCTATTTGGCGAATGAGGCGGGATTATCACTGAAAGCGCTGGGAGATACGGCCACGGCACTTTCGGCATACGGCGCGGCACTCGGCGGCAATTTACGGATCCGCAAATGGAAGAACGTGAGGGTCCAGCTATCGAACATCGCTTCGGTGCTTCATACGGAAGGCAGGATCGCAGCGGCGGCACGTTATGGTGCGCTTGCTCTCGAGCTGGCGATAGCCGCTGAAGAAACGCAGGGACTTTTTCTCGCCCGCCTTCACCGCTTGTATGACCTTGCGCTGCGCGGGGACTGGTCGGACGCCGAAGAGGTGTGGAAGGGTCTCGATCCCGCGGCGCATCAGTGGAACCGCGCCACTTATCGTCCGGGCAAAGCGGAGCTCTATTACGCCCGGCTCCGCTTCTGGTACGGAGACCTGCGTGAGGAGCACCTTGTCCACGCTGAAGCGCTGGCGAAGGAAGCCAAGGACCGCGCCACCATCCGCGTGATTCACAGATTGCGAGGAGAGTGGTTGATCGAGCAACGGAAGTGGGCGCTTGCCGCGAACAGCCTTAACGAAGCAGTACGCATGGCGCGCGAGGTTGAACAGAGGGACGCAGGCGCGGAGACGCAATTGGCTTTGGCCAACTTTCATCTCGGCCGCCTCGTCGATCCCTCATCTGAGGCCGCGTATCTGTCCTCCCGCCCGTACGTCGAGGATGGACCACTCGCCGCTCTCTGGCACGCCATTGGGAATTGCGAACAGGCGAAGAAGCACGCCCTCGCCGCCTATGAATGGGCGTGGGCGGACGGAGAGCCATACGTTCGCCGCTACGCCTTCGTCAAAGCGCGCGCGCTGCTCGAGGAACTCCGGGCCGACATCCCCGACCTTCCACCCTACGACCCTGCCAAAGACGTGAACTTCCCCTGGGAAGAGGAAGTGGCCTCGGCCATCGAACAGCTGAAAGCCGAGAAGGCGCAGCAGTAAGCCCCCTCCCTCACTCCTCCTTGTCGTGCACCATCTCATCCAGTGCCACGGCGATCGAGAGGACCAGTGCGTCGTCCTCCCCTTCCGCGACGTCGATGCCGTAGGTGTCGGTGAAGGTGAACCAGCGTTTGGAGACCTGGCCGACCACGTCGTCGCCGCGGCGGAGGGTGTACTCGTGGTCGAAGATCGAGCCTTCGACCTCGAGGTCCTTGCCGCCGGGGATGTCCACCTTGAATTTGTCGCGGAGCGGGGCGAAGAAGGCCTTGGTGACGGTGGCCACGACTGCGTCGTCGCGGAGGATGTCCATCTTCGAGCGGATCGAGACGAGCTTCCCGCGGATCGTGGCCACCACGTTCCCCTGCCGGTCCTTCAGCTCGAAGGTCTCGCGCAGGGTCATGACCTTGCCGTCGACCTCGAAGGCCGGATTGCCGGAGGCGTCCTCGATGGTGAAGTCTTCGCCGAGAGAGATCAGTCGCTGCCGCATCTTGTAACGTGCCATGAGGGAGAGGTGTAGCAGCGAGCGTGCCCTGACAGGCCCTCTTATGGAGTGCGGTAACGCGAGTTACCGCTTTCACTGTTTTGTTCGTCCTGCAACGCGAGCAGGTCCAGCCTTCGCCCGTGCCATCACGCGAGATTGCAGCAGTCACGGATTGCTGCACGAACAGAAGCAGTCAAAGCGGTAACTGGCGTTACCGCACTCCATACGATTTTTCGCTAGAACGGCTTCTCGTCCGCGCTCGGTCCGTAGACCGAGGGGAGGGGGACGTCGAGGAGGCGGAGGTAGACGGTGAGCTGGCCGCGGTGGTGGTACCAGTGGTTCAGCATCACCGAGCGGACCATGGCCGCGCGGGGCAGGTCGAAGACGGTTTTGCCTTCGCGGATCATGCGCCACTGGGCGGCCAGGCCTTCGTCGCCCCACTCGGTGAGTTTGGCGGCGGCGTAGGGGACGCCTTCGTCGAGCAGGGTGAGCATCTCGGCGACCGGGGTGTTCTCCGGGAGCGGGACGCGCGGGGGCTCGACTTCGAGCTCGGTGAGGAGGTTGGAGATGGCGCGCGGGAGGTTGGCGATGTGGTAGGCGAGCTGGCCGAGGGACATCGACTTCTCGTGCGGTCTCCAGGCGAGCTGCGACTCCGGCACGCGCTCGAGCACGCGCCGGGTGGTCGCAGCTTCCCTGGTGAGCTCCGCGGCGAATTGTTCCGCGAGACCCATTACTGCACCGCCTTCGGATCCATCCAGAGCACTTCCCAGTGGTGGCCGTCGAGGTCGTAGAAGCTCCAGTTGTACATGAAGCCATGGTCGACGGGGTCGAGCGCAGGGCGGCCGCCGGCGTCGATGGCTTTGCGAACGATCTGGTCGACTTCCGTCCTGCTTTCACATGACAGCGCGAAGAGGGCCTCGGTGTACGTGCTGGTGTCGCAGAGCTGGTTCTTCGTGAAGCCCTTGAAGAACGGTTCGCTGAGCAGCATCACGTAGGCCTTCTCGCTGATGATCATGCAAGCGGCCTTGTCGTCGGTGAACTGCGCGTTGTAGGTGAAGCCGAGCGAGGAAAAGAACTCCATCGTCTTCGGGAGGTCGCGGACCGGGAGGTTGACGAAGATGTCGCGTGCCATTGTGTTTCTCCTTTTTGGAGGTATAGACCGGGGGTCGCGGGAGAAATCATCGGTGGAGGTGAAAAAAACTACATCTGCAGCGGCAGGCCGAACATCGGGAAGAGCGTCTCCGTGTCGAGAAAGGAGTTCCAGCCGGCGATGCGGTTGCCCTCGAGCTCGAGGACGATGAGGGCCCAGGCCTGGTGCGTGCCCGGCGTGGCGCCGGGGCGGTACTGCGCGAAGGCTGGCGAGCCGGAGGCTTCGACCGGCACGAGGCGTGAGCCGCGGCATCCGGCGCCGGGGCCGGTGAGCCATCCTCGGACGGGCTCGGGGCCCTGCAGCCAGAGCGAGTACGGCGGCATGGAGAACGTGGCGTCGTCGCGCAGCAGGGAGACGAGGCCATCGACGTCGTAGCGCTGGAAGGCGTCGACGTAGCGGTCGAGCAGGTCCAGCTCTTCGTCGTTCAGCGCGTCCGGCGAGGCCACGCCGTTGCGCGCGGCCATCGTGGCGCGTGCGCGCTGCAAGCCGCTGTTCACCGCCGCCACGGTCACGTCGAGGCATTCCGCCACCTCGGCGGCGGACCAGCCGAGGACGTCCGTCAGGAGGAGCGCGGCCCGCTGGCGCGGCGGCAGATGCTGCAGCGCCGCGACGAACGCGAGGCGGATGCTCTGCCGCAGCGCGGTGCGCTCGTACGGATCGGCGTCGTGCGGCAGCACGCGCGCGTCGGGGATCGGCTCCAGCCAGTGCGTCCGCTCGCGCTCCTCGAGCACCGCCCGATCGACGGGAACGGCCGGTCCTTCTTCCATCGGCCGCATGCGCCGCGCGCTGCTGGAGAGCGCGTCGAGGCAGACGTTCGTGGCGATGCGGTACAGCCACGTCTTCAGCGAAGCCCGTCCTTCGTAGCGGTCGAGACTGCGCCACGCCCGGACGATCGTCTCCTGCACCGCATCATCGGCATCGGCGGCGGAGCCGAGCATGCGATAGCAGTGTCCGGTGAGCAGGGCGCGATGGGCTTCGAGGTCGGAGACGTCGACGTGCATGTGCGGACGTGGATATCACCGGTTGGCGGGGAGGGTCAAACGCACGAAAACGACGGGGCGGCGTGGCCGCCCCGTCGTTGCGATGACTATCGCGTGAAGTTGAGGGTGAAGGTCTCCCAGGTGCTCGCGGGGGAGTACTGGGCCGTGGTGCTGCTGCCGCCGCCGTTGACGGCGCTGATGTACTGGTTGTTCAGCACCTTCAGGGCAACCTTGTCGCCGGTGAAGATCTGGCCGGTGCCGTTCATCTTCTGGATGGTGAAGCGCTCCCAGGTGATGGGCGTGTTGGCCGTCGCGACGACCGTGCTGCCGCCGCCGTTCGTGGCGCCGACGTAGTTGCCGTTCGCGACCTGCAGGTAGACGTAGTCGCCGGTCATGAGCGTGCCGCCGTTGACGTCGAGCATGCTGAAGCGCTCGTTGTTGCCGATGGTCGTCGGCTCGGCATTGACGTCGCTGCCGCCGCCGTTGCGCGCGCTGAGGTAGTGCGCGTTGTCGTAGGCCTTGAACGTCGAGGTGTAGTCGACCGTGGCCACGCTCAGCGCCGGACGGCCGGTGTTGACCCAGTCGCGCGAGAGGGTCTTGTAGACCGCCTTGCGGCCCGGGCCGAAGAAGAGGCAGTCCGGGTCGGTCGGGTCGTCGCAGAAGAGCGAGTCCTGGAAGTAGGAGAAGTCGAAGTTCGACGTCGAGGGGACGCCGATCTTCCAGGCATAGAAGTCCTTGACCGGAAACATCTCCGGCTGATAGCCGTTGTCGCGGCCGTTGCCGTAGCCGGGCTCCCAGCAGCCGAAGGTGTTGCCGCGCGCCAGCCCGCCATTGACCAGGCTGAAGCTGTAGCAGTCGTCGTTGAACGAGTACTGGTACGTCGGATCCCATTCGGTGTGGAAGTCGGAATTCCGGAAGAGCGCCTTGGCCACCTTCACTTCATCGGAGCTGAACGTCTTCACGACGCCGGTGGACTCCATCCCCACCACCGCGCTGGCGATGCCGGTCATGAGGCCGATGCCGTACGGCATGGCGTCGCCGTTGTGCAGCGCGACGGGCGTGGCGGCGCCGGTGTCGAGATCGGCGATCGAGCCGGTGCAGGGACCGGTGGCGGGCGCCGGATTCGGCAGCGGGTCGCCCTGGCGGTGCGAGCAGATGCTCTCGGTGATGTTCAGCGCGCCGGCGATGGCCGCATTGGTCTGCGCGGCCCAGACGTTCGGGAAGCCGACCGTGCGCGTCTTCCAGGCGGCCTGCCAGCCGCGCGCGTGCGCGACCATGGCCCAGTCGTCCATGCAGCTGTTCTGGACCGTCCAGATGTTCGGCTGTCCGGCGCGGTTCGTACCGAAGCCGCAGTAGGCGTCGATGTTCCCCGGATAATTGATTGAGTCGATCAGGGTGACCAGCGGCTTGGTGAGCTGGCCGTTCGCGCCGAGCCGGAGCGCGGCGGCGTAGACCAGGCCGAGGTTCGCTCCTTCGAGCCAGCCGCCGTAGGGGCCGACCGTCGTACCGGCCTGCCAGTTGATGCTGCCGTCGGCGTAGTTCGGGAAGGCCAGGGTCGCCTTGACCTTCTTGTAGAGCGCGACGGCGGCGGGGCCGGCGCAGGTAGTGGTGTTCGCATCCTCGAAGATGACGCCGTAGTCGAAGAGGTTCCCGTTGGCGTCGGGCTTTCCGCTGCCGCCGAGCTTCAGGGTCGAGACGTCGCGCGTCCAGGTGGTTTCGGTGCGGCAGACGGCGAACGCTTCGGTGATGCTGAACAGCGAAACGAGTACCGCGAGCAGCATGGTATTGCGGCGCATGAGAGAGCTCCTGTGTGGGTGAAAGAGTCGTTGGAGAGAGAGATGAGTGATGTAAGGAAAGACGCACGTCCGGAGTGCAGGCAAAGGAACGGTGGTAGCGTTACTACACTTCCGTTTTCAGGTGGTGTTCACTGAGGCGTAACAACCCGCCGGCAGAGGCCGTCTACGCGGTCGCGTGCCTGATGTTGTACTTGCGGTCGACGCGGAGGACGCCTTCGACGCTGCCGAGGGAGCGGGTGACGCGCTGGAGGTGCTTGAGGTCGGCGATCTCGACGATCAGCTCGACCATGGCCTTGCCGTCGGCGGTGCGGGTCTCCATCTGGCGGATGTTGGTCTTGAGGTTGGAGATGGCGGAGACGAGGCGGGCCAGGATGCCCTGGCGGTCTTCCATCACGATCTCGAGCTCGACGTGGAACTGGGCCTGGCGCTGGTCGGCCCATTCTACCCCGATCTCGCGGTCGGCGTTGAACATCAGGTTGCGGACGTTGGGGCAGTTCGCGCTGTGCACGGCCACGCCCTTGCCGCGGGTGACGTAGCCGACGATCGGCTCGCCCGGGAGCGGGTTGCAGCACTTGGCGAGGTACGTGAGCAGGTCGTCGTAGCCTTTGACCTTGATGGTGGCGGACGAAGTGGGGAAGAACTTCCGCACCGCCTGCTGGAAGACGCTCGGCGGCTCCTCGGGGGCGGGGCCTTTCTCCTTCGCTTCGTCGGTGACGAAGCGCTCGACGATCGAGCGCGCGGCGATCTTGCCGTAGCCGACGTCGGCGTAGAGCTCCTCGATGCGGGTGATGCCGTGCTCCGCGATGACGCCGTCGAGGGCGTTCTCGGCGACGAGCTTGCGCCACTGCACCTTGTAGCGTTTCGCCTCGCGCTCGAGGAGCTTCCGTCCGAGCTCGATGGAGCGGTGTTTCTGCTCGGTGTTCAGCCAGTGCCGGATCTTGTGCTTGGCGCGCGAGGTCGCGACCATGTTGATCCATTCGCGGCTGGGCGTCTGGGTCTGGGAGGTCGTGATCTCGACGATGTCGCCGTTCTTGAGATGCGTGCGCAGCGGGACGAGCTTGCCGTTCACGCGGGCGCCGACGCAGTGGTGGCCGACGTCGGTGTGGATGCGGTAGGCGAAGTCGAGCGGCGTCGCGCCGCGGGGGAAGGCGAAGACGTCGCCTTTCGGGGTGAAGGTGTAGACCTCGTCGGGGTAGAGGTCGATTTTGAGCGAGTTGAGGAAGACGCGCGGATCCTTGATCTCGTGCTGCCACTCGACGAGCTGGCGCAGCCAGAGGAAGTTCGTGTCGTCGGGGTGCGCGCCGACGCGTCCTTCCTTGTACTTCCAGTGCGCGGCGATGCCCTGCTCGGCGATGAGGTCCATCTCGCGGGTGCGGATCTGCACCTCGAACGGCTGCCCCTTCTCCGCCACCACGGTGGTGTGCAGCGACTGGTAGAAGTTCGGCTTCGGCATGGCGATGTAGTCCTTGATCCGGCCGGGGACCGGACGCCACATCTGATGGATGATGCCGAGGGCCGCGTAGCAGTCTTTGACGCTGGGGGTGATGATGCGGAAGGCGAGGTAGTCGTAGAGCTGGCCGATGTCGATGTCCTGGCGGCGGAGCTTGGACCAGATCGAGTACATCGACTTGACGCGCCCGTGGACGTCGCCTTCGATCTCGTTCTCCTTCAGCTTCTCGTCGAGGGTGGCTGCGATGCGCTCGACCACTTCGCCGGACATGGCCATCTTCTCGTCGACCGCCTTGTGCAGCTCCTCGGCATCCCTGGCGTGGAGGTGGCGGAAGGAGAGGTCTTCGAGCTCGCCCTTGATGCGGCCCATGCCGAGGCGGTTGGCGATGGGGGCGTAGATCTCCATCGTCTCTTTCGCGACGGCGATGCGCTTCTCCTCCGGGAGGAACTCCAGGGTGCGCATGTTGTGGAGGCGGTCGGCGAGCTTGACGAGGACGACCCGGAGGTCGGAGACCATCGCCAGGAGCATCTTGCGGAACGTCTCGGCCTGCTGCTCTTCCTTGGAGACGTAGGCGTAGCGGGAGATCTTGGTGACGCCGTCGACGAGCTCCGCCACCTGGTCGCCGAACAGCTCCTGCAGGGTCTCCTTGGTGGTGAGGGTGTCTTCGAGGACGTCGTGGAGGAGGCCGACGGCGATGGAGGTCTCGTCGAGCCGCATGTCGGCGAGGATGTAGGCGACGTTGATGGGGTGGATGAGGTACGGCTCGCCGGAGCTGCGCACCTGGCCGCGATGCTCGCGTGCGGAGAAGATGTAGGCCTTCTGAAGCAGCTCTTCGTCGAAGTCCGGTTTGTAGGATTCGATGCGATCGAGGATGTCTTCGAAGCGGATCATTTTCGGGTCTCGCGAGAGGGGGAGTATAGCCGTGAGACGGGGTGTCGGGTGTCGGGTGTCAGGTGTCTGGGGCTCCTCGCCAGGACGACATCTCAGGCGACTCGCACCGGATAGCTACGCCTCTCGTCGGTGCCTCGGCCAGGCGAAACACCACAGACACCCGACACCTGACAACCGACACCATCTGTATCAGGCACACATCGTGCTGCCGCCCATTCCTGCCGAAGCCAACGGAACGGCGCGTGGCCGGTTACCCTTGGCGCCGGGGGAAAGAATTTAGGAGGATGTTCGTGTCCAGAAAAATCTTCTTCGTGGTTGCCCTTCTCCTCATTGTCGCGGCGATTCCCGCGATCGCCGGTCCGGTCCCTTCGAAGACCGCGGCGAACCAGAGCCTCGATTCACGCACCGCGGATCTCGCGGTGGTCCGTGAAGTCGCGGCGAACGAGCAGGTGTCCGCCGTGCTCACGGCGAACGGTTTCACGCAGGCGGAAGTCGAGCAGAGGCTCGCGCAGATGTCGCCGCAGGATCTCCATCAGTTGTCGCAGAACCTCGAACAGCTCCAGCCCGCGGGTCTGACGCGGCAGGAGTGGATCTGGATCGGGATCGGCGCCCTCGCCGCCTTGATCCTCGTCGTGGCTCTCGCTGACTGATGCACAATCCCCGGCGCGTCATGCTTCGGGAAGGGCGAGCGGATTCTCCGCTCGCCCGATTGCTTTCAACGGGCCGAGCGCAATCCTGCGCTCGCCCGATTTGCGTTTAGCGACTATGAAAAACTTCATCCTGCTGTTCGTCCTCACCAGCGTCTCCTGCGTCTACTGGACGCCCAAGACGTACGCCCCCTCCTCCGCCGCCCAGGTCATCGAGAACGTGCCCCTGCAGAAGTGGGACATCAAGTCGTGCGGCGCCGGCTCGCTTTCGGCGGTCCTGCAGCATCACGGCGATCCGACCACGATGGACGAATGGCAGGCCAGGCTGCCGAAGACGCGCGGCGGGGTGATGTCGATCGACATGGTCCTGGCGGCGCGCGAGAAGGGCTTCGACGCGCAGCTCGTGACCGGCGACCGCCAGCTCGTGCAGGCGGAGCTGCTGGCCGGCCGCCCGGTGATCCTGATGCTGCAGGTGGTCCAGGCGCCGGGGAAGGGCTACGACTTCTTCCACTACGTGGTCCTGGACGGGTACGACCCGCAACGGCGCGTGCTGCGGACGCAGTTCGGCGACGGCCATTACCGCTGGATGCTGATGGAAGCGCTGGAGACGGCGTGGGCGAAGACGAAGTTCGCGACGATCGTGATCCGCCCGCGCGATCAGAACACGGAGGCGCTCCGGGCCGCGGTGCGCCTGGAAGAGGAAGGGAAGCTGGCCCTCGCGGCGCACTCTTACCGCGAGATCCTGCAGAAGGATCCGAAGTCGACGCTCGCCTGGACGAACCTCGGCAACGCCGAAGTGCGCCTCGGGCGCCGCGCGGCCGCCGAGGAGGCGTTCCGCAAGGCGCTGGAGATCGAGCCCGAGTCCGCCGATACGCTGAACAATCTGGCTTGGCTCCTCTACGAGGACAAGCGGATGGAGGAAGCGGAACAGCTGGCGCGCAAGGCGGTGGCGACCACCGCCCCCGATTCGTGGACGCGCCTCGATACGCTGGCCCGCATCCTCGCCGCCCGCGGCAACTGCGACGAGGCCCGGCAGACGTTCACTTGGGCCATCCGCGCCGTCCCGGAGGCGAACAAGGAGACGCGGGAGGAGCTGCAGAAGGTGGCCAGTGAGCCGTGTGCGCGGGCGGTGGCGTCGAGCGAGTAGATTGGTGTCGGGTGTCGGGTGTCTGGGGTTTCCGGCTGACGAGACATGTGCCGCCAGCCACGAAACCGCAGACACCTGACACCTGACACCACATCCAACATGTTCTCCAGGCGCGCCCGCTGGGACACTCCGCTCAACCGGCTGACGCTCGCGCGGCAGGCGTATCGCGGGGAGTTGTTCGATCTCACGGAGACGAATCCGACCCGCGCGGGGATCCCCTACCCTCTCGATGAATTGCAGGAAGCGCTGGCGCGGGGCGCTCGGGCTTCGTACGATCCGGAGCCGCGCGGATTGCTCTCTGCCCGCGAAGTACTCGGCGAACATCTCGGGTGCCGCGCGGACGAGTTGCTGCTTACAGCGTCGACGAGCGAGGCGTACTCGTTTCTCTTCAAGCTGCTGACCGATCCGGGGGACGCGGTGCTGACGGCGACGCCGTCGTATCCGCTGCTCGAACAGCTCGCGTCGATGGAGCTCGTGGAGCTGCGGCCGTTCCCGCTGGAGTTTCATCGCCGCTGGGAGATTCACGAGGTGCCGGTCGACGCGCGCACGCGGGCCATCGTGGTCGTGAATCCGAACAATCCCACCGGCTCGTACGTGACGGCGGCGGAACAGGACGCGCTTGCGGGGCATCGCATCCCGATCATTTCGGACGAGGTGTTCCTCGACTACGCGCTGGAAGGTTCCGGGCTGACGTTCGTGCGGGAGGACGTGCTGACGTTCACGCTGGGCGGGCTTTCGAAGTCGGCTGGGCTGCCGCACTTCAAGCTGGGATGGATCCGGGTGAGCGGGCCGGGCAGAACCGAAGCGCTGGAGGCGCTGGAGCTGATCGCGGACAACTTCCTCTCCGTGGCCACGCCGGTGCAGGTCGCGCTGCCCGAGCTGCTGCGCATCGCGCCGGCCATCCGCGGCGCGATCTCGCAGCGGACGCGGACGAACCTCCTGCGCCTGCAGGACACGCTGCGCGGCGTCCCCTCCGCGCGCGTGCTGCCGGTGGAGGGTGGGTGGTCGGCGGTGATCCGCGTGCCGCGCGTGATGACGGACGAAGAGCTGGCGCTGGCGCTGCTCGACCGGGGCGTGCTCGTGCAGCCGGGGTACTTTTTCGACTTCGAGAGCGAAGGGCACGTCGTGGTGTCGCTGCTGACGGAGAAGGAGCCGTTCGCCGAGGGGGTGCGGCGGCTCGCGGATATCATCCCGGGGTGAAGCAACACTGGACGCTCGACCCTTCCATCACCTTCCTCAACCACGGCTCGTTCGGCGCCACGCCGCGGGCCGTGCTCGCGAAGCAGGACGAATTCCGCGCGCAGATGGAGCGGGAGCCGGTGCGCTTCTTCGTGCGCGAGCTCGAGCCGCTGCTCGACGACGCGCGGCGCGTGCTCGCGGACTTCATCGGCGCGGAGGCGGCAGGGGTGGCGTTGGTGCCGAATGCGACGGCGGGCGTGAACGCGGTGCTGCGCTCGCTCGACCTCGACAAGTTCGACGAGCTGCTGGTGACGTCGCAGGAGTACAACGCCTGCCGCAACGCGCTCGACTACGTGGCCGGGATCGCGGGGGCGAAGGTGACGGTGGTCGACCTCCCCTTCCCCATCGAATCGCCGGACGTGGTGGTGGAGCGGATCGTCGCGCAGGTCACGGAGCGCACGCGCCTGCTGATCGTCGACCACATCACCAGCCAGACCGGGCTCATTTTCCCGGTCGAACGGATCGTGCAGGAGCTGGCGGCGCGCGGCATCGACACGCTCGTCGACGGTGCGCACGCGCCCGGGTTCCTGCCGCTGAACCTGCGCGAGCTCGGGGCGGCGTATTACGCCGGCAACCTGCACAAGTGGGTCTGCGCGCCGAAGGGTGCGGCCTTTCTTTACGTGCGCGAGAACCGGCGCCGCTCGGTCCACCCGGTCTCGATCAGCCATGGCGCGAATGCCACGCGCACGGACCGGAGCCGCTTCCTCCTGGAGTTCGACTGGACCGGCACGTTCGATCCGTCGGCGTGGCTCTGCATCCCGGCCGCGCTCGAGTTCATGAGCTCGCACGGCGGCTGGCCGGAGGTGATGCGCCGTAATCGCGAGCTGGCGCTGCTCGCCCGCGACATCCTCTGCGACGCGCTGCGGATCGGGAAACCGGCGCCGGACGAGATGCTCGGCGCGATGGCGGCCGTCCCTCTTCCCGACGGGACGCAGGAAACGGCCCCGTCGCTGTACGGCGATCCGTTGCAGGACGCGCTGCTGTTCGAGCACAACATCGAGGTGCCGATCGTGCCATGGCCGCACCCGCCGAAGCGGGTGTTACGCGTCAGCGCGCAGCTGTACAACGAGGTTGGGGATTACGAGAAGTTGGCGGCTGCGCTGGGGGGATATGGAGTGCGGTGACCGCAGGCACCGCTCTAACTGTGTGCCTGCGACACCGAACGCACAAGGCGGCAGCTGCGGCTGCCGGAGGAAAAGCGGTGACTGCGGTCACCGCACTCCAAACCTCCGGCACTCCTCCTGCACTTTGCACGCGTGAAGGAGCATTGCACATGAAGCACACATGGATTGCCGCGGCGTGTATCGCGCTGCTGGCCGCTTGCGGCGGCGAGAACACTTCCGGGCAGCCGGAGACCGACACGACCGGTTCGGTGCAGTCGAACCAGCAGACCTCTCCCGAGACGGCGACGACGACCGGGGTGACGGGCGGGACGTCGAGCGACACCACGCCGGCGGACAAGGAGTTCGTCTCCAATGCCGGGATGGCCGGACTCGCAGAAGTGCAGATGGGGAATCTCGCCCTGCAGAACGCGCAGAGCGCGGACGTGAAAGCATTCGCGCAGCGGATGGTCACGGATCACGGGGCCTCGAACGCGGAGCTCGCGGAGCTCGCGACGGTCAAGGGGCTCGCGCTGCCGACGGAGCTGGCCGGGAAGCATCAGCAGGGACTCGAGCACCTGCGCGGCCTGTCAGGGGCGGAGTTCGACAAGGCCTACATGCAGCACATGGTGGGCGATCACAACGAGGCCGTGACCCTCTTCCAGAACGGCTCCACCAACTCCTCGGACAGCGACATCAAGGCGTTCGCGACGAAGAACCTGCCGATCCTGCAGGAGCACCTGCGCATGGCGCAGGAGATTGCCGGGAAGGTGTAGCGGTCATTTGAACTTGGCGGCGAGGTAGTCCTTGTTCATCCGATGGATGAACTGCGTGGAGATCTCTTTCGGGCAGACTGCTTCGCATTCGCGGAAGAAGGTGCAGTTGCCGAAGTAGGTCTCCATGACTTCCACCATGCTCACCACGCGCTCGTAGCGCTCCGGCTGTCCCTGCGGGAGCAGGCCGAGGTGGGAGATCTTGGCGGCGGTGAAGAGGTGCGCGGCGCCGTTCGGACATTGGGCGACGCAGGCGCCGCACTGGATGCACTCCGCGGCGTCCATCGACATCTCCTGGATCGGCTTCGGGATCGGGAGCGTGTTCGCCTCGAGGGCGCTGCCGGTGTTGACCGAGATATAGCCGCCGGCCTGGATGATCTGGTCGAGCGGGGTGCGGTCGACGATCAGGTCCTTGATCACCGGGAAGGCGCGCGAGCGCCACGGCTCGACCACGACTTCCTCGCCGTCGCGGAAGTGGCGCATGTGCAGCTGGCAGGTGGCGGTGCCGCCGACCGGGCCGTGCGCGACGCCGTTGATCATCATGCCGCACGAGCCGCAGATGCCCTCGCGGCAGTCGTGCTCGAAGTGGATCGCCTCCTCCCCTTTTTCGATGAGGCGCTCGTTGACGACGTCGAGCATCTCCAGGAAGGAGGCTTCGGCGCTGATGTTCTCGGCTTTGTAGGTGACGAAGCCGCCCTCGCTGTCGCGGGACTTCTGCCGCCAGACGTGCAGTGTGAGGTCCATTACTTGTAGCTCCTGGTCGCCAGCTTCACTTCCTCGTAGACGAGCGGCTCTTTGTGCAGCACGGGCTCGTTGCCTTCGCCCTTGTGCTCCCACGCGCCGACGTAGGTGAAGTTCTCGTCGTCGCGCTGCGCTTCGCCGTCCGGCGTCTGGTATTCGACGCGGAAGTGGCCGCCGGCCGATTCCTCGCGATGCAGCGCGTCGATGCACATCAGCTCCGCGAGCTCGAAGAAGTCGGCCACGCGGCCTGCTTTCTCGAGCGCCTGGTTCGGCTCTTCGCCGCCGCCGAGGACACGCACGTCGCGCCAGTACTTGTCCTTGAGGTCGCGCACCATGCCGAGGGCCTTCTTCAACCCCTCGGCGCTGCGGGCCATGCCGCAGTAGTCCCACATGATCCCGCCGAGCTCGCGGTGATACGAATCGACGCTGCGCGTCCCCTTCGCATCGAGCAGCTTCGCGACGCGCTGGCGCACCGCGGTCTCCGCTTCGGCGAACGCGGGATGCGTGGCCGGCACTTTCTTGCCGAACTCGCCCGCAAGGTAGTCGCCGATGGTGACCGGGAGGACGAAGTAGCCGTCCGCGAGACCCTGCATCAGCGCGCTCGCGCCGAGGCGGTTCGCGCCGTGGTCGGAGAAGTTCGCCTCGCCGATGACGTAGAGGCCGGGGACCGTCGACATGAGGTTGTAATCGACCCAGAGGCCGCCCATCGAATAGTGCGGCGCCGGGTAGATGCGCATCGGCAGCTCGTACGGATCCTCGGCGGTGATGTCGTGGTACATCTCGAAGAGGTTGCCGTAGCGCTCCTCGATGGTCTTGCGGCCGAGGCGCTGGATGGCGTCGGCGAAGTCGAGATAGACGCCGCGTCCCGAGGGACCGATGCCGCGTCCGTCGTCGCACGCTTCCTTCGCGGCACGCGAGGCGATGTCGCGCGGTGCGAGGTTGCCGAAGCTCGGGTACTTGCGCTCGAGGTAGTAGTCGCGCTCCGACTCCGGGATGTCCTTCGGCGAGCGCTTGTCGCCCTGCGCCTTCGGCACCCAGATCCGGCCGTCGTTGCGGAGCGACTCGGACATCAGCGTGAGCTTCGACTGGAAGTCGCCCGACTGCGGGATGCAGGTCGGATGGATCTGCGTGTAGCAGGCGTTCGCGAAAGCGGCGCCGCGCTTGTGCGCGCGCCAGATGGCGGTCGCGTTCGAGGCCTTGGCGTTCGTGGAGAGATAGAAGACGTTGACGTAGCCGCCGGTGCCGAGGACCACGGCATCCGCCGCGTGCGTCTCGATCTTGCCGGTGACCAGGTTGCGCGTGATGATGCCCTTGGCGTGGCCGTCGACGACGACCAGGTCGAGCATCTCGTAGCGGTTGTATTGCTTGACCGTGCCGAGGGCGATCTGGCGCTCCAGCGCCTGGAACGCGCCGAGGAGCAGCTGCTGCCCTGTCTGGCCACGCGCGTAGAACGTGCGCGACACCTGCACGCCGCCGAAGGAGCGGTTCTCGAGCGCACCGCCGTACTCACGCGCGAACGGCACGCCCTGGGCGACCGCCTGGTCGATGATGTTGACCGAGAGCTCGGCGAGACGGTGGACGTTCGCTTCGCGGGCGCGGTAGTCGCCGCCCTTGATCGTGTCGTAGAAGAGGCGGTAGACCGAGTCGCCGTCGTTGCGATAGTTCTTCGCCGCGTTGATGCCGCCCTGCGCGGCGATGGAGTGCGCGCGGCGGGGGGAGTCGTGGTAGACGAAGCACTTCACGTTGTAACCGAGCTCGCCGAGGGTCGCGGCGGCCGAAGCGCCCGCGAGGCCCGCGCCGACCACGATGATCTCGTACTTGCGCTTGTTGGCCGGGTTGACCAGCTTGTAGTGCGATTTCGCGTACTCCCACTTCTGCGGAACCGGTCCCGGCGGAATCCTGCTGTCGAGCTTGATGGTCATTCCCACACCTTCACCATCCCGGTAAGCACCGCAAGCGGGAACGAGATGTTCCCGGCCGTGATCACCACCGCGAAGACGGTGGCGAAGATCCGGCGGAACGACTCGACGCGCGCGTTGGTCAATCCGAGGGAGCCGAACATCGCCCAGACGCCGTGGTACAGGTGCAGCCCGAGGGCGAGGTTGGCGATGATGTAGATCGCGGACACCCACCAGACCTGCAGGCCGGTCACGACGTTGTTGTGCACATGCCCATGCTCGAAGCGGGGATGAGCCTGCCCGGTGGTCAGGTGGAGCAGGTGGTAGATGATGAAGAGGAGGATGATCACGCCTCCCCAGCGCATGGTGCGCGAGGCGTAGGTCGCCTTGACGTACTGGCGGTCGCGGTAGGCAACCGGCCGGGCCGCGGAGGCCATGCGGGTGAGCGCATACGCTGCATGAATGTGCAGGACGACGCAGACCAGCAGGAGGATGCGCGTGACCCAGAGCAGCGCGGCCTCGGGCGCGAACGGCGCGCCGAGCTCCCGCAGGCCGACGGCGTAGATGTCCATCGCAGGCTGCATGAGACCTTTGGCATTCTCGTGTGCCGGCATGTACAGCTTCAGGTTGCCGAGCATGTGGAGAAAGATCCAGCCGAAGAGGATCAGGCCCGTCACGGCCATGACCGCCTTCTTGCCGATGGAGGAGCGGTAGAAGTTCCCGAACCACGTCATTCGGAGCTCACCTCGGTGTGGGGGTAACAGAAGAGAAAGCGCTGAGCGCAGAAGACATCCGGGCGCGATCATACTCACGGAAGGTCGCGGGTCAATACCGGGATTGAGGATTGAGAATTGAGGATTGAGGAGGGAGAAGCGAAGCAATCCTCAATCCTCAATCCTGAATCCTCAATCCCGCACCACGTGACACTCGTCATGCCGCGCTCCTGACCTTCTCCAGTGTCGCGCGCGTCGTCGCGGCCCCATCCTGACGGCATGAGCAATACACCCGCGCAATTCACCCGCGTGACGAAGTCGTACGACAACGTCGAGGCGCTGCGGGGCCTCGACCTGACCATCCGGCCCGGAGAGCTGCTGTCGCTCCTCGGCGCGAACGGCGCTGGAAAGACGACCGCGGTGCGCACGCTGCTCGGCCTGACGAAGCCGACCTCAGGCCAGGTCCGCGTGTTCGGCGGCGACCCGCGCGATGCGAAGACGCGCACGAGGGTCGGGGCGGTGCTGCAGATCGCGCGCGTGCCGGAGATGCTCCGGGTGCGCGAGCACATCCATCTCTTCTCGTCCTACTACCCGAACCCGTTGCCGATGACCGAGGTGATCGAAGCCGCGGGGCTGCAGGGGCTGGAGAAGCGGAAGTTCGGGCAGCTCTCCGGCGGGCAGCAGAAGCGGGTGCTGTTCGCGCTCGCGATCTGCGGGAACCCCGACCTGCTGATCCTCGATGAGCCGACGGTTGGGCTGGACGTCGAGGCGCGGCGCTCGCTCTGGAAGCAGATCCGCGCGTTCATCGCGCGCGGCAAGTCAGTGCTCCTGACCACGCATTATCTCGCGGAGGCGGAGGCGCTGGCCGATCGCGTGGTAGTGCTGCATCGCGGCGTGGTGGTGAAGGAAGGGACGCCGCGCGAGATCAAGGGCGACGCGGACACGCTCGAAGACGCATTCATCGACCTGCTGGAGGCATCGTGAGAACGTACCTGCTCGAGATCAAATACGAGTTCCTGAAGGCGCTGCGCAACCCGGCGTACGCGCTGCCGACCATCCTCTTCCCCATCATCTTCTATTACTTCTTCGGCGTGATCTTCGGCGGGAAGCAGACCGGCAACGTGAAGATGGCGGAGTACCTGCTCGCCACGTATGGCGCGTTCGGCGTGATCGGCGCGGCGCTGTTCGGCTTCGGCGTGACGGTGGCGCTCGAACGGGGCCACGGTTGGCTGGAAGCGAAACGGACCACGCCGATGCCGATCGCGTCGTACTTCGTGGCGAAGCTGGCGATGGCGATGCTGTTCAGCGCGATCGTGGTCCTGCTCCTTTTCACGATGGGTATCTATCTCGGCGGCGTGACGCTGACGTTCGCAAAGGGGCTCACGCTGCTCGCGACGCTGGTGGCCGGCTCGATCACCTTCTGCGCGCTGGGGCTGGCGGTCGGCTTCTTCGCCGGACCGAGCGCCGCCGTGCCGATCGTGAACGTGCTCTATCTGCCGATGGCGATCGTGTCGGGTCTGTGGATTCCGATCCAGTTCCTGCCGAACGCGCTGCAGGACGCCGCGCAGTGGCTGCCGCCGTATCACTTCTCGCAGCTCGCGCTGCACGTCATCGGCGCGTCGCGCGGCGAGCCGGTGGCCGTGCACGTGTTCGCGATGGCCGCCGCCGCGCTGTTCTTCGCCGCCATCGCGTACCTCGGCTACCGGCGGGACACGGCGCAGGTACACTGAGCGCACACGATCATGGGACGCCTCATTCCGCACGACAACGACCTCGGGTGGACTCCGTTCGCCTGGCTGATCTACATCGTGCCGTTCACGATCACGCCGCTGCTGAGTCCCCGGCAGGCCAACGCCGCGGGGTGGACGCTCTACGCCGTGGCCACGCTGGCGTTCCTGGTCCTCTACTTCCGCTCCTACTGGGTGCGCGGGCGCGAGCTGGTGCTCATCGCGGCGGTCACGGTGGCGATGGGGATCGCGCTCTGGCCTGTGTCGTACGGTGCCGGCGCGTTCTTCATCTACGGCGCGAGCATGCTCGGACGACTCGAGCCGCAACGGCGTGCGGTGAGCGGCGTGCTGGCCATCGCCCTGATCGCGACCGTCGAAGCGGCGATCCTGCGGCGCGATCCGTTCAACTCCGCCTGGCCGCCCGTGTTCGTGCTGATCATCGGCGGCATCAACATTCATTTCGCGCAGGTCGGACGCGCGAATGCGCGGCTGCGCCTGGCGCGCGAGGAGATCGAGCACCTGGCGAAGCTCGCGGAGCGGGAGCGGATCGCGCGCGATCTCCACGACCTCCTCGGCCATACGCTGTCGCTCGTGATCCTGAAGTCGGAGCTGGCGTCGAAGCTGGGCGAGCGCGATCCGGAGCGGGCGTTCCGCGAGATCCGCGACGTGGAGCGCATTTCCCGCGAAGCGCTGGCGCAGGTGCGCGCGGCGGTCAGCGGCTATCGCTCCGGCGGGCTGGCGGCCGAGGTGCAGCACGCGCGGAGCGCGCTCTCCTCGGCGGGCGTGACGCTGGAGACGGAGATCACGAAGGCGCAACTGCCGCCCGCGCACGAGGCGGTGCTCTGCCTCGCGCTGCGCGAGGCGATGACGAACATCGTCCGCCACGCCGGAGCGCGGCGCTGCCGGATCGCCGTCGACGTCGCCAACGAGCAGTGCACGTTGACGATCTCGGATGACGGCCGCGGCGGCAACGCGCCGTCCGGCAGCGGCCTGAGTGGCATGCGCGAGCGGGTGGAAGTCCTGGGCGGTACGCTGACGCGCGACGGGCATCGCGGCACGACGCTGACCGTGACGCTGCCGCTCGCGACGCCGTCGATCGCGGAGCGCAGCGCGTGATCCGGGTGGTGGTCGCGGAAGATCAGCAGATGGTGCTCGGCGCGCTCGCGGCGCTGCTGGAGATCGACGGCGATATCGAAGTGGTCGGCCGCGCGCAGGACGGCGATGACGCGCTGACGATCTGCCGCGAGCAACGTCCCGACGTGTTGCTGACCGACATCGAAATGCCGCGCATGACCGGCCTCGAGCTCGCGGCGGCGGTCAAACGGGAGGCGCTCCCGACGCGGGTGATCATCCTGACCACGTTCGCCCGCGGCGGCTACCTCCGCCGCGCGCTCGAATCGGGCGCCTCCGGATATCTGCTGAAGGACTCCCCCGCGGAACACCTCGCCAACGCGGTGCGCCGCGTAAAGGCGGGGGGGCGGGTGGTGGATCCGGAACTGGCCGCGGAAGCGTGGAGCGAGCCCGACCCGCTCACCGACCGCGAACGCCAGGTCCTGCGCATGGCCGGCGAAGGCCAGACCAGCGCCGACATCGCCGGCACCCTGCACCTCTCCGAGGGAACGGTGCGCAATTACCTGTCGGAAGCGATCAGCAAGCTGGGGGCAGGGAACCGGGTGGAGGCGGCGAGGATCGCGAGAGATAAAGGCTGGTTGTGAGAGAAAAATCGATGGGCGGCTCCATCGACGATCCTTGCAGCGGTAAGAAAATTCGTTGCATTGCCAGCCGAATCGATGGACGCGCCCATCGATGATTCTTCCGTTGGAAGAAAAACTCCTTAGCGCGCCAGGAAAAGTTCTTCCGCGGTAAGGATTCTCGATAGGGACGTCCATCGACGATCCTTCCACTGCCAGCACGCGCGCTTCCGTGGCAAGGAGTTTGGATGGCGAAGCCATCGATGATTCTTCTCGGCCAAGAATTTGGAGTGCGGTAACGACAGTTACCGCTCTTACTGCTTCTGTTTCAGGACGAACAAAAACAGTTAAAGCGGTAACTGTCGTTACCGCACTCCATAAAACCCCTTCTGCAACTCCGCCCGCACTTTGAAGCCTGTCCGTTCGCAATCGAACTTCTCTCTCCCCCACAGGTAATCCGTCATCGCGGCTTTGTAGGTGCGCGTGGAGTCGATCGGTTCGGAACTGGAGAGGAACGACTCCGGCTGCAGCCGTTGCAGGTCGGCGCCGGTGATGGTGCAGACGACGATCTCGTTGTCGTAGGGCATGGCGGCGCGGAGCAGTTCCATGGTCAGGATTCCGGCGGGCAGCGGCCGGCGGAAGCTGCTGGTGGTGGAGATCGCGATGGAGGTGTTCGTCGCCTGGCGCATCGTGTCGAGGGCGCGTTGGGCGAGTGCGGCAACGGACAGCGGCGCAGGGAGCGTGCCGATCGAGGTGAAGAGCTCCGGGTGGTCGCGCTCGAGCTCCTGCTGCATCCGTGCGACGCGCGTCGCGATGACGCGGTCCTCGGGCATGCGGGCGTCGACCGGCACCAGCGCGCCGTCGATCGCGCCGAGCTTGCCGTCCGCGAACTGCAGTTCCACCCAGCTGATGTACGTCAGGTATTGCGATGGCGCGATGAACCAGGTCCGTGTGCCGGGGATCTGCACGAGCTCCCGCTTGAGGTGGCTGTGCGAACCGAAAATCAGGTCGATGCCGGGGACGGCTTTCGCGAGCGCGTAATCATCCTCGGTGTGCTGATGCCCGATCATCACTACCGCGTCGACCATTTCCTTTTCCCGCAGCGCGCGCACGGTCTCGCGGGCGGCGGCCACCGGTTCATTGAACGTCAACCGCGGCACTTTCACCAGCTGTGCGAAATCGCTCCCGGCGAGCGCGAAGACGCCGATGCGCAGGCCGTTGCGCGTGAACACCTGGTACGGCCGCATGCCGGCCGTATTCGCGCTGAGGATCGGATAGCGCGTCGATTTCCGGCAGCGGTCGAAAGCGTCGTAGCCGTAATCAGCATCGTGATTTCCGAACGCCATCGCGTCGACGACGCCGTTCCACCACGCCCACTCGGCGCACTGCCAGGTGTCGGACCACGCCGGCGCGCCTTTGTTGATCGTGTCGCCGCCGCTGAAGACCAGCGCGCCGCGGCCGTGCTGCCGTTTCAGGTAGCCGATCGCCCGCGCAATCCCTCCCCGCTCCCCGTCGTCCGTGTAGAACGGCAGCGCGTGCGAGTGGTAATCGGAGAAGTGATAGAGCGAGACGGTTTTCTCGTCCGCGAGCGCGGAGAAAGCGAGCAACAGCAGCAGGACCAGTTTGCGCATCGCGCAGAGTTTACGGCTGCAACGCCAGCGCCTCGCTGCCGCCGGCGGTAATCACGACCTTCTTCACCGTCGGCAGCGCGCCGAGCGTCTGCGTCACCGCTGCGCGAATCATCTGGGCCTGGCAGGAGCCGCCGACGTTGCGGAGGCGGTCGTTGAAATCGACGGTCAGCGTGCCGTCGCGGAGATTGACCGACTGCACGGCCGAGCCCTTGGGAAACGGGGCGGCGGCGCCGTTCTGCTTTTCGGAGGCGATGGGGCCGGCGATCAGCGCTTCGACGAGGAGGCGGGCCATCGAAACGGTCTTCGGGATGCGGCGGGTGTACGGCTTGACGCCGGTGCAGCTCTGGTCGGGGAAGAAGAGGCGTGCGGCGACCGTCTCCACCGCGAACGGGCGCTCGGCGCGCACCAGCGAGCGCTCGGAGCCGTCTTTGGCGGAGTATTCGAGCGCTTCGACGATGATGCGGTTGCCCGGGTGGCGCGTCAGGAAAAGGGAACCGCGATAGGGGTTGTGGTGTCCCATGTCGCCGTTCGCGGTGGTGAAGCCTTCCGTGATGAGCGCACCCTTCGCGTCGCGCGCGCGGAGAACGACGTTGTTCTCGAACGTGCGGGCGCGGCCGGAGATGGTCAGCGGATTCCCGAGCCCGACGTTCTCGATGGTGATCTCCTTCTGCTCCTCCACCACGTCGACGATCGTGCCGGTGGACGAGGGCGGCCGCGCCGCAGGAGCGGGTGGCTCGGCAGGCGTTGGCCGTTCGGCGGCCGGGGCGGCCGTTTCCCCGCCTGATGAGGACGCATCGGTGCCCGCCGCCGGCTGCCTGGTGCAGGCCGCGAAGAAAAGTACGCAGACGAATGAAAACCACTTCAACTTGTTATCCTCCGATGCGATGCGACGAATGCTCCTGGTGTCCTGCCTCTTCACAACTCTTGCCTTCGGTGACGAAGCGCCGGGTGCTGCACTCTATCGCCAGAAGGCCTGCACGACGTGCCACGGCGCGGACGGCAGCGGCAACACGCCGGTCGGAAAGTCGCTGAAGGCGCGCGATCTCGGTTCGGAGGAAGTCCAGAAACAGCCGGACGACGAGCTGGCGGCGACCATCGCGAACGGCCGCGGGAAGATGCCCGCCTTCAAGAGCAGCCTTTCCGACGAACAGGTAAAGCAACTCGTTACATACATTCGCAGCCTGGCTAAGAAACAGTAAACGTGTGATCCGGATCACGAATCCACTGTCGCGTACGGTTTTTCATGCGCGGCCGTGAGGTATTCGATGAAACGATCATTCCTGCTCTTTGTCGTGCTGCTCTTCTCATTCACCGCGGTCGCAGATCCCACGATCGCGTCCCTCGAGCCGGGCTCCGGTCCGGAATCGGGTGGGACCGAGGTGACGATCACCGGCAACGACCTGTTGCCGCACATCGTGTGCATCATCCCCTGCCCCGCCACGGTCACGTTCGGCGACGTCACGGTCGAGGTGAAGTCGGAAACCGAAACGCGGCTGGTGGTAGTCACGCCACCGCACGCTCCCGGCACGGTCGACGTACGGGTCAACGTCTCCGGCGAGGAGCCGGTACGCATGCCGGGTGCGTTCGCGTACGTCAGTGACGCCGAGGCGGGATACGAACAGGTGCTGTTGCCGATTTATCTCGACGGTGTCGTGCCGGGCGCGAACGGCACACAATGGCGCACCGACCTCTGGATCCGGAACAACTCGCCGCAGAACATCGCGCTCGCGCCATGGACGTGCCCTGAAGGCGAGGCCTGCCTGCCGGTGTTCCCGCTGACGTACACGCTGCTGCCGGGGCTCTCGATCCATAACATCCCGGCCGATCCGACACCGGGCGGCAATCCGGGCAGACTCCTGTACGTGTCGCGCGAGCTCACGTCCGACGTTTCGTTCGGACTGCGTTTCGCCGATATTTCGCGCGCCTCGAGCAACGGCGGCACCGACATGCCGGTGATCCGTGAGGGTGAATTCCTGACGGAGCGTTCGCAGCTCTTCAATGTGCCGCTGGACGGCGATTTCCGGGTGCTGCTGCGCGTATACGACGCGGCGCAGACGCGGGCCCTGTTCCGCGTCGCGGTTTACGCGCAGACCACGGACGACGAGCAGCCGCTGCACACGGCGGTGCTGCAGGCCGCGACGGCCGAAACGGGTGATTTCCGCACGGAGCCGGCGTACGCGCAGTTCGACGTCACGGAGCTCCTGCACCTCGACCATCAGGCATGGCCGGAAGCGGTACGGATCGAGATCACGCCGCTGACGCCGGGGAGCCGCTATTGGGCGTTCGCCAGCGTCACGAACAACGAGACCCAACTCGTCACCCTGATGACGCCGCAATAAGGAACTATAGAAAAAGGGCGCACTGACGTGCGCCCTTTTTCGGGAGAACCGGCTGGGGATTTACTTCTTCAGGGAGTCCTGCATTTCCTTGATCGCGGTCTCGCGGCCTTTTTCCTTCGCCGTACGCGCGTACTGCGCGCGCTTGTTCTCGGGGAACTGGCGCACGAGGGCGAGATAGCGGCCCTGGAGCTGGCGCGAAGCGAGCTGGCCGGCCGTAATGGCGGTAGACGGCTTGCGGCCGCGCTTTGCACCGCCACGGGCGCCAGTAGCGGCACCGGTCGAGCCGCTGTCGGCTCCGGTCGCTGCGGTAGAAGCAGAAGCGCCACTACCGGCCGGACGGCCTGGCTTGCGACCCGATCCCGGCGGACGGCCAGGGCCACGGCGGGCAGGGGCTGCCGCGGTGCCCGAAGCTGCTGCTGACGCAGAGGCAGGCGGACGGCCCGGCTTGCGGCCGGATCCAGCCGGACGCCCCGGCGGACGTCCGCGGCGGCGCGCTACAGCAACAACGGCAGCGCCTGCGGCGACGGTCGCGGCGGCAACAGCGGCGATCGTGCCGCCATGTGCCTCGCGGAGGGCGTTCAGTTTCCGCTCGAGCTCACTGATCTCGCGGCCCATTTCCGCCACATAACGATTCACGTCCGTCCGGGTGATGCGGCGC
Organism: Thermoanaerobaculia bacterium; assembly: GCA_035630815.1. GTDB lineage: Bacteria > Acidobacteriota > Thermoanaerobaculia > Gp7-AA8 > Gp7-AA8 > QHVT01. Next base: position 346,990 of record DASQJY010000025.1, read on the forward strand.
TCGCCGATGAGACGATCGAGCACATACGCGGCCTGGCCGCCCGTGACCTTGTTCTCTGCACCTGCAGAACCAGTGGAAGACGTTGAAGCTGTGGAACTGGACTTTGACGCATTTTTCCTTGGTCGGGGCATTTCACTCCTCCTCATGTCGCACTCACGCACAAAGTCTTGTGCAACGAATTGACCATGTCAACAAAAAACCGAACAGGCGGCCTGTTTTCGGCCGCCCGCGGTATGTAAATGCGAAGAAATCAGTGGTTTTAATAACGATAGTGGTCGGACTTGTACGGACCTTCGACGGGAACGCCGAGGTATTTCGACTGGTCCTCGGTGAGCTGGGTCAATTCCACTCCCAGGTGCGCCAGATGGAGGCGGGCCACTTCCTCATCGAGCTGCTTCGGCAGGACGTAGACCTGCTTGCCGTATTCGCCGGTGTTGTTCCAGAGCGCGAGCTGTGCGAGCACCTGGTTGGTGAACGAGGCGGACATGACGAAGGAGGGGTGGCCGGTCGCGCAGCCGAGGTTCATCAGGCGGCCTTCCGCGAGGATCAGCACGGCATGACCGTCGGGGAAGATCCATTCGTCGTACTGCGGCTTGATGTTGTTCTTGCGGATGCCGGAGACCTTCTTGAGGCCGGCCATGTCGATCTCATTGTCGAAATGGCCGATGTTGCTGACGATGGCGTTGTGCTTCATGCGCGCCATGTGGGCGGCCGTAATGACGTCTTTGTTCCCGGTGGAGGTCACGAAGATGTCCGCTCTGTCTACGACGCTTTCCAGCGTGCGGATCTCGAACCCTTCCATCGCAGCCTGAAGCGCGCAAATCGGGTCGATTTCGGTGACCACGACGCGGGCGCCCTGGCCGCGCAGCGCCTGGGCGCAGCCTTTCCCTACCTCGCCGAATCCGCAGACGACCGCGAGCTTGCCGGCGATCATGACGTCGGTGGCGCGATTGAGTCCGTCGATCACGGAATGGCGGCAGCCGTAGATGTTGTCGAATTTCGACTTGGTCACCGAGTCATTGACGTTGATGGCGGGGAAAAGGAGCGCGCCGGCTTCCTGCATCTGATAGAGGCGGTGCACGCCGGTGGTCGTTTCCTCGGAGACGCCGCGCAGGTCTTTCGCAACGCGGGTCCAGCGCTGCGGATCGCGCGCGAGCTCGGCGCGCAGCAGGTCGAGAATCACACCCCACTCTTCAGGGTCGTCGGACGGGTTGAACTCAGGGACGCGGCCGTGGCCTTCGAATTCGACGCCCTTGTGGACCAGGAGCGTGGCGTCGCCGCCGTCGTCGACGATGAGCGTCGGGCCGCTGCCGTCCGGCCACATGAGCGCCTCGGACGTGCACCACCAGTACTCCTCCAGGGTTTCGCCTTTCCAGGCGAAGACCGGGATGCCGCGCGGATTTTCGACGGTGCCGCCGGTCTCCGGACGTCCGACCACGACTGCCGCGGCGGCGTGATCCTGGGTCGAGAAGATGTTGCAGCTCACCCAGCGGACGTCGGCGCCGAGGTCGGCCAGCGTCTCGATGAGGACGGCGGTCTGCACGGTCATGTGGAGCGAGCCCATGACGCGGGCGCCGCGCAGAGGTTTCTCTTTTCCGTATTTCGCGCGGCAGGCCATCAGGCCCGGCATCTCGTGCTCGGCGAGACGGATTTCGTTGCGGCCGAGGGTGGCCTGGTTGAGGTCACGGACCTTGTACGCCGGACGGTTCGCCGCAGCGGCGGCGTCAAACTGGTGTGTCAATTCGAGGGTAGCAGTCACTGATCGTTGCTCCTGTTTGCTTGTCCCGCGCACCGTGGCGAGAGGGTCGGTGGGATACGCAGGCGGGTCGAGGGGGTGAATTCTACCTGAAATGGCGTTTGTCCGGAATCAAGCCCCTGCCAGCAGGGAAGTCGCTCGATCCGTGTACCATGCCGCGCCATGGCTGCGTCTGACAGACGGGTTCCTCTTCACACGAAAATCCTGATCGGGCTCGTCGCGGGGGCGGCCATCGGCTGCACGCTCAACAGCGTCATGGGGGCCGCGAATCCGCAACTCGTCTTCGCAGCAGAGCAGGTCGCGAATCCGATCGGGCAGCTGTTCCTCCGCCTTCTCCTGTTGCTGGTCGTGCCGCTCGTTTTCTCGAGCCTCGTGGCCGGAGTGGCGGGCCTCGGCGATCTGCGCCGCGTCGGGCGCATCGGCGTGAAGTCGCTCGTCTATACCCTGGTCATTTCGGCGATCAGCGTGGTGATCGGGCTGACGCTCGCGAACACGATCAAGCCGGGCAAGCGCATCTCCCCCGAGGTGGGAGCGCAGCTCGCGGAGCGCTTCAGCAAAGACGCGAAAGGGCGCGTCGACAGCGCCATCGGCGGACCGCAGGCGACCGACGCGCCGCTGCTGAAAGCGGTCAAGACACTCGTTCCGACGAACATCTTCTACTCCGTGGGGCGCGAGACGCCGGACATGCTCGGCCTGATGTTCTTCGCGGTCTTCCTCGGCGCGTGCGTGACGATGGTCGACAAGGACATCGCCGCACCGCTGTTGCGCGTCCTGGAAGCGGTCTTCGCCGCCACGCTCGTCGGGATCGAGGTGGTGATGCGCCTCGCGCCGTACGCGGTCTTCTGCCTCCTCTTCACGATGACCGCGCAGTTCGGCTTCGAGCTGCTGCGGAGCCTCGGCTGGTTCGTGCTCACCGTGCTGCTCGGGCTGGCGCTGCACATGTTCGGCGTCTTCTCGCTGTCGGTGTGGCTGCTGTCGCGCATCAACCCGCTCGAGTTCTTCCGCCGGATCAAGACCGTGATGATCACGGCGTTCTCGACCTCGTCGTCGAACGCGACGCTGCCCACCGCGCTCCGCGTCTCCGAGGAGAACCTCGGCGTGCCGCGCGACATCAACTCGTTCGTGCTCACCGTCGGCGCCACCGCCAACCAGAACGGCACCGCGCTCTATGAAGGGGTGACGGTCCTCTTTCTCGCCCAGCTCGCCGGCGTCGACCTCTCCCTCGCGCAGCAACTGCTGGTCGTCTACCTGGCCATCCTCGGCGGCGTCGGCACGGCCGGCGTACCGTCGGGCTCGATCCCGTTCATCATCGTCGTGCTCGCGCAGATCGGCGTGAATCCGGAACTGATCGCGATCATTCTCGGTGTCGACCGCATCCTGGACATGTGCCGCACCACGCTCAACGTGACCGGCGACCTGACCATCGCGACCTACGTCGCGCGCTCGGAGGGATTCGAGTTGATGAAGGAAACGCCTAAGCCGGCCGCGATCGATCTTTAAACGGGCAGGACTGTGCGAGAATGGCACGTCCTCATGAGTGCCACCCTCCTTCAGTCTATCCCTGTCGCACGGACGTTTTCACCCGAAGCGTCCCCCTATGAAACCGTCATCATCGACGTCACGCACCGATGCAACATGACGTGCGCGAACTGCTACGTCCCCAACCGCGAGATCGCCGACCTCGACGCTGACTGGCTGATCTCGATTTTCAAGCGCCTGCCTCGGGGGCGGTTCGTCCGCTTCGTCGGCGGCGAGCCGACGCTCCGCAACGACCTGCCCCGGCTCATCCGCGAGGCCCGCGCGCACGGGCATCATCCCGTCGTGGTCTCGAACGGCCTCCGGTTCGCCGACCGTGCGTACCTCCGTTCACTGAAGGACGCGGGGGTGCGTGTCGCGTATCTCTCCTTCAACGGCGGCTTCGACGACGAGCTGTACTGGGCCATCGACGAGATGCGCTGCGCGACGAAGAAGCGCCAGGCATTCGAGAACCTGCGCGCGGAGCACATCTACACGTCGATCGGCATGATCGTCGTGCGCGGCGTGAACGAGCACGAGGTGAAGCCGGTGCTCGAGGCGGTGAAGCAGTCGCGCAACGTGCGCGAGCTGCACCTCCGCTCGATCGGTGCGATGGGACGCTACATGGCCAACCCGCCGCTCACGCTCGACGAGCTGTTGCAGGTGTTCGCCGAGGCGGCGGGAGTCGATCCGGACTCGATCGATCGGCGCGAGCGGACGGCCAGCTCGCACGACTTCACGTTCGGGCGCCAGCGGGTCCAGCTCACGTCCTGGCCCGACCTCGGCAGCGAGACGCGCGGACGGCTGACGCCCGAGGGGCTGATCGCTCCATTCATGGAACACGTGATCGCGAATGACGGCGGCTACTGAGTTCGCGGAATCGCTGCTGGCGTCGGCCCGCGTGGCGCCCGTGGAGACGAATCCGATCGTGGCGGGCGTCCTCGAAGGACGTCTCTCGCGCGATACGGTGCGGCGGTACGCCATCGCCATCGCCGCGATCGCCGAGTCCTTCCCGCGGCGCATCAGCTCGGTGCTTTCGCTCTGCGATGACCCCGCCGTGCGCCGGTCCCTCCTCGGCAACCTGCTCGAGGAAGAGGGAGTGGTCGGCTTCGTTCCCGCGGAAGGCGTGCAGATCGAGCCCGAGCGCCGCCACGGCGTGATGGGCCGCCGTTTCGCGCGCGCCGCCGGGGCGACGGATGCGGAGCTCGACGCCGCCTCCTCGGAGCCGGCGCGCTGGTTCGCGGAGGCGCTCCGCAAGGGCGACTGGATCGGCGCCTACTCGTTCTTCGCGATCGGTTTCGAAGCGAACGTGCCGGCGACGTTCCGCGCGCTGGTCGAGCCGCTGACCGCGCATTACGGCTTCACCGGCCACGAGCTCGAGTTTCTGTACGAGCACTTCACGGCGGACGAGCGCCACGGCGCCGAGGCGGCGCTGCTCATCGCCGGCGCCGCGACCACGGATCCTCGCCGGGCCAGCGCGCGCGAAGGTGCACGGCGTGGCGGTGTGGCGTGGTGGGCCTTCCATCGGGCGATCGCCGGCGAACACGTTCACGCATGATCATCGAGCTGGTCCGCAACACGATCGGCTTCATCGCCTCGCTCCCCTTCCGTCTCGTGCCGCGGCGCTTCCGGTTCCGCGCGGCCATGAGGGCGGGGCTCGCGCTCGCGCCTCTGCTCGGGCCGATCCTGCTGGCCCGTTTCGGAAACACGGTCGGCGGCGCGCTGGATGAGACGCTGCGCGTGCTCTTCCGGGCCATGGTGCGGATGCGCCTGCAGTACGACCCGGAGATCGAGGCCGACGTCGATTCGGAGCTGCTTCCGGCGCTGAAAGCCGGAGGCGTGGTGCTCGTCTCCGCCCACTTTCCGATCAACGCCTTCTTCATCCGCTGGCTCCACGACCACGGGCACGAGATCACGGCCGTGAGGGAATCGCCGGGCCGCGGCTTCGTCTGGGGGACGCGCCATGAGCTCGACCTGCTGCCGCCGTCGCAGGGCGTGATGCTGCAGTTGCGACGCAAGCTGGCCGAGGGGGGGGCGCTCGTGGTCGTCATCGACCGGGCCCGGCCGAGCGCGCGGCCGATGCCGTTCGAAACCCGTTTCGGCTCGACGGCCATTGCCACGCCGATCTTCACGCTGGCCGAAAAGATGGCCGTCCCGGTCTTTTTCTACGGCGTCCGGGCGACGAAATCGGGGAAGCCGGCCCTCACGGTCCGCCGCATCCCGCCCGACCCGGCGATCTTCGCGGAACACTTCCGTCGCCATACCGAGTTGATGCTGCCGTAGAATGAAGGGTCCAACTCGGGTGAGACGTTGATGAGAGCGGGGAACATCGATCGGGTCAAACGTCGCGCGCTTCAGCAAGCGGTGGCGGAGAACCTCGATGTCATGCGAGGGATGCCTCCCCGCGCGCTGCGTCCGGCGACGCGCTGGACCCGCGTCTGGTTGCGCCGCGTGCCATTCGTCCTGGTGCCGCTCACGCTGCTCGGGTCGAGCTACATGATCGCGAACAGCAACGGCGGCGGACCGGCCATCCCGCCCGTTCAGGCCGCCGTCGCCGCGTTGAACGGACACGCAGGCGGACCGCTCCTCCACCCGGAAGCGGCTTCCACGACGATGAAGGCCGAGCGCGTCACCGCCTCGGCGTTTCCGCTCACGGTCCGGCGGGTGGTCCTGGACGCCGGTCACGGCGGTTCCGATCCGGGCGCGACCGCGCCGGAGTTGCTGGAGAAAGAGATCACGCTCGACATCGGCCGGCGCCTGCGGGCGCTGCTGGAGAAGAACGGCTTCGACGTGGTCGTGACCCGCGACTCCGACCGGACCATTGCTCTAAGGGACCGCGCGCAACTGGCGAACACCTCGCGGAGCGACATCTTCGTCTCCATCCACGTGAACGCGCTGGAGCGCCACACCGAGAGCCGCGGCATCGAGACCTACTACCTCGGTGCCACGACCGATCCCTCGCTGACCGAGCTGGCCGCGCGCGAGAACCGTGTCTCCGGCTACTCGGTCTCGGACATGCGCCGCCTGCTGGAAGGCGTCTACGCCGACGCGCGGCGCGAGGAATCGCACGAGCTCGCGAGCAGCGTGCAGAAGAAGCTGTACGACGTCCTGCGCCGCGAGGACGCGGGGCTGGAGAACTGGGGCGTCAAGCGCGCGCCGTTCCTCGTGCTCGTCGCCACCGACATGCCGGCCGTGCTGGCCGAAGTCGGCTGCATCTCGAACGAAAAAGAAGCCGCCATGCTGCGCCGGCCCGAATACCGGCAGAAGATCGCGAGCGCGCTCTTCGACGGCATCCGCGCCTACGCGGGGATGCCCCCTGGCCAGAAGACCGGTGAGAAGAAAGGAAACGAACAGAATGGCTGAAGTCCTCAACGTCGGGATCGATCTCGGCACGTCCCGCAGCGCGATCTCGGCGTCGAACGGGCAGCGTTTCGTCGTCGACAGCTTCGTCGGCTGGCCGGTCGACATGGTCGCGCGCAAGGTCCTCAAGCGCGACGTCCTGATCGGGCACGAGGCGGTCGCGAACCGCACCATGCTCGATCTCCATCGCCCGCTCGAGCGCGGCCTCCTCAAGGAGGGCTCCGAGAAAGACGTCGAAGCGGTGCGCGAGCTGCTCAAGCACCTCCTCCGCCTGGTCGGCGTCAACGGCAAGGACGATGCGGCGAACGTGCGGGCGGTGGTCGGCGTCCCGGCTGCGTCGCTGCGCACGAACAAGCAGTACCTCCGCAACGCGATGAAGGGCATCGTCGACAGCCTGCTGATCGTCACCGAGCCGTTCGCGGTCGCCTACGGGCTCGATGCGCTGCTGCATACGATGATCGTCGACATCGGCGCCGGCACGACCGACTTCTGCGTGATGAAGGGGCGCTACCCGACGGACGAAGACCAGCGGACTCTGACCGTGGCCGGCGACTCGATCGACACGCAGCTGCTCAAGCTGATCGAAGAGCGCTATCCCCAGGCGAACGTGACGGTGTTCATGGTGCGCGAGTGGAAGGAGAAGCACAGCTTCGTCGGCGACGGCGCGCAGCGGGTGGTCGTCAGCGCGCCGGTGAAGGGCGTGCCGACCGACCTCGACATCACGAACGAGATGAAGACCGCCTGCGAGACGATCCTCCCCCCGATCGTGGAGACGATGCTCGACCTGCTCGCACGCGTCGAGCCGGAGTTCCAGGAGCGGGTCCGCAACAACATCATCCTCTCGGGTGGCGGCGGCCTGATTCGCGGCCTGGCCGAGGCGCTGGAGACGGCGCTGAAGGGCGTGGGCGGCGGAAAGGTGAAGTACATGCAGGACCCGGTCTTCATCGGCTCCGACGGCGGCCTCGCGCTGGCGACGGATGCACCCGAGGGGGATTGGGAGAAGTTGTCGGCCTGAGCCTGAAGAAAATGAAAATTGAAAATTGAAAAGCGGCGTCCGATCCGGGCGCCGCTTCTTCGTTTCAGACCCTCCGATTTTTCAATTTCTAATTTTCAATTCATGACCCGCATCCTCGTCTTCCTCGCCGTCCTCACCCTCGCGATCTTCGCGTTCGCCAACCTGCTCCGGCGGACCGGGATGTTCTTTCCGGACGTCTACCCGCGCGGACGGTGGAATCCGAACGACCTGATGGTCGTGCCGGCGGAGCACACGTTCGAGAGCGGCGGGTTGAAGCTGCACGCCTGGCTCTTCCGGGCGCAGGACCCGGACGCGCCGGTGATGATCTGGTTCCACGGCAACGCCGGGAACCTCACCGACCGCACCCCGATGTGCGAGGAGTTCGCGAAGCGCGGCATCTCGGTCTTCGCCTTCGACTACCGCGGCTTCGGGCGGAGCGAGGGACGCGTCTCCGAGTCCGGCATCTACGACGACTCGCTGGCGGCGTTCGACTACGTCGAGAAGCTGGGGATGAAGAAGATCGTGCTGTACGGCGAGTCGATCGGCGGCCCGTACGCGGCGTACGTCGCGAAGAAGCGCAAGGGCGTGCGTGCGGTGGTGATCGAGAACTCGTTCGCGTCCCTCATGGACCTCGGCAACGCGCTGTACAAGCTCGGCTGGACGGCTCCCTTCGCGATGCGCACCACGGACTGGCTCAACGAGGCGGGGGTGCCGGTACTCGTCATGCATGGCACCCGGGACGGCGTCATCCCGTACGCGCTGGGGAAGAAGTTATACGATGGCCTGCGCGTCCGGAAAGAGCTGTTGACGTCACACGCCGGACATTGCGAGATCCCCCTGCTCGACGCTTCCCGTTACTACGATACCGTTACACGATTCGTTTTCAAGGAGGCAGCATGAAGTCCATCTTCCGTCTCGCTCCCGCGGCCCTGCTCTTCGCCGCGTGCGCGACGACACCACCGGCAACGACTCCGCCGGCAGCAACTCCGGCAGCCGAAACGGCCGCCGCTTCCGAGGTCACCACGGTCCCGATGACCACGGCACCTCAGCAACTGCAGGTCCCGGTCGACTATCACAAGCTCGACAACGGCCTGAAAGTGGTCCTCTCCCCCGACCACACCGCGCCCACGGTCGCGGTGGCCGTTTATTACGGCATCGGCTTCCGGGTCGAGCCGCGCGACCGTACCGGCTTCGCGCATCTCTTCGAGCACCTCATGTTCCAGGGCTCGGAGAACCTCGGCAAGATGGAGTTCATCAAGCTCGTGCAGTCGAACGGCGGCGTCCTCAACGGCTCCACGCGCTTCGATTTCACGAACTACTTCGAGATCGTGCCGGCGCACACGCTGGAAACGGTCCTGTGGGCCGAGGCCGACCGCATGCGCGGGCTGGCCATCACGCAGGACAACCTGAAGAACCAGCAGGAAGTCGTGAAGAACGAAGTGCGCGTGAACGTGCTGAACCAGCCGTACGGCGGCTTCCCCTGGCTCGACCTGCCGCAGTACGCGAACACGAACTGGTACAACGCCCACAACTTCTACGGCGACCTGTCGGACCTCGACGCGGCGACGCTGGAAGATTCGCGCACGTTCTTCAAGACCTATTACGCGCCGAACAACGCCGTGGTGGCGATCACCGGCGACTTCGACCAGGCGCAGGCGCTGGCGTGGGTCCGCCAGTATTTCGGCGGGATCCCCGCCGTGCCGCAGCCGCCGAAGGCGGACATCTCCGAGCCGCGCCAGACCGAGGAGAAGCGGCAGACGAAGGTGGACGAGAAAGCGACCCGTCCCGCGCTCGCCGTCGGCTGGCACGCGCCGGCCGCCGACACGCCGGAGTATTACGCGATGGGGATCATCGACCAGATCCTCGCCTCGGGGAACGACTCCTGGCTCTACCAGGACCTCGTGCAGACGCGCGGCCTGACGGGCGAGATCGCGTCGACGATGAACGCGCTCGGCAACATGTTCAACATCAACGGGCCGACCCTGTACATGGCCTGGCTGTTCCACGATAAGGAAAAGACCGCCGACGAGATCCTGAGCGCGCTCGATGCGAGCGTGGCCCGCCTGCAGTCGCAGCCGGTCGACGCGGCGACGCTGGAGCGCGCGCGCGTGAAGATGCGCTCGGCGCTGTATGACGAGGTGGAAGGCTTCTTCGGCTTCGGCCGCGCCGACCTGCTGGCGTCGTTCGCGCTCTTCTACGACGACCCGCACCGCATCAACCAAATCGAAGAGCAGTTCGCGAAGGTGACGCCGGAGCTGATCCAGCGCACCGCGCAGGAGTACCTGCGCCCCACGAACCGCACCGTGCTGGTCGTGAACCCGAGGAGCTGACCGCAATGAAAAGAACGACAACCATGCTTGCGATGCTGCTCGCCGCAACGGGCGCATTCGCACAGACGGCAACCATCACCACGCAGACTCCCGCCGCGGCGACGGCGAAACAGGCGCCGCCGGCACCCGGCACGCCGCACAACTTCACGATCCCGGCGATCCGCCGATTCTCGCTGCCCAACGGGCTGCAGGTGCGCTTCGTCCCCTACGGCGAAGTGCCGAAGGCCACGGTCCGCCTGGTGACGCAGACCGGAAACGTCGACGAGGCGGCCACCGAGACGTGGCTGGCCGACGTCACCGGCTCGATGATGGAGCAGGGCACCGCCACGCGCTCGGCGGAACAGATCGCGCAGGAAATGGCGATGATGGGCGGCGCGCTCGACATAGGAGTCGGCGTGAACCAGACCACCATCGGCACCGACGTCTTCTCGGAATCGGCCGCGAACGCGGTGGCGCTGATCGCGGACGTCGTCCGCAATCCGCGTCTCCCGGAGTCGGAGCTGACGCGCATCAAGGCCGACCTCGCGCGCAACCTGTCGATCCAGCGCAGCCAGCCGGGGCCGATCGCGGCCGAGAAATTCTCGCAGGTGCTGTTCGGCGACTCCCCGTACGGACGCACCTTCCCGACCGAGCAGCAGTTGCAGTCGTACACGCTCGACCAGGTGCGCACGTTCCACGACCGCAACTTCGGCGCGGCGCGCGGCTTCTTCTACGTGGTCGGCAAGTTCGACGCGAACGCGGTCGAAGCCGCGATCCGCCGCAGCTTCAGCGACTGGAAAGCCGGCAACCCCGCCACGAAGCCGTCGGTGACGCCGACCGCCCGCCGCGCGGTCTACCTGATCGACCGTCCGGGCGCGGTGCAGTCGACGCTCTACATCGGCCTGCCGATGAATGACGCCACCGCTCCCGACTTCCTGGCCATCACGGTCATGAACTCGCTCCTCGGCGGCTCGTTCGGCTCGCGCATCACCAGCAACATCCGCGAGCAGAAGGGGTACACGTATTCGCCGACCAGCGCCGTGACCTCGCGCCTCGGCGCCGGCTCCTGGGCCGAGATGGCCGACGTGACGACGAACGTGACCGGCGCGTCGATCAAGGAGATCCTCTACGAGGTGGATCGCCTCCGGAACGACGCACCGACCGCGGACGAGCTGCGCGGCATCCAGAACTTCCTGGCCGGCACGTTCGTGCTCCGCAATTCCGCCCGCCCCGGCATCGCCGCACAACTCGCCTTCCTCGACCTCTACAGCCTGAGCGAAGACTACCTGCGCAACTACGTGCAGCGCGTCTACGCCCTCACCCCCGCCGATATCCAGCGCATGGCCAGCACCTACATCGATCCGTCGAAGCTGGCGATCGTCGTGGTGGGCGACCGGGCGCAGGTGACGGAGCAGTTGAAGCCGTACGGGGAGATCGTGCAGTAACTTTGGTGTCAGGTATCTGGGGTGTATCGCCCGGGCGAGAATCCCCAGACACCTGACACCCGGCACCATCCGTGCCGCGCGTCACCAGCACACCGTACGATTCCGGGTAGACTAACCCTCAATGAAACCCGGTGACACCCTCGACGGCCGCTACACCATCACTGACCGCCTCGGCGCGGGCGGCATGGGCGAGGTTTTCAAGGCCGTGCACACGATGCTCGGCTCGCCGCGCGTCATCAAGGTCGTGCACGCGCACATCTCCACGAACGCCGATGCGAAGGATCGCTTCCTGCGCGAGGCGCGCGCGGCGACGAAGATCCAGCATGGCAACGTCGCCACCCTCCACGACTTCGCGACGCTCCCCGACGGCGCGCACTACATGGTCTGGGAGTTCATCGACGGGGAGAACCTCGCGGAGCGGCTGCGCCAGCGCGGCACGCTCCCTCCCCGCCAGGCGGTGCACATCGCGGTGCAGGCGCTACGCGGGCTCGAGGCCATCCACCGCGCCGGGATCATCCATCGCGACATCAGTCCCGAGAACCTGATGATCACCGCGGACGACGAGGTGAAGATCATCGACCTCGGCGTGGCCAAGCTGCAGGATCCGGACGCCGTGTCGCAGACGCGCACCGGCATCTTCGTCGGCAAGCTGCGGTACGCGTCGCCGGAGCAACTCGGCTTTATCCCCGAGGGGGAGACGATCGACGCGCGCGCGGACATCTACGCGCTCGGGATGGTGCTGGTCGAGTTGCTGACGGGACGTCCGCCGTACGAGGCGAAGTCGCCGCACGAATACTTCCTGCTGCACGCGCGCGACGTCGCGAAGACCACCATGACGCCGCTGCCGACCGAGCTCCCCGGGAGCGCGGCGCTGCAGCAGGTGCTCGAGAAAGCGCTCGCCCGCAATCGCAACGAGCGCTTCGCATCGGCACGAGAGTTCATCCAGGCGTTGGAGCAGATCGAGCGGACGCTGCCCGAGACGACGCACGCTCCGACCGTCATGCTGCCGCTGGACGGCGATGAGACGATGAAGGTCCGCCAGAAGACGGCAGTCGCGGCGACAGCCGTGTCGGCAGCCGCTGCCGGTGCACCAACGCTCCTGACGCCCATCCCGTCGCCTCCGCCCGCTGTATCGGTGCAACTGCGTAAGGGGATCAACCCGGCATACGTCGTGGTGATGATCGCGGTGGTGGTGCTGCTCGCGGGCGGCGCGCTGTTCTGGCCGCGCACGACGCGCGAGCCGATCCTCCGTACCGCGAACACGGCCGTACCGCCCGTTCGTACACCCGTGCTCGAAACGACGAGCACCGTCGCTCCGCCACCTGCCGCCGCCGCTCCGCAGATCGCAGAGGCAGCGGTGACGGTGAGCGCCGCCCCCACGCTCTCCGCGCCGGTCGTGACGACCACCCGCGCCATGCCGAAGCCCGCCGCTCCGGTGGTGCGCGAGCGGGAACAGACGCCGCCTCCCAAGCCGCGCGAAACGCCGCGCCCGTCCCTCGCGCCGGTCGTGACCTACGTCGACGGCCACGACTCCGGCCTGAACGACCGCGCCGTCGAACGCCTGCGCGAGGAGCTGCAAGGCACGACTACCGTAGCCCTGCGAGCCGGCGGCATGCAGGTGCAGGTGATGCGCGCCCTCCGCGACAACTTCCCGGACATCCAGTTCGAAGCTCACGCGCCGGTGGTCATTCGTTTCGACGGCACCTTCGACCGCCTCGGCCGCGGCCGCAAACGCCGCGCCGCGGTGGCAACCGTGGAAAAAGACGGCCGCACCATCTTCCGCTACGAGCTCCCGGACGAAACGTACCGCGTCGGCATGGACCCCGCGGAATCGTTCGCACGCGTGTTAGCGGACGCGATGCAGCCGTAGTGCCTTGCGTCCCCGTGATGAGGCTGCAGCGTCAAGAGCAGCAAGACGTGCCTTGGTTGTCAAGGGCGAGTTTCCGCGGGAAACCACCGGCCGATCAGCTCGCGAAGCTTGAGGAATGCAGGATCGGTGCACCTCGCGACACTGACACGTCTCGCAAGCTCTCCGTAAACCGCGGACGAGCGGGGCTGTCCCGTCAGACGCAATACCGCCTGCAAAGCCTCTTTGGGACGGGGCGGTTTTACCGCTTCCTCCGGCCAGAATCCCCTCCCCGCCAGCCATTGGCGCAATTCGATGTCTTCGTTCCAACTCAGACAGGCCGCGAGATGAGGAGAGTCCGTCCAGACCCAATTCTCTACCTCAGGATCGATGACTACACACGCCGCACGCTCATTCCAACCGCTCGCAGACAGCCGCTCCTCGACCTCAGCCTCGATATCGCTACGATCTTTCGTGGCGCCGCTTCCTTCCCGGTCGAAGATCACGATAGCGTGCCGGTACTGACCGGCTAGGCCCGAAAGGAATTCAGCCGCGCGACGGTAGCAGCCAGGATCCCGGCCGACATGGACAAACGAGCGAGCAGCAAAAGCCCGGCATCCCAGCGCATGTGGGCGCGAGAGCAAGTTCGTGACACCAGTCTCGATTGTCTTGTCGGCAGCCAGCAACACAAGATCCGCCATCAACCGAGAACCCCACCCGCGAATAGTTCTCCAAGCGACACTTCATGCTTCCAGCTTCGAAGAGCAGGATGAAGATCGCCCCTTACGATATCTGTCGCTCCATCATGCGTTTTGGCAAAGCACAGTACCTGCGTTGAATCAACGATACTGAGAATGACGGGCGAATGCGTGGCCAGCAGAATCTGGGCTGTGTAGACCGACGAAAGCGACTCATAGACAGTTTCGACGGCTCTCGGATGAATCCCATTCTCGGGTTCTTCGATGAGGTAAAGTCCGGAGAATGCCGGGAGATAGGGTAGGAGCGTCAGCGCAAGCATACGTAAAGTACCATCCGAAACCATCCACGACGGAACTTCGTAGCCGCTCGCGTAACGAATTACCAGATAGCTGTGCCGGTCGTCAGGTCGCTCGCGGACAAGCACTTCCTCGACATCGTGCAACGCTGTGCGAACGTGCGCCAGCCATGCTGCATATTTAGCAGGCGTACGTTTGCGCAGATCAGCGATCACCCATGGGAGATTGGAACCATCGGCTCTGAAGCCGCGCGTCTGCTGCGGCGGGCTTGCGCGACGAATGAGCGCGCTGTTGAGGACCAGCTGTTCAACACCATTGATGAGCAGCTGCTTCAGCCAGGTTGAAACGGGGAATTTAGACTCGTCTTCAGGTAAGTTTCCCAGCGCCGATTTCCGCGGCCCAAGCTTGAACGTGGGCGCATAGCCTTCGCCTGTCTCTGGATAGAAATTGTCATTCCCGGTAGGTTGCTTTTTAATAATCGCTTTTGCTTTGGTACTCGTCGTCGACAGAATCGACGCCGGAGGCGGTGCCGGCATAGGAAACAATGTGCGCGGCGTCAACAGGCGTTCAGCAGTCCGCTTGAGAAGCACCTTCTCGTGTATCAGTTTCAGTTCGCCGGTATCGCTGTCGGTGCCAATCTCAACCTCATATCGTACAGCTCGGAAGTCTGGCTCTTTCAGAAGTTTACGTTTCTCATCCGGGATGTCTGCCTCAACCGCCAGTTGAAAGCTCTCGTTCTCATGTCGCTTGAATACCAGATCGTAAAAGTTCTCGGATCGCTCGCGGACCGCTGCTTCCAAGCCGTCAGACACCAAGCGCCCTAAAAAAGCGATGGTATCGAGAAACGTGCTCTTGCCACTCGCGTTCGGCCCCACCAGCACATGAAAACCGCCGATAGGCTGTTTCACATACAAAAGGCTTCGGTAACGGAGCGCTTCGATCAATGTTATCAACGTTTTACCTCGTGATTCCTGTCGGTATTCTATCGTGACTCTCGTCTCGTCCCCGAATTCAGGTTCAGCGTAACGTAGCGCTCGGCGCCTGGGGTGCCGGTGGCGTTGCCGGAAGCGTCGGGGAAGGCGTCGCTGGAGGAGCGGGCGTTGCCGGTGACGGTGAAGGAGGATGGGACGGTTTACGTCGATACGCTGGTCATCCGGCGCGATGAATTGCCGGCGGCGCTGAAGACGTTGCGGGCGACCGCGTCCGCGCGGCCGATTGCGGTGCGGGCGGACAAGCGTGTGCCGTACGGCGATGTGGCCGGCGTCCTCGGGGCGTGCCGGGACGCCGGCTGGACCGACGTGGCGCTGGTTACGACTCCACCAGCGTCCTCAGTTGCCGCGACGCCACGGTGAGCATCGCCAGGTCAACCGTCGTCGCGGCGCGGAAGTCGTGCATGGTCTGGTCGACGCGCTCGACGACGCGGGGGCGCCTGGCGAGCCAGGTCTCGACCGGGTCGCCTCCGGCGCCGTTCGTCTCGGTCATGACGCGGGCGGCGATGGTGCTCTGGTAGTTGAACAGGTCGTCCACCAGCGATGTGAGCGCGCTCTTCTGCCAGGGCGTTTCGGCGGCAACGCCGTGGCTGGCGCTGCGGAGGCGATCGAGCGCGAAGCGCTCACCGACCCCGAAGTAGACGCGCGCCACATCCTCGACGCCGTGCGTCGCGTCGGCCCGTGCGATGCGGATGATGTCCATGGCGGAGCTCATCACGTCGAGGCTGGCCACGCGTTTGGCGAGCGGCTCCGGGATCTGGTCTTCCATCAGCTCCGCCTGGCGCACGCGCACGCGGCCGAGCATCGACGCCGGCAGCACCTGCACCAGGCGGTCGCCGATCGCTTCGATGCGGGGACGGAACTCGTTCACCAGCGCAGCGATGTCGAGGCGTTCGTAGTCGCTGCGCAGCAGCCAGAGGATCGCGCGTTCGAGCAGGCGCGCGACGGCGATCATCATGTCGAGCTGGACGCTCGCCGGGAGCTTGTTGTCCAGCGCCTCGATGTCGCGCCAGATCGTGCGGAGGTCGAACGAATCGCGCATGACGATGAACGCGCGGGCGATATCGGCGTAGCCCTTGCCCGTCTCGTCGACCATCGCCCAGGGGAACGTCGGGCGGACGCGGTTGATCATGGCGTTCGTGACCACCGTGCCGATGATCTCGCGGCGGAGGCGATGGCGCTCGATGGCGGAGCGGAAGCGGACGCGCAGCTCGTCCGGGAAGTACAGCACGAGGTCGTTCGCGAGCTGCGGGTCGTCCGGCAGGTCGGTCTTCACGAGGTCCTCGAACAGCACCATCTTCGCGTACGCGAGCAGCACCGCGATCTCGGGACGGGTCAGGCCGAGGCCCCGTGTGTGGCGCTCGGCGATGGTCTCGTCGTCGGGCAGGCCTTCGATCGCACGATCGAGCTTCCCCAGCTTCTCGAGGCCGCGCATGAAGCGCGCCTGCGTGTCGAGCAGCTCTTCGCCGAGCGTGTGGGTGATGGAGATCGCCTGCGTCTGTTCGTAGTTGTCGCGCAGCACGAGGCCGGCCACGTCGTCGGTCATCTCGGCGAGGATGCGGTTGCGCTCCTCGATGCCGGAGAGCTCGCCGCGCGTGATCGCGTCGTTGAGCGCGATCTTGATGTTGACCTCATGGTCTGACGTATCGACGCCGGCCGAGTTGTCGATCGCGTCGGTGTTGATGTGGCCGTCGATGAGCGCGTACTCGATGCGGCCGCGCTGCGTGAAGCCGAGGTTGGCCCCTTCGCCCACGACCCGCACGCGGAGCTCATTGCCGTTGATGCGGATCGCATCGTTGGCGCGATCGCGCGCGGCGGCGTGATCCTCTTCCGAGGACTTGACGTACGTCCCGATACCGCCGAGCCACAGCAGGTCGGCGCGCGCCTGGAGGATCGCGCGCATCAGCTCCGTCGGCGTGACGACCTTCTTCGGCAGCTCGAACAGCGCCTGCACTTCCTCGGAGACGGCGATCGTTTTCGCGCTGCGCTCGAACACCGCGCCGCCCTGGGACAGCAGCTCGGGGTTGTAGCCGTTCCAGTTCAGGCGGTTGTCGAACATGCGGCGGCGTTCTTCGAAGCTGCGCGCCGGATCGGGATCGGGGTCGACGAAGATGTGGGAGTGGTTGAACGCCGCGAGCAGCTTCGCGTGTGACGAGAGCAGCAGCGCGTTGCCGAAGACGTCGCCCGACATGTCGCCGACGCCGACGCAGGTGAAGTCTTCGCTCTGCGTGTCGAGGCCGAGCTCGCGGAAGTGTCGCTTGACCGCTTCCCACCCGCCGCGCGCGGTGATGCCCATCCCCTTGTGGTCGTACCCGGCGGAGCCGCCGGAGGCGAACGCGTCCCCGAGCCAGAAACCGTACTCGGCGGAGATGGAGTTCGCGAGATCGGAGAACGTG
>DASQJY010000026.1:0-166312 GCA_035630815.1 Thermoanaerobaculia bacterium
ACTGCGGGAGGGTGTGTCAAAACCCAAATTCGCGAAATTCAAGTGGGCGAAACGCTGCGTTACACGACGTTTTTTACACTCGCAGTGGTCAATGCCATCAATTTACGCCGGCTTATTCGCCTTGCAGTGGATGCGCGAACCACGTGCCAATAGTTTTGAGACAGCCTCCCGCGGTCACCGCACTCCAAACTACGGCACGAGCGCCACGATGCGCACCGGGCCGCCCGAGCCGCCGCCGATCTTTACCGGCAGCGCCACGAGCCAGGCTCCACGCGCAGGCAGGCGGTCTACATTGGCCACGTTTTCCAGCCCCGGGACGTTGGCTTCGTTGGCGATGCGATGGACCATGAAATCGTGGGACTTCCCGTAGTCGATGCTGGCTGTGTCGACTCCGAGCGCACCGACCTGGCGCTCCGTCACCAGCAGCTGCGCGGCTTCGGTGCCGTAGGACGGGAAGTGCAGCTTGTCCGTCGCCTTCGGCGTGTCGTCGCCGAAGTAGCGCAGGCGATCTCCCCAGCGCGCGCCCCAGCCGGTGTGCAGCAGCACGATCGTCCCGCGCTCGATCGCCCCATGCCGCGCCTCCCACTGGCGCACGTCGTCCACGGTGAGCGTGTAATCGACGTCGGCCGCCGCCTTGCTCGCCACGTCGATCACCACCACCGGCGCGATGAGCTGCCTTACCGGCACCTGATCGACGGTGCGCTTCCCGGCCGCGAAATGGATCGGCGCATCGAGATGCGTCCCCCCATGCTCCGGCGTGCAGAACGCGAACGACGAGTAAAAGTACCCACTCTCGGTCTGCCCGTACGCCAGCTGCTTCAGCTCGAACGTCCCCTCCGAGCTCGGCCAGTACAACGTTTTCGCATCGTACGCATACGTGAGGTCGATGACCTCCGCCTTGGCGAGATCGATCGTCGAAGTGGTGGACGTAGCGCAGCCGAAGGCGAGAAGGGAGAGGAGGAGCAATGACGCACGCATGGGCGGCATTGTAAGCAAGTGAACCGACCGGGGGCCTCCGGCGGGCCGGCGTGGCCGGCAGCACTGGTTGCCCAAGGCTGAACGCACGCCTCTCGCCAGAAAACGCCGTCCGTGCGCAAACAAGTGCCGCCGGCCACGCCGGCCCGTCGGAGGCCCCCGGTCGGTTCCTGCGCCTACGTCTTGCGCTTCTGCACGATCGGGCCTGGATCGAAATCGACCGGCCGCAGCGATTTCAGGTAGCGGAAGATCGCGCGCTTGTCGGTGTCGCTCATGCGCTGGAACTGGCGCCAGGGCATGTGGGTCCCCTTGATGCCCATGCCCACGTCGAAGCGGCCGACGAACTGTTCTTCCTCCCAGTCGCGGATGCGCCCGAACTTCGACGGCGTCAGGTTCGGCGTCACCAGCACCGTGGCCTTGTCGATCTCGAACTTGCCGCCGCCCGAGAAACGCGCCGCGACGTACGAGCCGTCGAGCGGATTGCGCTTCGTATGGCACTCCGCGCAGCCGGCCACCGAGTTCGCGAGGTACGCGCCGCGCTCCACGGTCGGCTCGTGCGCCGGGCTGACTTTCGGCGGCGTCTCCTTCGGACCGATCGGCTTGATCGCGAACGCCATCACCGCCTTGCCGATCAGGTTCAGCTTGTGAGGCGGCACCTCATGGCGCACCGGCTGCTGGGAGCGGAGGAACGAGATCACCGCCGTCAGGTCTTCGTCGGAGAGGTGCTGGAACTCCATGAACGGCAGCGCCGCGCGTCCGTCCCGGCGGACTCCGTAGCGGAGCATGCGCGCCAGCTCGCCGTCGGTGTAGCGGCCGATGCCGGTCTCCTTGTCCGGCGTCAGGTTCGGCGAGTAGAACGTGCCGGGAGGGAAGGAGAAGCGATTGCCGCCCGCGAGCGGAGGCGTCGCTCCTTCCTCTACCGCCGCCTTCTGCGCCGCCCCGGACGTGTGGCAGTTGACGCAGTGCGCCGGACCGTAGGCCAGGTACGCGCCGCGCGCGATCACCTGCGGATCGGCGCTGGCGTGAATGTCGGGATCCGGCGCGTCGAACGTGCGCCGGGATCTCACTTCGATGACGACCACCAGGATCACCGCAAGCGCCGCCACGATGGCGGCCGCACGGACCACGAACTTCAGTAGACGTTTCATAGTGCGGCGAAGGTTAAAAACGGCCGCTTACCGGCTGCTTACTCGCAATCGTTGCCGCGTCGCAACGCCGGGCCGCGGCCGGGTCCGTTTACCATCGGCGCCGTCGAATGAGAGTCCTTCGCCTGCTGTCTCTGTTCATCCTGGCGCTGCCGCTGTTCGCGGAGGAGTCGCGCCGGTACATCGTCGAGTTCCACCGCGGCGCAATCGCCCCGCAGCTGCACGAGGACGCGCCTCGCCTGCGCGTGCGGCGGCAGTTCTCGCGCACCTTCCGCGGTGCCGCGATCGAGCTGCAGCCCGGGCAGTCGATCGCGGACATCGAGCAACTGCCGTATGTCGCCGGCGTCTATCGCGACGAAATCGTGCATGCGTACGGTGCGCAACTGGAGGGGGTCCTTCGCTTCCCCCCTCCCGGCCCCCTCGCTCAGGATGACAGCGTTGCGGTACGTGCGAGCGCCGGCAACGGCGTCGTGGTGGCGGTCCTCGACACCGGCATCGATCGTACCCACCCCGCCTTGCAGGGGAAGGTCATCGGCGGCTGGGACTTTGTCAACGACGACGCCGATGCGATGGACGACAACCGCCACGGCACGCACGTGGCCGGGATCATCGCCGCCGAGAGCAACCAGGTCACCGGCGTCGCGCCGGGTGTCTCGCTGCTTGCCTACAAGGTGCTGAACGCCGGCGGCAACGGCAACGCGTCCGGCATCATCGCAGCGCTCGAGCGCGCGCTCGACCCGAACGGCGACGGCAGCACCGTTGATCGCGCCGACATCGCCAACCTCTCCCTCGGCACGCGCGGCCATCCCGACGATCCGCTGTCGCGCGCCGTCGAGAACGCGATCGCGCACGGGATGGTGGTCGTGGTCGCCGCCGGCAACGACGCCCTGAACCACATGATCGGCACGCCCGCCGGCGCCCCCTCGGCCATCACGGTCGGCGCGTCGTTCCGCACCGAGCAGCAGGTGACGATGGTGGCGGAGTTCAGCACGCGCGGCCCCGCCACGCAGAGCGGCGCGATCAAGCCCGACCTTCTCGCCCCCGGCGTGAACGTGCTCTCCACGGGCCTCAACCACCAGTTCATCCAGCTGAGCGGCACGTCGATGGCCACGCCGTACGTGGCGGGACACGCGGCGCTACTCCTCGAACAGCATCCCGACTGGACGCCTGCGCGCATCAAGGCGGCGCTCGTGACGACGGCGATCCCGCTGCCGAACGAAGAGGTGATGACGCAGGGCACCGGCAACATCGACGTAGCACGCGCTGTCGCGAACGAAGTGGTGGCCGCGCCGACGCAGCTCAACTTCGGTCTCGACGGCACGACTGCCGCGACCTGGAACGCGTCGCGCCGCATCAACGTGCGCAACGAAGGAACGACCGCGCGCACGATCCGCGCGAATGTCACCGGTACTTCGGCCGCGATTGCCATCGCGTTCGAGCCTGCTGAATTCACGCTCGCACCCGGCGAATCGCGCGACGTGGACGTGACCATCGACGTCGACCACGCCCTCCTCGGCAAGCCGGCCACCCCCTCCTTCTCGTTCGGCGGCCTGGTTACGCTGCAGTGGGACGGCGACGCGGTGCGCCTGCCGTGGAACTTCATCCGCTCCGGCCGCGTCACCGTGCACTTCGACGGGGCGTTTCCGCTGGTGGCCTGGACCACGGAAGAGGAGCAGTACGCGTCGTACATGCCGATCACGGCCAATGCGGCAGAGGTGCTGGTGGAGCCGGGGGAGTACGACCTGTATGTGGCGGCGGAGCATGAGGGGAGCGTCTGGCTGGTCGTACGCGAGCAGCAGCACATCGAAGGGGACCTCGTGCTCCCGCTGAGTGCGGCCGACGCGCCGCATGCCGTGCAGCTCGCCGCCGGCGACGAGCGCGGGATCGCCTTCCCGGAAGGGAACGGCACCACCACGCTGCATTCGAAGTTCGTACGCCTCCTGCTGCCGAACGGGAACGGACTGGTGCTGCCCGCGCCTGGCGCGAGCCTGTTCTACTCCTCGCCGTTCTCCGAACGCATTGGACTGCTGGCGACGCAGGCGTACGTCGACACGAGCACGCGTACGATGTACGTCGCCCAGCACGCGCCGATCCGCAATCTCGACGGGGACGCAACGCTCGTCACGTCGCCGGCTGACTACGCGTCGCAGGAACTGCGGCTCCGCTTTCCGGCCGGCGTCACGAAGCGGGAAGTCTCGATCCGCCCGCGCGACTGGCCGCGGCGGATCTACGAGCTCGGCCCGATCCCGTCGCTGCTCACGACTACCGCGACCGGCGACGAGTGGATCGGCACGCTCTACATGACTCGAGAGCAGCACCCGGACTACGTCGGCGGCTTGCAGTTCGCCGCGTCGACCGACCGCGATCAGCCCGGCCTCTTCGGCATGAACACGCCGGTGATCCGCCGCAATGCGCACGGCTTCTTCGCCACGCGCGGCTTCGACGAGACGGAGCTGCCGGTGTACGCCGTCGCCGGCGAGGCGCTGGAGTTCGGGAGCGGCGTCCTGCACTCGTACGCGCGCCTCACAGCCAACGAGAACGGACTCTCCGGCGACCCGGAGCTGGCCGGTGCGCGCAACGAGATCCGCCGCGCCGAGAAAGAGACCACCACGTATCGCGTGAAGGACGCGGGCGGCGCCGAGGTGGCGAAAGGGACGGTGGGCGTGGGGTCGTTCTTCGCGCCGCTTCATCGCCGCGGACGTTTCACCGCGGAGCTGAACGTGAACCGCTACGAGCTGGACGGACGCCCCGGCACCGCGACGCTCACCGCCGGCTTCGACACCACCAACGGCACCGCCTACCTGCCGACGCTCACCTCCCTCGCCATCCTCGACGGCCAGGGACGTCACGCCACCACGCTCCCCCGCAACGGCAACGGCACGCTCGTCTTCTCGGCCGCCGCGCACGAAGAGCTCTCCTACCGCCGCGTCGTCAGCGACGCGACGAACGTCTTCTTCCGCCGCCGCGGCACGAACACCTGGGTCCAGCTGACCCCGGTCCAGCTCGGCGAGGAAGACGGCGCGCAGGAAGGACAAGGCCGCCCGCCCGCCGGCGTCATCTACCGCGTCGACCTCGCCGACGCGCTCCGCCTGCCGGAAGGAGAGATCGAGCTGCGCATCGAGGTAAGCAACGACCAGGGAAACACCGCCGCCTGGCAGATCGCCCCCGCGTTCGTGACGGTGTCGGCCGCGAGGACGATCGGCAGAAGACGCTCGGTGCGTTAGAGGCAGGGCTGAGGGCCGAGGGCCGAGGGGCTCCGCTGCCTTCGTGCTCTCTCTCAGCCCTCAGCCCTCAGCCCTCGGCCCTGTTTAGGTGCACAATGGAGGCATGGCGCGCGGATGGGAGAGCAAATCCGTCGAGTCGCAGCAGAGCGGCGAAGACGTCGGCGGTGCGAAGCGGAAGGTCAGCGTGGAAGAGCGCGAGGTCGCCGCGAAGCGGCAGAGTCTCGAGCTGCAGATGGAGCGCGTGAAGCGGGAGCTCGAGACGGCGGTCACGCCCACGCATCGTGCGGCGAAGCAGAACGCGGTCGAATACCTGCAGAAGGAGCTCGACGCGCTGACTTCCCGGCGGGATCGCTGAACAGCGAACAGGCCTCGGAGGCAGCCACTCCCCCGAGGCCTGACGCCTGAAGCCAACTCCCTACTTCGCTCCCGCCACCGGCCCGGCCACGATCGCGTCCGGCACCTGGTTCTTGATCGGCTTCAGCGAGCGGAGGTACGCGTACACCGCCTTCAGGTCGGAGTCCGTGAGGCCGCGCACGTTCTGCCACGGCATCGGCGGGAGGATCGGGCGGGACACGCCCCAGTGGCGGCCGGTGCGGATGGTCTTGATGAAGGTCTCCTCGTTCCAGATCCCGATGCCGGTGAGCTGGTCGGGGGTCAGGTTCGCGGCGTAGCTCACGCCCCACGGACCGGCGAAGGCGGTGTTCGTGCCGGCGCCGAGCCAGACCCAGGGGCCGTTCGGCAGCTTCGGCGCGGGCGGCATCACCAGCGCCTCCGGATGGCCGGAGAGGCGGCGGGACATGTCGGGCTCGGGGCCGTTCGGACCGAGCTTGAACGGCGTGTGGCAGTCGTTGCAGCCGCCGATGTTGACGAGGTACTCGCCGCGTGCGACGCGTTCCTCCGCGGCGGCCTGGGCGGCCTGCTGCTCGCGTGCGGCGTTGCGGTTCGAGGCGGCGGCGGTGAGAGTCGCGGCGATGGCCAGGGCCGCGATGATCAGGGCGATGGCGGATGTGGTGCGCTTGTTCATGATGTGTGGAATGTACGGTTGCCCTCGCGGCGGCGTTGCTAAGACTTTCCTATCGCCTCACGAAAAGAATCCTATGCGGGGTCGCGTACACTCTCCGGACCCATGAATGTGCTTCTCGGCGTTGCGGTTGCGGTTGCGCTCGCGGCACTGGCCATCGGCATCACCGCGTACGCCAAGCGCCACGCGCGCCGCCTGCAGCGCGACCGGAACATCCACATCGACCAGTTCAAGCTGAAGCGGCGTCACGCCGAGATCGAGCTGGAGGTCTTCGGCAGCCGGGACATCGTGCAGGCCGTGCAGGCCTACGCGCGCGACCACCATGTTTCGGTGGAGGAAGCGCGGGCGCAGGCGCGCCGGTACCTGCAGGAGATCGTCCCGAAGTTCAACCTCCTCGCGTACTACCGCGTCGGCGCGCCGATCGCCAAGGCCATCACGCACTTTCTGTATCGGGTGGTCGTCGAGCGGAAGCCGATCCGCGATTTCTCCGAGCGCTCCAAAGGGGCGGCGGTGATCTACATCATCAACCATCGCTCCAACGCCGACTACGTCCTCGTCGCGCACATGCTGTTCAAGTTCATATCGCTGTCGTACGCGATCGGCGAGTGGGCGCGCGTCTGGCCGCTCAACCACGTCTTCAAATGGTTCGGCGGCTACTTCGTCCGCCGCCGCTACCGCGAGCCGCTGTATCACGCCATCCTCTCGAAGTTCGTGCAGACCATCACCAAGCACGGCGTGACGCAGGGGATCTTCATCGAGGGAGGCCTCAGCCGCGACGGCGCCTTCCAGAAGCCGAAGCTCGGGATGCTCGACTATCTCGTCTCCGCGAAACGCGATCCCGACTTCACGCAGCCGCTCTACATCATCCCCACCGCGGTCAACTACGACCGCGTGCTCGAGGACCGCAACCTCACCTCCGAGCTCCTCGGCAAGGAGGAGCGCGCGAGCAAAGGGGAGAAGCTGAAGACGTCGCTCGACTTCCTGTTCAAGGGTTTCCTGCGCGGCCTCTTCGGCCGCTTCAAACGCTACGGCTACGCGATCGTGACGTTCGGCACGCCGATCTCCGTCGACGACTTTGCGCGCGCCCACCCGGGCATCCTCTCCGACACGTTCGATGCTCGCAAGCCGGACCTGCAACGCCTCGCGGAGACGGTGCTGAGCGAGATCTCCAGCGCCCTGCCGGTCACGCCGGTGACGCTCGTCGCGACCATCTTCCGCAAGCATCCCGTCCTGACGCAGGAGCAGATGCTGGTGGAGCTCGAGCGCGCGCGCGAGGAGTACCGCGACCGCCCCTGGCTCCTCCGCGAGAAGACGCCGAAGGAGATCTGGAAAGCCGCCCGCCAGGTGCTCGAGCTGCGCCACCTGATCACCCCCACGGAGCAATGGCGCGACGAGCTGTTCGAACATCGCGGCGGCATGCCCGAGCTCGAGGACGCCTGGACCTGGAACCCGCGCGAGCTGTTGCTGCGGGACTACTACGCGAACGCGCTGGTGCCGTTCGCGAAGCCGCAGGGGTGACACCTCGCGTCAGCGCAACGGCCGCGTGGGCGTGGTCCGATCGACGTAGATCACCGCATCCAGCTTCTCGTGGAGCGGCTGCGCGACCCTGCTGAATCCCTGCAGCGTCCCGCCGGTGCGGAACATCGTCCCGGGAACCGCGCGCCGCAGGGGCACGAGCATCGCGCCCAGGCCGCGCTGGCGGAAGTGCCACTCGTACGTCCCTTCCGCCGGATCCTCGAACGTGCTGAGCACCTCCGCGAAGATGCCGGGCGACAGCTGCTGCCACTGCAGGAACGTGCCGCTGCCGGTGAGCGTCCCGATGGCCGCGTACTCGTCGCCGAGCTGCTGAGCGAGGACCTTGCCCATGGTGATGCCGTTCGCGAAACGCGAGTCGAGCTTGCCGACGTGCTCCTGATGCCCCCAGTGCATGACCCGGCCGCGATGGTCGCGGACCCAGAGCAGGTTCGCCGCCATCGAGCGTTCGCGCGGCTCGAAGACCGGCGCGTGAAAGAACTGCAGCACGATGTCCGCGTGATGCAGTGCGTCGTCGAACGCGGGCGTGCCGTGCGCGCGTGCGGCGAGCGCGTTGCGGACGCCTTCCGCGGCAATGCGGCAGACGCCGTTGCGCGTGCCGGCGAGCACGCACGCGTAGTCGCGCTCCGCGTTTGCGGCCGCGGTAGGATCGACGCGGTGGAGGTAGTCCAGCACACCCGCGACCGCGCCTGTCTCGTCGTAGATGTCCGAGCCGGCGATATGCACCGCGGGACGGTCCCCGCGGTGCGCGTTGTAGTCGCGGACCCACTCGATCACCGCCAGCACCTCCTCGGTGTTCCAGAAGAAATAGAGCAGGCGGTCGTTCAACTCCCTCAGCAGCGCCCGCGGGTCGCCCGCCCCTCCCTGCACGTACGCGTCGATCCGTTCCCCGATCGGGAACGGCATCTCGATCGAAAGCGCCGTGAAACCGTGACGGCGCACGAGGGTATCGATCAGGCGCAGCCGAAGCGTGTAGAACTCGTGCGTCCCGTGCGTCGCATCGCCCAAGCCGACGATCGAGGCGTTGCGGACGATGTCGTCGAGCGGCTGGAGGTCGGATGTATTGGCGACGAGCTCGACCGAGTGCAGCGGGTACGCGGCGAACGCCGTCCCGCCCGGCGCGCGCGCGGAACGGCGCTTCGCCTCGACACCAGATGTGAGCAGGAGCAGGAGAATGAGCGCGGCGGCGCGGAACCGGGGCATGGGGACGGACTACGGCAACAGGCGCAGCGGGGTCGTTGTTTCCACGTAAATCACGGCATCGAAGAGGTCGGCGAGCCGTCCGCGCATGCGCGTCGCACCCTTGTCGCCGGAGCCCGCGGCGTTGAACGTCATCTCCTCCGGCAGCCATGAAGTCTCGTTCAGTGGGATCAGTTGCGCGATCGCGGTGCGGCGGCGGAACAGCGTCTCGTACATCCCCTCGCGCAGCGGTGCGAACGTGCGGGTCACCGCGACGTTCGGCGGCGGCGTCCAGCCGATGAAGCTCCCACCGCCCGCGAGCGTCCCGATGGCCAGGTAATCGTCTCCCACCGCGCTCCTGAGCAACGCCCCCATTGGCCGTTTCGCGAACGCGTTCGCTACCTCCGCCACATGGCCGTTGTGCGCCCAGACGATGATCTTTCCGGTCGCGCTGCGATGCTCGCGCA
Organism: Thermoanaerobaculia bacterium; assembly: GCA_035630815.1. GTDB lineage: Bacteria > Acidobacteriota > Thermoanaerobaculia > Gp7-AA8 > Gp7-AA8 > QHVT01. The sequence goes on from DASQJY010000026.1 coordinate 9,545, forward strand.
TCCAGAGCGCGTTCTCCGCCAGCGCTTCGTCGCGCGCGTCGCCGGAGCGTCCCTGCGCCACGATGCGCGCGTACTGCAGCGCTTCGTGGAACGCCGCCGCGCCGGTGCGTGTCACCAGCTCCGCTTCCCGCGCCGCGAGCTCTTCATGGACACGCTGGCCGCGGGCGCACGCGTAGTTCACCTCTGTCTCAGCAGCAGCGGCCGGATCGACGGAGCGCAGATACGCGACTACTTCCGCCGCTGCCGCGTTCATCTCGTATGGATCGATCCCGCCGATGTGTACCGCCGGATGCGAGCCGCGCACGACGTTGTAAGCGCGCAGCCACTCGATCACCGCCAGCAGCTCCTCGCTGTTCCAGAAGGGATAGATGGCGTGCTTCAGGTCGGCGAGCAGCGCCCGCGGATCGCCGGCACCCCCCTGCACGTACGCGTCGATCCGGTTCAGCGTAGGGAACGGCCCTTCGAGCGCCACGACGTCGAAGTTCAGCTCGCGCACCAGGAAATCGATCGCGCGCAGCTTGACGGTATAGAGCTCGTGCGAGCCGTGCGTCGCGTCGCCGAGGGCCACGATGGTCCGGTTGCCGGCCAGGGGGCGGAGCGGCTCGAGATCGTGTGAGTAGGGGACGAGGTCGGTCGAGAGGAGCGCAGGCGCGTTGGCGAGCAGCCATCGTTCCGGGGTGTCGCTGCGCTGCGTCTTCACCGCGTGCGCCAGGGGGGCGAACGCGAGCAGCAGGATGAGGGCAGCGCGCATATGCAAGATTATGGCGCGCAAACGTGGGGCGGCAGCGCCGCCCCACGTGAAAAGAAGTTAATTCGCGGTGACGCTGTCGAGAAAGCCGTAGAGCGCGTGGAGCGTGCTCGTGGCCGCCTGATTCGCCTGCGCCGCTTTTTCCGGCGTATTGCAGAGGTCGCGCAGCAGGTCGCGCGAGGTCTGCGAATGGACGACGTCGGCATCCATGTGCACGCTGAAAAAGGCGATGTCGCGCTCGGCCGAGATGCCGTAGTTCTTCGCCAGGCCTTCGATCTTCGCCTTGGCCACGGCCGGGATCTGCGACTCGTACGCATAGAGCGCCGCCAGCCCTTCGTGCAGCGCACCGTCGCGCGCGAGCGACTTCATGGTGGCGATGAGGCCGCGGGTGGCGTCGTTCGCGAGGCCGCTCTTCACGTCCTCGCGGTCGAGTCCGAGGGCTTCACAGAACCGGAGCCAGAGCTCGGGATGGTTCTCCGGGCCGCGCTCCTCCTCGATCAGGTTCTCGAGCAACATCTGGCGCACCACGATGTCTTCCGTCTGCGCGTGCATCGCGCTGACGAACGTCGGGAACGCCATTGCATAGTGAAAGTACTGCCGGGCATATTCGCGCAGCTCCTCGGGCGTGAGCGTGCCCTCGGTCCAGCGCTGATAGAAAGGATGATCGAGCAGGTGGCGGGACGCGATGCTGGCGTCGAGGGTCTGGACTGGATCCATGGTGTACCTCCGTGTGTTGGTTCGAGTGAGTGTACCTGATTGAGGGATGAGGGCCGAGGGCCGAGGGAGTTGCTGTGGGAGTTGCGCCCGAGGTGGTGTCAGGTGTCAGGTGTCTGTGGTGTCTCGCCTGAGGCGCGCCGTAAGCCGATACACCCCGGATACCTGACACCCGACACCATTCCGTGCAACCTGCGCGCACCCACAACCTGCAACGCCTCCGCCCTCGCCCCTGCGACCCCGCTCAGCTTGACCCCTCCTCCCCCCGCCAATATGCTCGCGCCGCAATGCCGCACAACACCTTCAACACCCTCAGTTCATTCGACCTTGGCAACGGACAGACCGGACAGTTTTACTCGCTTCCGAAGCTCGAAGAAGCGGGCATCGGTCCCATTTCCAAGCTGCCGGTCAGCATCCGCGTCGTCCTCGAGTCCGTCCTTCGCAACGTCGACGGCAGGAAGATCACCGAAGACGACGTCCGCACGCTCGCCAACTGGGGCGCTTCCGCCCCGCGTGAGGAAGAGATCCCGTTCATGGTCGCCCGCGTCCTGCTGCAGGACTTCACGGGCGTGCCGCTGCTCGTGGACCTCGCCGCCATGCGTGCCGCGGCGGAGCGGGCCGGGAAGGATCCGCGCATCATCGAGCCGCTCGTGCCGGTCGATCTGGTCATCGACCACTCCGTGCAGGTCGACTACGCGAACCGCGCCGACGCGCTACAGCTGAACACCGAGATCGAGTTCCGCCGCAACCGCCAGCGCTACCAGTTCCTGAAGTGGGGGACCCAGGCCTTCAACGGCTTCCGCATCGTGCCGCCGCAGATCGGCATCGTCCACCAGGTGAACCTCGAGTACCTCGCCCGCGGCGTGTTCGAGAAGGACGGCATCTGGTATCCCGACTCGCTCGTCGGCACCGACTCCCACACCACCATGATCAACGGCCTCGGCATCGTGGCCTGGGGCGTGGGCGGCATCGAGGCCGAAGCGGGCATGCTCGGCCAGCCGGTCTACTTCCTGACGCCCGACGTCATCGGCGTGCACCTCACCGGATCCCTTCGGGAAGGCGTCACCGCCACCGATCTCGTGCTCACCGTGACCCAGCTCCTGCGGCACGCGAAGGTGGTCGGCAAGTTCGTCGAGTTCTTCGGCGCCGGCGCGCAGTCGCTGCCGGTGGCCGACCGCGCCACCATCGCGAACATGGCGCCGGAGTACGGCGCGACCATGGGCTACTTCCCGATCGACGAGGAATGCTGCAAGTACCTCGAGCTCACCGGACGCACCGAGGAGCAGATCAGCGCGTTCCGCAACTACTACAAGGCGCAGGGGATGTTCGGCATTCCGCAGAAGGGGGACGTCGAGTACACGAAAGTGCTCGAGCTCGACCTCAGCACCGTCCGCGCGAGTGTGGCCGGTCCGAAGCGTCCGCAGGACCGCATCGAGCTGGACGTCCTCAAGACCACGTTCGTGAACATGCTCCAGGCCGAGCCGCCGAACGGCTACGGCAAGACCGCGGCGGAGATCGAGCGGAAGGTGCGCACCCAGGTCGGCGTCTCGGTAAATGCCGGCGAGCACACCGGCGGCGGCGACCAGGAGTCGGCCACCGTCCCGCATCCGAAGGACACCCGCAACACCAGCGAGCTCACCGAATCCGAGATGATGAACAACCGCCCGACGCCTGACCGCGTCGACAAGGCGGAGCTGGCGGCCGAGGTCCCCGAATCGGTGGCCGAGCTGCACCATGGCGACGTGCTGATCGCCGCCATCACCTCCTGCACCAACACCTCCAACCCCTCGGTCATGCTGGCCGCCGGCCTGCTGGCGAAGAAGGCCGTCGAGCGCGGACTCTCCGTGCGCGCGGTGGTGAAGACGTCGCTCGCCCCCGGCTCGCGCGTCGTCACCGAGTACTACCGCAAGGCGGATCTGCAGCAGTACCTCGACAAGCTCGGCTTCTACACCGTCGGCTACGGCTGCACTACCTGCATCGGCAACTCCGGTCCGCTCGACCCGTCGATCGAGGACACGGTCGTGAAGAACGACCTGATCGGTGTCTCGGTGCTCAGCGGCAACCGCAACTTCGAAGCCCGCGTGCACCAGTCCATCAAGGCGAACTTCCTGATGTCGCCGCCGCTGGTCGTGGCCTTCGCCATCGCCGGCCGCATCGACATCGACATGGTCAACGAGCCCCTCGGCCGCGACGACTACGGCAAAGAGGTCTTCCTGCGCGACATCTGGCCGACGCTTCAGGAAGTGCGCGACGTGCTGAAGGACGCCCTCTCGCCGGAAGACTTCCGGAAGATGTACTCGAACTTCGCGGAGCAGAATCCGCTCTGGAACGAGATCCCCTCCTCGACCGGCTTCGTCTACGAATGGGACCAGAGCTCCACGTACATCCAGGAGCCGCCTTTCTTCGCCGACCTCAACGCCCAGGCGAAGAACACGAACGAGATCAAGGACGCCCGCCCGCTGGCGATCTTCGGCGACTCCGTGACCACGGACCACATCAGCCCCGCCGGCTCGATCAAGCCGTCGTCCCCCGCGGGCCGTTACCTGCAGGAGAACGGCGTCGAAGTCCAGGACTTCAACAGCTACGGCTCCCGCCGCGGCAACGACCGCGTGATGACGCGCGGCACGTTCGCGAACGTGCGCATCAAGAACCTGATGGTCCCCGGCGTGGAGGGAGGCGTGACGGTGCATTACCCGACCAGCGAGCGCCTCGCCATCTATGACGCGGCCATGCGTTACGCCGAAGAGGGCGTGCCGCTGATCGTGATCGCGGGCCACGAGTACGGCACCGGCAGCTCGCGCGACTGGGCCGCCAAGGGCACGAAGCTGCTCGGGGTACGTGCGGTGATCGCGGAAAGCTTCGAGCGCATCCACCGCTCCAACCTTGTCGGCATGGGCGTCCTCCCCCTGCAGTTCCAGGAAGGCACGAACGCCGCCACGCTCGCCCTCGACGGCACGGAGACCTTCGAGATCGCCGGCATCGAAGGCACCCTCCGCCCCCGCCAGAGCGCCACGTTGCGCATCAAACGCACCGGCGGCGCCACCGACGAGGTCCCGGTCACCGTGCGCATCGACACCCCGATCGAAGTGGACTACTACGACAACGGCGGGATCCTGCCGTTCGTGCTGCGGCAGTTGATGGGGGCCTGATTTGGAGTGCGGTGACCGCAGTCACCGCTTTACCTGCGCTCCACACAGGGAGTAACGCGCATCCGCGTCGCATGAGGCAAACAGTAAAAGCGGCGACTGCGGTCGCCGCACTCCAAACAATGACCAAGCACCTCACCCTCTTCCTCCTGCTCCTCGCCGCGCCGTTGTTTGCGCAGAAGAAGGCGCTCACGCTGGAGGCCATTTATCACCCTACCGACAAGCTTCCGTTCGCGGGGGCGATTCAGGATGACTTTGAGTGGGTGGACGACAGGACGTTCGTCTGGCCGCGGAAAGACGAGCAGGCGAATTTCGTGGAGTGGCGGGTGTACGACGTCACCACGGGGAAAGAGCGGGCGCTGTTCGACCGCGCGAAGTTCGTGGCCGCGCTGACCGAGCTGGGAGTGGACGATGAGACGGCGCGGGATGCGTCGGAATCAGACGAGCTGGCGTTCGACAGGAAGAAGAGCGCGTTCCTGGTAAACGTCGCGGACGACCTCTACCTCTATTCGATCGCGAAAAACGCGGTCACGCGGCTCACCAGCGCGCCGGGGGAGGAAGAGGAGGCGACGTTCAGTCCCGACGGGACGAAGGTCGCCTTCGTCCGTGCGAACGATCTGTACGTCGTCGACCTGGCGGGACGCGAGCGGCGCCTCACGACCGACGGCAGCGCGGTGCTGCTCAACGGAAAGCTCGATTACGTCTATCAGGAAGAGATCTACGGGCGCGGGATCTGGAAGGCGTTCTGGTGGAGTCCCGACTCGCTGCGGCTCGCGTTCCTGCAGCTCGACGAGCGGCAGGTGCCGGAGTCCACGATTCCCGATCACATCCCGTACCGTCCCGACCTCCACACCTTCCGCTACCCGAAAGCCGGCGATCCGAATCCGCGCGCGAAGCTGTTCATCATCCCGGCCAGCGGCGGCGAGCGGATCGAGGCGAGCGTCGAGCGCTACTCGGGCGGCGAGTTCCTGATCGTGAACGTCGACTGGCGCGCCGACGGGAAGGCGCTGACGTACCAGGTGCAGAACCGCGAGCAGACCTGGCTCGACCTCGTCAGCGCGTCGCCGGCCAGCGGCGAGTCGCACACGCTCATCCGGGAGACCACCAAAACGTGGGTCGACCCGCTCGCGAATCCGGCGTGGCTGAAGGACGGCTCGTTCCTCTGGCAGTCGGAGCGCAACGGCTACCGGCACCTCTACCACTACAGCTCCGGCGGCACGCTGCTCCGGCAGGTCACGAACGGCGAGTGGGAAGCGCGCGAGGTACATGGGATCTCCGGCCAGCAGGTCTACTTCTCCGGCACGGAACGCAGCCCGATCGGCCTCGACGTCTATCGCATCAACCTCGACGGCACCGGCCTGCAGCGGCTGTCGGAGGCGGGGGGCAAGCACACCGCGTTCTTCAATCCCTCCAGGACGCACTACGTCGACAAGTGGAGCGACATCCGGACGCCGGACCAGATCCGCCTGCACCGCAATGACGGCACCGTGGCGAGGGTGATCGACGAAAACCGCGTCGCGCTCCTCGCCGAGTACGAACTGCCGCGCATCGAGTTCATGCAGGTGAAGACGCGCGACGGCTTCCCGATGGAAGCGATGATGATCCGCCCGACGAACTTCGATCCGTCGAAGAAGTACCCGGTCTACCAGTTCCTCTACGGCGGTCCGCACGCGCAGTACGTGCGGAACGAGTGGCGCGGGCAGATGATGCTCTTCAACCGGCTCATCGCACAGCAGGGGGCCATCGTCTGGATGTGCGACAACCGCAGCGCGAGCGGCAAGGGTGCCGTCTCCGCCTGGCCGGTCTACAAAAACCTCGGCGAGCTCGAGCTGCGCGACGAAGAGGATTCGATCGCCTGGCTCGAGCAGCAAGCGTACGTCGACGGCGAGCGCATCCTGATCAATGGCTGGAGCTACGGCGGCTTCCTGGTCCTGTACGCCATGACGCACAGCACGACGTTCAAGGCCGGCATCGCCGGAGCGCCGGTCACGGACTGGCGCGACTACGACTCGATCTACACCGAGCGGATGATGCAGATGCCGCAGAACAACGCCGAGGGCTACCGGAAGAGCTCCCCCCGCTTCCATGCGAAGGACCTGCACGGCAACCTGATGCTCATCCACGGCAGCACGGACGACAACGTGCACTTCCAGAACAGTGTCCAGTTCGCCTGGGAGCTGCAACAGCTGGGCACGCCATTCGAGATGATGGTCCTCCCGCGCACCAGGCACACGGTGACGCAGAAGAACACGCTGTATTTCCTGCAGAAGACGGTGTTACGGTTCGTGACCAGGGAACTGCTCCTTGGCAACTCCTTCGCAACCTCCCAGGACATGAGCAAAGAAAATCCGAACCAGGACTACTACAAGACCGGCGGGCGGTCGCAGAGCGACGGACCGGACCGGGAGCATGCGAACGTCAACGACGACAAGCAGCAGCTCGCCCAGAGCTCCCAGGACGTGAAGAACAGCAAGCATCCGGCTGTGCTCCGCTCGAAAAAGAAATAGATGACGTTGGACATCCTGACCCATACCCGTACCGCGCCGGGCGTCTCCCGGCGCGGGCAGGAGATGCCTGCCTCCCCGATCCGTCGTCTTGCGCCACTGGCAGACGCGGCCAAAGCGCGCGGAACACACGTCCTGCACCTCAACATCGGCCAGCCCGACATCGAGACGCCGGCCTGCATGCGCGACCGGCTGAAGCTGCTCGAATCGACGGTGCTCGAGTATTCGCCGTCCACCGGCACTCCCGAGTTCCTCCGCTCGCTCTATTCCTACTACGAGCGCCGCCTCGGGCTGACGCTCGAGCCGAACCAGATCCTCGCCACCACCGGCGGCAGCGAAGCGATCCTCTTCTCCTTCCTCGCCTGTGCGAACGAGGGGGACGACGTGATGGTGGTCGAGCCGTATTACGCGAACTACAAGGCCTTCGCGACCATGGCCGGCCTCAACCTCGTCCCGGTCACGAGCCGCAGCCGCGACGGCTTTCATCTCCCGCCGCGCAGCGTCTTCGAGCGCTCTCTTACGCCGCGCACGCGCCTGGTGATCATCTGCAATCCGAGCAACCCCACCGGCACGGTCTATCGGCGCGATGAGCTGGAGATGATCGCGGGCTTCTGCCGGGACAACGGTCTCTTCCTGGTCTCCGACGAGGTCTACCGCGAGTTCGTCTACGACGACGTCCGCGCCATCAGCGCGCTCGAGCTCCCCGATACCGAATCGTTCGCGATCGTGGTGGACAGCCTCTCCAAGCGCTACAGCGCCTGCGGCATCCGCCTCGGGTCGCTGGTGACGCGCAACGCCGAGGTGTACGACGCCTGTCTGCGCATGGCGCAGGGACGTCTGTCGCCGCCGGGCCTCGCGCAGTTCATCGCCATCGGCGCCGAATCCCTCGGCGACGAATACACGACGGACGTAGTGGCCGAATACCGCCGCCGCCGCGATGTGCTGTACGAAGGGCTGCTCTCCATCCCGGGTGTCGAGTTGAGCAAGCCGGAAGGGGCGTTCTACTGCATGCCCAAGCTCCCGGTGAAAGACGCGGACGATTTCGCCCGCTGGCTCCTCGCCGACTTCGAACACGAAGGCGCCACGGTGATGCTCGCCCCCGCGAGCGGCTTCTACGCGACGGACCTTGGCAAGAGCGAAGTGCGCATCGCGTACGTACTCAACGAGGAGCATTTGAAACGCGCGATCGAAGTGCTGCGGCACGCACTGGCGAAGTACACGGCGCTGCAGGCGTAGGAGATTGCGCCACGTCACACAGTTATGGAGTGCGGTAACGCCAGTTACCGCTCTTACTGCTTCTGTTCGTGCAACAAAGCGAGGCTGGTGCAATCTCGCTTGGTGGCGCGAGCGAAGGCTGAACCTGCTCGCGTTGCAGGACGAACAAAAACAGTAAGAGCGGTAACTCGCGTTACCGCACTCCATAGCGCTGCATCGCCAGCTCCACGATCTCGCCGATCATGGCCGTGTATTTCCGCCCGCTCTCCGCGGCGGCCAATGCGAACTCCGCGGTCGGGTCGAGCCAGGGGTTCGGGTTCGCTTCGATGACGTAGACGCGGCCGTTCTCGCCGAGGCGGAGGTCGAGGCGGCCGTAATCGCGCAGCTTCAGGGCGCGAAAGGCGGTGACGGCGGTCTGGTGAATGGACTCCACGACCTCCTCGGAGAGGTCGCGCGCGGGCGCTGATTTCGTGACCTTGTACGCCTCCGTGGTCACGTCGAACTTCACCTCGTATCCCGCGATGCGCGGCATGTCGGCGGGCAATTTGGAGAGATCGAGCTCGATGAGCGGGAGCGCCTCCGGTTTGTCGTTGCCGAGCACCGCGGCGTAGATCTCGCGCCCCTCGATGTACTCCTCGATCAGCGCCGCGGACTCGAATTCGTCGTTCACGTAGGCGATGCGCTCGAGCAGGTCCTTGACGGAATGGACCACCGAGGCGGCCTCGATCCCTTTCGAAGCATCCTCGGAGGCCGGCTTCACGATCATCGGGAACTGGATGTCCTGCGCATGCTCGACGCGCCCGTTGTGGACGACGGCGGAGTAGGGGGTGTAGAGGCCGACCGCGCGGATGATCTTCTTCGCGATGGCCTTGTCCATCGCGAGGAACGAGCCCTGCGGCCCCGCGCCGGTGTACTTCTTCCCTACGAGATCGAGAAACGCGGCGAAGTGCATCTCCTTCGTGTCGTCCCCGGCGTAGGACTCGACGAGGTTGAAAAAGAGGTCGGCATCGGAGCGGACCACTTTCGTCAGAGTCTGCGGACGGCCGTCGATGGGCAGCATCACCGGCTCGTGCCCGAGATCGCGCAACGCGTCGGTGATGGCCTCGATGTCCGTCTTCTTTTTCTTCTTGCGTTTCTTCTTCGGCGACGCGGCTTCGATGTTCGCGCCGGGGTACTCCTCGTACCCTTCGAAGGTGTTGTAGAGGATCGCCACTTTCATTTTCCGGGTCTCCGATGCCTGAGCCGCCGTTTGCCGGTGAGGAAGGTCATGGCCAGCGTGGTGATGTACACCGTCAGCTCGATCATCTGCTGGCGGCTGCGCTCGCGCGTGGCGACGAGGTTCAGTTCCGTGAGGCGTTTCTCGATGGCCAGCACGAGCGCGCGCACGAGCGTGCGGCGGACGCCGGTCCAGTAATTCACCTTGTCGATGATGTCGCGGCGATGCAGGGCGAGCAGTTGCGCCGCGGTCTCTCCGTCGCCGCCGGAACGGAAGATGTCGACCAGATCGGAGTCGACCGCGAGGTCGGCGACCATCGGCGCCTCGTCGACGTGCCACTCGCGATAGAACTCCTCGACGGTCTGCTCCATCTCAGCAGCCGTGACGTCAGTCTTACCGACTGACCGCGGTGGCGGTACAGCGCTGGCTTCACGCGCGATGCGATCGATGTACTGCAGCTTGCGCATCGCGCCCCAGCCGGCATAGCGCGAATGCCAGTGCGTTTCCGGATCGAGCCAGACGGCGAACGTCTCCGCGAAGTCCTCGTCGGGATGCTTCTGCGCATACCAGCCGGGGATGTAGCGGACGTAATCGCGCGAGAAGGGGACGAAAGGATAATCGTCGCGGTACGGACGCCGCGTCGAGCCGAACAGCTCGCGCCATTCGTCGGTGCGATAGAGCTCGTACGCGTGATTGAAGGCGTGCCCCGCCTCGTGGCGCAGGTACTTCATGATCTCGCGCTCGTCCTCGACGTCGTTCACCGCGTCCTCCAGGTTCGCCACGCGGGAATCGCCGAGGTAGAAGGGGATGCCGATCACCGGTTCGCCTGAGGGAGAGCCCCACTCATCCGACAGGTAGCAGAGCGGCCGGAAGTGATGCAGCGCTTTCGTTTCGAGCTCGGCGTACAGGCGGCGGACCAGCTCCGCGATGGGGGAGTTTTCGAGGGACAAGCCGAGGTCACGGATGCGCACCGGCAGCAACTGCCTCGCCTCGGGCGGTGCATGCTCGAACGTGACCATGGCTGACGCTGCTTCAAGAGGGTTGCCAGTATCATTCGCGCCATGAAGTACTGGCTGATGAAAGTCGAACCGGGTGCATACGACATCGACAGGCTGGAGCGCGACGGCACGACGTCGTGGGAAGGCGTCCGCAATTACCAGGCGCGCAACTACATGCGCGAGATGAAGGTGGGGGACAAGGTCCTGTTCTACGCCTCGAACGCCAAGCCCTCGGGCGTCACCGGACTGGCCGCGGTCAGTCAGGCGGCGCGTCCGGAGCCGGCCGACGATACCTGGTCGATGGTGGACATTCAGTTCGTGGAAAAGTTCCCGGAAACCGTGCCGCTGGAGACGCTGAAAGCGACGAAAGGGCTCGAGAAAATGGTCGTGACCCAGAAGGGCTCCCGTTTGTCGGTTCAGCCTGTGCAGAAGGGCGAATACGACATCGTCGTGAAACTCGGAAGGAAGAAGTGATTGCCTAAGCTGACTGTGATCCGTGGCGACATCACGAAGCTGGAAGTCGACGCCATCGTCAACGCGGCCAACGAGTCGCTCCTCGGCGGCGGCGGCGTCGACGGCGCGATTCATCGCGCCGCCGGGCCGGAGCTGCTCGAGGAATGCCGCCGCATCGGCGGCTGCCCGACCGGCGAGGCGCGCCTCACCGGCGGCTATCGCCTGCCGGCGAAGTTCGTCATCCACACGGTCGGACCGGTCTGGCGCGGCGGGCGGCAGCACGAAGCGCAGCTGCTCGCCTCCTGCTATAGGAATTCGCTGAAGCTGGCGCTGGAGAACGGCATCCACACCATCGCGTTTCCGGCCATCAGTTGCGGCGTGTATGGCTATCCGCCGGAGGAAGCGGCACCGATCGCGGTGGCCGAGGTCTCGCGGTTCGTGCGAGAGCATCCGGAGATGGATCGGGTGATCTTCGTCTGCTTCGGCGACGAGGTCTGCGGCGCACTGGAGCAGGCGGTCGCTGGCGCGGGGTTTGCGGGCTGAGCATGAACATGGTGCGACCGAGTTGTCCGGCGCTCGTCATTCACGATGACGACGCTTTTCGCAAGAACCTGATCGCCAGTCTCGATCAGAACAATTTCATGGTGACGTTCGCCGCCGACGGCGACAGCGCGGTGGAGATCCTGCAGAACCGCCGTTTCAACGTGGTGATCCTCGGCCTCAACCTCCAGACCCGAAACGGTGTCCGCTCTCTCGAGGTGCTGCAGACGCAGAAGACGCACATCAAGTGCGGCGTGATCATCCTCGGCGACGCGAGTCCGGAGATTCGCACCTTTGCGCCCTGGGCCGACGAGACGTTGCTCAAGCCGGTCGACGCGTCCTATGTCGCGACGCGCGCACGCTCCTACTGCGACTGTCCTTAGTTTCCAGTCTCGCTGCTCGTGTGTCTAACCGGCATGAGCAGAAAATCCGCCGCCGTTCTCGCACTCGTCCTCCTCGTCGCCTGTAAAGAAAGAGAAGGTGTAGCCGGGCTCGCGAGCGGTGTCGCCGACAAGGGCGTCACGGACGTTGCGCAAGCGTCGCGCGCCGTCGAAGGCGAGGCCCTCGGGCTCGCGGCGGGAGCCCCGGCCGCGCTGGCCGAACCCGCCGCCAAGCGCATGATCGTCCGCTCCGCGGAGCTGCGCGTGATCGTCTCCGACACCTCCAAAGCGGTGGCCGAAGCGACGCGCGCGGCCGAAGCGGTGGGCGGCTACGTGGCCGGCTCGCACATCTGGCGCGAAGGGGAGCTGCTGCGCGCACGGCTCACGTTGCGCGTCCCTTCGGACAAGCTGTCGCCCGCGCTCGCGCAACTGCGCGCGCTCGCGAAACGCGTCGAGAACGAGACCGTGAGCAGTGAGGATGTGTCGGAGGAGTTCGTCGACCTCGAGGCACGCGTACGCAACCTCGAGGCGACGGAGGAAGAGCTGCGGCAACTGCTGGTCGTCGCACGGCAGAACTCGCGCAAGGCCAGCGACGTGCTGGAAGTACACACGCAACTGACCCAGATCCGCGGCCAGATCGAGCAGGTGAGGGGACGCATGCGCTACCTCTCCCAGGTCGCCGCGATGTCAGCCATCGCCCTCGACCTGACCCCGGACGCGCTCGCGCAGCCGGTCGTCGAACCGGGCTGGCAACCGCTGGTCGTCGCGAAAGACGCGCTGCGCACGCTGCTGCACGCGGGACAGCTCCTCGCGAACGCCGCGATCTGGGGTTTGATCCTCGGCCTGCCGGTCGGGCTGCTGGCGTTCGCGGTGTGGAAGGGTGTGCGGAGAACGCGGACCGCGACGACGTGACGCGAGAGCGTTCCTTACCGCCGAACCGACCGCTTCTTCGTCGTCCCGGCCTTCGTCAATACCACGCTGGTGGTCTGTCCTCCGTTGCGGGGGATGGTGAGCGTGGTCGAGCGGGAGGTGCGAGTGCTCGTGGCGCCGGTCGCGTTCCACGCGCCGGGCACCGTGATCTGGAACGAGCCGGTGTTGCCGTTGTTCGGGTCGGCGGCGTGCAGCTGCATGGTGTTGCCGCCGAAGGTGAGGTAGACGACGGCCTGGGCGCTCGACTGGATGCCTTCGAAGGAGCCGGGGCGCCAGAAGGTGATACCGAGGGCGTTGGTGCGGAGGTCGCGGACGGCGGAGACCGTGTCGTTGTTCGCGCCGATCGCGAGCGGGCGGGAGGAAGCCCACTGGGCCATGGTGGTGGCGTTCTTGTTCGGGACGATCACGTACTCCGCGGCGGCGTTGGTCGGCTGCGTGCCGTGGTCGAAAACCATGGTCACGAACGGCTTCGTGTGCTGCGTGGTGTCGCTGGAGCCGCCGAGGGCGGCCCACGTTCCGGTGCGCGTTGCGGTGGCCACCTTCAGGTCGGTGGTCGAGGTCGGGAACCAGTAGCCGACGTTGTCGAGCGCGAGCCAGTCGCGGCCGCGGGCCGGCTGCGCGGAGGTGTGCACCTGGTTCACGATCGTCTCGACGCGGTTGCCGCTCGGGGAGAGGATGCTGTTGGTCAGGAAGACGATGGCGTCGTCGAAGAAGAACCAGGCCTTGCGCGCGAAGAGCTGCGAGTTGAGCGGGGAGAGCTCCATGGCCGTGACGCCGTTCTGGCCGTCGCCGGTGCCGCCGGCGAACGAGCGGGTCCCGTAGTTTTAGGTGTCGCCGGCGGTGTCCGCTTTCTGTTCGATGGTCGTGCCGGGAAGGCGCGTCCAGTCGAGCGCGGGGAGGACGTCGCGGCCGAAGAGCTCATCGCCGCGCTGCGTGAGGTAGAAGCGGCCGTCGGACTGGCGCGAGCCGAGGATGTTTTCGTTGTTCGTTTTCTCGCCCGACTTCGTGCGCGACGAGAACATCTTGATCGACGCGAACCAGCCGTTGCGGCGGTGGATCGTGTAGTCGGACGTGTAGTAGTGGCGATGGCCGGCCGGCCACATAGCCGGTGCGCGCAGGGCGTCCACGTTGGCGGCGAGGCTGGCGAGCTCGCTCGGGAGTGTGCCCTTCCAGGTCTCGAGCATCTTCGCGGCGGCGGAGCGGAGCTCGTTCGCGCGCGGCGTTTCAAGCTGCGCCGCCTGCAGCATCGCGGCGAGGCCGTGGAAGCCGGTCGTCGACGGGCGCGCCACCTCGCGACCGATCACCGAGACGTCGAAGTAGTTGCCGTACATCGACCAGGCGATGCCGTCGGCGACGTAATCGACGAACGACGAAAGCGCGTCGGGCGGCAGCGCGTACGCGGTGTTGCCGGTCACGAGCGCGTAGCGGGCCACCTCGTTCGCGAACGCGCCGCCGTAGCCGCCGGTGTAGAGCTGCGCGCCGTGCTGGTGGAACGAGCGGTCGCGCTTGATCCCTTCGAGCGAGGTCGGACGGGCCACGCTGGCCATCGCGTCGCGCACGAGCGCGAGGCGGGCCGGATCGTTTCTGATCAGGGCGAGGCAGAGGTGGGTGAAGGAAGTCCAGACGAGATTCTGGCCGGTGGGGACGGGGCCGACCAGGCCGCGGCCGGTGGGGGTCGCGCCGATGCGCAACTGCATCGCCTGCACGAGGTCGTCGAAGATTTGCGGGTCGACGTCCCCCTGCATCAGGACCAGCGTCGGCCCGAGATCGATGGGGATGCCGATGGTCCAGAACCACCAGTTGCCGGTGGGGATGATCGTGGCGCCGTAGTAGGTCTTCACGTGCGCCAGCGCCGCTTCGATGTCAGCCCGGAGCTGCGGGTCGCGGTACATCGACTGGCCGGGAGTGCGGTAGGCCTTCGCGAGATAGAGCAGGCGGCGCGTGTGGTCCCACGGACCCCAGCCGCCGTCAGGCGTGCCGGTGTAGGTGAGGTCGATCCAGCTGCCGTCGCTGCGGAACCAGTCGGGGCCGGTGATCTGGTGCGAGACGGATGCGAGCTCGTCGAGCGACGCCGAGAGGCGCACGCCGTCGCGGGCCGCACCGGCCGCGGAGTAGTAGCCGGTGAATTGCGAGCGGACGACGTCGATGTCCGCCGCGAACGCGCTGGCGGAGAGAGAAAGAATGAAGAGGAGGGAGAGGATCCGAGGCATCAGAACGCAAAAAAGGACGGCGGTACGCCGTCCTTTCTTCACCTGGGGTAAGAGCTCTATTTTAGCTGACCGTGACGTTCGACGCCTGGAGACCCTTCGGTCCCTGGATCAGGTCGAACTCCACGTCCGCGCCTTCCGCGAGGGAGCGGAAGCCCTTCGACTGGATGGCCGAGAAGTGCACGAACACGTCCTCGCCCGTCTCCGTCGTGATGAAACCAAAGCCCTTCGCGTCATTGAACCACTTGACTTTACCGTTGCTGCGCATGCCTCTTGATTCTCCTTGCTTGTTCTCTCCCCCGCGGGCTTCGAAAGGCACCCAAAGCCTTCAAAGTCGTACGGAGATCACGCGTGCCGATTGGAACCGGTCACTAATGACAATAAATTTCAGAATGTAGTGGCGGTGCTACTGGGATGTAACTTTCTGGCGGGGTGGTGCGTCAGAGGTGTGATTGGTGGTGTCAGGTGTCGGGTGTCAGGTATCTGGGGCTCGTCGCCCGGGCGAAACACCCCAGACACCAGACACCTGACACCCGACACCAAAGCTCTGACAACTAACCGGAGGCCACCCATGCACCTGATCCCCCTGGTCCTCGCCCTCGTATCCGTCATCACCGCCACCCCTGCGCCGCGCGAATGGAGAGACGGCATTCGCGACGTCTACATCGACGGCAGGCTCGAGCGTACTGCGCAGACGCTCTCCACCTCCTCGCCGCGTATGGTCGCGGTCGTCTGCGGGGAAGAGGTGCTGCTCCTCGATCCCGAGAAGCAGTCCGTCGCGCGCGCCGCGAAGGCGGCCTTCGAATTCAACGCCGACCGCACCAAGGCCACCTCCGGCGAGCTGCCGCAGGAAGCGGCCGGAACGCTCGTCAGGAGCGGGACGACGTATCTCGCCAGCGTCGGAGGGAAGACCATCCTCGTCGCGCCGCACCAGAGCAAGGCCGGCTCGATGACCATCGACGAGCTGTGGGAGACAGCGCCCGTCTGGCGCGCCATCGCCGATCACTACCAGCCCGACGGCGCGCTCGTGGAGCGGCTGCGGAAGATCGACCAGCCGGTGACGCTGGAGGTCGTGCTCGCGACCTGGTGCGGCGACTCGCGCCAGCACGTGCCGCGGCTCCTCAAGTCCATCGCCACGGCCGGCAATCCGAACATCTCCGTGGAGCTGATCGGCATCGACGCCGAGTTCCTGCAGCCGATGGATGTCATCGCCGGCCGCAACATCACGAACGTCCCGACCGTGATCGTGAAGGACGGCGGCCGCGAGCTCGGCCGGATGATCGAGACGCCCGCGAACGCCACCGTCGAAGATGACGTCTGCGACATCATCGCCGGCACGCCGAAGCGGCATCCCGGCCGGATGGAGCGCGGTGCACTCCTCTCCTCCGGCACGTATCTCCTGCGTGACGCGCGGAGGCGCACCGTTGGCACGGAGGTCTTCGAGCTGTACGAGAAACCGGGCGGCGGCCACGTCGCGCACAGCGTGATCTCGAAGCGCGACGGCTCCACGATCGAGACCTGGGCCTCGCCGGCGTCCGTCGAAGTGACCACCCGCGCCGCGAAGATGATCCGCACCCGCTACCGCCGCGACGGCGAGAACTGGACCGCCATCCAGCGAGGCGCCAACGGCATCCTCGAACAGGCCGTCGCCGCACCCGCGGCATTCGTCAGCCCCGCCACCGTGACGTACACCTGGGCCCGCGACGCCGCGAACGTGTTCGTGGTGCCGGAGCAGGGGCTCGGCTCGATCGGTGCGCCCGCGGTGAGGGTCGGCGAGGGGATGGTGCCGAAGGTGGTGAAGCTCGCGGACGGCTCGACGCGGACGTTGCTCACGCGGCCGTAAAGTACAGACTCTGCTCCCGCCCGCATGCGCCGCAGTGCCTCGTCACGATGACGAGCTCGCGCTCGGCGTAGCGGGCGTGTTGCGTGTCGGGATTGGAGTAGGCGCGGCCGCCGCAGGGACAGGAGCGGCCGGCGAGGACGGAATCGATATCGTGCGGGCCGTGTACGGCGACCGCGGACACCGGAGCTTCACCGGGGAGGAACGTCGTCCGCGGCGGCGCGGTGCGCGTCGGCTTGCGCGTGGCGAGCAGCACGCAAATGCCGACGAACATCGCCACGAGGAACAGGCCGAGGCCCCAGCGCGCTCCGCTGCCCGTCTCGGCGACGGTGTTGGTGCGCGCGCCGGGAGGAGCGAGGCGGTAGCCGATCTCGCTCCAGATCGCGTTGAGCTTGGTCAGGTGATCGGCGACGTCCTGCGCGTCGATCGAATCGCGCCGCGATACCAGCGACTGGCGGATCGTCACGGTCTTCCCGTTGCTGTCGACGTCGTACTCGTAGCGGAACGTCGGCGTCTCCGTCACCGAGGTGCTTTTCTCGACGTTCATCTCCTCGGGGAGGTTGAAGCGAACCACCTGCTCCACGTTCAGCGGGAAGGCGAAGGCGAGCGGCATCTCGCGGATCATCGTGTCGGGGCGCACGAGGTTCGACTCCAGCACGCGTGGGTACCAGACCCAGTGGCCGTCGTTCCAGAGTCCCGGGATGCGGTAGCGCTCCGTCACCATGAGCACGTTGTTCAGCCGGTCGTCAGCCACGGCCGGTGAACCGTCCGCCTCGATCTTCGGCTGGTCGATGGCCAGGCTGTTGATGCGCGCGTGCGCGTAATCCTCGATCGACAGCGTGGCCAGCTCGGAGCGTTTCGCGTCCGCGTCGCCGCCGCTGTACGTGGTGCGCACTTCCAGCAGCGCCGGGGCGTCGTATTTCGTGGTCGTGTACGTATGCTCGACACGCGTGGCCGCTTTCGCGGTGGTGAGCACTCTCGCGAGGGCGGTGGTCTCCGGACGGACGATCAGGGCGCGGCCGTCGCTCGGCGTGTCGATCGCGGCCAGCGTTCCTCCCTGGTCGGAGATCGTGCCGTCGACCCAGTACGTGCGGCCGCCGTCGATGACCTGCGCGATGACGTGATCGAAGAGAAAGGGGGAGGGGAGGCGCTGCTCGAGCCGGTGCTGCAGGCGGGTGTTCACCAGCGCGGGATACGCCTCGAGGCCGAGCTCGCGCAGGAGCGCGACGAGCAGGAGCGACTTGTCCTTGCAGTCGCCCCAGCGCGCGTCGAGTGTTTCCCACGGCTGATGCGGCTGGTGCGAGTTGCGCCCCATCTCCAGGCCGAGATAGCGGATGTCGTCCTGTACGAAGCGGATCGCGGCGGTGATCTGCGCGTCGCGCGTCCTGTGCGCGGCGCGGAGCTCGTTCGCGAGCTCGCGCACTTCCAGCAGCGAGCGCTCGTCGAGCTGGAACATCGCGTTCGCCCAGAGCGCCACGTCGTGCCACGACGCGAACTCCGAGACCTGCACCGACTGCCACGGCTCGTACCAGGAAGGGATCGAGTCCTCGACGTCGAGCGCCGGGACATCTTTCGCTTCCCAGACCAACGTCAGCTCGTCGCCGTTCGCCGTACTGACGGGCTGCGCACCGCGCCATTTCACGTCGCGGTTCTTCGGCCAGAGCAGGCGATGGCGGATGTGGCGCGAGGGGACGCCGGAGCTGAGGTCGTATTCGTCCGTGTAGCGCCCGCCGAGGATCGGGTTCGCGCCGTTGACGGACCAGGAGTAGTCGAGGACGTCGCCGGGACGGATGTCGCGCAGGAAGATGAGCGCGGTGCGCTGGCCGTCATAGATGCGGTTCGCCGCGTCGTCTTCCTTGTCGATGACGCGGATCGTGTCGCGCTCGAGCGCGTCGTAGGCGACGCCGTCGCGGATGAGCGTGATCTCGTGCAGCACCAGCCGCTCGAACGACGGATCGAAGTCGAGCTCCAGCTCCGACGCGTTCTGCACGCCGCTCGACGAGAGCACCTTGCGCACGGTGCGGCGATACTCGGACCCGTTGCGGACCTGGTGATCGCTGAGGATGTCGTAGATCCCCCAGCGGACGTTCTGCTTCGCCACCACCACGTTGGTGAGCACTTCCAGCGGGTCGACCCAGGAGGGTGCGGGACGGACGTCGAATTCGGCCGCGAAAAGCGGCACGGAGAGCAGCGCGATCAGGAGGAGCAGCTTGGGACGCACGGGACGCGGTGTATTGTACGCGACTTAGTTATTTTCGTTGCTGGTTGCTGGTTGCTGGTTCGATATGGAGTGCGGTAACGCCAGTTACCGCTCTGACTGGTTTTGTTCGCGCGTTGCGCGAAAACCGTACTGTTCGGCGGACGCTCTTCGCCGCGAGGAACGAACAGAGTCAGTAAGAGCGGTAACTGGCGTTACCGCAGTCCATATCTCACTCACGCGGCCCACGAGCAGATCGGACACTCCTCCACCACATGTCCCCGCGCCGGGCAGTACTCCCGTCCGAAATAGATGATCTGCAGGTGGCGGTGCGCCCACTCCTCGCGCGGGAAGACCTTCTTCAGGTCGCGTTCCGTCTGCTCGACGTTCTTCCCGTTCGAGAGGCGCCAGCGGTGTGCGAGGCGGTGGATGTGCGTGTCGACCGCGAACGCCGGCTCGCCGAAGGCCTGCGACATGACCACGCTGGCGGTCTTGTGGCCGACGCCGGGGAGGCGTTCCAGCGCTTCCATGTCGCGCGGGACCTCGCCGGCGTGCTCGGCCACGAGCGTCTCCGCCAGCTTCTTCACGTTCTTCGCCTTCGTCGGCGCCAGGCCGCAGGCGCGGATGCAGCCCAGGATCTCCTCGGCGCTCAGCCGGGCCATCGCCTGTGGCGTGGAGGCGCGGGTGAAGAGGGCGGGCGTGACCTTGTTCACCTGCGCGTCGGTGGTCTGCGCGGAGAGGAGCACCGCCACGAGCAGCGTGAAGGGATCCTGGTGCTGGAGCGGGATCGGTGGCTCCGGATAGAGCTCGTCCAGGATCTCCCCGATCCGCTTCGCTTTCTCCCCCCGCTTCACCGCTGGTCCTCGGAGGTCCGCCATTGCTGCACGAACTCCGGCAGCGCCGGCGATTCGAGCCCGTCGAGCTTCAGCAGCGCCAGCACGTCTTGCGGCGCGATGGTGCCGTTCCGGCCGCGGATGACCGTGCGCATGTGCCCGATCGCGCAGAACTCGCCGTCCTTCTCGACGACGTGCTCGACGTAAATCCACTTCTCGTCCCACCCCACCACGCGCGTGCGGATGTCGAAGCGCTCGAACGGCAGGATAGAGCGGCGATAGCGGACCACGCAGCCGCCCATGACCGGACGCCAGCCGCGGCGCAGCAGCATGCCCAGGAGGCGGGTGCGGCCGATCAGCTCGACGCGGGCGATGTCCATGAAGCTGACGAAGCGGCCGGCGTTGAGATGGAAGTTCAGGTCGCAGTCATGCGGCAGCACGGTGAAGCGCACCACCGACTCGTCGAGCGGACCGAGGCGCGAGCGGAAGCGGCTGCGCACGATGACGTAGAGAAAGCGGAAGAGGAGCAGCATGAATGATTGCGGCGGCGTGGCGCCGCCGCAATCGTATCGTGCGTGAGGCTCAGACGCCGCAGACCCAGAACGCGACGTTGTCGACCCGGAAGACCGAGTCGCTGTCGTTGAGGCCCGTGCCGCGGCGGAACCGGAGGATGACGTCCTGGTTGTATCCGGACGTGTGGTACTCGCGGTACCCGGAGCCCTCGTCTGCGTCGATGATGTCGAGCGTCTCCAGCAGCGTTCCGCTGAGCGACCGCACTTCGACGATCAATCTTTCGTTGCCGACGGGATTGCCGGGCACGATCGTGACGTCGACTTGCACTTCCACCTCGGTGCCGGTGCCGCCGCCCCAGAGCTCCTGTTCGACGGTGCCGATGCCGGAGGCGATCTCACCGTAGTACTGCGATCCGCTCGAGGCGCGTGTGCCCGTCCCGGTAAAGTCCCAGAGCCCGCAACTGGTGTCGGAGAACGACACGTCACCTGTCCACCGGAGACAGATGCAGGGTCCGACCAGGCAGTCGCCCTGGGTACAGGACGCAAACGCCGGAAACGCCGTGAGGAGGAGAACTGCGACGAACAGCAGGGATCGTTGAATAGACATCAATACATCTCCTTTCGCTGCGGAGGCTACCGGGTGCGCGAACGGCTGACTAGAGACATTAGCTATCATTTGCGCCTCATGCACGAAGATCCGCCGCCGCGCGCATTGACGGAGCGCACCGGAAAGCACGTTTGCACGAGGTGCCTGGCCTCGATCGCGGCGGAGGAGTACTTCCGCAACGACCACATCTGTGACGCCTGCGCGGCGAGCGACGAGTACCCGCTCGCCTCCACTCCCGAGCCGAAGGCGCCGAAGAAGAGATGACGCGCCGGGTCGCCGTCATCCACGACTGGCTCACCGGCATGCGCGGCGGCGAGGCGGTGCTGGAAGCGATCCTCGACCTCCTGCCCGAGGCGGAGCTGTTCACCCTCTTTCACTTCCGGGGCACGATGTCGCCGAAGATCGAGGCGCGCACGATCCACACCTCGTCGCTGCAGCCGCTGGCCATGCGCGCCGGCGACTACCGCCACCTCCTCCCGCTCTATCCGCGCGCCGCGCGCGAGCTCGACCTCAGCGGCTTCGACCTGGTCGTGTCGTCGAGCCACTGCGTCGCGAAGGGGGTGGACGCGAAAGGAAAGCCGCACCTCTCGTACTGCCACACCCCGATGCGCTACATCTGGGACCGCTTCGACGATTACTTCCCCCGCTCGAAGCCGCTCCGGCGCGCCGCGATGGTCTCGATCGTCCCCTGGCTGCGGCGGTGGGACGTGAAGACGTCCGCCGGCGTGACGAAGTTCGTCGCCAACTCGAGCTTCGTGCGCGAGCGCATCCGCCGCTACTACGACCGCGACGCCGAGGTAATCCATCCCTTCGTCGACGACGCGTTCTTCGCCCCTCCGCTGGAGAGCACGCGCGGCGATTACCACCTCGTGGTCTCGGCGCTCGTCCCCTACAAAAAGGTCGACCTCGCCGTCGCCGCCGCCGTTGCGAGCGGGCGCAAGCTGGTGGTCATCGGAGGAGGTCCGCTGCTCATGGAGCTGAGGGCCCGCGGCGGACACAACGTCGAGATCCTGGGCGCCGTATCGAGGGAAGCGATCATCGACCGCGTCGCGCGTGCCCGGAGCCTCATCCTCCCCGGCGTGGAGGACTTCGGGATCACGCCGCTCGAGGCGATGGCTCTCGGCACGCCGGTGGTCGCGCTCGGCGAAGGAGGCGTGCTCGACTCGGTGCAGCCCGGCAGGACAGGAATTTTCTTCTCGCAGCCGAGTGTAGACTCGCTTCGGCGCGCCCTCGACGAAGTCGAGTCGCACCAGTGGGATCGGGCGGCCCTGCGCGCTCACGCGCGGACGTTTTCCCGCGCCGTGTTCGACGAGAAATTCGGTGCTCTCCTGAGAGCCTTTACCTAAGTGATCGAGAAAAAACACAGAGCACTCGCATCGGTCTACCTGGTCAACGACGTCCTGGCGTCGAACCTGGCGATGCTCTGCGCCTGGGCGCTGCGCTTCCAGTTCGAGGTCATCCCGGTCACGAAGGGGCAGCAGGACCTCGCGACCTACGGGATGCTCCTGCCGATCATCACCCTCGTCTTCCCGATCGCGTTCGCCGTGCAGGGGCTCTACCGCATCCGCACCGCGCGGGGCCGGGCGGAGGAGGCGGTCACGGTGGCGATCGGCTCCGTGGTGGCCACCATCATCCTCTCCGGCATCCTGCTCTGGGTCCGTCCCGCGCAGAGCCACATCGTCCCGTACTCCCGCGCCACGCTGGCGTTCTTCCTGGTCTGTTCCATCGTCTTCACGATCCTCGGCCGCTGGCTCGTGCGCGCGGTCGTGCTGAGACGCCACCGCGCCGGCAAGGACCTCGACCGCGTGTTGATCGCCGGCAACGGCGAGCTGGCCCGCGCCGTGTTCGAGCGGATGAACGCACACCGCAACCAGCTCGGCTTCCACGTGGCCGGCTATCTCCGCAACGGCGATGAGGGGGAGATCCCGAACCTCTTATGCCTCGGCACGATCGCCGAGGCCGAAACCGTCATCGCCCGCGAGCGGATCGACCACGTCTTCGTCGCGTTGCCGCATGCGTCGTCACAGGCCATGATGGCGCTGCTCGACCGGCTGGTGCGCAGTTGCCTCTCCATCCACGTCGTCCCCGACCTCCTGCAGTTCATGGTGCTGCGCTCGCGCGTCGAAGACCTCGACGGCCTGCCCACCATCAATCTCTCCGAGACGCCGCTGGAGGGAGGGAGCCGCTTCGTGAAGCGCGCGTTCGACCTGGTCGTCGCCGGCTCGGCGCTGATCCTCCTGTCGCCGATCATGCTGCTGGTGGCGATCGCAATCTGGCTGGAAGACCGGATGCCGATCTTCTACCGCCAGATGCGCATGGGCCTGGACGGGAAGCCGTTCGAGATCGTGAAGTTCCGCTCCATGCGCGTCGGCGCCGAGGCGGAGACCGGCGCGGTGTGGGCGGAGAAAGACGACCCGCGGCGCACGCGCGTCGGCCGCTTCATCCGCGCCTGGTCGCTGGACGAGCTCCCGCAGCTCTGGAACGTCCTGGTCGGCGACATGAGCGTGATCGGCCCGCGTCCGGAGCGGCCGGAGTTCGTCGAACAGTTCCGCGCCGAGTTCCCTCACTACATGCTCCGCCACAAAGTCCGCGCCGGCATGACCGGCTGGGCGCAGGTCCACGGCTGGCGCGGCAATACCTCCATCCGCATGAGAATCGAGCACGACCTCTACTACATTGAGAATTGGTCGCTGCTGCTGGACTGCAAGATCCTGTTCATGACCGTGCTGCACGGGTTGAGGCACGAGAACGCGTACTAGGGTGGATTTCCGAGGTAGGATTTCTTCATGAACGAAGAAACGGTGCTGAGAGCGCTGACCGAGTTACGTCAGAACCTCCGCCAGGATCTCTTTCACGACGTGGAGCAGATCGTTGACGCACGCCATCGCGAGACGATGGCGCACTTCGATGCGGTGTACAAACGGTTTGACCGCCTCGAGACGGATTACGAGGCCCTGAAAGCCGGTCTGAAGCGTTTGGAAACTCGGCTGGAGGCAGTCGAGAATCGCCTCTCTGCGCTCGAAGCTCGCGTAACGGCAGTCGAACAGAAGCTCGACCGGTTGGCCCTCCAGTCAGAGGTCGACGAGCTGAAGAGCCAGGTCGCCGACATCAACGCGCGCATCGCCCAATTGGAAGCGCAGATCACCCGCGCCTGACTCCATGGCTGACGACCTGCTTAACGTCTTCAAGCTGCGCGGTATCCGAGGTACGATTTCTCCATGAACGAAGAAGCTGTCCTGAGCGCGTTGACACGGTTGCAGCACACGGTCAGCGAAGGCCGGGAAGAGCTCCGCGAGGAGATCGCAACGCTGCGGCGCGACACGATGTCGCACTTCGACGCGATCTACAAACGGTTTGACCGCCTCGAAACGGATTACGAGGCCCTGAAAGCCGGTCTGAAGCGTGTGGAGGATCGGCTGGAGGCAGTCGAGAATCGCCTCTCTGCGCTCGAGACTCGCGTAACGGCAGTCGAGCGTAAGCTCGACCAGTTGGCTCTCCGCTCAGAGGTGGACGAGCTGAAGAGTCAGGTCGCGGATATCAACGCTCGCATCGCGCAATTGGAAGCGCAGATCACCCACATCTGACCGCCGACACAACTCGCCCACTTTTGTTCATAGCCGTGTTGCACCCTCATTCACCGGCGGACGCATACTGGCTGCATGCTCTACGCGCTGCTGTTTCTCCTGCTGCAGCTTCCGGCCTGTGAGTGGTGCGGGACCTCCGAGGCCCCTGCGAAGCTGGCGTCGACGGTGAGCCTGGCTCCGGCGAGTGAGCCGGGGGAGCGGATGGTGATCACCGGGACGATCTTCCGCCGCGACGGCAAGACGCCCGCGAAGAACGCCCTCCTCTACGTCTACCACACCAACGCGCAGGGCGTTTACCCGAAGCGTGGCAACGAGACGGGCAACGCCCAGCGCCACGGCTACCTCCGCGGCTGGCTCCGCACCGACGCCCAGGGCCGCTACCGGATCGAGAGCATCCGCCCCGGCTCCTATCCCGGCCGCCGCGACCCCTCCCACATCCATCCAACCGTGAAGATCGACGGCCACGACGAGTTCTGGATCGACGAGTTCCTGTTCGATGACGATCCGAAGCTCACTCCGGAAGCGCGCAAGGGGCAGGATGGGATCGTGAAGCTGGTGAAGCGTGCGGGAGTATGGGTGGGGACGCGCAACATCGTGTTGCCGCACTGACGTGCGGGGTGTCGGGTGTCACGTGTCTGGGGCTTGTCGCCCGGGCGAAACACCCCAGATACCTGACACCCGATACCCGACACCTGCGCGTCAGCGCACCCACGCCTATAATCCGCCCCCACCATGGCGAAGCAATCGGAAGCTCTCTTTCAACGTGCACAGGAAACCATCCCCGGCGGCGTGAACTCGCCGGTGCGGGCATTTCGCGGCGTCGGCGGCGCGCCGCTGTTCATCGAGATGGCGCAGGGCGCGCGCATCTTCGACGCCGACAACCTCCAGTACATCGACTGTGTCGGCTCCTGGGGGCCGATGATCCTCGGACACGGCCATCGTTATGTCGTCGAAGCAGTCAAGAAAGCCGCGACGCGCGGCTTCTCGTTCGGTGCGCCGACCGCGGCCGAGATCGAGCTGGCCGAGATGATCGTGCAGGCCGTCCCGACGATGGAGATGGTGCGCCTCGTCAATTCCGGCACCGAGGCCACGATGAGCGCGCTGCGGCTCGCGCGCGCGGCGACCGGGCGCAAGAAGGTCCTCAAGTTCGACGGCGGCTATCACGGCCACGTCGACTCGCTACTGGTCAAGGCGGGCTCGGGCAGCGCGACATTCAACGTTCCCGATTCGGCGGGCGTGCCGGAGGAGCTGGCGAAGCTCACCCTCATCGCGCGCTACAACGATCTCGACGACGTGCGCGCACAGATCAAAGAGCACGCGAGCGAGCTCGCCGCGATCATCGTCGAGCCCGTGGCCGGCAACATGGGCTGCATCCCGCCGCACCCGGGCTTCCTGGAAGGCCTCCGCACGATCTGCGACGAGACCGGCGCGCTGCTGATCCTCGATGAAGTGATGACCGGCTTCCGCGTCGCTTACGGCGGTGCGCAGGCCCGTTACAACATCCGCCCCGACATCACCACCCTCGGCAAGATCATCGGCGGCGGAATGCCGATCGGCGCCTATGGCGCTCCGCGCAAGATCATGGAGCTGGTCTCCCCCCTCGGGCCGATGTACCAGGCCGGTACGCTGTCCGGCAATCCGGTCGCCGTCGCCGCAGGACGCGCGACGCTGAGCGTGCTGCGCAATTCCTCGATCTACGACGATCTCGAAGAGCGCGGCGGCGAATTCGAGAAAGGGGTGCTCGCCGCTGCCGACAAGCACAACGTGCCGATCGTGATGAACCGTGTCGGCTCGATGTGGACGATCTTCTTCGCCGAAGCGCCGGTCACCGACTTCGACAGCGCCGACCTCTCCAGCCGCGAGAAGTTCGCCCGCTTCTTCCACCTCATGCTCGGCGAGGGCGTCTATCTCCCGCCGTCGCAGCTCGAGGCCGCGTTCTTCTCCGCCGCGCATGCGAAGAAGGACATTTCGCAGCTCGTGGAGCGCGTCGACCGCGTGTTCAAGAAGCTGGCGTGGGAGTTCGGCAGCTGACGCGCTGAAACGTTTGTCGCCTTTCGCTCGTCCCAGTTCATGAAAGGACGAAGACGATGCGAAAGGCGACACCGTATCTCCTGTCTGCCGCGTTGTTCGTTGCGTGGCTGGGGTTTGTCGCAGTGCCCAACCTCCTCATCGCGCGCAATCGAAGCTTCGAGAAACGGACGATGGCCGACATGCGCACGCTCGCGCAGGCGCTCGAGGCGCGTGCCACCGACCAGAATACTTACGGGTTGATTCCTGCCGACGCCGCTCTCCGCGGCGGTGAGATGGGCGATCTGACGAAACTGCGGCCTGTTGCTCACCGCGACCTCGCGCGCGCACTGACGCCCACGTACATCAGGAACGTTCCGAAGGAAGACGGCTGGGGCAATGAATTCGACGTGAGGGTGGCCAATTCCACGTATACCGTCCGCTCTCCCGGCAGCGACGGACGCACAGAAGGCGACAAGTACGCCGTCATGCGCACGAATACGAGGTTCGACCAGGACATCGTGTTCAGCGAAGGGACGTTCCTCGTCTATCCGGAGGGATTGTGAACGCAGTGATCCATTGGAGGCGGTCCGCCTCCATCGCGCTCCTCCTGCTCACCGCCGGTGCGTTCCTCGCGCACCGTTCCATGGGTGACCCGTCGCAAACAGCAATCACCGGAGAGCTTGTCGAAACGTATTGCTGGGGAAAAGTCCGGGTGGGCGGTCCTGCCCACGCGCAATGCGCGATTCAATGCGCGAAGCGCGGGATTCCGGTCGCCGTCATCGACGAGAAAACGCGCAAGGACTTCGTGCTCCTGCCGGGAAAGCACGAAGCGACGCTCTCACCGAAGCTCATTGCCGCGATGGGGAAGAAGGTCACGATTCGCGGTGAGCTGGTCAAGCGGGGGCAGAACTACTACCTGACCGCGGATTCGTGGACCGTCAAGTGACCAGCCGTTCCACCTGCGCCACGTCGATCGGCTTGTACAGCAAACCCGTGACTACGTCCTGATCGGCCGTGCTGAGCTTCTGGTTCTGCACGCCGGTCACGACGTAGGTGCGGCGCTTCGACGGGTCGACGCGGTGCGAGCGGAGAAAATCGATCACGCCCCAGCCGTCGATGCGCGGCATGAGGAGGTCGATGAAGACCCAGCCGTACTCGTTGCTCTTGAGCAGCTTGATCGCGTCCGCGCCGTTCGATGCCTCGTCGCATGCGATCTGATGGCGCGAGAGTATGCCGGACAGGAGGTAGCGCGTGGCTGGATCGTCGTCGACGATGAGCGCGCGTCCCCGCGTGCCGGCGGCCGCCGCGGCCGGCGCGACTTTCGCCACCGGCGGCGGCGTCGGGTCCTTGCGCACCGCGATGGTCGGCACGGATGACCTCCGTCGCGCGCTCGGGTCTTCCTTCAGTGATCCTGCGAGCGCGGCGCGGAGGTCGTCGCAACTCGCGAAGCGCTCTTCCGGCTGCTTGGCCATGCAGCGCCGCACGATCTTCGCGAGCTCGGAGGTGATGCCGAATGCTGCTTGCGAAATGTTGCGCGGCTCGGTCATCACGATCTGCAGCAGGAGCTCCGTGACCGCCGTACCGGTGAAGGGCTTCTGCCCGGAGAGCATTTCGTAGAGCACCACGCCGAGGGAGAAGATGTCGGTGCGCGCGTCGATGGCGCGGCCGAGGGCCTGCTCGGGGGACATGTAGTGCGGCGTCCCCATGACCATGCCGCCCTGCGTGAGGGCCGGATCGGCGGTGCCGCCGATCTGTTTCGCAATCCCGAAGTCCAGGACCTTCACGAAGCGCGGTGAGAGGATGATGTTGTCGGGCTTGATGTCCCGGTGCACGATCCCTTTGGTATGCGCCTCGGACAACCCGTCCGAGACGTGGATGGCCACGCGCACCGCGTCCGCCGGCATCATCGGTCCTCGGGCGATGACGCTCGCGAGCGATTCCCCTTCGATAAGCTCCATGGCGATGAACAGCTTCTCGTCCTGCTGGTCGATCGCGTAGATCGTGGCGATGTTCGGGTGATTCAGCTGCGCGATCGTGCGCGCCTCCCGGAGGAAGCGGTCCTTCCATTCAGGATCGGCGGCCAGCTGCGGCGGCAGGATCTTGATCGCCACCTGCCGCAGGAGCTTCGTGTCTTCCGCGCGCCACACTTCCCCCATCCCTCCGGCGCCGAGGGGGCTGATCAGTCGATAAGTTCCGAGTTGCATGGACAGTCGGGGAAGGTTAGCAGACTGTCATTGACAGGGTCACCGGATCGCCCGATGCTGGCCGCTGCGGCGGATGATCCCGTTGTACGCGACCATGACGCGGGTGAACTCGGCCGCGAGCTGTTCGATGGCGGCGGTGGCGCCGTCGAGTTTTCCCGCGCGCGCTGCCTGCTCGATCGAGGCGGCGACGGCGTACATCCGCTTGGCGCCGACGCTGCCGCTCGAGCTCTTGAGTGCGTGGGCGGCCAGGGCGAGATCGGTGGCGTCGCCGGTCGAGGCGGCGGCGCGGAGGGCGTCGAGGCGGGAGGGGACGTCTTCGCGGAAGGTCTGGACGAGCCCTTCCAGGAAACCGTCCTGCGTGCGGCTGATGGCGAGGAACGAGCTGACGCGCTCGCGGTCGAGGACGTGGCTGTCGTCTCCTTCCATGACGTTCTGCTCCGGCGGGGTCGGTGTCGAGCGCTTGCTGGCCCAGAGGCGGATCACGGCCCCGAGCTGTTCGAGCGACACCGGCTTGGCGAGGTAATCGTTCATGCCGGCCGCGAGGCACTTCTCGCGCTCGCCCGGCAACGCGTGTGCGGTGATGGCGATGATCGGGGTCTGCGAGACCTTTCCATCCATCTGGCGGATGCGGCGCGTCGCCTCGTAGCCGTCCATGACGGGCATCTGGCAATCCATGAGGATGAGGTCGAAATGGGCGTCGCGGATCACTTCGATCGCTTCGAGCCCGCTGGCCGCGACGACGCATTCGTGCCCGAGGCGCTGGATCTGGCCGAGCGCTACGAGCTGATTGACGCTGTTGTCCTCGACCACGAGCACGCGGGCACGGGAGGCGGCCTGCTGCGTCTCGACGCGCGCCTCCGCGACCGCCGGCTCGTTGTCGCCGCGCAGGAGGCGGGTGATGGCGTCGCAGAGCTGCGAGCGCCGGATCGGCTTGAGCAGGAACGCGTCAATGCCCGCCTGCTGAAACGCGGTCACGTCCTGCCGCCGCCGGCCGAAGGCGGTGAGCAGCACCAGGCGCGTGCGCGCGAGGGCAGGGTCGCCGCGGATGGCGCGCGCGAACGCGAGGCCGTCCTCGTCGGGGAGCTGCATGTCGAAGACGATCACGTCGTACTGCTGCCGGTACGCCGCGACGACGGCCTCGCCGGCGCTATGCGCTTCGTCGAGCGCGATCTTCGTCGCGGAGAGATGCCGCGCGATGCCGCTGCGGTGCACCTCCGCGGCGTCGACGAGCAGCGCGCGGAACGCGGCCAGGTCCCATTCGCGCGACGGAGTGGCGGTCGCCTCCGGCTGCTTCTCCAGCGGGAGCTCGAACCAGAACGTCGAGCCTTCATGCTCGACGCTGATCACCCCGATCTCGCCACCCATCGCCTCGATGAGCTGCTTCGACACGGCCAGCCCGAGGCCGCTGCCGCCGAACTTGCGCGTGGTCGAGCCGTCGGCCTGCGTGAACGGCGTGAAGAGGCGTTGCTGCGCCGCGGCCGGGATGCCGATGCCGGTATCGGTGACCAGGAAGCGCAGCGTGACCCGCTCTTCGCTCGACTGCGGCTGCATCACCGTCAGCACCACCTCGCCGCGGCTGGTGAACTTGAGCGCGTTCCCGACCAGATTGAGCAGCACCTGGCGGATGCGATGCGAGTCGCCGCGCAGCGAGCGGCAGACCTCGGGCGCGGAGTGCGTGCGGAACTTGAGGCGCTTCGCCGCCGCGCGCGCGGCGAACTGGTCGACCACGCTCTCCACGAGGTCGTCGAGGTTGAAGTCGATCGATTCGAAGGTGAGCTTGCCCGATTCGACGCGCGAGAGGTCGAGCACGTCGTTGACGATCGCGAGCAGCGTCTCGCCGCTGGCGCGGATCGTCTCCGCGTATTCGCGCTGCTCCGGCGTGAGCGGCGTGCCGAGCATCAGGCCGGTCATCCCCAGGACGCCGTTCAGCGGCGTGCGGATCTCGTGGCTGACGTTCGCCAGGAACTCGGACTTCGCGCGCGCCGACTGCAGCGCCGCGTCGCGAGCGCGCTCGAGCTCTTCCTCGACGTCCTTCCGCTGCGTGATGTCGCGCGCGATGGCTTCGTAGCCGACCACGCGGTTGCCGTCGAGCACCGTGAGGACGTTCTGCCCCATCCAGATCCGCGCCCCCGACTTAGTGATCATCGGGAACTCGAAATAGGTGCTCGGCTCGAGCGTGCGGAACTGATGCTCGTAGAAACGCATCGCGACGTCGCGGTAGTCGGGATCGATCAGGTCGAGGTAGTTGCGGCCGAGGAGCTCGTCCTCCTCGAAGCCGGTGATGCGCGTCGCGGCCGGGTTGACGTACGTGAACCGGCCGCTGTGATCGGCGCGGTAGATGATCTCGTTCGCGTTCTCGATGATGTGGCGATAGCGCTCCTGGCTCTCGCGCAAAGCACGATCGGCCGGCCCGTCAGGTTGCAGTGGTGGATCGGGGAGAGGCATTTGAATGGGTAGCCGTATTGTAGCGTCTGCCCCTCCTGTCATCCTGAGCGAGGGTGGCGGGAGGGTGTGAAGCGAAGGACCCCCTTCCGACAGCGCGCTCATCGTGCACCGCAGGGGGTCCTTCGCTTCCCGCCGACCAGCCGCCCTCGCTCAGGATGACAGGACTACGCGGAGACGTCCCGCAGCCACGTCCCCGTGGTCGTCTCATCGGCAACGCGGACGCAGTTGCGGCCGGAGTGTTTCGCGGCATACAGCGCGCGGTCGGCGTTCGACACCAGCCCCTCCGCGGTCAGGTTGGCGGTCGGGACCATCGACGCGACACCGCAGCTCGCGGTGACGCGGCGGTGGGTGCCGTTGCCGTAGGGGACGCCGAGGTGCTCGATGCCGGCGCGGAGCGTCTCGGCGACGCGGATCGCGACGTCGGAGTCGACGCCGGGGAGGAGGATCGCGAACTCCTCGCCGCCGTAGCGGGCCACGATCTCGCCGCTGCGCCGGATCGTCTCGGCGAGGAACGCGCCGACGCGGCGGAGACAATCGTCGCCGGCCGGATGGCCGCGGCGGTCGTTGAGCTCCTTGAAATGGTCGAGGTCGAGCAGGATCAGCGCGAGTGGCTGTTCGTGCCTGCGCGCGCGGTTCCATTCATCGGCCAGCGCGCGCTCGAACGAGCGGCGGTTCGCGATGCCGGTGAGGTCGTCTTCGAGCGACAGCGCTTCGAGCTGCACGTTCGCCGTCTCGAGCAGGGCCACGGTCTGCTGCAGCTCCGCGGTCTTGTCCGCGACCTTCGCGCGCAGCCGTTCGGCCTGGTTGCGCAGTGTCCGCGTACGCATGCGGATCACGGCCACCACGGTGCCGATCGCGAGGAGCAGCCAGAGTGCGGTCGCCAGTTTCGTGCGATACCACGGCGGCAGTACCGAGAACGACCAGCGCGTCTCCTCGCTCGCGATCATGCCGGGGCCGCGTGCGCGGAGGCGGAACGTGTAGTCGCTGGCCCCCAGCGTGGTGTAGTCGATGAACGGCTCCGTGCTCCACTCGCTCCAGCGGGCGTCGATCGGGTCGAGGCGGTACTGGTAGGAGATGCCGGGGCGATAGGACGCCGGTGCGAACTCGATACGGATGCGGCCGAAGTCGTGCTGCAGGCGGACGTCGCTGCCGGTGAGCAGGCGATTCTCTCCCGCCACCACGCGGCGCAGGAGCGGTGCCGGCTGCGGTCCGGCGTGCGCGGGCGTGGCCTGCGGCTCGTAGCGGAAGAGCCCTTTGTCGGAGGCGAACCAGACCACGCCGTCGCGGGTGATGCGCAGGTTCTGGATGTCGGCCGCGGTGATGGAGACCAGCGGCTTTCCTTCGCGCGCATAGCTGCCGCCGGCGAGGCGCTCGAACACGCGCGGCGGCGTGGAGTTGATCCACACCGAGCCGTGCGGGTCTTCCGCGACGACGAAGAAGCCGCGCGGCGCTTTGATGTGGCCGAGGAGCGGGTCGGCGACGAAACGGTCGCCCTGCAGTTGCAGCACCGCGCCGTTCGCGCGGACGAAGACGACCCGGCCGCCGATCGGGAAGACGTTCATCTCGCCGGAGCCGAACTGGCGCACGCGCGGCTTCGCACCGCGCGGGTCTTCGATGCGCAGGATGCCGTTGAAGACGGTGCCGGCCCAGAGGACGCCGTTGCGCTCGACGACCGAGGAGATGTCGTGCGCCGTACCGGCGACGATCCCTTCGTGCTGCCACTTGCCGGCCACGCGGCGGACGCTGGCCACCCCTTCGTCCTCCGCGACCCAGATGCGCGACGGGTCGCTCGGGGAGCGCGAGAGATCGTAGACGCTGCCGTCGCGCTCGATCGCATGAGTGAGCGTCCCCTTGCGGTCGACGGTATAGAAGCCTTTGACGCTGCCGACCAGGAGCTCGTCGTCGACCGCGAGCACGCGCCAGGCGCCTTCCTGCATCCCTTCCAGGCGGCGCGCGTTCCCCTGCGCGTCGATGGCGTAGAGGCCGTGCGTCATGGCGGCGTACAGCTCGTCGTTGTGCCGGGCCACGTCGCCGGCGCCGCCGCGCAGCCCGCGCCGCGCGTCGAAGACGGTGACGGGGGAGGCGAGGTCGATGCGCACCAGCGGCCCTTCCATGGCCAGCCAGAGGGAGCCTTCGCGGTCGACACGCGGTTCGTTGAGGACCGCGTCGGGGAGTCCGGCGTCGGCACCGATGATCTGCTCGATCGCGCCGTCCGCGGTGAGGATCACCAGCCCGTGCTGGCGCGTGGTGACGACGAGCCGGCCGTCATGGAGCCGCGTGCCGCCGGTGATGGTTTTCCCTTTGAACCACACCCCCGCCTCGGCCGCGAACGGCGTGACGGCGTTCGCGTCGACGAGCACCAGCCCTTCGTCCCGCACCGCGGCGACGATGCGCCCGTCGGCGCGCTTCATGGTCATCAGGACGCGCTTCGTGAGCGGCGTCGGGACGATGCGCTGCGTGGCGGGGTCGAACCGCTGCAGTCCTTTCGGCCCTCGCAGCAGGACGTCGGCACCTTCGGAGTAGCAGCCGCGGGGCATGCTCTCGAACGCCATCTCGGCGATCACACGGACACTCGCGCCGGTCCAGAGCAGCACGCTTTGTTCGGTGAGATAGAGGAAGCCGGCCGGCGTGGCGCAGATGCTGTTGACGTCTCCGAACTGCCGCCTGGCCTGCGGCAGTTGCGGCAGCAGCGAGCGGTACTCCTGCGCGTTGGTGTCGAACCAGCCGAAGTCGTTGACCATCCCGACCGCGACGCGCCCTTTCGCGTCGGTGGCGAGCGAGAGCGCGACCTGGTCGTCCGGCAGCGTGCGCAGCCGCCACCAGGCGCCGTCGTAGGAGAGGAGTCCGTGCAGGTTCCCGAAGTAGAGGACGCCGCTCGTGTCCTGCGCGATGTCGAAGGTCTGCGGCCCCGCTTTATGCACCTCGGCCGGATAGACCGTGATCAGCGGAAGCCCGCGCTCCGCGGCCAGCAGTCCGGGCGCGAGAAGCAAGCAGACACACAACGCCAGCCACTGCGAAAACGCGCGGCGTGCTCGGCGACGCGTGGAAGAGGCGGACATGCTCGGGACCCGCACAGACGGTAACACGGAATCGAGGTGGATGGGGCCGGTTGCGCGCGCCCCGGAGGGGCGCGCGCCTGTCAGTGACTAGTCGTCATAATCGCCGAGCTTCACCCGCACGTCCTTCACCACCACCTCGTCGCTGGTGGCCGGCTCGATGTAGAGGTAGTCGCCGAAGACGCCTTTGCTGTCGATCGTGACGGTGCGCCCTTCGCGTTTCACGTCGAGGGCGTACTCGACGATCTGGTCGTCGATGCGGATGCGCAGCTCGCCACCCGCTTTCGGCCCCACTTCGTCGTGGGCGTAGAGGCGGATCGACTCGACGGCGCGGCCGTTCAGCGCGATGCGGATCCGGGACTTGCTGCCGCCGCACTCCGTGCCGCCGATGCAGCCGCCTTCGTGCGTGAGCTCGCGACCGCCGTAGTTGCCGCCGCCGCCGCGGCGCCCGCGTGCGTACAGGACCTCGATCTCCTTCACGTCCACTTCGTCGTTCGAGCCGGTCTCGATTACGAGGCGCGAGCCTTCGACGTTGTCGACGTCGAGCTCATGGCGCCGTCCCTCGCGCTTGATGTCGATGTACGACTCGACGGTCGTGTCGTCGATACGCACGTTGAGCACCCCGCCCGCTTTCGGGCCGATCTCGTCCGAGGCCCAGAAGCGGACGCCGAGGACCGGCCGGTCTTCGAGAGCGATGGTGATGCGGTTGCCGTTCTTGCGGCACTCGTTGCCGCCGATGCACGCATCGGCCTGCGCGTAACGCCGCCAGCCGTCGCCGCGGTCGCGGGGAACGCGCCGGATGACGTCACGCCCGCGGCCGTCGCGCCCTTCGCGCGGCGCGTAGAGCACCGCGATCTGGCTGACTTCGATCTCGTCATCCTCGGCCGACTCGACGATCAGGAACCGCCCGCGCAGCTCGTCGACGTCGTACTGATAGACCTTCACCTCGCGCTTCACGGCATCGAAGTTCTCGACGATGTTCCCGTCGATCTTGACCCGCACCGCGCCGCCGGCCTTCGGCCCGATGTTGTCGTGCGCCGAGAGGCGCACCGCGAGAATCGGGCGATCCTCGAGCGGGATGCGGATGTTCTTGCTGTTACACCCGGCGTTCCTCCCGCCGATGCACCCGCCGCCTTGCAGCGGCGTCCACGTGCCCTGTGCAAAGGCGAATGTCGAAACGATGAAAAGAAACGCAATGATTGCGCGACGCATGTTTGGACGACCTCCGTTGCGCGGCATTCTATGCGGACGGCTTGCCGGGAAAAACGGGGGTTTTACGGGCGTTTCTGGGCGGTGACGTCATCTGGGTGGGACTGGGCGTCACCGGGCGATGGCGGATGCGGCCAGCGATATGGAGTGCGGTGACCGCAGTCACCGCTTTTCCTGCGTGCCTCGGAGCTGCACGCGTGCCGCGTCGGGCACAGAGGGAAAGCGGTGACTGCGGTCACCGCACTCCATACTGTCGTTTGCCTACCGCTTCAACTCCTTCAACCTCGCCTGCGCGAGCTCCCACGTCGTGCCGCTGACGCGTTCCTTTGGCTTCTCGATGTTCTGGTAGGCCTCGATGGCGGCGTCGTTGATGCCGTAGTTTTCGGCGATGCGGCCGACGACGTACCAGTCCGAGGGCTGGATCTCGTCGTCTTCGTGCTTGTCGACGCTCTGCAGGAGCGTTTCGCGGGCTTCGGTCGACTGGCCGTGCTCGGCGTAGAGGACGGCGAGCGTGTTCAGGATGGCGTAGCTCTCCGGCGCTTTGGTCACCGCGTGACGGGCTTCCTCGATGGCCTTCTCGAGGTTCTCGTTCGCGAAGATGGCGGTCCAGGCGTGCTGGTTGTAGTCGCCGGGGGTGGCGCTGGTGCGATCGAGGACGCCGGCGAAGTAGCGGGCGGCGTCGGCGTAGTGGCCGTGCTCCAGCGCGTGCTCGCCGAGGACCTGCAGCGCGGCCATGTCGCCGGGATACTTCTCGAGGCGCGCCAGGGCGCGCTTCGGCACCTCGGCGTCGCGATCGAGCTTGCTCAGCGCAAAGTAGACGTGGCGGAACGCCTGGCCCGAGTCGGGGAAGCGCTCCACCAGCCGCTCCGCCGTGGCCAGCACCTCCGGCCACTTCTCCAGCGAGACGTACGCGGTCAGCAGCGCCTGGTCGATGCGCCACTGGACGTCCGGCGCCGCGGTCGCACGCGCGGCGGTCAGCACCGGCAGCGCGAGCTCGGACGACTTCTTCGTGTCCGGCAGCAGCACCGCGGCGGCGAGGCGCACCTCGTCGATGGTCGCCTCGCGTCCGCGCGTCCAGACCGCCGCGAACGGCTCCGAGGCCACCGGGTCGTCGCCTCCGCCCGAGACGTGCTCGCGCGCCCAGTCGAGCCAGCGGCGCGCGGTCGCAACGTCGTTCTTCTCCGCCAGGCGGAACGCGCGCAGCGCCAGGCCGGAAGGGGAGGTGTCGAAGCCGGCCAGGCGATATTCGCCGTTCTCCTTCACTAGGTACGCCGTGAAGTCGCCCCCCTGCGCGCCCGGCGTCCGTCCGCGCAGGCGGTAGCCGACCGGCTCATCGCCGTCCTGGGTGATGTCGATCGCGCTCAGCGCGAGGTCGGCCATCAGGTTCACGGTGATGTCCTTCTTCTTGATCGCCTTTTTCCCCTGCCGCTGCTCGGCGGTGCTGCGCCGCCCGCCTACCGCCTTGTCGCGCAGTCCGTCTTCCTTGAAGACTTCGGCCACGTCGAGCGTGGCGTACTTGTTCATCTCCTCGGAGGTCGCGCCCTTGAAGACGTCGAGGAACGCGCTGCGGAGGACCGACTTCGCGTCCTGAGGGTCGTGCTTGAACAGCTCGTGGCGCATGGCCTTGCGGACCATGTCCGCCTGCTGCCGCAGCGCCGCTGCGTTCGGGGCGCCCTGCGCGGCCGCGCCGAGCAGGTCCGCCGCCGCGGCGTACTCGCGCAGCACGACCAGGATGCCGCCCGCCTGGGACTGGATGTCGCGGCGCTTCGCCGGCTCGAGCCTGGCGGAGGCCGCGACCGCTGCCGCACTCCCCTCGGTGGCCGCCGTCGCGACGAGCTTGTACGACTCCTTCACGTTCGTCTCGGTGCTCTCGGCGAGCAGCGCTTTCAGGTCCGCCCAGCGCTGCGTGCGCGCGTAGAGCGGCATCAGCTCGCGATCGATGGCCGCGTCGTCCGCGTCCTCGAGCTCCTGCTTCATCGACACGTACTCGGCGATGGCCTCGTTCATCCGATCCGTGTCGCCGTAGCGGACGCCGGTGTCGGAGTGCTGCAGGATCATCGCGAGCTCGGCCCGCGTGTTGAGGTCGTCCCGATCGAGCTCCTTCGCCTTCCGGTACGCCGTGATGGCGCCCGGGACGTCGGCGCCGCTGCGCAGCTCGCGTCCGATCAGGTCGTTCGCCAGCACCCAGCCGAGGGTGGCGTGGGCCTTCGCCGACTCCGGCTCGACCTCGATGGCCTTCCTCGCGGCGCGGCGCGCCGCCGCACCCATGCCGCCGGCGAGCAGCGCGCGTGCGATCTCGGTGTGGTGCAGCGCTTCCTTCGGATGGAGTGTCGAGAGGCGGCGATACTCCGCGACCGCCTTGCCGACTTCGCCCTGGTCGAGCAGCTTCTTGCCGAGCTGGTCGAAGTAGAGGATGAGCGCCGGCTGGTCGTTCAGCTTCACCACTTCCTTCCGCAGCGCTTCGAACTGCGCGGCGGTGATGCGGCGCGGACCGGAGTCGAAACGGAAGTCGGCCAGGACGACGCCGTCGTCCTGCACCTCAAACGTCTTCGTGAGCGTGGCCGACGCCACCTTCACGGTCTCGCTCTCCGGGAGGTTGCGCACCATGTAGCCGGGCGGCGGGAGGATGCGGTAGCGCATGTCCAGCACGTACGGCTTCGCGAACACGTAGTCGTGCACGCGCGGCTTGAACTGCTCGTCCTCCGGCGTCTCCTCGTCCTGTTCTTCCTCTTCGACGTCGCGGTGCAGCTCCGCCGGCAGGTCGCCCACGAGGCGGCTGTAGAAGATGCCGACGCCCGCTTCCCCGGCGCTGGTGAGGCCGCGGCCGGCTTCCGTCATCTCGATGTGGATGCGGAACGGTTTGCTGAGGTCGTGCGTGT
The DNA here is from genome assembly GCA_035630815.1 of Thermoanaerobaculia bacterium. Lineage (GTDB taxonomy): Bacteria > Acidobacteriota > Thermoanaerobaculia > Gp7-AA8 > Gp7-AA8 > QHVT01. The sequence goes on from DASQJY010000026.1 coordinate 47,972, forward strand.
CGCCGGTCTCCCACTTCGCGAGCTTCTTCGCGAGGTAGGCCTGCTCGGCGTACGTCTTCAGGCCGTCGCCGAGACCCTTCTTGTCGTTCGAGGTGTAGTAGCGGCGGGTCGAGCGCTCGTCGCTGCCGTGGTATTCGCTGGTCTCGGTGACGAACGCCTTCCCGTCCTCGACGAGGCGGAACTCGCGCGTCTCGATGGTGCGGTTGGCCGAGGAGTCGTACAGCGGCGTGCGCACGAGCTCCGTGGTGTCGTTCTTCGCGATCAGCACCAGGCGTCCCTGGTCGGAGTCGGGGAGCTCGTTCGCGCGCGCGAATTCGTCCGTGGGGTCGATCCAGATCGGGTCCGCCCCCTCGGTGATGACGATGACGTGGTTGAAGTGCCCGAGGCCGGGGAGGTCGGGCTCGACGTCGAACCCGGCGCCGGCGCGGATCAGCACCGTGTGCGCGGGGACGCCGGCCTGGCGCAGCATGGCCACGAGCAGCGTCGCCTTGTCCTTGCAGTCGCCGTACTTGTTCTTCAGCGTCTCGGCAGGGGTGCGGGGGATGATCGACCCTTCGCCGAACTCCACGCCGGCGTAACGGATGTGGCGCTCGACGGCGGCCAGGATGCGCGCCGCGATCTCGCGCGGCTCTTTCGCGTTTCCGACGGTGTCGCGCGTCAGCTTCGCCACCGCGCTGCCGTCGCCGATCTTCTCGTCGACGATCTGCGAGTACCGCTTCGCCACGTCCTGCCACGACTTGCCGGTCGACCAGGCGACGTAGGACGCGGTGGTGACGTCGGTGGGGAGGTTCCACTCCGACGGCTCGATGGCCGGACGCGGTCCGGTCTCGAACACGAGCTGGGTCATGCCGTTCGCGTCCGACCTGCGTGGCTGGATCTCCGGCTTGGTCCGGTTCACGAGGCGCACCGGCACCGCGGCGGGATACGACAGCGTGAGGCGCGACTGGCGCGATTCGACCCAGCGCCCGAACTGGTGCCGCGCCGCGACCCCGGCGTCGTAGAGCGGGTTGCGCTCGCGATACGTGACCAGCTGCTCGACGACCGACCCCGGCGCCACCGCGGGCAGCGGCCCGCTGAGGATGCGCGTGTCGGTGAACATGGCCGGCTCGTCCTCGGCGTCGTCGGTCCCGAACGAGCGCTGGTCGAGGCGATGCACCGCGCCGTCTTTCGTCACCACGCGCGCGTCGACTTCCGGACGCTGGTTGTACCAGGGCGACCAGTACGCGTCGATGGTCGACCAGTTCTCGACGCCGCTCTCGTCCAGCACGCGGTAGATGAGCCGCTCGACGCGCGTGGAGTGCCCTTTCTCGTCGAAGGTGACCGTCGCTTCGTCGAGCAGCACGATCACGCCTTCCTCCGGCTTGGCCGGCTTCACCGCTTCCGCTGCCGCGAGCAGCGCTTGCGGGTCGGACGCGAACGGCGCGCCGTCCCACACTTCCGCGGCAAAGAGGGAACTGGAGGAAAGGCAAAGCAGGGCGAGCGCGAGCGCGCGTAGGCGTGTCTTCGTCATCGGGATTCCGGACCTCGTCCGGCGATGGTATCAAGAAAGTTATTTCAACGCGATGCGCATCGCGTCAGCCGATGACGCAAGGGGGCGCGGCGAAGCGGGTCATCTGGTCGAATTCGGCTTCCGCCACGGTCCCGCGCCAGCGCCACACCTTGCCGTCGTCGGTCTCCAACTCGAGCCGGATCTCACCGCCGCGGACCACGGTCAGCGGGACTTCGAGCGGCAGGAAGACCTGCGCCCAGTGCGTGGCCCGCGGTTCCCGCGTGGAGAACGACACCCCCTCGGCCAGCGTGGTCGTGAACCACGCGCCGAAGCCGTGCACGGTCGCATCGCGCTCTGCCACAAACGTGGTCCGTCCCGAGACGAGCGTGGTCTCGTGCGTCGCAAAGTCGACGTCGATGAGCTGCGCCTCGGCGGCGATGCCGGCCGCGGGGTCGAGTTGCACGTACCCGAGCGAGTTCGAGGCGAAAAAGCGCATCGGGCTGAGATCGAACCCGTACAGCGGTTCGCGCCAGAAGTCGATGTGCCGCTTGTAGATCTCCGGCAATTCGACGGGCAGGATGTGCAGCGCCACGCTGCGGGGGACGATCGCCGCCCCCTCGCGGAGGAGGCGTTTCCGGGCGTCGAGGATGTAGCCGAGCATCTGCTCGTCGTACCCGAGGGAGCCCATGGTCTCGGTCACGAGCACGTCGGCGCGGCGCGGCAGCTCCACCTTCGTGGAGAGCTCGTGGAAGACGGTCACCCGGTCGGAGAGGCCGAGGTGGCGCGCCAGATAGGTCACGACGTCGGCCATGTGGCCGCTGTCGATCGCGTAGACGTGCGCCGCACCCGCCTCGCAGGCGAGAAATGAGAGGATGCCGGAGCCGGCGCCGAGATCGACCACGACGTCGCCCGGCTTGACGGTCTGGCGAATGGCCTCGCGATAGGCGAGCGTCCGCTTTTCGTCGGCGAGGAGCTCGCGGTGGTACTCGATCATGGCGCTGCATTATGTGCGCGGCGAGACTCGCGAATCGCGCGGAGCGACTCGGGTGTCGCGCGGAGCGACTCAGGTGTCGCGCGGCGAGACCCGGGAGTCGCGCGGCGAGACTCGGGAGTCGTGCGGCGAGACTCGAGAGTCGTGCGGCGAGACTCGGGAATCGTGCGGCGAGACTCGGGAGTCGCGCGGCGAGACTCGGGAGTCGCGCGGCGAGACTCGGGAGTCGTGCGGCGAGACTCGGGAGTCGTGCGGCGAGACTCGGGAGTCGTGCGGCGAGACTCGGGAGTCGCGCGGCGAGACTCGGGAGTCGTGCGGCGAGACTCGGGATTGCATTGTAGTCACTCAGGAGTCGCGGCGATGTTCTGAAGTTGCGCGGAGGATACTCAGGTTTAGGCCCACGCTCTCGCGCGTTCCACCGCTCTTCTCCATGTGGCCAGCTTCGATGCGCGCTCGTCCTGGCTGAGCCGCGGCTCGAACGTGCGATCCGCCGACCACTCGACGTCCCCGAAGAACCCCACCGCGCGTCCCGCCAGATACGCCGCGCCGAGGGCGGTCGATTCGTGCGCGCGGGCGCGTAGTACCGGGATGCCGGCCAAGTCGGCCTGCATTTGCATCAGGAGATCGTTCGCCGTGGCGGCGCCGTCGACGCGCAGTTCGGTGAGGGCGATCCCGGAATCGCGGCGCATCGCCTCCAGCACGTCCACCGTCTGCAATGCGATGGCTTCGAGCGTGGCGCGGGCGATGTGAGCCGCGTTCGCGCCGCGGGTGAGGCCGACGATCGTGCCTCGGGCGTACCCGTCCCAGTGAGGCGTGCCGAGGCCGGTGAAGGCGGGGACGAAGACCACGCCGTTGGTGTCCTCGACTGACGCCGCGAGCGGCTCGACCTCCGCGGCTGTCCTGATGATCCCGAGCTGGTCGCGCAACCACTGCACCGCGGCACCGGTGACGAAGATGCTCCCTTCCAGCGCGTACTGCGTCACGTCGCCGATCTTCCAGGCGATGGTCGACAGAAGCCCGTGCGCCGACCGCACCGCCGTCCCGCCGGTGTTCATCACGATGAACGACCCGGTGCCGTAGGTGTTCTTGACCATCCCCGCGCGCGTGCAGCGCTGGCCGTAAAGCGCCGCTTGCTGATCCCCCGCGATCCCGGCGATCGGAATCCCTGCCGGAACGGGCAACCTGTCCGCCGTCCGCGCCACGACTTCGCTCGACCCCCGCACCTCGGGGAGCATGTGCCGCGGCACCTCGAGAATCGCCAGCAGCTCGTCATCCCACTCGCCGCGATGGATGTCGAACATGAGCGTGCGCGACGCGTTCGTGACGTCGGTGACGTGCGTCCGCCCGCCGGTGAGGTTCCAGATCAGCCACGAATCGACGGTCCCGAACGCGAGATTCGCCGGATCGCGCCCGCGCAACAGCCAGCGCAACTTCGTCCCCGAGAAATACGCATCCAGCAGCAACCCGGTCCGCGCACGGAACAGCTCTTCCTGTCCCGCCGCCCGCAACTCATCGCAATAGGCCGCGGTTCGCCGGTCCTGCCACACGATCGCATTCGCCACCGGCCTCCCGGTGGTGCGATCCCAGACGACGGTGGTCTCGCGCTGATTCGTGATCCCAATCGCCGCGACCTCCACCCCGCGCACCTTGGCAATGCACTCCGCCGCCACCCCGATCTGCGTCGACCAGATCTCCGCCGCGTCATGCTCCACCCACCCCGGCTCCGGATAAACCTGCTGGAACTCGCGCTGCGCCACCGCCAGCACGTTGCCGCCTGCGTCGAACAGGATGGCGCGCGAGGAAGTCGTTCCCTGGTCGAGAGCGAGGATGGCTTGCATGTCGGGAATTGTAGATATGGAGTGCGGTAACGCCAGTTACCGCTTTGACTGCTTCTGTTCGTGCAGCAAGCCAGGGCTGGTGCACTCTCGCGTTGCAGGACGAACAAAAACAGTCAAAGCGGTAACTCGCGTTCCCGCACTCCATACCAGGCCTGCTGCAGTGCACGCCGGAGGCGTGGCGGAGGGTAGCCGGTGGCAAGCGCCGAATGGCGCGCCGCCACCGGTTTCAATCGTCTCTCCATGGTGCACCCCGGCAGGGGTGCCGGAGGAACGCCTGTACGCGACGTCAGCCCGTCACGATGCGCTTCCAGGCCTCCTGCGCATCGTGCGACAGCGCGCCGATGAATTGGTCGACTTCCCTGATCAATTGCTCGCGATTGCCGGCGTGTAGCAGCGCGTGTACGTCCTGCAGGTCGAGGTATCCGCCGGCTGAGAGCTTCAACAGAATGAGATCGCCTGTCCGTGGAACCGGGACCTCGACTCCCTGCAGCGTCAGCCTCTCGGCCCGTTCGATCACGGCCAGTTCCCAGTTCCATTTCGCGACGACGACATCCGCCTCTCGCTCTTCGAGCGCGATGTGAACCACGCCCGCCAGCGGATCGTCGCGATCGCCTTTGCGAACGTCGATGGTTGCGCCCTTCTTTTGGAGATTGCTCCAGACCTCATGGTCGAAGACGCGTCGGTCTGTCGTGAGGAAGTCGTAGTCGACCGTCAGCCGCGGATGTCCCCGCATCGCCACCGCTTGTCCGCCGATGACCGCATAGGGTGCTCCCATCGATTCGAGGGTGTGGACGACGAGCTCAAGGAACATCGCGGCGGTCCATCGAGCGTGATGGTTTTCGTCCGGCTTGCCGCGACCGACGCAATACTTCCAGTGCCGTGCGGCGATCGAGATGGTCGCGAGCCATCGTGTCGGCGAGCCACTCCTCGCCGAGGCGGAGTGCAAGAGCGGCGCGCTCGTCGGGCGTCATCGCCGCGAACCGGTCGCGCTGTTCCTGTTTGAGCGTCTCGGCCACCCGGCTGCGCATTGTGCCGAGTATAAACGCCGCCGTTGCATGTGGCTCCTCCTACGCCTCGGAGACCCTACCGCGCCTCTCGCGGCTTCTCGTCCGTCAAGGTCGCCAGTGCCGAGACGCTGATGTTTTCCAGCGCGGCCACCAGGCCGTCGAGCGTCTCCACGGTCTCCAGTCTGGCGATGGCCTGTTTGACGCGGGGGTCGGTGACGGCGCGGTAGCCGCGGAAGCGGTGGGCCATGAAGCGCAACAGCGGGAGGAGGGTGCCGTTGATGAGGTACTCCTCGCGCGTCGGCGCCGGTTGCGTGGGCGCAGCGGGTGCGGCGGCGATAGGGATGCGCAGCGCTTGCAGGGTTTCGTCGAGCTTCGCGAGGTATGGCGATAGATCGGGTGCCTCGGGCGGCGGAGCGGTCGGGAGGACGACAGGAAGCGGCGAAGCCGTCCCGCTGTGCGAGGCGATCGCTTTCGCGATGTCGGCGATGCGGTCGCTCACCACGCTCAATTCCGCCATCACCTTGGACGCGGGATCTTCGCTGCCGCCGAGGCGTTGCAGTCGGGCGAAGCCGCGCTTGATCTCGTCCCAGCGGGCGGCCTGCGTCGGGTTCATGCGGCCGCGGAGGTCGGCGAGCTTGAGGAGGTTTTCCTCGGCGCCGGTGGTCAGCGTTTGCGCTTCGCCGAGGTAGTGGTCGTCGATGAGGCGTTGCAGCTCGTCCTCGTTCATTGCCGGGAGGACCTTCTCGGCGAGCTTGTTCATGTTGCGGTAGGAGCCCTGGAGCTTGAACGGCGGCTCGGTGCGATAGGCGTTCTGCTGCGCGGCGGAGGCGACGTACTGGCGGTTCACCTTCGACAACAGCTGCTGCACGGTGACGAGCTTGCGCATCACGCCGAGGATTTCGTTCAGGTCGACGCCGGAGTAGTCGTGCGCGAGCTGGTCGGCCTGCACGTTCTCGCCGCGGGCCATGCGGGCGAGCTTGTGCACGTCCTCCGGCTCGCGGGTCAGGAGCGGCGCGGTGACGGAGTTGGAGGTGAGCGAGTTCTCGATGTAGCTCAGCTCGAACAGCTCCTCGCGCCCCTGCAGCACCTCGCCGAGGTTGTAGACGTCGGCGCGGTTGGCGAGCATGTCCGGGATCTCGAACTGCTCGCCCGACTCGGTGTACGGGTTGCCGGCCATGCAGACGGCGAAGCGGCGGCCGCGGAGGTCATAGGTCTTCGACTCGCCGCCCCAGACGCCTTCGATCTTGCGTTGCGCGTCGCAGAGGGAGATGAACTTCTGCAGGAACTCGGCATGCGTATGCTGGATGTCGTCGATGACGAGGAGCACGTTGTTCCCCATCTCCAGCGCCAGATTCAGCTTGATGATCTCCTGGCGCGACGTCGCGTTCGGCGCTTCGTTCGGATCGAGCGAGCGGACGGAGTGGCCGAGCGCCGGGCCGTTGATCTTCACGAAGACCAGGCCGAGGCGGTTGGCGATGTATTCGAGGAGCGTGGTCTTGCCGTAGCCCGGAGGAGAGACCAGCAGCAGCAGGCCCATCAGGTCGGTGCGCTTCTTCTCCCCCGCGACGCCGATCTGCTTGGCCAGGTTGGACCCGACCAGCGGCAGGTAGACCTCGGAGATCAGCTTGTTGCGCACGAACGACGACATCACCTTCGGCTGCAGCTCGTGCAGGCGGAGGCGCTTGCGCTCGCGCTCCAGCAGCGCATGGCGCGCCTGCTGGTAGGCGCGGAACGCCGGCACGCGCTCGGCCGTGAAGCGCCCGAGCCGCGCCAGGAGCTCGTCGAGGCGCAGCTCCATCGTGCCGTTGACGATGCGCGCGTGCTGTCCGAGGAGGCCGGTGACGGTGGTCTGGGTGATGGCGGAAGAGCGCTCGCGGGAGAGCTTCCCGTTCGTGATGATCGCCGCGACCGCTTCCACGTTCGGGACCCACGCGTGCACGACCGCCCACTTGCGCGCCACGTCGAGCGTGCGCACGTCCTCGGGGCAGGCGTCGAGCAGCGCCGCGGCGTCCGCGCTGAGGACGAAGCGGATCGGCTCCTGCGCGATCTCCTCGAAGAGATAATCACCCGCGCCGTGCGTGTCGCCGCAGTCGACGGGCAGCCACGCCTGAAGCGCTTGCTGGAGCTCAGCGCGCAGCGCGCCGCCTGCATTCGCTTTCTTCAACGAGCGCGCCTGCACTGCCCACTGCGCCTTCAGCTTCGCATCCTCGCAGAACGCCCAGAACAGCGCCGCCGCCGCGCGGGCGGAAGGGGAGTAGCGCAGCAGCCCGGCGGTCTTGATCATCCCGCGGACCTTCTCCGCGATCAGTACCGCGTCGTGATCGTGTACGCCGCGCTCGTAGCCTTCGTCGTAGCGCGAGGCCGCGGCTTCGCGCACGTCGCCGTCGAGGGCGGTGAAGGCCAGGTATTCCGCGCGATAGACGTCCGCGGCCTCGGAGACGAGCTCCTGGTCGGGGAACGACAGCTCGTCCCGGATCGGCTCGAAGAAGCTCGTGCCGGTGATGTGCAGGTGCGGACGCCCGTCACGCGGCACGATGGTCAGCTCGGTCGGCTGCGTGTTGACGCTGAAGCGGTACTCGCCGAGGCGGACCACGTCGGCCCCTTCCTCGAAGATGTCCTTGCGGTCGCGGAGCGAGCGCGCCGCTTCATCGCGCGAGGTCTTCAGCTTCCCGTCGATCTCGTCGGCGCGCACGATGTCGCCCAGCTCGCGGAGCTTCGACGACGTATCGCGCAGCTTCACGACCATGGCGTCGGAGGCGAAGAAGGCGTTCAGCGCATCCGTATCGCCGAGCGTCGAGGCGCGGCGGGTGATTCCCTGCAGGATGCGCGTGGCCGCCTGCGCGAGCTGCTCCGCGCGGCGCTGCCGCTGCTCGAGCAGCGACTGCTTGCGCGCGGTCAGGGCGTCGTAGACCTCTTCGCGCTTGGCGCCGAGCTGGGTCACGAAGTCGTCGAACTCGCTGAAGCGCGATTCGAGCTCCTCGAGGTGCAGCATCAGCTTCGAGAGCTCCGCGTCGCAGCGCTCCGGCGTGTCGGCGATGGAGACCGCGTTCGCGACCGTCTGCGCGAAGAGGGCGTACTGCACGCCGAACTCTGCGATCTGCTCCTTCCCCAGCACTTCCTTGCGCCGCTGCGCGACGAGCGCGCGGACGCGGTTCGCCGCGCCCATGAGCGTGGAAAGCCGCTCCAGAATGGTGATGCGCACGGTCGGGTCGTCGATCTGCAGCGACCCCACCACGTCGGTGAGCAGGTTGAACGACGCCATGACGGCTTCGAGCTCGTCGACCAGCGCGGCCGCGTCTTTGGTCTTCTGCACCGAAGCGATGCGCGACTCGATGGCGGCGGTCCTTTCGGCGAACGGCGAGAGGGCGCGCTCGTCGAGGAGGAACTTCACGGTGAGCTGCGACCGCTCCGAGAAGCGCTTCACGATCTCCGCTTCGAGCGCGTCGAGCTTCGGGCGGTCGACGTAGCGCAACTCGCGCAGGGAGATGACGTGTCCCTGGCGCGAGCGCAGCGCGGTCAGCTGCGCGACAAACTCTTCGATGGAAGTCGCCTCGCCGGTCTTCTCCGTGAGCGCCTCTTCGACCTCCGCGACGGCCTTGGCTGCCTGCGCGCGGAGCGTCTCGACTTTCTCGAACTCGTCGATGATCAGCTCCGCGGTGCCGCGGACTTCCTTCACCGCCGACAGCAGGTCCTCCGCCTCGGCGTGCCCGAGCCAGTGATAGGCGTCGATGGCGCGGGCAGCGGCGGCGATGAGGTCTTCGTAGGTGGCGCGCGTCGGCGTCTGCTCGTCGATGAGGCGGCAGATGGAGAGTGCGGAGGAGAGTCCGCGCACGAGGTCGCGGTTGCCGATCTTCTCCAGATAGGAACCGGACGACGGCTTCTTCGTCACGTAGTCGTCGCTGACGAACGGCGTCTGCCAGACCTGCATCGCATGGACGCGGGTCGGCTCGGTGCCGGTGGCGGAGAAGATGACCATCCTGCCGTCGGCGAAGAGCGAGTAGCCGTGGCAGGTGAGCGGGTTGACGACCTCTTTGCGAATGAGGTTGTAGGGGAAGAGGAGCGTGCGTCCCTCGTCGCGGCGGTGGAAGACGTAGAGGACGTCCTCGCCGTTCGGCGAGCGGATGGCTCGCAGGAGCTCCATGTCCTGCGGGTCGTGGTCGAACAGCCTGGCGTCGCCGGTGCGGAGGTAGTAGCCGCCCGGAAAGATGATGCCGTGATCTTCCGGAAGCTGCACGCAGGCGTGGCCGATGGCGTCGATGCGCCGGACGGTCTTCGTGCGCCGGTTGAAGACGAGGTAGCGCCAGGTCTTCTCGCGGTAGGGGAGGATCTTGAGCAGGATCATGCTGCCGACGAGGGCGTAGTGGATCTGGCCGTCGTCGAGCGACTGGTCGGGGTCTTCGACCGGCTCGCTGTAGATGCCGCGGCCGGTGGTGGTGTTGTTCTCGATCTTGAGGGTCAGGTCGCCGTTGATGGTCTCGACGAAGACTTCGTCGTTGATGTTGACGTGGGGGAACGTGCCGGCCACGAAGTTCTCGCGCGACGTGGCGGTCCACTCGAAGTCGTGACGCGGAGGGTAGACGTGATCGCGCTCGCCGCGGTTGTCGATGTAGGTGACGGTGCCGATGTCGTTATCGGCATGGCCCACGTTCCAGCGGAAGACGCGGATGTCGGTCACCTTGTCGCTGGTCTGGAAGACGGCCAGCAGCTTGGAGTCGACGCGGCGCAACTGCAGCAGGCGCGAAGCGCGGTAGTACTGGTAGAGCTCCCGGAAGTCGCGCAGGAAGCGCTCGTCGCGGAGGAAGTTCTCCGGCGCACTCGCCGGCACCTGCGCGAAGTCGCCGACGCGGTGCAGCGAGAAGACGTCGCTGACCTGGGTCTCGGTCTTGAGGCCGATGAAGACGTTGTAGCCGAACAGCAGCAGCTCGCCGCCCGCCTCCACGATGTCGCGCGGCACGCAGTTGTTCTCGGTGCGGATGCGATCGCTGCCGAGGAGCGCCATCTCGCTGCCGCCGAAGACGGTGATGCGCTTCTTGTTCAGCGCGGTCGCTTTGGACGAGAGTTGTTTCCCGTGCGCGGCGAGGCGGTCTCGGAGGAGCTCGTAGGTGCCTTGTTCCATAGTGGTGTCGGGTGTCAGGTGTCAGGTGTCAGGTATCTGGGGTGTGTCGCCCGGGCGAAAAGCCCCAGACACCTGACACCCGATACCTGACACCAGCGATTCAGTCGGCGCGAACCACGGGCACCTTCGCCGCCGGTGCCTTCGGCACCACCGTGTGCTCATGCTCCGGCGCCTTCACTCCGAGCTTGGCGAGCAGGGCCTGGGCCGTCTCGCTTTCGCCGAGGAAGTGTTCGACGGCTTTGCCCATGCCGACGGAGTTCACGATGCGGTCGAGGAACTGGCCGTCGCCGCCGACGATGTCGATGTTGGCGTGCTCGAGGGCCTTGCCGAGGATCGAGGCCTTCGCTTCCTCGACCGCCTGGCGGGCGTGGATGTGCGCGGTGCCGAGCATCCGCTCGGTCTCGATGCGCAGGCGGAACTCTTCATGCTCGCGCGACGCGGAGTCGAGCTCTTTCATCGCCTCGGCCTTCTTGGAGATACCGGCCGCCTCGCCGACGAGCTTCTCGCGGATGCCGTCGGCTTCGGCCAGCGCCTTGTCGCGCAGCACCGAGGCCTCGGCCGCGCCGAACTTCTGCGCCGCCACGGCCTGCGCCTCGCGGACGCGGACCTGCGCCAGCCCCTGCTTCTCCGAGGCGATGGCATCGGCTTCCTTGATCTTCGCCTGGGCCAGACCTTCCGCGGCCGCTTCGGCCTGGTGGCCTTCGGCCAGACGGATCTTGGCGCGCGCCTCGCGGTCCGACGCCTCGAGCTCCGCCTCGGCAGCCGTGACGCGCTGCTTGGCGAGATGGGTCGAGGCCTGCTCGGCCGCTTCCGCCGCCTTGATGTCCTTGACCAGCTTCTCCTGAGCCTCCGCCTCGGCGGCGATGATCACCGCGTCGCGGTTGCGCTTCGCGTCTTCGACGACGTGGACGGTCTTGATGCGCTCCTGCTCCTCGACCACGCCCCGCTCGACGGCGACGCGCTCGCGGATCACTTCCTGGATGGCCTTGCGCTCCACTTCCAGCGCCTTCTCCTTCTCGATGCGGGAGAGCTCGACGGCGCGCTCGCGGATGACTGCCTCGAGGGAGCGGTCCTTCTCGACGCGCTCGGTCTCGATGCCGATCACGCGCTCGCGGTTCTTCTCGGCCACCTGGATCTGGCGCTGCTTGTTCTGCTCGGAGACGGCCACCTGTTCGTCGGTGGCGATGCGGGCGGTCTCGGAGCGGAGGCGCTCCTCGGCCTGGATCTTCAGCAGCTCGGCGGCCTCGCGGGCGCGCACCGACTCGACCTCGCGCTGCTGCTTGGCGATCGCCTCCTGCTGCTGGCGGTCGAGCTCGAGGATCGCTTCCGCGGCCTCGACGTCCTGCTTCTTGGTGAGCTTCTTCTCGGTGTTCTGGAACTCGTTCGTGCGCACGTGCTCGGCCGAGGTCAGCTCCGTGATCTTGCGGATACCCTGCGCGTCGAGGATGTTCATCGGGTCGAGGCTGTGGATCGGCGTCTGCTCGAGGTAATCGATGGCGGCGTCCTCGAGGACGTAACCGTTCAGGTCGCGGCCGATCAGGTTGATGATGGCGTCGCGGAACTCGTGGCGCTTGGTGTAGAGGTCGACGAAGTCGAGCTGCTTGCCGACGGTCTTCAGTCCCTCGGAGAACTTCGCGCTGAAGAGCGCTTCCAGCGTCTGCGGATCGGAGGCGCGGACGCAGCCGATGGCCTGGGCGACCTTGATCACGTCCTCGACGGTCTTGTTGACGCGGACGAAGAACGTGACCTTGATGTCGGCGCGGATGTTGTCGCGGCAGATCAGGCCGTCCTTGGCGCGGCGGTCGATCTCGATGGTCTTCACCGAGATGTCCATGACCTCCACCTTGTGGATGACGGGCAGCACGGTCGCGCCGGTGAACGTCACCTCAGGCTCGGCCTTGAGCTTGTTGACGATGAGCGCCTTTCCCTGTTCGACCTTACGGTAGAACTTGGCGATCATGACGCCGACGATGAACACGGCGAGCAGCAGCAGTACGGCACCGACAAAAATGGCGATGATGAGGTCCATGGTTTCTCCTTGAGCGGGCTCTGAGCGCTCAGCCCTCAGCTCTCAGCGCTGCCAGCTCCTGAGAGCTGAGAGCCGCGAGCTGAGAGCTCAGGACGCGAGCTTTCGATTTCGTCGACGGTCTGGGGGATGGGGCCGACGTGGTACACGCCGTCCTCGGGATCGTAGTCGTACACGATGGCCTCGCTGCCGAGGGTGAGGGTGTTTTCGTGGAAACAGCGCACCTCGGCCACGAGGTGTCCCACCTCGGCGGTTCCGGACTTGTCGCTCACCCGCAGCGAGCGGATGGTGCAGACCTTTCCGACCATCTCGTTGCGCCGCGGCCCGTCGGCGGTGACGAAGGCGGCGCGCAACGGGCGTACGGCGAGCGAGCCGAGCGTCACGCCGACCACGGCGGAAGCAGCCAGGATCGCGCTGTCGATCAGCATCGAATCGGGCAGGAACCTGGCGGCGGCGAAGCTGGTCAGCCAGGCGAAGATCGACCCGACGCCGCCGAAGATCGTGATCGGCACCCCGGCGATCCCGAGCGCGCTCATCACGCCCTCGAGGACGCTGTCATGGACGTGATCGACACCCAGGAGGTGGTCCAGCCACTCGATGTCGGTCGCGCCGATCAGCGTCGCCGCGGCATAAAGCACGAACAGCACGAGCAGCACGGTGAACACAACCGTGGGGAACGCAAACGCGGCGGCGAGGAAGGCGCTCATTCGAATTCAGACTGTAAAAGTGGACATAACTTTTTACAGGATGAACGGCCGTTCGTAAAGAGAAATCGGAAGCTGAGGCCGGCGGGGGAGAGGGGATTGGGGATTGAGGAGATGGTAGACCGCGACGACGCTACCGGGTTAACGTTGTAGGGGAAACGAAGAGACGACGATGCCATACATGAACTTCAGGGAGCATTTCGTCAGCGACCCCGACATCTGTAACGGCCAGACCGTGATTCGCGGGACTCGCATCATCCTGCGGACGATTCTCGCCAGCCTTGCCGAGGGAGGTTCGGATGACGAGATCCTGCGCGACTTCCCGTCATTGGCTCCCGAGGATCTTCGTGCGGTGATCGCATTCGCAGCCGCTTCGGCCGAAGAGGACCTTCCGGTCCCGGGCATTCCGACGCTGCTCGATGCGCATCAAGCTTGACGAAAACCTGCCGCAGACACTTGCTGATGTCTTGAACGCCCTCGGCCATGATGCCGACTCCGTCAACGACGAGGGGCTTGCCGGACATCCGGATGGTGACGTGTGGCGCGCGGCACAGGAGGCGCATCATGTGCCGCTCCCCCCTCCGCAACAATTTCACAGCCTCATCCACAACTTTTCTTTGCAAAGAATAAGAAAGGGTTTAACCTCTTAAAGGTTCCATTTCTTATGACAACTGATGCAGGGCGGGAGGGTCTCCCGGTCGTGGCGACGCGTGTCGTTATCCACCGGAGCTGTCTTCGGATGCTGCTGCTGACGCTCGGCGTGATGGTTACGCTGGCGTCCTGTGGCGTCACGACGAAGGTTCGTTCAGCGTTCGGCGGCGAGCTGCCGTTCAGCGTCACGGTTGCACCTGACGCGAACGAGAACAGCGCCATCGCGGTCGATATGGTGGTCGTGTACGACAACAAGCTGCTCGACCAGTTGCTGAAGATGAAATCGACCGAGTGGTTCGCGCGCAAGCAGCAGTTCCTCAACGACTACTCGAACGAGCTCGCGGTCAGGAGCTGGGAGTGGGTCCCGAACCAGGTCGTGGAGCAGGAGTTCGTTCCCTACCGTTCCGGCGCGCGCAAAGTGGTCCTCTTCGCCGACTACCACACGGACGGCGAGCATCGCGCCTCGGTCGATCCGCAGAAGCCTGTCCACCTGATCCTCGGACCTCTCGACATGACCCTCGGGGAGACGCCATGACCGACACGATCTTCGAACCGCCGCGCCTCCGTACGCGCGAGCGTGGCCGCGCCGACGCCACGACGCTGCCTCCCGCGGTGCACTGGACCGAGGGGATGCTGCTCGCACCGCAGCACTTCCAGCTCGACTCGCGGCGCAGCGAAGCGCTCCTGCAGTTCCACGCCGCCGCGGTCTCGCCGTTCCACTGGGGATTGCTCGAGCTCGAGCGGGAGCCGCTGAAGAACGACGCGATCAGCATCCGCCGCGTCGAAGCGGTCATGCCGGACGGCCTGGTCGTCTCCTACGAAGCCTCGGCCGGCGACGGAGCGACCGAGCTCTCGATCAAGCTCACCGGACGCGAAGACGACGTCAAGAGCGGCAAGCGCATCATCTATCTATGCGTCGCCTCCCGCGACGCGGGGGAGCGCTTCAAGCAGCGCTACAACGAACAGCGCGCCTCCGTGCGCGACGAGACCACCGGCAAGGACCCGTTCGAGGTGCAGGTGCTCGCGCCCCGGCTGCAGCTCGAGCTCACCGACGAGCTGCTCTCCTCGCACGTCGGCTTCCCGATCGCGAAGGTGACGTGGAAGGAAGGGAAGATCGCGGAGGTCGACTACGAGCCGCCGTGGCTCGCGGTGCGTCCCGGCTCGCAGCTGCACAACCTCTGCAGCCGCGTCGCCTCCAGCCTCCGCCAGACCGCGACCTCCCGCGCGCGCAGCATCAGCGGTGAATGGGCCTCCACCCACGCCGCGCAGATCCTCGAAAAGAAGCTGATGGTGTACGGCCTCGTCTCGGCGCTGCCGCAGTTCGAGGCGCTGCTCGACTCGAATGCCGCGCATCCGTTCCAGCTCTACACCGCCTTCGTCTCGATCCTCGGCCACGTCGCGGTCGGCCTCGTGCCGTCGCGCATGCCGGCGTACGACCACGACGACCCGCTCACCTGCTTCCGGGCCGTGCGCGACGAGATCAAGGAGCTGCTCGACAAGGCGGTGAAGGAGCCGTACTCGACGTACGTCTTCGTCTGGGACCGCGACCAGTTCGAGTTCCGCCAGCAGATCCGCCCGAAGTGGATCGGCTGCGAGATCCTGCTCGGCGTGCGCATCCCGCGGGGCCGCACGCAGGAGCAGATCCACGAGTGGATCATGGGGTCGACCATCGGCCCGCGCGCGAGCGTGGACGCGCTCCGCAAGCGCCGCGTGACCGGTCTCGGACGCGAGCGCGTCCGGGAGCACGAGCTGCTCCCGATGTCCGGCGTCATCTTCTATTCGATAGACAGCAGGGAGTCCGATTTTCCGAAACCGGGGGACGAGCTCGTGATCGCAAACGCGAGTGAAGGAGAAGAAGCCCGTCCCGAAGACATCGTGCTGTACGTGCGCATCAAGGACTGACCGACGTGTCCCTCAACGACAAGTTCCACGAGTTCTACCGTGAAGTGGTCGCGCTCGAAAGGCAGCTCGCCGCCGGTGCGTCTCCGGCCGAGGCGCGGGAAAAGCTGATCGCGCTCGTCGCGCGCCAGCAGCATGAATCGGAACGCGACGAAGGACACTCCGGCGCCGACGTCTACGCCCGCGCCAAGTACGCGATGGCCGCGCTGGCCGACGAAGTCTTCCTGCGGCCGGAGTCGAAAGCGCGCGATGCGTGGATGGGGCATCTCCTCGAAGCCGCGCTGTTCCGCTCGCAGCGCGCGGGGGAGAAGTTCTTCGAGAACGTCGAAGACCTCGTGAACGACCGCGGCGCCGCGGCAGCCGAGCTCGCGCGCATCTATCTCTGCGTCCTCGGCCTCGGCTTCCAGGGGAAGTATCGCGACCGCACGGACGCCACTGCGGCGCTCAACGAAGCGCGCCGCAAGCTGTATCACGTCATCTACAAGCGCGATCCCCGTGCGTTGAACGCGGACGACCGGCTCGTCCCCGATGCGTACTCCGAAACGGCGGATGACGGGATCCGTTCGGAGCTCGCGTACCGCCGGCCGTGGATCTGGGCGCTCGCGCTGGTGGTGCTGCTGTGGATCGGCGCCGCGCACGCGCTGTGGCGCAATGCGATCTCCGACATCGAGCCGTTGATCCTCGACGTCTTCGAAGCGTCGCAGGCTTCGGTCGTGGCTGGGGGAGGCTCGTAATGCCGGCGCTCGCAACACTGTGGCCGTGGGCGCTCGCGCTCGTGCTGACGATGGCGGTGGTCATCGTCGTGCTGCTCGTGCTGGTGCTCAAGAAGTCGGCGAAGAAGCAGGTCATCCGGGTCAACGAGCCGGAAGAAGACGAGGACGAAGCACCCGCCGCCTCCGCGGCCGAGAGCACCGCCAATACCGAAGGAGGCATGGCGCGCGCGTTCGCCCGCGCCAGGGAAGTGATGATGGAGGTCTGCGACGGCGATCCCTATCGCCATCCGTTCTACCTCGTCGTCGGCCCCGCGGAGTCGCACAAGGCGGGCTTCCTCACCGGTGCGGCGGGCAATGGGCTGAACCTCGTCACCGGCGATCCGATCGCGGAAGACCTGGCCTTCGGCGACGGCTCGCAGTTCCTCTTCTATCCCGACGGGGCGGTGCTCGACGTGGTGGGCGATTCGATGCTCGCCGCCACCGGCGTGGCCGCCGACGACAAGGAGTGGAAGCAGCTCCTCCGCCACCTCGGCGAGCTGCGGCCGAAACGGCCGATCGACGGCGTGATCCTGACCATCGCCGCGTCGGAGCTGCTTGCCTCGACGGGCGATGAAGTGGAGCGCCTCAAGCTCACCTCCCGCGCCGACCGCATCCAGCGCAAGCTCTGGGACGTGCAGCGCGAGCTCGGCTTCCGCATGCCGGTGTACGTGCTCGTGACCGGCGGGGAGCAGCTCGACGGGTTCAACGAATTGTGCGGCAGCCTGCCGGCCGCGGCGCGCGAGCAGCTGCTCGCGCAGATCGTCGGCTGGTCGAGCCCCTACGCGACGCACGTGTCGTTCCGCCCCGACTGGGCCGACGAAGCGTTCGACATCATGCACGCCGAGTTCGTCGACCTGCAGATGAACCTCTTCGCGGAGCGCCCGCAGGACGGCGGGCTGCTCTTCTTCCCCTGGTCGATCCGCGAGCTGCAGAAGCCGGTGCGCACGCTGCTCAACCAGCTCTTCAAGGGGAGTGCGTACCACGACGGCGCGATCTTCCGCGGCTTCTACTTCTGCGGGCGCGTCGACGACATGACCGTGTTCGTCGACGACCTGTTCCTGCACAAGATCTTCCCGGAGGTGGGCCTGGCGGTGCCGACCTCGCGCACGCGCATGGTGCGCAACCGCCAGGTGCGCGCGCTGCAGATCGCCACCGCTGCCGTCGCGGCCTTCTTCATCTGCGGCCTCACCTTCGCGGGATGGGAGTTCAGGCAGCAGAAGAAGATCGTCAAGCCGCTGCTCGAGGAAGCGATCGGTGCGCTCTCGCTGTCCCCCGTCGCGAGCCACAAAGTCACGGCCGCGGAAGCGAACAAGATCCTCGAGTCGATGGCGCAGATCCGCTTCCGCTACTACGGCTCGCTGTTCGTCCCGAGCTCGTGGTTCGGCACGTTCGAAGAAGACCTGGATCTCGCGCTGCAGCACACGTTCGCGCACGTCGTGCTGTCGTCGATCACCGACCGGCTCGAGGAAAAAGTCTCGTACGCGATCGACACCGCCACGCAGCGCATCGTGAACGAGGCCGCAGTCCAGCAGCCGCAGCGCGCCATGTCGTGGGTGACCTACAACGATCCGTACGGCGATGCCGTGGTGGCGGTCGACCAGACCGACGAGTTCCGCAGGCTGCGCGCTTTCCTGGGCGACCTCGGGCAGATCGAGGCCAAGTCGCGCATGCTGCACGATCTCGCCACCCCCAAGCGCGGCGATCTCGAGATGCTGGGGGAGCTCGTCGAGTACGCGTTCGGGCAGAAGCTCTCGCGCGACTTCTATCGCCGCGGCGGTTTCTATGAGACCGCGCTGCGCAAGACCGGCGTCCCGGGCGCGGAGATGTTCACGCCGGAGGACCACCGCGTCCAGACCAGCGAGACCGCGCAGCAGCTCGCGAACGCGTTCTACGACCGAGTCTTCGCGCGCAACTCGTTCCAGACGCGCCTGCGCCGCCTGAAGTCGGACCTCGATACCGCGGAAGTGAATCGCTCGTACGACGTCACCCGCTTCCGCGACCTGGTGCGCGACATCGACCGCGTGCAGACCGACATCGCGCGGCCGCAGCTGCAGTGGGCGTTCCGGACGAGCTTCGATCTCGGGCCGGAGTTCACGCACGTGCTCAACGCGATCGACCGTTCCGAGCTCATCGAGGATGCCACCGCGGCGAGCATCCGGGCCCGCGGCACCGCGGAATGGGGCAACTTCCGGCAGGCGCTCACCGAGCGTGCGCGGCTGACCGGACCGATCCTGGCGGTCAAGGACGGCGTGCCGGAGCGGCGCCTGTCGCCCGACACGCTGATGCTGCAGTCCGCGTTGCAGACGTTCCTCGACCAGAGCTTCGTGGCCGCGCCGGTGCGCAACCAGCGGCTCGTCCGCGACCTCCCGCCGCAGCAGCGGCTGGTGTGGAACACGCGCATCCTCGATCACAGCGCCGAGTCGTATCGCGCCTACGAGCGCTTCCGCGAAAAGGGGCTGAAGCTCTTCGCGCCGGAGCTCTGGGGCACGGTCGACGAAGCGGCGAAGGCACGCCTGCGCGCGCAGATGATGGATTACCTCGTCGAAGCGCAGACCTTCGAGGACACGCCCCGGATGATGACGCCGGCCATGCTGGAGGAGGAGATCCGGAGCGGCGTGGCCCGTTTCTCGGCGTCCATCCCCGCCATCGAGCGCGACGTCAACGTCTTCGCGAACCTCGGGTTGACCGACGTCCGCGCCGACCTCACGGCCATCCAGAACGCCGAGGCGCTGCGGTTGCTGCGCGCGCTCGACTCGTTGCTCGACCAGGAAGCGCCGTACACGCCGCGGCAGAACAACTTCGCCTGGTGGGACGGCACGACGCCCGCCTCGCCGGTCGCGTGGGATGCGAAAGACCCCGCGGAGCTGGCGGCGTATCTCGATGCCACCCGCGCGCGTGTTGCGGCACTGTCGGGAAATTACGCCACGCCGCTGCTCAAGTGGTTCAAGGATGCTTCGGACGACGCGGCCATGGGAGACGACCGGGTCGTCGAGAAATGGCAGTCGATCGTGGATGACCTCCGCGACGCCGAGGACAAGAAGCCGGGCAACGCGCCGGCGCTGCTCGACGACTACATCGCCGCGCAGATGACCAAGGTGACGGTGAACGACTGCGCCAGCGCGCAACTGTCCGTCCGCCCGGCGCGCATCCGCGGCTACTACGCGTCGCGCGTGCTGCAGCTGTCGGACTCGCTGACCGAGCGCTGCTCGAACGCCGCCGCGGACGTCGCCATCGAGCGCTACAAGGAGCTGGCGAGCTACTTCAACCGCAGGCTCGCGGGCCGGTATCCCTTCGCCGACCAGCTGCCGCGCGCGCGCGACATCGAGGCCGATCCGGACGACATCCGCTACTTCTTCGCGATGTACGACAAGCACGCGGGGCTCTTCCGCTCGATCGACACGCGCGACGGGCACGCCTCGCAGATGCGCGCGGCGCAGCTCTTCCTCGAAGAGATGAGGGACGTGCGGAAGTTCTTCGCGGCCTTCCTGGACGTCGACAAGCCGCAGCGCATGCCGGCGTACGAGGTCGAGCCGAACTTCCGCACGCTGCAGGGCCTCGAGTACGGTGCGAACGAGATCATCCAGTGGTCGCTCACCATCGGCGACAAGACTCTGACGGAGCGCGACAAGGGAAAGAAGCTGACCTGGACGCCCGGCATGCCGGTGCGGCTGGCGCTGCGCTGGGCCGGCGACGCGCCGCGCGTGCCGATGCTCGTCGGCGAGCGGCGCGGCGTGACCGTGGTCGACCGCACCATCAGCTACGACTACACCAACCGCTGGTCGCTGCTGACGACGCTGGCCGACCTCGGCGCGGAGAGCGATCAGCTCGGCCCCGACGTCGACGCGCCGCCGGTGACGCTCGCCCTGGTCGTCAACACGAAGCGCACCGAGGGAGGGAAGCCGGAGCAGCAGCCGGCGCAGGCCTTCATGCGCGTCACCCTGCTGAACAAGGACGACAAGCCGCTCGACCTGCCGCCGCTCTTCCCGGCCAAAGCGCCTGCCATCGAGCGGCTGACCGCGGAGGAGATGCGATGACCGAGACCGTGCGCGAGCCGGCCATCGCCGGAATCGAGCTCGAGCCGCTGCTCGTGCCCATCGCGGGTGAGAACCCGGCCGGCGAGTGGCTGCGCTTCGAGCCGCTGTACGACGAGATCCGCCGCCTGCGTGAGGAAGACGATCCCGCGCTGCCGCAGGGTGTGTGGGAGCGGCCGCTCAAGCGCGCCGACTGGAACGCCGTCGCCGTGCGCTGCACCGACGCGCTCACGCATCGCTCCAAAGACCTGCAACTCGCTGTCTGGACCGCCGAGGCCTGGCTGCACCTGCACGCGTTCCCGGGACTCGAGCAGGGGCTGCGGCTGATCTCCGCGCTCTGCCGCGAATACTGGGAGAACCTTTATCCGCCCGCGGACGACGGCAACGTCGAGCCGCGCGTCGCGCCGATCGTCTGGATGGCCGAGAAGCTCGTGCTGCCGCTCAAGCGCGTGCCGATCACGCATCCCGCGGGCGAAGACGAAGTGCCGTACGGCTGGATCGATTCCGAGCTGGCGCTCTACCAGGCGAACCTCGCCAAGTCGAAAGGCCCGGCCGCGGTGGCGCCGCCGAAGCCGAACGACCGCGCGGTGGTCACCCATCCGAAGTTCCTGGTCAGCGTCTCGCTCACGCCGGCGCCCTGGTACGCGCAGCTCGGCGGGGACGTCGGAGCGCTGCTCGGCGCGATCGACGAGCTCGAAGACGTGCTGACGCAGCTCGCCGGCGAAGCCGCCGCGCCGAGCCTGACCTCGCTGCGCACGCCGGTACAGCAGATCCATTCGTTCATCGGGCGGGTGCTCACCGAGCGCGTGCAGAGCGGCGAGCTGCCCGAGTGGGTGCTGAGCGAAGCGGCGCAGCCGTTCGAGCAGGACACCTCGCAGGAGCTCACCGGCCCGCCGTTCAGTGGCCCGATCGTGTCGCGCGCGGAAGCGTTCCAGCGCCTGCGCGAAGCCTCCGAATACCTCATGCGCACCGAGCCGCACAGCCCGGTGCCGTACCTCGTCCGCCGGGCGGTCTCGTGGGAGCACCTGTCGCTCGCCGAGCTGCTCGAGGAGCTGATGTCCCGAAACGCCGATCTCCCGTCGATTTACGCATTGCTCGGAATCCGGAAGTAAGGAGGCTGCCGATGACATGAAAGACAGCCGAATTGCTTGCGCCCATTCACCCCCGCCACCCGTCGTGTTGCAGCGCCGGATGACGACAAAGACAGAGAGGAGAGAAGCACATGGCTGATGACAGCACTCAGAAATGGCTGGGCCGGAACAGGCCTCCACGCGTTCAGATCACGTACGACCTCGAGACCGGCGGCGCAATCCAGAAGAAAGAGCTCCCGCTCGTAGTCGGCATCCTGGCCGACCTCGCGGGCGACACGAAGGACGCGGAGCCGCTGGCCGCGCTCAAGAAGCGGAAGTTCGTCGAGATCGACCGCGACAACTTCAACGACGTCCTCAAGTCGATCGGCCCGACGCTGACGATCAAGGGAAAGGCGCTCGAGTTCAAGAAGATCGACGACTTCCGTCCGGAGTCGATCGTCACGCAGGTCGAGGACCTCAAGCAGCTCCTCGACACGCGCCAGGCGCTCAACGACCTGCTCGCGAAGCTCGACGGCAACGACAGCCTCAACGCGCAGCTCCGCCGCGTCGTGGAGAGCCCCGAGAACCAGACCAAGCTCCTCGAAGTCGTGAAGGTGACCGAGGAGAAGAAGGAGGCCGAAGGTGGCAACTAAAAAAGATCCGCCCGCGGGTGGCGAACAGCCCGAAGCGGCAGTGGCCGTGGCAACGGCCACGCCGGTCGATCCGGCGACCCTGCTCGAACAGATCCTCAACGACGGCAAGCTCGTTCGCGGCACCGACGAAGCGGTCCGCACCAAGGCGCGCGACACCGCCAAGAAGCTGCTCAACGTCTTCGTCACGCAGCTCCTGGCGAAGGAAGACACCGAGGTCGAGAAGCGCGACACGATCGAGCTGGTCAAGCGCCAGATCGCCCGCATCGACGAGCGCCTCAGCACCGAGGTCGACTCGATCCTGCACGACGAGAAGTTCCAGAAGCTGGAGGCCTCCTGGCGCGGGCTGCACTACCTCGTCTACAACACCGAGACCGGCTCGCGCCTCAAGCTGCGCCTCATGGCGGTGGACCGCGACACGCTCGCGAAGGACCTCAGCCAGGCCGCCGACATCGACCAGTCGACGCTCTTCAAGAAGGTGTACGAAGAGGAGTACGGCACCTACGGCGGCAACCCGTTCAGCCTCCTGACGGCCGACTACTCGTTCGGCCGCCTGCCGGCGGACATGGAGCTGGTGCGCAACCTCTCCAAGGTCGCCGCCGCCGCGCACACCCCGCTCATCACCGGCGCGTCGCCGCAGCTCTTCGACATGGAGAGCTTCACCGAGCTGGCCAACCCGCGCGACCTCTCGAAGGTCTTCGAGAGCAGCGAGCTCGCCACGTGGCGCTCGTTCCGTGAGTCCGAGGACTCGCGTTACGTGACCATGACCGTGCCGCACTTCCTGCTGCGCCTCCCGTACGGCGACAAGACCGTGAAGGTGGAAGGCTTCTCGATGAACGAGGACGTCAGCAACGGCGCCTCGGTCGCGATCTCCGCCGACGGCAAGACGGAGAAGGAAGTCGAGCTCGAGATCACGCGCGCGAAAGAGCGCCGTCCGAAGGACCACAAGAAGTACCTGTGGGGCAACTCGGCGTACGCCCTCACGCAGCGCATCACCAACGCTTTCGCGCAGTACGGCTGGTGCGCGGCCATCCGCGGACCGGAAGGCGGCGGCATCGTCAGCAGCCTCCCGGCGCACACGTTCTCCACGGAAGAGGGGGACATCGCGCTGAAGTGCCCGACCGAGCTCGCGATCACTGATCGCCGCGAAAAGGAGCTGGACGGACAGGGCTTCATCTCGCTGCTGCACTGCAAGGGCACGGACAAGGCGGCCTTCTTCGGCGGCCAGACCACCCACAAGCCGCCGGTGTTCGACACCGACGCCGCGAATGCGAACGCGCTCATCTCGGCGCGCCTGCCGTACCTCCTGGCCGCGTCGCGCTTCGCGCATTACCTGAAGGTCATCTGCCGCGACAAGATCGGCAGCTTCCAGACCAAGGACACGATGTCGCAGTTCCTCAACCGCTGGATCATGACCTACGTCCTCGGCACCGACGACGCGGGCCAGGAGCTGAAGGCGCAGTACCCGTTGCGCGAGGCGCGCATCGACGTGTTCGACGTCCCGGGCAAGCCGGGCGCCTATCGCGCGGTCTGCTTCCTCCGTCCCCATTTCCAGCTCGAAGAGCTCACCGCGTCCATCCGGCTCGTGGCCGAACTGCCACCGCCGGCTGCCGCATAAGGAGATAGACCATGGCCACAAACATGTACATCAAGTTCGAAGAGCCGGCCATCGAGGCGGCCAGCACGGCCGCCGGCCACGAGAAGGAGCTGGAGATCCTCTCCTGGAGTCACGGCTTCAACCAGCCGACCAGCGCCACGCGCTCGACGGCAGGCGGCGGCACGGTCGAACAGGCCGCGCATTCGAACCTCTCGTTCTCGAAGTACCTCGATTCCTCGACGCACGCGCTGCTCAAGTACTGCTGGAGCGGCAAGCAGATCGGCAAGGCCACGCTGACCTGCTACCGCTCCTCGGGTGCCACCGACAACAAGCCGGTCGAGTACCTGAAGGTGGTGATGGAGCACGTGATCATCTCGAACTACAGCGTCTCCGGCGGCCCCGGCGACCTGCCGGTCGAGAACGTGTCGCTCGACTACGGCATCATTCAGTACAACTACGTCGATCAGAAGCACGCGGATGGTACGGCCGACGGCAACAAGCCGGCCAAGCACAACCTCGAGACGCGCACGATCGAGTAGTCGCCCGAGTAAATGATGGATGAGACGAACGTCCGGAGTCCGCTGTTCGACCGCCTGGTCGACAGCAACCGTTACGAGCACGAGGCACGTCCGCTTCGCACGCTCGACCGGGCCGGACTGAAACTGTCGGTGCGCCGGGAACTGGAGCTGCTGTTCAATACACGCAGCCCGGTCCCCGCGCACCGGCTGACTTCCGACCGCACGGTCATCGACTACGGCATCCCCGACTTCGGCACGTTCTCTCCCAGAAACGCCGACGACCGCGACCGCCTCGCGGACGTGCTGCGCCGCGCGGCCGTTGCTTACGAGCCGCGCCTGTCCGACATTCGCGTGCGCGTGGTTCCGGTCGAAGGCGACGCCATGCAGCTCGTGGCACGGATCGAGGCGATGCTGCTCGTCGACGGCGTGCGCGAGCCGGTGTCGTTCGAAGCAGGGATGGATCTCCGCGAAGGGAAGGTGGTCCTCTCGTGACCAACGACGACCTCCTGCGCAGTTACCTCAAAGAACTCTCCTACCTCCGCCGCATGGGGGCGCGGTTTGCGGACGAGCATCCGAAGATCGCGCGGCGGCTCGAGCTGCAGGCGGGGGAGAGTCCCGACCCGCACGTCGAGCGGCTGATCGAGTCCTTCGCATTCCTCACCGCGCGCATCCAGAGCGATCTCGACGCTGATTTTCCGGAGGTCGCCGAGGAGCTGCTCCGGATCCTCCACCCGCACTACCTGAACCCGATTCCGGCGATGACCATCGTCCGCTTCGAGGTCGAGCGCAAGCTCACCGAAGGCGCGCTCGTGCCGCGCGCCACGCCGCTCTTCGTCCACACCACCGAAGGGGATATCTGCCGCTTCCGCACCTCGTATCCGACCACGCTCTGGCCGGTGGAAGTGACGGCGGCGCAGTTGCTCGACCCGTCCGAGTTCCGTTACTCGACCAGCATGACGCTGCCCGCATCGGTGCTGCGCGTGTCGCTCCGCTCGTTCAGCGAGCCGTTCGAAAAGCTCGACGTCGACACGCTGCGCTTCTACCTGCACGGCGACGCGACCATCGCCAGGCTGTACGACCTCCTGCTCGACGGCAGCCGCCGCGTGGCGGTCGTGCCGCGCGGAGGCACGACCATCGATTCGACGCCGCTGAAGCTGACGCAGGTCGGCTTCGGCGAGGACGAAGACGTCATCCACTACTCCAGGCAATCGCACCCCGCCTACCGCCTGCTGCAGGAGTACTTCGCGTTCGAGGAGAAGTTCCATTTCGTCGACCTGGCCGGGTTGCGCGGGCGCGCGACCGGACACGAGGTCGACCTCCTGTTCCTCCTCGACCGTGAGCCGCGCGGCAGCGTGCTGGTCACCCCGGAAATGTTCGCGCTCGGCTGCACGCCCGCCGTGAACCTCTTCGAGCTGACGAGCGATCCGATCCGCGTCGACCAGAAGCGCACCGAGTACCGCCTGGTGCCCGACCATCGCCGGGAGCGCTCGCTCGACATCCATTCGATCCTCTCGGTCTCCGGCTCGTCCGACGCGGCGCACACCTCGCGCCAGTACGCGCCGTTCTACAGCTACACGCACGCCATGGCCAAGCACAGGCAGCAGGCGTTCTGGCACGCGCGCAGCGTCCCGAACCTGCGCGCCGGCTCCAGCGGCAGCGAGACGTACCTCTCGTTCCACGACGACGCCTTCAATCCGACGGAGCCGGCGGACGAGGTGGTCTTCGCGCGCCTGCTCTGCACGAACGGCCCGGTCGCGGCGGAGCTTCCGATGGGGGAGCGCCTGCAGTCGGATGAAGCGCTGGCCGCCTCGCGCATCGTGAACATGCGCAAGCCGACGCAGCCGGTCGATCCCCCCCGCGGCGGCGAGGCGTTGTGGCGGCTGGTCTCGCATCTCTCGCTCAACTACCTCTCGTTCGAAGGGGAGAAGGCGAAGGACGCGCTGCGCGAGATCCTCCTGCTCTACTGCGCGGACGCCTCGGTGGCGCAGCGCGCGCGCATCGACGCGATCCAGAAGGTCGAAAGCGAAAAGGTCGTGAAGCGCCTCCCCGGCAACGGCTGGAGCGGTTTCGGCCGCGGCACGAAGGTCACGGTGACGCTCGACGAGAGCCGCCTGGTCGGCAACAGCACCTATCTCCTCGGCTCGGTCCTCAACGAATTCTTCGGCCTCCACGCCTCCATCAACTCCTTCACACAGCTGGTGGTCCGCCGCGCCGGCGACGAACGCGACGCCGCCTCCGAACGCCGCCGCGGCACGGAGTGGCCGCTGATGAGCGGGGGGAGGGCGGTGCTGTGACGGGAGATCGGTGTCGGGTGTCTGGTGTCAGGTATCTGGGGCTTCTCGCCCGGGCGATACACCCCAGACACCTGACACCTGACACCACGATCATCGTCCGAGGCGTGCGATGACCGTCCAGGACCCCGTCGCCACCACCACCCCCTCCCTCGAAGAAGAGCTCTTCTCCAACGCGGACCGCTTCACCTTCCTCCAGGCCGTGCGGCTGCTGGAGCTGATCGGCGGGCGGGATCGCACGTCACCGGGGGAAGGGGTGGATCCGCATCACGAGCTGGTGCTGTTCCGGCAGTACGTCGGCTTCGACTTTCCTCCCGGCGATGTCGAGTTCCTCGTGCCGCCGCGGCACAGGCACGAGCCGGCCAAGATGAGCGTGAACGTGCTCGGGCTCACCGGCGCGCACGGGCCGCTGCCACATCACATCACCGACCTGCTGCTCGAGCGCACCGGCCGCGGCGACCGCGGCCTGCGCGACTTTCTCGACATCTTCAATCACCGTCTCATCTCGCTGCTCTACCGCGCGCGGAAGAAGTACCGGCCGCCGCTCGATCCCAAAGGGCCGCACGACGGCCGCGTCGCGCGCGTCCTGCTGTCGTTCCTCGGCCTCGGCACCGGCCATCTGCTCAACCGCCTCGGCATCCCGGACCGGTCGCTCCTGCCGTATACCGGCCTCTTCACCGAGCAGTTCCGCTCGCCCGTGGGACTCGAGCGCGTGGTGGAGGATTGCTTCGGCGTCGGCGCGAAGGTGGTGCAGTTCCAGGGCGTCTGGCACGAGCTCGAGGAGTCGGACCTCACGCGCATCGGCGCGCGCGGCCAGAACCACGCCCTCGGGCACGGCGCGCTGATCGGCAAACGCGTCTACGATCCGACCGCCAACTTCGAGCTGCGGCTCGGCCCGATGACGTACTCGCGCTTCGTGGCGTTCCTCCCGGACGGCGATGCGTTCCACCCGCTCCGGTCGCTGGTGCGCTTCTACGCGCGCGAGGAGCTCGGCTTCTCCATCCGCCTCCAAGTGGCGAAGGAAGAGATCCCGGAGATGCGGATCTCCCGGACCGGCTCCGCGCGCCTCGGCTGGACGTCGTGGCTCACGACCCGCGAGCCGGAGCACGATGATTCCCAGGTGGCGATCTCGGGGAGCCACGCGTGAGCGAGCTCCGCGCGCTGATCGAGAAGTTGAATCCGATGTGCCGCCGCGCGCTCGAGAACGCGGCCGGCCATTGCGTGGCGCAGACGCATTACAACGTCGAGGTCGAGCATCTCCTGCTGTCGCTGCTGGAGATGCCGGCCACCGACATCGCCTCGGTGCTGCGCCATCACAACGCCGACCCCGAGGCCGCGGCGCAGCGGCTGCGCAACGCCATGGAGCCGTTCCAGCGCGGCAACAGCCGCACCCCGGCCATGTCGCCGCAACTCATCCGGCTGTTGCGCGAGGCGTGGCTCTCGTCGTCGCTCCGTCTCGACGCGCCGAAAACCCGCTCCGGCGGCGTGTTGTATGCGGTGTTGAGCGACGACGCCTGGCGCGAGTTGCTGCCAACGGTGCCGCTGGACGACGCGTTGCGCGAACTGATCCGCGATTCCGCCGAGGAACTGGACGCGCCTCCCGCGGCAACGTCCGCACCGAAGCCGGTGAGCGTGGCCACGACGGCGCTCGACCGCTTCACCATCGACCTCACCGCCGAAGCGCGCGCGGGGCGCATCGACCCGATCCGCGGACGCGACAGCGAGATCCGCCAGGTCATCGACATCCTCACGCGCCGTCGCCAGAACAACCCGATCCTCGTCGGCGACGCCGGCGTCGGGAAGACCGCGGTGGTGGAAGGCTTCGCGCTCGCCGTCGCGAACGGCAGCGTCCCGGGCGTGCTCAAGGACATCTCTCTCCGCATCCTCGACCTCGGCGCGCTGCAGGGGGGCGCGGCGATGAAGGGGGAGTTCGAAGAGCGGGTGAATGCGGTCATCCGCGAGGTGAAGACGGCGCCGCTGCCGGTGATCCTCTTCATCGACGAAGCGCATACGCTCATCGGCGACACCGCGAACCTGATCAAGCCGGCGCTCGCGCGGGGCGAGCTGCGCACGATCGCGGCCACGACCTGGAGCGAGTACAAGAAGTACTTCGAGAAAGACCCGGCGTTGACGCGGCGCTTTCAGCTGATCAACGTCGGCGAGCCGGACGAAGAAGGGGCGCTGGACATGCTGCGCGGCGTCGCGCCGCACCTGGAGCGCCATCACGCGGTACGCATCCTCGACGAGGCGATCCGCAGCTCCGTGCGTCTCTCGCACCGTTTCCTGCCGGAGCGGCGGCTGCCCGACAAGGCCATCGGCGTGCTCGATACCGCCGCGGCGCGGGTGGCGCTCGCACAGGACGTGACGCCGGAAGCGATCGCCGATCTCGACCGCCGCCTCCGCATCGCCGAAGACGGCGGCCGCGACGAAGAGCTGGCGGCGATCCGCGAGGAACGCGAAGCGCTGGCGCAGCGCTGGGCGAAAGAGAAAACGCTGGTGGCGCAGATCCGGACGCTGCAGACGGCGAAGGTGATCGACGACGACCGCATCGCCGCGCTCACCGCGGAGCTCAACGAGCTGCAGCAGGACGCTCCGCTCGTGCCGCTCGCCTGCGACGCGCGCGTGGTGGCGGCCGTGGTGGCCGGCTGGACCGGCATCCCGGTCGGGCGGATGGTGGCGGACGAGATCCGCGGCGTGCTCTCGCTGCAGGAGCGGATGGCGGCGCGGATCATCGGGCAGCAGCAGGCGCTGGACATGATCTGCCGCCGCATCTCCACGTCGCGCGCGGGGCTCGAGGATCCAGCCAAGCCGAAAGGGGTGTTCCTGCTGGTGGGCCCGACCGGCGTCGGCAAGACCGAGACCGCGCTGACCGTCTCCGAACTGCTGTACGGCGGCGAGCGGAACCTCATCACCTTCAACATGTCGGAGTTCCAGGAAGCGCATTCCGTGGCCACGCTGAAAGGCGCGCCTCCGGGATACGTCGGCTATGGCAGGGGAGGAGTGCTCACCGAGGCGGTGCGGCGGAGGCCGTACAGCGCGGTGCTGCTCGACGAGATCGAGAAGGCCCATCCCGACGTGGTCGACCTTTTTTACCAGGTATTCGACAAGGGAGTGCTCGAAGATGGTGAGGGAGTGCCGGTCGACTTCCGCCATACCGTCATTCTCCTGACCTCGAATGCCGGCTCCGATGTCATCATGGAGGCGTGCAAGGTCCCGGCGGAGAAACGGAACGTCGACGAACTGGTCGAACAGTTGCGGCCCGCACTGCTGGAGCATTTCCGGCCGGCATTGCTCGCGCGCCTGGTAGTAGTTCCCTTCTATCCGCTGCGAAAGCGCGAAG
Source organism: Thermoanaerobaculia bacterium (assembly GCA_035630815.1). Classification (GTDB taxonomy): domain Bacteria; phylum Acidobacteriota; class Thermoanaerobaculia; order Gp7-AA8; family Gp7-AA8; genus QHVT01. The sequence goes on from DASQJY010000026.1 coordinate 77,942, forward strand.
TGGTGCGTATCGTCGAATTGAAGCTGAAGTCAATCGAGCGCCGCGTGCGCGAACATCACGCCGCCGAATTGACGTACGACCCCAGGCTGATCGACTCACTGGCCGAGCGCTGCAACCCCGCCAGCGGCGCGCGGGAGATCGACCAGATCCTCACGCAAACCCTGCTCCCCGAGCTGTCGACCCGCATCCTCGAAAGGATGGCCAAAGGCGTCAGCTTCTCAAACATTCACATTACCGTGGACGCCAGCGGAAGGTTCGTATGAGGCTCCAGCTCGACCGCCTCACGCTCGCCCTGCTCGTCGCCGGAGTGGTGATGCTGAACGCGCTGCTGTTCATTGCGGGGGCCATCGTGGGGATGGTGCGCGGAGAGCGGGCGTTGGGCGTTGGGCGTGAGGCTGTTGGGGTTTCGCGCCCGAGCGAAGAGCCCCGAACGCCCAAAGCCCAAAGCCCAACGCCAATCCAATCCACCGCGATCCCCGTGCCGCCACCCCTGTACGAGCCCATCCGCCTCAACGTCCGCTACGAGCCGCTCATCCGCCACGCCGCCGAGCGCCACAACGTCTCGCCCGTGCTCGTGGCGGCGGTCGCGCGGGTCGAATCCGACTTCGATCCCTTCTCGCACTCGCACAAGAACGCCCGCGGCGTGATGCAGGTCATCCCCGAGACCGGCGCGCGCTTCGGCGTCTCCGCCGAGGAGCTCTTCGATCCCGAGCGCAACATCGGCGCCGGCACCGCCTACCTGGCCTGGCTTCTGGACCGCTACCGCGGCGACGTCGACCTCGCCCTCGCCGCCTACAACGCCGGCGAAGGAGCGGTCGACAAGTACCGCGGCATCCCGCCGTATCGCGAAACGCAGCAGTACGTGCGCAAGGTGCGCAAGGCGTTCTACGCGATGCAGGAACGGGCGCTGCGGAACTGACGGCTAGTCCGCCGAGTCAGAGGTCACGCCGGTGTAGTGGTGGTACTTCACCCCGGCCATCTCGTAGTCGAAGTACTCGTGGTATCCGACGAAATTGTTCCTGTTCTCGAAGCCCTTGTGCTTGCCGTTCGTGATCTGGATGGTGACGTCCTGGTCCTTGAAGAACTCCGCCAGGATGGCGCGGCACTCCTCGTAGTGACTTGCGTCTCCCTTGTACGCGGCGGCCTTGGTGATTTTCGGCTGGGGCTTGAAGACGAAGATCTTGGCTTTCGCGTTGAACTTGAACTCATCCTTCTTTCCTCCCCCGCCGCTCCCTTTGTCCGACGAGTTGGAGGACAACGATCCGGAAGATGACGACGAGGACGACTCCGAGGAGCGCTGCACCGTGGTGCCTCGTGCCGCCACCCGCGTATCGGATGCACGGATGGCCATCCGCTCCGCCTCGGCTTCCAGCATACGGTCCTGGACGACCGCCACGCCGCTGCCGAACGGATTGCGCACGCGGCCGGCGCGCTGCTGCACGACGTGAGCGAGCTCGCGCCCGAGGACCTGCTGGCCGCGCGACGTGTGCGGATCGTACTGGCCCGGGGCGAAGTGGATGTGCGAGCCGTGCGTGAACGCGGTCGCGCCGAGGGCCGTCGCCTCCGGCCCGACGTGGATGCGCACGTCGCTGAAACTGGAGCGGAACACCGCCTCCATCTTCTGGCGCACCTGCGGAGGCAGCGGCTGCCCTCCGTGTGCGGCGCGCGGCGCCATGTGCTGCGGCAACTGGACGGCGTTCGGATGTGTGAGCGGCTGTGCGACCCGAGGCGGCGCGGTGATCCGCTGCACCGGCTTCGGAGCGCCGTGCGCCCCGATACGCGCCTGGACCCACGACGGCGTCGCATGCACGGCGAACGGCTGCGCGGCCGTCGTCAGGTGCGCCGTGCGGGGGAGTCCATGAGGAAACGAACCCTGAATGACCGTCACGACGGAGTACCTCCGCAAGCAATATGCGCCCGCTCCCCCCGGTGAGCAAGCATGACCCGTTTCAGCGGCTGCGCTTCTTTGCCTGGATCGTGATCGCGTTCGCGTAGCCGCCGGTGGCGTTGTGGACCTCGTGGAAGCTCTGGCCGGAGCCTTCGCCGTACATCTGGAAGAACCAGCGTGGGTCGGCGTTGGCGCCGCGGTTGTCGCCGCGCGCATAATTCTCGAGCGTGATGCGGTCCGTGCCGCTCTCCGCCACCACACCGCCGAAGTGGTACGACCAGTCGGCCCTGATGGTCTTCTTCGTGCGCAGGTCGTAGTACTCGGCGCTCTTTTTGTCCAGCGGCTTCGCTTCAGCCAGCGTCGCGATCATGTACGCGCGCCCGACGCCCGGTCTCGCGAACTCGTTCGCCTGCTCCCGGTGCACCGGGCCGTAGTCCCACGCTCCGACGTAGAGCTTGTAGATCTTCTCGCGCAGCGCCTGTTGCACGTCGTCGTCTTTCTTCAGGGATGCCAGGTATTCGTCATGGAGCCCGACGACACGGGCGGCCGTTTCCAGGGGCGCATCGCTGCGCGCGAGGAAATTGGCATCTTTTCCGATCACCTGGCCGGCGATCTCGTTGCAGTTCTGCGGCGCGTCGTCGACGTTGCCGACGTCGCCTTGCTTCGTCAAATAGTCGACCGTGATCTCGGCCAGCACCTTCGTCGAGAACCAGAACCCGATCGTGATCTGCTTGCCGGTCTTCTGCAGCCGGAACCGCGATTTGACTTTTGCGAGCGCGATGTTCGAGGCATTGAAAATGGTGTTGGTTGCGTAGAAGACCTTCGGCTGCCGCGTCTTGAGGTCCGAGTCCTCGATGGCCATGTTGCCGTCGTCCGAGACGCGCAACGACACGCCGGTACCGACGCGCACGTCCGCCGCGGTCTTGGAGTCGTTGAGCAGGAAGTCGTCCGCATGGTCGGTCTCCCCCTTCTTCTTCGGCGGGCGCTGCTGCGCGGCCAGCGAGGCGTTTCCGACGACCGCGTATGGATAGCCGACGCGAGAGAAGTACGGCATCTCTTTGTAGATCTTCCACGCGCCCAGCACCCAGTACGGCTGGACCGTGCGCGCCGATGACGTCCGCACGGGGAGCGGCGCGGCGTGAACAGCCGGTGCGGCCTGGACCGCCCGCGCGCCGAGGCGCTCCGCCTCCGCCTCCAGCGCCGCGTCGTGGACCACCGCGATGCCGGAGCCGAACGGATTGCGTACGCGCATGGTTCGCTGCTGCACGACGTGCGCGAGCTCGCGTCCGAGCATTCGTTGCCCCTGCGGCGTGTGCGGGTCGTACTGGCCGGGAGCGAAGTGGATATGCGAACCGTGCGTGAACGAGGTCGCACCGAGAGCCTGCGCCTGCGGCCCGACGTGGATGCGCACATCGCCGAAATCGGCGCCGAACGCCGACTCCATTTTCTGGCGCACCTGTGCCGGGAGCGGCTGCCCGCCGTGCGGTGCGCATTGGGGAGCGAGGCGCGGCGGCAACTGCACCGCGTTCGGGTGCGCGTGGGTGGGAGGGGCCGCAGGTGCGGCAAAACGCTGCACCGGTTGTGGCGACCCATGCGAACCGATGCGGGCCTGTACCCAGGCAGGGCGGGCACTTGCCGGGAACGGCTGCGCTGCCGCCGCGCGATCGTCGACGCGCGGCAGACCATTCGGAAAGCATCCCTGGATTACCGAAGTGGACACCGAAGCACCCCCGACACACTATGCGCCCGCTTCAGCCTACGAGCAACGCCAATTGCGCCATCTTCCTCAGGTGGTGATCCAGCAGCGCATCCAGCACGGCCGGGATGCGCGAGGGGTCGGGGATCGGCTGGTCGTCGAGGCGGATGTCCAGGCGGCCGGCCGCGACTTCGCGGTCGAGCTGGCGCACCAGGGCGGGGCGGTCGCGGGTGCCGTCGAGTTGCAGGAGGATGAAGCGCGCCATCGGGTCGTCGAGCTTCAGCACGCGCCGGCGCTGGTTCGTGACCAGCAAGCCGGCCGCGGCCTGCCTCCGCGCGAGCGCTGCCGTGCGCGGGCGCTCGCTGACCGTCTCGACGCAGTGCGGCGGCGCGAGGTGCAGGGTGACGACTCCGCTCCAGAAGAGCGAATAGAGCAGGTCGGGGATGACCAGCTCCGTGTCGTCGGAGGATCCGCCGGCGGCGGTGAGGCGCGCGTTGACGCCGTTCACCACTTCCTCGAACGACAGCGCCCGCGGCCAGCGCGCCGCGAGCTCCACCAGGGTCGCCTTGGCCACCGGATGGGTCGAGGAGAACGTCTTGTCGCGCTCCGTGCGGAACGCTTCGCTCGCGCCGGGACGGAGGTCGGGCTCGTCGCTCACCGGCTTGCACGCCGTGGCGGCGTACAGGCGCTGCATCCGCTCCGGCTGCATGGTCCGGTCGAGCGGCAGCCCGCTGCGCACCAGCAGGGAGCGGCGGAACGTCCGGTTGAGGACGAAGTCGAGATACTGCTCGAGCTCGATGCGGTCACTGACAAACGATCGCAGCTTCTCCGCGACCTGCGGCGAGAGGTTGTCGACCTCCGCCTCGTGCGCTTCCGCTTCGCCGGCGTACTGCAGTCCGTGTGCGGCCGCGCGCGCCGCGAACTCGCGGAAGTACATCGGCGCGTTCGTCTCTTCCAGATACTCGTGCAGGATGTAGCTCGGCCGGTCACGGTACTCCTCGAAGTGGTCGAGCGCCGCCCGGAGGTACTTGGCGTGAGGATCGTCCCCCTGTCCCGCCGCCTCGACCAGGAACTGTACGAGCTCGAACGAGCGCGCCACCTTTGCGTCCGGATCGTCGACGTTGCGCGTGTGATGCAGCAGGATCTCGCGCAGCATCCGCCGCAGGTGCCACCCGGGGAACGTGTTGTAGCTGATATACGCGACGCCGTGCGGCACCAGCAGCGCGCCGCAGATGGCGAGGATCTTCTCCCGCACCGGCTCCGCGACCCATGAATAGACACCGTGGCAGAGGATGTAGTCGAACGCTCCGAAGGACGCGTCGACGTCCATGACGCTCATGGCGCGCAGGTCGACGTTCTTCAACCCGAGCGCCTGCACCTCGTCGAGTCCGCGTTCGATCTGCCGCGGGGAAAGATCGATGCCGACGAACGTGCTCTCCGGCAGCTCGTGTGCGAAGGCGATGACGTTGCCGCCGTCCGCGCAGCCCAGCTCCAGCACCCGGCAGCGCTGCGGCGGAGCCGGCTCGAGTCCGTTGAGCAGCGCCAGTGTTGCCAGATGGTCGGGATGCGTGTGATGGTGCGAGCCGCTGAGGTAGGGGACGCGGTCGTAGTAGTCGCGGACGGATTGCTGGTCGAGGCCGGTCACGCAGGAAGATGAGAGCGCATCAGAATGCGCGGCTCCCGTCGAAAAGGAAGAGCGGCTCGTAATAGTCCTCCCACCTGTCGACCGTGATGTCTTTCGTGTACATGGTCAGGTACTTCTGCAAATCCGCGACGTCCGACTTGGTGTGGAGGATGATCTTGGCCACGTTTCCGGTGGCGCCGATCGAGTCGACCGCCGCCGCCATCTGCTCGCGATACTCCTCGCTTTTGACCCGGGAGAACGGCCAGTGGTAGACCACCACGCGGCCGGTGCCGCTCCGCACGTAGACAGCCGTGCACGTCGTGATGTTCTCGGTGAACGCCGTGTCTCCCTTTGTCACCTCCGCGTAGCGACCCTGCGGGATGTTGACCGTCTTGCCCTTCGCCTCTGCCCGCTGCAGGACCCGTCCAGGCGCCATCTTCGCCTGTCCCACCCCCGCCATCACGCGGCTGATCGGCGCCTCGAGCTTCACCAGCCCTTTCTGATCGTGGCCGGCGGGGGTGAAGCCCATCCGCTTGTACCACTGCGTCAGCTTTCCGCTGCCGTTGTCCTGGCTCGAGAGCACGACTTTCGACTTGCCGAGCTGCAGGCCCGCGCGGCACGCGGATTCGATCAGCGCGTTGCCCACGCCCTGCTTGCGGTGTTCTGGCGAGACGCCGAGGTCGGTGACCACGATCTCGGCGCGTCCGCGCGCGTGCACCAGCACGGAGCCGGCTTCCTGACCGCCCGCACGGGCGGCGATGCGGTAGCTCGCGTCGCCGACCTTGGTCGGCGACGTCACGTGGACCGCTGCATTGCGCTGCACCGCTGCAGGGCGTGGCGCGCGATTCGGTGGTACCGGCGGCCCGGCAATTTTCCGCTGCACCGGCGCACCGTGCTGCATCGCGGCTGCCGCGCGTTCGGCCATGCGATCCGCTTCCAGCTCCAGCACGCGATTCTGCACGACGGCCACGCCGGTTCCGAATGGATTGGCCACGCGCCCGGTGCGCTGTTGCACGACGTGCGCGAGCTCGTGCCCGAGGACCCGCAGTCCGCGCGCTGACGAAGGATCGTATTGACCGGGAGCGAAGTAGACGTGCGACCCGTGCGCGAAGGCCAGCGCCCCGAGGGCCGCCGGTTGTGCTCCGACATGCACGCGCACGTCGCGGAAGCTCGTGCCGAATGCCGCTTCCATCCGCTGCAGCACCTCGGGTGCGAGCGGCTGTCCTCCGTGGGCCGGAACCGCGAGCTGCTGCGGCAGCGGCACGGCCGAACCGTTCGGCGTCGCCCGCGCCGGTCCGCCCGGTCGCGCGATTCGCGTCAGTCCGTTCGGAAACAGGCCCTGGATGACGGAGCCGGGCACGCGATCACCTCTTGCAGCGTTGTACCGGCCCGCACGATGCGTTGTGTACGTGCCGGCCGGGCACGAGCTTCGCCTGCGCCGGCGGTTGATGCGCCGCGGCGCGATGGCCCATCCGGTCCGCTTCGGCTTCGAGTGCATGATCCTGCACGACCGCGACGCCGGAACCGAACGGGTTGCGCACCCGGCCGGCGCGCTGCTGCACGACGTGCGCGAGCTCGTGGCCGAGGATCTGCTGTCCCTGCGGCGTGCTGGGGTTGTACTGGCCGGGGGCGAAGTGGATCTCGGAACCCTGCGTGAACGCGAGAGCGCCGATCGCCGATGCCTGCGGGCCGACGTGGACCCGTACGTCCCCGAAGCTGGTCCCGAAGAACGACTCCATCTTGGTGCGCACCGCGGGCGGCAGCGGTTGTCCGCCGCCGGCGCTGAAGTTCGCCATGTGCGTCGGCAGTTGGAAGGCGTCCGACTGCGCCCCGCCGCCGTGGCCCGCGTGCCGCTGCACCGCGCCTGGCGCCTGTGCCGGTCGTCCGGCCTGCTGGAACGCTCGCAGGTTGGTGATGCGTGCGGAACCGGTAGGGAAGTAGCCCTGGATCACAGCGCCTCGTGCCATCGCGTCCTCCGACGTTGTTCAACCCTGGTGGATGAGACGATCTTACGCCTGTTTCGCCTCGCGCGCGAGGGCGGCCGCGGTTGCGACCGGCGTAAACTCCCCTCATGTCCTCCTATGTCCAGACCGATCAATACATCTCCGTCTCCACCCCCCTCGGCAAGGACAAGCTTCTCCTGCGTAGTTTCCGCGGCGAGGAGCGGCTGTCGGGGCTGTTCGAGTTCGTGCTGGAGATGCAGTCCGAGGACCCGGCGCTCGACTTTGCGGCCATCGTGGGGAAGAGCGCGACCGTGACGGTGCTGCTGGCAGACGGAAGCAACCGCTACGTCAACGGGATCGTCGGGAAATTCGTGCAGGCGGGGGGCGACGCGCGGTTCTATAACTATTACGCGGAGCTCCATCCGTGGTTCTGGCTCCTGACCATGAGCGCCGACTGCCGGATCTGGCAGAACAAGAGTGTCATCGACATCGTGACCGGACTGTTCACCGAGCTCGGATTCACCGATTACAAGAACAGCACGACCGGCACGTACACGGCGCTCGAGTACTGCGTGCAGTACAACGAGACGGCGTTCGCGTTCGTCTCCCGGCTGCTCGAGGACGCGGGGATCACCTATTTCTTCGAGCACGAGGACGGAAAGCACACCCTCGTCCTCGCCGACGCCTCCTCGGCGTACGCCGACTGTCCCGGCGCGGCTACCGTAAACGTGGGCGGGACGGTGCACTGGCTGCAGCAGAACACCATCGTCTCCTGCTCGCTCGAGCAGAACGTGATTCCGGGCAAGTACGCGGTCGACGACTTCGGATTCGAGACGCCGTCGACGGACCTCATGGGGAGCGCGGACAGCACCAAGGCCATCGAGGGCACGAAGCGGCGCCTGTACGAATATCCCGGCGGGTTCGTGAAGAAGGATGCGGCCGAGGGGCTGGCGAAGAAAAGGATGGAGGAGCACGAGCTCCCGCAGAAGCTGCTGCGCGGGACGAGCTTCTGCCGCGCGTGGTTCGCCGGCGCGAAGTCGACGGTGGCCAAGCACCTGCGCGACGACGCGAACGTCGCCTACGTGCTGCAGTACGTCTCGCATAGCGCGTCCTGGGATGCGTATACGAACTCCTTCGAGGCCGTGCCCGCGGACGCGATCATCCGCCCGCGGCGTCTGACCCCGCGCCCGGTGATTCCGGGGACGCAGACCGCGATCGTGGTCGGCAAGAGCGGCGAGGAGATCTGGACCGACAAGTACGGGCGGGTGAAGGTGCAGTTCCACTGGGACCAGCTCGGGAAGAACGACGAGAACAGCTCCTGCTGGATCCGCGTCGCGCACGGCTGGGCCGGGAAGGCGTGGGGGCAGATGTTCCTGCCGCGCATCGGGCAGGAGGTGGTGGTGTCGTTCCTCGAAGGCAATCCCGACCGCCCGCTCATTACAGGCTCGGTCTACAACGCCGAGCAGACGGTCCCGTACACGCTCCCCGACAACCAGACCCAGAGCACGATCAAGAGCAACGTCTCCAAGGGCGGCGGCGGCTTCAACGAGATCCGCTTCGAGGACAAGAAGGACTCGGAGGAGGTATTCGTCCAGGCGGAGCGCGATTACAACACCGTGATCAAGAACAACGAGACACACAAGGTCGGCTTCGAGAAGAAGAAAGACGGCAACCAGACCATCGACATCTACAAGAACCGCACGGTCACGCTGCAAGAAGGCAACGACGCGCTGCAGGTCAAAAAGGGCAACCGCGACATCAAGGTCGATACCGGCAACGAGACCCACACCGTCGCCGGCACGCGCGACCTGACCGTGACGAAGGCGGAGACGCACACCAGCTCCGACAACTTCGACCACAAGGTGACGAAGAACTACACGCTGAAAGTGGACGGCAACCTCGAGATCACGGTGGCGGGGAAGGTCACGATCAAGTCAACGCAGGACATGCTCCTGCAGTCATCGGCGAACCTCACCGCCAAGGCCACCGCCGACTTCGCGGCATCCGGCGTCAATGTCTCCCACAAGGCGACGGCCGACCTCAAGAACGAGGGCTTGAACGTGACCAACAAGGCCAGCGTGAACCTCAGCAACGAGGGCGCCATGATCGCCAGCAAAGCCTCGGGGATGCACAGCGTCGAGGCCAGCGGGATCCTGACGGTGAAGGGCTCGCTGGTGAAGATCAACTGAGAGACCGACCGGGGGCCTCCGGCGGTCTCTCATCGTTTCTTCGCCACAACCAGATGCACGTCGTATTCGACTGCGCTCCGGTCGTGCAATCTCACGCGCCAGGGGACGTTGTCTTCGCGCTCGATCTCGAACGCGTCGCCGAGGGAGGCGCGGAGGTAGGGCTCGGACGCGCCGCGCTCAGTGCCGCGCTGGGAATGGCCGCCCAGCCACTGCTCGACCGGGGTCGCGCTCGGCGACCAGTCGTAGGGAGTGGAGATCAGCGCGCGTCCGCCGGAGCGGAGCACGCGTGCGGTCTCGCCGAGGGCCTGATGTGGAGCGGGCGTGCAATCGACGAGGTTCAGGCTCGACACCGTGGCGAACGTCGCGTCCTGGAACGGCAACGCCGAGGCGTCGCAACACCAGAAATCGACCGAGTCTGCCGTGGCCATGTCGACGTCGAGCTCCACCCGGTCATAGACCACGCCCACGCGCCGCCGCGCATAACGCGCCTTTCCGTCCCACAGCACGGATGCCGCCAGGCGCAGCATCGCGAAATTCAGGTCGACGCCGAGCGTCAGGCCATGCTCCGCCAGGCGGAACGTCGTCCCGCCGGTCGCGCAGCCGACGTCCAGCAGCGGCGCGCCAGCGGAGGAGTCGAGGGCGCGGTCGAGCAGCCGCGCGGCCGCACCGCCGCCGCCGTAATGATCGTCCGCGTACATCCCGACGTGCTGCCGCATGGTGTCGTACTGCGATCCCGGTCCCAGGACGTCGCCGATCAGGCTCTCGATCGACGGCGACAGATCCTCGCGCGACAGCAGCTGCAACGGATTGGCCGCGAGCCATGCGCGGATCGGGCCGACCAGGATCGGGATGCCGTCCACGACCGGATACTCGCGGCGGCACTCCGCACAGGTGATGATCCCTTCGATCAGGTCGTCGCCTTCGAAGTCGACGTTCAACGTACCGCGGCAGAGAGGACAGACCGGCTGCAGCGTCTCGAAATGCTTGCGGCGCACGTCAGCCTCCGATCAGGACGGTCGGGCAGCCGGGAGGGAGGATCTTGCCGGTTGGGCCGGGGATCGGCGCCACGCAGGCGGTGTGGGCGGTCATATCCCCCGCGCGTGCGGCCGGCATGTTGCCGATCAGCACCGTGGCCGAGCCAAGGGCGATCATCCCCGGTCCGCCGGGCACGCAGCCGGGCAGCGTGCAGGGAGTGGTGGTGTCGGTCAGGCGCGCGGCAGGCATGTTGCCGATCAGCACCGTCATCTCTCCTTTGATGATGGTCAGCGGCAGCGCGGGATGCGCGGAGGGTGCAGGCACCGGCGCAGGCGGATGGATCGGCGCGTGGCAGTGCGGTGCGTCCTGCAGCACCATGTCGGTCATGCGCGCGGCCGGCTTGGACATGCGGCGAGTATAGCTCTGCTATTCTCGCCGCCATCGTGTCCGAGACCCTGGAGAGAGCCGATGCCGACGACGCGGGCCGCGTCCGCCGCCGCTACCGGCTCGACGACGAAAACCGCCTCCAGGGTGAGCTCGTGCAGTACGCTGAAACGGGAGAGGTCGAGGCGCGGCTCCCGTATACCGACGGCGTCCTCGACGGCGAGGCACTCTTCTACGATCGCGGCCGGGTGCAGCTCTCGGTGACGTACAAGGCGGGGGTCGAGATCGGCGAGCGCATCATCTACGGCGACCGCGGCAAGCCAGCCATGCGCGCCGAGGTCAAAGAGGGGAAGCAGGACGGCCTCACGACCTGGTACCGCGATGACGGCAGCGTCCTCCGCACCGCGCAGTTCGTGGCTGGGGCGATGGAGGGTGAGCTGCTCGAATACGACGAGAAGGGGCGCTTCACGGAGCGCGCCACGTACCGCGACGGGAAGCTCGACGGTGAGCTCGTCCGCTACATGCGCAGCGGGAAGGTGCGCGAGAAGCTGAAATACAAGGACGGCAAGCAGCTGTGACGAAGCACACCATCTTCACCTTCCAACTGCATCGCCGCGGAGTGGTCATGATCGCGATCGGTGCGGTCCTGGTCGCCATTCTCCTGGTTCTCTGCGGCTTTCTCCTCGGGCGATTCACCGTATAATTGCGCTTTCCAATCACTGCCATGATCCAGAAACGGCTCGCGCTCGTCATCGCGCTCTGGATGTTCGCCTCTGCCTGCGGCAAGGACGGCAACCCGGTCGCGCTTCCCACCGATCCCACCGACGGCGCGGCGTTCACGCTCGGCATCACGAGCGATTCCAACCCGCTCGAGGCGCGCTCCTCGAGCCCCGCGACGCTGACGATCATCGCGCGCAAGTCGGACGGCACGGCCCCACCCAACGGGACCGCGGTGAATCTCAACACGACCCTCGGCAACTTCGGCGTCGACGGCGACGGCAAGCCGATCCAGCTCGTCACCCGCACGCTGGTGAACGGCGCCGCCACCGCGCAGTTCTTCGCCGGCACCGAGCCCGGTACGGCCAAGGTACTGGCGCAGAGCGGGACGACCGTCGGCAGCCTCAATCTCTCGATCGTCGAGCCGCCGCCGGTGCCGGTGGCCGACTTCACGTTCACCACGAGCGGGCTGTCGGTGCTCTTCACCAACGCCTCCACCGACGCGACGAGCTACGCGTGGACGTTCGGCGACGGGTCGTCGGACACTGCAAGCAATCCGTCCCACACCTACGCCGCCGCCGGCTCGTACACGGTGACGCTGGTGGCGAAGAATTCCGCCGGGGAGGCGACGAAGCAGAAGTTCGTCGAGCTCTCCCTCGGCGATCCCCCGACGCCGGTGTTCACGTTCGGGATCAACGGCAGGCAGGTGAACTTCGTCGACAAGTCGACCGGCAACCCGACCTCGTGGCTCTGGGATTTCGGCGACGGAAGCACGGAGGACGAGCGCAATCCGGTGCATGTCTACGCCGCTGCCGGGCAGTACACGGTCATGCTGACGGTGTCGAACGCCGCCGGCTCGAACAGCGCGAGCGACGTGGTGAAGCTCGAGGCCGATCCGGCGCCGGTCGCGAAGTTCACCGCCACCGTGGACGGCAAGCAGGTGAATTTCGTCGACCAGTCGACCGGCAACCCGACGCGCTGGAGCTGGGACTTCGGCGACGGTGTCTCCAGCGGCGCCCAGCACCCGGTCCATACTTACGACGCCGCGGGGACGTACACGGTGACGCTGACGGTCATCAATGACGCCGGCGAGAACGAGACCAGCCAGGCGGTGAAGATCGAAGCGGTCCTCCCGGTCGCGAAGTTCAAGTGCGAGGTGTCGGGCTTCCAGGCCACGTGCGCCGATCAGTCGACCGGTGATCCGACGTCCTGGTCGTGGGACTTCGGCGACGGCGACACGAGCACGGAACAGAATCCGGTGCACACCTACAGCGTGGCCGGCAATTACACGGTGAAGCTGACGGTCACGAACGCGGACGGCTCGAACAGCGCGAGCGATGTGGTGAAGGTGGAGGCGGGGGAGAAGCCGACCGCAGACTTCGAGTTCACCGTGAACGGGCAGACCGTGAACTTCGTCGACCGCTCCACGGGCGAGCCGACGAGCTGGGCATGGAGCTTCGGCGACTCGACGCCGACCGTACGGCAGCAGAACCCCGTGCACACCTACGAGAACGAGGGAACGTACACCGTGCGGCTGACCGCAACGAACACGAACGGCTCAGACACCGTCGCCTACGTCGTACAGATCCCCCCGCCGTAGGCGCACGCATGAGAGAACTGACGAGAGGCCTCCGGCGGGCCGGCGTGGCCGGCAGCACTGGTTGCCCAAGGCTGAACGCACGTTTCTCGCGTCAGGCGCCGTCCGTGCGCAAACAAGTGCCGCCGGCCACGCCGGCCCGCCGGAGGCCCCCGGTCGGTTCTCTCATGCGTGCGCCTACTTGGTGACGGTGAGCAGAGCGGTCCAGGAGTTTGCGCGGAAGTTGCCGTTGAAGCCTTCTGCGCTGGTTGTGACGATGCGTTGCTTGTAGGTCGTCCAGCCGATCGCCACGTCGAGCCAGTCGAGGCCGACTCCGGCCGTCATGGTGGAGCGGTCGGCGTCCGGCATGAACGCGCTGACGGCCGGATCGGTGAGCGGCGACTTTTCGACCGCGTAGCCGACGCGCAACTGCGGACCGGTCGGAAAGCGATAGCGAATACCGCCGCGGAAGTCGAGCGTGTCTTCCGCCTCCAGCGCGTACGTCCGGTCGAGCACGCGGCTGTTCGGATAAGTGAACTGCAGGTCGCCCGACTCGCTCCAGGTGGTGCGCGTGGCGTCGAGCGCGAACATCCAGGTGCGCGAGGGGCTGAACGTGACGCCGGCGCTGGTCCGCGACGGGAAGGTGAAGCTCGACGAGACCGGCAGGTCCTGCCCGAACGGGAAGCTCGCCGTCACGAGCTGGTCGAGCTGCGTGTCGCCGGTGAGGATCTGGGTGAGCGTGCCGACGCCGTCGTACTCGACGTCGATCGCGCTGTGATGCGAGACGCCGAGCGAGAACGCGTCGCCCGGCTTGAACAGCACGCCCGCCGTGTAGCCGAGCGTGCGCACGACGTCGGTCTTCGTCTCCACGGTCGCGATCTCGCGGTTCGTGCCTGCCACGTTCGCCGCAAGGTTGCGCGTCACTTCGATGGAGGAGGAGCGGTACACCAGTCCCGCGCCGAGCCCAAAGGCGCCGAACCGCTTGGCTACGACGGGAGTGAAGTCATACGCCGTGACCTCGGAGCGGGACGCGATGAAGCGGCCGGCGAATGCCTCGGGATTGGACCACTCGGTACGCATCCGGTACGGGTAGTAGATCCCCGTGCCGAGAACCGCGCCCGCGGGGAGCGGCAAGGTGGCGTAGACGTGCGGGATCAGCGCCTGCGACGTCTCCTGTTCGGCCGCCGTGCCTGTCCCGATGCCGGGAGGGAGCCCCTGATAGAGCGACTCGTTCAGCTTCGCCAGCGTGAGTCCCACCGCCGCGTTCTTCGGCTTGGCGAGCATCGACACGCCGGCCGGATTGCAGAAAAGCGCCGACGGATCGCTCATCGCCGTACACGCCCCTCCCATCCCAGCCGCCCTCGCGCTCGGCCACTGGAACTCCATCCCCCCCGCCAGCGCAGACGCCGCCGCCAGCACGAAACTCAGCACGCTCCCGACACGCACGACAAGCATGCGCGGAAGGGTAGAGGGGGGAGGAAGGGAGAGTCAACCGGTCTTATACGCACAGTCGAACGACGTTGCGTATAACGCCGACCGCTCGTCTCAGACTGCGTCGCGGTACGTCAAGCTTCCGGAGCGTATCCCTTCAACTCGATCAGATATCCGCTCGGGCAGCGCACGTACATCTTCTTCCGCTCCAGCGGCGTCCCGGCGTCGACGACTTTCGGCTGCATCGCGACGTCGTATCCCGACGCGAGGATGTTCTCTGCGAGCCGCTCGAAGTCATCCATCGCGAGGTTGAAGCCGAAGTGAAAGTCGGTGGGGATGGCCGCTTCGGCCACCGGTTGCAGTGTGAGCTGCGCGCCGAACAGCTCGAGGTTGACGTAGCCGCCCGGATCGCGATGGGCGACGGTCGCGTTTAGCACGCGCACGTAGAAGTCGACGGACTGGTCGAGGGAATGCACGGCGAGGGAGAGATGGAAGGCGGGTTTCACGGCTGGCATCCAGCGTCATGCGTCATGCGTCAATTGTGCACCGCGATGCCACGTTTCACGCCGGTCACAGAACGCCCACCAATCACGCGCGCGGCGAGACGGCGCTCATTCGCGGGAGTACCTTGCAACTGTGAAATCCGTCATCGCGCTCCTGACGCTGGTCGCATTCGGTTGCGGAGAATCCGCCGAGACGCGTGTGGCGACGGAGCTGGAGCGCGTCGAGGCGTCGCTGCAGGCGGCGGAGCAGGCGAAGTTGCCGGCGGAGATGCAGGACATGCCGAAGGCGTATCGGGCGGAGCTGGCGAAGGCGCGCGCGGCGCGTTCTCCGGAGCTGCGGTTGTACCGGTTGCGCGATGCGGCGGTCGGGGCGGACCTGCTCACGTTTTTCATCGGGCATCGGGAGGCGGCGGGGAAGGAGCTCGCGCCGCTGACGAAGCTGTGGAACGAGCGAAGGGCGGCGTTCGACGGGCCGGTGGCTTCGGTGCGCGGTCCGCTGCTGCAACGGGCGCTGGCGGAAAGCTCGAGGAATCGGGCGGACAAGCTGTTTCGCGCCAGCCTGCCGTACGCGAAGGTGAGCTCGCCGTTTGCGGGCGTCTATTACCTCGCGGAGGCTGAGGGGAACCGGCGCTTTGCGGAGTTCGTGGCGTCGCTGCCCGGCAGGCAGCGGGAGCCGTCGCCGCGCGTCGATCGGGTGGAGGCGGCGGTGCAGGCGCTGGAGGGGGAGACGCTGGTCGTCTTCGGAAGCGATCCGACCGCGCCGAAGATGATCCCGGTGAGCGCGAAGCTGAAGGAGGCGCGCGAGCAACTCGCGCACGGTTTCGTCGACGGTGCGGCGCTGTCGCTGCTGGAGGCGCGGATGCGTTTCAGCCGCGCGGCGGACGATGCGCTGCCGGCGTCCCTGGCCGCGCTGGCGGCGCAGCGGCAGCCGCTTCAGGCGAAGAAGGTGCTGCCCGCCAGCGTGACGGTGACGCTCGTCCGCTGGCCTTACACGTGAAGCCTCTCCGATCCGGCAAGTTTGCTGGCGCAGGAAGTAGTCAACCGGTACGGCAACCGCGCAACATACGTGGTCGAGGATCTCGGCGCATCGCCCATCGCGCAGAGGTTCGGCGTCGATAAGTACCCGGCCATCTTCGTCGACCAGTCGCTGGTCGCGCGTCCGGAGGATTTCTACGCGTGGGGCGGTCCGGAGACCGGCAAGTACCTGCCGTGGAAGGAACTGCCGAACCGCCGCCGCTTTCAGGCCGACCTGCAGAAGCTGATCGATCTCCGCCTGGCCGGCGGGGACGTTCCTTCGCTGCAGGTGACGCAGCGTTCCGCCGCCGTCCGTTCGCTGCCCGAGCTCCCGCTGACGGACCTCAGCGGCCGGAAGGTGACGTTCGCGCAACTGCGCGGGAAGCCGGTGCTGGTGGAGTTCTGGGCCACCTGGTGCCCTCCCTGCCTGGAGACGATGTCCTGGCTGAAGCATCTCGACTCGTCGCAGGTGACGGTGGTGGCGGTGGCCGTCGAGTCACCCCGCGACCAGATCGACGCAATTGTCGCGCGAACCCAGCCCCCAGGCCACATCGTCCTCGGCACTCCCGAGATCCGCGCCGCGTTCGACGGCCCGCCTGCCGTCCCGACGCTCGTCCTCGCCGACGCCACCGGAAAGATCGTCCACACGTTCTACGGCGCGCCCAAGTCGCTGCACGCGGACATCGAGCGGGAGCTGGCTAAGTTGCGCTGAGGCTACAGGGGACGACCGAGAGGCCTCCGGCGGGCCGGTGTGACCGGCAGCACTGGTTGCCCAAGGCTGACGCACGCCTCTCGCGTGAAGCGCCGTCCGTGCGAAAACAAGTGCCGCCGGTCACACCGGCCCGCCGGAGGCCTTCGGTCGTCCCCTGTTACCTCGCAGCATCAGCCAGCAGCCGCACGAGGGCGGCGAACTTGGTCTGCGCTTCCCAGCCGAGGCGTTCGCGGGCGCGGGTGGGGTTGCCGCGGCTGTAGCGGATGTCGGCGGGGCGGTGGAGGGCAGGATCGGAGACGACGTGCTCGCGATGATCGAGGCCGAACTCGGCGAAGGCGGCGGCGACGAGCTCCTCGACAGTGTGGCTCTCGCCGGTCGCGATCACGAAGTCGGACGGCTGGTCCTGCTGCAGCATCCGCCACATCGCGTCGACGTATTCGGCCGCGTAGCCCCAGTCGCGGGAGACTGAACAATCGCCGAGGTGGAGCTTGCCGGGAAGGGTGCCGCGGGCAGCGGCGGCCGCGGCCGCGATGACCTTGCTCGTCACGAACTGCTCCCCGCGGAGCGGCGACTCGTGATTGCAGACCAGCGCGGAGACGGCGTAGAGGCCGAAGCGCTCGCGGTAGTCGACGGTGATCCGGTGCGCCTCCGCTTTCGCTGCCGCGTAGGGACTGCGCGGCGCGAACGGCGTGCTCTCGTCGGCGGCGGTACCCGGCGGGAGGTCGCCGAAGCAATCGCTGGACGCGGCGTGATAGAGGCGGCTGCGCGCGCCGGAAAGGCGCAGCGCTTCGAGCAGCGACTGCTGCGCTCCGGCGATCGACGCGGCCGTCGTCTCGGTCGCGCCGAACGACTGTGCGACCGAGCTGAGGCCGGCCAGGTTGTAGATCTCGTCGGGCTCGACGGCGTCGATGAGGCGCCGCAGCTCGTCGCCGTCGCGCATCGACGCCTCGTGCATCACGACGCGGTCGCGGACCCCGAGCGCGTGCAGGCGCGTGAACGGCTGCCGCGCCGGATCGCGCGAAACCCCGTGCACGGCGTAGCCCTTCCCGAGGAGAAGGCGCGAGAGGTAGGCGCCGTCCTGTCCGGAGACGCCGAAGATGAGAGCTGTTCCGTTCCCCAACATGGCGATGATACGGTCACATCACGCTTTTCTTCTTCGCGAAACACACCGCGGTCCTCCTCCTCCTGCTCGCCGCCGCGGCGGACGCGGGAACGCTTGCGGCCGGGAAGCGCGAGCAGCTCGCCTTGCGCTGCGCGCTCGGGCTGGTGGTGTGGGGGGAGGCGTTGTTCCTCCTCGCCGCGTGCGGGTGGCTGCGTCCGGTGCCGATGCTCGTGCTGCTGGTGGTGGCCGTCGGCGGCGGGATGATGCGTATGGCGACGTGGCCGCGGTTCGGAGTCCTGCCGGCACTGGGTGTGATCGCGATCGGCGTACCGGCGTTTCTCCTGGCACTCCATCCGCCGCTCGCGTTCGACGAGACGCTCTACCACCTCCCGTTCGTCCGCGACCTCGCGGAGACCGGACGCCTGCGCTTCCTCGGTCACCTTCGCTTCCCGGTTTTCCCGCAGTTGCACGAGCTGCTCTGCGTGCCGGTGTACCTGCTCGCCGGCGATACCGCCACGCATCTCGTGTCGCTGGTGGAGGTGGCGTTTACTGCGTGCCTCGCCGCGTCGTGGGCGCGCAGGTACACGGTGCAGGCGGCGCCGCTCGCGGCGGCGCTCTTCATCGGCAGCCCGATCGTCGTGCACTTGGCGACGATCCTCTACGTCGACGCGGCGCTGACGCTTTTCGTGACCGCCGGCTGCTACGCGCTCGACCTCGGTCTCCGCGAATCACGCCGCGCCCCGCTCGTCCTCTCCGGTCTCTTCCTCGGCGCCGCGTGCAGCGTCAAATATCTCGGCGGTTTCTTCGCCGTCGCCGCGCTGCTGGTCGTGCTGGCCGCGCGCAGGAGGCATGTGCTTCTCTTCGTCGGAGCGGTGCTCGCGGCAGCGCTCCCGACGACGCTCCGGATCTTCCTGGGCAGCGGCAATCCGGTGTTCCCGTTCCTTTCGGGCATCTTCGGTGCGAATGCCTGGGCGTTGCACCTCGAGCCAGTGCGTCCCGGCGTCTGGCTCGATGCGTTGCGCGTGGCGTGGGATGCGACGTTCGCACGCGAGCGGATGAACGAGCAGCCGCCGGTGACGCCGCTGCTGATCCCGATGCTGCTCGCCATCGCCGCCGCGGCGTGGCGCAGCGGCCGGGCGCGCCTGCTCCTGCTGCTCGCCGCGGCGTACCTGGCGGTGTTCATGTTCCTGCCGCGGGATACGCGGTACCTGGTGGCCTTGCTGCCGTTGTTCTCCGTGGCCGCCGCCGCGATCGTGGCGACGCGCCTGCCGCGGTGGACCACGGCAGCAACCGTCGGAGCCGCCGCGCCGGGAGCGGCGTATCTCGTGTGGCGGCTCGCGCTCCTCGGCCTGCCGCCGGTGACGGAGGAGGCGCGCACGAGGGAGCTGGCCACGCGCGTCCCCGGCTACACCGCGCTCACCCGCGCCGGCTCGTCGCCGGTTTACGTCTGCGGCGGCGAACAACTGCAGGCCTACGCCGGCGGTCCGCTGCTAGGCGACTGGGCCGGGCTGCACCCCTACGCGCGCGTGCTCGACGGCGACCACCTCGCGGAGCGTCTGCGCGAACGAAAGGTCGTCTACCTGCTCGTGGTGAAAGCGCGCTGCACGACGCGCATCGACGGCTTAGCGCTCGTTTACGAAGATGCAGGCGCGCAGCTCTGGCGCGTTCCGTGATCACGTTTTGGAGTGCGGTCACCGCACTCCAAAAGTTCAACGTGCGGCCGGCGCCCCGCGCTGGCGCTCGTACTTCGCGACGACCTCCGCCGACGGCCCGTCGTCGATGATCTCGCCGTGGGAGAGCCAGACGGTTCGCTGGCAGAGCTTTACGATCTCCTCGGTCTCGTGCGAGACGAGGACGATGGTGCGGCCGTCGCGGACGAAGGAGCGGATGCGCTCTTCGCAGCGGGCGCGGAAGGCGGCGTCGCCGACGGCGAGGATCTCGTCGATCAGGATGGTCCCGGCGTCGACGGCGGTGGCGATCGAGAATGCCAGCCGCGCCACCATGCCGGTGGAGTAGGTGCGCAGCGGCGCGTCGATGAACGGCTCGAGGCCGGAGAAGGCGATGATGGCGTCGCGTTGCGAGCGCATCCAGGCGCGCGAGCGCCCCAGGAGCGCGCCGTTGAACTGGATGTTCTCGCGGCCGGAGAGCTCCGACTCGAAGCCGGTGCCGAGCTCGAGGAGCGGGACGACGTTGCCGCGGCCGATGGCCACACCCTCGGTGGGAGTGACGATGCCGGCCGCCACGCGCAGCAGCGTCGACTTGCCGGCGCCGTTCGCGCCGATGATCCCGACCGACTCTCCGCTCCGGACGGCGAGCGTCACGCCGCGCAGGCTGTAAAAGTACGGTACCTCGCGGCGGGAGGCGGCGCGGACGACCAGTTCCTTGAGGCTGCGGATCGTTTCGCGGCGGTAGCGGACGCTGACGCCCTGCAGTTCGATCGCGTTCATCGCGTCCGTGGTCACAGCCGCCCGTCGAACCGCGGAGCTAGGCGGCAGAAGATCATCCACCCCGCCAGGAGCGCGATGAGCGAGAAGGCGAGGGCGGAGGCGAAGGTCTGCGCTGACGGAATCCGTCCGTAGTAAATCGGCTCGCGCACGAGCGCGATGAGGCGCGTCAGCGGATTGAGCTCCACGAGCCAGCGGAAGCGCTCCGGCACGATGGAGATCGGGTAGATCGCCGGCGTCAGGTAGAACAGCGCCGGGAGGCCGGCCTGGTACATCTCGCGTACGTCGGCGAAGAAGACGCAGACGGCGGTGAGCGCGAGCGAGACCCCGAACGTGAAGATGCCGGCGATGACGAAGCTCACCGGGAGCACGGCCAGCGACGGCCGCAGCGGCGCGTCGACGACGAGCATGATCACCAACAGCACCACGAGCGACAGCGCGAGGTTGACGATGCCCGATACGACGGCCGAGAGGGTGAAGATCGACCGCGGCACGCGCACCCGTTTCATCAGCGGCCCGTTCCACGCCAGCCCGGCGATCGCGTTGATGGTGGTCTGTGCGAAGAAGTTCCAGGCCACGTACGCGGAGAGGAAGTAGGTCTCGTAGTGGGGCGTGTCCATCCGGAAGAGGCCGGAGAAGACGACCGTGAAGATGAGCATCAGCAGCAGCGGATGCAGCATCGTCCAGAAGAAGCCGAAGAAGGAGCGTTTGTAGCGGATGGTGAGGTCGCGGTGCACGAGCTCGTAGAGCAGGTTCGCATGCGCCCGGAGGTCGCGCAGCTCGTCGAGCCCGCGCAGCGGTTCTCCTGCGACCGTGCGGCGGAGGGAGAGGGAGGTCATGCGCGGCGGATTCTACAGGGGACGACGAGGGGCCTCCGGCGGGCCGGTGTGACCGGCGGCACTGGTTGCCCAAGGCTGACCGGACGCCTCTCGCCTTGAACGCCGTCCGTGCGAAACCAAATGCTGCCGGTCACACCGGCCCGCCGGAGGCCCCTCGTCGTCCCCTGTAGAATCCGCAGCGCTGCGCATCCTTCAGCTCACTCCGCGCGTCGCCTGGCCGCCGACTGACGGCGGGCGCGTGGTCATGCTCCAGGTCGCGCAGGCGCTCCAGCGGCTTGGCGCGGATGTCGACGTGCTGTCGCTCAACCCCCTTCGGCAGCACGTCGACGACGACGCGGCGCGGCGGGCGCTCGCTCCCGTGCCGTTCGAAGCGGTCGACATCGACACCTCGGCGCACGCGCTGGCGCTGCTGCGATCCGTGCCTCTGCGTGTGCCGCAGCTGGTGGCGCGGTTCTATTCGCCGCGGTTCGAGGCTGCGCTGCGCGCTCGGCTCCGGCAGCGCGACTTCGACGTCGTGCAGGTCGAGAGCCCGTTTCTGCTGCCGTACGTCCGCGCGATCCGTGAGAGCTCGCGCGCGGCGGTGGTGCTGCGCTCGTTGAACGTCGAGCACCGGATCTGGGAGCGCCTCGCGGAGCACGAAGGGAACCCGCTTCGCCGCCTGGCGCTGCGCGCGGTGGCTCGAAGCCTGAGGCGGTACGAGGTCGCGCAACTCGACGTCTGCGACGCGGTCGTCCCGATCACCGAGGCCGATGCGCGCGACTTTCGGGCCCTGGGAGGACGGCGGCCGATGTACGTCCTGCCGGGCGGAGTGGACGTGGAAGGACGTGCGGTCGATCGCTCGAAGGAAGGCGACGGCGCCGTCGGGTTTCTCGGCTCGCTCGACTACCGGCCGAACCAGGAGGCGGCGCTCTGGCTCGCGGAAGAGCTCCGCTCGCGGCTCGCCGCGCACGCGACGCTGCACGTCGCCGGCAGCCGTGCGCCGCAGTGGTTGCAGGCGCGGCTCGCGGTGGCGGGCGTCGTCTTCCATGGGGAAGTCGCCGACGCGCAGTCGTTCATCGGCGGCATGCGGGTCATGCTCGCGCCGATCCTCTCCGGCGGCGGGATGCGCATCAAGATCCTCGAAGCGATGGCGGCAGGGAAGGCGGTGGTGTCGACCGCCATCGGCGCGGAAGGAATCGACAGCTCGCACGGCGAGGACATCGTCATCGCCGATGATGCGGCTGCATTCGCGGCCGCGGTCGAGTCGTTGCTCCGCGACGCACCACGTGCGCATGAGATCGGCGACGCGGCGCGGATGCTCGTCGCGACGCGCTACTCAACCGATGCTCTTGCGCGCGGGCTGCTGGCGTTTTACGAGGAGCTGCTGCAGGGCGGCGGCATACGCGGCGGTCGTTGAGCGCGACCGCGACCGCTCCTCGCCGCGGAGCAGCAGCTCGCGGAGGCGGCGCGCGGCAATCCGCATGAGCGCCGCCGCCGCCATCAGCGCGCGCGCCGTGGTTGCCCACCACGGGCCGTACCTCTCGCGACCCCAGGCGAGGAGGTCCAGCCAGAGGAACGCGGGATCGTGCGGCAGCTCCGCGACGTCGCGCCACTGCCGCATCGTCGCTCCGCCCTGATGCACGACGCGCGCTTCCTCGACGATGCGCACCTCCCAGCCGGCGTCGCTCGCGCGGGCGCAGAAATCGACGTCCTGCGCGTAGAAGAGGTAGTCCTCGCGCAGCGGCCCGGCCGCGTCCCAGACAGCGCGCCGAAAGGCCATCGCCGCACCGCTCACCCAGCCGACGTTTGGAGTGCTGTGACCGCGGCGGGGGAGCAACACCGCGAACCCGCCCGCGAGCACCGTCAGCCACGCCAGCGTCGGCAGCGGTCCTCCGCTCCATTGGGGCGTGCCATCCGAGTTGACCAGTCTCGCACCGGCTACGCCGAGGCGAGGATCATCAAAGGCGGCGATCAACGCGTTCACGGTGCCCGGGTCGACCAGCGCGTCGCTGTTCAGCAGCAGTGTGAGCGGGCACGTCGCGGCCGCCACTCCCGCGTTCGCCGCGGCGGCGAAACGGTGGTTCACCTCCAGGCGAAGCACGCGCACGTCCGGCAGCTCCGCGGCGAGCAGCTCCTGCGTCCCGTCCGTCGATCCGTCGTCCACCACGATCACCTCGGCCGTCCCCGCCGCGGCTCGCACGGCGCGGCAGGCGGCCAGCGTCATCGCCGCCGTGTTGTACGTCGGGATGACGATCGAAAGCGTGGCGCGGTTCACAGACCGCTTCCGGCGAGCGAGGCGGAGACGCTCGAGAGCAGCAACCGCAGGTCGAGCCGCAGCGACCAGTCGCACATGTACGAGAGGTCGTACCGCAGCTTCACGGCCGGCGGGCTGTCGTATTTCGCGGAGACCTGTGCCAGGCCGGCGATGCCCGGCCGCACCAGGTTGCGCAGCTCGAACTCCGGTAAGTCGGCCACGATGCGGGCCACGATCTCCGGCCGCTCCGGGCGGGGGCCGACGAGGCTCATGTCCCCCGCGAGCACGTTCAGCAGCTGCGGCAGCTCGTCGATGCGGTAGCGGCGCAACAGCGCGCCGACACGCGTCACGCCGATGCCGTCTCCGGTCCCGCCGTGCGGCGCGGTCATCGAACGGAACTTCCACATCGCGAACGGCACCCCGCCGCGGCCGACGCGGCGCTGCCGGATCAGCACCGGCCCGCCGTCGTCGAGCCGGATGGCCAGTGCCGTCAAGGCGAGGAGCGGCGCGGCGATGATGGCCAGCACACTGCCGAGGGTGAGGTCGGTGACCCGCTTCACGATCGCGCGTACGCCGTAGCCGCAGCCGACCGAGATCTCGATCAGCGGCTGGTCGCCCACCCAGCCGAGCATCGTGGAGGTGAGCAGCGCGTCGGCGTGCGAGGCCAGCAGGAGATACCCCCGCGGACCGCGGATGCGCAGCAGCTCGAGGCGGCTGGCCGGCGACGCTTCGGGATGGACGAAGATCACCTCTTCGACCTCGCGCAGCCGCTCGCGGACGGCCGGATCGCCGGGTGAGCCGGCGTATGGGACGCCGGCGTCCACCCGCTCTTCCGGCGGTCCTGCCCAGGCGACCACGCGGATGCGGGCGTCGTCGGTCGCGGCCAGTGCCGCCAGCGCGGTGCGGACGTGCGAGGCATCGCCGACGAGAATCGTGTCGCGCGGGCGGATCGGCAGGGCCAGCCGCACCAGCGTGCGCCAGGCAGGCAGCGCCACCGCTTCGATCAGCAGCACGCCGAGCAGCACCGTGCGCGCGAGCGGCCGTTCGGTCAGCGCGCCGCCGACCGCGACCAGCGCGGCCTGCAGCACGAGCGCGGTGGCGATGAGCGGGCGCTCGCGCGGCATCACGCGGCGGCGATAGAAGCCGCTCAGCGCCAAGGCGGCGATGAACGAGCCGGCGAAGAGCACCACCGCGGTGACGTCGAGCGGCTGCTTGGAGACGGGCAGCAGCGAGCGGGTGAACCAGAGCGGCACGTCCCGGCGGATGAAGATCACCGCGGCCAGCGCTCCCCAGGCGATCAGGAAGTCGCCCGCGACGAGGAGCACGCCGCGCGCGAAGTGTTCTTTCGAGGACGGCCGGATCATGCGCTCACCGCTGCCGCTTCGTGGCGCCCGATGCCGGCCAGCGCGGCCATTTCCGACAGGATCGTTGCGCGCGAATGATGCCGCTCGACCGTCCGGCGCAGCGCCTCGCCCATGGTTTCCCGCCGGGCCCGGTCGTGCAGCAGTGCGACGGCGCTGGAGGCGATCGAGGCGGCATCCGCGGCGACCGTGGCGTGCGGCGCGAGCCGCGGCAGTCCGCGCAGCGCCTCCGGCGTCGTGACGGCCGCGCAACCCGCTTCCGCCGCTTCGAGGAGCTTGCTGGACTGGCCGCTGCCGTAGCGCATCGGGACGATCGCCACGCACACGTCGCGCGCGAACGCCGCGACGTCCTGGATCGGCGACCGGAGCTCGATCCCACCACGCTCGGCGGCCGCGCGGATCGAACGGGGAATGTCGGAGCCGCCGATGATGAATGTGGCGTCCGGATGCAGCGCGCGGATGGCCGGGACGATCTCGTGGAGCAGCAGCCGCGCGGCATCTGCGTTCGCGAAATAGGCGAGGCGGCCCCAGAAGCCGAAGTCGAACCGCCTCGGCGCGGACGCGTCGTACGGTGCGATCGGGACGCTGTTGGCGATGGCCATCCCCGCTCCGCCGAATTCGCCGGTCTCGTCTTCACTGACCACGACCACGCGGTCGTAGGCCTGGCCGGCTTCGCGTTCGGCGCGCGCGAGGCGCCGCTCTTCATGGCGCCAGAAGGGACGCATCAGGAGCGAGGAGGCGCGCTCGCGCTCCTCGGCGTTCCGCCGCAACGAGTCGATGGAGTCGAGGATCTTCGTTCCGCTTCCAAGCGACGGGCGCACCCAGGCGTCGCTGCGCGACAGCACGACCACGCTCGTGTCGAACGGCCCGAGCTGGCGCCGTGCTTCGGCGATGGCGTGGTCCCACGCATACGGCGCCGCGAGGAGCGATTGCAGCGGCAGTCCACGGCGCAGGATGGTGACCGCTCCGGAGAGCCGCCGCGCGAACGATGGGGCGGCGGGAAAGAAGCGGATGGCCGGCGCGTGCGGCGGCACGGCTCCCGCCGGCGCGACCAGCGCGACGCGCGCATGGGGGGCGAGCGCGTCGAGCCAGATCGACGCGCGCATCCGATCGCCGGAGTACGGCGGCCAGGGAAAGCGGGACGATACGACCAGGACATTCATCGGGACGGGACGATGGGCGGTCAAAGGGTAACAGGATCGCCGTGGTATTTTTCTGCCCTCGGTGAAGACCTCGTCCCTCATCCTTGCCGTGGTCCTGCTGGGCACAATCTGTATCCCTCTTGCCGTGCTGCCGCAGGGCTTCGATGCGTTCCGCCTGCCGAAGGTGGCGACCCTGCGCGCCGAGGTGATTCTCATCGCCGCCATCTTCGTCGGGGCACTGGTACTCCGGCCACGGAGAGACGACGAGAGGCCTCCGGCGGGCCGGCGTGGCCGGCAGCACTGGTTGCCCAAGGCTGAACGCACGCCTCTCGCGATAAGCGCCGTCCGTGCGCAAACCAGTGCCGCCGGCCACGCCGGCCCGCCGGAGGCCCCCGGTCGTTCTCCTCTCGTGGCCGCAGTGCCAGTGGCCTGCGTAGCGTTGGCGTGGATGGCCATTGCCACGCTCGTCTCCACGAATCCGGCGGTCAGCTCGTGGCGGCTGGCGGCCGGCGTGTCCACGTTGATCGTGTTCATCGCCACGCTGCGCGTCGCGGTGGGAGGACGTGCGTATCTGGCGCTCGTTGCGCTGCCGCTGCTGGCGGCAGCGTTCAACGCGGCCGTCGTCATCCTGCAGGAGCTGAACGTCTGGATGCCGTTCGGGACGCGGCCGGACGTGCGGCATCACCTCCAGTGCACCGCGTTCATCGGGAATCCGAACGAGGTCGGGAGCTATCTCGCGGTGGCGGCGCTGGTCTGCATGGCGGCGGCGTTCGCGGATGCGGCGCGGCGCAGGTGGTTTGCCGCGGGAGCGGCGTTGCTCGTGGCCGGCCTGGTGGCGAGCCAGACCCTGACCGCGTTCGCGGCGTTCATCGCCGGGATGATCGCGCTCTTCGCGCTCGTCTCCTGGAAGCACGCCCTGCGCGTCGCCCTCATCGCCGGCCTCGCGGCGATCGTGCTCGTCGCGACGGTCGCGCCGCTGCGGCAGCGTGCCGGCCAGATGGCGAAGCAGCTCCGCACCGGGCGGTACAACGCGTTCATGACCGACCGCCTGACGCCGTTCGCCGCCGCGTCACTGATGGCCATCGACCGCCCGCTGACCGGCGTCGGGCCGGGGACGTTCGGCTGGAACTACCACCCCTACAAGCTGCGCGCGGAGGAGCGCTTTCCGGACCTGCGCAAGGCGTGGAGCCGCGGCGTCAATTTCGGCGTGGTCCACAACGATCACCTGCAGGTGCTGGCGGAAGGGGGAGCGGTCGGTTACGCGCTCTTCCTCGCCTGCATCGCGACCCTCGGCGCGATCTCGCTGCGCCGCGGCGCGGCGGACCTCCCGCCGCCGCAACGCTTCGCCTTCTTTCTCGCGCTCCCGCTGGCGGTGCTCTGGCTCGTCCTCTCGCTCGCGCAGTTCCCGCTCGAGACTGTGGTCGTGCGGATGCTCATCGTGCACTTTGCCGCGCTCTGCGCGGCCTGGAGGCCGTCCTGAGGCGCGCGCTGCAGGGTGCTGCGTTGCTGCTGCTCGCTGCGGCGGCCGCGGTGTCGCTCCGTTACGCGACGTACCTGCCGGTCGTCTGCGAGGCGCGCGTGACGCATGCGCTCCGCGCCCTCACCGATGCCGCCGACGGCTCCGCCGCCGTGCAGGTGGCCGCGGCCCGTGCGGCGCAGTCGTCGCTGTCCGCCTGCGACTGCCTCGCCGGCAGCGATTTCAAGTTGATGTACGTCCGCGGCACCGCCCTCCGCTACCTCGGCGACCCCGCAGGCGCCATCGACGCCTATCACCGCGCCCTCGCCGTCCACCGCCGCCCCGAGCTCTACCTCGCTCTCGGTCTCGCGCAACTCGAAGCACTCGACCGCTCCGCCGCCATCGACAGCTTCGCCGCCGCCGGAGCCTTCGACCCCGCGCAACTCGAGCGGATCCCCTACGACGACGTGCGGGCGGAGGTGGAGCAACGGATCGACCAGTGATCTGCCAAGCCTGCCACCTCGCTCAGGATGACAGGGGCTTTCTCACAAACGCCCACGCTTCCCCCGCCAGCGTAGCCGCGTATCCCGCCACCACGATCGGCAGCGCCAGCACGAACCGCAGGAACATCCCCGCCCGCCACGCGTGCATCGCCACGTGCATCACATTGCTGGCGAGGCGTACGGGGAGGATCGTCGCGGCCGCGAGGAGCGCGATCCGCGCCGGCGAGTACCACGAGCTCCGCAGCTCGCCGTACCAGCGGCCGCGCTGGAACCGTTCGCGGCAGAACTCGCGGACGCTGTAGAGATGGTGATGCGCGCCGACTGCAGCCGGCTCGAACCAGAGGTTCAGTCCTCGGGCACGCAACGCGCGGCTCAACTCGACGTCGCCGAGAAACAGCTCGCCGCGGAAGCCGCCGGCGCGCTCGAAGTCGTCGCGGCTGACCAGCATGTTCCCGCTGGGGCCCGTGTCGACGGTGCGCCGCCGGCCGGCCGGCAGCCATTTGCTGAACTTCGTCAGGTGGAAGCCGAAGTCGACGATGCTGCTGCCGTGGCAGGCGAACGAGCCGATCACCACTTCGCGCCGATCGTCCCATGCCTCGACCAGGGCCGCCAGCCACCGCGGCGAAAGATAGATGTCGGGATCGGTGAACGCGAACAGCTCGCCGCGCGCCACGCTCACCCCGTGATTCCGCGCCGCCTGCGGCAGCAGGCGCGCTTCGGCGCGGATCAGTTGCACGCTGGGGAAGTCGCGGGCCATCATCGCCGCCGTGGCCTCGTCGCCGCTGCTCTCGACGACGATCGCCTCGAAGTCGCGATACGTCTGCCGCTCGAGCGACTCCAGCGACGCCGCGATCGTCGCGCCGGAACGGAATGCCGGCACGATCACGGAGACGCGCGGCCGGCCGTCGCTCATCCGATTCGGGGCTCGTTGAGCTCGTACACGGTGAAGCGCCGTTCCGCGTCGCCCGTGCCGAAGAGGAGGCCTGCCGCCTGCCCGAGGGCGCTCGCGTATTGCGCGAAGAGGATCTGCGGCGCCGCGAGCCACGCCTGCACCACGAGCCGGGGCCGACGCCGCAGGAGCACGAGCGTCAGGCGGGTCAGGTAGTAGAAGGGGATCAGCGGCGTCGCCACGATGTAGAAGAGCCGCCGCGCGCGCGACCAGCCGAACACGCGCGCACGGATCGGGCCGTAACAGCGGTGCCAGAGGAAGTAGCCGGAGGCGATGCTGGCCAGCTTCGTCTCGTTGATGTGCTCGAACTTCGCGTCGGGCTCGAGCAGCAGCCGGTGCCCATCGCGATGCAGCCGGTGGCACAGCGCCACCTCGGCGCGCAGCAGCGTCTCCAGCTCCTCGCCGTATCCGAGGAGCACGTCGCGCTTGAACGAGCTGTTGTGGCCGGGGAGGAGGTCGAACTCCGCGCGCGGCGCGGGCGGCATCCAGAGGTTGTAGTTCATGAGCGCGATGGTCCGGCTGAGCCGGACGTGCGGGTTACCGTTGTGGATCTCTGCACCGACCGCGGCGTACGGCCCCGCATGCGCGCGGATCAGCGCCGCCGCCCAGCCCGGATAGACACGGCAGTGCTCCTCGACGAACGCGATGATCGGCGTCGTCGCCTCACGCACGCCGTGCGCGCGCGCCGCCGAGTAGACGGTGGTCTCGGGCATCGCGATGATGCGCACCGAGGGATGCTCGCTCCCGTCGAGCGGCGCGGAACGGCCGTGATCGAGGTCGATGAGCAGGATCTCGAGCTCGTCCACCACGTCCTGCGCGAGGATCGACGCAAGACTCCCGTTCGCCCGCTCGCGCAGGCGCCCGGCGATCAGCACCACCGTCATTTTTTTCAAGGCGCGTGATTGTAGCCGCGACAGAGAACCGACCGGGGGCCTCTCGTCGGTTCTCTCTCGCGGGCGACGCTCAGCCCTGCTGCAGCATGTCCCGCAGCACCGTCTCCGCGGGCGTCTGCGTCACACCAAGCTCTCGCGCCGTCTCGCTCGCGTCGATGATCACGTCCTGCTGTTCGAGGCCCGCCGCGAGGTTGCCGATCACCTGATCGACTGGCGACGGCAGCGTCGGGATGGGAGAGCCGGGGGCGAGGTGCTCGATCTCCAGCTCGCGGCCGACCAGGGCTCCCGCCTTTGCGACTACGTCTGTCCATGAGAGCGCCTCCGGACCACCGAGAACCAGGCGCCGGTTCATGGCCGCGGAATTGCCGACCGACGCTGCCGCGAAGGCCGCCACGTCCGCGACGGCGATGAAGGAGTGGCGGCGTTTGCCGCCGCCCACCAGCGGCACCGGCCTGCCGGCGGCCAGCGAGCTGCCGATGATCATCGGGAACCAGACGTCCATGAAGACGTGCGGGGCAATGATCGTCCACTGCATGCCGCTCGCGCGCAGGTGGCTCTCGGCGCGCGCCTTGGCGGCGAAGAGCGGGACGGGGCTCGCCTCGTCCACCGCGGCGGCGGAGATGAAGATGAAGTGCCGCACCCCGGCGCCGGCCGCCGCGTCGATGAGCGAGAGGTTGCCCTCGACGTCCACCGTGGCCACGTTGTCGTCGCCGCCACGCTGGGCGGAGTTTGCGGTGGTGATCACGGTCGTGACTCCGGCGCAGGCGGCATCGAGCGACGCACGATCCTTCAGGTCGCCGCGCACCGCCTCCGTCCCGGCCGGAGGCGTGGAATCGCCTCGCAGCAGCACGCGCACCGGCGCCCCGCGCTCGACGAGGTTTCGTACGATCGAGCTGCCCAGCAATCCCGTGGAACCGACGACGAGGTTCATCAACTCTCTCCTATCCCTGGACCGTTCAGGCGTGGCGGACGGCGCATCTTAACGTCATGAGCGCGCGAGGAGGCACGTCGTACGGAACGACCCGACGCGATACTGAGAATAACCCTGCTGGTGGATGGTAGTATGGCCGCCGCATGAGCGAATTTACGGCGATCGTCAAGCAGGATGGCGACTGGTGGATCGGCTGGATCGAGGAGGTTCCCGGCGTGAACTGTCAGGAGCCGTCACGCGATGCTCTCCTCGAGACTCTGCGGATCACCCTCGCGGAAGCGCTCGAAGCCAACCGCGCCGACGCCCGCTCCGCCGCCTCCGAGCACTTCGAGGAAGTCCTCATCGCCGTATGA
This sequence comes from Thermoanaerobaculia bacterium, assembly GCA_035630815.1. Lineage (GTDB taxonomy): Bacteria > Acidobacteriota > Thermoanaerobaculia > Gp7-AA8 > Gp7-AA8 > QHVT01. The sequence continues at coordinate 108,800 of DASQJY010000026.1, forward strand.
AGCGGCGTGCGCTCGACCAACGAACTGGCCGACGAACTGAATCGCGAAGCAGAAGACGTCATTGCGGCTTGCGCCGCTCAGGGCTTCACTTCCTCTTCAACAACACCGCCGTCTGGAACGAATACGCCTCCGGCGTGACCGACAGCACTTCGAAGCCCATCGACCGCGCCGTGCGCAGGAAGTAGTCGCGGTTGTAATAGACCTGGGACTCGTGGTCGCGGCCGACGGTGAACATGTCGAAGGAGCCTTTGGTGTCGCGGTAGACCTTCTGGCGTTTGATCCAAGCTGGGTATCTGTCGCGTTTGTACCGTTCTGTCTCGAAGAGGGCGAGGGTGTGTTCGTCGCTGATGGTCAGGTAGAGGCGGCCGTCGGGGGTGAGGAGGCGGCGGAGCTCGAGGAGCCAGGCATCGGCGAGATCGTCGATGTGGGTGAAGACGGAGCCGCAGTAGATGAGGCGGAAGCTTCTGTCTTCGAAGGGGAGGTGGGGGACCTTGGTGGTCGTGGCGAAGTGGAACGGAGGGCTGAGGTTGCGCTTGCACCAGAGGATGTGCTCTGCGCTGATGTCGGTGCCCCAGATCTCGCAGGTTTCGGCCAGCGGTTGCAGTTGCCGGATCATGCGGGCGGCGGCGCAGCCAAGGTCCAGGATCCTGTCGCCCTCGTTGAACGTGAAGTCCGACGCGGCGAGGATGCGCAGCATCGTGTCGACGTCGCGCTTGCCGTCGACGAGGTAATCGTATCCGTGCCACAGATCCCTCGGCGGAACCGGCAGCTCCGCATCCGGTTGGGGCACCTCGCTCGGCGGCAGTGAGTAATCCAGATCCGGCTTGTACGGCAGATACGCCATGTCCTGGAACGAGGGGACGAATTTACGCCGCGCCCAGGTGCGAACGCTCTTTTTTACGCGCCGCGCGCCGCCTCGGGCGGTCGTGCCGAGGCGCGCGGTGACCCGGGCGATGTCGTATCCGCGCCGGAAGGGATCCTTGACGAACTTCGGGCCGAGCGCGGCGAGCCTCACCATGCGCGACTTGCGCGCCTGCCACTGCCCGTCGCGTTTCCGGAGGGTAATGAAGAACCTGAATGCGTCGGACTTGACGTCGTCTCGAAGCCGGTACGCGAGCGTGCCGTCGAATACGGCTGTCGCGGAACGGCCGCTCCCTTTGACCCAGACGTCGTGAATCTGCAGGTCCGTGACCGGGTAATCGTCCGAGGAGAGGTGCTGGAGCTCCTGCTCCCTGGTGAGCACTTTCCCGTCGGGCAGGACGGCGAAATATGACTGCTCCCGAAGGGCGGCGGCTACCGCGACATCCTTCGTCAGCATCGATTCGCGCCAGGTCGCGATGAGGGTTTTGATTTCAGTTTCCACCGGGGGCTCCATGCGGCCCGACATGATGCCGGAAGCGCCGGCCTTCGCGGAATCTTTCTGGCGTCGGGGCGCTGTGCTTAGAATGATTGTGCCGCACGAGGCCGTGGCGGCAGGATCAAACCCGCCGCCACGGCCGCAGCGACTGAGGGGAGCCGGGGAGGTGCGGGTCGCCAGATCACACACCCTCCTCCGGCCCTCCGATCACTTCCTGACGATCGCCGCCTCCTCCTCCGGCGGTGCAGCGACTTTCTTGCGGCGCGGGCGGACGAGCGTGCGTTTCATCTCCTCGAGATGCGTGCGCATCGAGTCGCCCGCGTCCGACGTGACGTATCCCTTGGCCATGCGATAGAGCACACGGACGTTGCGGCTCACCTTCAGCTTGCGCCGCAGAATCTTGAGGCGCCCGCGGCGGGCGGCGGCGATCAGCTCGTCGATGACGCCGTCATACGCGAGCTCGTAGGAGATGGTGTCGCGCAGCTGGCTCGGGCTGACGATGCCGGTGGCGACCGTCGGTGCCGCGTCGGAGAAGATTGCTGCCTTCTCCAGCACCGCGGGGGTGGTCAGACTGGCGAGACGCATCTCCGCCGGGGTAAGAGGGCGCCCGTCCTCTTCGTCAGAATCGAGAAAATCGGTGATGCCGCGCAGGAGGGCGATGCGAGTTTGTGCGTCGAGAGAATAGCGGTTCGTGGCCGGCTCCACTGTGATCTCAGAGCCGTCGGTTTTGATCGTGGCGCTCATATAGAAACTCCTTTTTCAGTTGGTGATGGATGGGAAGGGGGGCTGGGATGATCGATGGGTGGCGGAGGGCGTGACCGCCCGCCGGGGCCGGATCTCTTCGTCATACTGCGTTCCTTTCTCGTTACCGAATTGCGACGTTTTTCCTGAGACGCGGCACTCGCCGAAAAGGTTTCGGGGAGCGGCGATTGGAAAGTACAGGTTCCATTTTTCCAGCGCTGCTTGCGCGCGTTTCGGACTCGTCGACGGCCGCGATGGTCCGGTTGGCGGTGGCCGTGATCGGCCTGACGGCTGCAATGAGCCGGTTGGCGACCGTCACGATCCGGTTGGCACTCGCTACGATTCGCCCGGTGTGCACGATGACTCGGTTGGTGCGAGCGCCGGCGCGGTCATGACGACCGCCAATCGGGTCAAGACGCGCATTGACCGGGTCATGGCGACCGCCAGATGGATCATGGCGAGCGCCAGCCGGACCACGACGCGCGCCAACCGGCTCATGGCGCGCACCGAGCGGCTCATGGCGAGTACCAGACGGATCATCGCGCGCACCAACCGCACCATCGTGCACGCCAACGGATCACGACGCACGCCGGTAAGTTCATCGCGCGCAGCGGCGGGAACGACTCGGGCTCCCGCGGACGCTTACCGGCCAGGCCAGGCCAGCGCCGCCGCGAAGCCCGGCACCGCCTCCGCGAGCTCCGCCGAATGCGCGCACGCCACGTCTTCCAACTCGCGCGTCAGCACCCGATCGACCGTGGTCCGCTCCCGCTGCGCCAGATACCGGAGCATGTCCCGCTGATACCGCGGCACCCGCGCCCGCAACTCCACCAGCCGGATCGCCTCCGGCAGCACCAAAGGCGCATCGTCCCCGAGCGCCGCCTCGATCACTCCCTGCTCCCACACCCGCATCGCCGCCGCCATCATCTCCTCGCGCGGCACCTTCTGCCCCAGCCGCGTCGAAACCGCTACAATCGCCCCATCCTCAATCTCCTGCTTCAGCTCTTTCAACGTCATCCCCAGCAGCGACGCCGCGGTCATGAGAGGGAAGCTGGGACGGGGAGAGAGGAAGATGTGACGGATGGTGGAACGGGTGATTTCGTGCATGGCGGGATGCTCCTCACGCAGCGCTTGAACTTAAATCAAAAGATAAGTTCGTGTAGGTGCTTTGTCAAGGCTGACGAATGGCGAAGACGACAAAAGAAGGTGAGATCTTTGGCGCCCACATGCGCGAGCTCCGCCTCGCCCGCGGCTTGACACAACCACAGCTTGCGGAACGGTGCGAGTCGAATGTGCCGTTCATCAGCAATGTGGAGCGGGGAGTGATGCTGCCCGGGCTGGCGATGCTGCTGCGGCTAGCGGATGCGCTGGAGTGCAACGTGTCGGAGTTGGTCAGGGTGCTGGATCGCGCACCCGCGGGGGTGAAGTCCCGGCGCAATTGATGTTCGCTGACAGGCTTGGGGACTGACGTTCAAAACCGGCCCCTGCTAAAATTACTGCATGGACCTGGTCGATGAACTGAACGCGATCGCGGGTGAATGCGACCGCGTTGCGCAACTAATCAAGGTTTCACCGTTGAGCGACACCCTTGAGAGTCTCGACTCCGCGATCAAAAAGGTAGCTGAATCGTCTTCGAACTCGTGGATTGGGTACCAGTCGCGGGTGTACTACCGCGGTTTTCGACGCCCCGCTCCAGGCGATCACTTCTCCATCGAGTGGGGCTTTGAGCCTCGTTTCTCGAACCCGACTTCTGACAACTGGCAGGAAGTTGATTTCGATACCGTAAATGACTACATCATGCGTCTAGCAGGAAATCCGGACATAGTCGCTCTCGGCAAAGCAGCCAAAGAGGCGGCCGAGATCTTCGAGCAAAACCGCGACGAGCTGATAAACATCCTGACTGTCGCACTGGACCAATCACGGAGTTCCGCGATTGAAGAACTTCGCGGCGAAGTCAAGGCGCTAAAGGTTTTGACGAGCGCCAAGATCATCGACAGTATCGCTCCAGTGCAAGTGATGACGCGTGACTACACCGCTTTCGAGCAAGGTCGTGTGCCTCCGCATCACGTTCGAGTGGGCGCTTTGCTCGGGGAGCAGCGTCACGTTTTCAAACAGCTTGAAGCGTTGGCGAAGTTGGCGCGACGGGTCGCTAGCTTGCTACGTCGCCAAGCAACGACGGTGTCTGAACCAACCACGACGTCCGGTCCGTGCGTGTTCATTGGACACGGTCGCGATCCGCAGTGGAAAGATGTTGGGGAGTTTATCGAAGCCCGCTTAGGACTAAAAGTTGAGGAATTTAATCGGCACCCAGCGGCCGGCCTTACTACGAAGGAACGGCTTGAGGAAATGCTCGCTAAGGCGACTTTTGCTTTTCTAATAATGACAGCCGAAGACGAGCACGCCGATGCGTCGTTGCATGCGCGAGAGAATGTTATCCACGAAATTGGCCTCTTTCAGAATCGACTTGGCTTTCGTCGCGCGATAGTTGTTGTTGAAGACGGCTGCCGTGAGTTCAGCAACATAAGCGGCGTAACTCAACTTCGCTTTCCGAAAGGCTACATCAAAGCGACGTTCGAAGAGATTCGACAAGTTCTGGAGCGAGAAGGCATGTTGCCGACGGGAAGCTCTCAGGTGGTAGTGCCGACTCCAGCCCGGCCTGACCTCGTAGGTCGTCGGCATGCCAGGCGTTCATCTCTACAGCGCGTGGAGAACTCCCGTCACGACGTCGGAAAGAGTGTCGGTGACGGTCTTGGTTTCTCTACAAGAAGTGCATTCCGTGCGCTCTCCCTCTCCCCGAGGTACCTTCCTCGTTGAGGAGGCGCCCGATTCATGCGACCATCCGAAGCGCAGATGTCCCTTGCCATCCCAGCGCTCCCGACAACCGCGATCCCCCTCAGCCCCTCCTTTCCGGAGCGGGCGAAGCGGTATCCACGGCTGCGGTACATGGGGAACAAGAATAAGCTCCTGCCGTGGATCTGGGAGACGCTGGCCGATCTCGAGTTCGACTCCGCGCTCGACCTCTTCTCCGGCACTGCATCGGTGGGCTATCTCTTCAAGGCCATGGGCAAGCGCGTCGTCACCAACGACTTCCTCAAGTTCGCCCACGATCTCGCCTCCGCCACCGTCGCGAACAACGGCGCAACGCTCTCCGGTGACCAGGTGGCGGCGCTCGGACGCACGCGCCGCGGACGCGGGACGTTCATCGAGAAGACGTTCGAGGGGATCTTCTTCACGAAGGAGGACCTCCGGTTCCTCGACGTTGTCTGGGCGAACCTCGACGATCTGCGCGACCCGCGGCTGCGCTCCGTTGCGCTGGCCAGCCTGAGCCGGGCGTGCCTGAAACGCCAGCCGCGCGGCGTCTTTACCGTAACCGGCATGAATTACGACGACGGACGGCGCGATCTTCGCCTCCCGCTCGGGGAGCACTTCGCCGAGTCGGTGGCCGTGTTCAACGATCTCGTCTTCGACAATGGTCAGGAGCACCTCGCCCTCCGCGGCGACGCCTTCTCCGTCCCGCCGCTGGACGTCGACCTGGTCTACATGGACCCGCCTTACGTCCCCCGCGCCGATGACAACTGCTACATCAAGCGCTACCACTTTCTCGAAGGGCTAGCGTCGTACTGGAAGGAGCCCGGCACCGAGATCGTCGAGAGCTCGCGCGTGAAGAAGATCGCGAAACGTTTCACCCCCTTCTCGTACCGCTCCACGGCCGTGGAGGCGTTCGAAGGCGTCTTCCGGCGCTTCGCCGACAGCACGATCGTCCTTTCGTACTCGTCGAACGGTTATCCCGACCTGCAGACGCTCGTGGCCTTGTTGCGCCCGGTCAAGCGCCACGTGGACGTCGTGCAGCGCGAGCACCGCTACCATTTTGGCACGCACAAAGGGGTGGCGGCGGAGCGGAAGCTCGTCGACGAGTACCTCATCATCGGACGCGAATGAAATTCACGAAGATCGGTCTCGACCTCCTTCTCAGCGAGCTGGCCGATCTTCCCTCGGAGTGGCTGGACGACGAGGCCCGTCACCTCGTGTCCGTCATCCCGGCCGTGGTCGAGCGCATTCGCACGATCGGTCCAGCCATCGACACTACCGCGCTTAAAACCCTGCTCACCGAACAGCCGCTCGCGCTGGACGTCCTGCGCCTGCTTGCCGGGGAGGGGCAGGAGCCGATGGCCCACCGCATCTGCGACGCCCTTGGCGGAAAGCGCCGCGGCTGGACGGCCCTGCGCAGCCTCACCCGCAAAGCACCGGAGGAGATGGCAAGTGCACTGGTGGCGATGGGCATGTCCGAGCTGATCCGCGAACAGGTCTGGCGCGAGTGGACGATCAACGACGTCCTCGTGGATCGCTACAAGCTCGGACGCGGTCGAGCCATCGCCGGCCAGAGCCGCGGCCGAGGCTTGGAGAACGAGGTCGAGGCCATCCTCCGCGGCATCCCCGTTCCGTACGCGACCCGGGTCACCTTCACCGGCGCGGCAGGCACCACCGCCAAATGCGACTTCGCCGTCCCCTCCCGCGACGAGCCGCTGATCGTGATCGAGGCCAAAGGCTACGAAGCCACCGGCAGCAAACTGACCGATTTCCTCGGCGACATCCTCAAGATCAAGCAGGCCAAAGGCTACCACACCTACCTCTTCGTCGTGACCGACGGCCGCGGCTGGTTCAACCGCCAGAGCGACCTGAAACGCCTCCTGGACCTGCACCAGGAGGGTATCGTGGAGATGATCTACACCCGGGCCAGGCTGGGGCAGCTGGGAGAGGATGTGAGGCAGATTTGGACGGCGGAGCGGTAGGTCGTGCAGCGGCAGCTTGCCTGCGTCGTACGGACGGTGATAGCACGATGATGACGCCTGAGCGCGGTCCTGTTTAGGAGCATCTTTCAACGACGGGTATGGAAACGTGCGTTTCTGTCACTCCTTATTGCGGGAGATCGTCTATCGCCGCAGGCGGAGACCTGCCGTCTCTTCGGCAAACATCAAGACGTGATAACTCGAAATTATGATGCGATCCGCGACTTCTATCGCGATCCGCACGTTTGGTCGCACTTCGACCGATGGCACACCGTCACGCGCGCTCGCATCGCGCGAGCAGTGGCTCGGATCGCGTCCACCGCTCGCAACGTTCGGCGCATTGCGAACGTCGGTTCCGGAGGTGAAGGTTATGGGTTGCCGGCGCGTGGCCATGTTCACCTTGATCTGCTTCGTGAGCGATTACCTGCGGCTCGTTCCGTTATAGGTGAAGTCGAAGCGATGCCACTTGCATCAGGCGCATTCGACCTAGTGTTGTGCGTCGGTAGCGTAATCAACCACGCGCTTCCTTCGCCGGTGATCGAAGAACTAGCCCGAATTATCCCGCGCGGCGGACTACTCCTCCTTGAATTCGACTCAACAGATGGGTTGCACCTTTTCTTTTCGGAAGCGGCACGGCAAGAAGAAGCGTCGGTACATACATTTTTCAATTCTCGATCGATCGTGATAACCGAGTATTCGCGACGCTACATCGATCGTTTGCTGACTAGCAACGGCTTTGTCGTCGAGGACGTCGAGTCATTTCACATCCTCTCATCGCTCGCCCTCGCGTTTCGAATGCCCCCGAGCCTAGCGACGATTCTCGCGTTCTTCGATCGGTACGTCTCGAACGTACACGCGCTACGGTATCGAGGCTCGAACCTTCTCGTTATCGCGCGTCGTACTTGAGTAGTGGGCACTGTAGAGACGCCGTAGCTCAGCGTATTCGTTGCATGGCTGCGCACTAAGAATGTCCATCATCGTTGCTTCAAAAACTTCACCACGCTCCCGGTGGCGACACTCATTTCGCATTGAAAACGTCTTGCACATCGCTACCCCGCTGTCGGTGTACCCGTTAGCACAAACGCGGCGAACAAAAATGCCATCGCGAGCGAGCGTAAGAAGCACGTCGAATAGCGAACTTAGTAAGAGCTTGAACGCCTTTGTACGACGATATTGCGGTAACAGGCCAATTGACACGAAATAAATATCGTAGTCGCCAGGAAATTCGAAGATCTTTACTTTGTCCGTAGTGATTGCACTATCGAGCAGCTCACCCGACAACGCAAGTTGGAATGCATCTTCGAACAGAGGAACGAAGTGCCAGTATCCGACGATCGCGTTGCCCGGAGTCGTGATGAGCCGCCATGTTTCAGGATGGTCCATAAACACGGGCGCCCACTGCTCAGCGTGACCTTCATGCGCATCCGTCAGGTCATGGAAAAACTGGTAGTCCAAATTGATGAGTTGCGCCAATAACTCCTCGCCGGACCACCCCCAGCGGTTAACGGTATCGATGTCGGCAATATGCAACTCGTCGATCAAGCTAGCTTCTGGCCACGGGGGAAGTTCTTTGGTACCTATGTTGAGAACGCCGACGGACCTCAAAAAGTGCGCGAACTCACTTTCTCGCGTCTCTGGGTCTGTCAAGTCAACTGCATCCAAGCGCCGGACGGCACTCCGAATGAGGGTCCGATCGACCGGTTCGACGAGGATAGGTATCAGTCGACGCAGGCGAGACTCGGGGTCATAGTAAATACGCAGCGTCGTCTCAAACGTTACCCACTTGCTGAACACCGAGCTGCGAGAGATCACGAGCACGAGAACGCGGCTTGCTTCGATTGCGCGCTCCAGTGCGGGGACGACGTCGTCTCCGGGCTCGATGCAGTCCTCGTCAAAAAACACAGTCAGGCCATGTTCACGGAGAAGGCCGACGAGTTGCCGAACCCATGGCTTTTGGCGGCGATTGTGGCTCAGAAAGAGATCGTAGGTGACTTGCTTTGCGATCATTCGATAATTTCGAGTTATCGCCGCTAGCTGCCGTTACATCTTGCGCAAAGTTCCGCCGTGACCTACCCCACAATCACCTTCCGCGGATGCCTCTCCGTGATCCTCACCTTCAACGCCGCATCGGCCACGTGCGTATAGATCTCCGTCGTAGAGATGCTCCGGTGCCCCAGCAACCGCTGCACGTAGCGGATGTCCACGCCTTCCTCCAACAGGTAGGTGGCGACGGAGTGGCGGAACATGTGCGGCGTCACGCGGTCGCGGACGGAGCTGCGTTCGCCGTGGAGGCGGATCAGGCGGCGGATCATCTGCGGGCTGGCGGCTTCGCCGCGGGAGTTGACCAGGAAGGTATCGGCGGATGAGGCGGCGCGGTCGCGGGCGGTGCGGTAGTCGGTGAGGAGGGATTTGAGGTCGTCGGGGACGAAGACGCGGCGCTGGCGGTTGCCTTTGCCGATGATGGTGATGGTGCCGTCGTCGACGTCGACGGCGGCGTCCATGAGGCTGGCCAGTTCGCTGACGCGCATGCCGGTGGCGAAGAGGAGCTCCGTGGCCACGTAGGCGGTGAGGTCGGCGAAGGTGTGGGGCTGTTCGTGGAGGAGGAGCTTGCGCAGGTCTCCACGGGCGATGACGCGGGGGAGGCGTTTGGGCATGCGGATGCGGATCTTCGCCCCGCGGAACGGGTCCTCGGTCACGTCGCCTTCTTCTTCGAGCCAGTGGAAGAGGGAGCGGAGCGTGGCCAGGTGGCGTTTGACGCTCGACTCCTTCAGCGACCGCACGTCGAAGAGGTGGCGGACGTAGTTGTGGATCACGGTCTTGTCGCAGGCGGCGACGGCGGCGCGTTTGCCCAGGAAGCCGGAGAAGCGGTCGAGGTCGAGCTCGTAAGCGCGGGTGGTGTGGGGGGAGAGTTTCCGGATCGACCGGCAGTGGCGGATGAAGGCGGTCGCCGCTTCTCGGAACAGCACGTCGGTACGTCCTCCGGATCACAGGAGAGGCGGGATTGCCTCTTCTCCACTTCAGATGGATCGCGGACGGTATCCGAGAGGGGCGGGTGGGCGCGACCGGAAAGAAGGAGGGACGGACGTCTTCAGTGCGAGATCACCACTCCGTTTTCTCCAGCACTCGACGCGAGGGCTGCAGCGACGAACTGGTCGGTCTGATCGCCGATCTCATCGACAGCTCGGTTGATTGCGTCGGTGACCTCGTCGGGGGAGTGACGGGCGATGTATTCACGGAGCGCGGCGCTGAAGACTTCGTTCCGCGAACGGTTGTTGCGACGTGCGAAGCGCTCGACCTGCTCGAAGACATCGTCGGGGATGGATACCGCAGTCTTCATACGCTTAGTTAGTATGACGCGGCGAGTAGCGGCGCCGCCCTCTGCTCCGCCGCGAGCCAAAGCGGTGACTGCGGTCACCGCACTCCAAACTGCTGGCGGACGCAGCGCGGACGGGCGGTTCACACTAGTGGACATCGAGGTTCACACGCGCGGACCGGCGGTTCACAGTCGTGGACATCGAGGTTGACGCGTGCGAACCGGCGGTTCACATCGCGATCCGCGCCGTCCGTGCGCAAACAAGTGCCGCCGGCCACGCCGGCCCGCCGGAGGCCTCCCGTCGGTCCCTGTGGCCCGTCGTCAGCCATTCCCCACGGCAACCTCAGCCAGTGGCGCTGGTGTTGCATCTGCGTTCCGCTTTAAGATGAATCCCGTGCGTCGTTTAGCGCGGGCCGTCCGCCTTAAATCGATTACTTACAATTGAATACGTGTAACTCCTTACGGAGGGAGACCGGGCGATGACCACGATTGGCATCGATAAGGCCGCGGAGTACGGGCCTAAAGACTTCGAGCGCTTGCTCTTGCGAGCGCTCACTTCCATGAAAAAGGGCGATTTTGCCGTCCGCATGCCGGTCGAGTTCACCGGCGTGCAGGGAAAAATTGCCGACACGCTGAACGACATTTTCGACCTGAACGAGCGCACTGCTTCCGAGATCGAGCGCATCTCGAATGTCGTCGGCAAAGAGGGCAAGCTGAACCAGCGCGCCCAGGTGCCGAACGCGGGCGGGCAGTGGGGTGTGATGGCCGATTCGGTCAACAACCTCATCACCGACCTCGTGCAGCCGACCAACGAGATCGCGCGCGTCATCGGCGCGGTGGCGAAGGGCGACCTGACCCGGACCATGGCCATCGAATTCGACGGCCGTCCGCTCAAGGGGGAGTTCCTCCGCACCGCCAAGACCGTCAACACGATGGTCGCGCAGCTCGCGTCGTTCGCCTCCGAGGTCACGCGCGTCGCGCGTGAGGTCGGTACGGAAGGGAAGCTCGGCGGGCAGGCCGACGTCAAGGGCGTCAGCGGCACGTGGAAGGACCTCACCGAGTCCGTCAACATGATGGCCTCGAACCTCACCGCGCAGGTCCGCAACATCGCCGACGTCACCACCGCCGTCGCCAACGGCGACCTCTCCAAGAAGATCACCGTGGAAGTGCGCGGCGAGATCCTGGAACTGAAGAACACGATCAACGTCATGGTCGATCAGCTCCGGTCGTTTGCTTCTGAGGTCACCCGCGTCGCACGCGAAGTCGGATCGGAAGGGAAGCTCGGTGGCCAGGCCGACGTGCAGGGCGTCAGCGGTACGTGGCGCGACCTCACCGACTCCGTGAACTACATGGCCGCGAACCTGACGAACCAGGTCCGCAACATCGCCCAGGTCACCACCGCCGTCGCGAACGGCGATCTTTCGAAGCAGATCACCGTCGAAGCGCGCGGCGAGATCCTGGAGCTGAAGGACACCATCAACACGATGGTCGACCAGCTCCGCTCGTTCGCCTCCGAGGTCACGCGCGTATCGCGCGAGGTCGGTACGGAAGGAAAACTCGGCGGCCAGGCCGAGGTGCGCGGCGTCTCGGGCACGTGGAAAGACCTGACGGATTCGGTCAACTACATGGCCGCGAATCTGACCAGCCAGGTGCGCAACATCGCCGAGGTCACCACGGCGGTCGCGAACGGCGACCTCTCCAAGAAGATCACCGCCGAAGCGCTCGGCGAGGTGCTGGAGCTCAAGAACACCATCAACACGATGGTCGATCAGCTCCGCGCCTTCGCCTCCGAAGTCACGCGTGTGGCTCGCGAAGTCGGCACGGAAGGGCAGCTCGGCGGCCAGGCAGAAGTGCCGGGTGTGGCCGGTACGTGGAAAGACCTCACCGACTCGGTCAACTCGATGGCCGGAAACCTCACGGCACAGGTCCGCAACATCGCCGAGGTGACCACGGCCGTGGCCATGGGCGACCTGTCGAAGAAGATCACGGTGGAAGTGCGCGGCGAGATCCTGGAGCTGAAGAACACCATCAACACGATGGTCGATCAGCTCAACTCGTTCGCCGCGGAAGTCACCCGCGTGGCGCGCGAGGTCGGCACCGAAGGAAACCTCGGCGGCCAGGCGGAAGTGAAGGGCGTGGCCGGTACGTGGAAGGACCTCACGGACTCCGTCAACGCGATGGCGGGAAACCTCACCGCACAGGTGCGAAACATCGCCGAGGTCACCACGGCAGTCGCGTTGGGCGACCTGTCGAAGAAGATCACGGTGGAGGTGCGCGGCGAGATCCTGGAGCTGAAGAACACCATCAACACGATGGTCGACCAGCTCTCGGCGTTCGCCTCCGAGGTCACGCGCGTGGCGCGCGAAGTGGGCACGGAAGGGCGCCTCGGCGGCCAGGCAGAAGTGCCGGGCGTGGCCGGTACGTGGAAGGACCTCACGGACTCGGTCAACGCCATGGCCGGTAACCTCACCGCACAGGTGCGAAACATCGCCGAGGTCACGACGGCAGTCGCGCTGGGCGACCTGTCGAAGAAGATCACGGTCGACGTACGCGGCGAGATCCTGGAGCTGAAGAACACCATCAACACGATGGTCGATCAGCTCAACTCGTTCGCCGGCGAAGTCACTCGCGTGGCGCGTGAAGTCGGAACGGAAGGGAAGCTCGGCGTGCAGGCCGAGGTGAAGGGTGTGGCCGGTACGTGGAAGGACCTCACGGACTCGGTCAACTCGATGGCCGGCAATTTGACGGCGCAAGTTCGCAACATCGCCGAGGTGACCACGGCGGTCGCGTTGGGCGACCTGTCGAAGAAGATCACGGTGGACGTCCGCGGCGAGATCCTGGAGCTGAAAAACACGATCAACACGATGGTCGACCAGCTCTCCGCGTTCGCGTCGGAAGTCACGCGCGTGGCGCGCGAGGTCGGCACGGAAGGACAGCTCGGCGGCCAGGCCGAGGTCAAGGGTGTGGCGGGTACGTGGAAGGACCTCACGGACTCGGTCAACTCGATGGCCTCGAACCTCACCGGCCAGGTGCGCAACATCGCCGAGGTCACCACTGCCGTGGCGAACGGCGACCTGTCGAAGAAGATCACGGTCGAGGTCAAAGGCGAGATCCTCGAGCTGAAGAACACCATCAACGTCATGGTCGACCAGCTCCGCTCGTTCGCGGCCGAGGTCACGCGCGTGGCGCGCGAAGTCGGCACGGAAGGGAAGCTGGGCGGTCAGGCGGACGTCCAGGGCGTCTCCGGTACGTGGAAAGACCTGACGGACTCGGTCAACTACATGGCCGCGAATCTGACCGCGCAGGTGCGCAACATCGCCGACGTGACCACCGCGGTTGCGAACGGCGACCTGTCGAAGAAGATCACGGTCGACGTCAAGGGCGAAGTCCTGGAGCTGAAGAACACCATCAACTCGATGGTCGACCAGCTCAATTCGTTCGCGTCGGAAGTCACCCGCGTGGCTCGCGAAGTCGGCGTCGAAGGGAAGCTGGGCGGCCAGGCGCAGGTCAAGGGCGTGGCCGGTACGTGGAAGGACCTCACCGACAACGTCAACATGATGGCGTCGAACCTGACCGCGCAGGTGCGGAACATCGCGCAGGTCACCACTGCCGTGGCGAACGGCGACCTGTCGAAGAAGATCACGGTGGACGTGCGCGGCGAGATCCTCGAGCTGAAGGACACCATCAACACGATGGTCGATCAGCTCAACTCGTTCGCGGCCGAGGTCACGCGCGTGGCGCGCGAAGTCGGTACGGAAGGGCGCCTCGGCGGCCAGGCGCAGGTCAAGGGCGTCTCCGGTACGTGGAAGGACTTGACGGACTCCGTCAATTCGATGGCCTCGAACCTGACCGCGCAGGTGCGCAACATCGCCGAGGTGACCACCGCGGTCGCGCTCGGCGACCTGTCGCGCAAGATCACGGTCGATGTGCGCGGCGAGATCCTGGAGCTGAAGAACACCATCAACACGATGGTCGATCAGCTCAACAGCTTCGCCTCGGAAGTCACGCGCGTGGCGCGCGAGGTCGGCACCGAAGGCCGACTCGGCGGGCAGGCGCAGGTCAAGGGCGTCAGCGGTACGTGGAAAGACCTCACGGACAACGTCAACATGATGGCGTCCAACCTGACGAACCAGGTGCGCAACATCGCGCAGGTCACCACTGCCGTGGCGAACGGCGACCTGTCGAAGAAGATCACCGTCGACGTCAAAGGCGAGATCCTGGAGCTGAAGGACACCATCAACACGATGGTCGATCAGCTCAACTCGTTCGCGTCGGAAGTCACGCGCGTGGCGCGTGAAGTCGGCACGGAAGGGAAGCTGGGCGGCCAGGCGCAGGTCAAAGGCGTCGCGGGCACGTGGAAGGACCTCACCGACAACGTGAACATGATGGCGTCCAACCTGACGTCGCAGGTGCGCGGCATCGCGCGCGTCGTGACGGCCATCGCCAAGGGCAACCTGAAGCAGAAGCTGGCCGTCGAAGCGCGAGGCGAGATCGCGGAGCTGGGCGACACGATCAACGACATGATCGAGACGCTGGCCACGTTCGCCGACCAGGTGACGACGGTGGCCCGCGAGGTCGGTGTCGAAGGACGCCTCGGCGGCCAGGCCAACGTGCCGGGCGCCGCGGGCACGTGGCGCGACCTGACGGACAACGTCAACCAGCTCGCCGCGAACCTCACCACCCAGGTGCGCGCCATCGCGGACGTCGCGACGGCCGTGACCAAGGGCGACCTGACCCGCAACATCACGGTCGAAGCACAGGGCGAGCTGGCCGCACTCAAGGGCAACATCAACGAGATGATCCGCAACCTGCGCGAGACCACGGCGCGGAACGCGGAGCAGGACTGGCTGAAGACGAACCTCGCCAAGTTCACGCGGATGATGCAGGGGCAGAAGAACCTGCAGGCGGTGTCGCAGATGATCCTCTCGGAGCTCGCTCCGGTGGTCAACGCGGCGCACGGCGTGTTCTACACGATGGATTCGTCGAACAGCGAAGACCAGCGCCTGAAGCTGACCGCGACGTACGCGTTCCGCGAGCGGAAGCACCTGAACAAGGAGTTCCGGATCGGCGAGTCGCTGATCGGTCAGGCCGCATTCGAGAAGCAGCGCATCCTGATCACGAACGCGCCCGAGGACTACATCCAGATCAACTCCGGCCTCGGCGAAGCGAAGCCGCTGAACCTGGTCGTGCTGCCGATCGTCTTCGAGGGATCGGTGCTGGCGGTCATGGAACTGGCCAGCTTCACGAAATTCACCGAGACCTATCTCTCGCTGCTCGATCAGCTCACCGAGTCGATCGGCGTCGTGCTGAACACCATCCAGGCGAACATGCGGACGGAAGAGCTCCTGACGCAGTCGCAGTCGCTCGCCGAGGAACTGCAGGCGCAGCAGGAAGAGCTGACCGAGACCAACAAGCGCCTCGAGCAGCAGGCCAAGTCGCTCCAGACCTCGGAAGAGCTGCTCCGCCAGCAGCAGGAAGAGCTGCAGCAGACCAACGAGGAGCTGGAAGAGAAGGCCCGCCTCCTCACCGCGCAGAACGAGGAAGTCGAGCAGAAGAACCGCGAGGTCGAACAGGCCAAGCGGCAGCTGGAAGAGAAGGCCCGGCAGCTCGCGCTCACGTCGAAGTACAAGTCCGAGTTCCTCGCGAACATGTCGCACGAACTGCGCACGCCGCTCAACTCGCTGCTCATCCTCGCGAAGCTGCTCTCCGACAACCCCGAGGGGAACCTCACCGACAAGCAGGTCGACTTTGCGAAGACGATCCACGGCTCCGGCCAGGACCTGCTCACGCTCATCAACGACATCCTCGACCTGTCGAAGATCGAGAGCGGCATGATGACGGTCTCGCTGTCGGACGTGCCGTTCAAGGAGATCGCCGACCTCTCGGAGCGGACCTTCCGCCAGGTGGCAAACGACAAGGGGCTCAACTTCAACATCGAGCTCTCGCCGACGCTGCCGCGCACGATCCACACCGATCCGACGCGCGTGCAGCAGGTGCTCAAGAACCTCCTCGGCAACGCCTTCAAGTTCACCGAGAAGGGGAGCGTGACGCTCAAGCTGGATACCGCCACCGCGGGCTGGACGCCGGGTCACGACGTCCTGGACCGCGCGGCGGCGGTGATCGCGTTCAGCGTCGCGGATACCGGCATCGGCATCCCCACCGAGAAACAGCGCATCATCTTCGAGGCGTTCCAGCAGGCGGACGCGTCGACCACGCGGAAGTTCGGCGGCACCGGCCTCGGCCTGTCGATCAGCCGCGAGATCGCGCGCCTGCTCGGCGGTGAGATCCGGGTGGAGAGCGAGGCGGGCAACGGCTCGTCGTTCACTCTCTTCCTGCCGCAGACCTACGCGGCACCGATCCAGAAACGCGACAGGCGCGAGGAGCGGTTCAGCGAGATGTCGCCTGCGTCGCAGGAGCCGATGCACGCGCTGGTGCGTGAGGAGCGGGTCGACATCAACGGCGGCGAGCACCACGAGGAGCAGCAGAACCTGGTGGTGGTCGAGGAGCAGGTTCCGGACGACCGCGACAACATCGAGCCGGGCGACCGGACGGTGCTGATCGTCGAGGACGACGTCACCTTCGCGAGCATCCTGCTCGACATGGCCCACGACAAGGGCTTCAAGGGCATCGTGGCCACCCGCGGCGAGACTGCACTGCAGCTCGCGCCGCGCTTCCGTCCCGATGCGATCACGCTCGACATCGCGCTGCCCGACATGGAAGGGTGGACGGTGCTCGATCGCCTCAAGCACGACCGCGTCACGCGCCACATCCCGGTACACATCATCTCCGGCGATGAGGAGACGGCGCGTGGCCTCCGCCTCGGTGCGTTCGCACAGATGCAGAAGCCGGTGGCCAAGGAGTCGCTGGATGAAGCATTCGCCAAAATCCGAGGCTTCGTGGAGCGGCAGAACAAGTCCCTCCTGGTGGTCGAGGACAACGAGCAGCAGCGTCAGGCCATCGTCGAGCTGATCGGCGACGACGACGTCGAGATCACGGCCGTCGGTACCGGGGAGGAAGCGCTGAACGTGCTTCGCGAGCGGACCTTCGACTGCATGGTCCTCGACCTCGGACTGCCGGACATGAGCGGGTTCGATTTCCTGAACCGGATGAAGAACGAGTTGCAGGTGACGGACGTGCCGGTGGTGGTCTACACGGGGCGCGATCTGTCGCGGAAGGAAGAGGCGGACCTCAAGCGGATGGCCGACGCGATCATCGTCAAGGACGTCCGCTCGCCGGACCGCCTGCTCGACGAGACCGCGCTGTTCCTGCACCGCGTCGAGGAGAACCTGCCGGAGCAGAAGCGGAAGATGCTCGAGCAGCTGCACGAGTCGGATCCCGTGCTGGCAGGGAAGAAGGCGCTCATCGTGGACGACGACATGCGCAACATCTACGCTCTGACGTCGCTGCTGGAGCGCCACAAGATGAAGGTGCTGTACGCGGAGAGCGGTGCGGAAGGCATCGACATCCTGAGGAACACACCGGACCTCGACGTGGTGCTGATGGACGTGATGATGCCGGAGATGGACGGCTACGAGGCGATGCGTCGCATCCGGGCCATCGACGAGTACAAGAACCTCCCGATGATCGCCCTGACCGCGAAAGCGATGAAAGGCGACCGCGAGAAGTGCATGGAAGCCGGCGCGAGCGACTACATCACCAAGCCGATCGACGCGCAGCAGCTGGTTTCGTTGCTGCGAGTCTGGTTGTACAGGTAACTGGCGTTAGGCGTTGGGCGTTAGGCTTTCGGGGTGTCTTGCCTCCGGGCGAGGCACCCCAAGCGCCCAAAGCCTAAAGCCCAAAGCCGCGCGCCGCCGAGCGGCGCGCCGTTTGCTCTTAAGGTCAGCAGTAACGAATGTCTAACCAGCCGGCAGCCCTCATCGACGAACAGGCCCGCGCCGACCTCGAACAGATCGAGATCGGCCTCCTGACGGAGGGGATCTACCAGCACTACGGCTTCGATTTTCGCGACTACTCGCTGCCCTCGCTGCGGCGGCGGATCTGGAAGCGGGTGTATGCCGAGGGGCTGAGCACCGTCTCCGGGCTCATCGAGAAGGTCCTGCACGACCCGCAGTCGATGGAGCGGTTGCTCCTCGACCTCTCGATCAACACCACCGCCATGTTCCGCGACCCCACGTTCTACCTGGCGTTCCGCCAGAAGGTCGTGCCGCTGCTCCGCACCTATCCCTTCGTCCGCATCTGGCACGCCGGCTGTTCGACGGGCGAAGAGGTCTACTCGATGGCCATCCTCCTCCAGGAAGAGGGCCTCTACGACCGCTGCCGGATCTACGCGACCGACATCAACGAGGCGGTCCTGCAGAAAGCGAAGTCGGGCATTTTTCCGCTCTCGACCATGCAGGAGAACACCTCGAACTACATCACCGCCGGCGGCAGCGGCACGTTCTCCGACTACTACACGGCCCGCTACGACTACGCGATCTTCCGGCCGTCGCTGCGCGAGAACGTCGTTTTCGCGCAGCACAACCTCGTCACCGACGCCTCGTTCAATCACTTCAACGTCATCTTCTGTAGGAATGTCCTGATCTACTTCAACAACGCGCTGCAGGAGCGGGTGCAGCAGCTCTTCCTGCAGTCGATGGAGATGTTCGGCATCCTCGGGCTCGGCAAGAAGGAGTCGATCAAGTTCACGAACGTGGCCGACGACTACGAGGTCGTGGATGTCGAAGAGCGGCTGTACAGGAGAGTCAGGTGATGACTCCCGAGAAGAAGACACTGCCGCCGCTGCCGCCGGGAATCCGCTCCTGGACCGACGGCCGGGTGCTGAAGGAGGCGCAGCGCGGGTATCAGCTCGTCACGATCGGCTGCTCGATGGGCGGGATGCAGGCTCTGCAGACGATCTTCGAGACGCTCCCGGGCGACTTTCCGCTGCCGATCGCGGTCGTGCAGCATCGTTACAAGACGTCGAACGAAGGGCTGCCGCAGTTCCTGCGGCGCCACACGAAGCTGATGGTGGTCGACACCACGGACAAGGAGTGGATCAAACCGGGGACCGTGTATCTCGCTCCCGCGAACTATCATTTACTGGTCGAACGTGGAGAGCTCAGCCTCTCGGTGGACGAGAAGGTCGAATATTCGCGCCCGTCGATCGACGTCATGTTCGAGTCCGCGGCGGATGCGTACGGCAGCGGGGTGATCGGCGTCGTGCTGACCGGCGCCAACAGCGACGGCGCGCGTGGCGCCGTCAGGATCAAGAAGCGAGGAGGGTTCGTGATCGCGCAGGACCCTAAGACTGCTGAGTCGCCGGTGATGCCGCAGGCGGCCGTCGACGCGACGCGCGTGGATCGAATTTTGCCTCTTGAACGCATCGGGCCGTTTCTTGTCGAGCTGTGCAGAGGCAGCAAATTCAATGGGTGACCGCGTCAACATTCTGCTGGTCGACGACCAGCCGAACAACCTGCTTGCCCTCGAGTCGATCCTCGGGGACATGGAGGCGAACCTCGTCACCGCGCAATCGGGCTCGGCGGCGCTGCGCGAGCTCCTGCACATGGACTTCGCGGTCATCCTGCTCGACGTGCAGATGCCGGATCTCGACGGCTTCGAGACCGCGACGCTCATCCGGCAGCGCGACCGCTCCAAAGACACGCCGATCATCTTCCTGACCGCGCTCTCCCGCAGCGAGACGAACGTGTTCCGCGGCTACGAGCTGGGCGCGGTGGACTACATCTTCAAGCCGTTCCATCCGGAGATCCTCCGGTCGAAGGTGGCTGTGTTCGTCGAGCTGTTCCGGCAGCGCGAGGCGTTCAAGCGCCAGGCGCACGAGCTCGCGCGCGTGGTCAAGCAGAACGAGCTGATCCTCAACGCGGCGGCGGAAGGGGTGTTCGGCGTGAACCTCGAAGGGGGAACGACGTTCGTCAATCCGGCGGCCGCGCGGATGATCGGACGGAAGGCGGCTGAAGTCGCCGGGACGGACATGCACTCGGCGGTGCATCCGGTCTTCCCGGGCGTGTTGACCTGTCACGTGGAGACCTGCAAGCTCTACGCGGTCGTGCACGGCGAGCCGGCGTACGACGAGATCGAGGACACGTTCTTCCGCTCGGACGGGAAGAGCTTCCCGGTCGAGTTCTGCGCCTCGCCGATGCGCGACATGGACGGCGAGCTGCTCGGCTCCGTGATCACGTTCCGCGACATCACCGAGCGCCGCGCTGCCGCACTGGCCGCGGAAGCGGAACGCCGCTATCACGAGGCGGAGGCGCAGAACCGCGCCAAGGACAACTTCCTGGCCACGCTGTCGCACGAGCTGCGCACGCCGATGACGTCGATCCTGGGGTGGGTGCAGTTCCTCCGCAGCGGCCATTTCGATGACAGCGAGCTGGAAGAAGCGCTGCGCACGATCGAGTCGAGCGCCCGCCTGCAGGCGCGCCTGATCGACGACATGCTCGACGTCTCGCGCATGATCCTCGGCAAGTTCCAGGTGGACCTCAAGCCGACCCGTCTCTCCGAGATCGTGGAAGCGGCGCTGACGACGGCGCGTCCGATGGCCGCGGACAACGAGGTGCAACTGACCTGGACGCTCGACGATCACGGCGCGCTGGTCGACGCCGACGCGAGCCGCATCCAGCAGGTGATCCAGAACCTGCTCTCGAACGCGATCAAGTTCACCCCCTCCGGCAAGCACGTCGACCTGCGGCTCGACCGCGTCGACGGCATGCTGCGCATCCGCGTCAAGGATGAGGGGGAGGGGATCGAGCCGGCGTTCCTCCCGTACGTCTTCGATCGCCTCCGCCAGGCGGAAGGTTCGAACAAGCGCAGCGGCCTGGGCCTCGGCCTGGCCATCGCCCGCCACATCGTCGAGCTCCACCACGGCGAAATCTTCGCCGCCAGCGACGGCCCCGGCCACGGCGCCAGCTTCACCGTCACCCTCCCCGCCCGCGCCGACGACCAGGACGAGCACGTCCGCGTGGAGCAGAACCACAACGCGGCGCCGTTACACGCGTAGGGCAGAAATCACCAGACGGCACGCCCGTGGCCTGTGGCACGGCCCCTCACCCGGCCGTTGGCCACCCTCTCCCCGCTCGACGCGGGGAGAGGGGCTACTAACGTTCACTCTCGCGAGAGGGATAGTTAGTAGCCCTTCTCCCCTGCAAGGGGAGAAGGTGCCCGAAGGGCGGATGAGGGGTCGCGCCACAGGCGATACGCGCGATTTCCAGATTACTTCTGCCGGATCAACACCCACCCCGCGATCGGCGCCAAAAGCACCCAGGTCGCCAGTGCCAGGAGCAGGGGCGTGCTGACGCGCACCGTGTCGATGACGTGGCGGACGGAGACGGCGAGGTCGGTGCCGAAGTACGAGATCACGAGCGTGATGGCGATGATGAGCGTCGCGGCCTGGCCGATCAGGAGGGAGCGGCGGGCGGTGGCCTGGGCTTCGTGGCGGTGGCGGACGCGCATGCGCCACCACATCGTGCCGGCGGAGGGGATCGGGGCTTCCATCATGGCGGCGGCGCGGTCGTCGAGGAGGGCGCCGGCTACGGCGCGCAGCTCGGTGCAGGAGGGGCAGGAGGCGAGGTGCGTCTCGAGCTCCGCCCCGACGAACGCTCTTCCGAGCGCGTCGAGCAGCTCTTCTTCACGAGGGCAACGGTCGGTGGTCATCGGCGAGCCTCCTGCGGGACCGCCGTGAGGAGGTCGGCCATCTTCCGGCGCGCGCGGAGGAGCAGCGTACGGATGCTCACCGCGCGGAGGCCGAGGATCCCGGCGATCTCTTCGTGCGACGCGCCCTGCGCGTAGGCGAGCCAGAGCAGCTCGCGCTGCACCGGCTCGAGTTTGTTCATCGCCCGTGCGAGATCCGTGCGCACCTCGGCCTGCCGTTCCGGCGTCGGGCCGTGGCTGACCGGGAGCGTGCCGCCGGCCGATTCTTCTTCCAGCGGGACGTCCTCGTGATGCTTCGCACGGCGTGCCGCGTCCCGGACGAGGTTCGTGGCGATCTGGAAGAGCGAGTTGCGGCGGTGTGTCTCATCCTCGTGCCGCGCGCCGGCGCGGTAGAAGCGGTAGTACGCCTCCTGCAGGATGTCGTCCGCCTGCTGGCGGTCGCCGGTGATGCGCGAGAGGTAGGACCAGAGAGGCCGGGCGGTCCGTTCGTAGAACGCGCGAAACTCCTCCTCGTCCATCATGGAGCGGGAGTTGTCGAGCTCGCGGCTCTCCACCATCGCATTCGGGAGCAGGAAGGCGAAGCGCATCTCATCGATCATCTCACGAACCCTCCCGGCCCCGGCTCGGACGCGCCCGGCGACGAGGGCCAGAGGCCCAGGCGGCGGGAGAGGAGTAGCGTGACGGCGGCGGAGCCGATGAAGCCGAGGCCGATGCAGAGGGCGATCGCACCGAGCGCGAAGAGGTCGCCGCTGTCCGTGAACCGGAGACTGACCAGGAGCAGACCCACTCCAAGGGCGCAGGTGATCACGCCGAGCTGGACGGACCAGATCACGCGGGTCAGCGGGACGTTCTGCGTGGCCGGGGGCTCGGGACGGAGCGGAATGGGAGCGGATTCGAGGTACTTCGTCCCGGCGGGGCTCTTGACGTACTCGAGCAGCTCGGCGCTCGACCCGAAGCGGTCGAGGATCTTGTTGTGGACCTCGTTCTGCGTCCTCGTGAGCCGGTTCCAGCGTTTCTGCTCGATGATCGTCCGCACGATCCAGCCGAGGGCGAACGTGATCAGGACGAAGGCGAAGAGGGTGACGAGCGGCTCCACGATGTCAGGGCCGTGATGGCTGGTGCGGCCGCCGTACTCCGCGAGATAGAAGCTCGGCTGCAAGCCGACCTCCGGGTGTGCCTTGACGAAGCGGGCCAGCTCCGGCTGTCCCGCGAGGAACTCCTCGTTCGACAGGAGGGCCGGCTCGAGGACGAGCAGCGTCGTGAGCTCCTCGGCGTTCCGGCTCAGGAGCGAGGTGAACTGGTTGCGTGTCTCGTAATTCGTCTGCCGCCGCGGGGTCTCTTCGCCTTCTGCCGTGCCCGTGGTGTCGGTGGCGGTGGCGTCGGTGGACGCGGTATCGCTGGCGGTAGTCTCGGTCGCCGCCTGCGGGCGGGCAGCATCGGATGTGTTCGTGGACGTCTCGGCCTCCTGAGCGGACAGCACGCCGGGGACGGCGAGCACCAGCATCAGGACGAGGACCATTCGGGTGGCGAGGTGCATGACTGCGATCTCCTTTGCCGGTGAATACGCACGGCGGAGGAAGATGTGTACAGGCGTGCTCCCGAATCACAAACAACCGACAACTCCTCCCACCCCGCGGCGGCGGAGACCGCCGCGGGGATCGAAGGTGTACGGCGGGCGACGCCTAGCTGTCGCTGCCCGCGGCCGGGATGCCGCTGGTCAAGGTGCTGCCTTCCGGAGCCGGGAGAGGGACGGATAGGGTGCTGTTGAGCATCGGCCCGATGAAGCGGTTGTAAAGACGCTTGATCAGGGCGACGGCGCCGTTCTCACGCGCCTGCGGAGCCGAGGCAACTGGCTGCGTCGACTGTGCGGGACGGGCGTTGACCGGCACCGTGGTGAGGCTGATGGCGGCGACGGTGGCCGCGGTGATTACGAGGGACTTGATGGACGAAGAGCGCATGGTTCCTCCTTGCTTGTTCCTTGGTTGCTCGTTTCAGTTGCTCAGCGGTGTCCCGCTGGAAGTGCGTGACAGGTGGGATGGGGAAGGGGACGCGACTACTCTCCCATTCCGCCGGGGGGCAGGGCGAACAAGCGGGGCTGCTCGTTAGGAAGCTCACGCAGGAATGCGTGCACATGACGAACAAGACCGGGCGTGGCCTGACCGATCGCCACCGCCTCGCGCAGAAAGGACAGGGCAGTCAACGCGCGGGAGGCCATGCCGGCTCGGGTGAACTGGTTGATGACGTCGCGGCAGATCGCCGGCACTTCGTCGACCGTACCGGTGAGCAACAATGCCTCGGCCAGTTCCAGCGCCGCGAGGCCGGCGTCGGAGATCATGTCGAACTGCTCGAACTCGCGCCACGTGGCACGGAGGATCGGGATTGCCTCGCGCGCTTTTCCGGCGGCGACGAGCGTGCGGCCGAGCACCCAGCGGCTGCGCGTGCGCTCGGTCTCCATCCCCAGCATCTCGAACATGACGATGCAGCGCGGCGCGTACTCCGCGGCGCGCTCGGGCTGGCCGAGCTCCGCATAGCAGTTCGCGATGTTGCTCATGACGGCGACCGCGTTGCGCTCGTCGAGTCCCGGATGGCCCTCGATGGCGAGGAACACCTGCAGCGCCTCGTCGATCGAGCCGCGGTCGAACAGGATCGCAGCCTCGAAGACCCGGGCGTTGGCGTAGCGGGTCTGGTCGCCGAAGCGGAGGAACGTTTCCGCTGCTTCGCGCACCAGGGGCACCGCTTCCTCGGTCCGGTCGATGTTGCGGAGGATGTTCGCTTTCACGGTCGCGACGCGCGCCAGGTCGTACTCCGGCAGGGGAGCCTGCTCGAAGAGTCGGCGGGCGCGGTCGACGAAGTCGAGGGCCTCGCGGTGACGGCCCATGAACGAGAGCACGTACGCATGATCGCTATGACCCTGCGCGCGAAGTTTGAGGACGTAGTCACACGGATACTCGGCGATGTCGAGCATGTTCGCGACCTGGATCGCGAGGGCTGTCACCTGCAGGGCATTCGCGGGTGCGTTGTGGACGATCTGGCGCCAGCGGGTGAGGAGCTGCCGTGCCACACCGGCGGTGCATGCGGCCGGCGTGTTGCGGAGGCGTTGCACCCACCAGTTGGAAGGACCGGCGAGGAGCTCGTCGCAGATCGCCACCGCCTCCTCTTCCTCGCGCCGGGCGCGCTCGGCGAACGCGGCGACATTCACCACGAACTGCCGGGGCGGCGGTGCGGGGGCGTTCTCCCAGACGTCGTTCGCCGCGAGCTCCGCGATCATCGCGCGATGATCGCCGACTTCACTCGAACAGACGTCACACCCGGTCACGTGCGACTCGATGTCGCCCGCGATCGGGGAGGTGCCTTCCACGTATTCGAACAGCGCTTCTTCGTCGTAGTGCGTCATAGCAACCGGATTTACGTGCGGCAAGATAGCACGCATGAAGGGTGCTTGTCAGCATGGAACGCATACTTTTCTGGATTTTCAGCCTTCCATGTGCGTGTCCAGACTACCAGCAACCAGCACCGACGGTCAGGCGGCCGGGGGGGTTGGGACGCCCTCGCGTGGCTGGGGAGGGAGGATTCGAACCTCCGAATGGCGGCTCCAAAGGCCGCTGCCTTACCACTTGGCGACTCCCCAATACTCTCTTGCGGACTGTGCGGGAAAGCCCTACAACGCCGCGCGAGGACCGCGCATGCCGGGGAGACGAATTCTAGCAGAAGCGGCACGTCCTGTGCTCGGCCCGCCGTGAGGGTCAGATGAAAGAACAGCTCGTGGCCGCGTCTGGGGACGTCTTCCGCAAGATCGTTGCCGATGCGAAGGATTTCGCCATCCTGCTCCTCGACGAGGGGGGCCACGTGGAGATGTGGAACTCCGGCGCGGAACAGATCTTCGGCTTCCGCGAGGAGGAGGTGCTCGGGCGGCACTTCTCCTTCCTCTTCGTCGAGACCGACCGCGCGATCGACGCCCCGCGGAAGGAGCTCGAGCTCGCACGCCGCGAGGGGAGGGCGGACGACACCCGGTGGCACAACCACAAGAACGGCGGCGCGGTGTTCGTGGACGGCGTCACGATGCCGTTGCTGGACGAAGCAGGCGTCCTGCGCGGCTTCTCGAAATTCACCCGCGACATCACCGACCGCCATACCGCCGAGCGCCGGCTCGCGACGCAGCTCGCGCTCACGAACCTCCTCGGCCATGAACGCTCCCTCGAGGAGGCGGCGCGCGACATCATGCGCACCATCTGCGAGAACCTCGGCTGGGATATCGGTGCGCTGTGGGAGAGGCAAGGCGACGCCCTCGTCTGCGTCGAGTACTGGCACTGCGCCGAGATCGACGGGGCGGCTGCCGCTGAGCTCTGCAGCGGAAGCCTCGAGCGCGGCGTCGGCCTGCTCGGGCAGGTGTGGGAGGCGCGCGAGGCGCTATGGGTGCCGGACTTCCGCGACCCGGATCGCTATCCTCGCGCGGTAGCGGCGGCGCGAGCGGGAGTGCGGTCGGCGTTCGCGTTTCCGATCATCACGGCCGGCCACTTTGCCGGCGCGATGGAGTTCTTCAGCCGCACGTCGCGCGAGCCGGAGCAGGCATTGATTCCGGTGATGACGCTGATCGGTGCGCAGATCGGCGACTTCATCGAGCGCCGCCGCACGCTGCAGGCGATGCGCGACAGCGAGCAGCGCTTTCGCCTGATCACGGAGACGGCCCAGGACGCGATCTTCACGATCGACGAAGAGAGCACGATCACGTTCTGCAATCCAGCCGTCGAACGGCTCTTCGGCTACGCGCCGCAGGAGCTGATCGGGCGGCCGCTCGCGACGCTGATCCCGCAGCGGCTGCGCGAATCGCATCGTCGCGGCGTCGAGCGCTTCCTGCGCACCGGCGAGCGGACGATTCCGTGGACCGGGATCGAGCTCCCCGCTCTGCACAAGGACGGGCACGAGTTTCCGTGCGAGATCTCGTTCGGCGAGTGGACGGATGGCGGGCAGACGATCTTCACGGGACTGGCGCGCGACGTCACGGAGCGGAAGCGCGCCCTGGAGGACGAGCGGCGCGCCCGCGCGGAAGCGGAATCGGTCCGCGAGCAGCTCGAGCGGCGCGCGGAGGAGGAGTCGGCGTTCCGCCATCTCGCCAGCGCGCTGGCGGGTGCGGTCGAGATGACCGAGGTGCTGTACGAGATCACGAACCGCGCGACGCACGTGACCCGTGCGGATGGTGTCTACGTCGAGCGCATCATCTCGCCGGGCGGCGTGACACAGGTCGAAGTCGTCGCCGCGGCGGGGCGAGGCGCGCCGCCGCGGGGGTTGAGGGTGGCGTTCCCCGGGTCGATGACCGACGAGATCGTGCAGAACAACAGGCCGGTGATCCTGGCGAGCATGGACAGCTTCGGCAGGAACATGGCGCCGTATCTCTCCGATACCTGTCCCGACTGCGAGGTGCTGGTCACCCCGCTCATCGCCGACGATGAGCCGCTCGGTGCGCTGGTGCTGCTCAACAGCCACGCGTCGGGACGCCACTTCCGCGACGGCGACGTGATCCGCGCCCGAACGCTGGGCGACCTGACGTCTCTGGCTTTGCGGCGCGTTCACCTGATGGAACAGGAGAGGGAAGCGAAGGAACGAGCCGAAGCGGCGGTGCGCGTGCGCGACGAGACGCTCGGGATCGTGTCGCACGATCTGCGCAACCCGCTGACGAAGATCGCGCTCAGCGCCGACCTGCTGGTCGGCGCCGGCGCGAACGAGCAGCCGGAGCTCGTCGAGACCATCCGCTCCTCGGCGCGGCAGATGGAGCGCCTGATCCAGGACCTGCTCGACGTGGCGCGGATGGAGAGCGGGAACCTCTCGATCGCGCGCGAGGTCATCGATCCGGAGCCGATCCTCCGCGAGATGTGCGATTCGAACGAGCCGCTTGCGCGGCAGAAGAACCAGCGCATCGTTTGCCTGGTCGAGGGCCCGTTGCCGCGCGTCTGCGGCGATCGCGATCGCGTCGAGCAGGTGTTCGGGAACCTGATCGGGAACGCGATGAAGTTCACCCCGGAACGCGGCGCGATCACGATCGAAGCGCATCCGGACGCGGACGCGGTCCGCTTCATCGTCCGGGACAGCGGTCCGGGCATCCCGGCGGCCGACCTGAAGAAAGTGTTCACCCCCTACTGGCAGGCCAAGAAGACCGCCCACATGGGCGCCGGCCTCGGCCTGGCCATCGTGCGCGGCATCGTCGAAGCGCACGGCGGGAAGGTGTGGGCGGAGAACGCCCCCGGCGGCGGCGCGAAGTTCACGTTCACGATTCCGGTGGCGTGAGTGAGCGCCCGCCTACTGCGCGTTCATCTCTCCCAGTTGCACCCGCACCTGCAGGCGCTCGTTGCCGCGGATGACGGTCAGGGTCACGGTGTCTCCGGGACGGTGGGCGCGCAGGAGGCGGAGGAGGTCGTTGCCGTCGCGGACCACGTCGCCGTTCACGGCGGTGATGAAGTCGCGCTCGCGGAGGCCGGCGCGTTCGGCGGGGGAGTTGCGCCGGACGCGGACGACGATTGCGGCTTCCTCGACCGGCAGGCCGAAGTGGCGGGAGATGTCGCGTGTGATGTCGCGCGTGTCGACGCCGAGCATCGCCCGGCGTACGCGGCCGGTGGTGACGATCTGCTGCATCACGTCGGTGGCGACGTTGATCGGGATGGCGAAGCCGAGGCCGGTCGTGCCGGCGAGGATGGCGGTGTTGATGCCGATCACGCGCCCCGACGAATCGAGGAGCGGACCGCCGGAATTGCCGGGATTGATCGCGGCGTCGGTCTGAATGAGCCCGGAGGCGATCCCGATGCCGCGCGGGTCGCGATTGATCGCCGAGACGACGCCGCGCGTGACGGTACGCTCGAGCCCGAGGGGATTGCCGATGGCGATGGCGAGCTGGCCGACCTCCAGGCGATCAGAGTCGCCGAGCGGCGCGGCCGGCAGGTTGCCGGCATTGACGCGCACGATCGCGGTGTCGAGCTGCGTGTCGCGGCCGAGGACCGTGCCGGTGAGCGTGCGGCCGTCGGCGGTCGTCACCTCGACCGTACGCGCGTTGCCGACCACGTGAGCGTTCGTGATGATGATCCCGTCCGCGCGGACGATCACGCCGGAGCCCGAACCGCCGCTGCGGCTGATGCCGACCACCGCCGGCGTGGCCGTGCGCGCGACGCGGATGATGGTTTCTTCTTCGCTGGTGCGCTGCGCCTGGATTTGCGGGACGAGTAAAAGAAAGGAGAGGACGAGCGAGGCGGACTTCATAGGGCGGGGCGGAGCACGCACCGTACCTACTTCTCTTTTGCGATGCCTCCCAGTTTCGCTTCTGTTGCACGAATGTAGTCGGCGGGAGACAACAGGAGTTGCGCGCCGCGCAAGCCGGAGGAGACGGAGATGACGTCGAACAGCTCGAGCGTCTCGTCGGCAAAGACCGGATAGCTCTTCTTGGCCGCGAGCGCGGTGACGCCGCCGCGGACGTACCCGGTGAGCGGCTGGACCTCCTTCAGAGCCACCGTGTCGATCTTCTTGTCCCCCGTGAGCTGCGCCAGCGCCTTCAGGTCGAGCTGCTGATCGCCCGGAACGACCGCGAAGCAGACGCCATGCTTGTCCCCGCGCGCGACGAGGGTCTTGAACACCTGCTCGGGCGGCAGCCCCACCTTCCGCGCAACGCTCTCAGCCGCCAGATCGTCGGGATCCACCTCGTACTCGCGCACTTCGTACGCGATGCCGAGGGAGTCGAGAAGGCGGGCGGCGTTGGTTTTCATCGGGGGAGGTAGAGTAGCAACGTTCCTCTTCGCGCTTGCAGAGCAGGCCGGACAACGATCTTTCGTGAACCGTGACGGATATCGCAGCCATATGGAGGCCTCCGAACGTAGATTTGAAATTCGTGCGAAGGAATGACTCCGCAGCGATGTCCCGTTACGCCGAATAACTCATCGGAGGCTGGCTAGTGAACAAAAACTTGGTGTACGGGCTGACGTGTGTCTTGATGATGCTGGCGGGCGCGACCGCTCATGCCACCACCATCGTCCTTCCGGCGGACGAACAGCTCATCGCCAAGTCGCCCGTGATCCTCGAGGGAACGGTCGTTTCCACGACGCCGGTCGACCGCAACGGTGCGATCTGGACCGAGACGGCGATCGAGGTCTCGCGCAACATCAAGGGACGCACCGAGCAGACGATCACCGTCCACGAGATCGGCGGCGTGCTCGACGGCCGGGCCACGAAGATCTACGGCACCGCCGAGTTCAAGTCCGGCGAGCGGGTGCTCCTCTTTCTCGACGAGACCCAGTACGGCCTGCGGACGGTCGACATGTTCGTCGGCAAGCTCACCGAGGCGAAGATGGGGAACGGACGGCGCCTCTGGCTCCGCAACGATTTCGAACAGGACGCGACGCTGCTCGACGCCGAGCTCCGTCCGCTCGCGTCGAAGAACGTGCAGCGCGACGCCGAGCGGTTCGAGACCTTCGTCACCGAGCGTGTGGCCGGACGTCCGGGCACGAAGAACTACGGTGTCCAGAACCCGGTCCTCGCGCGCCAGCAGTCGACCGGAGAGCGCGGCGGTGTCACCTCCGACTTCACGCTCATCGACGAGCCGACCGTCTATCGCTGGTTCCGTTTCGCGAGCGGGCAGGCAACGGCGTGGGTCAGCAGCGGCACGCAGCCCGGCTATTCGAACGGCGGCGTGAGCGAGTTGCAGACCGCCATGGCCTCGTGGAACAACTACACCGCGGCGAAGATCATCTACACCTACAACGGCACGCGCAGCGGCTCGCTGGGCGGCCTGAATGCGCCGAACGGCGCGAACGAGGTGCTGTTCAACGATCCGCTCGGCGAGATCACCGGCAGCTGGAACAAGTCCACCGGCGGCGTGGTCGGCATCGGCGGCTTCAACGCCATCGCGAACAGCCCGCTCACCTGGGACGCTCCGTTCACGGCCGACGAGGATCATCCCGCCGGAGCGGTGACGGCCTGGAACATCACGGAGGGAAACCTCACCATCCAGGACAACGTCTCGCCCGCGAACGGCATCCCGAGCAGCCGGCTGGCGGAGATCGTAGCTCACGAGTTCGGCCATACCCTCGGCTTCGGCCACTCCTCGGATCAGGGTGCGCTGATGTACTTCTCGGTCACCGGCGCCGGGCCGTCGCTCCGCGCCGACGACAAGCTCGCGGCGCGCTGGCTCTATCCGAGCGGTGACGGCGGCGGCGAGCCGGGTGGCAGCGCGCCGGCCGCGCCGACGAACCTGGCCGTGACCGGCGTCTCGGGCAGCAACGCGAACATCTCGTGGCAGGACAACTCGTCCAATGAGGACGGCTTCACGATCTTCACCGACGGCCAGAGCATCGGCAACGTCGGGGCGAACACCACCTCCGCGCAGATCACCGGCTTCAGCAGCGGCCAGCATTCGATCCACGTGGTCGCCTACAACGGCAGCGGCTCCTCGGCGGCGTCGAACACGGTCAACGTGTCGATCAACCAGCCGGCGGTGGCGTCGTTCACCGTCGCGCCGGAGGCCGGCAATGTCGGGACGCCCTTCCAGTTCCGCAGCACCTCCACCGGCTCGATCGCGTCGCTGTCGTGGGACTTCGGCGACGGCGGCACGGCCGGTAACGTCTCCGAGCCGGCCCACACCTACATCTCGCCGCGGCAGTACACCGTCACGCTGAGCGTGCGCGGCACCAACGGGAACCTGTCGACCGCGACGAAGCTGATCAACGTCAGCGGGCCGCTGGTGGCGTCGTACGTCTACACGCCCGCGAATCCGCGCGTGAACGAGAGCATCGCCTTCGCAGACCAGTCGAGCGGCGCGCCGACGGCGTGGCTGTGGACGTTCGGCGACGGCACGAGCTCGGTCGACCAGAACCCCTCCAAGCATTACGCGGTGGCCGGCGACTATCCGGTCTCGCTGACGATCTACCGCAACAACGAGTCGGCTACCGGGACGCGCGTGGTCACGGTTTCGTCCGGGGTTCCGGCGACGCCGACCGTCGTCGCGGCGTTCGACATGTCGACGTCGAACGCGGCGGCGGGGGCGAGCGTCGTCTTCACCGACCGCTCTGCCGGCTCGCCGACCGCCTGGGTGTGGTCGTTCGGCGACGGCGGCACTTCGAGCCTCCAGAATCCGGTGCACGCCTACGCGGCGCCGGGCACGTATCTCGTGACGCTGACCGCCTCGAACGCGAGCACCACCGGCATCACCACGAAGAACATCTCGGTCACGACCATCGCCGCCTACCGCACGCTCGTCTCGGTGGCCGCGCAGACGCCGGGCGCCGGCAACACGTCGTGGCGCACGGAGCTGAACGTCTTCAACGCCGGCTCGCAGGCCGCCTCGATCGTCCTGGCGTACATCCCGAGCGGCGGCGGCAACGCCATCACGCGCTCGCTGGTCCTCGGGCCGAACCAGTCGAAGACGTACGCGAACTCGCTCCTCGATCTCTTCGACATCCCGAGCGGTGCCGGTGCGCTCACGCTCGACGCGACGAGCGCCGGCGGCAGCGCCGACCTGCGCGTCACGAGCCGTACCTTCACGACCGGTCCGGACGGCACGTACGGCCAGGCGGTTCCGGACGTGCGCCCGGATGAGCTGCAGCAGACGCTGTACGTCACCGGGATCACGGCCAATGACGCGTACCGCACGAACATCGGCCTCGTGAACCGCGAGAGCGCGCCGGTGAACGCGACCCTGACGCTCTACAACGCGATCGGCAACACGCTCGCGACGCGCAACGTGACGCTGGCCGCGGGCAGCTTCCAGCAGTCGGGACTGGCCGCGTACTTTCCGGTCGTCGAAGGGGGCTCGTACGACGTGCTGACGATGAAGATCGTCGCCGCGTCGCCGAGCGCCGTCAGCGGGTACGCCTCCGTGGTGAACAACCGCACGCAGGACCCGATCTACATCCAGGCCGTGCCGTCGTCCCCCGCCAACACGATGGTGGTGCCGGTGGTCGGACGCGCGCCGGGTGCGAACGGCACGTTCTGGCGCAGCGACGTGACGCTGTTCAATCCGTCGGCCGCGAACCTGACGGTGTCACTCCGCTACAACAACGCCACGCAGCAGCTCCTCCTCGGCGGCACCGACACGGTCGTGCTGGCGGACGTGCTGTCGCGCTTCGGCCAGACCGCGGGCGCCGGTACGCTGCAGATGTCGTGGACGGGCTCCGCGCCGGTGGTCACGAGCCGCACGTACACCAGCGTCGAGAGCGGTGGCACGTACGGCCAGTCGATCGATCCGGTGGCGGCCTTCGCCCCGCGGATGTTCGTCCCCGGCCTGCGCCACGACGACGAGTTCCGCACGAACATCGGCGTCCTGAACGGCGGCAACGAGACCGAGAACATCACCGTGACGCTGCTCTCCCCCTTCGGCACCGAGCTCGGACGGACCACCATCACCCTCACGCCGGGCCTGCAGGTGCAGTACGGCGTGACCGCCCTCTTCCCGAACGCCGCCGTCGGCGGAGGCTTCACCCTGCACGCCGAGGGAGACGCGAACGCACAGCTGTTCGCATACGGGTCGATGGTGGACAACAAGTCGGGGGATCCGGTGTTCTTCGCGGGGCGTTGACGGCTGCGCCGAGGTGTCGGGTGTCTGAGGTGTTTCGCCTGGACGAAATGCCGCGCTATTCGCACGAGCGCTAATCATGGTCCTGGTGAGAAACCCCAGACACCTGAAACCCGACACCAACGCGAAGCGTCAACCGTTGGCGATCACCGCGTCGTACACGATCTGCGACCAGGTCTCCATCGCCTCGCGGTGCTGTGCGAGCTCTTCGCGGGGAACCCAGCGGCCGGTCATTTTCTCGGTCTCGCGTACGGTGACGTTCAAATCGAATGCGTCGAGGATGTAGACGGCGCCGAGGTGGACGCGGCCGACGTCGGTGGTGTCGTCGTTGAGGATGCCGGTGAAGGAGAGGTCGTAGTCCCCCTCGACGTTCACCTCTTCCTCGAGCTCCTTGCGCAGGCCGTCGAGGAGCTCCGGGGTGTCGGGGTTGATATGGCCGCCGATGCCGAGGGAGAGCTTGTGGTGCAGGCGGGCCTCGGTCTGCTTCTGCGTGCGCTGCAGCAGAAAGTACGATTGCTCGTGGCGGATCAGCACGTAGGGGATGATCTGCTTGTACTGCGGCGAGAGCTCGGCGGTCGGGCGGTCGAGGAAGAAGTGCCGCTCGACGATGATGTCGAGCACCTGGTCGGTCTCCTCCTGCACCAGCCCGCGCTCCACGAGAAACGAGGCCAGCGCCTCGCGCTCCACCACCATCACCTGTTCGGTCATCGAAAGAACTCCAGCACCGCGTCGTGCACCAGGCCGTTGGTCGAGAGCGCGCTGCCGCCGTCGTAGCGCGGGTTGCCGCGCATGTCGGTGAAGCGCCCGCCCGCTTCCTCGACGATGATCTGCACCGCGGCCATGTCCCACGGTGCCACCGCCGGCTCGAGCGCGATCTCGACCGCACCTTCGGCCACGAGCATGTGCGCCCAGAAGTCGCCGAAGCCGCGCGCGCGGACGCAGCGCCGCAGCAGGGACAGGAATCGCACCGTGCCGCCGTGCTGGTCGAAGTCGGTGACGCTGTCGTAGGTGAGGTGCGACTCTTCGAGCCTGGCGAACTGCGAGACGCGTATTCGTTTTCCGTTACAGAACGCGCCTTCGCCGCGGGAAGCCCACCAGCGCCGGCCCAGCGCGGGCGCGGAGACGACACCCGCGGAGAGGCGGCCGTTCTCCTCGACGCCGATCAGCGTCGCGTAGACGGGGATGCCGCGCACGTAGTTCTTGGTCCCGTCGATCGGGTCGATGATCCAGCGGCGCGGGCCGGTGCCGGTGGTGCCGAACTCCTCGCCGAGGATGCTGTCGTCCGGCCGTTCGGTCTCCAGTCTTTCGCGGATCATCCGCTCGACCGCTTCGTCGGCCTCGGAGACCGGCGACATGTCGAGCTTCGTGCGCACGGCGAGCGTGGCGGACTGGAAGTGTTTCAGTGTGATCGCGTCGGCGGCATCGGCCAGCTCGAGCGCGAGTTGCAGGTCACCATTCATGAGGCCGCAAAACTATCACGTGATAAAACGCTGAGTCAGTGAAGAGAGTGCTGGCGATCCTGCTGCTCGCGTTTCCCCTCATGGCGCAGCAGCCCGTCCTCCGGTGGGGCGGGGACTCCGAGGGAGGGGCGCCGTTCGTCGAGGCCGACCCGAACGATCCGCAGAAGGTGGCAGGGTTCGATGTCGACGTGGCGGAGGAGATCGCGAAGGGGCTTGGACGGAAAGCGCGGTTCGTGCACGTGGCGTACGCGGCCATCGACCAGAGCGTGCAGCGCGGCGATTTCGACCTCGGCATGAGCGGCGTCGAAGACACGCCGGCGCGGCGGGCCGCGCTCGCGGCCACGATTCCGTACTACGTCTTCACCGAGGCGCTCACGGTGCGCGAGGCCGACCGTGCGCGCTTCGATGAGCTGGCGGACTTTCGCGGCCGCCGCGTGGGGACGCTCGGCGGGACGATCGCGTACGACATCCTGCTCGGGGCGGAGTCGAAGCACGGGTTGAAGGCAGTTTCGTACGACGACGACGTGCATCCGTACGAAGACCTCGCCTCCGGGCGCCTCGACGCGGTGCTGCTCGACAACATCATCGCGGCGCGGGCCATGAAGCGGACGCCGGGGCTCTACTCGCATTTCGACAAGCCGGTGGCGAAGGGGCACTACATCATCGTGCTCGCTCGCGAGCAGACCGCGCTGCGCGACCAGGTGAACGAGGTGCTGCGCGCTCGCATGCGGGACGGGACGCTGGAGCGGATCTATCGGAAGTGGGAGATCTGGGACGAGTTCCAGCAGCCGTTTTTCGATTCGGTGCTGGGGGCGCAGCCGCCGCGTGCCGCAGTGACACCGGTCGCCCCGAAGGTGAACGCCCTCCGCCGCTATCTTCCCGCGCTGCTGCGGGCGGCCGTGATCACGATCGTGCTCTCGTGTCTGGCGATGGCACTGGCGGTGGGGCTCGGGATCCTCGTGGCGACCGGGCGGGTGTATGGCGGCACCATCACCCGCGCGATCCTGACGACGTATGTCGAGATCACGCGCGGCACGCCGGTGCTGCTGCAGCTGTTCGTGCTGTATTACGGGCTGTCCGCGGTGATCAAGCTGCCGGCGTTCATCGCGGCGATGGTCGGTCTCGGGCTGAACTACGCGGCGTACGAGAGCGAGATCTATCGCGGCGCGATGGAAGCCGTTACTCGCGGACAGCTCGAGTCGGCGCGCACGCTCGGGCTCACGGAGTTTCAGGTGTTCCGCTTCGTGCGCGGGCCGCAGGCCTTCCGGCTGGCGCTCGCGCCGATGACGAACGACTTCGTGGCGCTGCTGAAGGATTCGTCGCTCGTCTCCGTGATCACTGTGGTCGAGTTGACGAAGCAGACGCAGATCTTCGCCGCGAACATCGGGAGCTGGGTGATTCCGGGGGCGCTCTGCGCGGCGCTGTATCTGATGATGTCGCTGCCGCTGGCGAGGCTGGCCCGGAGACTGGAGCTGCGATGGAAGGGGTGATCCTCACGATCCACGGCCTCCGCCTGAACCGCGGCACGCGCGAGGTCCTGCGCGGCGTGAGCATGCGCGTAAATCGCGGGGAGCTCGTCGCGCTGATGGGACTCTCGGGCGGCGGCAAGACCACCGTGCTTCGCGCGATCACTGCCCTGGAACGCTTCGATGGCGGGACGATCGACGTGGACGGCGTCCGGCTCGAAGCGGCGCACGCGCCGTCGCGTGCGACCCTGCGCGAGCTGCGGACCCGCGTGGCGATGGTGTTCCAGTCGCATTTCCTGTGGGAGCATCTGACCGCGATCGACAACGTCACGCTCGCGCCGCTGCACGTTGCACGCGTGTCGCGTACGGACGCGGAAGCGCGTGCGAACGAGCTGCTGCAGTCGCTCGGCGTGGCGCATCGGAAGGACGCCTATCCCCGCGAGCTCTCCGGCGGCGAGGCGCAGCGCGTGGCGATCGCACGGGCCATGGCCATGGACCCGCCGCTCCTGCTGATGGACGAGCCGACCGCCTCGCTCGACCCGGCGCGCCGCTACGAGCTCGGCCAGACGCTGCGCTCGCTCACCAGCGGCGGACGCACGCTCCTCCTCACCACCCACGACGACGACTTCGCCCGCGACTTCGCGACGCGCGTGATCGTGCTGGCGGAAGGGGAGGTGGTGGAGGAAGGCGACCCGCACGAGGTGCTGACGCGGCCAAAGCACGCGGCCACGCGGGCGTTCCTGCAGAGGGAGTCCGGAGTGCGGTAACTCGCGTTACCGCGCTCCATAAGGGCTAGCTAGCTGGAAGCGCTGCTTTTGAGCTCGCGCACGACCTCGCGCCGGCGGCGCTCCATCTGGTCGCCGAGGGATCGGAGCTCGTCGCGATCGAAGAGCTCGCGTGCCTGCTTGAACATCTCTTTCTCTTCTTCCTTGGCGTGATGCACGATCAGGTCTTTGAGGACCTTCGCGCGCGCGCCGAACTCCTCGCCTGCCGGATCGGAGGCTTTCGTCTTCGGCAGGATGATGTGCACCAGGCCGTGCTCTTCCTGGGCCTCGTAGTACGTCTCGAGCTGATCGGACTCTTCCGCCTTGGCCTTGAAAGCAGGATAGAAGATCTCCTCCTCGATGCGCGCGTGCGCCTTGATCTCGATCTCGATCTGACCGAGCAGCTTCGTGCGCCGGGGGGCTGCCTTCGTTTGATCGAGCGTCTCCAGGAGGGCCCGCACCTTCTTGTGATCCGTCTTGAGGAGTGCGATCGCGTCAATTTGTTTCTTTTTCGTAGCCATCGTGCGATGGCTGTGCAAGACGGGGACCCCCCCGTGTCCGATCGAGTTGACGTCGTGGTAGGTTCAGATCCGTGAAGTTTGAGATTGTGGGAGACGTTCGTGATGTCGAAACGATTGCGTCTGGCCACGGAATTCGCGATCTCGCCGTCCTGACGAAGCTCTTCGGTCGCGGTAACTGGCGTAAACTCAAGGCCTTGGCCACAGTCAGGTATCCGAATGGCACGCTCGCTGAAGCGGAGGTACACTGGTACGAAGCTCACGGCATCGGCAAACGATGGATGAAAGTGAAGCGAGTCATTCGACGACGATGAGCAGCGAAAAACATTTCGTGGTGTGCGTCAAAAACGACGAATACGAAGGTGCGCTCGAGCTTCGGAAGATCTATGAAGTCCTCGAAGATCTCGATGCCGAGCCGCACGACATGATTCGCGTGGTCGACGAATCGGGCGAAGATTACCTTTACCCGCGTGGATGGTTTCTGCCTATCCAGCTCCCACACAATATCGAAGAAGCCATGGCAGAGCTTGCGCACGCGGAAGCCCGCCAAACCTGACTTCACGCTGACCGAGCCTTACGCCGCCTCTTCCCTCCGCGCGCTCTGCTCGCGCCACAGCGCTGCGTACAAACCGTTCAGGCCGAGGAGCGAGTCGTGCGTCCCCGTCTCCACTACCTTCCCCTTTGCGAGCACGTGAATGCGCTGGGCGTGGGCGATGGTCGAGAGACGGTGGGCGACGAGGACGGTCATGCGGCGGTGGGTGCCGCTGGTGAGGGTGCGGATGGTGGCGGTGATCGCCTTTTCGGTGATGGAGTCGAGGCTGGACGTCGCTTCGTCGAAGATCATCAGCTCCGGCTGGCGGAGGAGGGCGCGGGCGATGGCGAGGCGCTGGCGTTCGCCGCCGCTGATCTTGATGCCGCCTTCGCCGATCTTCGTGTCGAGGCCTTTGCCGCCGCGCTCGATGATCGGCAGCGCGGCGGCCTGGCGGAGGACCTCGATGCATTCGGCGTCGGTCGCTTTCGGGTTCACGAAGAGGAGGTTGTCGCGGATCGTGCCGGCGAAGAGCTGCGTCTCCTGCGTCACCAGGCCGATGCGGCCGCGCAACGCGTCGGAATCGATCTCCGAGGCATCGACGCCGTTCACCGCCAGACGCCCCGAGGTGGGGCGGTAGAGGCCGACCAGCAGCTTCACGAGCGACGTCTTCCCCGAGCCAGAGGGACCGACGAAGGCCACCGTGTCGCCTTCGCGGATCTCGAGGTCGATGTCCTCGAGCGACGGCGTGGTGGCGGAGGGATAGGTGAAGGAGATGTCCTCGAAGGAGATGCGCTCCAGCGCGCCGATTTCCACCGGGTGCGCCGGTTTCGGCGCGGGCTCGATGGCCAGCACTTCTTCCAGCTTCTCCATGCTGGCGCGCGCTTCCTGGTACTGCGCGATCATCGCGCCGAGCTCCGCGAGCGGCGAGAAGATCGCGAACGAGTAGAAGAAGAGCGCGTAGAACTCGCCGAGCGTGATCTCGCGCGAGTAGACGTGCCACAGCATCAGGAAGAGGATGCCGGCGCGGGTGGAGTTGATGAGCGTCCCCTGCAGGAAGGAGTAGAAGCGGAGGAAGCGCACCTTCTTCAGCTCCAGCCCGAGGATGTTCGCGTTCACGTTGTTGAGGCGCGTGATCTCCTGCTGCTCCAGGCCGAGCGATTTCACCAGCTCCACGTTGCGCAGGGTCTCGGTCGTGGAGCCCGCGAGCTCCGCGGTCTGCGTGACGATGATCCGCTGCTGCGTCTTGATCTTCCGGCTGATGAAGAACATCAGCGTCCCGATGAGCGGCGCCAGGAGGAGATACGCCGCGCCGAGCGACCAGTGCACGGTGAACGCGTAGATCGTCACGAAGATCAGGCCGATCATCGAGACGAACATCAGGTTCACGAAGTTCGTGATCAGCGACTGCGCGTCGGCGCGCGCCTTGTGCATCTTCTGCAGGATCTCGCCGGAGCGCTGGTCCTCGAACACGGCGTAGGGGAGCGAGAACGAATGCGAGACGCTGCGCTCGTAGAGGTTCGCGCCGGTGCGTTGCGCGATGACGCTGACGAAGTAGTCCTGAAAGTTCTTCGCGATGCGCGAGACCAGCGCCACGCCGACGTACGCCAGCAGCAGGAGGAGCACGCCGCGCACGAACGTCTCGCGCGTCATCTGGTCCGCCTTCACGGCGTAGTCGTCGACGATGTGCCGGAAGACCTGCGGATCGAGCAGCGAAAAGACCTGGTTGACGGTCGCCAGCGCGAGCGCGGCGAAGATCAGCTTCTTATAGCGGAGCAGGAACGTCCAGAGCAGACTCACGCGGCGGAGGTTACTTCAGGAGCAGCGCGACGGTCATGACGATTCCGATGACGACCACGAACGCTCTGACGAACTTTCGCCCGAGCCTCCGCGCCAGCCGCGCGCCGGCGAAGCCGCCGATGATGGACCCGACCATCATGACCAGCACGTCCCCCCAGGCCACCGCGCCGGCGATCACGAAATAGACCGCGGCGATGCCGTTGATGCCGACCGCGAGGACGTTCTTGAGGCCGTTCATCTGGTGCAGGTCGGTGAGACCGATCAGCCCGAGGGCGGCCAGCATCAGGATGCCCATCCCGGCCCCGAAGTAGCCGCCATAGGTCCCGACCAGGAACTGGAAGAGGAAGACGAACGTCACCCAGCCGGCGGTCGGATTCTCGTGTGCGCGTCCGAGCACGCCCAGGCGGGCCGTGATCATCTCCTGCGCCGCGAGCAGCAGCGTCGCGCCGAGGATCAGCCACGGCACGAGTTGCTCGAACGTCGACACCGGCGTCCGCAACAGCAGCCAGCTCCCGAGCGCGCCCCCCGCCAGCGACGGCAGGATGAGCAGCAGCAGCCACCGCCGCACCGTCCCCAGCTCGCGCCGGAAGCCGATCG
This sequence comes from Thermoanaerobaculia bacterium, assembly GCA_035630815.1. GTDB lineage: Bacteria > Acidobacteriota > Thermoanaerobaculia > Gp7-AA8 > Gp7-AA8 > QHVT01. The sequence continues at coordinate 149,275 of DASQJY010000026.1, forward strand.
CCCCTGCCAGAGACCCGGGCCAGATGGCCACGGTGTTGGTGGCATTCGCGGTGATCGGATCGCGCCCCAGCCAGAGCAGCGCCGGAAAGGAGATCAGCGTCCCTCCTCCGGCAATGGAGTTGATGGCACCGGCGGCGATGCCGGCTGCGAGGATCACGATCGTCGCGAGCGTCACCGGCGCATCGTAAATGGTGTCAGGTGTCGGGTGTCAGGTGTCTGGGGTGTCTCGCGAAACAGCACGTCCAGGCGAGACACCCCGGATACCCGACACCTGACACCCGACACCATCACCTCAGCCCTTCCGCCACGTACAGTTCCGACAGCACCCTCATCGCGTTGTACGCGTAGGCGTTTCCGTCGCGTGTGACCAGCACCGGGGCGATCTTGTAGACGCCGGCGGGGTCGGCGGGCATGAACTCTTTCCAGAGCTCCCGCGTGCCGGTGGCGAGGGTGATGCGGTAGACGCGGGCGGGGAGGGCGGTCGGGTCGTAGACGAAGAGCGACGCGCCGTCGGCGCTCCATTCGATCGGGATCTCTGCTTTCAGCGCGCCGGCGAGCGGCGTCGTAGTGGAACCGGCGATGGGGTAGAGGGCGATGGTCCGGTCGGCGGTCATGCCGGCCACGAGGCGGCCGTCCGGCGAGGTCGCGAAGGCGCGCGTGCCGCCGCTCCAGATGTTCTCGGGGGAGATCGGCTTCGCCGTCTCGTCGAGCGTGTCGACCACGTGCAGGCGGTAGCCGCCCTTGCCGATGGCGCCGGAGACGATCGCGCGGCGCGAGTCGGGGAGCCAGGCCGCGCCGTTGTCGAAGGCGCCGTCGATCTTCAGCTCGCGATGCTGGCCGGTGCCGGTCGGGATGAGCACGAGCTTCGACCCCTGGTGCGCGAGCACCCACTTGCCGTCGGGAGAGAGGCCGTCGCCGATGCCGTCGCCGAGGTGCAGCGGGGCGGGAGCGTCGGCCCGGCGGAGGTAGACCGCGTTCTTCGCGCCGCCCCCCTCGCGCGTCTCGCTGAAGAGGAGCGCGTTGCCGTCGGGCGCGAGATCGGCCAGGATCGACCAGTCCAGCCAGGACGCATCGCGCTCCGCCGCGTCGGCGGCGTTCTTCCAGACCAGCCCCGCGCGCCAGGTGCCGCTCGAGATCAGCGCCTCGCCGCGGGGAGAGCGGTCGAGGATCTTCATCGACCCAGCCAGCCGCGAGACGAGCCGCACCGCGCCGCTCTCGACGTTGACCGCGTAGAGCGCCGGCGGCGCCGAGGTGGCGGTGCCGGAGACCCAGAGCTCGCTCGCGTCGGGCGACCACGCCAGTCCGCCCGCGCCACGCGGCCAGCCGCGGGCCACCGTCACCGGCGCGCCGTTCTCGATGATCGCCACCTCGAACTCGCCGCGCGACGGCTCCAAAATCGCGAGCCTCTTCCCGTCCGGCGAGATGCGTACCTCCCGGACGAAATGGGTCGTCTCGTACTTCACGGCCCCGATCGGATACTCCACCCGGGTCCGGTCGCCGTTCTGGCGGATGATCGCGAGGCTGGCGCCGTCGGGCGACCAGTCGGCCTGCAGCACGTTCTCCGCGACCTCGCGCGGCATCCCTCCCGCGAGCGGCACCCGTGCCAGCGTGCCGAGTCCGGTCACGCGGTCGCGGCGGAGGAGGATCGCCAGCTCGGTCGACTTCGAAACGCCCAGCACTTCGCTGGACGGCACGCCGAGAGGCCGCGCTTCGGTCGCGCGGCGCGTGGCGATGAACGTCTCCGGCGGACGCCCGTCCCACGCCGCGCTGTAGACGATGGTCTCGCCGTCGGGGGAGAAGCGTGCGGAGCGCACTTCGCCGCGGCGGAACGTGAGGCGATGGAACTGCGGCTCCGCCACTTCTCCCTGCTGCCTCTTCGCCAGGAGCCAGCCGGCGTACGCGGCGCCGGCGATGGAGACGAGGTAGAGGAGGCCGAGGAGGAGAGGGGAGGTGCGGTGCTTCGGCTTTGTGAGCGGCCTCGCGACCGTCTGCCTTACCGTCGGCGCGACCGTCGACGCGGTGCGCGGCGCCGCCGGACGTGGCGCCTGGCTCATGGTCTGGGTCTGCGACATCGTCGCCAGCGTCTCGAGGTTGAAGCCGAGGTCGCGCGCGCTCTGGAAGCGGAGGTCGCGGTCTTTCTCCAGGCAGCGCCGCACCAGTCGCTCCAGCGCCGGCGGGACGTTCGGGAGCACCTCGGTCAGATCGCGCGGCTCGTCTTTCAGGATCGCGCTGAGCGTCTCGATGGCCGAGTCGCGCCGGAACGCGCGCGCGCCGGTCAGCATCTCGTAGACGATCGTCCCGAACGAGAAGATGTCGCTGCGATGGTCGACCGCCTCACCGCGCACCTGCTCCGGCGACATGTACCCGACGGTGCCGATGACCATCCCCGGTTCCGTCGCGGCCATCGCGAAGGTCGGACCTTCCGAATTCTTCGTACCGGTCAGCTTGGCGATGCCGAAGTCGAGGATCTTCAGGCGCCCGTCGCGCGTGAGGAAGATGTTGTCCGGTTTCAGGTCGCGGTGCACGATACCCTTCTCGTGTGCCGCCGCGAGCCCGTTCGCCATCTGGAGCGCGGCGTCGACCGCGCGGCGCGGTGCGAGCGGTCCTCGCACGAGGCGGCTGCCGAGCGTCTCCCCTTCGAGCAGCTCGCTGACCAGGAAGGGGTTCCCTTCGTCGTCCCGGCCGATGTCGTAGACCGTGAGGAGATTGGGATGGTTCAGCATCCCGGTGGCGCGCGCTTCCTGCTCGAAGCGCTGCAGCCGTTCGCGGTCGCTGAAGGACACGTTGGTCAGCACCTTCACCGCCACGTCGCGGCCGAGACGGGTGTCCCGCGCGCGGTAGACCGCGCCCATACCTCCTTCGCCGAGCAAACCTACGATCCGGTAGGGCCCGAGCGCCTCGTCAGCCTGTAAGGGCATGTGCGCGTGATTGTAGAGGATCGGCCGACACCCGCCGAAGATGGAATGGATTCCATATATAGAGCATTCTAGCGAGCAGTCCTGATCGGTAGAAGGAATTCATAAGGAGCACAATGACCACGATCGACGTATCACCCGGCCACTCGTCCGCCTTCACGAAGCACCTCGGCCTCTTCGCGAACCCGAAAGGGACGCACCTGCTCGACCGCACGGAGGCTCTCGGAGAGTGGCTCGACCTGCGCACCGAGCTGAATATCTGGCCGTACGCGCGCACGCTGCAGCAGCGCCCCGGCACCGAGACGGTGCTGATCAGTCAGAACGACCGCCGCGTGGAAGGGATGAACTTCGGCTCGCAGGATTACCTCGGCCTCTCCCAGCATCCGGCCATCCTCGATGCCGCGAAGCGCGCGCTCGATGAATACGGCCCGCATGCGGCGGCGTCGCCGATGCTGCAGGGGAACACCGTGCCGGGACGCATGCTCGAGCGTGCCCTCGGCGACATGCTGCAGACCGAGCACGTGCTGCTCTTCCCCACCGGCTGGGCGGCCGGCTTCGGGGCGATCACGGGCCTGGTCCGTCCGGCCGATTCGATCGTCATCGACCAGCTCGCGCACGCGTGCCTGATGCAGGGCGCGCGCGCCGCGACGCAGAACGTCTATCTCTTCCGCCACAACGACGTCGAGGCGCTGCGCCATCGGCTGGTGAAGATCCGCGAGAAGGACACGGAGAACGCGATCCTGGTCGTCTCCGAGGGGTTGTTCTCCATGGACTCGGACAGCCCGCGCATCGCGGCGATGCAGGACGTCTGTCGCGAGCTCGGCGCGGTGCTGATGATGGACGTGGCCCACGACTTCGGCGCCACCGGCTCGGGCGGCCTCGGGCAGATCGGCATCCAGCAGATGCTCGGGAAGGTCGACCTGGTGATGGGGAGCTTCTCGAAGACGTTCTCCAGCAACGGCGGCTTCGTGGCCACCAACTCCCGCTCCGCGCGCCAGTTCCTCGGCATCTACGGCGGCTCGCACATCTACTCGAACGGGCTGTCGCCGGTGCAGTCGGCGGTGGCGCTCGAGGCGATGCGCATCGTCCGCTCGCCCGAGGGTGCGGACCTGCGCGAGCGGTCGTTCGACAACATCCTCCGCCTCCGCGTCGGCTTCGAATCGCACGGCATCGAATGCCTCGGCAACCCGAGCAACGTCGTGCCGGTGATGTGCGGCGACGAGACGGTCGCGAAGTGGACCTCGCGCCTGATCGAGGAGAACGGCCTGATCGCCAACCTCGTCGAGTACCCCGCCGTCCCCCGCGAGCGCGCCCGCTTCCGCTTCCAGATCATGGCCTCCCACACCGAGGCGCAGATCGACCGGGCGGTGGAGGTGTTCGTGAGGTGCCTGGAGGAAGCGCGGGCGCTCGTGGCTGGATAACACCCCAGGGGATCGAAATTTTCAATTTTCAATTCGATCCCCCTGCCGGACGTACGAGACCGTTGCAGTCTGCTATCGTCCGCCCGCTTGAACCCGCTCAAACCCTGGCTGGCCGTCGTGGTGGTCGCGATCGCGATTCACCTCGGCGGCCATCCGCTTTTCGATGCGGACGAGGGGCGGAACGCCGAGGTGGCGCGGGAGATGGCGGCCACGAACGACTACGTGATGCCGCGGCTCAACACGCTGCCGTATCTCGACAAGCCGATCGTCTACTTTGCGGCCGAAGCGGCGGTGATGGAGGTCCTCGGGCCGACCGAGGTCGCTGCGCGGTTGCCGTCGTATCTCTTCACGCTGGCGACGGCGGCGGTGCTCTTCTGGTTCGCGAAACGGGTGTGGGGCGGGGATGCGCCGTTCGTCGCGGCCATCGCGTTTCTGGCCACGCCGCTCGTGATCGCGTTCGCGCGGACGGTGATCTTCGACAGCGCCCTGATGTTCTTCACCACGGTGGCCCTGGCCGCGTTCTACTTTGCGATCGAGGAGCGTGCGTCGCGCTGGTCGATCCTGGGCTGGGTGGCGATGGGCTTCGCGATGATCACCAAGGGGCCGGTCACGTTCATCCTCGTGCTCGCGGTGGCGGTGCCGTTCGCGTGGAAACGCAAGGCGCTGCGGTACGTCTTCTCCATCCTCGGCATCGTGTTGTTCGTCGCGGTGTGCGTGCCGTGGGTGTGGGGCGTGTCGCAGGTGGTGCCGGAGTTCCTGCGCTACGTGCTCGTCACCGAGACCGCCGCGCGCATGGCTACCGACGAACTGCAGCGCACCGGACCGCCGTGGTACTTCCTCCCGTATCTCCTCGGCGGAGCGTTGCCGTGGTCGATCGTGGCGCTGGCGAGCTGGAAGCAGCTCCGCAAGCCGGATCCGGCGACGCTCTACTGCGTCCTGGCCATCGCAATCCCGCTCGTCTTCTTCTCGCTTTCGCAGTCGAAGCGGCCGCAGTACATCCTGCCGCTCATGGCGCCGCTGGCGTTGCTCCTCGCGCGCATCTGGGAAGAGGCGCGCACCAGGGCCGCGGCGATCGTCCTCGCAACGTTCGGCGTGCTGTTCCTGATCGGCTCCTTCTTCGCCCACCGCACCACGATGCGGCCGGAGCTGGCGGCCGTCGCGGATGAGACGGCGCTCGCGTTCGGGGCCGCGTTTGCGATCGGTGGTTTCGCCGCGTTGTTCGCGAAGCGCCGGGAGCTGGTGTTCATCGCCCTGACGCTGCCGATGATCGCGTTGCCGCTGCTCGCAAATCCGCTGCTGAACGCCATCGGGGAGCGCCGCTCGGCCCGGGAGTTCATCGCCGAATTGAAGCCGCACGTCACACCGGCCACCGAGGTGATCGGCGTGGAGGCGTTCAGCGGCTCGATGGCGTTCTACCTTCAGCGTTCGCTGACCGTCGTGACGCGCGATGCCTCCGAGCTGACCAGCAATTACCTGATCCGGAAGCATCAGCAGTACACCTCCGATCCCAGGTCGCCCCTCAAGCCGCTCGTGTGGTTCGAGCGCTCGCTCGCGGCCACGAACCCGCGTGTTTACGTGGTGCGGGAGCAGGATGCGGTGTGGCGCCGGATGCTCGAAGCACGCGGGTGGAAGTTGATCGCGGACGGCGGCCGTCACGTCGCGTATGGACCATAACGGCAGCCTGTAGAATGCGCCGCGGTGTGTGGGATCTACGGCATGGTCGGCGCGGCAGCGCTGCGGCATCCATTCGTCCTCGAAGAGATGGGCGAAGCCCTGCGCCATCGCGGGCCGGATGGGCGGGCGGTGTTCGTCGAGGCGGACGCGCAGATCGGCTGCGAGCGGCTGCGCATCGTGGACCTGCACGAGCGGGCCGATCAGCCGTTCAAGTCGCCTGACGGGCTGGTCTGGCTCGAGGCGAACGGTGAGATCTACAACGCCCCCTCCTTCCGTCAGAAGTACCGCGACTATCCGTATCGGTCCAAATCGGACGTCGAGACAATCCTCCCGCTCTATCTGGAGCATGGTCCGGGCGCGGTCGAGCAGCTCGACGGCATGTTCGGCCTGGCGATCTGGGACAACCGGACGCGCACGCTGCTCCTCGCGCGCGACCGGGCAGGCGAGAAGCCGCTCTTCTACGCGCGGGTGAACGACGAGGTCGTCTTCGCCTCGGAGCTGCAGTGCCTGCTGCGGCATCCGGACGTCGCCCGGCTGCTCGATCCGGTGGCCATGAACGACTACCTGGCCCTCGGTTACGTGAGCGAGCCGCGTACGCCGTTCGCCGCAATCCGCCGCGTGCCGGCGGGGACGTACATGCTCTTCACCGAGCGCGGCGAGGAGACAGTGCGGTACTGGGATCCGTCGTCGTTCACGCCGCAGCGCATCTCCTCACGCGAAGCGGTGCTCGAGACGCAGCGGCTGATCGAGAACGCGGTGGCGAAGCAGGTCATGGCGGACGTGCCGGTGGGCGTCTTCATCAGCGGCGGACTCGATTCTTCGATTCTGGCCACGCTCGCGGCGAAAGTGATCGGCGTCGACAAAGTGCATACGTTCTCGGCGCAGTTCGCCGAGGAGTCATATGACGAGAGTGGAGACGCGGCGGTGCTGGCGAGGCAGATGCGGACGCGGCACGTGCCGGTGCGCACCGACGAGCAGACGCTGCTCGATGCGCTGCACAACGTCACGAAACGCGTGGCCGAGCCGCTGGCGGACGCCGCGATCCTGCCGACGTTCCTGCTCGCCCGCGCGGCGCGCGAGCATGTGAAGGTCGTCCTGAGCGGGGAGGGGGCGGACGAGTTGTTCGGCGGCTATCCGACCTACCTCGGGCACAAGCTCGCCCCGAAATACGACGCGCTGCCCTCGTTCGTCCGCGCCGCCGTCCGCAGGTTCGCCTACGCGATGCCTTCCTCGGGGAAGAAGGTCACGCTCGAGTATCTGCTCAAGCGTTTCGTCTCCGACGCCGAGCGGCCGTGGGTGGAGCGGCACCTGCGCTGGTTCGGCGTCGGTCTCGGCGAACTGCCGGTGATGGATGCGGGCAACGCGCCTCTGGAAGGGGCGATGCTGCTCGACTACCGCAGCTATCTGCGCGACAACCTGCTCGTGAAGGTCGACCGGGCGACGATGCTCTCCTCGGTCGAAGCGCGCGCGCCGTACCTCGACCGCGACGTGACGCGCTTCGCGCTTTCGCTGCCGGTCGACCTGCGCGTGCATGGCCTGACCACGAAATGGGTCCTGAAGAAGGCCGCCGAAAAATGGGTGCCGCGCGACGTGATCTATCGCCGCAAGCGCGGCCTCAGCGTCCCGACCGCGACCTGGATCAATCGCGGCCTCCGCGCCGAAGTCGATCGCCTGCTCGAGCCCTCGCGCCTCCGGAAACGCGGCATCGTCAACGAAGCGCAGGTGACGTCGCTGCTGGCCGAGCATCGCGCCGAGGCGGCGAACCACGCAAAGTCGCTCTGGGCGGTGGTGATGCTGGAGTACTGGCTCGAGAACTGGACGTAGGACGGTCAGTTCGACGACATGGCGATGCCGGGGATCTCGTCGTGGGCGTACGTCCGGCGGCGGGTGGCGAAATCGTGGCCGTGGACGCAGAGGCGCACCAGGCTGCCGACGTTGGCGACCTCGAACGGCTTGCGCAGGACGCCGGCCACCACGTCGGGGTCGACTTCCTTGAACTTCTGGTCGGCGTAGGCGCTGACGACCAGCACGACCGGCTTGTTCGCGGGAGGGTTTTCCTTCAGCCAGGCGGTCACGCCGAAGCCGTCGACGCGGGGCATCATCAGGTCGAGCAGGATGACGGCGTATTCGTGCTGTTCGAGCTTCTCGATCGCTTCCTGGCCGTCCGCGACGCAGTCGACCTCGAGTCCCTCGCGCTGAAGAATCGTGCAGATGAGCTGGCGGATGGCCTGATCGTCGTCTGCTACGAGAACCCGCGCGTCGCTTGGATGAATGTGCTGCTCCATTTCCTGACCTGCCGTGAGTCTTGACTTACCGGCGAGGCTCTAATGAAAGGGGCATGCCATCCGTCAAAGCACGAGCGACACCGGCATCCCGGCGGCCCAGGTGGTCCCCTCCGGGCTCACCTGCGGGATCAGGGGGACCCAGTACCAGGAGGCGTTCTCGCCCGCCAGCGACACCCGGGCGAACACCCCGGCCTCACCCGCTTCGTACGGATTTGGCAGGGGAGAGGAGAGCTCGACGATCATCTCGTCGGAGTGCTTCGGCATGTCGCGCACTTCGATCGGCGTCCAGGAGCAGGTGCCGGTGGGGAGCGAAACCGGAATGACGCGGTTCACGATGGCGGCGTTGCCGCTGTCGGCCATCGCGCGCGTCTTGCGGCGGCGCTTGGCAATGTTTGCCAGCGCGGCCACCGTGTGCGGTGTGGCGAGCGGCTGGGTGGTCTTCACGATCGTGACGTGGCCGGTCGCGATCGCGTCCATGCGCAGGCGCATGCACAGCGCCTCGGTGAGGGTGTTGGGGATGACGTTCCATTCCGGCACCATCACGGCCGGGACGGGGGCGGAGGTGCAGGAAACGGCCACGAACAGGGCTACGGCAAGCAAACGTCTCAAAACACGATCCTCAGTTGCGGTGTGGTCGCCTTCGCCTCGAAAAACGAGCGGATCTCGTTCGCGGGCTTCCTCGTCACGAGCTCCCGCGGCGACTCTTCGTACCAGTCGGCGGGAAAATACCGCGTGTAGGACTCCTGAGTGAAGCGTTTACAGAGCAGGGCGATCACGCCGATGTCCCGCTCGCTGCGGATTACGCGTCCGGCCGACTGCACGACGCGGGTCATCCCGGGGATGAGATACGCGAACTCGAAGCCCGAGCCGTACTGCTCGTCGTAGTACTGCTTGAGCAGCTCCTGCTCGAAGCTCACCTGCGGCAGCGCCGGCCCGACCACCATCACGCCCGAGAGCATGTCGCCCTGGTAGTCGACCCCCTCGGCGTACATGCCGCCCGAGACCGCGAGGATCAGGTTCCCGCGCTTCGGCTTGTCGCGCAGGATCTCGAGGATCGCGTTGCGCTCGTAGTCGGTCATGTCGTTCCGCTGCACCATGATCCGCTTCTGGATCGGGGGCATGCGCTCGGAGACCTCGCGCAGGAACGCATAGCTGGGGAAGAGCGCCAGGAAGTTGCCGTCGCCTGCATCGGCAATATCGGCCACCGTGATGGCGATCTTCTCGTACGAGTCCGCGCGTTTCTTATAGGTCGTGTCGACGTCGGAGACGACCACGATCTTCCGGTTGTCGCGGGGAAAGGGGGAGCCGAGGGAGAGCTCGGCCGTGCGCTTGTCGGGAAAGCCGAGGGTCTTGCGGTAGAACTCGAACGGCTCGAGCGTCGCGGAGAGGGCGATCGTGGCGTGTGCCGAGTCGAAGATCCTGCCGAGGAACTTCGAGGGATCCTTGCAGAAGATCTTCAGCTTCAGGCCGTCGTTGGTGCGCTCGACGATGTGCGCGAACTCGTCGGAATCTTCAGAGAGTAGATTCGTGAACTTGACCAGCTTGAAGTAGAAATCGATCAGCGGGTCGTCTTCCTCGGCGATCCGGTTGTCGATCTTCCAGCCGATGTAGTCGAGGACCACCCGCTCCCACTCCATGCGCTGCTCGAGGAACAGCTCGCGGCTGGGGGAGCAGAGCGCCTGCTTGACGTCGCCTTCCAGCACTTCCGCCAGCTCGTTGAAGTGCGAGCGGAGGATCTCGATCAGCTCCTCCCAACCGTCGATCCAGCAGTTGCGCGACATCATCAGGCTGCGGATGTCGTCGAACGACTTCTCGAGCAGCTCCGGCGAGTAGTAGCCGCGGCCGCGGTCGACGAGGTTGTGCGCCTCGTCCACGACCAGCACGCAGTCGCTGTAATCGGAGTCCTGCTGGTAGGTCTTCAGGCCGACGTACGGATCGAAGATGTAGTTGTAATCGCAGACGATGACGTCCGCCTGCTCGATCAGCTCGAGCGAGACCTCGAACGGGCAGACTTCCTTCGACTTCGACAGCTCGAAGGTGATGTCGGGGTCGTAGTAGCTCATCGACGTGACGATGCCGGTGAGCAGGCCGCTCTTCTTCATCTTCTCGGAGTACTGGGCCGCGAAGGGACAGAAGTCCTCGTGGCAGATCATCTCCGTGTGCGCGCACATCTTCTGCTTCGAGCGGATCTTGAGCACGCGGAACGAGCCGTCGTTGAGGAGGTTCAGCGCCTTGACGGCCGCGTCCTGCTGGAGCGTCTTGGAAGTGAGGAAGAAGAGCTTCTTCCCCAGCTTGAGCGACTGTTTGACGGCCGGGTAGAGCACGGCCATGGTCTTGCCGATGCCCGTCGGCGCGGAGACGAGCAGCGCATCCCGCTGCCAGATCGCCCTCGCCACGGAGGAGACGATCTCCTCCTGCCCGGAGCGCAGCTCGTCGAACGGAAATTCGAGCGTGTCGGCAAACGCGCGCTTCGCCACGCGCAGGGCGTGCGCGGTATCGAGGTCGTCGATGAGCTTCGCCAGCGAGGCGTGCAGCGTCGATTCGACGCGGTCGCGGTCGAACTCCGTGTCGACGGTCTTCGCGTCGCCGGAGACGAGGTCGATGAGCACTAGCTGCGGTGCGAAGACGTAGCCTTCGAGGTCCGGCTGGCCCGAGAGGAAAAAGGCGTAGAGGAGGAGCTGGTAGAGGTGCCGCTGCAGCTTCTCGGAGCGCATCAGCGACTCGAGCTCGAGGTCGAAGTGGATCGACTTCACCTCTTCGATGAAGACCTTCTTCGCTTCCCTGTCGATCGACAGCCCGTCGATGCGCCCGGTGATGGTGACGGCCCACGCCCCGATCTGCGTCCGGTGCACCACGTGCACCTCGGCGCGATAGTGCGGATCCTCGTTCGCCCGCTGCTCCGCCCGCTTCGTGTGGATGTCCTGCCCGATCCACATCCGCCGGAACCCATCCCCCCGCTCCACCCCGATCCGGCGATAGGTCGACTCGTAAACGAGATCGCCCACCGCGCAGACGATCTCCCGTTTGTCGTAGTCGACCCGCATGAACGAGGTTATTTTACGTCAGGTTTGGAGTGCGGCGACCGCAGTCGCCGCTTTCACTCGCAGAAGCACAGACCGTCGCACTCGGGAGTCAAAGCGGTGACTGCGGTCACCGCACTCCAAACTACAGCTTCTCGACTACATCCCCGAGGATGTACGCCTCGTACTCCCCGCTCCGATACGGCTCCAGCGCCAGCGCCGGGGCGAGCGTTTTCAGGGACAGCCGTTCGTACATCTCCCGCACGCTTTCCTTCTTGCGGGAGAGGATGTCCGTGGTCAGCTCGCCTTTCAGGGCGAAGAGGCGCTGGAAGTCTCCGCGGGGGAGGCGCAGCGGGCGGCGGACGTCGTCGGACCGCGGGTCCCATTCGCCGATCAGCACTTCGCCTTCGAGATCGGTCGCGTCCATCTTCGCGCAGATCACGATCTCGCTTTCGACCAGGCGTTCGGTGGTGGTCGTATCGAACGTCGATGCCGCGAGCCAGGCGCCGGACGACGCTTCGCGGCGCAGGTTGAAGTGCTGCCGCAGGACCATGATGAACGACTCCGCCGACTCGATCGGGATCGCTTCCTCCACCTCGCCGTTCGTGAACGGCACCAGCTCCGCGACGTCGATGTTGTCGAGCCCCTTGAGCGACACGTTGCCGATCAACCGCACGCCGACGTAGTCGACGCCCGGCATCCCCGGCGCGAAGCCGACGTAGCTCCCCCAGGAGGCCTTGAGCCGGAACAGCTGCTGCGGCTCGTGCGCGAGCTCGTTCGAGAGCTCCTGCAGCAGCTCCATCGACGCGACGATCCCTTCGTTGACCAGGTGATTGTTCGCGTCGAGGTAGGCGTAGAACTCGCGCTCCTGCTCCTTCTTGTCGACCACGTCCACACCCGTGGCGAGAGGCGCGAAGAACTGCTGCACCTTGGCCGGGTCGTAGCCGTGCGACACGAGGAACGCGCCGATCTCCACGATCTCCTTGTTCGCCTTGCCGGTGGTGAGGCGCGAGAGCTCGACGATGCCGGGGCCGTAGAACTCGGTGATCTTCTCGTTCGAATCGGGCGAGACGCGCATCGGCAGGAGGCGGTAGTAGCCGTAGTTCAGCGCGACGCGCAGCCCCTTGTTGAAGGCGAAGCCCTTGCGCTTCATGTCGGAGTAGAAGCGCTGGATCTCCACCGCGGCGCGCACGAGGCGCAGTGCGCGGCGGGTGGTGTAGAACGCACCGTCGCCGAGGAACTTCTCGAACTGCAGGAGGTGCCGCTCGGCGATCGAGTCGAGCTTGCGCTGGAACAGCAGCATCTGCCGGTACGAGCGCATTTCCTCCTTCCCGCCGCCGCGCCGGATGTTGCCGAGGGTCTCGGAGAAGGCGGAGATGTCGTAGATCATCCCGAAGCGGTGCACCATCGGGTCGACCACGCCGGCACGCCCGAAGTCGAGCGGCCGCGTCGAGCGCGAGAAGGTAATGCCCCGCGCGCGGTCGGCGGAGACGATCTGCCCGTCGGGCTGCGTGCTCATCCAGGTGATGCCGCGGCGCAGCTGGTTGAGCACCGCGAACTCGCGCACGCGGCGCGCGATGAGGTGGAACTGCTCGCGGTCTTCCCGATTGAGCGCGTTCTGCGCCGCGGGGTGATCGAAGAGGTAGGTCTCGAAGCGGGAGTCGAGCAGCAGCGCGAGCGGCACGCCGGCGTCGGGGTTGACGTTCAGGAGCGGCAGCGCCGCGCGGAACGCCCTGTCCTTCTGGACGAGCTCCGTGGCGGTGGCGCGCAGCTTCTCGAACGAGTCGCGGAAGCTCTGGAAGTCGCGGCGCAGGTACCCGCTCACGAAGTTCCGCAGCTCGCGCAGGTCGGGTCCCACGAACTCCTCGGTCAGGATCAGCACGTCGTCCTGCAGCAGCCGGAAGAACTGCAGTGCGCGCTGTTCCTCCCCTTCCAGCAGCGGCGCGAGGCGCGTCGCGAGCTGTGCCATCAGCTCGCGCGTCTCGCTGACCCAGCGGCCGAAGATGCGGTACTTCAACGTGTCGCCGAGGGCCCGGCCGGCCTGGATGTCGAGCGCGCTGATGCGGCGGGGGATGTTGGCGAACTGCTTCGAGAGGTCGAAGGAGTGCGCGAGCCAGAAGATCGCGTGAAAGTCGGAGAGGACGTTCGAGGTCAGCGCGTTCTCCGCGACCTTCATGAGCTGCGAGGTGTAGGTGGAGAGCGCGAGCTGCGCCTTCTCTTTCGACGCCGCGCGGTTCACCTGGCAGGCCGTCTCCTCGGCCAGCCAGCGGTCGAGCTTCGCGTCGAGCTCCTTCACCACCGGCGACTCGGCCACCGGGAAGCCGAGGGCGGCGGGCTGCGTCTCCTCGGCCGGAAAGATCTTGTACGGCTGCGGGAGCAGCGTCTCCGGCTTCCCGAAAAGGTCCCGCAGCGTTCTCTCCAGATCGTGAGGCAGGAGGAACGTGGCCGCGTCAGGACGCGCATTCAGGTACGAAATGAGAGCTTTCATGAAACCCCGGACCCGACCCGGAAGTATAAACTCTCATCATGCCGTCCCTGGTCCCCGAGCCAACCACCTGCCCCCGCTGCAACAACTCGGGATGGATTCCGCTCCCGGGCGACGACCTCCGCGTCGAGGCGTGCGGCTGCGCAGGCGACCTGCGGCGCCGGCAGAGACTGACCTCGATCAACGTCCCGAAGCGCTACGAGCACTGCTCGCTCGACACGTTCCGCGAGAACTCGCCGATCCTCAAGGTCGCGAAGCGGAAGGTGCAGGAGTTCGTCGACCTCTGGCCGAACACGCCGGAAGGGAAGGGGCTGCTCCTGATGGGCGGCTGCGGCGTCGGGAAGACGCACCTCGCGGTTGCCGCGCTGCTGGAGATCATCCGGAGCGGCAAGCCGGGGCGGGTGATGTTCACGAACTTCCAGGATCTGATCCAGGAGATCCAAGCCTCGTTCGACGAGGGGAACGCGGCCACGAAGTCCGAGATCATGCGGCCGGTGCTCGAAGCGGACCTGCTCGTGCTCGACGAGCTCGGCTCGCAGAAGCCGACGCAGTTCGTCCAGGACATCCTCTACTACATCATCAACACGCGCTACAACGAGGAGCGCGCGACGATCTTCACCACCAACTACTACGACCGCTCCAACGACTCGAAGGAAGAGACGCTCGAGCAGCGCATCGGCACGCGGCTGCGCAGCCGGCTGGCGGAGATGGCGGACCGCATCGAGTTCACCGGGGCGACGGATCACCGGCGGAACACGCTGTGAAGCGCGGCGTTTTCGACGTCCTGCGCCGCGCGCTGGACAACACCCTGGCCAACTGGCCGCTGATCGGGATCCGGCTCGCGGAGACGGTCATCTTCTTTCTCATCACCATCGCCGCGGTGCTGGCGATCGTGGTGCCGATCCTGGTCTCCGTCGGCCTCAACCTCGCGAACATGACCACTCCCGACGATGTGGTCAACGCGATGTTCAACCTCGGCACGAAGTGGGTGCTCCTCCTCTGGGTCCTGCTCGGCGTCGGCGCGCTGCTGTTCGTCTTCGTGGCGATGCACGCGTTCGTGGAGGCGGGAAGCGCGCGCGTCTACGTCGATGCGGAGCGGGTCGCCGGGCCGGCCGTGGAAGGCGCGCGCTCGCGCTTCAACGTCTTCTCGATGGAGCGCTGGCTCGCCGGTGGGCGTGACGGGTGGTGGACGCTGTTCTGGGTCTACAACATCGCCTGGACCATCGCCTCGGCCATCCTGCTCGTGCCGCTGCTCCCGACGTTCGCGATCATGTACTCGCTGCAGGATGCGCAGCCGGGAATGGCTGCCGCGACCGGCTGTCTCGGCCTGCTGCTGACGCTGCTCCTCTTCTTCCTCGTGGCCATCGTCACCAGCATCTGGGTCAACCGCGCCATCGCCGACTGGGCGGTGCGCCGCGCCGGCGCGCGCGACGCGCTCGCCGCCGGCTGGGCCGCCGTGAAAGGCGATTTCGGCCGCCTCTTCCTGATCGCCCTTGCGGTCTTCGTCGTGGCCATGGCCGGCTCGACGTTCTTCGCCGGCTTCTCCTTCTTCGCAGCGTTCGGAGGAGCGTTCAGCGACTCGCCCACCGCGATGCTGATGATGCTCCCGATCCGCTTCATCGCCACGCTCTGCAGCTCCGCGTTCTCCGCGGCCGTGTCGAGCTGGTTCCTGGCGGCGTACTCGAGCGTGGCGGTGGAGAGGTAGGGCGCACCTCTCCGATACACTCCGCCCCCGCAATGACCTCCTTCGCGCAATTCTTCTCCCGCGACGCCAACAATCTCCGCCCCTCGGCCATCCGTGCGTTCGCGAAGCTGATCAACGATCCGAACATCATCTCGTTCGCCGGCGGCGTGCCGAATCCGGAGACGTTTCCGGCCGAGCGGATCGCCGAGATCTCGCAGCAGGTGATCCGCGAGCGCCGCTCGACCGCGTTACAGTACGGACCGACGCGCGGGCTGCCGCGGCTGTGCGAGTCGATCGCCGCCATCTGCCGCGCACGCGGGATCGTCGACTGCTCGGCGGACGACGTCCTCACCACCACCGGCTCGCAGCAGGCGCTCGATCTCATCGCGCACACGTTGCTCGATCCGGGCGACGTGGTCGCGGTCGAACTGCCGACGTACATCGGCGGCTCCGCGTCGTTCTTCGCCCGCAGCGCGGAGCTGGCGGGAGTGGCGCAGGATGACGAAGGGATCGTGCCGGAGTCGCTGCGCGAGCTCGCGTCGTCGCGGCGGATCAAGCTGCTCTACACGATCCCGAATTTCCAGAACCCCTCCGGGCGCCTCATGACCCGGGCGCGGCGCGCGGCCGTGCTGCAGCTGGCCGAGGAGTTCGACTTTCTGGTCATCGAAGACGATCCGTACGGGGAGCTGGTGTACGTCGACGGCGCCGACACGCTGGCGATGAAGTCGCGCGATGCCGAGGGGCGCGTGCTCTACCTCGGATCGTTCTCCAAGGTGCTCGCACCTGGACTGCGCTGCGGCTGGATCACGGCCGCGAAGCCGCTTCTCGAGAAGCTCGAGATCGCGAAGCAGGCCGCCGACCTCTGCTCCGGGATGCTCGACCAGTCGATCGTCGACGAGCTGATCGCGAACGGCGAGCTCGCCCCGCAGATCCAGCGCGTGCGCGCGTTCTACCGCGGCAAGCGCGGCATCCTGATCGAAGAGCTCGAACGCCACTTCACCGGCAAGGCGCAGTGGACCTCCGCCGACGGCGGCCTTTTCACGTTCGTGACCATGCACGACGGCGTCGACACCGCCACCCGCATCAACGACGCCGTGGCCAACGGAGTCGCCTACATCCCGGGCGGCCCCTTCTTCGTCGACGGCAGCGGCGCGAACACCATGCGCCTGACGTTCGCGAAAGAGAGCGATGACAGGATCAGGGAAGGGGTCGCGAGGTTGGCGCGGGTGTTCGCCTCACTGTCATCCTGAACGAGGGTGGGGGCGTGGGCGGGAGTGAAGGACCCGATGCGTCGGGATAAACCGGCGCGGAGTAGTGAGTGAGAGTCTCATACAGGCAAGGAGTAGCGAACCAGTCTGACCCCGAGCTATGCGGTGAAACCGTGAGGCCAAGCCGAAGCGTTAGCCCGCATTACTCACCATGTTGAAATGATTCGCGTCGGAGCTGTGGAAAACGCGATTTGCGAAGCGGGTGACTGATGTCGAGGGCTGTCGCTGGCAAGCATGCACATGTTTGTGTGCAGTTTGGCGGTGTAGTAGGCACTCCTGACTCTGT
>DASQJY010000027.1:0-80582 GCA_035630815.1 Thermoanaerobaculia bacterium
ACAGAGTCAGGAGTGCCTACTACACCGCCAAACTGCACACAAACATGTGCATGCTTGCCAGCGACAGCCCTCGACATCAGTCACCCGCTTCGCAAATCGCGTTTTCCACAGCTCCGACGCGAATCATTTCAACATGGTGAGAAATGCGGGTTAGTAGCCCTTCTCCCCGCGTCGAGCGGGGAGAAGGTGGCCAACGGCCGGATGAGGGGCCGTGCCACAGGCCAAGCACAAGCGTCCTGCTAGACTCGCCTCTCGTGCGACGCTGGCGCATTCTCCTGCCCGCCCTCGGCGCGGCCCTCCTCGCCGCGGCCGTCGCCTTCATCTGCAGCAAAGCCATTCCTCGCGAGGCGTTCCTGTCGACGCACGACGTCTGGTTCGAAGGCGACCTGCGGCGCGTCTTCGCAAACATGGTGGACCGGAATAGCGATCACTACCGCTCCAAAGTTCACCCGCTCTTTTCGCTCGTGGCGTATGCGATGACGTGGGTGCCGCGGCGCGCGTTGTCGCTCGATCCGGTACTCTCGGTGCGGATCGTGGGGGCGGCGGTGGCGTTCGCGTGGGGATTCCTGCTGTACCGGGTGCTGCACGTCATCACGCGCAATGTCGCGGCGGCGTTGCTGCTCACGTGTACGGCGCTGGCGAGTGCGTCGTTCCTGTTCTGGGCCACGGTGCCGGAGACCTACATCTTCGGGTCCGCTTGCGTCCTGTTCGCGCTGCTCGTGACGCTGAAGCCCTCCGAGGGGCGGGTGACCGGGGCGATCGCCTCGACGCTGGCGTTCACCCTCACGAACGTCATGGCCGGACTGGCGGCGGCGGTCGTCACGCTGCCGTGGCGGCGGGCGTTGCAGGCGGCGGCGAATGCGCTCTGCATCGTGGTCATCCTCTGGGGCGTGCAAAAGTACGTGATCCCGTCGACGCAGTTCTTCATCGGCGACAAGGAAGAGAAGGACTACATGTTCCGCCTGGACGGAGAGCGGGTCGCCTCGGTGGCGCGTTCGTTCGTCGTCACCTCGATGGTCATGCCGACGCCGGCGCACGAGACGCGCTATTACCAACCGGAGGCGATCCTCTTCACGCAGCACGCGCCGGTGTCCGGCTGCGCCGCGATCGTGGCCTGGCTGGCCCTGCTCCTCCTCGGCATCCTCGGCTTACGCGACGCCGCGGACGTCCGCGCGCTGCGCATCGCACTGCTGCTCACGCTGGCCGGACAATTCGCGCTGCACGTCGTGTACGGCGAGGAGACCTTCCTCTACTCTCTCCACTTCATGCCGCTCCTGGTGCTGCTGGCGGCATTCGCCTTCCGCACCCCCTTCCGCGCGGTGGCATTCGGCCTCACCGCCGCGCTGCTGCTCACAGCGGCACTGAACAACGTGCAGCAGTTCAACGATGCGCGGACGTTTGCAGCTCGACCGGCACATCATCAGACGCGAGCCTCACATCCATCTCCCTGAGCAGCGTCTTGATCGGGATGACCCACGTTCGGTCCGAGTACCCGCCCCAGACGAGCCCGACCACTTGCCCCTTGTCGTTGAGGACCGGCGCACCGGTATTGCCTGGATTGACGGGAAAGTCGGTGACGAGATCTTCGTCGAAGTCGATTCGCAGGAGATGCCCTTCAACCGCTCCCGATCCGCGCCCGACGAAACGAAGGGTGTCACCTGGCTGCGGGTCTTCGTCCGCGATTTGATTGATATTCGTGATGATGGGCGTGCGCGGATCGATTTCGATGCCGGGGAGAAGCTTCGCGATGGCGGCGGAGCGGAACTCGTCCTCGCCGGCGCGCGTCAGTACTGCGACCTGATCCACGGGAGCAGCGCCGTCGTCCATCGGACCAGGTTGCAAGACCGGCGTTCCGACGTCGTCGCCGAGCACATAACGGAACCCGAGCAGATACCGGTCACCCGCAGCGTCCTGAACGAAACAGCCGAGGCTACCGCTGCCTACGAAGAAACTTTCTCCGTCGTCTTTGTAGCCGCCGACGCTCAGGCCGGGGTGGATTGGGCGTGTCCGGTCAGCCAGCTTGAGTTGTTCGGCGGGGGCGAGAGCGAGATAGGTCGCTTCGTCCTCTGCGGCCCCGGGGTTCGTTAGCTCCCTCTCGAGAAGTTCTCGGAGCTCGCCCGACGCCGCCACGAAGTTGGCGAGATTGTCCGCCGCCTTTTGTGCCTCGCCTTCCGCCCGCAGGCGCTCGGTTTCGGCCGCCTTCAATGCGTTGTCTTTGTCCTCGAGCAACGCGGTCTGTTCCGCCATTAACTGCTCGGCGCGCCGTGTTTGCTCTTCGGCGATGCGACGCTGGCTCTCGGCCCGCCTCTGTGCGTCCGTGGCCTCACTCAGCGCGGTCGCCAGCGCAACGCTTTGCTCCTGAAGCGCAGCGCTTTGAACCGTCAAAGCGGTATTCTTTGCTTCGATGATCTCGTTCTTTTGGCGAATCGTCTGCGAGACGTGCCGTTCGTAAGCCGCCTCCTGTGCCCGGTACTTGCTGAGCGCTTCCGACTGTCTCAGTTGTAAACGGAAGAACAGCACTGTGGTGATCGCCGCGACGAAGCCGAGTACGACGAGCGCGGTGATGGCGCGCTTCCGCCGGCGCTGCCAGCCCTTGTTTTCGAGGTCGAGGCGTTCGAGCCGGGCGCTGCTCGCTTCGACGAGCTCCTCGACGATGCTGCTGATCCCGATCTCGACCGCCTCGGCGGTGCTCATCCACCGTTTCGCCTCCACGATCTGCGCCGCGTCCAGGAAGCCGCTTTCGCGGTTGAAGCCAATCCAGTCGGTCGCCAGCTTTTCGTAGTGGCGGAGAGTGGCGAGATTCGCTTTCCCCTGCTCGAGCCACCCCACCAGCGTCGGCCAGTTGCGCACCAGCGATTCGTGTGCGACTTCGATCTGCGTATCGCCGTCCGTCTTGCCCGGCGTCCGACGGATGAGGCGCGCCTGGACGAGGCGGTCGAGCACGCGTGTAATCCCTTCGTGGTTGTCGCCGAGGCGATACAGTTCGGCCTCGCGAATACGGTTGCGCATCAACTCGACGCCGGGACTGAAGCGGACGATCCGGAGAAGAATGCGCTTGGCGATCTGCTGGTCCTGATACAGGAGAGACGACAGCACGGCGTCCGCGGTCTTTTCCAAAGCACCTCTGCTCCCGCCCAGCCTGCGGTAAGCGGCCATGGTCAGACGGTTTCGTTCGCGCTCGTCCCACAACTTCAGGAGCGTGAACTGCAGCAACGGAAGGGCGGCAGGTTCGCCCAGCGTGTCACGGACGAGAGCATCGACCAGCCCTTCGTCGAACTTCAATCCCACCAGACTGGCCGGGCGCTCGATGGCCTCGCGCAGTTCGGCGGCATTGAGAGGCGTGATGCGAACCTCGCCGGCTTCGAACAGCGGCTGCAGCAGCGGGAGTTTCGGCAGATAGAGCTCGTAGTCGCTGCGCATCGTGACGACGATCGTGTGCCGGTTGTCCGGCCGCTGAACGACGGCGGCGATATTCGCGGAAAGCGCCTCCCTCGCGGCCGGGTCGTCGCACAAGGTGAAGAGCTCCTCGAACTGGTCGATGACCACAATGCCCGGCACGACGGCCTCATCGAGACGGATCGCAAGATGGTGGGGATCGCCGCGAAAACGGGTGGTTTCCGCATCGACGTCGCCATCGACGAAGAACGCGGCCAAAGCGCGCAGCGGGTCGGATCCGGGGACGATCGGCGGATAGAGCTTCCACGACTCGCTTCCGTCGATCTCGCCACGCCGCATCGCAGGGAGCAATCCGCCCATGACCACGGATGATTTACCGCTGCCCGACTGCCCCAGCACGGCCACGAACTTTCTGACATGAATCCGGTCGAGCAGGACCTGTACGAGACGCCGCCTGCCGAAGAAAAAGTCGCCGTCGGCCTCGCGGAACGCTTCCAGCCCGACGTAAGGACACGCTTCGTCCGGCAGCATCGGCACGAGCATGGGATTGAAGTCTTCGAGCGCGATCGGCTCGACGTCGACTTCAGCGCGATAGAGGGTGGTGGTCCAATAATCGATGAGCGCCTGCGCGGCGTCGCGGTGGGACTCGGCGTCGAGAATCGCGCCGGTCGCGCGCGCGCGCCCGATGAAGCCTTGCACGTCGTCGCGCAGGTGAATCAGCTCGGTCTCGCGCTGCCTCCGGAGCAGCAGGTTGTGCGAGGTCCTGAGGTCGAGGAAGGTCGGGAAGCCGGGGCCGCCGCCGGATACGTATTGCTGCGATTGGAGTTCGCTCATGACAGTACCCTCACAATCGTCGCCAGCGGCTCGCCGACTTTGCGCAGCTCGTCGCACTGGCGTTTCAACATCGAATCCACGCGGAAGAAGCGGTCGACGGCCTGACGGCGGTAGAGGCGGAAAAAGCGCTGCAGTTGGCGCGGCTCGTTGGCCGAGAGCGCCGAGTCGATGCGCTGCTCCTCGCGCCGCAGTCCGATCGCCCATTCCGCGTTTCCGGCCAGGACCCCGACCTTCAACTTGACGACCGCCCAGCTCTCGGCCAGCTCGGACGGATCCGAGGCACAGCGGCGGAGCTCCGTGTCGGCTTCCTGCCAGTCGTCGTGGTCGCGCACCAGCAGCCGGAGGTTCTCACGGAGTTGCTCGACCGCATTGCGGACGTCGCGTACTTCGCGCAAGGTGGCCTCGTCCAGCTCCGCCGCTTCACCGTGCTCGCAGATGTAGCCCATGGCGATGCTGACTTCGGTGAGGTTGAGCTGCCGAGCCGCGGCATTGAGCCTGACGTTGATCTTGGCGGACTGCAAGCCGAGTACGCGGTCGATGGTCTTGGCAGCGGCCTTCAACTCCTGCTCGTCGCGGGCCGCGACCGCGCTGAACGCGCGCTGGTACGCGCTTTCGAGCTCGTCCACCCAAACGAGCGAAAGATCGTTGAACGACGTCCTTGAAGTGACGCGGCCGATCTCGTCGAGGATCAGCCGCAATTCCTGCAGATGCAGTGTGAGGTCGTCGGCGGCTTGATCGTCGTCTTCGAGTGAGCTTGCTTCGCGGACGATTTCCTCGTAACAGTGCAGTTGGAGGTAGTGGAGCTGGTCGTGGATGTCCTTGAAATCGGCCAGACGCTGAATGGACTCGCAGACCTGTTCGAACCGGAGCCGGAATTCCTCGAGTGCGTGCCTGACGCGGTCGTTCTTCAGCCGGTCGACCAGCCCGCGCAACCTGCTGCCGGGGGGATACTCCGGCGGTGTTTGCGCCTTCGGCGCGGCGACCGGCAGTTGCGCTTCCGCCGCCGACTGAACGAGCACCGCCGCATCAGAGTCGTCGTCGCGGATGTCGCGGATGAGGCGCGTCATCTGCTCCGTGAAGTTCGTGCCGTCCACAAACTCCGCACGCGTGCGGATCTCGATCTGCCACGGCGGCTGGCAAGGCTTCAGGAGAAGCGGCATCAAGCGCCCCTTCGTTCCTGTCGCGTCGAGATAGCTGGTCAGAATCCCTTCGTACTGCGCCCACTGGCTGTTGACCCAGTCCGGCGTCAGCACCACCAGCGTCCGGCGCGAAACACGGACGGCGTGCTCCATGTTCTGCATAGAGGTCCGACCAATCTTGAACTGCTTGTCGGTCAGAACCTTGAGGCGGTGCTCCAACAGCTCTGGCAGGAGCACTTTTTCGATCCAGTCGCTATCGTTGTGGCTGTAGCTGATGAAGACGTCGTACTCGTACGTGTCCGTCGGTTCCAAAGGCGTCGCCATAAAGCTGGTCCTCAGGCCCGCCACCAACGATTGCACGCCGCGGCGGGGCGTCAAATTGTGATGATTGGCGTAAGTATACGCCTGCTCGTTTGCGGAAGGTGCGAGCGGTTTCCGTCAGCTCAGACGGACACCGGCGAGTCCATCAGAACTTCACCAGCGGCCCCGGCAGCATCCGCACGACCAGCGAGAGCCAGCGCCAGTAGCCGGGGACGTAGACCGTGGTGCGGCGGCGCGCAATGGCGGACTGGATGCCACTCGCTACGCTCGTGGCCGAGGCGAAGAGCGGGTTCTGCTTGATCCCCGCGGTCATGGGCGTGGAGACCCAGCCGGGCTTGATCAGGACGATGGAGACGTTCGATTCCGCGAGGCGGTTGCGGATGCCTTCGCAGTAGGCGTGCACTGCCGCTTTCGCGGCGCCGTAGACGTAGTTGCTGCGGCGGCCGCGGTCGCCGGCGACGGAGCCGATCACCGCGATGGTGCCGTGCTTCGCGCTCTCCAGCAGGTTCGCGAAGTGGGCGGTCAGGGCGATGACCGAGGTGGCGTTCAGCTCGAAGGCTTCGCGCTGCGCTTCGGGATCGCGGTCGACGGCTCGCTGGTCGGGCAGCGTGCCGTGAGCGATCAACACGACGTCGATCCCCTCGCCTGCCCTCGCGGCGACCTCGGCATGATTGGAGCGCAGGTCGGTCACGAACGTCTCGACCAGCGCGGCGCCGCGGACGCGGAGGTCGGCGGCGACGGGGTCGAGCCTGGCCGCGTCGCGGGCCACGAGGAAGAGCGTGGCTCCGTCGCGGGCGTACAGCTTTGCCACTTCCTGCGCGATGCCCGACGTCGCGCCGATGATCGCTACTTTCATTGCATCACCCTCCGCCAGAACGACGACGAGAATTGTGGATCGGTGTGACGCCGGAAGTCCTCCCATTGCGGGAAGAAGCGGCGGAAGCGCTCCGGCGCCATGCGCGCATCCTTGGCCGGATAGACCGAGCCGCCGGCGGCTTCGACGAGCGCGTCGCACTGGTCGAGCAGCGGCAGGAGCTCGTCGCCGGCGGCGAAATCCATGGAGACGGTGGTGCCGAGGCGCGGGAAGGAGAGCATCCCCGGCGATTGCAGCGCACCGAACTTCTTGATGACCGTGAGCGAGGAGCCGGCGCGCTTCAGCCGCCCGAGGATCTCGGCGACCGGCTGCATCCCCTGCTCCTCGGGGATGACGAACTGGTACTGCAGGAAGCCGCGGCGTCCGTAGACGCTGTTCCAGTTGGCAATGGCGTCGAGCGGGTAGAAGAAGGGGTCGTAGTGGACCGGCTTCGGGTGCGCGCGGCTCGTGCCGTGAAAGTAGGCGGTGTTGAGGGCCCTCACCGTGGCTCGCGTGAGGAAGGGCGCAACCGGCGCCATGGGGAGCTTGCGGCTGCGTCGGGCCGGCCGTCGGATTTGACGGGGAGAAGACGCGTGGTTGCCGCGGATGAAGAGGCCGCGGGTGCGGAAGGTGTCGAGCCACGCGACGGTGTACTCGTGCGTGGCGTCGGAGGCGGCGGAGAGCGATTCGAACTCGGCGAGGGAGCGGAAGGGGATGCGCTCCTCGACGATGGCCGGCGATTCGATCCTGCGCAGTTGGACCTGGGCGGTGAGAATGAGACCGGTCAATCCGAGGCCACCGACGGTGGCTCGGAAGAGGTCGTCCGTGGGCGTGCAATGGATGCGCGCGCCGTCGGAGCGGAGCAGTTCGAAGGAGAGCACGTGGCGGCCGAATGTGCCGGCGCGGTGGTGATTCTTGCCGTGCACGTCGTTGGCGATGCAGCCGCCGACGGTCACGAACTTCGTACCCGGCGTGACCGGCAGGAACCAGCCGCGGGGGACGAGAACCTGCAGGATGTCGTCGAGCGTTGCGCCGGCTTCGCAGGTCAGCACGCCGGTCTCGTCGTCGAAGGCCAGCAGGTGCGACATGCGCGAGGTGTCGAGCAGCGTGTGGCCGTTGTTCAGGCAGACGTCGCCGTAGCTGCGCCCGAGGCCGTACGGCAGGATGAGATCGTCGAACCGCGGCTCGTAGAGCACGCGAGCCGGCGTCGAACGGATCCATTTCCCCCAGGATTCGTGAGCCATCACACCGCCGCGAAGACGATCAGCGCGATCAGCACGCCGACGACGTAGCTGGCCGGATCGCGCGTGGCGACGACGATCGGGTCGTCCTTGATCGCGCCGCGGTGCGCGAGGAACCACATGTGCGCGATCCAGTAGAGCATCAGCGGGCAGACGAGCCAGAGCAGCCGCGGCGACGTGTAGAGCCGCGCCACCTGCGGGCTGGCGAGATAGAGCGCGAGCACGAGCACGGCCAGGTAGCCGCTCGTCACGCCCATGCTGCGGAGGAGGTCGCGGTCGGCGGTGACGTAACCGCGTCCGGGAGCGGCATCGGCGTCCTGCTTCGCCAGGAAACCGAGGTCGGCGTAGCGTTTGAGCAGGGCCAGGCCGACGAAGAGAAAGACGGAGAGCGCCACCAGCCAGTCCGACACTTCGACGCGGGCGGCGCCGCCGCCGGCGAGCACGCGGATGGTCCAGAGGGCGGAGAGCGCGAGCACGTCGAGGAAGACGCGCCGCTTGAGCCAGAGCGAGTACGCGAGCGAGAGCACGCCGTAACCGGCGAGGTAGCCAACCACCTCGAGCGAGACGCTGTACGCGAGCGCGATGCCGCCCAGCACGAGGATGACGCCAAGGATGGTGGCAATCGCGGGCGACACCGCGCCGGAGGCGATCATGCGGTTGCGCTTGGTCGGATGGGCGCGGTCGAATTCGAGGTCGCGGACGTCGTTGATCAGGTACGTACCGGACGCGGCGAGGCAGAAGGCGGCGAACGCGAGCGCGCTCGCGCGGAGGGCCGCGGCATCGCCGGTGCGGTGCGCCAGCACGACCGGGGCAAAGACGAGCAGGTTCTTCGTCCAGTGCAATGGCCGGAGCGAACGGAGGAGTGCCGTCATCGTCGCGCGGATGATACGGTACGAAGCGAATGGATGAGCGACGTTGGCGCTACGCAACCTACGCGGTCATCGGCATCTGGGTCGTCTTCGCCATCCGGCTGATGATCGCCGACGTGTGGGACGAGACGAACGGCATGCTGGCCTTCTCCAGCGCCGCCATGACGCTCGGCCAGAAGCTCGAATTCGTACTCGCGAAGTCGCTGGGGTTCTGGCGTCCGCTGCCGACGCTCGTCGTGACGCTGGTGCTGCATTTCGTCACCGACTTTGACGTCTCGTGGAGGATCCTGCGCTTCGTCAACCTGGCGTTGCTGGTCGGAGCGCTCGCGGTGCTCATGAACACGTCAAAGGCGGTCTGGACGGAACGCTTCATCTTCGCCATCGCCTTCCTCTTCTCCGGCTCGGCCGTGATCACCGCCGGCTGGTACGCGAACATCTTCGACGCCTCGGTGCTGCTGCTCGTAGCGATCGGGCTGTCGCTGCTGCTGCTGCGCGGGAAGGACCTGGCGGCAGGCGTCGTGTTCGGGGTGGCGTTCTTCTGCAAGGAGTCCGCGGCGCTCGTGCTGCCGTTTCTGCTCGTGCTCCTGGCGGCGCGGCGCATCACCTTCAAGCAGGCGCTGCGCGCCGGCATCCCGGCCGCGATCCTCGGCGCGGTCTACTTCTTCATCCGCTCGAAGATCGTCCCGTTCGGCGGCGAAGGGGACATCCACGGCTTCGCGCCGCAGTACCTCATGCCGACGTTCGTGAACCTCGCGGAGAGCTTCTGGGAGCAGACGCTCAAGAGCCGCGGGTTCCTCGGCTTCTTCTGGCTCGCGCTGTCGCTCGCCGCGCTGAAGAAGCCCCGCCTGATCGCGGCGACGCTGCTCTTCTTCTCGGCCACCGCGGTCATCTACTGGGGGATGTTCAACGAGTACCAGAACGGCGTGCTCGTTCATCACCTCGACTTCATCGGCCGCCTCTACCTGGTCCCGGTGACGCTGGTGCTGTTCCTCCTGGCCATCGAACGGCGCACGCTGGCGATGGCGCTCCTGCTCCTCCCGATCGTCTTCGGCGGCATGGTCACCTGGCGCGACCACGCGCGCTTCCAGCGGATGTACAAGCGGATCTACAGCACCGCCATGCGCGGCAGCGTGACGCCGCTGACGGTCCACTTTCCCCCGAAGCCGCTGGAGGACACGGTGCGCGGCGTGAAGATCGGCGACATCCCGGACGCGTCGGTGACGATCAACGCGGAGACAGGGCGACTCAGCTATCGCTGAGTTGGTGTCGGGTGTCAGGTGTCCGGGGCGTATCGCCTGGACCCCAGGCAGCGTGACTAACCGCTATCGCCGGCCCGGGCATTAGACCCACAGATACCTGACACCCGACACCCGCGCGGAGCGCGCTACCTGCGGTCGAATTCGAGCAGCGGCAGTTTGCGCGCCGGGGCGCCGGGCATGGGGGCGTGCACATCGCCGACGCGCTTCGCGCCGAGCTTGATGTAGAAGCGCTCCGCGTTCGGGTCGGCCACCACCGCGATCACGCCGCGGGCCTCGTTCGTCGCGTGCTCGACGAGCGCGCGGCCGACGCCCTTGCCGTGGCAGCAGGGGTCGACCCACACGTGCTCGAGCATCGCGCCGACGTCCCCTTCCTGCAACTGGCAGACGCCGACCACCCGGCCGTCGAGGGAGGCGACGAAGGTGCGGTGCTTTTCGATGTCGTCAGCAGTGATCGCGAGGTCATCGTGCCAGGCGTCGAGCCATTCGGCCGGATAACCCCAGTGAGCTTTGGCGAGACGCGCGATGTCCGTCGCGCGTTCTGAGTCGGTTGACTGCGCACGACGAATCTCGATTCGCATGAGTCATGCTACAGCAACTGGCGGTGCCAGGAGTCTGCAGCAGGACGTTCCCATGCGCCTTGTCTGACATCGCCGAGGCGCTCCGCGGTCACATCGAAGACCGGCGTTTCCGCGGTTGCCGCATTGCGGAACTTCGCGCGGTCGACGGCGCGTACGGTTTCGCCTTCACGGTAGAAGACGCGCGTGGAGTCGAGGATCTGCACGCCGAGGTCGCTCTCGAGCTTGCGCAGGGTGCCGAACATCCGGTCGATGCTGCAGCCCGACTTCTCGCTGCGCTCGTCGGCCGCGACGACCAGGAAGCTCCCCTCCCGCACCTCCGCCCCGGCCGTGATCGGCGCGCCGTGCGCGTTCCAAGTGTCGAGAAACGTGTCGACGGTGCGCTGCACGTGCGTGCTCTGCTGTTCGTCGAGCGAGGGGGAAATGCCGAAAATCCAGACGTGGGCGTTGTTGCTGAGCTGTTCGATCGGTACACGCATGCTGGCTACTCTAATAAACTGCGCCTCGTGAGTATTTCGAGAATCCTCGACATGTTGAGCGGCAGGCCCGCGGATACGCGGCCGCAACAGCAGCACGACCCCCTCCGTCTCGCCACCGCCGCCATCCTCCTCGACATCGCGTACGCCGACGGCGAGTTCACTCCGGCCGAGGACGGAAACGTGGTCGGCTTCCTGACGCAGCGCTTCGCGCTCTCCCCCGGCGACGCGAAGGAGCTCCTCGCAGCCGCCGACGACATCCGCAGGAACATGGTCGACCACTTCGCGCTGACGCACTACGTCCGCAAGAACGCGCCGCTCAACGAGCGGATCGACATCGTGAAGACGATGTGGCGCCTCGTCTACAGCGACGGCACGCTGAGCGAGTACGAGAACTATCTCGTCCGGAAGCTCGCCGACCTGCTGGGGCTGGAGCATCACGTCATGATCGACGCGAAGTCGGCGGTGCTGCGCGAGCTGGGGCGGTGAACACCGCCATCATCGGCGCCGGCCCGATCGGCATCGAGCTGGCCGTGGCGCTGAAGCAGGCCGGCATCGATTACCTGCACTTCGACGCGGCGCAGATCGGGGCGACGATGCAGTGGTATCCGCTGGAGATGGTCTTCCACTCCAGCGTCGAGCGGCTGGCGATCGCGGGAGTACCGATCCAGGTGCCGGATCAGCAGAAGCCGAAGCGGGAGGAGTACCTCGCCTACCTGCGCGCGGTCGTGCAGCAATTCGACCTCTCGATCCGCACGTACGAGCGGATCGAAGATGCACGCCGGCTGGAGGACGGGACGTTCGCTCTGACGACTGGTCAAGATGTTTACCACGTGCGCAACGTGGTGCTGGCCATCGGCGCCATGCACGCGCCGAAGCTCCTCGGCATTCCGGGGGAGGGACTGCCCCACGTCAGCCACTACTTTCACGACCCCCACACCTACTTCAACAAGCAGCTCCTCATCATCGGCGGGCGCAACTCGGCGATCGAGGCGGCGGTGCGCTGCCAGCGCGCCGGGGCGCAGGTCACGGTCAGCTATCGCCGCGAGGACTTCGATCCTTCGACCGTGAAGTTCTGGCTGCTGCCGGAGATCCGCTCGATGATCCGCGACAACCGCGTGCGGTTCCTCCCGCGGACGACTCCTGTCGAGATTCGCGGTCGGTCGGTGGTGCTCGATCCCGCCGGGGAAGTCCCGGCGGATTTCGTCCTCGCTTTGACCGGCTATCGCCAGGACACGACGCTCTTCGAGATGCTCGGCGTCGACCTGCAGGGCGACGACCGGCGCCCGCGCTACGACGAGAGCACGATGGAGACGAACGTGCCGGGGGTGTTCGTGGCCGGCACCGCGATCGCGGGCTCCCCGCGGGAGCGGGTGAGCATCATCGTGGAGGATTGCCACGTGCACGTTCCGCGAATCGTGGCGCGGCTTTCTGGAGTGCGGTAACGCGAGTTACCGCTCTTACTGTTTTTGTTCGTCCGGCAACGCGAGCAGGTCCAGCCTTCGCTCGTGCCACCAGGCGAGATTGCACCAGCCTCGGTTTGCTGCACGAACAGAAGCAGTCAGAGCGGTAACTGGCGTTACCGCACTCCATGCCGGTGTCCCTACTGCGTGAGCAGCGCGAACCCGATCATCTTGTACAGCAGGCGCGCGCCGACGTTGGCGTCCCACTCGGTCTCGCCCGGCGAGACCTCGCAGAGGTCGAGGCCTACGATGCGTTTGCCGGAGCGCTTGATGGCGCGTAACAGGCCGATTGCTTCGTTCCAGGAGAGGCCGCCGGGGACCGGGGTTCCGGTGCCGGGGCAGAGCGTGGGGTCGAGGCCGTCGATGTCCCAGGAGAGGTAGACGTGCTGCGGAAGGGCGGCCACGATCTCGTCGGCGAGCATGGCGAACGGGGTCCCCTGCTCTTTCCGCGCGGCGAGGCCGGCGTCGTAGAACGTGACGATGCGGCCCTCGGATTCGTCGATCATCCGGCGCTCGGACTGGCCGAGGTCGCGGACGCCGACCTGCACGAGTTTCCCTACCCCGTCGAGCTTGCGCATCACGTTGTTGAAGATCGAGGCGTGCGACCAGGTGAAGCCCTCGTACGCGTCGCGCAGGTCGGCGTGCGCGTCGAGGTGGAGGATGCCGAGGCCGGGGTACTGCTCGGCGTACGCGCGGATCGCGCCGTACGGCACCGAATGGTCGCCGCCGAGGATCGCGGCCAGCTTGTCGTTCGCGAGGAGCGACGTGGTCTGCTCGTATACCCACTCGTTCATCCGGTCGCCGTACTCGTTCACTTTCGCGGCCGCGGTGCGCGTGGCTTTGTCGACGACGCCGCCTTTTTCGATGACCGCGGCGGCGATCTTCTTTGCGTCGCGGTTCCAGCGCGCCACGTCCTTCGGCACGTCGAGCATGGCGATGCCCTGGGCGTAGGGGCGGCCGGTTTCCTGGTCGAAGAGGTCGACCTGTTTCGAGGCCTCGAACACCGCCTCCGGTCCCTTGGACGTGCCGCCGCCGTACGACGTCGTGGCCTCGAAGGGCACCGGCACGATCACGACCTTCGAATCCTCCGGCGCGAACGGGAGTCCGTAGATGCCGCTTTCCGCGGGAGCGGGACCGTCGGGATCGAAATCTGAGGGGAGAACTTTTCGCGCCTTCGCCATCAGTCGAGGTCGAACGGATTGACGAACTTCTCGTCCGACTTCTCCGCGCGCTCCAGCGCTTCCTTGAACCGCTCCTCGAGGATGCGGCCGCGGTCTTTCTGGCTCTCCATCTGCCGGTCGAAGCGTCGCGCGGCCTCGCTCTTCTGCGTCTCCAGCCCCGCGACCATCGACTCCAGGGAGCCGCCGGGGCCGCGATGCTCTTTCGCCTTGTGCAGCAGGACCTCGCCGCTGATCCGGTCGACGACGAGCGTCGCCTCGCAGCAGGGACAGGTGATCTCGAAATTCTTCGCCATGGCGGGGAAAGTTTACCCGAGGGCGTGCAGGAGGTCGTCGACGAGATCGGCCGGATGCTCGAGCCCGACTGAAACGCGCAGCAGGTTTTCGGCCGTCCGGCTGCCCGGGCCTTCGCTCGAGTTGCGATGCTCGATCAGGCTCTCGACGCCGCCGAGGGAGGTGGCGCGGACGAACAGGCGCGTCTTCGCCGCCACGGCCAGCGCGTCCGTACGCGAGCCGCGCACGAGGAAGGAGAGCATCCCGCCGTACGCCGACATCTGCCGCCGGGCCACGTCGTGGCGCGGGTGCGACTCCAGTCCCGGGTAGTAGACCGCTTCCACGCGCGGGTGCGAGGCGAGGGCGCGCGCCACGTCCATGGCGTTCTCGCTGTGCACGCGCATGCGGGCGGCGAGCGTCCGGATGCCGCGCAGGACGAGCCACGAATTGAAGGGGGACGCGACGGCTCCGATGATCTTCCGCGCGTGCAGCGTCTGCTCGTACAACGCGTCGGGCGTACGGAACGCGAGCGAGCCGCCCTGCACGTCCGTGTGGCCGCCGAGATACTTGGTCGTGGAGTGCAGGACCACGTCCGCGCCGAGGTCGATGGGACGCTGCAGGGCGGGAGTGGCGAACGTGCCGTCGACGACCAGCGCCGCGCCGCGCTCGTGTGCGATCGACGCGAGCGCCGCCACGTCGACGATCTTCAGCAAGGGATTGGAGGGCGTCTCCGCCCACAGCACGCGCGTCTCGTCTCTCATCGCGGCACGCACCGCGTCGAGATCCTCCATGGCCAGGAAGTCGAACGTCAGCCCCCAGCGCTCGAAGTACTCCTCGGCGAGCGCGCGATAGCCGTAGTAGCAGTCGTCGGGCAGCAGCACGTGCGATCCGTGGGGAAGCGACTGCAGCAGGGCCGCCCCCGCGGCCATGCCGGAGCCGAACGCCAGCGCCGCCGCTGCGTCGTCGATCGCCGCCAGCGCTTCCTCGAGGCGCTCCTGCGTCGGATTGCCGTCGCGGACGTAGCTGAATCCGCGTGAGGCTTCGCCTATGTCCGAGCGCTCGAACGTCGTGGAAAGATGAAGCGGCGGCGCGATTGCACCTGTCTCTTCGTCGATCCGCATCCCCGCGTGAATGGCTTTCGTTTCGAAATGCATCGTCGCGGTAGGATAGCTCCGCTGTGCCGTATGCCGCGAAATAGACAAGCAGTCGTACTGATCCTCGACGATGACGAAGCGGTGGGCGTCTTCGTACGCGCGGCCCTCTCCGAGACGACGTACCGGACCCTGTGGCGGGCGAATGTTGCGGACGCGGTGGCTGCCGCCGAGGAGGATCCGCCGGACCTGGCACTCGTCGACATCGACCTCGGCGGCGACGAGCATGGCTGGGAGCTGATCCGCGCGTTGCGCGCGAATCCCGTCACACAAGCCATCCCGATCGTGATGCTCACCGGCTCGGCCGACACGATCAACCGCGAGCGGTCTCTCCGCCTCGGCGCGGACCGCTATCTGATCAAGCCGGTGAGCCCCGAAACGCTGCGCCGCGTCACCGACGAGATGCTCTCCGTACGCGACGATCTCTGGTGGACGATGACGCTGCGCACCGACCAGGCCACGCGCCTGCGCGAGCTGTTCTTCGATCCGACGACCGAGGTGCCGACGCTGGCAGTCGTAATCGACGACCTCCGCCGCCTGGTTGAAGGGGGCGAGACGCTGGCGGTGTTCTGCATCGAGATCGAGCCGCTCTTCCGGATGGGCGAACGCAATCTGTGGGAGGCGTTCGACGACCTCCGCCGCGAGTTCGTGCGGGGCCTGCGGGTGATGGTCGCGCCGCTCCTCGGCAACGACGTGGTGATCGGCATCAGCCACTCCGGCGCGAACGACTTCTACTGCTTCAGCAAGGAACACAGCACCACCCCCATCGCACAGATCGCGCGCGACCTGGAGCGCGTCGCCCGGGCGTCGCTGAAGTCGCTGCCGGTCGACGCGGGGCTGAAGGATGAAGTGGTCGTCTTCTCCGGCGGCGCCACGACGCAGCCGCAGCCGCAACCGCTCTTCGCGCCGCGCATCCTCTACAACGCGGTGCGCGAGGCGAAGGACAGCGCGGAACGGCGCGAGACCCGCTACTACCATTCGATGCGCGAGCGCCTGCTGCGCACGATCCACGACAAGCTGATCACGACCGTCTTTCAGCCGGTGGTGAACCTCGAGACGCGCAAGGTGGTCGGCTACGAGGCACTCTCCCGCGGTCCGGCGGGTACGGAGCTCGAGAACCCGGAAGTGCTGTTCGAGCTCGCACGCGACTTCGACCTGGTGTGGGACCTGGAAGTGCTCTGCATCCAGAACGTCATGCCGTGGCTGGACGAGGTCTGCGCGCGCGGCTACCTCTTCTTCAACCTCGAGTCGCACTTCATCCAGCAGTTGCAGCATCGCGGAACGGACGTGTTCGAGCCCTTCTTTTCCTGCAACCGGCAGGTGGTGATCGAGGTGACGGAGCGGAGCGCGATCCGCGACTACCGCACCTTCCGCCGCACGCTGCACGACCTCAAGAAGATGGGCTTCAAGATCGCGATCGACGACTGCGGCTCGGGCTACGCCACGCTCGAAGCGGTGGCCGAGCTGCAGCCCGATTACCTGAAAGTGGGCCACTCGCTGTTCCACGGAGTGGAGAGCGACCCGATCCGCCGCCGCCTGGTCGAGCTCGTCGCCCGCTGCGCCGAGACGATCGGCGCGACCACCATCGCCGAGGCCATCGAGACCGAGGAACAGCTCACCGTCTGCCGCGAGCTCGGCATCACCGAGGGGCAGGGGTATCTGCTGGCGCGGCCGGCGCCGTGGGAGAGCTTTATGAATTGAAAATTGAAAATTAGAAATTGAAAAATCGGATTGACGCTGCGCGAGAGCTGACGTTCCGATCTTTCAATTTTCAATTTTCAATTTTCAATTCATACTCCCGCCCCATGCTGCATCTCGGCTCCATCGGCAAGACGTCCATCGACGTCGACTTCAGTTTCCTCATCCTGGTCGGCCTCTTCACCGTACTCAACTACAACCCGGAGGCGGGGATCCAGTACGCGCTGATCTGGATTCCGATCGTTTTCCTCAGCGTCCTCATCCACGAGCTCGCGCATGCTGCGACGATCGCGGCGCTCGGTTTCGGGTCGAGCCAGATCATCCTCGGCGGGATGGGCGGCGTCACGATCAACCAACGGCGGGCGAAGCCGTGGCAGGACTTCCTGATCAGCGTCGCCGGGCCGCTCTCCAGCTTCGCGCTGATGTTCCTGGCGATGTTCGCGTTCATGACCCAGGTGGGGCAGACGGACAAGATGCTGGTGGCTCTGCTGCCGCGGCTGTACTGGGCCAACTGGGCGTGGGGGATCTTCAACCTGATTCCCGTCCCCCCTCTCGACGGCGGGCATGCCACGCGCGACTTCTTCCGCATGTTCCTCAACGAGCGGACCGCGTTCATCATCGCGATCTGGATCGCCATCATCGGCGGCGGTGCGGCCGCGGCATACCTGTTTACGGCGAAACAGTTCTTCGTGGCGCTCTACGTGGCGTGGTTCGTCTATCTCGCGTTCCAGCAGTGGCAATACTTCAGGCAGCACGGGGTTCCGGGCGACTGAACTAGAATCAAACGCCTGTCGAGTCCCGCATGACCATCCCATCGGAGCTTCCGATGCCGCACGCGCCGGGCCCTTCGCGGTTTCAGCGCGCGAAGCGTGCCCTTGCCCGCCTCGTCCGCGGGGCGAATGCCGTGTCGCGCGATTCGCTGCGGACGAGCGTGGCCATCCTCAAGGCGCAGCAGGAGGCGACGCTCGAGGGGACGCTGGTCGTGGACAACGAGGGGAACGTCCTCTCGTACAACCAGCGCTTTCTCGACATCTGGCGCATCCCCCCCGAGGTCGCCTCCACCGCCGACGATAACGAGCTGCTCGGATACGCCGGAGATTCCGTCACCGACTGGCCCTCGTTCATCGAGGTGGTGAACTACCTTTACGAGCATCCGGACGAAGTGCGAACGGACGATCACGTCCCGTTGAAGGACGGCCGGACGCTCTCCCGCGCGTCGGTCCCGATCGTCGTCGACGGGCGGATCCGCGGCCGCTCCTGGTACTTCCGCGACATCACCGAGTCCGTGAAAGCGCAGCGCTTGCAGTCGGCGCTCTTCCGGATCGCGGAGCTCAGCCGCGAGCCGGTGAGCCTGGAGGAGTTCTACGCCTCCGTGCACCAGGTCGTGCACGAGCTGATGGACGCGACGAATTTCTATATCGCCCTCTACGACGCCGAGAGCGACAGCCTCACCTTCCCCTACTTCGTCGACATGCACGACACGCAACCGTTCGCGCAGGGGCGCAGCCCCGGCCGCGGGTTGACCAGTTACGTCCTGCGCAGCGGCAAGCCGCTCCTCGCCACTCCGGCGCTCTTCGAGCAGCTCACCGCAAGCGGCGAGGTCATCGGGATCGGGCATCCGTCGGTCGACTGGCTGGGAGTCCCGCTCCGCACCGGCGATACGACCTGGGGGGCGATCGTCGCGCAGACCTACGTCGAGACGACACGCTACTCGGAGCGCGACCAGGAAGTGCTGGTCTTCGTCGCGCAGCAGGTGGCCTCGGCCATCGAGCACAAGCGCCGCGAGGAGGCGTTGCGGGCGAGCGAGCTGCGCTACCGTCAGATGTTCGAGAACAACCGCGCCGTCAAGCTCCTCCTCGATCCCGAGACCGGCGCGATCGTCGACGTGAACATGGCCGCCTGCGACTACTACGGCTACACGCGCGACGAGATGCTCGCCATGCGCATCTGGGACATCAACGTGCGCGGCGAGGAGCAGGTGCGGGCCGACCTCGCGCGCGCCGCGGCGGCCGGCAAGACGTACTTCCAGTTCCGCCACATGCGCTCCTCGGGGGAGATCCGCGACGTCGAGATCCACACCGGCCCGATCGAGGTCGGCTCGCGCAAGCTGCTCTTCTCGATCGTCCACGACATCACCGAGCGCAAGCGCGCCGAACAGGCGCTGCAGCAGTCGGAGGAGAAGTACCGCGTCATCTTCGATTACGCGCCGGTGGGGATCTACCAGTCCACTCGCGACGGCCGCTTCGTCACCGCGAACATCACCCTGGCGCGCATGCTCGGCTACGAATCGGTCGAAGAGCTGCTGACGAAGAACCTGGAGCGCGACATCTACTACGACACGTCGCAGCGCGAGGAGCTGATCCGCCACTTCGAGCCGTTCGCCTACGCGAACAACGTCGAGCTGCAGTGGAAGCGCAAGGACGGCTCGCCGATCTGGGTGAAGTTGAACGTGCACGGCATCCGCTCCTCGCACGGAACGCTCTTCTTCGAAGGATTCGTCTACGACTTCACCGAGCAGAAGCGGGCCGAGGAATCGGGGGCGGCGGCGAACGCGCAGCGGAAGGCGGTGCTCGATGCCGCGACGCGCGTCTCCATCATCGCCACCGATCCCGCCGGGACGATCACGGTGTTCAACGCGGGCGCGGAGCGGATGCTCGGCTACGACGCCTACGAGATGATCGGCCGGCGCTCGCTCGTCGAAGTGCACGCCGATCCCGGCGCGGTGCAGGACGTCGGCGAGCACGAATGGGTGTACAGGACGAAAGAGGGGGAGCTGATCGTGGTGGCGGTATCGGTGACGGCACTGCATTCCGACGACGGCGCGCTGACCGGCTTCCTGCACGTGGCCACGGACATCACCGAGCGCAAGCACGCGGAGGAGACGCTGCGGAACCAGTCCGCCGCGATCACCGCGTCGATGGACGGGATCGCGATCCTCAACGAGCGGCTCGAGTTCACGTACGTCAACGACTCGCTGGCGAAGCTCTTCGGCTACCCCTCCGACGGCTCGCTCCTCGGACGGTCGCTCTGCGACCTGTACGAGCCGCACGAACAGGTGCGGCTGATCGCGACCATCGTGCCGCTCGTGGCGCAGCGCGGACGCTGGCGCGGCGAGGCCACCGGCACGCGCCGCGACGGGGTGAACTTCCCGCAGGAGATCTCGCTCACCGCGATCGGCGGCGGCGGGATGGTCTGCGTGGTGCGCGACATCACGGAGCGCACGTATGCCGAGGAGCAGATCAAGCACCTCGCCTACCACGACGCGCTGACGAACCTCCCCAACCGGCTGTTGTTCAAGGACCGCTTGACCGTGGCGCTGTCTCACGCGCAACGGGACGGGTCGCACCTGGCGGTGCTCTTCCTCGACCTCGACCGGTTCAAGATCATCAACGACTCGCTCGGCCACAACATCGGCGACCAGTTGCTGCAAGCGGTCGCGGCGCGCGTGCAGGCGTGCGTCCGCGACAGCGACACGGTGGCGCGCCTCGGCGGCGACGAGTTCACGGTGCTGCTGCCGCGCCTCAACCGCTCCGAGGATGCGGCGCCGGTGGCGACGAAGATCATCGAGGCCATCCGTTACCCGTTCCACATCGAAGGGCGCGAATTCTTCATCACCACCAGCATCGGCATCAGCCTCTTCCCCGATGACGGCAGCGACGCCGAGACCCTGATCAAGAACGCCGACACGGCGATGTACCAGGCTAAGGAAGTCGGCCGCGACAACTACCAGCTCTTCAACGCGATCGTGAACGCGAAGGCGCTGCAGCGGATCGCGCTGGAGCACGGGCTGCGCAAGGCGCTGGCGAGCGAGGAGTTCCGCGTCTACTACCAGCCGATCTTCGACCTGCGCAGCGGCAGCGTGACCGGGATGGAGGCGCTGCTGCGCTGGACGCATCCGGAGCTCGGCGCGATCCCGCCGTCGACGTTCATCCCGCTGGCCGAGGCGACCGGGATCATGATCCCGATCGGCACCTGGGCCCTGCGCGAGGCGTGCAGGCAGGCGAAGGAGTGGCACGACGCGGGACACAGGACGCTGTCGCTGGCCGTGAATCTGTCGGTGACGCAACTGCAGCAGGCGGATCTCGTCGACCGCGTGCGCACGATCCTGGCGGAGACCGGCTTTCCCGCGAAGTTCCTGGAGCTGGAGATCACGGAGTCGAGCGCGATGCAGAGCCCGGAGACGAGCATCCGCATGCTCTACGACCTCAAGCGCCTCGGCCTCGGGATCTCCCTCGACGACTTCGGCACCGGCCATTCATCGCTGAGCTACCTCAAGCGCTTCCCGATCGACACGCTGAAGATCGACCAGTCGTTCGTCCGCGACATCATCGACGACCCCGACACCGCCGCCATCGTCACCGCGATCATCGCCATGGCCCACAGCCTCCGCCTGAAAGTCATCGCCGAGGGCGTCGAGTTCACCGAACAGGCGAACTTCCTCAAACGCCACGACTGCGACCAGATGCAGGGCTACCTGATCACCCCCCCGGTCCCGGGACCGGAGTTCCTGGATTTCATCAACCGGGGGTGAGAAGGAGCTTCACTTCCGGACGCTGCGGCGCCGCGGCTTGACCTGCGGCGCGACCGTCACTTCGAACGTGTCGGTGGCGATGGAGCCGGTATCGTCGGTGATGGTGAGCGTCAGGACGTACGTGCCGGCGGTATCGAAACGGATCTGCGGCGTCGGGCCGAAGGCCTCGTCGAAGAAGCCCCAGCGCCACACGAAGTTGTAGGGCGGGACGCCCCCTTCCGCGGTGCCGGTGAACGTGACGGTGTCGCCCGGGTGCATGACCCGCGGTCCGGAGATCTCGGCCTTCAGAACGCAGAGGCGTACCAGGAACGAGTCGTCCCCCGAATCGGTGTCGCGCACCACGATGGCCACGAACGCGTTCCCCGTCCAGACGAAGTCGTACGGCGTCTGGGCGCGGCGGCGGCCGCTCTCGGTCGCGGCGAAGAAGGTGTCGCTGAGCGTGTCGCCGTCCGTGTTGACGCGCCGGATGCGGTAGTTGCCGATCTGCGTTTCGAAGCCGTCGCGGGAGTCGAGGTACGTGAGGATGATCTCGTCGCCTCGCGCCATGAGCGAGAGCGGCGCGACGTCGAGGCCGGTGCCGATGAGAAAGCGCGCTTCCTGCCGCACCTGGCGGCCGTTCGTGTCGACGATCTTCCAG
This sequence comes from Thermoanaerobaculia bacterium, assembly GCA_035630815.1. Lineage (GTDB taxonomy): Bacteria > Acidobacteriota > Thermoanaerobaculia > Gp7-AA8 > Gp7-AA8 > QHVT01. The sequence continues at coordinate 21,895 of DASQJY010000027.1, forward strand.
CGGATGGTCTTGCGGCCGTCGCCCTGCGTCTGGGTCCGTGCGAGGACGAAGTCGTCCGTCGCGCGTGCGTCGATGACCAGGTCCGGACCGGTCGTCTCCCATACCTTGCGGATCGTCTCGAGCTCGCCCTCTACGATCGGCGCGAGCATGATGTGGCGCGTGCCTTCCTGCTCGTAGAAGATGCCGATGACGTTGCTGCCTGTAGTGACGTCGATCCGCACCAGCGATTCCGGCGCGGCCGGGGCGATCTCCTCGTCGCTGCGCACCAGGCCGGTGCGCTCGATCACCGTGAGGAAGACCCGCGGCGATGGAGTGTGGTCCGTGCGCGCGAGGAGGTAGGCGTTGTGGTCGGGGCTCCACATGACGTCGAGCTCGTCGGTGTCGCCGATGACGTAATCCTGGCGGGCCAGCGGCTCGATCGCGGGGCCGATCAGCTCGCCCGTCGTCGAGACGCGGCGAAGGATCAGGCGGTGGTCCTCGGTCTCAAAGAAGAGCCCGAACTCGGTGCCGTTCCAGAGGATGTCGATGAGCTCCGAGTCGTCGGAGGAGGGGACCTTGACGTTCGGGAAGAGCTGGTCGCCGGCTTCGCTGAAGAAGCTGACCCAGACCGAGTTATTGGAGGCCTGCCGGCTGGCGACGGCGAACATCTGGCCGTTCCACGCGAAGGGTCCCGCGACGAGGCTCGTCGAGTTGGAGCGCGAGTAGATCTCGCGAACTTCGGTCACACACTGCGCGGATGCCGTTCCGGCAACCGCCATCAGAAGCAGTACGGCTGCCGCCGCCATTCGAGTTCGCCGCATCACCCACCCTCCCTTGGAGGTTTAGATAACTACTGGACCGCTGAGAGTATACGTGACCGAACGCGCCCCCTAGAAGACGTATTTCGGCGAGGCGTGCACGGCAGTCAGTGCATCGGTGAGCGCACTCCCCGGCTGCACCTTGAAATGATGGTTCACTTTCAGCCGCAACTGCGGCTGTCCCGTCGACGCGGCCAGCTCCGCCGGCAGGTCGGTGATCGTCACCGTCACCGGAATCTCCCCGGCGTGCTCTTCCACGATCTCGCGGATCTTCTTCACCGTGTCGTCGCTCATACGCGGGTACGGAACCTCGAGGGCGATTTCCTTCACCTTCTTGTCGCGGATCCCTTCGAGCGGCACGATCTCCAGCGCCGACAGCTCCGGCGTCACCGGCGCTTCCGTGAAGGCAGCCGCGTGCGCCGCGAACGAGGTCGTCGTTGTAACGGCCGGATCGTCCGCGATGGAATCGACCGCCTCGTTGAACGCGTCGACTTCGCTGCCCGAGCCTCCACTGAGCGAAGTCGAAGTGCCGAAGAGTGAGAAGTTCGCCTTGTCGACGTCCGCGCCGTACTTCTCGCGCTCGATCTCCTTCGGGTCGCGGTCGTCTTCCGCGTCCTCGAGCCGCAGCTCGTACGCGGAGATGCGGGCGCGCGATTCGGGATGCCCGCCGTACTCGTCGTCGATGTGCTGCGCCGACTGTTCGGCCGACTGCAGCGAGGCCGAGCGTCCGGCCTGCTGTCCGCCGGTGTCCTTCACCATCGCCGTCACCAGGATCGCGACGCCGTTGTCGAGCCAGCGCATGTACTTCTGGTAGAGGTCGGAGAAGACCACCACCTCGACCGAGCCGGCCTGATCGTCGAGGAAGAACTTCGCCATCATCTTCCCCTCGTTCGGCCCCTTCTTGATCTTCGACTTCTTGATCTGCGAGACGATGCCGCCGATGTTCACCTGCTGGTCGACGTACTTGTAGAGCGTCTCGGTGTTCGCGTTCGCGAAGAGGCGCAGCTCCTCGTTGAACTTGTTGAGCGGATGGCCGGTGATGTAGAAACCGAGCGTTTCCTTCTCGTAGCGCAGGCGCTCGTCTTCCGGCCACTCGGGCGCCTTGAACGCCGGCTGCAGCGAGGAGTTGGCCTGCTGCTTCGGCGCGGCGGCGGCGAACATCCCGAAGAGCGAGTTCTGCCCCTTCTCCTTCTCTTCCTTCTGCCGCTGTGCCGAGTCGGCGGTCGTATCGAGCTGGTCGAACAACGCCTTGCGCGAGGTGCCGAGGAAATCGAACGAGCCCGATTTCACGAGCGCTTCGAGCACCTTCTTGTTGCACGCGCGGAGGTCGACCTCCTCGCAGAAGCCGAGGAGCGAGGTGAAGCGGCCGATCTTCTGGCGCGCCTCGAGGACCGACTCCACCGCGCTCTCGCCGACGCCCTTCACCGCGCCGAGGCCGAAGCGGATGTTCGGGCCGACCACGGTGAAGTACATGTTCGACTCGTTCACGTCCGGCGGCATGACGTCGATGCCCATCTGCTTCGCTTCGCCGATGAACTTCACGACCGCGTCGGTGCGGTCCATTTCGGACGACATCAGCGCCGCCATGAAGTGCCGCGGGTAGTGCACCTTCAGCCACGCGGTCTGATAGGCGACCAGCGCGTACGCCACCGAGTGCGACTTGTTGAAGCCATAGCGGGCGAACGGCTCGATGTAGTCGAAGATCTCGTTCGCCTTCTTCTTCTCGTACCCGTTCGCGACCGCGCCATCGACGAACTTGCCGCGCTCGGCCGCCATGACCGCGGCGTCCTTCTTGCCCATGGCCTTGCGCAGCAGGTCGGCCTGGCCGAGGGAGTAGTTCGCGACGCGCTGCGCAATCTGCATGACCTGCTCCTGGTAGACGATGATCCCGTACGTCTCCTCGAGCAGCTCCTTCATCACCGGCACGAGATACTTTGGCTTCTGCGTGCCGCTCTTGCACTTCACATAGACGTCGACCATGCCGGCGTCGAGCGCGCCGGGACGATAGAGGGCGTTCAGTGCCGCGAGGTCCTCGAACTGGGTCGGGCGCGCTTTCCGGAGCAGGTCGACCATGCCGCCCGACTCGAACTGGAACACGCCCTTGGTGCGTCCCTCCTGGAAGAGGCGGAACACCTCGGGATCGTCGAGCGGGATCACGTCGATGTCGATGTCGACGCCGTCGACCAGCTTCGCCGACTTCACCGCGTCGTCGATGACCGTCAGCGTGCGCAGGCCGAGGAAGTCCATCTTCACGAGGCCCATCTTCTCGACCACGCGCATGTCGAACTGGGTCACGATTTCATCGCGGTTCGTGCGGTAGAGCGGGACGTAGTTCGTGACCGGCTCGGGCGTGATCACGACGCCCGCGGCGTGCATGCCGGCGTGGCGCGAGAGCCCTTCCAGCTTCTCGCCGATCTCGATGATCTTCCGCACTTCCTCGTCGTTCCTGATGGCCTCGGCGAGCTGCGGCGAATCCTTCTTCGCGTCGGTGAGCGTGACGCCGGGACCGCCGGGGATCATCTTCGAGATCTTGTCGACGAAGCCGTACTGATGCCCCATCACGCGCCCGACGTCGCGCACGACCGATTTCGCGGCCATCGTCCCGAAGGTGATGATCTGCGCGACGTTCTCCTTGCCGTACTTGTCGCGCACGTAGTCGATCACCTCGCCTCGGCGGTTCATGCAGAAGTCGAGGTCGATGTCGGGCATCGAGATGCGCTCGGGGTTGAGGAAGCGCTCGAACAGGAGGTCGTACTCGAGCGGATCGACGTTCGTGATCCCGAGCGCCCACGCCACCACCGAGCCGGCCGCCGAACCGCGTCCCGGCCCGACCGGGATGCCGTGATCGCGCGCGTATTTCATGAAGTCCCAAACCACCAGGAAGTAGCCGGGGAACCCCATGTTCTTGATGATCTCGATCTCGCGCTCGAGGCGTTCCCAGTACGCCGCGACCTCGTGCTTCTTCACCTTCGCGGCGAAGAGCGCCGCCTGCGCGTTGAGGCGTTTCTCGAGCCCTTTGCGCGAGACCTCCGCGAAGTAGGAGCCGATGTCGTACGTCGGCGGCACCGGGAACTTCGGGAGGTGGTGGCCTTTGACGTCGAGCGACATGTTGATGCGCTCGGCGATGCGCACCGTGTTGTCCGCCGCCTCGGGGTAGTCGGCGAAGACGCGGCGCATCTCATCCGCCCCTTTGACGTAGAAGTCGTCGGAGTAGAACTTCATCCGCTTCTCGTCGCCGAGGGTCTTGCCGGTGCCGATGCAGAGGAGGACCTCGTGGGCGAAGGCGTCGGACTTGTCGAGGTAGTGGGAGTCGTTGGTTCCTACCAGTTGTAGACCGACCTCGCGGCCCAACTGGGCCATCAGCGGGACGATCTTCTGCTGGTCGGGGATGCCGTGATCCTGGATCTCGAGGAAGAAGTTCTCCGGCCCGAGGATCTCCCGGTACGCCAGCGCGGCATCCTTCGCTTTCTGGAAGTTGCCGCCGGCGAGGCTCTGCGAGACTTCGCCTTTGAGGCATGACGAGAGGACGATCAGCCCTTCGCGGTGCTCGCGCAGGAGCTCCTTGTCGATACGCGGCTTGTAATAGAAGCCCTCGGTGTACCCGGCGCTGACGAGCTTGACCAGGTTCTTGTAGCCGATGTCGTTCTGGGCGAGGACAATGAGATGGTTGTTCGCGCCTGCGTCCGCCTGACCGTCTTCGACGCCGGCCTTGTCGTGGCGTGAGCCGTACGCGACGTACATCTCGCAGCCGATGATCGGCTTCACGCCCTCCTTTTTCATGGCGTTGTAGAACTCGACCGCACCGAACATGTTGCCGTGGTCGGTGATCGCGCAGGCAGGCATCCCGAGCGACGCCACGCGCTTCGCGAGCGCTTCAGGCCGCGTGGCGCCGTCGAGGAGTGAGTATTCAGTGTGCTGGTGGAGATGAACGAAGGACATGGGGCGGGACAATTTTAACAGTACGGGGGAACAGTCATCCTGTCAGGATGACAGCTGCTACTCCTCCGCAAGCAGGACCCGCAGGTCGAGGCAATCTCCCTCGCCGGGGATGATGATCGCCTCTTCGTTCAGGTCGAACCAGGCCGACCGCGGCGAGACCGTCAGGCCGCGGAGCGGAGCGTAGAGGGTCGCGCTTCCGTCCTGGACGGCCTCGAAGACGAACCTGCCGTCCGGGGCCGCCTCGGTCGTGGCTGAGGTGCCGGTCTGGCTCCAGACGAGCAGCACCTGCGTCTTCGGCGGCGTCGGCATTCCCTCGGGCGGCACGATCGTCCCGGCGATGCGGCGGCCGCGCTCGACCGGCAACACCCCGGCGTCGGCGCTCGTCTCATCGGCGCCGGTCTTTACGATCTTCGGCTCGACCACGCCGCCGTCGACGGCAGCGGAGACGACGTACGTCTCGTTCGGCCCGAGGTTCGTCATCACGAACAGCCCGTCGTCGTTGGTGGCGATCTCGAAACGCCCGAGGAAGTTCGCGGCGGCACGGCTCTGCTGCTGGAACTTCACCGGGATGCCGGCAGCCGGCTGGCCGTCGCGCAGCACGCGGCCGCTGATGGTCGCGCCGGGCATCAGCGCGATCTTACGCGGCTCGCCCGCGACGAGTGTCCGCTCGATGCGCGGCGCGAGCGCGCGCGCCGTCACGCGGACGTCGAGCTTGCCGCCGGCGGCGGGCATCCGCAGCGCAAACTCCCCCTTCGCGTTCGTGACCGAGAGCTTGTCGAGGCCCGGGATCTCTCCATAGCCGGTCCTCCGGCTGGTCCGGGAGCCGACCTTCTGCTCGATGGTGTAGCCATTCGGCTCGACGATCGCACCGACCACCGGCTTTCCCTCGGGATCGTGAACCGTGCCGGTGACGAGGCGGTCGGCGTCGGCGGTGGAGCGCGGTGTCATCCGGATCGTGACGGAGCCGCTCGCCGGATCGACCTTGTTCGCGAACACCGGCTCGTATCCGTCGGCGACGGCGAGCAGGTTGAAGAACAGCGTGGGATCGAGCGCCTCGATCCGGAACGTCCCCGTTGAATCGACCTGCTCCTTCTTGCCGCAGTCGCGGTAGCAGGAGGGGCAGAACGCGCTCAGGCCGATCTTCGGGGAGGCGGTATAGACGTAGACGTGCGCGCCGGCGACCGGCTTCGCGCTCGCGTCGTCGACGACGACGCCGCGCAGGTCGTTCGAGGCAGCCGCGGTGAGCGTGAACAGGAGCGAGAGTGCAATCGCGAGTCTGTGCATAGTCATTAGACGTCTCGCTATGGTAGACGTTTCCCCCATTCCGACTCACACCGTTTCCGGATCGTGTGCGCTCCCGCCGGCTCTCTCCCGTTGCCGGTGCGCTGTTATTTTGCTAAATTTGCGCCCGGTCCGATCATGCGTCCATTCATTTTTGTTGCCCTCCTGCCCTTCGTGTGTGCAGTCGCACAGGCGCAAAGCTGCGTCATGCCCACGGGCCTGGGACACCCCAGCACCGACAGCGCGAACTGCGTGGCCGTCGGCAGCTCGGCGATCTGCAAGCCCGACGCGCTCTCGAAACTGCAGGTACCGGTGAAGTGGCCGGTCTCGCCGCTGCCGCACTGCGCGGTGCAGTTCTCCTGGAACTTCGGCACCGGCGCGCCGCCGGTCACGACCAGCGGGCCCTCCGCGGAGTACGCGTTTCCGATGCGCCCGGTCGGGCAGAGCGATGTGCCCTATACCGTGACGGTCACGACGGGCGCACATCAGGCGCAGTTCGGCGTCCACGTGCTCTGGGGCACGATCGAGCTGAAGCTGACCACCCCCCGCATCACCGAGGGAGGCTCTCCTGCCCTCTGGGAGCTGACCCGCAGCGAGTCGACGCAGCGCGTCACGGTCAGGTACAACACCAACTCGCTCCCTGCCGGGTACGTGGCGGAAGCGACTCACGAAGTGACATTCGAGCCGGGACAGGTTCGCAGGACGATCGAAGTCCCGGTCATCGACGACGACGTCTACCGGTCGAGCAACCCGTCCGGGACGGTCTTTTTCGCGGAAGCCGTCCATGGGTACACGCTCGCTCAGAGCACCCATTTCTTCGAGATCGAGGACGACGACGAGCCGGTGCTGCACCGCTTCGTCCAGCGCGCGCCGCGGGCCGTGGAAGGGAGGACGCTCGCGCTCGACATCGACCGGACCGGCGGCGCCGGGCTGCAGACCAGCGTCACGGTGGTCGCGCAGGGCGTTTCGTACAACGCCCCGTTCGCCCCGGGCGTGACGCGCAACCGCGTCACCATCCCGATCGCCGACGACGCCCTGTACAACGGCACACGCAGCCTCGAGGTCACCTGCACGCCCGAGGGACTGCCCGGCATGAGCGACCGGATCGAGGTGGTGGTCGTCGACGACGAAAGCGTCCCGAAGTTCACGCCAAAGCTCATCGAAGTCACCGAAAGCGACGCGGCGCAGTTCGTGTCCCTGGTGTTCAACGTCGCGCCGCAGTTCGGCAGCGGCACCTGGATCGACTATCGGGCGCAGGCCGGGACGGCGAGCGGCGACGATTTCACGCTGAGCCCGAGCGGCATCTTCTGGCCGGCAGGGACGGCGACGCAGACGCTCCAGGTCCTGATCGCCGGCGATGACGTCGCCGAGAACGACGAGACGTTCACCATCACGCTCGACGGCCCCGACGACGTCGGCGACAAGATCACGGTGCGCATCCTCGACGATGACCGTCCCGCGTTCGGTCTGGCCTTCGACAAGAGCGAGTACGAGCTGGAAGAGACCAGCGCCGCGGTCGACGTCCGCCGCACCGACGGCGGCACCGGCCCCATGACAGCGACGCTGCGCGTCCATGGCCGGATCCCCTCGTTCTGGACGATCGACGACATCGAGCTGACGTTCGCCGCCGGCGAGACGCAGAAACGCGTTCCGCTGCCGGTCGACGACGGCCTCTTCTCCGGCGTCCGCCTGGCGACGCTGGAACTGGAGTGGAACGGCTTCGCCGGCGCTTCCGCGGAGCTCGCGCTCACCGATGACGAGCCGATGCCGACGCTCACCCTCGGCGACGCGAGCGTCGTCGAAGGAGCACCCGGGACGACGTCGCGGCTGGAGTTCCCGATGACACTCAGCGGCCCGGTCGGCGCCGACATGATCTTCCAGATCACGACGCACCACGGCACCGCCGCTGCGACCGACTACGCGCCACTCGCGAATGCGATGGTCGCGTTCCCGCAAGGGAGAACCACCGCCTCCCTGACCGTGTTCGTCCTCGGCGATGCCGAGAACGAGGCGCATGAAACGCTGACGCTCGAGATCACTTCCTGCTGCTCGCAGCTCGCGGAACTGGTCAGGGGAACCGCGACCGGCACGATCCGCAACGACGACAGCGGCGATGGTGGCGGCGGCGACCCGTCTGCCTACACCCTCGAGGCGCCGGAGCGCGTCAACGAGTCGTTTCCGTGGCTCATCGGCACCGTCACCCGGACCAACGAGGCGCGGCAGGTTGCGTACGTCGCGGTCCGGCTCACGGCCGGCCTCGGGCGGCAGTTCACGCCCGCCACGATCCGGTTCGCCGCGCACGAAACGAAGAAGGAAGTGCGCTTCTACCTCGACGATCACTTCTATTCGGGCGACGGCATGGCGCTACTCGAGCTCTTCGCCGGCGGGCAGCTCCAGGCGAAGCGCGAGGTGCTGATCCGCGACAACGAGCCGCAGCCGGTGATCCGCATCCACGATGCGCCGCCGCTCGTCACCGGCGACGGGATCGAGCTGCAGACGCGCTTTGCGATCTCCGTCGAGCCGCCGCTCGCCACGACCGTGCAGGTGAAGGTGTCGATGGCGCCCGGCGGCCGCCTGTACAACGCCGTCGATCGGGTGATCGACATCCCGCCGTTCACCTCGCGCGTCGAGGTGCCGGTGCTGGTCTACCCGAGCGGGCGCACCGGCGAGGCGACGCTCACGATGTCGCTCGCTCTCTGGTGGGCCGAGCCGCCCAACACGCCCACTCTCGCGAACACCTCGGCCAGCGCAAAGCTGATCTTCACGCGCACCGCCGACGCAACGGTCCAGCCGTACGAGCCGATGTTCGCCGCCGGGACGACGCGCACACTGACGCTCGCGCTCTACCCTGCCGCCGTCGGCAGCGAGCCAATGCAGCTCAGTTCTTCGAAGACGAGCGTGGCCACCGTGCCGGAGACCGTCGCGATCGCTCCCGGCGCGACCTCGGTCGCGTTCGACGTGGCCGGTCATGCGAAAGGCGACGCGACCGTGACGATCACGCTCCCACCGTACTTTCAGAACAAGATCCTGACAGTGCCGCTGTCCGTCTATGAACCGTTCGCGGCGGTGGTCCAGCCGCAGGTCCTGCGGCTCCGCACCGGCGAGACCGCGCAGCTCGACCTCTCCACGATTCCGGGAACCGGCTACGTGGTGCACGCCACCGCGACGGCCGTCGACGCCTCGATCGTGTTCGTCGACCAGAGCGTCCCGGTTGGGCTGGGCGGCGGTGTGGTGGACGTCTACGGCGCGAACGAGGGAGAGACCGAGATCATCATCACGTTCCCCGAGGATGGCGGAACGACGCTGCGGGTCCCGGTGAAGGTGACGAAGGGCACGGCCAGGCGCCGCAGCGCGGGACGCTGAGCAGGACGCCTTCACCCCGCCCACGAAAGAACCGACGAGAGGCCTCCGGGTCGGTTCTCTTCGTGGGCGAAGTGAGAGCTTCTTGCTTAGCGCCGCACGATGGCGTTGCGGACCAGCCAGCGTCCGTCGAAGCGAGCGGGAACGGCGATGCCTGCGCGGTCGGCGTGGATGTGCAGATGGGGCTCGGTCGTGTTGCCGGAGTTGCCCACCTTCCCGATCGGCGCACCGGCGGCGATGACGGTGTTGGGACGGGCCACCACGCTCCCCTTCTGCAAATGCGCGAGGGTGACGTTCACGTCGCCGCAGCGGAGGACGACGTGGTTCCCCTCCTTGCGCTGCTCGTCGCGAGTGGGAGGGATATTGTCCGGGAGCCCGTCCACCGCCTTGACCACGGTGGCATTGCACGGGCTGACCACGTTCGCACCGAAGATCTCATACTTTGCGAGCTCGCGCGGGTAGAGGCCATGCGCGCGCCTGCCGAATGAGTTGAGCTGCAGGATGTCGAGCCCATAGCGTTGTGTCTTGTCGAAGCCGTGAATGTTCGCGGCGGTCTCGCTGCCGCCATGGCCGATGAGATAGGAGCCGTTCCGCAGCGGGAACTGCAGGTCGACCGCATTCGGCGGCACCGCGTGAGCGCGCAACACGCCGATCGCCACCCCGCCGAAGAACAGCCCGATGATCACTTTCACGAAGTAGCCGACCGGCGAGTCCGGCAGCGCATCCGGCCGCTCCGCCCGCCGCACCGACATCACCACCGCGACCGCGAAGAGCAGCGTGATCACCAGCCGCAACGGCACCCCGAACCACCCCCACGGCGCGCCGAGGACCGCGAAGCCGGTCACCCCCGACGTCAGGATGAACGTCGTGATCCACCCGATCAGCGGCCGCCGCGCACGCCGCCACAACAACGCAATCGTCACCAGCGGCAGCAGGATCGACGAGACGAACAGAGGCCAGGCAGCAGACATCGGGCGGCGGATTGTCGCACGGGGTGCGGCCGCTCGAGGGAAGGGTTACGAGTCGAAAGCGACGCTGCCGATGCGGCCGGTGCGCGGACCGGGGTCGACGCGCGAGTCGAGCAGCTCGCGGAGGTTGGACACTTCGAGGAACAGGTGACGGTGGCGGATGCAGTGCACCGCGATCGAGAAGAAGAGCAGCCCGATCACGGCGAAGAAGACGCCCGTCGCCGGAGTGGCGGCCGGGAGCGGCGCCGGTGACGCGGTGACGAACATCTCCTGCGCCAGCACCATCACGAAGAGCGGCAGGGGGAAGAAGACCAGCGCCGACAGGAAGCGGCTCGCCTGGATGCTGAAGTACGGGCGGAGCGACAGCATGCTGAGCGAGAGGAAGAAGCCGAACGCCATCAGCGCCGCGAAGTGCACCTCGCCGAGGTGCGCCGCGCCGGCCGAGGAGACGCGGTACTGCACGAAGAGCACGGCGGTGAGCGTGGAGAGAGAGCCGGTCACCGCGAGCACGGCCACGAAAGCGGCGAAGAGATTGCGCGCCGCGAGTAGGGCCGCCATGCGGAGGAAGAGCGCCGAGATCGCCAGCCCGGCGAAGAGCGCGGTCAGGATCGCCCAGGGGGATCGCGCCGAAGCCGGGAAAGCCGCAAAGCCGAAACCGCCGTTGCGCAGCTCACCCGCGACCTCCCCCGCGCTCACGAGCGTGAGGAAGAGGCAGAATGCCGTTCCCGCGTAGAAGAGGACTTTGGGCATGACAGCTCGGACGATGGTAGCAGAGGGCAGATCGCTCCGCCCCCCGCACGCCCATCATTCCTTCATGGAGATGATGTGATCGAGCCGGATCTCCAGCGATCCGGAGTCGGACGCGAAACGGATGAACTCCGCCCCCTCGGTCGTATAGACGTCTTCGACGCGCCCCCGTTCCTTCTGGGTCACGCCTTCCAGTTCGAACTCCAGCTCGACGACGTTCTTATGCATCGCCGCAGCCTCGAGCTGGTCGTGGTAATCACACGAAACCGGCTCGTAACGTTCCTCGGTCATTTGCCAAACCTCCGAAAGGGGTGGATTCAGGATTGGTGCCGGGAGATGTCGGGTATCCGGGATGTATCGCCTGGACGCCATTCCCCGTAAGCCGCAACACCCCAGACGCCCCCGCGATAGCGGTTCCTGACACCGACGCGCAAACGCGCGTGCTACGATTCCCCGGGTCCCGAAATGAGTCTTTTCCGTCTCGACACCATGGCTTCCGCGATGCCGCTCGTCTTTGCCGGCATCCTGCTGCTCATCCTCATCATTTCCTTCCGCTCGCGCGCGGTCGTCTTCTGCCAGTACCTCCAGGCGATGACCGGAATCCGCCTGAAACCTTCCGACGTCCGGCGCGTTTACCGCGAGCGCGGGCGGAACGGCGTCCGCGAGCTCTTCCTCGACCTCATCATCCGCGAGGACCTCAAGGAAGGTCCGATCGACATCCCGGACGAGGAAGCGACCAGCGTCGCCAACCGTTAAAAACTCCCAGGAAAAGGAGATTTATGTTTTCACGCATCCTTGCGACGGCAGCGCTCTGCGCCACGGTCGCAACCCCCGTCATGGCCCAGAACAGCAACGACTCCGGCAACATCCTCCCCTTCAAAGCCACCGAGAAGACGCTCGCGAACGGCCTCAAGGTCATCGTCGTCCCGACCGGCTTCCCCAACCTCGTCTCGTTGCAGATCCCGGTACAGACCGGCTCGCGCAATGAAGTCGAGCCCGGCAAATCCGGCTTCGCGCACTTCTTCGAGCACGTGATGTTCCGAGGGACGAAGCAGTACCCGCCCGAGGTCTACAGCAACATCATCACCAAGGCGGGCGCGCGGCAGAACGCGTACACCTCGGACGACCTGACGAACTACCACGTCACGTTCGCCAAGGAAGACCTCGAGAAGATCCTCGAGATCGAGGCCGACCGCTTCAAGAACCTCTCGTACTCCGAGGAGGTCTTCAAGACCGAAGCGCGCGCGGTCCTCGGCGAATACAACAAGAACTCGCAGAGTCCCGTCCGCAAGATCCTCGAGGTGCAGCGCGACGCCGCGTACACCACCCACCCCTACAAGCACACCACGATGGGCTTCATCAAAGACATCGAGGACATGCCCAACCAGTTCGAGTACGCGAAGACCTTCTTCTCGCGCTGGTACCGCCCCGAGAAGACCACCGTCATCGTGGCCGGCGACGTCGACCCGAACCGCGTCGTGCAGCTCGTCGAGAAGTACTGGGGCGACTGGCAGCGCGGCACCTTCACCGTCGACATCCCGCAGGAGCCGCCGCACAAGGGTCCGGTCTACGCGCACGTCCCCTGGACCTCCCAGACGCTCCCGTGGGTCACCGTCGGGTTCCACGGCCCATCGTTCTTCCAGACCGCCGAACAGGCCGCGATCGACGTGATGTTCGACCTCTCCTTCGGGTCCACGTCCGAGCTCTACAAGCGCCTCGTCGAGCAGGAGCAGAAAGTCGATCAGCTCTTCGTCATCGGCGGCGGGAACTTCGACCCGTCGATCTTCACCGTCTTCGCGCGCGTGAAGGACACGAAGGATGCGGTCTACGTCCGCGACCAGATCCTCCGAACGTTCGCCGGCCTCCGGTCGTCCAAGCTCGACGCACAGCGCGTCGCCGACGCGAAGTCGAATGCCCGCTACGCCGCCGTGCGCGGCCTCGACAACACCGACGCCATCGCGTCGACCATCGCCAGCTTCACGCATTTCGAGCGCTCGTACGACACGATCAACAACTACTACCGCGCCGTGAACGCGGTCACGCCCGAGCAGATGCAGCAGGTCGCGCAGAAGCACTTCACCGACGCGAACCTGGTCGTGACCACGCTCTCCCAGGAGCCCCTCGGCGAGGCGATGGCCAAGGCGCCGTCCGTGAACGCGCTCGCCGCCCCGGCCGCCTCGGCGCAGCAGCAGGTGCAGATCCGCTTCATCGAACAGCGCTCGGTGCTGCCGAACGTGATGATGAAGCTCCTCTTCACGACCGGCTCGCACGCCGATCCGAAGGGGAAGGAAGGGCTCGCGCAGCTCGCGGCGTCAATGATCACCGAAGCCGGATCGCGTGCGATGCGGATCGACGAGATCAACAAAGAGCTCTACCCGATCGCCGGCACGTTCTCGAACCTCGTCGACAAGGAGATGACGACCTTCACCGGCGTCGCGCACAAGGACAACCTCGACCGCTTCCTCGGCATCGTCCTGCCGCAGCTCCTCACGCCCGGCTTCCGCGAGGACGACTTCCAGCGCCTCAAGGACCAGCAGCTCAACGCGCTCAAGCAGGACCTCCGCAACAACAACGAAGAGGAGCTCGGCAAAGAGCAGCTCCAGAACGTCGTCTTCGCCGGCACGCCCTACGGCCACACCGTCCTCGGCACCGTGGCGGGCCTCGAATCGATCACGCTCGACGACGTGAAGCGCTTCGTCGACGCGAACTACAACGCCTCCAACGTGGTGGTCGGCCTCTCCGGCGATTACCCTCCCGCGCTCGTGCAGCGCCTGACCGCCGACCTCTCGGCCCTCGGCGGCGGCAGCGAGGAACAGGCGCTCGCGCAGCTCTCCCCGATCAAGGGAGCGGCCGCGAACGGCCTCGACGTCACGATCGTCAAGAAGGACACGCGCGCGACCGCGCTCTCCCTAGGCCACCCGATCCCCGTCACGCGCAACTCGGCCGACTTCGCGGCGCTCAACGTGGCCCGTGCCTGGCTCGGCGAGCATCGCGCGTCGTCGGGACGCCTGTACGACCGCATCCGCGAGGTCCGCGGACTGAACTATGGCGACTACGCGTACATCGAGTTCTTCAATCGCCCGGGCGGCCAGTTCTTCCCGAGCGCCAACATCGGACGCCGCTCGCAGCTCTTTGAGATCTGGATCCGCCCCGTGGTGCCGGTCAACGCGCACATGACGCTGCGCATCGCACTGTACGAGACGCAGCAGATGATCGACAACGGCCTGACGCAGGAGCAGTTCGAGAACACGCGCGACTACCTGATGAAGAACGTCTACCTGCTCACCGCCAACCAGAACCAGCGCCTCGGCTACGCGCTCGACTCCTGGTGGTTCGGCATCGGCGACTACGCCGACACCATGCGTGCCGCCTACGCGAAGCTCACCCGCGACGACGTGAACCGCGCGATCAAAAAGCACCTCTCCGCGAAAAACCTCCACGCCGTGATCGTCACCAAGGACGCGGAGGCGCTGCGCGACCAGCTCCTCGCCGACGGCCCTTCCTCGATCGCGTACGACGCCCCGAAACCGGAGCTCGAGGCGGAGGACAAGAACATCGGCAGCTACAAGCTGGGGATCAAACCCGCCAACATCCGCATCGTGAACGTAGACGACGTGTTCTGACGCGAGCGCAGCAAGCGTCATCCCGAGCAAAGCGAGGGATCTGATTCGTGGAAAAGGGCGGCCTCCGGGCCGCCCTTTTCAGTTGGTCCTGCCAGACTGTGACTCAACGGTAGAGGTGGTGGAGGAGAGGCAATCCTGCCTGTCCTCCACCACCTCCCTCCTCTCCCCGTGAAACGTTTCATCCCCTCGAAACACTACTCGGAGCTAAGGAAAAGGAGCCGCCATTGATCAAACGACTGCTTTGCATTCTTCCGTTCGTGCTCGCGCCGCAACTCACGGCACAGTCGTGTGACACGATACGGCCCTGGTATTTCGACGTCGTCGTCAGCTGCGAGAGCATGTCCGGCGGCCTGTGTGCGCCGTCGACGCGCGTCGGTGTCTCGCTCCACCCGTGGGTATCATGGGCCGCGGCGAGTTGTGCGACAGTCGAGTGGGACCTCGGCGACGGAACGTTGCTGACGCTGAATGGTTCCACGCCGGTCGTGCACACGTATCCCGCCGCCGGCCGGTACGAGATCAAGGCGAAGCTCACGATGCCTGGATACCCCGGGCCTTATACCCAATACGCAACCGTCGACGTGGCCAATGGCCGTCTCGCCTGGAGCAACGAGACGGCCCAGGAAGATGGAATTGCCAGGATTGACGTCACCCGCACGAACACGGCGGGAGCGACCACGATGCCGTGGTCTGTCGTCGATGCGCCGGCAGAGCTCACGCCCACCACCGGCAGTGTCAGCTTCGCGCCGGGTCAGCAGACGGCCACCATCGAGATCGCAACCGTCGGCAACTCGACCTTCGCGCCGCCCCGAACCTATGCGGTCATCGCGGGAACGCCGACGGGCGGCTTCCTCGCTCCTTCGGCGATCACACTGACCGTGATCGACGACGACGGCTCGATCCTTTCTCTCTCGGAACCGGGTGAGATTCGGGTCAGCGAAGATGCCGGTGAGGGAACCATCGTCGTGAGCCGAAGCGGCGACACGAGCTTTCCTGCCGCCGTCTGGTATTCGGTCGATGCCTACTACCCCTACCGCATCCAGGACAGCTCGGGCACTCTTCTGTTCCTTGCCGGGGAGACATCACGTTCATTCAAGGTGACGGTGGTGGACGATGCGATCTGGAACGCCGGACAGGTCGCGCGCGCCGACATACGCTTCCAGTCGCAGACGGAAGCTGCGCGCTTCGCGAACGGGTATAGCTACGAGACGACACTCGTTCTCGTCGATGACGAACCTCAGCCGGTCATCTCCGTCGCCGACGTCTCGGTGCTGGAAGGGAGCTCCGGCACGACCGAGCTCGTCTTCACGGTGAACGTCGCACCGGCATATCCGGCGAATCTGGGGCCTCTGTACGTGATGCCGTCGATCCGCCCGGGAACGGCCACGCGCAACGCCGATTACGTACCGATCTCCGGTGCTATTCAGCTCAGCGGTACCGGCGGCAATCAGATCAGGGTCAGAATCATCGGCGACAAGCTCATCGAAGACGACGAGACGTTCGAACTGGACCTGACCCCCTACTGGCAGACGGTGCTCGCAATGCCGCCGCCGGCCCTCGGCACGATCGTCAATGACGACTGGGGATTCGGCCCCGACGGCTTGCGAATTCCTGTAGGTGAGAGCAGGACCGCGGTTCTGAACGTCGGCAAGTCAGGGGATACGCCGCTGCTCGTGCCTCTGACGAGCTCCCGCCCCGATCTGGCGCAGATCCCCTCATCCATCACCATTCCGGCAGGGCAGACGACAGCACGTTTCGAGGTGAAAGGCCTCGCCGCCAGCGCGTCCACGTTCCGCATCTCGGCCGAGTTACCGGCCGACCGCGGCGGAACGCTCACCATGTCCGCGCGCGTCTTCGGACCGCGCGCGATCACATTCGATCCTGCCACCGTCACCGCGTTCGCCGGACAGACCGTGCCGGTACGCGTGACGGTCGAGCCGCCTCCCGAAAATCAGCTCGATCTGCAGCTCGAGATGATCAACAGCAGGCACGCGACGGCTCCGCCGCACGTGACGATCGGTCCCGACGGGCGGGGAACGTTCGAAATCACAGCGGTGCGCAGCGGCAGCGCGCTGCTCCGGACATCCTTGCTGGACGACGGCGATGAGTCGGCGACGCTGCCGATCGAGATCAGTGCGCCCCCCGACGCTCCAGCCCTTGCGTCCGTCAGCCCGTCGACAGGGCCTATCGCCGGCGGCACCGCGTTTCACGCCCTCGGCTCGCACCTCACCGCTGATTGCACACTCTCATTCGGCGGCGTGCCTGTTTCGACCACGACACTCGAGGAGGGCGCGCTGAAAGGCGTGACCCCACCGCATGCTGCCGGTACGGTAGACGTGACGCTCACGTGCAGCGGAACGCCAGCCATCCTCAGTAACGCATTCACCT
Organism: Thermoanaerobaculia bacterium; assembly: GCA_035630815.1. Classification (GTDB taxonomy): domain Bacteria; phylum Acidobacteriota; class Thermoanaerobaculia; order Gp7-AA8; family Gp7-AA8; genus QHVT01. Next base: position 38,995 of record DASQJY010000027.1, read on the forward strand.
ACCTCGCGGTGCCCCCTTCGCTCACCGCCATCTCTCCGTCATTCGGCACGACGGCGGGCGGAACGCTGGTGCGAGCGGCCGGCAGCAACTTCCAGAGCGGTTGCTGGATGTTCTTCGGTGGCGTGGCCGCGCAGTCAGTGGACATCGATTCGACCGAATCGCTGACAGCCGCCGCGCCGGCGGCAATCGCTGCGGGCGTCGTCGAGACGAGCGTTCGCTGCGGCGATCTCATCGCGGCGCTCCCTGCCTCATTCGCCTATACGACCGCGAGCGAAGTGGCACCGTCCATCGCCTCGGTCGCTCCGCTCATCGGCGCGCCTGGCGAACCGGTATCGATCACGGGATCGCGTTTCCGCGCCGATGACAGGATTCACTTCGACGACGCCGTCGCGACGACCCTGCGAACGAGGTCCGATGAGCATGTCGTCCGGATCCCCGAGCTGCCTCTCGGCATGACCAGCATCACGCTCACCGACGCGACCGGCCGTTCGACGACGACAGGTCCCATCCTGATAGTCGTCGAGCCCGCGCCGCCACACGTCACCTCCGTCGTGCCGTCCACGACGCTGCCGGGGTCTGACGTGACGTTGCACGGACGAGGCTTCCGGCCCGCGTACTCGTTCTCGATCGGCGGACACCCGGCACAGGTGATCTCGCTTGCCTTCGACCGTGTCGTCGTTCGCATCGCCCGCGACGTCGTACCCGGCAGCCACCGCGTTCAGGTCGTCAACGCGGCCGGACACGTTGCCGCGGTTGGAGCGCAGGTACTCATCGGAGAAGGCGCGCTGCGGATCCGCAGCATCTCGCCTGCATGCGGCACGACCGAGGGAGGTGCAGCCGTCACGCTGTCGGGCGAGGGGTTCGCTCCCGACGCCGCGGTGACCTTCAACGGGATCCCCGCCACAGGCATCGTGATCGTGAGTCCAACGGAGCTCCGGGCCACGGCGCCCGCAAACGTCACCGGTCCGGCCGTAGTCGTGGTCAGCAATCCGTCCGGCGACGAGGCAATCGCGAGCGGCGCGTTCCGCTACTTCTCACGATTCGATCCGAAGCCTCCCTGCGGCGAATCGTCGACGCGCCGCAGCGTTCGTCACTAGGTTTCCCCAGAACAACAGGGCGGCCTTCGGGCCGCCCTGTTGTTTCGCCCGAGGTACACTTTCCGTATGGCGCTCCAGACCTCGACGAAGCTGACGTACGAGGATTTTCTCCTCCTCCCGGACGACGGCCGTCGCCACGAGATCCTCGACGGAGAGCATTACGTGAATCCTTCGCCAAACACAAAGCATCAGATGGCGTCCATGCGGCTCGTTCTCGCCTTCGGTGATTTCGTGTACGAGCACAGCCTCGGGCAGATCTTCCACGCACCGTACGACGTCGTCCTGTCCGGAAACGACATCCTCGAGCCCGACCTCATCTTCGTCAGCGCGGCCCGCCGCGCGATCATCACCGACGCCAACATTCAGGGCGCCCCCGACCTCGTCGTGGAGATCCTCTCCCCGAACAACCGCGGCTACGACGAGCGCGTGAAGTACCAGACCTACGAGCGCTTCGGAGTCGGCGAGTACTGGATCGTGGATCCGGAGGCGGAGACCGTGACGGTGTACCGGCGGGCGGGCGACAAGTTCGTGCGCGCCGAAAGCGGCGACGCGATCACGACGCCGTTGTTGCCGGGGTTCTCGCTCGAAGTGGCGGCGATCTTCCTCTGAAAGCCGCCGAAGGCGGCGAAGATCTGTAGCTCCGGGCTTCATTACGGTAGATCGCGCGACCCCTCACCCCGCTGGGCGCCTGGTCTTCTGCATCGTTACTCTCGATTTCGGACTTCGTTCGACACCAGCACGCGCAGGCGCCCATCTCCCTCTCCCCTAAAAGGGGCGAGGGGCTACAAAGCAGCGCGTCGCCAGCGGTAGGGTTGTAGCCCCTCGCCCCGCGTCCAGCGGGGAGAGGGATGCTCGGCACCTGCGCGTTCCGATCTGCACTTCCGGCGCGATCCTCGTGAAGCGGCGTTAGAAGACCAGGTGCCGGGCGGGGTGAGGGGCTGTGCCTCACGCGACGCGGGTGTCATTTCGTCCTTACGTTGACGCCATCGGGGCTTCAGCCCGGGCACTGCGGCCTGCTCACAAGAATGTTCGCGTCCTTCCTATCCCGCCACCCTCCAAACCTGCTATGAATCCCCGTCATGCTGACGGCGCTTCTGCTTGCTACCGCGATCGACACCGCCATCCTCCCTCCTGCAATCCCCTGGAACGGTGCGAGCCGCACGCTCGTCGTCGCGCCGGGCGATCCGTGGATCACCCCCTCCGAGCGCGATCAGTTGCGGACCACGCCGCGGTACGACGAAACCGTCGCTTACCTCCGCCGCCTGGTCGCCGCGTCCCGCGACCTCCACCTCGTTTCCCTCGGCAAGAGCGGCGAGGGGCGCGACATCTGGCTGGTCATCGCCTCGCGCGAGCGCGCGTTCACGCCGGAAGCGTTGCGCCGGTCCAACAAGCCGATCGTCTTCGCGCAGGGCGGCATTCACGCGGGGGAGATCGACGGCAAGGACGCGGGACTCATGCTCCTGCGCGACATGACCGTTCGCAATACGAAGCGCGACCTGCTCGACCACGCCAACCTGCTCTTCGTCCCCATCTTCAACGTCGACGGCCACGAGCGCTTCTCCCGCTTCACCCGCCTCAACCAGCGCGGCCCGGAGGAAGGAGGGTGGCGCACGAACGCGCAGAACCTCAACCTCAACCGCGACTACACGAAGGCCGACTCGCCGGAGATGAGGGCGATGATCCGCGCGCTCGACACGTACGATCCCGATCTCTACATCGACCTGCACGTCACCGACGGCGCCGACTACCAGTACGACGTCACGTACGGCTGGAACGGGGCGGCCGCGCATTCGCCGGCGATCGCGAACTGGCTCGACGACACCTACCGCCGCCCGGTCGATGACGGCCTGCGGGCCATGGGACACATCCCCGGCCCGCTCATCTTCACCGACGATCCGCTCGCCGGCGTCTCCTCGGGCCAGACCGATCCACGCCTCTCGCACGGGTACGGCGACGCGCGCCACATGCCCTCGATCCTGGTGGAGAACCATTCGCTCAAGCCGTACGACCAGCGCGTCCTCGGCACGTACGTCTTTCTCGAGCAGACGCTCCGCGTCGTCGCCCGCGACGCTGCGGGCCTGCGTAATGCGAAACGCACCGCTCGCGCTGCGCGCCCGAAAACGATCCCCCTTTCCTGGCGCGTGGCCGAGGCCGACAAGGCAGGAACGCCGATGGAAGTGCTGGGAATCGAGTCGCGGCAGACGCTCTCCCCGATCAGCGGCGGCGTGCGCACGGAATGGCTCGGCAGGGCGGCCAAGTCCACGGCGCCGTTCACCATCGAGCGGGAAGTCGAGACCAGCATCACCCGTCCCGCCGCGTACTGGGTGCCGCCGTCGTGGCGCGAAGTGATCGAACGGATCGAGCTGCACGGCATCGATTACGAGCGCATCCCCGCGCCGCGCGAAGTGGAAGTGACGATGTACCGCTTCGCCGTGCCGGCCTTCGACACCAGCCAGTTCGAAGGCCACGTCCGCGTCACCGCTCCCATCACCGCGGAAAAGCGCCGCGAGCATTTCCCGGCCGGCACGCTGCGCATCCCCACGGACCAGGACCTCGGCACGCTGGCCGTCCTCCTGCTCGAGCCGTCGTCGCCCGACTCGCTCTTCCAGTGGGGCTTCTTTCATTCGATCCTGCAGCCGACCGAATACTTCGAGGCCTACATCATGGAACCGATGGCCGAGCGCATGCTGGCCGAGGATCCGAAGCTCGCCGAAGAGTTCCGCAAGAAGGTCGAAAGCGACCCCGCCTTCCGCGCCAACGCCCGCGGACGCCTGCAGTGGCTGTACGAGCGGACGCCGTTTTATGACGAGAGGGCGAGGCTGTATCCGGTGGGGAGGGAAGAGTGATGGTGTCGGGTATCGGGTGTCAGGTGTCTGGGGGCTCTCGCCTGGACGTTGCCTCAGCGCGAGAAACCACAGACACCCGACACCCGATACCCGCGGCGCAGCCGCACAACGGGCCCGGCTGTTGCAAAATGCGCCGCACATGATCACCCGCGCTGTAATCGCTCTCTCGGTGCTCCTTTCCACCACCGCGTTTGCGCAGGGACTCGACCCGATGCGCAACGTCTCCGGCACGACCGCCAACCCCGGCCCCTCCCTCTGGGTGCCGTCCAGCCCCGGCGGGTGGACGTTCTTCCACGGCTTCGATGCGCACGTCACGTATCTCAGCCAGACCGGGCCGGAGGAGCAGGAGAACGAGGTCTTCTCGACCAACTGGCTCGGCGCGGGCGTGCACCGGAACATCGGGGACCGCGCCTTCATCCTCGCGCGCGGCCGCGTCTCGCTCGAGACGACCACGATCCAGGAAGACGGCTACCCGCAGTTCTTTCAGTACGTCCCCGGCGAGCTCGACCCGACCGACCGGATGCGCGCGTCGGACCTCTTCGGCGAAGCGGCGGTGCAGATCGGCTTCCGCCCGACGCAGACGACGCTGATCAGCCTCTATGGCGCCCTGGTCGGCCAGCCGGCCCTCGGCGCGGCCCCGGCGCAGTTGCGCCAGTCCGGCATCGACTTCGCCGAGGCGCCGTTCGCGTACGACATCCAGGAAACGTATGCCGACTCCACCAGCGTCGTCACCGCCGGCTTCGCGACGAGCTGGATTGCACTCGAAGCGAGCGCCTTTCACGACGCGGCAACCACCGGCGACCACACCGACCTCGCCACCGGCGACATCGACTCCCACTCCGCGCGCGTGACGCTCATGTCCCCGAACGCCATGATCCAGGTCTCGCGCGGCGAGCTCGGCGAAGACTTCGCGCAGCGCACCGTCACCAGCGCCTCGTTCACGTACAACGCCTCGATGATTGCCGCCACCGCCCTCTGGACCCGCCGCGAGTACGAGGAGGACGCGTTTGCCTCCGAGACCGCCTACGGCCTCGAGCTCGCGCTGCGTGGCTCGCGCAACACGTTCATGGTCCGCGCCGAGCACGTCGACCGCCCGAGCGGCTTCCCCTTCCCCAACCTCCCGGTCGGCCTGACAGTCGAGCCGGCTACCCACTTCACCGGCGGCTACCTCTTCGACTTCATCGCCGGCGGCCGCTATCGCGCGGGCGTAGGCGTGAACATCGACTACCGCACCCAGACCCGCGACCTCGAGGAGATCTACGGCCACAAGCCGCAAGGCATTTACACGTTCGTGAGGTTCCGGACCGGCGCGTAAGCGCGTTCACACGCGGGATTGAGGATGAAGGATTGAGGATTGAGGAGTAGCGGACTCCTCAATCCTCAATCCTTTACTCGTACCGGAGCGCGTCGACCGGATCCAGCCGTGCCGCCTTGTACGCGGGGTAGATCCCGAAGAACAGGCCGATCGAGACCGAGACCGCGAAGCCGACCACGATCGACCAGATGGGGGTCGTCGTCGGCAGCCATTCCATGGCCCGTACGATCGCGGCGATCCCCAGTCCGATGGCGATGCCGATGATGCCGCCGATGCCGGAGAGCGTCATGGCCTCGATCAGGAACTGCTGCACGATGTCGCGGCGCGTGGCGCCGATGGCCTTGCGGATGCCGATCTCGCGCGTACGCTCCGTCACCGACACCAGCATGATGTTCATCACCCCGATGCCGCCGACCAGCAGCGCGATCGACGAGATGAAGATCATGGCCAGGGTGATGCCGCCGGTGATGGCGCGGAAGTTCCCGATCAGCTTGTCGGGCGTCATGATCCCGAAGTCGTTCGGCTTGTTGAACGGCACCTTGCGCCGGGCGCGCAGCACCGTGGTCCCCTCTTCAATGATGCGGTCCACCCACTCCGGCTTCTTCGGCACGGTGGCGATGTTCACGCCGCGCTCGCGCTTCACCTGCGGGAAGTGGCTGTCGAACGTGGTCAGCGGCAGGTAGGCGTGCGAGTCGGTCGACTCGAACATCGTGGCCCCCTGCTTCTCCATGACGCCGACCACGACGTACTTGCGTCCCGCGATCGTGACCTGCTTGCCGATCGGGTCGCTCCACGGAAACAGCGCCTCGGCAATGCTGTGCCCGATCACCGTGACGGCGGCGGAACGCTGCACGTCGCTTTCGGTGAAGAAACGCCCTTCGCCCACGAAGTGATTGTTGGCGGCCGGGTAATCGTTCGTCGTCCCGGCCAGCAGGTCGGGGGTCGCCTCCTCACCCTCGTAATGGAGGTCGAGCGACGGCCCTTCGCCCGAGTACGTGTAACGCTCCGGCGAGACCGCCAGCATCGAAGGACAGAGCCGCTTCAGCGCCTCCGCGTCCTCGTACGTGAGGTTCTTGCGCATGCGCTGCGACTCGTCCCGGTCGCCCGGCCCGAACCGCGGGTCGAACTTCTGGAACTGCACCAGCGTCGCGCCGAACGCCTGGAAATTCTTGACGATGCTGTTGTTGAAGCCCTCGATGATCGACACCATCGAGATCACGGTGCCGACGCCGATCACGATGCCGAGGATCGTGAGGCTGGAGCGCAGCTTGTGCGCCGCCAGCGCGATGCGCGCGAAGCGGACGTTCTCGCGCGTAGCAAGACCGATCTCGATCAGCTTCATTCGAACCTCAGTGCTTCGACCGGCGGCAGCTTCGACGCGCGGATGGCGGGCAGCACGCCCGCGAGCGCGCCGGTGATGACGGAGATGAGCAGTCCGGCCGCGATGAGCTCCGGCCGCACCAGCGTCGGGAGCGGCGTGAACGTCGCCACCGCTTTCGCGATGATCATCCCCACCAGCACGCCGAGAATGCCGCCGCCGAGGGAGAGCAGGATTGCTTCCGTGAGGAACTGGCCGCGGATGTTCCCCCGCGTCGCGCCGATCGCCCGCCGCACCCCGATCTCGCGCGTTCGCTCGATCACTGACACCAGCATGATGTTCATGATCACGATGCCGCCGACCACCAGCGAGATGCCGCTGATCAGGATCATGAAGGAGAAGAGCCCCGCCGAGATGCTCTTCCAGAGCATCTGCAGCGCCTCGGCCGTGACCGTCGAGAACGGATCGTCGTCACGGAACGCCGTACGCCGCCGCCCGCGCAGGATCACGCGCACCTCGTCCATCGACGCCTCGATCCCCGGCACGCCGCCCCTGGCCCGCACGAAGACGGTCACGCTGTCCCGCGTGCCGAAGCGTTTCCTCCAGGTGGTGATCGGGATGTAGATGACCTTGTCCTGGTTCTGGCCGAGCACCGAGCCCTGTTTCTTGAGGAGCCCGATCACGCGCATCGGCTGATTCGCGACCGTCATGGTCCGCCCGATCGGATCGAGCGGCCCGAAGAGCTCCTCGCGCACGTCGGAACCGATGATCACCACCAGCGCCGAGCGTTGCTGCTCGGTCGGCGTGAAGAAGCGGCCGGTCTCGAGGTCGAGACTGTTCACCTCGACCATGTTCGTGGTCACGCCCATCGTGTTGACGTTCGTCAGCTTCTGAGGGCCGCGCTTCACGGCCGAGGAATTGTCGTGCTGCGCGCCGACCATGTCGCAGAGGCCGCAGCGCTCCTGCACGGCCTCGAAATCGTTCCAGTCGATGTTCTTCCGCTTCACCGCCTCGAGCCACTGTTCGCGGCTGGTGATGATGCCGAACTTCGTCACCGCGTAGACGTCGGGATTGAGCTGGAAGACCTTCTCGGAGATGTAGTTGTTCAGCCCCGAGATGATCGCCACGACCGTGACCACGGTCATGATCCCGATGATCACCCCCAGGAGCGTGAGGAAGCTGCGCATCTTGTGAGCGCGCAGTGCGTTTGCGGCGATGCGGAGAGTTTCCATTTTGTTAGTACGTGATGTCGGGTGTCAGGTGTCCGAGGTGTCTCGCCTGGACGGCGCCTCGAAGCGAGACACCCCAGACACCTGACACCTGAGAACCGACACCAGAATTACGACTTCTTCTCCGAGTCCTTCTCGCTCTTCTCTTCTTTCTGCTCGCGTACCTTCGCGCCGTCCTTGATGTCGCGGAGGGCGCGGAAGGGGCCGGTCACGATCTGCTGCCCCGCGGTGAGGCCGCGGACGATCTCGATGTTGCTGTCGCCGGAAAGGCCGGTCACGACGGTGACGAACTGCGCCTTGCCCTCCTTGTGGAGGTAGACGCCTTCTTCTTCCACCGCTTTCGCACCCGGGGTGGCCGCAGGCTTCTCGCGCACCACCAGCGCCTGGATCGGGATGGCCAGCGCCTTCGAGCGCGTGCCGGTGATGATGTCCGCCGAGGCCGAGAATCCGGGGCGGATCCCCGCGGGGGGATTCGTGAGCTGGATCTTCACCTCGAAATTGATCGCCTCGGCGCCGCCGGTGCTGTTGACCATCGGGCTCGAGCCGACTTCGGTGACCACGCCTTCGAAGGTCTTGTTGGGATACGCGTCCACCGTCACGGTCGCGCGCTGCCCCACCTTCACGTTCGGCACGTCGGTCTCGTCGACTTCCATCACCGCTTCGACCACGCTCATGTCGGCGATCGTCAGCAGCTTGGTGCCGGGGTTGTTCATCGTGCCGATCACCGCCACTTCGCCTTCTTCGACCGGCAGCGCCGTGATGATGCCGGCCATCGGAGCGGTCATGGTCGTCTTGGAGAGCGTGTCGCGCGCCGCGGCGACGTTGGCCCGCGACTGCTCGATGCGCTGCTCGATGGCCCTGACGTTCGCGCGTGCCGACTCCAGGCTTGCGCGGGCGCGATCGAGGTCGGCCTGCGGGCTGATGCGCTGCTCGACGTTGCTGCGCGCGCGATCGTAGGTCAACTGCGCCTCGGCCAGCGTGGCGCGGGCCGAATCGCGGTCGGAGAAGAGCGCGCGCATCGACGCCTCGGCACCCTGCGCGGACGCGGCAAGCTGCTTCTGGTCGATCTGCAGGAGGAAATCGCCCTTCTTGACCACGTCCCCCTCGCGCACCGCGAGATTGACGATCTGCCCCATCACGTTCGCGGAGAGATCGACTTTGCGCTGCGCGTCGATCTGCCCGTTTGCCGTGACCTTGCTGGTCAGGTCGGTCCGTTCCACCTTGCCGAACGTCACGGGCGTCCCGTCTTTCCCCTTGGAGGCAATCGAGGCAGCGGTGATGCCGGCGATCAGAAGAAAAACGACCGTGGCAATGATGATCTTGGTTCTGGTCTTCATGGCTGGGTCCTTATACGGAGCTTTTCCGGAAGAGTTACAACTCGTCGGTCAGGCCGAAACGGCGCTTCACGGCGAACCACCGATCGCGCGCCCGCCAGAAGCGGCTCTGCTTCATGGCCGCGATCTGCTGCTCGAGGGCTTCACTCCGGAGTTCCGTCACCGCAACACGTTCATTCAGCGCGGCGATTTCACTGCCGCGCACATTCAGCTGGTGCTTCAGCTCCTTCACCTGCTCCTGCGCCACGTGGCCGTTCAGCGAGTCGAGCGTACCGAGGAAAAGGATGCGCTCGCCGCCCGCTTTCGAGAAAGCGGAGACCGTGACCGCCTGATAACGGAACGAGCGGATTGCGCCGTGCGGAATCACCGCCTCCCACCCGGCGTCGGCCTGCGCGACCCCGAGCCAGGCCGCGACGTCGGGACGCGCGGCAAAGTCCCGCGTCGTGGCCACGACCTCATCGTCGAGCCGGATCTCGACGCGATCGGCCCGCTCGTCGAGCAGCGTGGCCCAGCCGGAGATGCGCACGCCTTCCTGTTCCACAGCAAAGCGGTCCACGAACCCTTTCGGTGTCCGCCGCGGCTTCGGGTCCGGAATCGGAGACGGCGAGATGACGTAGACGTCCTGCCATTCCGCCAGCGCGCGCGGCAGACGGACGCAGTCGTAGCCCGCGCCGAGCGTCGCCACCTGCTCCCGCACATACCCCTCGGTGACCCACGTCGAGCCATAGTCCTCGGCGTCCAGGACGCGGCTTTCGCTGTACGACTTGAAATTGATCCCGTCCACCATCTCCGGTGCGATCGATTCGTCGTGCACGCTCAAGATCAGCAATCCCTCCGGCTCCAGCGCTTCCGCCAGCCGCCGCAGCCACGGGGTGAACGTCGAAGGCGGCAGGTGCGTGAAGAGCGAGGCCACGAAGATCAGGTCGTACCGGCCGGGCGTGACCAGTTCCTCGGGACGCGTCTTCGACAGGATGGTGCGCACCCCGAACTGCTCCGCCTGGAACTGCATCCCCCCTTCGAGGATGTCCGCGACCGTGACCTCGTCCGCCAGCTTCTGATGGACGAGCAACCGCGTCAGCCGCCCGTACCCGCTCGCGAAATCGAGCATCCGCCGGACCGGCCCCCGCCACCCCGCGATGTGCCTCACCAGCTCGAACTGCTCCAGCGCATTCTGGAAGTAGCTGACCAGCGCCCGGTCGCGATCGTGCTCGAACATCGAGATCGCGAAATCGAGCATGTCATCCCGCTCATCGATCGCCAGATTCAGCTCCGTCCAGCGCGGCACGCGCGTGCGGAGGAGGGTGTCGATGAGGGGGTGGCGTTCGGAACGCGCAAATGCGAGAGGCATGCGGGCGGATCATAACGGTGTCGGGTGTCAGGTGTCTGGGGTGTACTGCCCGAAGCCAGCAAGGCGCAGACAACCGACAACCGATAACCGACAACATACAATCACCGCCCATGCGACTCATCCTCGCCCTCGCACTTCTCACCGCAGTCACAGCAACCGCCCAACAGGACCAGAGAATCACCCGCCTTCTCCGCGAGGTCCCGCTCATCGACGGGCACAACGACCTGCCGTGGCAGTACCGGGAGCGGGCGAAGAACCGGCTGGCGCAGATCGACATCCGGCAGGACCAGTCGAAGCTCGACAAGCCGCTGCATACCGACATCCCGCGTCTGCGCACGGGCGGGCTCGGGGCGCAGTTCTGGTCGGTCTACGTTCCGGCGTCGCTCAAGGGGGCGGACGCGGTGCAGGCTACGTTCGAGCAGATCGACGTGGTCCATCGCCTGGACGCGCTCTATCCCGACACGTTCGCGCTCGCGCTCACCGCGGACGACATCGTGCGCATCCACAAGTCCGGGAAGATCGCCTCGCTCATCGGCGTCGAGGGCGGCCACTCCATCAACAACTCCCTCGGCGTGCTGCGCCAGCTCTACGACTCCGGCGCGCGCTACATGACAATCACTCATTCCGACAACAACGACTGGGCCGACGCCGCCACCGCCGATCCGAAGCACGACGGCCTGACCGAGTTCGGCAAGGCGGTCATCGGCGAGATGAACCGCCTGGGCATGCTCGTCGACCTCTCGCACGTATCGCCCGCCACCATGCACGACACGCTCGACGTCACCGCGGCGCCGGTGATCTTCTCCCACTCCTCCGCCCGCGCCGTGACCGGTCACCAGCGCAACGTGCCGGACGACGTGCTGCAGCGGCTGAAACAGAATGGCGGCGTGGTGATGGTGACGTTCGTCCCCTCCTTCGTCTCCGAGAAGCTCCGCACGCACGGCTCGAACCGCGACGCAGAGGAAGCGCGCCTCAAGTCGCTCCACTCGGGCGAACCGCAGCGAGTGAAGGACGGGCTGACCGCCTGGGACGTCGCGAATCCCCGGCCGCGGGCCACGCTCGCCGACGTCGCCGATCACATCGACCATGTCATTCAGGTGGCCGGTGAAGACCACGTCGGCATCGGCGGCGACCTGGACGGCATCGGCACCACCCCGATCGGCCTCGAAAGCGTGGCCGACTACCCGAAGCTCTTCGCGGAGCTCATCCGCCGCGGCTACTCCGACGACCGCCTGCGCAAGCTCGCCGGCCTCAACGCCCTCCGCGCCATGCGCGCCGCCGAGGCGGTAGCCGCCAGGTTGCAGAAGGAGCGTCCGGCGGCGGAAGTGTTGATCTCGGATCTGGACAAGTAAGCGATGCTGTACAACCCTGTCATCCTGAGCCGCCGGAGCCGCCGCTTCTTGCGGCGCAGGACGGTCGAAGGACCCCCTGCCGACAGCGCGCTCCTCGTGCACCGCAGGGGGTCCTTCGTCGTCCTGCGCCGCAAGAAGCCGCGGCTCCGGCGACTCAGGATGACAGCGTGGCATGCCGCACGCCCTTCTCACATCCCCTTCGCCGACCGGATTGCCGCTTCCAGCTCGCTGCTTCTCCGGGAGCCGATCAGGATGCGCCGTCCGTCGGCGAGGGTGAGCTGCACGCCGTCGTCGCCGGAGACGTTGTAGGCCCAGCCGTGGAAGCCGATGCGGATGCCCCAGCCGCCGTATTCGCCCAACGCGCTGTACTGCCGCGCGCGGGCGTCCGCGATGTTGTGGAGCGGGATGCGCCGCGGCTTCAGGTGAAAGGGGCGGAAGCGGATCGCGAGGTCGCTCGCGTTCACTTCCACGTCCAGCCGTGCGTACCAGAACAGCGCGATGACCAGCGTGTGCAGCACCAGGATGACGGCGAAGACGCCCGACAGCTTCACGTTACTGGCCGGATGGGTCCCGAACGGCCGCCCGAGCACGAGCTGCTGGTAGACGCCGTACCCCAGCAGGCCGAGGATCGGGATCGAGATGGCGGAGAAAAGCAACCAAAGCCAGCCCTGGCGGAACTGCTGCTGCTCGCGGAAGTACATCATCCGTCCTTGATACGCGTCTACTGTCTGAAACGCCGTCTATCGAAGCGGACATAACCGGTGGGTGCCATGGTCTCTTCCGCCATCGTCGTTGGCACACCTCTGGCCTAAAGCTCAGCCATGACGACCGATGCGCGATTCAAGCTGGAACGGCGCGGCGAAGTGCCGGAGCTCGACCCCGAGAAGCTCGATTTCTACCGCTCCACCATCGAGCTGTTCAACCGGGAAGAGCTGCCCTTCCTCGTCGGCGGCACCCATGCCTACCACCGCTATACCGGCGTCAAGCGGGAAACGAAGGACTTCGACGTCTTCATCCGCCGCAGCGACTACCCGCGTTTCGAAGCCGCGGTGAGCAAAGCGGGATATGCGACCGAGCTGAAGTTCCCGCATTGGCTCGGCAAGATCTACAAAGACAACGCCTTCATCGACCTGATCTTCTCCGGCGGCAACGGCGAAGCGGCCGTCGATGACGAATGGTTCGCGCACTCCGTCGAAGGGAAGGTCTTCGGCCTTCCGGTCCGCCTGGCGGGCGCCGAGGAGATGATCTGGTCCAAGTCCTACGTCATGGAGCGCGAGCGCTACGACGGCGGCGACGTGATGCACCTCCTGCTCCGCACCGGCACGCGCCTCGACTGGAACCGCCTCGTCAAGCGCTTCGGCGACCACTGGCGCCTCCTCCTCATGCAGATCGTCAAGTTCGGCTTCGTCTACCCGAGCGAGCGCTATCGCGTCCCCCGCGAGATCGTGGAAGAGCTGATGGCCCGCTTCACCGCCGAGTTCAACGACCGCTCCTCCCCCGAAAAAGTCTGCTACGGCACCCTCACCTCCCGCGCCCAGTACCTGGTCGACATCCGCGAATGGGGCTTCCAGGACGCCCGCCAGCAACCCTACGGCACGATGTCCGAGGAGGATGTGAAGCAGTGGACGGATGCGATCAAGGGGGACTGACGGGGGAGCCGGTGGTATCGGGTGTCAGGTGTCTGGGGCTTTTCGCCCGGGCGAGACACCTCAGATACCTGACACCCGACACCAGCGCGTCGCGCAAACAACTCGCGCGCTATCATCCCCACCATGCCCCCACGGCGCTCCCGCGCCCGATTGCCGCTTGCTCTGACGCCGCTCCACGGGCGGGCGCGCGAGCTCGATGAGCTCAGGCTCAGGCTTACGGCCGGGGCGCGCATGCTCACCATCACCGGCGCCGGGGGGAGCGGGAAGACGCGGCTCGCGCTGGAGCTGGCGCACCAGGTCCGCGAGAACTACGACGACGTGGTCTGGGTCGAGCTGGCGCCGCTCTCCGATGCGGAACTGATCGGCCAGCAGATCATGGACGCGATGGGCGTCCGCGAGTTGGCCGCGGAAGACGTCCTGCAGATCGTCATCGACGCCGCCCGCGACCGCAACATCCTCTTCGTCCTCGACAACTGCGAGCACCTGGTGCAGGGAAGTGCGGTGGTCGCGGAAGAGATCCTCCGCAGTTGCGCGGGCGCCTCCATCGTCACCACCACGCGTGAAGCGCTCGGCGTGGCCGGCGAGCAGACCTGGCTGGTGCCGCCGCTGTCCGTCGAAGATGCGGCCGCGCTGTTCGTCGAGCGCGCACGCTCGGTGCTGCCGTCCTTCGAAAAGGAGCCTCTCGTCGACGAGATCTGCCGGCGCCTGGACGGCATCCCGCTGGCCATCGAGCTCGCCGCCGCGCGGGTGAAGGTACTGTCGCTGGCGGAGATCGCCGCGCGGCTCAACGACGCGTTCCGCCTCCTCTCCTCCGGTTCGCGCACCCTCCCCCGCCACCGCACCATCCGGCAGACCATCGACTGGAGCTACCGGCTCCTCTCCCCTGACGAACAACTGCTCCTCCGGCGGCTGGCGGTGTTCGGTTCGGCGTTTTCATTGGAAGCAGCCGAGGCGATCTGCGGCGACGTGGACGTGCTCACCCACCTCTCCGCCCTCGTCGACAAGTCGCTCGTCATCGCGGAAGGGGCACGCTATCGCCTGCTCGATACCGTCCGGCAGTTCGCGGCGGAGAAGCTCGACGCGGCCGGCGAGCGGGAACAACTGCGGACCGCACACTCGCAGTACTTCCTGAAGCTCGTCGAAGCGCTCGAGCCGCGGCTCTTTGCCGGCGCGGTCGACCCCGAGGCGCTGGCCACGATCGACCGGGAGATCGACAACATCCGTGCGATTTTCGACAGCAACGTCACCAGCGACGTGGAGCTGCGCATGCTCTACGCGCTGCACTGGTACTGGTTCGCGCGCGCCCACTTTCACGAGGCGCGGCGGCGTATCACCACCGGCCTCGCCCGCGCCTCGAACGTCGACGACGTCGTCCGCGCCCGGGCGCAGGTGGCGGCCGGCGATGCAGCGGTGTGGCAGGGCGACTGGGATGCGCTGCATCCGCACGTCGAGGAAGCGGTCGCGGTCCTGCGGCGCGTGGACGATCCCCGCGCTCGTCCAGCCGCGTTGACACTCCTCGGGATCGCGCTCGCCTTCGCCGACAACGAGCACGCCGCGGCGACGAAGCTGTTCGAGGAAGCGCGCCGTGAAGCGCGCGGCGTCGGCCTCGCCCTCACGCTCTACTGGAGCGGCATCGCCGCCCAGCTCCGCGGCGACTGGGCCGCGGCGCGCGCGGCGTTCGAGGAGGCGTACGAGCTCGGCGTGAAGCTCGACAACAAGCCTGCCATGGCCCACCCGCTCACGGTCCTCGGCCACGTCGCGCTGCATGAGGGAAAGCGCGACGAAGCGATCCGCCACTTCCGCCGCGCCCTCGAGCTGCACGCGGAGCTCGACGACCGCTGGGGACTGACCCAGGTCGTGGAAGGCATCGGCCTGCTCCTCCTCGAGCGCACCATGGCCCCGGTCGCGATCGAGACCGGCACGCGCCTGCTCGCGGCCGCCTCCGCGGCCTGGCTGCACCTCGGCGCACGCCCCGGCCGCGACGCCGCGTTCGAGGAAGAGAAGAACGCCCGCATCCGCGAGGCGGTCGACAACGAACGCCTGCGCGTCGTCCTCGCCTCCGGCGCGGCCATGTCGTACGAGTCGATGGTGGCGCTCGCACGCGAGCAGGCCGCGGGACTCGGCACCGCCACGCACGCTCCGCTGCGCGTACGGGCCCTCGGGCCGCTGGAGATCTTCCGCGAGGGAGAGGCGGTCGAGGAATCGGCCCGCTCGCGCGAGCTGCTCCTCTTCCTCCTCGTGCATCCCTCGGGGAGGACGAAGGAACAGATCGGCGCCGCGCTCTGGCCGGACGCAGATCCGTCGAAGCTCCGGAACAACTTCCACGTCACCCTGCACCGCCTGCGCAAGGGCCTCGGCGCCTCGGAGTGGATCGTCGTCGATGGCGATACGTACGCCCTCGACCGCTCGCGCGGGATCGATTTCGACGCCGAGGTCTTCGAGCGCGAAGCGCTGGCCGCGATCCGGGCGAAGAACCAGGAACGCCTGGCGCGCGCGGTCGACCTCTACCGCGGCCCCTTCTTCGAGAACGCCAGCTCCGGCGAGTGGTACCTCGAACACCGGGAGCGCCTCCGCGAGCTCTACGCCCGCGCCCTCGGCACCCTCGGCCGCGCCCGCATGGCCGCCGCCGACTACGAAGGCGCCGCCGACACCTGGCAACGCCTGGTCGCCCTCGACGACCTCGACGAAGACGCCGCCCGCAACCTCATTACCGCCCTGGAGAAACAGGGCGATCGGGGAGCGGCCACGAGGGCGTACCGGAGGCTGACCGAGGCGCTGAAAAGGGAGCTGGGAGTGGAACCGTCCTTCGAGTTTGGAGTGCGGTGACCGCAGTCACCGCTTTCCCTTCGGCAGCCGCAGCTGCCGCCTTGTGCGTTCGGCGTCGCAGGCACCCAGGAAAAGCGGTGACTGCGGTCACCGCACTCCAAACTATCCCTCCGACGCCACCCCTGTAACCGGTTCCAGTAAGCACCCCGTAAGCACCCCCCTCTAGTCTGCACACCCATGGCTCGCTACCTCTTCGCACCGATGCCCTTCACTGGTCACGTGAACCCGGGGCTCCCGATCGCGCGAGAGCTCGTCCGGCGCGGTCATGACGTCCGCTGGTACTCGACGCCGCGGTTCAAGCGGTCCATCGAAGCGATCGGCGCGCGCTACGTCCCCTATCGCAACGCGATGCAGCTCGATGAAGAACATCTCGACGTCTTCAAAGACCGCCCCGCGGAAGGGATCGCGCAGCTCCGGTACGACGTCAAGAACATCTTCGTGGAGTTCGTCCGCGGCGCGCTGCGCGACCTCGAAGTCGAGCTGCGCCGCGAGCCGGCCGACGTCATCGTCGGCGACAACGCCGCCGCGGTCACCGAGGCGGTGCACCAGAAGCTCGGCATCGCCTGGGCCGTATACGGCATCACCGCCCTCGGCATGTCGAGCCGCGACACCGCGCCGTTCGGACTCGCGCTGCCGCCGAGCTCCACGAAGTTCGGGCGCCTCCGCAACCGGTTCCTGAACTGGGTGGTCGACCGCGTGATCTTCCGCGAAGCGAACAACCACAACGAACGCATGCGCCACGACCTCGGCCTGCCGCCGCTCGACAGCGGTCTCTTCGACTTCAGCGTCAAGGCCGACCTCTACCTGCAGGCGAGCACGCCTTCGTTCGAC
This sequence comes from Thermoanaerobaculia bacterium, assembly GCA_035630815.1. GTDB lineage: Bacteria > Acidobacteriota > Thermoanaerobaculia > Gp7-AA8 > Gp7-AA8 > QHVT01. The sequence goes on from DASQJY010000027.1 coordinate 56,140, forward strand.
TACCCGCGCACCGACCTGCCGAAGAACGTCCACTACATCGGCGCCACGATCCCGCAGCCCCCCTCCGACTGGCAGCCGCCGTCGTGGTGGGGCGACCTGCACAGCCGGAAAGTGGTCCTGGTCACACAGGGAACGATCAACAACGACTTCGACCAGCTCATCCGCCCCGCGATCCGTGCCCTGGCGGAAGAGAGCGTGCTCGTGATCGTCACCACCGGCAGCAAGCCGGTGGAGGAGATCGCGATCGACCCGCTGCCGTCGAACGTGCGCGTGGAGCGCTTCGTCCCGTACGCGCAGCTCATGCCGCACGTCGACCTGCTGCTGACGAACGGCGGCTACGGCTCGATCCAGATCGCCCTCGCGCACGGAGTGCCGGTGGTGGCGATCGGAAAAACCGAGGACAAGGCCGAGATCGCGAACCGCGTGGAATGGAGCGGTGTTGGAGTGGGCATGAAGGTGCGCATTCCGGCCGAAACGCAAATCCACGACGCGGTGATACGCGTACTCACTACACCCACATACGCCGCGCGCGCGGAAGCGATGCGCTATGAGCTGTCCGGCCTCGACGCCGCGAACAGCGGCGCCGACCTGCTCGAAGAGCTGGCCGGCGCGGAAAACGCGCTCGAACGGAGCGCCTGAGGACAACCATGGCCGGAATTGGAATCGTCGCCGTCTTTCTGCTGCTCTTCGTAACCGTCTCGCGCGATGAGAGCGAGATGTAACCGCTCAACAGCTCCCTCCCCGCGCCGGTAACCGCGGCGCGTAGCCTCTCTCTCCCCTCCTCTCCTACCCTCCTACACGCGTCGGCGGCCGGCCCAAAGGGGCCGGCCGCCTCCTGCCGGAACGCGACGGCTGCCCAATCCGCGATACAGTTCCCCTCCATGCAGCTGCGCCACGTTCTCCTCCTCGGCGCCACCGGTCTCGTCGGACGTGAATTGCTGCAACTCCTGCTCGCCGACGCGGCCATCGAAAAAGTCAGCGTCGTCGCACGGCGCCCATCCGGCGTCACGGCCAAGAAGCTCGAAGAGCACATCTTCGACCTCGGCGAGATGCAGCAGCATCCGCAGCTCTTCGCTGCCGACGCGATCTTCTGCGCGCTCGGAACGACCATCAAGACCGCCGGGAGCCAGGAGCGTTTCCGGGTCGTCGACCATGACTATCCGCTCATGGCGGCGCGGCTCGGGAAGCAGCAAAACGCCGGTCATTACCTTCTTGTGAGCGCGTTGGGAGCAAAAGCAGACTCACGCGTGTTCTACAATCGCGTCAAAGGTGAGGTCGAGCGCGACCTCCTCCAACTCAACTACCCGCGCACAACCATCGCCCGGCCGTCGTTGCTCCTCGGGGAGCGCAGCGAGTCCCGTCTCGGCGAGCGCGTTTTCTCCCACTTCGGCTGGCTCATGCCGCCCGCCTACAAGCCCATTCACGTACGCGACGTCGCCTCGGCGCTCGTCGCAGCAGCGCACGCGCAGGAATCGCCCGTGCAGATACTCGAATCACGCGCAATGCGCGCACGGAGGAAGTAGATGTCCACATTCGCAGAGCTCGGCTTACGCCCGGAGCTCACCGAAACCCTCAACGCCCTCGGCTATGAGGCCCCCACACCCATCCAGGAACGCACCATCCCGCGCATGCTCGCCGGCGGCGACCTGATCGGACAGGCACAGACCGGCACCGGCAAGACCGCCGCGTTCGCCCTGCCGATCCTGGAGAAGATCGACCCGAAGAAGCGCGAGACGCAGGCCCTGGTCCTGACGCCGACGCGCGAGCTGGCCATGCAGGTCGCGGACGCGATCCACTCGTACTCCTCCAAACTCGGAACCATCAGCGTCCTCCCCGTCTACGGCGGAGCGCCGATCGTCCCGCAGCTCAAACGCCTCGAGCGCGGCGTACACGTCGTGGTCGGCACTCCCGGCCGCCTGATCGACCACCTCGACCGCGGCAGCCTCGATCTGTCCAAAGTCCGGGTGATCGTCCTCGACGAAGCCGACGAGATGCTGAAGATGGGCTTCGTCGAGGAAGTCGACCGGATCCTCAGCGCGGCGCCGACCGAACGCCAGATCGCCCTCTTCTCCGCCACGATGCCGGACGAGGTGCTGCGTATCGCGCGCCGCCATCAGAAGAACGCGGAAAACATCGAGATCGAGCACAAGAGCGTGGCCGCGCCCGACATCGAGCAGCGCTTCCTCAACGTGTCCGAGGGGCAGAAGCTCGAGGTGCTGACCCAGATCCTCGAGCTGCAGCCTGCCGAGGCGGTGTTGATCTTCCGCAGGACCAAGAACGGCTCCGCCGAGCTGGCCGAGAAGCTGGAAGGACGCGGCTTCGCTGCCGTGGCCATGCACGGCGACATGAGCCAGCCGCTGCGCGAGAGCGTCATCCGCCGCCTGCGCGCCGGCCAGGTCGAGATCGTGGTCGCGACCGACGTCGCCGCGCGCGGCCTCGACGTCGAGCAGATCGAGCACGTCATCAACTACGACGTCCCGCACGACGTCGAGTCGTACGTCCACCGCATCGGCCGCACCGGCCGCGCGGGACGCAGCGGCGTGGCCACGCTGTTCGTCACCCCGCGCGAGCGGCGGATGATGCGTGAGATCGAGCGCTTCACCGGCACGCAGATCAAGCCGATGAAGATGCCGACGCGCGCCGACCTCGCCGCCAAGCGCATCGGCGTGTTCAAGGAGTCGATCCGCAAGACCATCGCCGAGGGTGACCTCGACATGTACGTGGAGCTGGTCGAGCAACTGGTCGAGGAAGGGCCGTTCGACATGGCCGACGTCGCCGCGGCTGCCGCGCGTATCGCCAACGGCTCCCGCTCGCTGGTGAAGGCGAAGGAGCAGGAATCGGCGCCTGAAGCGGCTGCACCCGCGCATCGCGAGTACCGCGAACCGCGCGAGCCACGCGAAGAGCGCCCCGACCGCACCTCCAATCCCGACGACAAGACCATCCGCCTGGCCATGACCGTCGGCCGCCGCGACGGCATCCGTCCCGCGGACGTCGTCGGCTCGATCGCGAACGAAGCCGACATCCCCGGCCGCGACATCGGCCCGATCGACATCCAGGAAGAGATCACCTTCGTCGGCATCCCCGAGCGTTACGTCGAGATCGTCCTGGAAAAAGTCGGCCGGAAGAAGTTCCGCGGCCGCGCCGTGAACATGCGCGTCGCCCGCGCCGACGAAGGCAGCAGCGAGCGCAGGCCGTACCGGCAGGACGCCGGGGGTCCGCCCTCACGGCCGCCATACCGGAAGCCGTACGGCCAGGACAGTGAGCGCCCGCAGTCACGCCCGCCTTACCGGCAGGATGCCGGAGGCCCGCCACCCCGTCGTGATGCAGGTGGCCCTCCGCAGCGCCCCCGTTTCGGTGGTCCACCGCGCCGTGACGAGGGCGGTCCGCCTCCTCGCCGCGATGCAGGGGGTCCGCCGCAGCGTCCACGCTTCGGCGATCGCAACCGCGACGCCGGACCCCCGCGCCGCGACGACGGCCCGCGCCGCGGCCCGAGCCCGTTCTACAGCAACTTCAAAACGAAGAAGCGCCCGCCGCGGTAGGTGAATGGCCTGTCATCCTGAGCGAGGCGGCTGGGCGGCTGGGAAGCGAAGGACCCCCTGCGGTGCACGATAAACGCGCTGTCGGAAGGGGGTCCTTCGCTTCCGCCACCCACCCGCCCTCGCTCAGGATGACAGTTCGGCCGACTCCCGCATGGCCGCGAGCATCCCGCACGCCGCGTGCCTCGCCGCTCCGCCCGAGTAGCGCCGCACCACCGGCACTCCGAGGTCGCGCAACGCATCGCGGAACGTCGAGAGCTCCTCGTCCGTGGCGCGGGCGTAGCCATCCTCCCGCGCGTCGTTGACGTCGATCAAATTCAGGCGTAGCGGGACGTCCGCGAACAGCGAGCGCAGTGCATCCACTTCGTCGCGGCCGGTGTTGATGCCGCCGAGGACCACCCAGGCGATGGTCACGCGTCCGCCGGCGGCGCGCTGGTAGGAGCGGATCGCGTCCGCGAGCTCGCGCACGGGCCATGCTCCGGCAACAGGCAGCAAGGAGCGGCGGCGCTCGTCGATCGCGGACGTCAGAGAGACGATCAGCCGGTACGGGCGCTGCTCCTCGGCGAAGCGGTGGATGGCCGGCACGAGTCCGACGGTGGAGATCGTGATCGCCTTCGAGGAGATCCGTCCGCCGCAGGGGTGCGAGAGGATCGCGGCCGCCTGCATCACGTTCGCGTAGTTGTGCAGCGGCTCTCCCTGTCCCTGGAACACGGCTCCGGTGACGGTGCCGGGAGCCTCGTCGCGGATGGCGACGAACTGCGCGACGATCTCCCACGGCTCCAGATGGCGCGTCAACCCGAGGCGGCCGGTCGCGCAGAAATCGCAGCCCATCGCGCAGCCGGCCTGGCTGGAGACGCAGACCGTGAAGCGGCCCGGCACTTCCAGCGGGATGCGCACCGCCTCCGCGACCGCGCCGTCGTGCATCCGGAAGAGGTACTTCACGAAGCCGTCCGCAGGGTCGGTGGCCCGCTCCAGGATCTCCAGCCGCCGGCGGTCGACGAGCATCTCGAACGCCTGCTCCACCGCACGCGGCACCGGCCGCGAGACGGGAAACCCCTCCCGTCCGTTCGCCACGACGTGCGCGAGCAGGCGCCGCGCTTCCGCATCCCGCACGGCCACGCCGTGGGTCCGCAGGTGCGCCGCAAGCTCCTCGGGGAGCACGCCGTGGATGTTCATCGCGCGCCGTTCAACGCAGCGACCAGTGCGTCCACTTCCTCCACGACGGTGCTGAAGCCGCAGACCAGGCGAACCGCCCCTTCCCCGAACAGCGGCCAGTCGTAGAAGAGGAAGCCCTGCTCGCGCACTTTTGCGATGGTCGCCGGGTCGAGCCGTGCGAAGACCACGTTCGCCTCCACCGGCATCAGCAGCTCCGGCATGGCGGCAGCGAGCCGCGCGGCCATGGCGTTCGCGTGTCTCGCGTTGCGCAGCCAGAGGTCATCCGCAAGATAGGCCTCGAACTGGCCGGAGAGGAAGCGCATCTTCGAGTAGCGATGTCCGCCGCGATGCCAGCGCGTCCGCAGCTCCTCCGCGAGCGATTTGTCGAACATCACGATCAGCTCCGCCGCGAGAGCGCCGTTCTTGGTCGCACCGAAGACCAGCACGTCCACACCCGCACGCCACGTGAGGTCAGCCAGCGAGGCGCCGCTGGACACGACGGCGTTGGCGAATCGCGCCCCGTCCATGTGCGCGCGGCAGCCGCGCGCATGCGCGACCTCGCAAAGTGCGCGCACTTCATCCGGCGTGTAGACCGTCCCCGCCTCGGTGGCCTGCGTCAGGCTGACGCACGAAGGCTTCGCCGTGCGCCCTTCGCATGCGATGTCGTCGATGACGCCGGCCAGCGTCGCCGCCTCCAGCTTCCCGTGCGGACCGGGGATGGGAAACAGCTTCGCCCCTTGCGTGAAGAACTCCGGCGCCCCCATTTCGTCGCGATGAATGTGTGCGTCGTCGTGGCAGAAGATGCCTCCCCACGGCGGCGTCATCGCGGCGATCGACAGCGCGTTGGCCCCCGTGCCGGTCGCCAGCGGCAGGATCTCGAGATCGGTCTCGAACAACTCGCGGCAGCGCTCCCGCACCCGCGCCGTGATCTCGTCGTTGCCGTAGGACGTGATGGTCCCCGCCGCGATCCGCGTCAACACCTCGAGGATCTCGGGTGAAGCGCCGTGAGTGTTGTCGGAGCGAAAGTCGGTCACCGGGAGGTGATATCACACGCTGCCGCGTGTGATGGTGCCTGGTGTCGGGTGTCCGGGGTCTTTCGCCCGGGCGACACGCCCCAGAGACCTGACACCTGACACCAACTGGTTCGCAGCAATCCCCGCCCTCCCCCGAATCCCACTCCACAACGCCGACCCGCTCACTCCGCGAATGAACTCCCGCGCCTTCCGCATGTCCACGAACGCCTCGGTCAGCTCGCGCGGGTCGTTGAAGTTGGCGAAGAACGCGTCCGCGATCTGCTGTTGCGCGCTCGTGTTGTCCGCGCGGCCGTCGCTGCCGTACTGGGCGATCAGGATCTCCTTCGCCGGTGCGGTGATCGGGTCGAGGAACATGTTGTTGAACGTGCAGGCGAAGCGCGCCTGCTCGTTCCAGTAATCGTCGAACGTCGCGGCGATCCAGCCGGCGGAGAAGCCCCCCTCGTGCTGCACGATCCGCTCGACGAGGTGCCTGGTCTGCTTCACGCCGCTGTTCGCCCCCTGCGCGGCGATCGGGTCGTACGAGATCGCGGTATCGCCGAGCGCGGCGACGACGCGCCCCGAGGGGAGCACGGCGTACGGCTTCCGCACGGTCGGTGCGATGCGTCCGGTCAGCCAGCCGAGCGGGTCGGCGAGCTTCATCGTGCGCGTCCACTCGGCACTCCAGGGGAACAGCTCGCGCACCACGTCCTTCATGGTCGCCAGCACGCCGTCTCCGGTGGTGGCGCGGGAGAAGCAATCGATGCGCGAGCCCGGCCGCGCCTCGACCACGATGTTCCAGGCCGGACCTTCGTCCTTGTGCAGGTACGGCACGAAGAAGATCTCACCGTCCGTGCCGAGGAACTCGAACTTCACCGGGAGGAACGGACAGCCGTCGACCGACATCCGCCCGGTCGCGATGACCATCGCCAGGTGCCGTTGCGGCGCGTCGTACTGCGACCGCGTGGCGTCGCGCTCGAAGAGCTGCGCCAGCTCCGCTTTTCCCGCCGCGACGATGGTCAGGTCGTGCTGCGCCGCGATCCGGTCCAGCCGCTCCACCGTCACCGACTCGATCTCCAGGCGGCCGTCGAAGTCGTGCATCCAGCGATGACACTGCATGCGCAGGTCGACTGCCTGGAACGGCTTCGCGCCACGGCCGAAGAGCCGCACGAGCTGGTTGCGGGCCGTCGGGCAGAACGTGAGGAACACCCCTTCGCCGTGGGGGGCCGCGTCGTCCCAGTGATTGAGGCCGAGCGACCGCTCGTACGACAGCGCCTGCTCGAAACGGGCGGCGGTACCGGTCGGACGGCTCTCGCGCAGCCATTGCTCCGGCGTGCGATCGGAGTAAAGCGTGACGTCGCATCCCTCACGCCGCAGCGCGTGCGCCGCGGTGAGCCCCACGATTCCCGAACCGACGATTGCCACGGAACGCATGCTGGACCTCCGGATCTGAATTCAACATACGCCTGCCCGCATGCCCCTTTGTCACCGATGCTTGAACATCCGGTGTCTATACTCCGCCGCGTGCTGCGCATCGCCCTCGAAGCCGTCGTCGCACTGCTGCTGTTCGGCTGCATCCCGGTGGTGGTGCGGACGATCTCCGCGAATCCGTACACCATCGGGATCTTCCGGCTGACCGTGGCCACGATGGTGGTCGCGGCAGTGCTGGCATCTCGCGGCTCATTGCAACGGCTGCCGCGGCGCGACGTAGCACGCCTCGCGATCATCGGCTTCCTCTTCTTCGTCCACTGGATCACGCTCTTCTTCGCCGTCAAGGCGTCGTCGGCCTCGATCGCGGCCATCGGGCAGTCGACGTACGGCGTACACCTGCTGATCCTCGGCGCAGTATTCGTCGACCATCGCCCGCGCTGGAGCGACATCGCGGCGGTGCTGCTCGCGGCCATCGGCGCGATTCTCGTGGTCCCGCACTTCACGCTCGCAAACGAGGTCGCGCTGGGGATGCTGCTGGCGACCATCAGCGCGTTCTTCTATGCGGTGCTGCCGCTGCTGCACCAGCGCTGGTCGCACATCGCCACGCCGATGCGCACGTTCGGCCAGTTCGCCTTCGCGCTGCTCTTCTTCTCGTTCTTCGTGACGCGAACGGAGTGGACGCTCACCGCGCGCGACTGGGCCGGCCTGCTCTTCCTGGCCATCGGCGTGACGCTCATCGCGCACACCCTCTGGGTGCGAGTGACGACGCAGCTCGCGCCGTCACTCACCAGCATCATCTATTACGGCCAGATCCCGGTCGCCGTGGCCCTCGGCGTGATCGTGCTCGGCGAGCCGCTCACCGCGCGAACGGTGAGCGGCGCCCTGCTGATCATCGGCGGCAGTGTCATCGGCCTCGCGCGCCGAGCCCGCCGAACGTGATTCCGATCGACGCACGCCGCAGCGACGGGGACACCTCGGGTATCCGCCGGGACACCTCGAGCTTCCGCCGGGACACCTCGAGCTTCCGCCGGGACACCTCGAGCTTCCGCCGAGACACCTCGAGCTTCCGCCGGGACACCTCGAGCTTCGGCCGGGACACCTCGAGCGTCCCCTGAAACACCGCGAGTGTCCCCTGAAACACCGCGAGCGTCCCCTGAAATACCGCGAGCGTCCCCTGAAACACCGCGAGTGTCCCCCGAAACACCGCGAGCGTCCCCTGAAACACCGCGAGCGTCCGCTGAAACACCGCGAGCTTTGGAGTGCGGTGACCGCAGTCACCGCTTTGACTGGGTGCGGGCGACGCGAACGCACAAGGCGGCAGCTGCGGCTGCCGAAGGAAAAGCGGTGACTGCGGTCACCGCACTCCAAATGCTCAGTCCCACGTCTCCCCGCACTCGCTGCAGCGCCAGCGTCCCGAGATCAGGAAGTAGACGCCGAAGGCGAGGACGGCGAAGAAGGCGGCGTCGGTGAGGCCGACCGCGACGCCGACGCCGGCCGTCGCCACCGCGGTGACCATGAACATGAGTGCGCGCGACGTGCGGGCGATTTCAGGCGATCCGCACGCCGCGCAGACGGTGGGGTCTTCTACTTCTTCGATCGGCTCCTCGAGATCTTCGTCGGGCCGGGCGTTGGCGTCTTCATCCACGAAGACAAGTTACTGCAACGGCCGAAATTCGTTGAAACGTTTCGCCACCCCGCTTCACTACTGTCAGAGAAGACCGGATGGTGCCGGATGTCAGGTGTCGGGGAGGTGAGCTTGGACGGAAACGTGGGCGTCGGGCCTCACGCTTCCGGGAGTGTCGCACTCACGCGCTCCACAAGCCGAGAGAGCCCAGACACCTGACACCCGCCACCATCCGCAGAAACAGAAACGGCGGGCACCATTGCCCGCCGCTTCAGGATGCATCCGAAGTTGTGTCAGTTCAGCATGCCGACTCGATGATCACGAGCTGCGGCATGCCGTGAACGTGACGGTGCTTGTTGCGCCAGTGGATGTAGCGTCCGATCAAGCCGATGGCGAAGCCGGAGCCCGCGGCGATGCCGGCCCACTTCATCGGGTTGACCTTCATGTCCGACTGCATGTCGTTGAAACCGGTGTGCACCGACGTCTTCGCCTGAACCATCGAGCGATCCGCCGTGCTCCTGGCCGTCATCATCTTCTGCTGCATCTGCGTCCTGGCGGTCGTCATGGAGCGCTGCAACGAGCTCTTCATCACGGCCGACTTCTCGCTCATCAGGTGCTGCGCGTCGTGAAGCTTCGCCTTCGACTGCATCTTCAGCGAGTCGAGCTTCTCTTTCATGCTTGCTTTCGGTTCCGATCCGGAGCGCTCCGGCATGACGACGGTCACTTCCGTCACGACCGGCGCGTGAAACGTCGCCGCCTCAACCTCAAAGCCGCTCGGCATCTCGAGATCAGAGCCCGACAACACATCACGATTGTTATTCATGCGTCCTCCTGCGCTCCTAAGTTGCGAGGACAGTGCCACTTAAGCTCTGCAGTAGCATGAATCTACCGGTCTCGTGCTATCCTTTTGTTCCCACTGAACCGCGTCCGTTCGCGACGCGCGGCTTTTCGTCTCTGCACCCGAAACAGAGACATGAATACCAGGCACATCCTGCTGCTCCTCACCCTCTTCATCGCCCTGCGCGCCGAAGGCGCGACGGTGCGCGTCACGGCAGTCGAGAACGGCCGCACGCTGGTCGTCGAGCGCCACGGGAAGTCCGAACGCGTGACGCTCGCCGGCGTTGCCGTCACCGACGACGCTTCAGCGCGGACGATGCTCGAATGGACGCTCGTCTCGCGCTGGGTGTCGCTCGAGCAGACGTCCGGCGGCCACTTCGTCTACCGCTCCCCCGACGCGCTCTTCATCAACCGCGAGCTGGTCCTGCGCGGCTTCGCGCGCGCAACGCTCTCCGGCATCGAGCCGGTCTCGCACGTTCCGGTCACGTACCTCGGCACGCTCGATCTGCCGGCGCCAACGCCGGCCGTCAGAAACGCATCGGGATCACGAACTGGCAGCGCGCCGAGTTCCCGTCGGTCAACTTCACGGTCACGGCGACCTGGACGGCGGCGGTGACGCCGCCCTGCCTCACGCCACGATCGATCGTGTCCCGCGTTCGCACCGTGACCGGCACCTCGAACAGCGCGTCCTCGGCCTCGGCGATCTCGCGATCGAAAGCGCGGGATCCGCCCTGCACCTCGTACCGCTGGTGTTCGTCCCGCGACGCCGGATCGACGCGCACGCTCTCCACGGTGAACGTGTGATCGGAGTTGTTCGCCACTTCGACCATGACGATGACGCGGCCGTCGGGAAAGACGGAGGCCTCGCCGGCCCCGGCGCTCAGCTCGATGTCCGAACCGGGCTGGCAGTTCTCGACCTCGTTGCCGACGAACCCGTCGCTCGAGGCACATGCGGTGGTGAGCAGGAGCGCGAGCAGCAATGCAGGCGTTTTCATACGAGTATTCGCCTTCAATCCTACACCTGCTCAGCGGGTCGCGCGCTCCAGCCGCGTACCGCAGTCCATACGACGAGTTTAGCCCGTGAATTGCACAGCTCCTCTGTCGAAGGAGACCTCGTATGCCCAATCGAGATGATCGCGACTTTGGCGAGCGGAACCGCGGCGGATATCCCGGCGCCGACTTCGGCGGCGACTACGCGCGCGACACGCATCGTGGCGGCTTCGGCGACGACTACGCCCGCGACGGCGGCTGGAGCGGCGGCGGCCGCGGCGATCAGTACACGCGCGAACCGCGGCCAGCCGGCCCCAGCATGCGCGGACGCGGCCCGAAGAACTGGCGCCCGAGCGACGAGCGCATGCGCGACACCGTGAACGAGCTGCTGACCGACCACGACGGCATCGACGCCACCGAAGTCGAGGTGACGGTGGAGAACGGCGAGGTGACGCTCAACGGCATGGTCGGCAGCCGTTGGGAAAAACGCCTCGCGGACGACATCGCCCATTCCTGCCGCGGCGTGCGCGACGTGCACAACCGGCTACGCATCGCCGATCATGAAGCGCAGGTGGGGAAAGCCAGCGAGTAAGTTCGTCGTTGGCTGCGGTTCAAACGCGTCCGGTCCGGAAGAGCCGGTTCTTCCCGTACTCCACCCCGCCCCGCGTAAAGCTCTGCTCTCCGAACACGATCTCGTTTTCCGTCACCACGATCACGGTCGACGCACGCGTGCCGTAGCGGTCGCCTTTGATGAAGACCTCGCTCCGCACGTCGTCCGTGCCGCGGGGTAATGCGAGGAACTGCATCAGGACCAGCACCATCGACTCCGCGTCGTCCATGCGCAGCGCGAGCTTCATCTCCTCCGCGGCGAGGGCGGTCTTCGGCCACTCCTCCCCCACCGGCGCGTTGCTGACCGCGTGAATCCCCGGCTCGAGGGGGGCGTGCGATTGCGGCGTCACGTAAACCGCCTCGCCACCCGCCTCGCCGGCGAAGAAGTGGAAGCCGGCGTACTCCTCCGCCCGCTGCGAGATCCACTGCGCATACGCCGCCGGCGTCACGTCGCCCGTCACGAAGTCGCGCACCAGCGCGCCGCGGGAGCGGCTCTTCCGTTCCGCGCCGCGGAGGTTCGTCACGGCGGCGAAGCGGCCGGTGCGGGCGATGGCCAGCCAGGAGCCGTTGGCCAGCGCGTCCCGGCCGCCGAGGACGCCGGGGGCGTCGCTCCAGAAATGAGCGTCGTGGGTCGGGCGGTCGTAGTCCTCGTCGCGGTTGGCGGCGATGACGAGCGGGAACCGGGCGTCCGCCCGGTGGGCAATCGTGAGCAGACACATACGCAATGTACGGCGCGAGATGATAGTTTCCCCCGCCATGAGAACGATTCTTTCATGGACACTCGCCGTGGCCCTCACGGCGTCTGCGCAGGACAAACCGGAAGTACCGCCCGGCTACTGGACCGAGGCCCAGTCGCAGGCGATCCTCGACAAGACAGAGACCATCCGGCTCGACCCGGACCTCTCGAAGCTCACTCCGCACGAGCGCGCGGCGCTCAAGGACCTGTTCGAAGTCGGCGCGATCATGCAGCGGCTGTACGAAACGTCGCGGCACGCCGAGGCACGCCCGTCGCTCGACAAACTCCGCGTCCTCGACGTCAGCCTCGGGCAGCCGAAGCGCACGCAGAACCTCATCGACCTCTACCGCCTCAACCAGGGCCCGATCGCGGCGACGCTCGACAACAAGCGCGAGCCCTTCCTGCCGGTCGCTGCGCAGACTCCGGGACGCAACGTCTATCCGGCCGACGCCACGCGCGAGGAGATCGACGCGTTCCTGGCCGCGAACCCGGGACTGCGCGACGACATCCTCGCGGAGCGCACCGTCGTCCGCCGCGCCACGAAGAGCAGCCTCGGCAACGACATCACCACCCTCAACGCGTTCGCCCTGATCCGCCTGCTGCATCCCGGTCTCCTGGAGCACCTGCGCGCGATGCAGGCCGATCCCGATCCGTCGAAGTTCTACGCCGTGCCGTATCCGGTCGCATATCCGGATGAACTCGTGCAGGCGTACAACCTCCTCATGCGCGCCGCGACGACGCTCGAGCCGAGCGACGAAGAGCTCGCGCGCTACCTCCGCCACCGCGCCCGCGACTTCATCACCAACGACTACGAGAGCGGCGACGCGTCGTGGGTCACCGGCCGCTTCAACCGCCTCAACGCGCAGATCGGCGCGTACGAGACCTACGACGACGCGCTGTACGGCGTGAAGGCCTTCCACAGCATGAGCATCCTGCTGCTGAACGAGAGCGCCACCACCGAGCTGCGCAAGGCGCTGGGCGGCCTGCAGGCCATCGAGGACGCGCTCCCGTACGAGAACGACAAGCGCGTACGCGACGACATCCCGGTCGGCGTCTACCACGTCATCGCCGACTTCGGGCAGGCGCGCGGCACCAACACCGCGACCATCCTCCCGAACGACGCCCTCTTCTCGCGCCGCTACGGCCGCACGATCATGTTGCGCGAGAACATCATGAAGCATCCCGACATCTTCGCGTCCGACCTGCGCGTCTGGCGCGCGGCCACCGCGGATGCGCACGCGCAGGACCTCGCGGACGAGGGCAACTTCCTGCGCACGCTCTGGCACGAGATCGGTCACTACCTCGGGCCGGACCGCGACAAGCAGGGCCGCACGCTCGACGTCGCGCTCGAGGATTACGCCGATGCGACCGAGGAGATGAAGTCCGACCTGGTCTCGCTCTTCTCGCTGCAGCGGATGAACCACGCCTCGCTGCGCGCCATCCAGGCCAGCGGCATCCGCCGCACGCTGCAGAACGTCAAGCCGCGCCGCGACCAGCCGTACCAGACCATGCAGCTCATCCAGTTCAACTGGTTCGTCGACAAAGGCCTGATCAAGCCCGACGCCCGCACCGGCCGCCTGACCATCGACTACACGCGCTACTCCGACGCTGTCCACTCGCTCCTCACCGAAGTGCTCCGCCTCCAGCAGAACGGAGACAAGGCCGCCACCGCGGCCTTCTTCGACAAGTGGACGGGCTGGACCGACGTCCACGAAAAGCTCGCCGCCCGCATCCGCGACGCGCAAGGGGCGCGCTGGCGGATCGTCAAGTACGCGGCATTGGGAGAATAGGCAGACCGTACAATCGCGCGTCTATGCGACGCGCGATTGTTGCCTTTGCTCTCGTAGCTACCGCCTGCGCCTCGGCGCCGACCGCCGCCCCGGCTCCTGCGGCGTCTCCCGCGCCACAGTCCGCGGTCACGCACCTCGAAGGCTTCGTCCCGCTCCGCTGGGACGAAACGAACGGCAAGCTCCTGATGGAGATCACCCGCTTCGGGGAGGAGCTGATCTGGCAGGTCTCGCTGGCGTCGGGCGTCGGCTCGAATCCGATCGGGCTCGATCGGGGGCAGCTCGGCTCGACGCAACTGATCCGCTTCGAGCGCGTCGGCCCGCGGGTGCTGATGGTGCAGCCGAACTACGCGTACCGCGCCCTCAGCAACGACGCCTCCGAACGTAGGGCAGTCGAACAATCGTTCGCGCAGTCGATCCTGGCCGGGTTCAAGATCGAGTCGACGACGCCGCGCGGCGTGCTGGTCGACGCGACCGACTTCTTCCTCTCCGACGCGCACGGCGTCGCCCGCCGGCTGCGCGAGACGCAGCAGGGCTCGTACTCGCTCGACCGCAACCGCAGCGCGATCTACCTGCCGCGCACGAAAGCGTTCCCGCGCAACACCGAGGTCGAGGCGACGCTCACCTTCACCACCAATGACCGGCCCGGGAGCCTGGTGAGCGGCGTCGCGCCGAGCGCAGACGTGGTCACGGTGCGCGAGCATCACTCCTTCGTGGCCCTGCCGGAGCCCGGCTTCGTGCCGCGCCGGCAGGACCCGCGCGTCGGCGTGTTCGGGATCGAGTTCTACGACTACGCCTCACCGTTCACCGAACCGATCGTGAAGCGCTGGATCGCGAAGCACCGCATCGCGCCGGGCCGCCCCATCGTCTATTACGTCGACAACGGCGTCCCGGAGCCGATCCGCGGCGCGCTGGTCGAAGGGGCATCGTGGTGGAACCAGGCCTTCGAAGCGGCCGGCTTCCCGAATGGCTTCCAGGTGCAGGTGCTGCCGCCGGACGCCGACCCGCTGGACGTCCGCTACAACGTCATCCACTGGGTGCACCGCTCCACGCGCGGCTGGTCGTACGGCTCGGGCGTCACCGATCCGCGCACCGGGGAGATCATCAAGGGCAACGTCCTCCTCGGGTCGCTGCGCATCCGGCAGGACGTGATGCTCGCGCGCGGGCTCATGCCGCAGTACGACGAGCTCGATCCGAATACCAGTCCCTCCATCATGGCGCTCGCGCGCATCCGCCAGCTCTCCGCGCATGAGGTCGGCCACACGCTCGGCCTCGACCACAACATGGCCGCTTCGACCGAGAACCGCGCCTCGGTGATGGACTATCCGGCACCGTACGTCCGCATCACCAGCGGCCGCCTCGACCTCTCGCAGGCGTATGCCACCGGCGTCGGACCGTACGACATCGCGGCGATTCGCTATGCCTACGCGCCGGTGGCGAACGACGCGGAGCTCGACGCGCTCGCACGGGCCACGCCGCTCTTCGTCAGCGACCCGCATTCACGGCCGGTAGGCGCGGCGCATCCGCTCGGCTCCGTCTGGGACAACGGTGGCGACCCCGTGGAGACGCTGCGCCACGAGCTCGAAGTGCGCCGGATCGCCCTCGAGCAGTTCGGGCTGCGCAACATCAGCGAAGGGCGCCCGCTCTCGTCGCTCGAAGAAGTGCTGCTGCCGCTCTACCTCCACCATCGCTATCAACTGGAAGCCGCCGCCAAATCGATCGGCGGCGTCTCGTATACCTACGCGGTGAAGGAGGCCAATACCACCGATCAAACAAGCGGCCCCGCGCAACGCGTCGTCGACGCCCGGCAGCAGCGCGAGGCGCTGAGCGCGGTCATGTCCACGCTCACGCCGCGGTTCCTGGAGATCCCGCGCCGGATCGTCGAGCTCATCCCGCCGCCGTCCTACGCGCACGGCGACGCGAACACGGAGCTCTTCCCCCGCCGCACCGATCCGGTCTTCGACCCGATCGCCGCCGCCATGACCTCCGCCGACATCACCATCTCGGCCCTCCTCGATCCCGCCCGCGCCGCCCGCCTCACGCAGCAGGACGACAACCTCACCCTCCGCGACGTCACCGACGCCCTCAACGAAGCCGCCGCGCAGCAGGGACGCATCCCCCGCGCGGTCCGTACCGTGGTCATGACCCGCACCGCGCAACTCGCCCTCAACCGCGAGGCCGCCCCGCAGGTCCGCGCCGAAGCGGCGGACGCACTGCGCCGCCTCTCCGCCCGCCTCACCAACGTCGACGACCAGGCCGAGAACGCGCACCGCCGCGCCACCCGAGACGAGATCGAACGGTTCCTCGCAAGACCGGAAACGTGGCAGCCACCGGTGCTGCCGGCGATCCCGCCCGGCCCACCGATTTAGTTTGGAGTGCGGTGACCGCAGTCACCGCTTTGACTCTGTGCCTGCGACGCCGAACGCACAAGGCGGCAGCTGCGGCTGCCGAAGGGAAAGCGGTGACTGCGGTCACCGCACTCCAAACATTTAATATGCGCTCCGTGTCCTGGATCATCCGCGCTTCCCTCGCTCTGTGGGGACTCGCACTGGCCGTCGCGTCGATGCCGCGCCTCGCGTGGCGGGCGCGCGACGGAGAGTTGCCGGGGGCGTTGCAGAGTGAAGGGCTGAGCGCGTCCGGACCGCTCTGGCAGTTCGCGCTGATCATCCTGCTTCCTTTCGTCGTCATGCTGGCCGGGCAGCGCGTCGTTCCGTTGCTGAACGAGAGGAAGTGGGCCGGCTGGTCGTTCGCGGCGACCCTGGGGCTCGCGCCTGTCACGCTGATGCACTACGGGACGTTCCGGCACGTGGTGCTGCACGGCGTCGCGGCGGCCGCGATCGTCTTCGCGCGGAAGCTCGAGCCGCGCTTCTCGCGCTCCGACGCGCTCCTCTTCCCCTGCGTGCTCAGCTTCTACTTTGCGTTCCTCGACACCGGCTTCGGCAGGACGCCGGCCGCGACGTTCTTCCGCGCCGCGGTCGCGCTGTTCGCGCTGCGCCTGATCGTGGGGGTGCTCTCGAAGGAGAGGCGCCCCGCGATCGCGTTCGCCTTCGCGCCGCTGGCGTTCCTCTTCCAGATGCACCTGCTCGACAAGACGGTGGCCGGGCCGCTGGCCCTGCTCTGGCTGCTCGGCACGCCGCTGCTCCTCGCGCGCGTCGATCACCGCAAGGTCCTGCGGATCGCGGCATGGACGGCGTTCCCGATCGCCGCGGCGGCGTACCCGCTCGCGCTCATCGGGGCGAACACGAAGCCGGCGGTGGACTTCTTCGAGGACGGCCATTCGCTGCTCCCGGCCTCGGAGATGGCCCGTGGCGAGCTTCCGTACCGCGACGTCATCCCGTTGCACGGCCTCCTCACCGACGGAGGCCTCGATCTCGCGGCCATGCAGCTCATCCGCCCCGACCTCGGCGCGATCCTCGGCTCGCGCCGGGTCCTGGCGGCGCTCACCGCCACCGCGATCTACTTCACCGCGCTGTCCGTGACCTCCAGCGCCGAGCTGGCGCTGCTGACGACGTTCCTCTCCCTGGCCATCTTTCCCGCGGCCTCGTTCTGGCACCGGGTGATCCTGCCGCTGCTCGCCCTCGCTGGCGCCGCCGCCGCAACGCGACTCCGCGCGCCGCGCTGGTATCTCCCCTGCGGCATCCTCCTCGTGGCGTCGACACTGGTGAGCCTCGACCTCGCCCTCTGCAGCGCCGCGATCGCGGTCCTTGCGGCCCTGCGCGCCCGCGCAATCGTGCCGCTGCTCGAGGGCATCGCCATCGCCGTGGTCCCGCTGCTGATCCTCTTCGCGATTCTCGGCTTCCTGCCGCACTTCATCACCACCACCTTCGGCGAGGTCCTGGGGGAGAGCGGCGTCTACGTCATCGGCCGCCTCGAGCTCCCGCACGGCCTGCGCACGCTGGCCGAGATGACCGCCGCGGTGTCGCATCCGGAGCTGTTCGCGCTGATGATGTGGTTCGTCGCGCTGATCGGCGCGTCGGCCGTCCTGGCGAAATCACCGCTGAAGATGAGCCGCCACGATGCGGTCTGGCTCGTCGCCGGCTGGATGGTGCTGGCCGGAGCGGCCTACGTCCTCCGCCGCCATTTCTACTTCGCCTTCGCCCTCGCGCCGTTCCTGGCCGGGGCGTTGCTCGCCGTCCGCCGCCGCTCGCGCACGGCCGCCGTCGTGCTGACGGTGGCCCTGGTCTTCTTCGCCAAGCCGTTCGCCCTCGTCTTCGACATCAGCTCCCCCCTCCGCCGCAGCGGCGGCCTGGACATCAAGGACTGGACCGAATACACCGCCGCTCCCCGCGCCCGCGGCGCCGTGGTCGATCCGCTCACGCACAAGGCCCTCGGCTCCACACAGAAGTTCCTGGCCACGAACCTCCGCCCGAACGAGACCTTCTACGACTTTGCCAACGCCGCCACGCTCTACTTCATCTTCGACCGCCCCTGCCCCATCCGCGAGCTCGAAGTCCCGATGTACGAGCGCGAGAGCGCGCAGCGCGCAGTGATCGCCCGCCTCGAGCGCGACGGCAGCGTCCGGGCCGCCCTGATCACCTTCCCCACCGCCTACACCACCATCGACGGCGTCCCGAACACCCACCGCGCGCCGCTCGTCTACGCCTGGCTGCAGAAGAACTTTCGTCCTTCCTTCAGCGAAAACGGAGTCGAGTTCTGGGTACGGCGTTGACGCGCTGCGCGCGTTGGTGTCGGGTGTCAGGTGTCTGGGGTGTTGTGGCTCACGGCACGGATTGGCGTCGGGCGTCAGGCTCGGGGAAGCACCGGCTGACGGGTCCCGCAAGCCGAGAGATCCCAGACGCCTGAAGCCCGACGCCAATTCGTGCCGCCAGCCGCAACACCCCAGACACCCGACACCCGACACCAGCGCGAAGCGCCAACGCCTCCTAACCTTCTCTGCAACTTTTCGTACTTGATGGCGTATTCGTCCTACGTCAGGAGAGGCAAGACATGTCCAGACTCGGAAAGATCCTCGTGGTACTGATCGTCCTCGCGCTCGCCAGCGTCGGTGTGTATGCCGTCGCGCGGAATGGGAAGAAGAGCGAGGATGGGCTGAAAGAGGTCGAGGTCACGAACGGCACGATCGTCGAGAAGGCGGTCGCCATCGGGCAGATCCAGCCGCGCCAGAAGTTCCAGGTCAAATCGAAGATCTCCGGCATCGTCCGCCGTGCGCTCGTGCAGGTCGGCGATACGGTCGAGGCCGGCGACCCGCTGTTCGAGATCGCCCCCGACCCCACGCCCCTCGAGGTGACGGAAGTCGACCGCCGCGTCGAATCCGCCTCCGCGTCCTTCCGCCGCGCCCAGAGCGAGTACGAGCGCGCGCAGGAACTGGCGCGCGGCGGCGTGCTCCCGGCCGAAGCGGTCGGCCAGAAGAAAGAAGCGTTCGAGCTCGCCAGCGTCGCGCTCAACAAGGCGCAGCAAGACCGCGAGCTCACCCGTCGCGGCCGCCTCACCGCGGGCGGACAGGAATCGATCATCCGCGCGCCGGCCGCCGGCACCGTCCTCACCCGCGCCGTCAACGAAGGCGACCCCATCGTCCCCCTCACCTCCTATCAACCCGGCACCGAGATGGCCACCATCGCCGACATGTCCGACCTGATCTTCAAAGGCACGGTCGATGAGATCGACGTCGGCAAGCTCTCGGCCGGCATGCAGGCGCGCATCAAGGTCGGCGCCCTGCCGACCGACGTCGTGACCGGCAAGGTCCAGCGCATCGCCCCGCAGGCGCAGCAGAAGGAAGGGGCCACGCTCTTCGACGTCGAGATCGAGCTCGAGCCGAACGCGAAAGTCGTCCTCCGCGCCGGCTACTCCGCCAACGCCGACGTGATCATCCGCGAGAAAAAGGACGTCCTCGTCCTCCCCGAGCGCCTCGTCTCCTTCGAAGACGGCGGCAAGAAGACCTTCGTCGAGCTCCCCCAGGCCGATCCGAAAGCCGATCCGAAAAAGGTGGAAGTGAAGACCGGCATCTCCGACGGCCTGAACGTCGAAATCGTTTCGGGACTGAAGAAGGGGGAGAAGGTCGTGGAACGTCCCCCGAAGGAAATCTCGTAGCGCGCTTCGCGCAGGTGTCAGGTGTCAGGTATCTGTGGTGTCTCGCCCGAGGAGCGCCGAGAAACCGCAGACACCTGACACCCGACACCCGACACCAAGCTACACGAGCAACGCGACGATATGGCCACGTTAAAAGACGTCTTCCGCCAACTCCTCCGCGACGTGCGCACCGAGAAGCTGCGCACGTTTCTCACGGTGTTCGGCATCGTGTGGGGCACGGTGGCGATCAGCCTGATGCTGGCGTTCGGGACCGGGCTGCACAAGCGGTTGGTCCAGAACACGGCCGGTCTCGGCGACCGGATCGTGATCGCCTGGCCGGGGCTCACCTCCATCCCTTACGAAGGGCTCGGCAAGGGGCGGCGGCTGCGGGTGTCCGAGGAGGACATCGCGGCCATCCGTTCCGAGGTGGTCGGGCTGAAGGCGATCTCCGGCGAGTACATGACCTCGATGCGGCTGGACTACGGGACCAAGACCATGTCCATCGACGTCTCGGGAGTGGCGTCGGAGTTCGGCGCGATGCGCAACCTCATCCCCTCGGAAGGGGGCAGGTTCATCAACCCGATCGACGACCACGACCAGCGCCGGACCATCTTCCTCGGCGACAAGCTCAAGGAGAACATCTTCGGGCCGGGGGACGCCATCGGCAAAGTGGTCCTGGTGAACCAGTCCCCGTTCCAGGTCGTCGGCGTGCTCGTGAATAAATCGCAGGACTCCAGCTACAGCGGGCGTGACAACGAGAAGGCCTTCATCCCCTCCTCCACGTTCCGCGCGCTGACGGGCGACAAGTACGTCGACAACATGGTCTTCCAGGCCGCCGACTCCAAGAACACCAAGAAGCTGATCGAGAACGTCAGCGCCGCCTTCGGCAACCGCCTCCGCTTCGACCGCAACGACAAGGAAGCGATGTCGATGTGGGACACGACCGAACAGTTCCAGTTCTTCGACGTGTTCATGCTCTCGTTCAACGCCTTCCTCGGCGTCATCGGCGTGCTGACCCTCATCGTCGGCGGCATCGGCGTCTCGAACATCATGAACGTGGTCATCGAGGAGCGCACCCGCGAGATCGGCATCAAGATGGCCCTCGGCGCCAAGTCGCGCCTGATCCTCACGCAGTTCCTGCTCGAGACCATGATGGTCACCGCCTTCGGCGGCGCCGTCGGCTTCATGCTCGCCCTCGGCATCTGCGCGGTCTTCCCCGCCTCTCTCTACGAATACGTCGGCAAACCCGAGGTCTCGCCGGTGGTGGCGTTGTTCACCGCCATCGCCCTCGGATTGGTCGGTCTGGTGGCTGGTTACTTCCCGGCGCGGGACGCGTCGAGGCTGGATCCCGTGGTGGCGATGAAACTATGAAACACGACTTCCACGTCATCCTCTCCCAGTTCGCGACCGCCAGCTCGCTGCAGAAGAAGCGTGCCTTCCTGACCATCGCCGCGATCGCGTGGGGCACGGTGGCAATCCTGCTGCTGCTGGCGTTCGGCGAAGGGCTGAAGCGGCAGATGGACAAGAACCGCCGCTCCACCGGTGAAAACCTGGCGGTGCTCTGGCCCGGCGAGACGACCAAGTCGTGGCAGGGGATGCCTCCCGGACGCCCGATCCGTCCGCGCATCGACGACATCGACATGCTGCGCGCGCAGATGCCGGAGCTCAAGAGCGTGCACGGCGAGGTGGTGTCGTGGCGTACGGCCATGCAGTACGAGCGCAAGACCGTCAACGCGCGCGTCATGGGAGCCCACCGGTCGTACGGCGACAGCCGCGTGCACTATCCCGTGGCCGGCGGACGCTGGATCAACGCCGCCGACGAGGAGCAGCGCCGCCGCGTGGTCTTCCTCGGCGACGAGCTCGCGACCGACATCTTCGACAAGGTGGATCCGGTCGGCAAGACGGTGCTGATCAACAACGCCCCCTACACCGTCATCGGGGTCATGCAGAAGAAGACGCAGATGGGCGTGTACGGCGGTCCGGACAAGACCCACGCCGTCATCCCCTACACCACCTGGCGCGCGCAGTTCGGGCGCGACCGCCTGAACGTGGTGGTCATCCAGGTGCACGAGCCGGAGCAGATGGTCGGCGCGCTGAAGCGCCTGAACGAGATCCTGGGCAAGAAGTACGGCTACGACCCGACCGACGACCGAGCCTTCGGCACGTGGGACATGGTCAAGTCCTCGAAGAACAACCGGGCCATGATGGTCGGCATCCAGCTCTTCCTCGGCATCGTCGGCGCGCTCACGCTCATCATCGGCGGCGTCGGCGTGGCCAACATCATGTACGCGGTGGTGAAAGAGCGGACGCGCGAGATCGGCGTGAAGATGGCCCTCGGCGCAAAGGCGCGCTGGATCATCTGGCCGTTCGTCCTGGAAGGCCTCGTCTACACCTTCATCGGCGGCGCCGCCGGCATCATGATCGCGACGCTCCTCGTCGCGGCCGCGACGTTCCTCCCGGTCGAAGGCAACGAAGTCCTCGCGTTCCTCGGACGCCCGACGCTCTCCCCCCAGATCGGCGCCGCAACGTCCGCCATCCTCGGCATCATCGGCCTGCTGGCCGGGTATTTCCCTGCGCGGCGGGCCGCGCGAATCGATCCTGCCGCGACACTGCGGTACGAATAGGAATTCATCGCATGAACACCAACGGCACCATCATCCGCATGTCGAACATCCGCAAGGTGTACGACACCGGCAAGGTCAAAGTCGAAGCGCTGAAGGGGATCGACCTCGACGTCTATCCGGGCGAGTTCGTGGCCATCGTCGGCCCTTCCGGCTCCGGCAAGTCGACGCTCATGAACCTCCTCGGCTGCCTCGACACGCCGAGTGACGGGACATACCAGATCGGCGGCGACAACGTGGCCGGCGTGACGCGCGACGAGTTGGCGGAGATCCGCAACCGCCGGGTCGGCTTCGTCTTCCAGAGCTTCAACCTCCTGCCGCATCTCTCCGCGCTCGAGAACGTCGAGCTGCCGATGCTGTTCGGCGGCATCTCGCCGAAAGAGCGCCGCACCCGCTCGAACGAGCTGCTCGAGAAAGTCGGCCTCGGCGACCGCGTCGATCACAAGCCGACCGAGCTCTCCGGCGGCCAGATGCAGCGTGTGGCCATCGCCCGAGCCCTGGCCATGAACCCCGACATCCTCCTGGCCGACGAGCCGACCGGCAACCTCGACACCAGCTCCGGCACCGACATCATGTCCATCTTCAATGAGCTCTGGCAGAGCGGCCGGACGCTGATCATCATTACCCACGATCCGGCCCTCGCGCGGCGGGCCAGCCGGGTGGTCGAGATCCGCGATGGACGGATCACCAGCGACACCCGGAACGAAGCGGCGGCCTAAACCTTGCGTGCCCCGACGCATCGGAGGTACCGATGCGTCGTTCCGTCTTCCCCGCTCTCGTCCTCATCCTCATCGCCGGCTGCAGCTCCGCCGGCAGCACGCGTCCAGCCAGCGTCGCCCAGCCCGATGTCAGCTCCGACATCGCCGGTACCGTCTTCTTCGGCAGCGGCCGGACCGCACCGATCAGGCTCGAAGTGTCGATCCGCAACAACGCCACCACCGCCATCACCGTCCGCCAGCTCGAGATCACGGCGCCCGGCATGGTCACGTACACCATCCGTCCCGTGCGCCGCCTCGTGAACGAGCAGATCGCCGCCGGCGACACGAAGACGATCTCGGTCTTCACCCAGGCCTACACCAGCGTGCGCGACCCGGCCGAGCCGCTCACGCTTCGGACCACGGTGCACTTCGAGGCAAACGGCGCGCGGTGGCGCGAGATCGTGCAGCAGTAGGCATCCCCTGCGGTACTCTCGCCGCGCATGCGATTCCTCCTCCTGGTCCTGACCGCCATCTGCACCGTCTCGTGCGCGTCCCGCTATCCGCAGCTCGCCGTGCACAGCGTCGTCGAGGTGGCCAAAGCGCCGGTGCGCCAGTGGAGGAGCGTCGCCGTCACCACCGCCGTCGTGGGCGGTGCGCTGCTCCTCGACCATGAGATCGCGGACGTGGTCCGCAACAACGACGCCGCCGCGATCGGCACCGCCGCCCGCCACGTCGAGCCGTTCGGCGGCGGCGCGTCGGACAAAGTCATGGCCGGCTTCCTCCTCTACGGCCTGGCCGGGAAGAACGAGCGCGCCCGCAACGTGGCCTTCGACGCCTTCCTGAGCAGCGTCATCGCCTCGAAAGGGATCACCCCCGCGCTGAAGTTCGCGACGCAGCGCGCGCGCCCGAACGACGGGAAGGACGACTCGTTCCCCTCCAACCACGCCACCCAGGCTTTCGCGGTGGCCAGCGTCATCGCCACGCACTACGACGACCGGCGCTGGGTGCGCTGGGTCGCCTACACCCTTGCCGGCGGCGTCGGCTTCGCCCGCGTCTACCACGACGCCCACCACACCTCCGACGTCCTCGCGGGCGCCGCCATCGGCACCCTGGTCGGCACCACCGTCGCCCGCGCCAACCGCAACGCGCGTGCGAACTGGACGCTCGTGCCGACGGTGGGGCGGGAGGGTGTGGGGTTCATGGTGCACCTGTCGAGGTAGCGCAGCTTTGGAGTGCGGTGACCGCAGGAGGCTGTCTCAAAACTATTGGCACGTGGTTCGCGCATCCACTGCAAGGCGAATAAGCCGGCGTAAATTGATGGCATTGACCACTGCGAGTGTAAAAAACATCGTGTAACGCAGCGCTTCGCCCACTTGAATTTC